>NZ_JBHUQZ010000015.1:0-173418 GCF_042674205.1 Kribbella sp. NPDC056951
CCACCACCCAACCACCCGCGACTACGCCCACCGCAGCACCACCAAAGGCCGCAGCAAAACCCAAACCATCCGCTGCCTCAAACGCTACATCGCCCGCGAACTCCTACCCCACATCCGCCAAGCACTCCAACCACAAACCACCACTTGACAGCTATAGGAGCATCCGATCAACCATCCGCAGGCGGCCACCGTGGTCGATGCGAGCCCAAGGCGACTCCTTTCGAAGACCTTGAGCACGGATCAACCATTCCCGGAGGCGAATCGTGGTCGAACGGCGCACAAAGTGGTGGGCGCCGCGAGTGGGATCACCGTGCAGCGGGCAACCGCCGGCCGAGCCGCGCTCCCGACAGGCCGACCATCGGCGTACTGACACCACAGGATTCACCCGCCGCCATCTGATGGGTGGACCCATCCGCTGGTGGGCAGCGGGGTTGAGAAGCGGGCGGGCGCGACCCCGATGATGGGGTGAGCTCGTACGGCGCGGTGGTGCGCGCCCCGGGCTCGATTTGGGAGTGCGGCGAGACCATGCGGGAGCCGGTACCACGTGGGAGCCGGTACGGCGCGGTGGTGGGGCAGCGGGGTTCAGAAGCGGGTGGGCGCGACCCCGATGACCGGGGGGAGCTCGTACGGCGCGGTCGTGGGTGCCCGGGGCTTCGATTTGGGAGTGCGGCGAGACCGCGCGGGAGCCGGTATGACGCGGGCACCCGGCGGTCAGAAGAGCGTTGTGCCGTCTTCGCCGCCGACTGGGGGTGAGCCGTCTGGTGGGAGGGGGTCTAGGAGGTGGGGGCCGTTGTTGCGGACGGAGCCGACGGCGGTGGAGACGGCGTAGGCCTCTAGACGGCCGGGGGCGGCTGGGACGAGTAGGCCGAGGAGGTCGTCGGGGTCGGAGGACAGCGGGTCCAGCCAGGCGTCGTACCGGTCGCGCTCGACGAGTAGGGGCATGCGGTCGTGGATGCGGCCTAGGTCGTCGGTGGCGGAGGTGGTGAGGACTGTGCAGGTCCAGAGCCAGGCTTCGTCGGACTCGGCGTCGGCGACCGATTTGTCGCGCCAGATCTCGTAGAGGCCTGCCATGGCGAGGATGCCGCCGTCGGCGGGGTGGATGAAGTAGGGCTGCTTGACGGGTTTGCCGTCCTTCTTCTCCTCGGCCGTGTACCACTCGTAGTAGCCGTCGGCGGGGAGGATGCAGCGGCGGGTGGCGAAGGCCTTCTTGAAGGCGGGCTTCTCGGCGACCGTCTCCATCCGGGCGTTGATCAGCCGGGAGGCGATCGAGGTGTCCTTCGCCCAGGACGGCACCAGGCCCCACTTGACCGTGGTGAGCTTGCGGATCGTCTCGTCGGGGACCTCGCGGTTCTTCCGCTCGACGACCGCGATCACCTCGTTGGTCGGGGCGACGTTGTAGTTCGGCTCGGCCTCCTGGACCGATTCGCGCACGTTGCCCACCTCGATCTCGAACTCCTCGACGAGATCGGACGGGTTCCGGCTGGACGCATACCTACCGCACATAGGAACAGCCTAGACAGTGCCACCGACAAAAGACTGAACAAGCGACGGCGGATCGCTCACCCCGTGATGAGCGATCCGCCGCCGGCCTGATGCGCCCGGGCGCCCCCCTGTTGGCGCCCGGACGCGAGTCCTATGGGCGGGCCAGTTCGTCGAGTACTCGCTCGGCCATGGCTTCCGAACCGGGGAGTCCCTCGATCCAGACGCGGGCCAGCTGCGGTACGTCGGTGTCCAGCCTCCACTGGGTGATCAGGGCTCGTACCGTCTCGACCTGGTCCGGCAGGTTCTTGTCGCGGCCGACGAGCGCCGCCGCGCGGCGTGAGCCGACGCGGCCCAGTACGTCACCGCCGCAGAACACGATCCGCAGGCACTCCGCGACGTCGACGAGGCGGAGTTCGCGCTCGAACGGCGAGGTGCCCGGGGGATTGAGCGGCTCGACAACCACCAGTGCGTGGGTCTGCGGTACGGAAGTTCCACGGAACTCCGCCTCTCGGTAGAGCTCTCCCAGCCGGGACCGCAGGTGCGCCAGGCTGGACAGCCCGGTCAGCGGGTCCTCGCAGGACAGCGTGTGGAGATAGATCAGCGAGGCCTCGGCCCAGCTGGAACTGAGTGCGCGTACCGCGGCGAAAGCCGGCTCGCCCCCGGCGATCGAGCGGTACAGCGCACTCAGCCCATCAAGTGCCTCGAGCAGTGAGACTCCGTCGGCCGCCAGGCGGCGTCCGACCTCGTCACTCGCAGGCACGACATCGGCACCGTCGTGCAACGCCTCGGCAATCGCGAGATAGGCGCTGTGGTCGGTACCTGAACCCCCGTGATACCCCCCGTGCTTTTTCGCTCCGTGCGGGTCCCTCCTCCCGAGCGGTGCACCTGATGACCCCAGATCAGGGGACGACGCTCCCGGCGTACTCCGGGCGGGCGACCCCGCCAGGTTGAGGGACTTCGGCGGGCGCAGGTCGAACCGTCGGCGGATGTCCGCGAACAGTGACATGGCCCTCCTCGAGGCGTCCCTTCAGTCTCCCGACCGGGTGGCCGGAAGCGTCGTTCCAGGGATGAGACAGCCGGGCGGGAACTTCATGACGCGGATTCGCAAAACTTTTTTCGCGTAACTTCTCCGCTGGTCATCTCGTCAGGAAAGGGGCAGAGTTCCGCGTCAGAAGAGGTGCGCCCGGGCGTCCCACGTGGGAGCCTTGTCACCGGCAACGATGTGACAGACGGTGACAACGTGAGTCAGTAGAGTGAGACCAGAGCACGGGGGAGATCGATGGAGACGCCGGAAGGGCCGAGCGACGGCGAGCTGATAGCGCGCGTCCGCAACGGCGACCTGGAGGCGTACGGCGAGCTGTTCGGCCGGCACCACCATGCGGCCGAGCGGATGGCGCGGCAGCTGGTACCGGCCGGGGACGCCGACGACCTGGCCAGTGACGCGTTCGCCAAGGTCCTGGACGCGCTGCGCGGCGGCGGTGGCCCGGACATCTCTTTCCGCGCCTACCTGCTCACGACGGTACGGCGGGTGCACGTCGACCGGATCCGGTCCGGCAAGAAGGTGCAGACCACCGACGACATCGCGGCGTACGAGCGGGAGCCGGAGACCTTCGACGACCCGACTGTCACCGGTTTCGAGAGCGGTGCGGCGGCCAAGGCGTTCGCCAGCCTGCCGGAGCGTTGGCAGGCAGTGCTGTGGCACACCGAGGTCGAGGGTGAGAAGCCGGCCGCTATCGCTCCCCTGCTCGGGCTGACCGCCAATGGCGTGTCCGCACTGGCGTACCGGGCGCGTGAGGGTCTCCGGCAGGCCTATCTGCAGCAGCACCTGGCGGACGTGGCCGGGGACCGTTGCCGCTGGACCACCGAGCGCCTGGGCGCCTATGTGCGCGGCGGACTGACCAAGCGGGAGAACCGCAACGTCCGCGAGCACCTGGACGATTGCGCCAAGTGCACCGCGGTCTACCTCGAGCTGGTCGAGGTCAACAGCGCTCTGCCGGCACTGCTCGCCCCTGCACTGCTCGGTACGGCGGGTCTCGGCTACCTGGCCGCAGCGTCCGGCACGAAGATCGGACTGGTCGGTTTCTTCGTCACCGCATGGCGCAAGGCCACCGAGAACAGCACCCGGACCGCAGTCGGCGCCGGTGCGGTTGTGGTCGTCGCAGTGGCCGCGATCGTCGCGGCCATGGCGCTGACCGGCAACGACACTCCCCCGGCCGCGATCAACAAGCCGCCGGTGTCCGCGCCGACGCAGCCCCCGGCGAAGCCGCCGACTGTTCCGCCGGCCAAGCCACCGACGCAGCCACCGCCGGTGAAGCCGACGACTGCGCCGACCACGGCTCCCACGACGGCTCCGACGACAGCCCCGACCACTGCGCCGACGACGCCGACGCCAACCACGCCGACGCCGACTCCGCCCATACCGACGACACCTGTGCTCGACGAGGGCCTGCTGACGATCACCATGCCGCCGACGCCGCGTAACGGAGGTAGCGCGCCAGCTGAGGCGGCCGGCGGCATGACCTTCATCATCACGATCAAGGCGCCGGCGGCTAACAAGGAGCCGGTGGTGATCGGCCTCAAGTACGGCAAGGCCCTGTCCTGGCCCCTCACTGGCAACCCGCGCGGCTGGACCTGCAACAAGGCCACGGGCGACTGTACGGCGACCAACTCCGCCAAGCCGGAGCCGATGACCGTGTCGTTCGCGACGCCGACCGGTGGTTCGGTCGCGGACCGCACCTTCACGGTGTCCGCCAAGACAGGCCGGTTCTACGACGACGACTCGCGGACTCTGGAAGCCCCGCCGCGCACCGACGAGAACCTGCTGAAGATCACCAAGGGTCCGAACGACGTAGATGTGCACCACCGGGTGCTGACGGTGGCTCCGGGCCACGACCGTCCGTCTGTGACGCTGAAGATCAGCTATGGCTCGAGCCTGCAGTGGCCGATCGCCAAGAACCCGCTCGGCTGGAAGTGCTCCGCCAGCACCAAGACCTGTACGTCGCTCACTCCGCTCAAGCCCGTGCCGCTGCGTGCCGTCTTCAACGTGCCCGAAGGCGGTTCGGCGAGCGCCCGGACGTACACGGTGAGCGCCACGGCCGGACTGGTCAGTGACGTCGATTCCGAGACCCTCCCGGGGATTCGGAACGACGAATCGCTGCTGCAGATCCTCACGCCGTCACCGCACGACGACCCGAACCCGTTCGTCTACAACCGGTTCCTGAAGGTGAACGGCGTCACCGACCGCCGGGTGATCCTGGACATCTCCTGGGGCCGCAACCTGTCGTTCCTGAGTGCGCTGGACCACGGCTGGACGTGCTCCCGGTCGACCGACGTACGGCGTGCGACCTGCTGGACCGACAACTACCGCAAGGCGTTCAACTCGGAGTGGAGTGCCTGGCCCGGCATGGGCACGGCGAACACCGTCACCGTGCACGCCCGGGTCGGCGGCCGCGAGGACACCGACTCCGTGCAGATCCCGCCGGCAAGCGGCAGCCGCTGAAAACTGATTGCCCTGTTGGCCTATCCTGGTTGTTGTTCGCGCTGACGGAACCAAGTAGCGCCGTACGCCACGTCCGAGAGAGTCGCCGGTAGCTGTGAAGGCGGCACGTGGAGCGGTCGCGAAGACACTCCCGAGCGAATGCACGGCAAGAGGCCAGAGCGTCAGCTCTGGTGAAGGTGTGGTGGCACCGCGAGATTCCCCTTCGCCCACACCTCCGGGGTTCGAGCACAGACCTGGAGGTGAAACAGTGATGCGAATTCTCAACCAAGAGATCCCCTCAGCAGTAGGCCAGACCGTGACGGTGGCCGGCTGGGTGCACCGAAGACGACGGCTGGCGGCCGTCAGTTTCCTGATCCTGCGCGACCGGTCCGGCCTCAGCCAGATTGTCGTGAAGGAGGCGGAAACCCAAGCCCAGCTGGACGAACTCGGCGAGGAGACCGTGGTTCAGGTGACCGGTACGGTCGCCGCGAACCCACAGGCACCCGGTGGTGCGGAGCTGGTCGACCCGGTGATCGAGCCGCTCACCGAGCCGGCCGTGACTCCGCCGATCGAGCTGTGGCGACCCACAGTCGGAGCCGGACTGCCCGTCGTACTGGACAACGCACCGGTGGCGCTACGGCACCCTGCGGTGCGGGCGGGCTGGGAGATCGCGGCAGCGGCGCTGCACGGTTTCCGGAGCGCTCTGGACAGTCAGGGCTTCACGGAGATCCAGACACCGAAGATCGTCGGTACGGCGACCGAGTCCGGAGCCAACGTGTTTGCGCTGGACTACTTCGGCGGACCGGCGTATCTGGCGCAGTCACCGCAGTTCTACAAGCAGACGATGGTGGGGGTGTTCGAACGCGTCTACGAGGTCGGACCGGTCTTCCGGGCCGAGCCACACGACACTGTGCGGCACCTGGCCGAGTACGTGTCGCTCGACGCGGAGTTCGGGTTCATCCAGGACCACCGCGACGTTCTCGCCGTACTGCGCTCTGTCCTGTCCACCATGCTGTCGTCGGTGGGCGAGCGGGCGTCGGCCGCGCTGGAGCGCCTCGGAGTCGAGCTACCGGAGATCCCTTCGGAGGTCCCGGTCCTGCATTTCTCCGAAGCACTCAAGCTGGCCGGTGCGAACCCGGACGAGCCGGACCTCGCACCGGCCGACGAGCGTGCAATCGGTGAGTGGGCACTGCGGGAACACGGCAGCGCTTTCGTTGCTGTGGAGGGCTATCCGATGGTGAAGCGGCCGTTCTATACCCACTCACAGCCGTCTGACCCACGCTGGTCGAACTCCTTCGACCTGCTGTTCCGTGGCGTCGAGCTGGTCACCGGAGGCCAACGCCTACACCGCTACAGCGACTACGAGGCCGCACTGGCAGCTCGTGGTGAGTCGGCGGACGCACCGGCGTACAGCTCGTACCTGCAGGCGTTCAAACACGGTATGCCGCCCCACGGCGGTTTCGCCATCGGTCTCGAGCGCTTCGTCGCGCGCCTGACCGGAGCCGAGAACATCCGCCAGGTCACGCTGTTCCCCCGCGACCTCCACCGGCTGACACCGTAGATGGACACCACCGAGTCAGTCGTCGCCGAACTAAACGTTGCCCTGGGCACCGATTATCAGCTGGTGCGGCGACTGACCGGTGGTCTCCAGTCGGGCGCCTTCGAGCTGACCGACGGCGCGGTCCTCAAGTGGACCGACAATCCGGACTGGGCGCCACGCGTCCACCGTGCGGCCGACCTGGTCCGTCGGGCCCGCGCCGTCGGCTACCCGACACCGGAGTGGCTGGCGGTCGGCACTACCGCGGCCGGCTCGCCGTACCAGCTGCAGGCGTTCGTCACCGGTACGCCGGTCCGCGACGGGGCTCTGGTCGACGAGTCGATCGCGCGGCAGCTGATCGCGGCCTGTGAGCTCCAGCGCGACCTGGTGCCCGAGGACGTGGTGAACTGGTCGGGCTACGTGCATGGCGTGGTCTTCGAGGGCTGGGACGGCGTGTGGGAGCGGGTGCACGAGTACGGCGGTGAGCCGGCCGACCTGATCGAACGGTACGGCGTGCTGTGCCATCCGTACCGGGATCATCCGCTGCCCGCCGATGACCTGGTGCACGGCGATCTCAACATCGGCAATCTGCTGGTCGCGGACGGACTGCTGACCGGCATCATCGACTTCGAGGCCGCGGGGTCGGGATCACGGGCGTACGACCTCGTCTCGCTGGCGGCGTCGGCTGCGCGCGACGGTGCGCCGGACGGGATCGACGAGTTGTTCGTGGAAGCCGCGCTACGCGCAGGTGGGCGGGCAGCGGTGGCGGTGTGTGCGGCATCGATCTACGCGAGTGTTGCTGAGTTCGCCCACGGGCGGTCGGCGGTGATGGAGGAGCTGGTGGCTGCCGGGGCGCGGCGCGTGCTCGAGTTGGTCGATGCATGATGGGCGCATGCTGAGTGAGGTTGAGCAGAGGGTCCTGGCGGCTGTCGACGACGAGCGGGTGGTTGCGGAGCTGCGGGAGTTGGTGCGGATTCCTAGTGTGGACGGGACTCCGGCTGAGGGTGAGATCCAGTCGTGGTGTGCGGAGCGGCTGCGGGCACTGGGTCTGGCTGTCGATCACTGGGAGATCGATCTGCCGGCTCTGACTGCTGACCCGGCGTTTCCGGGCTGGGAGGTTGAGCGGGAGCGCGCGTGGGGTTGTGTGGGCGTGCTGGGCGGGGAGGGTACGCCGGGTCTGATCTTCAACGGGCATGTGGATGTCGTACCGCCGGGTGACCTCGCGCAGTGGCCGGACCGAGATCCGTTCTCGGCGCGGGTTGAGGACGGGGTGATGTGGGGCCGTGGGACCTGTGACATGAAGGGTGGGGTCGCGGCCTTCCTTGGTGCGGTGGCGGCGATTGTTGCGGCCGGGGTGAAGTTGCGGAAGCCACTGGCCGTCCACACCGTGTTCGGTGAGGAGGACGGTGGCGCGGGCGCGTTCGCGACGCTGCAGCGGGGGCACACCGGTGAGGCGTGTCTGATTGCTGAGCCGACGGCCGGTGCGGTGATCCCGGCCAATGCTGGCTCGCTCACCTTCCGGCTGGAGGTTCCAGGGCTCGCGACCCACGGCTCGACTCGCTCGCGTGGTGTCAGTGCGATTGAGAAGTTCACCGTGCTGCAGAGCGCGTTGCAGGCGCTGGAGGCGGAGCGGAACCGCGACCCGCACCCGCTGCTCGCCCACCTCGACCTGGCGAACCCATTGTCGGTCGGCACCATCCAGGCCGGTGACTGGGCCAGCACCGTGCCCGACCTACTCATCGCA
This sequence comes from Kribbella sp. NPDC056951, assembly GCF_042674205.1. NCBI lineage: Bacteria > Bacillati > Actinomycetota > Actinomycetes > Propionibacteriales > Kribbellaceae > Kribbella > Kribbella sp. NPDC056951. The sequence continues at coordinate 8,242 of NZ_JBHUQZ010000015.1, forward strand.
GAGGGCCGGTACGGCGTCCGCCTGGGCGAGTCCGTCGAGTCCGCCCGAGCGGCGTTCGAGGCGGCGATCGCGGAGTCCTGCGCCAAGGACGACTGGCTGCGCGACCACCCGGTGACGGTCACCTGGCCCGGCGGCGAATTCGCCTCCGGTCTGCTCCCCGACAACGACCCCCTGCTCCCCGAGACCGTCCAAGCAGCCATCGACGCCGGCGGTACGACGCCGCCCGTCAACGGTGCGCCGTACGGCTCAGACCTCCGCCAGTACGCGGCGGCCGGCATCCCCACGCTCCAGTACGGTCCGGGCGACGTGCGCTACGCCCACGCCGCGGATGAGCACGTCCGCCTCTCCGAAGTGCTCCACACCGCACGTGCCTACGCCCTCCTCGCCCTCCGTCGTTGCGCCTGAATGGTAGAAACGCACCATGCAGCCGTTGCGCGGGCGTTCGGAGGAGCTTGGGCGACTGCTCGAGGCTCTGCGAGAGGCTGAGCACGGTACGGCGTCGCTGGCGGTTGTGAGCGGGGAGCCGGGGCTCGGGAAGTCGGCGTTGCTGGCTGCGGCGGTTGAGCAGGCGGAGCGGCAGGGGTTTCTGGTTGCGCAAGCGACTGCGCAGCAGACGGATGACATCAGCCCGCTCTCCTCTCTCGCCCCGGCGCTGCGGGCTGGCCGCGAGCCGCTCATCGACACCGAGCACTTCATGGAACTGGCGGCGCTCAACACGCAACCCCTCTGGCTGGCTGAGCGGTTGGCCGCCTTCGTCGGTCGCCGGTTGGACGGGGTCAAGGCGCTCGTCGTTCTGGACGACGCCCAGTGGTCTGACCCGCTGACGGCCTTCTCCCTGCGCGTTCTCATCGCCCGGCTCGCCAGCCACCAACTGCTGTGGCTGATCGCCACCCGACCGGCTCCTGGCGGTGTGGCCGACCAGCTGGTCAATGCGGTTCAGACTCAGGTCCCCGTGCACACCATCGAGCTAGGTCCGCTCAGTGCAGAGGCGATCCAGGACATCGCGAAGGACCGGCTCAACCGTCCCGTCGAGTCAGGCCTCGCCCTCCAGCTCGCTGGGGTCCAGGGCAGCCCGTTCCTGGCCGAGCAACTGATCGCCGGCCTCTACCTCGGCAACACCACGCCAGACGCTCCCGGCTTTGAGCACACAGCGCCAGCCGCTTCGAGCCTCGACAGCGCCGCAGCAGGCACCCCGGCGAGCGTTACGCCGGTGGGTCCGCTCCTCACGGCTCCTGCCCCGACCGGTCCGCTGCCACCCGGGCTGGTTGAAGGTGTTCGGCGCCGCAGCACGGGGCTCTCTGAGAATGCTCGGACGCTGGTCCGGACGGCAGCCGTGTTCGGCAGCGAGTTCCGGCTTGAGGATGTTGCTGCGCTGATGTCCGAGCCGGTGGCCAAGTTGGCGACCGCGCTCGATGAGGCGATCCACGCTGGCCTGCTGACCGACGCCGGTTCGGCACTGCGGTTCCAGCACGAGCTACTGCGCTCGGCGACCCTGGCCGACGTACCGCCGTCTGCGCAGCGGGCTCTGCACGGTGCTATCGCCACCCAGCTGATCGCAGCCGGCCGTGGCGCGGCCGTCGCGGCGCCACACGTCCTGGCAGTCGCGCAGCCCGGTGACACCGCAGCGGTCAGCACATTGCGGCAGGCCGCGCAGGAGCTGATCGCGACCATGTCCACCACAGCAGCCGAAGTGATCCAGCACGCGTTCGAGCTGACCGCGGTTGACGACCCGCTGCGCGCCGAAGTCGGTGTCGACGTCATCGCCGTCCTGCTCGCCGCCTACCAGTACGACCGAGCCACGGCCTTCGCCGACGACCTGCTCAGCGGTACGGCGCTCTACCACGGACCGGTGACCCCGGATCTGCGCGCGACCGTCCGGCTGCACCTGGCACCACGCCAGTGGGTCACCGGCCGTCTGCAGCGGCAAGACCTCTTCGCCCCGGGTGCAGCACCGCACTTGACCGAGCGCCTCACCGCCTACCGCACTTTGCTCGCACCGGATGAGGTGGCACCGACGGAATTGCTCCCCCGCCTGACCGACCCGGTAGCCCGCGCGATCGTCCACACAGCCGCAGCCGAAGCTGCGAGGGCAGCGGGCCGTTACGCCACCGCTCGCGACTACTACATCAAGGCTCGCGAGACAGCGTCAGACCTGGGCAGTCTCCCGGACACTGTCCTCGAGGTCGGTGAGCTCTACTGCCGCGCCGAGGCCGACGAACTCCCTGCAGCGCTGCAGCGCAGTCGTGAGCTGATGACCGCCGGTGATTGGCAGACCGCGGCACACCTGAGTGTTCTGCACGCCCGCCTCGAGTTCGCGGCAGGCAACCTCGACCTCGCCGAGAAGGAGGCCAAGGCCGGTCTCTGGTGGATGAAGGACCTCCACGACACCGCACTGGTCCCGGCCTCCCATCAAGTGCTCGCTCTGATCGCACTGCTGCGGAACCAGCCCACCAAAGCGCGTGAGCTCGCCGGAACCGACAGCACCATCAACGCGCTGCTGGCGCTCGCCGATGGCGACGACAAGGCGGTCACCCGGCTGCGCGACGTACCGCATGAGTTTCCGGAGCGGATCGACGTACTGGTGCGTGCTGACGCAGAGGACCTCTTGGCTGCTCAGGTCGCCACCAGCCCGTCAGTTGCCGCGCTGGGCGCACACGAGCTTGTCGCTGCAGGCAACGACCTGAAGCGGCTCGCTGCGGCCACAGAGCAGCTTCGAACCACAGGGAGACCGCTACTGCGAGCACTGGCCGCGGACCGCTACGGCCGGGCCGAGCTGGAGAGCGGTGACCGCGCAACCGGGGTTGCCACGCTGGAAGAGGCCCTGGACGCACTCACCAAGCTGGGTGCCTCCGCACCGGCAGGGCGGATCCAGGCGGTGCTACAGGCGGCCGGCGTACGGCGTCGTCGGTGGGCCGCCGTACCGGCTCGGGCCGAGGCCGGGTGGGAGGCGCTCACGCCGATGGAGCGCCGAGTCGCACTCCTGGTCGCGGAGGGGCACACCAACCGGTCAGCGGCCGAGGAGCTGGTCATCTCGGCCAGCACCGTCGGTACGCATCTGCGGTCGGTCTTCGGCAAGCTCGAGGTGAATTCCAGGGTCCAGCTGACCCGCCTGGTGCTGGAGAGGTTCGCCCCTCCCCCGAACGCATGAGTTTTGGGTGCACCGGCACCCCAGCAGGCCTCATGCACTCCCCAGAAGTTCAGTTGATCGGTCGATCCGGCGGAGCGGCGGTCCGCGGCAATCTTCAGGTCATCACCTACTGAACTTCCTGAAGGAGTGCGAGACAGATGACCGACAAGACTCCCACCGTCGTCCTGGTGCACGGAGCGTTCGCCGAGAACGCGTCCTGGACCGGCGTGATCGCCGAGCTCACCAGCCGCGGCATCCCGGCGGTGGCACTGTCCAACGAGCTGCACGGCGTCGCGTACGACGCCGGCCGGATCGCCGCCCAGGTTCGGGAGATCGACGGCCCGGTCGTCCTGGTCGGGCACTCGTACGGCGGAGCGGTGATCACCAACGTGGCGAACGCCGCCGACAACGTGACCGCCCTCGTGTACGTCGCCGCCTTCGTCCCGGACGAGGGCGAGAGCCTGCAGGACCTGCTCGGCAGCTTCCCCGCCAACGACTTCGCCGCCGGACTGGTTCCCCACCAGCTGCCGACCGGTGACGGTGCCGAGGAGACCTTCCTGAGCATCGACCAGGCCAAGTTCCACGACCTGTTCGCGGCCGATGTCGCAGACGCCGAGCTGCTCGGCCGGACGCAGCGTCCGATCGCCGCCGCGGCGTTCGCGGAGAAGTCCGGCCCGGCCAGCTGGACCCGGCTGCCCGTCTACCAGCTGATCGCCACCGGCGACCAGGCCATCCACCCTGAGGGCCAGCGGACCATGGCGGCCCGCGCCAAGGCCACCACGATCGAGGTCGACGGCTCGCACGCAGTCGCCGTCTCGCAGCCCAAGGCCGTGGCCGACTTCATCGCGACCGCAGTCGAGGGTGGTGCGAACTGATGAAGCTCCTTCGCCTCACCGCCGCCGTCGCAACAGCCCTGCTGACAGTCACCGGAGCCACCACCGCTGCCGCGACTCACAAGCCGAAGCCCAAGCCCACCATCGTCCTGGTCCACGGCGCGTTCGCCGACGGCGGTAGCTGGTCGGAGGTGACCAAGAAGCTCCAGCGGGACGGCTACACGGTCGTCTCCCCGGCCGTACCGCTCCGAAGCGTCGCGACTGACACCGAGTACCTGAACGGAGTCCTGGCCGGCATCCCCGGGCCGAAGGTCCTCGTCGGACACTCGTACGGCGGCGCTGTGATCACCGAGCTCGCCGGGGCGGCCGAGGTGAAGTCGCTGGTCTACGTGGCGGCGTTCATCCCGCAGGCCGGTGAGACGATCGGCGCTCTGAACGCTCAGTACCCCGGTAGCGAGATCGGACCGGACACCACGAACGTCATCAGCTACCCAGGTGGGGCGGACCTGGTGATGAAGCCGGATGCGTTCCGGTGGGTCTTCGCCGCCGACCTGCCCAGCCGCCAGGCCGCCGTACTCGCCTCGTCGCAGCGTCCGGTCTCCGCCTCGGTCTTCACCGAGGAGATCAAGGCCAGCGCCCCGGCCGGCCTCCCCAAGTACGCCGTGATCCCCGGCAAGGACCGTGCGATCCCCCCGGCTGGTGAGCGCTTCATGGCCGAGCGGGCGCACGCCACGATCGTCGACGCACCCGGCGCCTCGCACCTGGTCATGCTCTCGGAGCCGAGCCTGGTCACCCGCACCATCGAGCAGGCCGCACGCTGAAGTCCCCTGTCGGCCGGGCCACCCTCACCGGGTGGACCGGCCGACGCCGCGTTCCAGGGCCAGCTCCCCCGCCGCCCGCCAAGTCGGCTTCCCACCTGGCAGCCCCTTGTCCCCGTTGTTCGCCATGGCCAGCACGAACAGCGCCTTCTGCACCGCATGACCGCGGGCGCGCCGGAAGGTCGCATCGTCGACCGGATAGCTCTCGAAGAACCGTTTCGCCGCACCATCCGGCAGCAGGGTCCACGCTGCGGAGATGTCGATAGCAGGGTCGCCGCTGCCCAGGTCGCCGAAGTCGATGACCCCGGCCAGTCGGCCATCTGCGACCACGAGGTTCGCAGGATGCAGATCCGTGTGCACGAGCAGCGGTGCGCCATCCCAAGCCGGTGCGGCGACAGCGTCCGCCCAGATCTCGCGTACGACGTCCCCTGGCTCCACGTTGTCGAAGAAGTGGTCGATGTGGCCCAGCTGGAGCATGCCGGTGCGCGGAGTCGGCGGTACGTCGGCCGGTGCGGGCACATGCAATGCGCGCAGGAACTCCCCCAGCGTCGTACCGGATTCGTCCGCAGTGACGAACTCACGGTCCGCCGGCTCACCGTGCACCCACTGGGTGATCAGCCACGGGTACGGGAACCGCTCCGAGGGCGCCCCACGCCGTACCGGTGTCGGCACTGGTAGCGGGAGCCGGTCAGCCATGGCCGGGAGCCATCGGTACTCGAGTTCGAGTTGCTGCGGCGCACCGGCTTGGCGGGGCATCCGGACCGCCAGTTCGTCGCCCAGCCGCCACATCTGGTTGCCCCAGCCGCCGATGACTTCCCGCAGCTCCAGGTCGGCCAGGTCGGGGTACTGGTCGCGGAGCAGGTTTCGGACGAGGGCTTCGGTGATGTCCATGTGGCGTCAGACGCGTCACACCCGGAATGGGTTCGGACGCGCACCGGTTGTCCTGAACATGCGTATTGATGTCTGGTCCGATGTCGTCTGTCCGTGGTGCTACATCGGGAAGCGGCGCCTTGAAGAGGCGCTGGCCGAGAGTGGTGACACCGCCGAGATCGTCTGGCACAGCTTCCAGCTGGACCCGTCGTCCACGAACGACGACCCGCGGGACCTGCCGACGCGGCTCGGCGAGAAGTACGGCCGCGACCGGGCGTGGGGCGTGCAGGCGAACCAGCACGTGACCGAGGTGGCCGCGGAGCTCGGCCTGGAGTACCACCTGGACCAGGCCAAGGCGGTCAACACGGTGGACGCCCACCGGTTGCTGCACCTGGCTCTCGAGTCCGGCACGGAGACGCAGGGCCGGCTCAAGGAACGGTTGCTGAAGGCATACTTCACAGACGGTCTCCCGGTCGGCGACCACGCCACACTGGCCGCGCTGGCCGCTGAGGTAGGTCTCCCGGCGGACCGAGTGGCCGAGGTGCTGGCCGGAACCGAGTACGCCGACGAGGTGGCCGCCGACCAGGCACAGGCCCTCGCTTACGGGGCGAACGGCGTACCGTTCTTCGTCATCGACGAGAAGTACGGCGTGAGTGGCGCCCAGCCGGCGGAGGTGTTCAGCGAGGCGCTGCGCCGCGCGAACGCCGACCGCAAGCCGGTGACGCTGATCAGCTCGCCGAGCGCGACCGACGCCACCTGCGGTCCGGACGGGTGCCCCATCTGACGGTTGGGCCTGGGTACCGGGAACGCCTCAACACGTGGTGTATGAAGGAGGCATGACTGTCGTGCGTGCACTGGCCAGGCCGTTGCTGTCCGTCATTTTCGTCGCCCAGGGCGTGAGCTCCCTTCGCAACCCCGAGCCGCTGGTGCCGAAGGCGCAGCCCGTGACCGACCGGTTGGTCCCGCTGGTGAAGAAGGCCGTCCCGGCACAGGTCGGCGACCGCATTCCTGAATCGACAGCCAACTTGATCCGGCTGAACGGTGCCGCCCAGGTGCTCGGCGGGCTCGCACTCGCCAGCGGCAAGGGCCGCCGGCTCGGTGCGACGGTGCTGGCGGCTTCGCTGGTGCCGACGACCCTGGCCGCGCACGCGTTCTGGCAGGAGGACGACAAGGAAGCCAAGGCTCTGCAGCGGTACCAGTTCATGAAGAACCTGGGTCTGCTGGGCGGTCTGCTGCTCGCGGCCGTCGACACCGAGGGCAAGCCGGGTGTGGTCTGGCGGGCGAGCCATGGTGCGAAGGCGGCCAAGCGGGAGACCAAGCGCGGCGCCAAGGCAGCCAAGCGCGAGGCGCGGCAGCTTGCTCACGAGGCGAAGGCCGCGGCCCGACTCGCGAAGGCTGAGTTGCACCTCGGCTGACCTGGCGCTGCCCTAATCTGTAGGTCGTGCCTACTTACAGTGACGATGGGCAGTGGTGGTGGGACGGCCGCGCATGGCAACCCGTCACCCAGCAACAGCAGCAGCCGTACGGCGGTCAGCAGCAGCAGTACGCCGCTCCCCCGCAGCAGTACCCGGGTCAGCAGCAGCCGTACCCGCCCCAGCAGCCGCAGCAACCGCAGTACGGCGGCGGACAGCCGCCGTACCCGCAGCAGGGGTTCTACCAACCGCAGCAGCAGCCGCCGAAGAAGAGCCGCACACTCCCGCTGATCGTTGCCGGCGCTGTCGCACTGGTCCTGGTGCTCAGCGTCGGCGGTGTCGTGCTGTGGAAGAAGACGTCGTCCGACGGCGGTGGCGGCACCTCGGCCGGTGCGCCGCCCAAGGACGCCAAGATCATCGAGCCCGGCCAGCCGGTCACCGAGCAGGCTCTGAGCGAGGTGAACCCGCAGGCGTTCCACGAGAGCGTCATGAAGCGTCAGATGGCCACTCCGATCGCCCGGCTGAAGACCACGGTCCTGGACCCGCAGAAGTTCGCCACCGGGCAGCCGATCTGGTCGATCACCGACATGGCTGTCGACCGCCAGAGCAACAAGTACTACTACGCCCAGAGCATCCTGCAGGGCCGTGTGGACAAGGACCCGACGAACCAGGTCTGCACCGACGGCGATCCGAAGCCGATGCTCTGGTCGGACTACAGCAAGCGTTGGGAGCGCAGCAGGTTCGACGACATGGCCTGCCAGAAGATGCCGTACCAGGGCGGTAGCGACTCCATCGTCTCCACCGGGCTGAACGCTGAGCAGGCGGACAAGGTGATCGCCTACTTCCGCACCAACAAGGGCTTCGTGAACCCGGCCCAGCCGACGCTGCTGACTGCCGGTGGGAAGACGTACGTCAAGCAGGTGGTCGACTTCAAGCCGATCACGCTGTCCGACAACAACTACTGGGGCTCCGCGATCCTGATGTGGGGACTGCGCGAGATCGGCATCGACCCGTCCGAGTGGAAGTGGTCGAACCCGTTCAACCTCACGGAGGGCATCCACATGGTCTACTACCTCGACACGAAGACCCTGCTGCCGGTGGCTGCCTTCCAGAGCGGTATCGACACCCCCGCCCAGAACGGCGAACCGGCGGTCAAGCGGGACACGATCCAGGTGGTCAACTACACCTACCCCACGGCGCTCCCGGTGCCGAAGTTCGGCAACTCCCCGAACACGCTGACCATCACGCTGCCGGAAGGCTGGAAGGTCCCGTAGCGGGATGGCCTAGGCTCAAGGCAAGGCAGAAACGGGCTTAGGGAGTGGGATGAGTCAGGAGCAGGGCTGGGCGGCACCGCGGGCCGAGGGGCCGGTCAGCGGCCGGATCACGGTGCCCGGGTCGAAGTCGATCAGCAACCGTGCACTCATCCTCGCGGCGATCGCGGACGGCCCGTCACACCTGACGGGTCTGCTCGCCGCTCGTGACACCACGCTGATGCGGCAGGCGCTGACCTCACTCGGCGTGGGCATCACCGACAATGGCTCCACCGTCACCGTCACCCCGGGCTCGCTCAAAGGCCCGGCGAGTGTGGACTGCGGTCTGGCCGGCACCGTGATGCGGTTCGTGCCGCCGGTGGCCGCGCTGGCTGACGGTGTGGTCGAGTTCGACGGCGACGAGTACGCCCGGGAGCGCCCGATGGGTGTGATCCTGGATGCGCTGCGGACACTCGGCGTACAGATCGAGGACGGTGGCACCGGACGGATGCCGTACTCGGTGTCCGGCACCGGAGCGGTCCGTGGCGGCACGGTCACGCTGGACGCGTCCGGGTCGAGCCAGTTCGTCTCCGCACTACTGCTGGCCGGCGCCCGGTACGACGAGGGTGTCGACATCCGCCATGACGGCAAGCCGGTGCCGTCGCAGCCGCACCTGGACATGTCGGTGGCGATGCTGCGCGAGCGCGGCGTCCAGGTCGACGACTCCGAGCCGAACCGCTGGGTGGTTGCCCCTGGCCCCATTCGGGCCCTGGACAGCGCCATCGAGCCCGACCTGTCGAATGCTGCCCCCTTCCTGGCCGCAGCGGTGCTGACCGGTGGCGAGGTGACGGTGACCGGCTGGCCGGAGCACACCACGCAGCCCGGTGGTCAGCTGCCTGAGATCTTCAGCCGCTTCGGCGCCGAGGCCAGTTGGTCGGAGGACGGGCTGACTGTGCGCGGTACCGGCCGAGTCACCGGCGCAGACCTCGACCTGAGCCAGGTCGGCGAACTCAGCCCGGTCATCGCGGCAGTGGCTGCCTTCGCGGACGGACCGTCGTACCTGCGCGGTATCGCGCACCTGCGCAACCACGAGACGGACCGGCTGGCCGCACTGGAGCGCGAGTTCAACGCACTGGGCGGTGACGTGACGCAGACGGCGGACGGGCTGGAGATTCGCCCGAAGCCCTTGCAGGGTGGACTGTTCGCGACGTACCACGACCACCGGATGGCTCACGCGGCCGCAGTGGTCGGGCTGCTCGTCGACGGCCTGCTGATCGAGAACATCGGGACCACGGCGAAGACACTGCCCGAGTTCCCCGAGCTCTGGTCGGGGCTCGCCGGCTGATGTCGCGGTACGACGAGGAGGCCAAGTACGACCGGCCCAAGCGCCGGACCCGGCCGCGGACCAAGGACCGCCCGTCGTACGACGACGCCGTCATCGGCTTCGTGACCACCCGGGACCGCGGTCGCTACACCTGCTGGGTCGGCGACCGTCAGGTGACCGCCATGAAGGCCCGGCAGCTCGGCCGCACCGGAGTGATCGTCGGCGACCAGGTGAAGCTCGACGGCAACGCCACTGGCGACGAAGGCACCCTGGCCCGCATCGTCGAGGTAGTCCCCCGTACGACGCTCCTGCGCCGTTCTGCCGATGATGACGACCCGGTGGAGCGCCCGCTGGTCGCCAATGCGGACCAGCTGGTCATCGTGGTCGCCGTAGCGAACCCGGAACCGCGCACCGGTCTCATCGACCGCTTCCTGGTCGCTGCGTACGACGCAGGGATGCGGCCGCTGCTGTGTCTCACCAAAACCGACCTGGCCGACCCGACACCGCTCCTGGACATCTACCGTCCGCTAGGCGTGGAGTCCGTCGCTACGCAGCAGGGCGGCGACCTGGACGCGCTCCGCGAGCAGTTGGACGACCGCACCAGCGTTCTGGTCGGTCACTCCGGTGTCGGCAAGTCCACTCTGGTCAACGGGCTCATCGAGGGCGCGAACCGGGCCATCGGTGTGGTCAACGACGTCACCGGCCGTGGTCGGCACACCTCCACGAACACCGTCGTACTGCGGCTGCCCGAAGGCGGCTGGATCATCGACACCCCGGGCATCCGCTCGTTCGGCCTGGCGCATGTCGAGCCCAACAAGCTCATCAACGCCTTCCCCGACCTGGCCGATATCACCGTGGACTGCCCGCGGGGCTGCACCCACACCGAGCTGGCGCCCGACTGCGCGCTCGATGAAGCAGTAGCGGCAGGCCGGGCCGACGCCGATCGGGTGACGTCCTTCCGCCGCCTCCTCGCCAGTCGCGAGGGCCGCGAGCAGAAGGACGCCGAACCGACTACTTAGGCAGCTGCCCGTCCCACACCGCCTTCGCCCCGGCGTCACCGGTGCGAATGGTCTGGTAGATCACCAGTACGCCGATCACGATCACAGCAGCGCTAGTCACCAGCTCGAGCGGCCGGCCGCGGCCTTCCTTGGCCCCCTTACCGCTGGCCAGGGCCGACGGCCCGCCCAGGAGCAGGAACGCGGCCACGGCCGCCACAGCGAAGATGAGGCAGAACCAGAAGAGCAGGTCCCCACGCTCCTGGTGCACCTGGACCGCCTTCTGCAGCGTCGGCACCGCTGCGACAAACGCCTCGCCGCTCTCCTTGGCGACGTACGCAAGCACCAGCGAGCCCACACCGAGCAGCAGCACCGGCCAGCGCAGCAGCCACCGCCAGCGCGGTACGAGCGCGAAAACGATCGCGGTCAGCGCGGACACCGGCAGTACCAGCACAGCGGCGTGGATCACCAGTACGTGCATGGGCAGATCCCCGATGCGCTCGAACATTGACGCCTCCAGGCAGTCTTGTGGTTCCCGTACCAGTGCACACGATCTGAACCCCTATTCGGTTCAACCTCGCCGCAAGCTAGCCTTCCGGCTATGCCCTCGCACACGGATGACCTGCGGCTCGCCCACATCCTGGCCGACGATGCGGACTCGACCACGATGGACCGCTTCAAGGCGCTCGACCTGCATGTCGCCACCAAGCCGGACATGACGCATGTGAGCGAAGCCGACACCAAGGTCGAGGACGTGATGCGCAAGACGCTCTCCCGCGCGCGCCCGCGCGATGCGTTCGTCGGCGAGGAGGAGGGCACGACCGGCTGGGGCGCCCGGCGCTGGGTGGTCGACCCGATCGACGGCACCGCGAACTACATCCGTGGGGTCCCGGTGTGGGCGTCCCTGATCAGCCTGATGATCGAGGACCAGGTCGTCGTCGGCGTGGTCTCGGCTCCCGCGATCGGCCGGCGCTGGTGGGCGTCGTACGGCGATGGCGCCTGGACCGGTCGTTCGCTGCACTCCTCGCAGCCGTGCCGGGTCAGCGATGTGAGCCGGGTCGAGGACGCCTCGCTGTCGTACTCCTCCCTCAAGGGCTGGGACAAACTCGACAAGTCCACGCAGTGGAGCAGTCTGATGGACGACTGCTGGCGGACGCGGGCGTACGGCGACTTCTGGTCCTACATGCTGGTTGCCGAAGGTGCGGTCGACATCGCCGCCGAGCCCGAGCTCAACCTCTGGGACATGGCCGCGCTTTCGATCATCGTCGAGGAGGCCGGTGGCAAGTTCACCTCGGTCGACGGGGCCCCCGGTCCGAACGGTCCGAACGCGCTGGCTACCAACGGCCGGCTGCACGACGAGGTTCTCAAGCGCCTAGCGTGACCACGTAGGGTGGCCGCATGCCCTTGAACTACCCCCTTGCGGAGCAGACGCTCGACAACGGCCTGCGGGTCGTCGTGAGTTCGGACCGCGCCGTACCCATCGTCGCCGTCAACCTCTGGTACGACGTGGGTTCGCGTCACGAGCCACCCGGTCTGACCGGTTTCGCGCACCTGTTCGAGCACCTGATGTTCCAGGGGTCGCGCAACGTGCAGTCCGGTCAGCACTTCAGCCTGCTGGAGACTGTGGGCGCCAGTCTGAACGCGAGCACGTTCTTCGACCGCACCAACTACTTCGAGTCGCTGCCGAGCGGCGGTCTGGACCTGGCCCTGTGGCTGGAGGCCGACCGGATGGGCTATCTGCTCGACGCGCTCAACCAGGAGAACCTGGACAACCAGCGCGACGTGGTGAAGGAGGAGAAGCGGCAGAGCTACGACAACCGGCCGTACGGCGACTCGTACGAGCGGCTGGTCCGGCTGCTGTTCCCCGAGAACCACCCCTACGCGCACATGACGATCGGCTCGATGGCCGACCTGGACGCGGCCTCGCTGGAGGACGTGCACGCGTTCTTCCGCACCTACTACGGCCCGAACAACGCCGTTCTGACGATCGTCGGTGACGTGTCGGTCGAGGACGCGTTCGACGCCGCCAAGCGGTACTTCGGCCATCTCCCGGCGATCCCGACGCCGCCGCCCGCTCCGGACGGCACGATCGGGCCGCTCACAGAGGTGCTGCGCGACGACGTGACGGACGACGTACCGTCCGATCTGATCACCATGATGTTCCGGCTGCCGCCGGACGGGACGCCGGAGCTGGATGCGGCCGGGCTGGCGCTCGACGTACTGGCTGCCGGTCAGAGCGGCCGGCTGAACCGGCGCCTGGTCCGCGACGAGCAGATCGCCCAGTCCGTCTCCGGTGGGGCGCTCCCGCTGATCGGTGGGGTGTCCTTCGGCACCCTGACCGGGATCGCCTCGGACGGTATCGACCTGCAGAAGGTGGAGGACGCACTGCTCGAGGAGGTCGAGAAGCTCGCCGAGAGCGGTATCACCGCCGACGAGCTGGCCACCGTCCAGGCACAGGCCGAGCGGGACTGGCTGGAGCAGCTGTCGACCTGTGCGGGCCGCGCTGACGAGATCTCGCACCACGCGCTCCTGTTCGGCGACCCGAACCGGATCAACACCCGGATCGACCAGGTCCGCGCCGTGACGGCCGAGCAGGTCCAGGCCGCGGCCCGGGAGTGGATCCGCGCATCCGGTCGTGCCCAGGTGACCTACCGCCGTACCGAAGACGATGGAGCGGAAGCATGAGCCAGAGCCTGACCACTCCGCCACCGGTCAGCCCGCCCGGCCCGTGGAAGTTCCCGGAGTCGACCACCACGACCACCAGCGCCGGTACGCCGGTGCACATCTTCGACCGCCCTGGCCAGTACGTCGCCACTGTCCGGGTGACCGTGGCGATGCCGCTGTTCGCGGAGCCGCGGGAGCTCGAAGGGGTCGCGACGATCATGTCCCGCACCCTCGACGAGGGCACTGAGCTGCACTCGGCGAACGACTTCGCAGCGGCCCTTGAGCGGCACGGAGCGGCGTACGGCGTCGATGTCAGTTCGGACGCGTTGCACGTGGAGATCTCGGTCCCGGTGTCGCACCTGGCTCCGGCCGTGAAGCTGCTGGCCGAGGCGGTCACCCGGCCGGCGTTCAACGTCGCCGATGTCGGGCGGCACGTGACGATCCGGCTCGGTGAGATCAACCAGGAGAAGGCGAACGCCGGCTACCGGGCCCGCGAGGCCTTCGCCGCCTACCTGTTCGACGCGTCAACCCGGCGCTCCCGGCCGACCGCAGGGACGCCGGACACGATCCGCCCGCTGACCAACGTGCAGGTGGCCGAGTTCTACCGGAACAACATCGGTCCGGCGCGCGCGCAGATCCTGTTCGCGGGTGACGCGACCGGTGTGGACGTGGCTGCGATCCTCGATGACGCGTTCGGCGACTGGCGGGCCGAGGTCGGGCCCGCACTGGAGACTCCCGAGCCGCTGTACCTGTCGGGTGACCGCGTGGTGCTGGTGGACCGGCCGGGCTCGGTGCAGAGCCAGCTGGTGATCGGCTGCGCCGGTCCGGACCGTCGTAGCGCTGCCTGGGGCCCGGCCGCCGTGGCGAATCACGTGGTCGGTGGAACCATCACCTCCCGCGTGGACACCGTGCTACGCGAGGAGAAGGGCTACACGTACGGCACGCGCAGCAGCTTCGCAGCGCCTCGCAAGGGCGGCACGTTCACGCTGGGCGGCGCAGTCCGCACCGAGGTGACCGGTGCGGCGATCGGTGACGCACTGCGGATCCTCCGTGACGCACGGGACGGGCTGACCGAGCAGGAGGTCCAGGAGGCCAAGGACAGCCTCACGCTGACCGCACCGCTGCGCTACGAGCAGGCGGACTCGATCATCCAGCAGGTGGCCAGCAACATCGCGAACGGCGTACCGATCGACTTCGCCGACACCTACATGCAGCGGATCGCCGCCACCACCGCCGAGCAGGCCACCGCGGCGTACCGGGAGTACGTGGGAACCAACGGGCTACTCGTTGTCGTCGTAGGGGAAGCCAAGGACGTCAGGCCGCAGCTCACCGAGCTCGGACTGGGGGACCTGATCGAACTGACCTGAGGAGCACAGGATGTCGTACACCGACGCCACCGACCGGACGCACACGTTCTACCCGGTCCAGCCCGGTTCGCCGCACCAGCCGGCGTACGGCATCCTCCAGGACAACTCCCAGGCGACCGTCGCGGTCGTCCTGGGAGTGATCGCCCTCTGCACCGGCCTGATCTTCCTGTCGCCGGTCGCCTGGTGGCTCGGCAGCCAGTCGCTGGCCGAGATCGACGCGGCGCCCGGCGTCTACAACAACCGCGGGATGGCGCAGGCCGGCCGCATCCTCGGCATCATCGGTACGGCGCTGATGGCCGCCGGCCTGCTCTTCTTCGTCCTCATGCTGACCACCTTCGTGGCCATCTGAGTTACTTGCTCGGTACGACCAGACAGGTAGTCCCGCGGTCACCGAGCCGCCAGCCGCTCTCGATGGGGTGCAGGTAGAAGATGTCCGACGGCTTGGTCTCGTTCCGCTTCAGGGCGTCCCAGCGGCTGCTGCAGCCCGTCTCGGCCGCGGTCTGCACGGCAGTCAGCCCCGGCCACTTCCCGGCCGGCAACTGGAAGATCGCGTAGACCTCACCGCCGTTCGGACCGCTGCACGGCACCAGCTTCAGGCCCCGGACCTCCGTGGCCTCCTGGAGGCTCTCGACGCAGTCGCCCACCTTCAGCTTGGTCGGCTGCACGTTCGTCGTCGTGGTCACCTGCCCCGAGGCGTCCCGGTCCGGCTCGCTGTCGGTCGTCAGCGCGACCGCGATCCCGATGCCGAACAGCAGCACCCAGGCGCCCGAGATCGCGATACCGGCGATCGCGAGGCCGCGGCCGTTCTGGTTGCGCTCCTTGATCTGGCGCAGCGCGATGATGCCCAGGATGACGCTGAACAGCACCATGCTGACGATGCCGAGGATCAGCGACGCGATCGCCAGCCCGTTGGTGCCCTGCGGCGGCCCCTGCTGATACGGGTTGCCCTGGATCGGCGGCATGCCGTACGGCGACGGCTGCTGCCCGTACGGCGCTTGCTGCCCGTACGGCGCTTGCTGCCCGTACGGCGGTTGGCCCCCGTACTGCGGTGGTCCCGGCTGCTGCGGACCGGGGTAGGGCGGCTGGCCGCCGGGAGGCCCGGCCGGGGGTGGTGTCTGACTCATGATCGGACTGTAAGCCCCACGGACCGAACCTGTCCGGAATAACGGCCTGACCGGTATTAACTGGAGATGTAGTTGGACAGCTGTTCCTTCTCGAACTCCAGCTCACCGATCCGCGACTTGACCACGTCACCGATGCTGACCAGCCCGGTCAGTGCCCCGTCCACGACGACCGGGACGTGCCGGATCCGGCGGTCGGTCATCAAGCGCATCAGGTTGTCGATCAGGTCGTCCGGCGTACAGGTGTGGACCTCGGCGGTCATGATCGCGCTGACCCGGACCTCGCCGGCCTCCGGCGTCCCGTTCAGCAGGCGGACCACATCGCGCTCGGAGACGATGCCGGCCACCGATGACCCGTCAGCACTCACCACCACCGCGCCGATGTTGTGTTCGGCCAGCAGGGCAAGGAGTTCGGTGACGGTGGCTTGCGGCGGGATGGTGACAACCTTGTGCCCCTTGCCGCGCAGTACGTCGTTGATCTTCACGGAGCCTCCTGCAGATCGAGGGGGGACCAATACCCCAAGGTAGCGAAAAGACCACTGACGCGGCAGGTCTCATCTCAGAAACACGGGGTGACGACGATGTCACCCCGTGTTGTGAAGGTCTTCACAAGGTGCCGACGGCAACGGACTCGCTCTGTTCGGTTTCCTGGGTTGCCCCGAGCGCGACCCAGAGCAGCCCGATCAGCGCGAGGATCGCAGCGCCGACAACGAAGGACACCAGCGGTCCGGGCGCGGTCAGCATCAGGCCGGCTCCACCGATACCTGCGACCAGTGCGGCCGCCCGCGGGACCCTGCGGCTGCGGAACAGCCCGATCCCCAGCAGGACCGATCCGATCGCGCCGATCAGCAGTGCGAGCACGAAGGACGCGAAAACGGGCGCATTGTTGAGCCGCTCGAGCAGTGCGGCGGCTGCCGCCCGATCACTCTCCTGGGCGAGCCGACCGGCCACCATGGCGAACACCGCCACCGCGAAGATCCCGAACGCGCCGACCACGCTCAGTGCGGCACCAACGGTTCCGAGGCGGTTCCGCGCGATTCTGGCCAGGCTGAGCGCAGTGGCGACGTACAGGACTGCGCTGGCTGTGGCGAGCAGGGCGCCGAGGTCGTTGCGGGCACTGGCGTCCGCGAGTGCGTTCAGGTAGCGCGTGGTGTCGAGCTGGTCGGCTTTGTCCTGGTACTGCGGTGTCATCAGCGCCCGCGCGATCACGGCGACGAGCGGCGCACTGAGCAAGGTGACGAAGAGCTTCATGAGTTCCTCCCCTGATTAGGTACGTCGACTCTCCCGCCGTACGGCGTCCTGGCGCTTCGGAGCGGTCCCGGGACTTCGGCTCAGGGTCTGCCCCGAAGACCTGGACTGGTTTCGGTGTCACCATCGGCGTGTGGGGGTACTCCGGAGTCGCTTGCTCGCGACCACCGCATGCACGCTCGTGGCTGCGGTGGTCGCGGCTGCGGTCGTGGTCGACCTGCCCGACTCACGCCTGTTCGGGCTGGACGATCTGCCGTTCCTGGTCGCACTGGGCAGTGCGACGGCGGTCGGCGCCGTACTGGCGTTTCACCGGCCGGGGCATCCGGTTGGGTGGCTGTTTCTCGCACTTGGCGGCAGTTTCGCGCTGACCGGGCTGTTCGAGGCGTACGCGCACCCGCTAGCTGAGGTCACGTTCATCGCATGGTTCGTCCTGCTGGCCGCGATCCTGCATCTGACGCCGACCGGGCAACCACTGTGGCGCTGGGTCCTCCCTGCGACGATCGGCGTCGGTACGGCGTGGTTCGTCACCGCACTGGTCGATCTGCAACCGCTGCGCACCGTGGCCGGCGTACTGACTGCAGTCGGGCTCGTAGCCGCCGGCTTCTCGCTGCTCGTGCGCTTCCGGCGTGCCGACGCGGTGGTACGGCGACAACTGCTGTGGCTGGCCGTGGCCGTCGTACCGCTGCCCGCCTTTGTCGTGGTTGCCTTCTACGCCTCGGATGACCACCCGGTGCTGCTGTCGATCGCCACCAGCGGTTTCATCGTGCTGATCCCGATCGCAGCCGGTCTGGCGATCGCGCAGTACCACCTGTACGACGTCGAACGCATCCTCAGCCGCGCTGTCACCTACCTGCTCGTCTCAGGCATCCTCGGCTTCACCTTCGCCGCCGTAGCCTTCACCGCCGGCCGCCTAGCCGGCAGCCGCAGTACCTCCCAGATCCCCGCGATCGCCGCCACCCTGGCCGCAGTAGCCCTGGCGGGCCCCCTCTACCGAGCCTTTCAAGAGGCGGTAGACCGCCGCTTCAACCGCCGCCGCTACGACGCCCTAGCCATAGTCCGCGCCTACATCCACACCCCCAACACCCAACCAGTAGAAGCCGTCCTCCAAAACGCCCTCCACGACCCCACCCTCCACATCGCCTACTGGATCCCCAACCGAGCCCAATGGGTAACCCACACAGGCCAACCCATCGCCACCAGCCCCACACCACCCTCGCCCACCACCCCCGCCCAAGCACCTCCCCCTTCACTCGTCCCCTCTCCCACCACCACCTCGCTCGCTGGCACCCTCCAGCCCACCTCCATCGTGGTTCGGCGGTCTGACCGTGATGTCGCTCGGATCACCATCAGCCCAGGCACCGACCCCGAGATCGCCCGTGCGGCCGCGACCGAGGCCCTCTCCGAACTCGAGAACGCCGGCCTCCGCGCAGCGATCAGCCTGCAACTCGTTGAGGTCCGCGAATCCCGCGCCCGGATCGCGACCGCTCAACTCACCGAACGCCGCCGGATCGAGCGCGACCTGCACGACGGCGCCCAGCAACGCCTACTCGCCCTCGCACTCAACCTCCGCGCCGCCCAACTCAACGGCACCGCCCTCCCCGCAGCGATCGACGACGCGATCGCCGAACTCCAAGGCTCCGTAGCCGAACTACGCGCCCTCGCGAACGGCCTCTACCCCGTCGGCGACAACGGCCTAGCCCCAGCAGTCGACGAACTCACCGGCCGCCTACCGTTGCCAGTAGCAACCACCATCACCGACCGCCGGTTCACCCCGGCCGTCGAAGCGACCGCCTGGTTCATCATCTGCGAGGCGCTGACCAACGCCGTCAAACACGCCGACGCCACCCGGCTCGCGGTATCGGTCGCCGTCGACGGCGACAGCGTCGTCGTACAGATCGAGGACGACGGACGCGGCGGCGCAGACCCAACAGGCACCGGGCTACGCGGCATAGCGGACCGCGCCGAAGCCGCCGGCGGCCGCCTCACCATCGAGGACCGCCCGGGCGGCGGCACCCGAGTGACCGGGGAGCTGCCATGCGAGTCGTGATCGCCGACGACTCCGTCCTCCTCCGCGAGGGTCTGGCGCGGCTACTCGCCGAGGCCGGAATCGAGGTCTGCGCCCTCACCGGCGACGCTGAAACCCTCGAACAAGCCGTCGCCGAACACTCCCCCGACGTCGCCGTGATCGACATCCGCATGCCCCCGACGTACACCCACGAAGGCGCCCGCGCCGCCACCCGCCTGCGCGAACGCGACCCCGCCCTCGGCATCCTGCTGCTCTCCCAGTCCCTCGAGAGCCAGTACGCCGCCGACCTGGCCCGGCGCTCACCGCGCGGCTTCGGGTACCTGCTCAAGGACCGAGTGGTCGACGTCGCCACCCTCGTCGACACCATCACCCGCGTCTCCACCGGCGGTACCGTCCTCGACCCCGACGTCGTCAGCCATCTCCTCGGCCGCCAAACCACCCGCAATCGCCTCGCCGTCCTGTCCGACCGCGAACGCCAGGTCCTCGAGCTGATGGCCCAAGGCCGTTCCAACCAAGCCATCTGCCGCCAACTGACGCTCACCCCGAAAACCATCGAGAGTCACATCACCAGCATCCTCACCAAACTCGACCTCCCACCCCAGTCCGACGACCACCGCCGAGTCCTCGCCGTCCTCGCCTTCCTCAACCCGTGAAGCGGACCGCCCCCACTCACCAACCTCGTCCGCGCCACCCACTTCACGCTCAGCGCCGCCTCTGCAACCCGCCGCCAGACGAGTTGGACAGTGTTAGCGGTCCGCTAAATCCGTCGGCCGATCAGCCGATCCGCCCGTAGGATCGCCGGGGTCCGGGACGAGCGAGGGAGAGCAATGAGCTGGCGGCAGGATCTCGCCGTACTGCGGCACCGGGATGTCCGCCTGTTCGTCACATCCCGGTTCGTGTCGATCCTCGGGTCGACGATCGCGCCGGTCGCACTCGTGTTCGCCGTACTGGACGTGTCGCCGTCACCGAGCTCGGTCGGCCTCGTGCTCGCGGCTCGGAGCATCCCGAACATCGTCTTCCTGCTGGTCGGCGGCGTGATCTCGGACCGGCTGTCACGCCGGCTCGTCATCCTGGTGGCCAACACGGTCAGCGGGCTCACCCAGGCGCTCGCCGCCGTACTGGTGCTGTCCGGTCATGCGACGATCTGGCAACTGGCCGCGATCGAGGCGGTCAACGGCGCCGCGTCCGCGTTCGTGATGCCGGCGATGACCGGCATACTCCCGTCGATCGTCAGCAAGGGCGACCTCCCGCAGGCCACCGCGATCTCCGGCTTCGCCCGGTCGTCGGCGATGATCGGCGGCGGCGCGGTGGCCGGTGTCATCGTCGGGCTGACCGGCCCGGGAATCGGACTGGCCGTCGATGCCGTGACCTTCCTCCTCGCCGCGGCTCTGATCTCCCGGCTGAAACTGCCACCCGTCGTACGGCGAGTCTCCTCGATGATCACCGACCTCCGCGAAGGCTGGAGCGAATTCGCCTCCCGGCAATGGGTGTGGGTCGTCGTACTGGCGTTCGGTCTGCTCAACGTCCTGTTCACCGCCTGCTACCAAACCCTCGGCCCGGTCATCGCCGACCGCACGTTCGGCCGCGCCGGCTGGGGCGCGGTGAGCGCCTGTTTCGGCGCCGGCCTGGTGATCGGCGGCCTGCTGATGCTCCGCCTCAAACCGCGTTACCCCCTCCGGGCCGGGATGGCGGGAATGTTGCTCGCGGCGCCGATCATGCTCTGCCTCGCCCTGTACCCGAACGCGATCGCCGTCGCCGTCGCCGCGTTCGTGATGGGCCTCGGGTTCGAGATCTTCGGGATCGGCTGGGAGACCGCACTCGGTCAGCACGTCCCCCTCGACAAGCTGTCGCGGGTCTCGTCGTACGACATGCTCGGCTCGTTCATCGCGAACCCCGTCGGTCAGCTGACCGTCGGCTACGTCGCCGCCGCCATCTCGATCAAGGCCGTCGAGCTGTACGGCGTGACGCTCTACCTCCTGATCACCATCGCAACCCTCGTCGTACCGTCGATCTGGAACCTGCGGCGACTGGAGCAGGACACTAAGCTGACCGCGTGAGTTCAATCGTGCCGGGTCCGCAGAAGAAGCTCGAACAAGAGATCGACGCCGCCCGTTCCGGCGCCAAGCCGTTGTCGGCGGGCGATCTGAACCCGTCCGCGCCTCAGCACGTCGGCCTGAGCGGTCTCGACGAGTGGCCGGACGCGCTGCGCGCAACGGTCGAAGCCGACTACGAACGCACCACGGCGCTCACCACCAACCGCCGCAAGACGGCTGACAACTTCGTCCCCGACCTGCTCAAGGGGCTCACCGAGCTCGTCGACCAGATCGACACGCACCTCCAGTCGATCAAGCCAGGCCTGTTCGGCAAGAGCACCCCGACCGAACCGCCGTCCACCGACCTGGCCGAACTGCTGGGCCTCCCCACCGACGCCGTCTCCGCGACGCCCGGCCGCTCCGAGCACAAGGAAGCCGCTCGCACCCTCAAGGCGATCCGCGACCAACTCAAGTCCCAGGAACGCCACCCCGACCCGCTGGCGCGCGAAATCCCCATCGACCACGCGAAACTCACCCGCCTGGTCACCTTCACCGTCCGCCTGGCCGTCATCCTCACCCAGGCCCCCGAAGCGGCTCCCCTCATCCCCACCGCCCTCGAAGCCTTCGCCGAAGGCACCCCCGACCCCCAGGTCGACGAAACCTTCGCCGAGAAACTCGAGTTCTGGCAAGAAACCTACGAGGACCTCACCTAACCGCCGTACCGAAACCGGGCCACCGCCACAACGCATTTGGTGGGTGAACCCACCAAGTGTGGGGTTCCCACCCGGGAATCCGGTGGGGGAACCTCCCGTTTGGTGGGTGCACCCATCAAACGGGGTCGGGTGGACGGGCGGGGGTGTCGGCGTAGCGGGCTTCGGTGGCGATTTTCGCGGCTTGCCACCAGGGTTCGTGGTCGCGGTACCAGGTGATGGTTTGGGCTAGGCCTGCTTCGAAGTCCTGGTACTGCGGGGTCCAGCCGAGCTCGGTGCGGAGTTTGGTGGAGTCGGTGGCGTAGCGGAGGTCGTGGCCGGGGCGGTCGGGGACCAGGTCGTAGGCGTCGGAGGGTTGGCCGAGGAGGCGGAGGATCGTCTCGGTGACCTGTTTGTTGGAACGCTCCTGACCGGAGCCGATCAGGTAGGTGTCGCCGAGCCGGCCGTTGGCCAGGATCTTCTGTACGGCGGCATTGTGATCGTCGACGTGGGTCCACTCGCGGACGTTCGCGCCGGCGCCGTAAACCTTCGGACGGATTCCCGTGAGCACGCTGGTGATGTGCCGCGGGATGAGCTTCTCGACATGCTGGTACGGGCCGTAGTTGTTGGCGCAATTGGAGATCGTGGCGGCGATCCCGTACGAACGGGTCCACGCCCGGACCAGGTGATCAGAGCTCGCCTTGGTGGCCGAGTACGGCGACGACGGGTCGTACCGCGTTTCCTCGGTGAACCGCGTGCCGGTGTCGAGCGGCAGCGCGCCGAACACCTCGTCGGTCGAGATGTGGTGCAGGCGGACGTCGTACCGGCGTACTGCCTCGAGGAGGTTGAACGTGCCGACCACGTTCGTCCGGACGAACGGCGCCGGATCACCGAGCGAGTTGTCGACATGCGACTCGGCTGCGAAGTGGACGACCACATCCGCCTGCCCGACGAGCCGATCCACGACCGAGGGGTCGGCGATATCGCCTTCGACGAACTCGACGTGATCGGCCACCGGCGCCAGGTTGCGGACATCCCCGGCGTACGTGAGGGCGTCCAGCACAGTGATGCGCCCGTACGTCGAGATGGCGCTCTGCACGAAGTTGGCGCCGATGAACCCGGCTCCCCCGGTCACCAGCATCCGGTCCATCTATCGCACCAGGTTGTTCTGCGGCTGTTTCAGCAACGCCAGCAGGTATTCGCCGTACCCGGAATTGCGCAGTGGTTCGGCGAGCAACCGAAGGTCGTCGTCACTGATGAACCCCT
Source organism: Kribbella sp. NPDC056951 (assembly GCF_042674205.1). Classification (NCBI taxonomy): domain Bacteria; kingdom Bacillati; phylum Actinomycetota; class Actinomycetes; order Propionibacteriales; family Kribbellaceae; genus Kribbella; species Kribbella sp. NPDC056951. The sequence continues at coordinate 31,285 of NZ_JBHUQZ010000015.1, forward strand.
GCCGCCAAGCGGCTTCCTCGACACAACCGACCTTCAGCCCGGTGCGATTCTCCAGCACCCGCACGAAGTCGGAAGCATCCGCCAAGGATTCGATCGTCCCGGTATCCAGCCACACCGACCCGCGATCCAGCTGATGCACGTGCAGTTTGCCGCGCCGCAGGTACTCCCGATTCACATCGGTGATCTCGAGCTCGCCCCGAGCACTCGGCTGCAACGAACGCGCGATCTCCACCACGTCGTTGTCGTAGAAGTACAACCCGACCACCGCGAAGTTCGACCGCGGCTCACTCGGCTTCTCCTCGATCCCCACCGCCCGCCGATCCGCATCGAACTCCACCACCCCGTACCGCCGCGGATCCGCCACCGTATAAGCGAAAACCACCCCACCCTCCGGATCCCCACCGGCCGTCAACCGGTCGCCGTAGAACAGGTTGTCGCCAAGAATCAGCGCCACCCCATCGTCCCCGATGAACTCCTCCCCCACCAGAAACGCCTCGGCAATTCCGTTGGGCCGAGCCTGCACCGCATAACTAAAGGTGCACCCGAATTGCGCCCCATCCCCCAGCAGACGAACAAAACTCGCGTTGTCCTCCGGCGTGGTGATGATGAGGATCTCGCTGATCCCCGCACTCATCAACGTGGAGAGCGGGTAATAGATCATCGGCTTGTCATAGATCGGCATCAGGTGCTTCGAGATCCCTCGAGCCATCGGATACAACCGCGTCCCCGACCCACCGGCGAGCACAATCCCCTTCATCAAGCCTCCTCCCCCGCACCCTAGGACGGCTACTTGCCCCCCGCAATCACCCCGGCGAGTCGCCCAACGACAGGACGTATACGCCGATCCAGCCCCAAACCCGCCCCCACTGAGCCTGGAGACTCCACCCAGCAGACATATACGTCCTGTCCGTCGGAAGATCGCCGGCCGCCGCACACTACCGGAGGCGACTGCGCCCGCCACGGGGAAGAACCCCTTGCGCCGCCACTCCCCACCACTCATCCCCATGCTCGGCGCGAATCGCCTTCCATCCCCACCACGCTTCGCACTCGCCGAAGGCGGCAAAGGAAGAGCCGCCGCGCAGCGGTGTCCGTGCGCGGCGGCTGATGTGTGACCTAGCCCTTGATGGCGCCGCCGAGGGCGAAGGCGCCGCCTAGTTTCTTGCTGAGGAGGAGGTACAGCAGGAGGACAGGCATGGTGTAGATGAGGGAGTAGGCCGCCAGCTGGCCGTAGTTGGGTTCGCCGTATTGGCCGAAGAAGGTGAAGATGCTGACTGAGGCGGGGAGGCGTTCGGGCGAGAGCAACAGCATGAAGGGGACGAAGAAGTTTCCCCACATGCCGATGAAGGTGAAGATCAGCACCACGGCGATTCCCGGCCACATCAGTGGGAGCACGATGCTTTTCAGGGCTCGCATGTTGCTCGCGCCGTCAACCCACGCCGCCTCTTCCAGCGAGATCGGTACGCCGTCCATGAACGTCTTCGTCAGCCAGATCGCGAACGGCAACGAGCTCGTCGCCATGAACATGATCGTCCCACCCAGCGTGTCCACCAGGTTCAGCTGAACGAACAACCCGTACACCGGCACCATCACCGCGGTGATCGGCAACCCAGTACAGAACAACACCGTCAACAAGAACGGCCGGTTGAAGCGCGACTTGAACCGCGACAGCGGGTACGCCGCCAGCACCGCACACACCATGGTGAGCAACGCCGACCCGCCGCACAGCACGATGCCGTTGAGCACCGGCCGGTACGTCGTATCGGTGTTCAGCACCGCCTTGAAGTTCCCCAACGTCGGGCTCGTCGGGAACTCGACCCGCAGTCCCGCCGTCCGGTTGATCGAGGCGAACAGCACCCACAGCAAGGGGAGCACGAACAAGATGCCGATCGCCAGCAGCACCAAGTTCGAGGTCAGCTTGCTGAGCCGGTCCCGCGCAATCACGCTGCCTCCGAGTTGAGTCCACGCAGGTAGATCAGCGAGAAGACTGCGCCGATCGCCAGCATCACCAGGGCGATCGCGGTCCCGTAGCCGATCTGGGAGAAGCTGAACGCCTGCTCGTACATGTACAGCGGCAGCGTCTGGGACTTGGTCCCGGGACCACCGCGGGTCATCGCGTAGATCAGACCGAACACGCTCAGCGTCTGCAGCGTGATCAGCATCAGGTTGGTGAGGATGGCCCGGCTGATCATCGGCAGCGTCACGAAGATGAGTCGCCGCCAGCCGCCGGCGCCGTCCATCTCGGCCGACTCCTCGATCTCCTTGGGGATCTCGCTGAGCGCCGCGGAATACACCAGCATCGAGAACGCCGTACCGCGCCAGATGTTGGCCAGCGAGACCGCGATGATCGGTGCCGCGTACAACCAGTCCTGGCCGGGCAGGCCGACCGCGTGCAGCATCACGTTCAGCGTGCCCTCGTCGTTGAAGAACGCCGACAGCAGGTACGCCGCCACCACCTCGGGCAGCACCCACGCACCGATGACCGCCGTACCGACGAAGTTCCGGACCACCTTGTTGCCCTTGCGCATCAGCAACGACAGGCCGAGCCCGAGCGTGTTCTGCCCGATGATCGCGGAGATCAACGTGAACACCAGAGTCAGCCAGATCGCGTTACTGAACGCACCACTACCGAACGCCTTGCGGAAGTTGTCCAATCCGACGAACGTCACGTTCGCCGCACCGGTACCGGTGAGCGCCATGTTCGTGAACGCGGCGTAGATGCAGTACAGGATGGGGCCGGCCAGGAACACCAGCATCAGTCCGATGGCCGGCGAGAGCGGCAGCATCTTGATCAGGTTCGCGGCCCGCGGTTTCCCGCTGCGCCCAGGCTTGGGCGCAGCGGGAGTCGGGGCGACAGTCGTCGTCACAGGGGAGATTCCTTCGCCGAGGGGCTACTGACCGGAGGTCGTCTTGTCCTTACCGACAATGCCTTCGACCGCTTCGTCGTAGTTCTTCGCGGCTTCGTCCACCGAGGACTGCCCGGTCATCACCGCCTCCATCGCGGTGATGATCTCGTTCGAGACCTTCGGGTACTCCGCGTACGCCGGCCGGTAGACCGTGACCGACACCAGGTCGGTGAAGAACTGCGTGCTCTTCGACGAGCTCTTGTAGCCCTCGTCCGCGGCGACATCCTTCCGTACGGCGATCTGTGCGCCGTCGGTCGCGTACTTGGCCGCGTTCTTCTGGGTCTGCAGGGTCTTGATCAGGTTCCAGGCCGCGTCGGGGTTCTTCGACTTGGCCGGGATCGCCCAGGTCCAGCCACCGGAGAGGCTGACCTTGCCCTTACCGCCACCGTCCTGGGTCGGCATCGCGGTCTGGCCCATCACCTCGGTCCACTGCGGCCACGGCTTGGCGCCGGTCTTCTGCCAGTTGCCGTAGATCCAGGAGCCGTCGAGCGCGATCCCGAGCTTGCCCTCAGGGAGCAGTTCGGTACCGACCTTGCTGCCCATGTTCGGGTCCAGCGCCTGCTTCGGCGACGGGCCGATGCCCTCGGTGAAGACGGTCTTGATGAAGTTCAGCGAGTCCTTGAAGCCCTTGCTGCCAACGACCCACTTCTGCTGGTCATTGTTGTAGAGGGTGTCCTTCGTGCCGTACAGGAGCATCTCGAAGCCCTGCATGGCCGAGGCCTCACCCATCGGCTTGCCGGAGTAGACGTTCAGCGGGGTGACACCGGGCACCTTGGCCTTGATCGTCCGGGCCGCACTCAGTACGTCGTCCCACGTCTTCGGCTGCCAGTCGGCCGGCAACCCGGCCTTGGCGAAGATCTGCTTGTTGTACCAGAGCGCACGCGTGTCGGTGCCGTCCGGTACGCCGTACGTCTTGCCGTCCAGCGCCTTCGCCGCGCCCTTGGCGGTGTCCTCGAACTGGCTCCACTGGTCCCACTTCGAGATGTACTCGTCGAGCGGCCGCAGGTAGCCCGCCGTGATGTCCGAGTTGATCAGGAAGGTGTCTTCGTAGACGACATCCGGTGCGGTGTTCGGCGACCGCATCATCAGCTGCAGCTTGGTGTAGTAGTCGTTCTCACTCGCCACGATGGGGAGGATCTCGACCGTCGAACCGGGGTTGGCCGCCTCGTACTCGGTCTTCACTCCGGCCAGGAAGGTCTTCATGGTCGTGCCCGGGCCCCATTGCTGGTAGGCGATCTTGATGTTCGCCGGGCCACTGCTCTGACCACCGGATTCCGGCTGCTTGGTGGTCGACCCCTGACTACAGGCCGACACCGCCAGCAGCAGCGCGGATGCGACCAGTGCACCGGCCGCCTTGAAACGCTTTCTTGTCACCATCAGGTCCACCTTCGGGCAATCGTTGTCATCCCGGTACCACGACCCAAACAGAGGGGGCTTTTGGCGAACTTAGGAGGCTGACGGCCGTGAAGTCAATGGGTGACAGACAACGTTGTCCGAGCTGCCAAGCGGTAACGCGGTGACCTTGTCATAACAATCAGGTCACCGCGCCGAAACATCGTTCAGACGGTAACGGGCGAAGCCTCGTGACGACCATGGACGAAACGTTGCGACCGCATCGCGCCCAGACCACAGAGCGCCAGGCCGAGGGCGAGCCACGCGCCCAGTACGACGAACGCCGTACCGGAGCCTGCGCCGTCGAAGAAGCTCACGGAGCGCAACGCCGTACCGGCGGCTCCCGGTGGTAGCAGCTGACCGAGCGTGCCCCACCCATCGGGCAGCATCTCCGGCGCACTCGTCAGTCCGGACAGCGGATTGCCGAGCAGCATCATCACCGCGGCCCCGACTCCGAGACCGGCCAGTCCGAAGAGCCATTCCAGTCCGAGCAGCGTCAGACTGATCGCGGCGATCGATAGCGCGATCACGCTGGAGTTCGCGAGGTAGTTACCTTCGAAGGATCCGAGCCAGAACTGCAGTACGGCGGTCAGTGCGAGCCCGCCCGTGATGGCCAGGCCGACGGCCCCGATCATCCGGCGGCTGCCGCCCGACACCCGCATGGTCAGCACGGCCGCGGTCATGATGCCGCCGATCACCAGCGGAAGCGCACCGGCAGCCAGACCAGCACCTCGCGGGTCATCGGTGGGGAGCGGTACGACGTCGGTCACCTTGGCCGGGTGTTCCGGCGACAACCGAGTGGCCAACTGAGCGAGTAGCTGGGCGACCACCGGCCCACCGGCCGAGGCGGTCAGCACCTCGGGCTGCGCCGGGTCGAGCACGATCGCGCCGTACACCTCGCGGTCCTCGATCTTCTGCGCAGCGGCGGCCCGGTCGGCCACCTGGGTGATCTCGAACCCGCCCGGCATCGCCTGCTCCAGCCCGGCCTGGACCTGACCGATGGCCTGGCTCGGACCGGCCACTGCGATCGGTACGTCGCGCGGCGCGGACCGGGCAGCCGGCCACGCGAACGCGATCAGCAGCACGGTGAGCACGGCGGTGAGCAGCAGAACGATGGCAACCAGGGGCGGCTGGCGGTGCTCGGCCGGCGCCTCAGCAGTCATGAGCGGGACTCCTTCTCGAACTAAAACCGAATGACCGTTCTTTATTGATTCCGAGCCTGGCGCAGGATGGCTCGCTTGTCAAGAACGGACATTCGTTTTAAGTTTCGCGGTATGCCGAAGGTGACCGAGGAACATCGCATCGCCCGCCGCGCCCAGATCGTGGCGGCCGCGCGGTCCTGCGTTCTCGAGCAGGGTTTCCACAAGACGACGATGGCCGACGTGATCGCGGCCTCCGAGCTGTCCGCCGGCGCCGTCTACGGCTACTTCAAGAGCAAGGAAGAGATCGTCGCGGCGATCGCCGAGGAGGCCCTCAGCGCCGTCGACGAGCTGTTCGAGAAGGTCCTGGTCACCGATGGGCCGGTGCATCCGGCGATGGTGCTCGAGCGCGTCCTGAATCACATCGCCGAGATCGCCGACCGGCCCGGCGGCGACGTCACCCGGATCGGGGTGCAGGCCTGGGCCGAGGCGCTGCGCAACCCGGTCGTGATGGAGATTGCCGGCGGCAAGTACCGGATGCTGCGCACCCGCTTCACCGAGGTCGCCCGTCGCGCCCAGTCCGACGGCACCATCGACGCAGGAGTCGACCCCGAGCACGTCGCCCAGGTCCTGTTCGGCTTCGTGCCCGGCTTTATCCTGCAGCGCCTGATCATCGGCGACGTGTCCCCCGAGACCTACACCGCCGGACTCCGCGCGATTCTGCGCTAGCTGAGTCGAGTCTGCTCAAGTCATCAGACCTCCCAAAACTGAGAGTCCGTCCCACTTGCCCCGCGCAGCGACGAATTCATGAAGGAGGTCTTGAGTCGCGCGACCTACCCGGTTAAGTTGTCCGAGCACTTCATTCAGGACCTGAAGAAAGGCGAGCTCGGCCGGAGACAGCCAACCGACCGCTGGGGAGTCGACGGGTGCGCGGACGAACGATCACACAGACACGGCCGGATGCTGATCTGGCGTGGTACTGGAGCAGCCAGACGGCGAGCTTCGTCGGTGACCGGCTGACCGGTTTCGCCGTTCCCAGTATCGCGATCCTGACGCTGAACGCGTCCAGCGCCGAGGTCGGCGTACTGTCCGCGCTGGGCTGGTTCGCCTACCCCGCGTTCGGGCTGGTGGCCGGAGCTGCCCTCCCCCACGTGCCGCGCCGCCGCGTGATGATCACCGGCGAGGTCATCCGGTTCGCCGCGTTCGCGACGATCCCGTTGGCCGCAGCGCTCGGTGGAGCCGGGATGGGCCAGCTCTTCGTGGTGGTCGCGGTCGCGGGTATCGCGATGGTGTTCGTCGACGTCGCCAGCCAGTCCTACCTGCCCGCACTCGTCTCGGCAGACCAGCTAGTCGGAGTCAACGCCAAGCTGCAGAGCTCGGACAGCGCCTCCAAGCTCGTCGGTCCCGCACTGGCCGGTCTGCTCCTGCGCACCACCGGTACGACGGTTGGTCTGTTCCTGAGCGCGTTGCCGTTCCTCGCCTCGGCGTACGGCCGGACCCGGATCACTGCGGTCGAGCAGCCGGTCGAACCCGCCACGGAGCCTTTCCTGCAACGGATCCGGACCGGCTTCGCGTTCGTGCGACACCACCCGGTACTGCGTCGACAGGTCGGAGCAGCCGCGGTTCGAAGCTTTGGCTCCGGCATGGTCGACGCCGTACTGCTCCTGTTCGCGTACCGCGTTCTCGGGCTCTCCAGCCTCGCTGGCGGCCTGCTGATCGCCGCAGGCTCGGTCGGCGGCCTACTCGGCGCTTTCGTGGCCAACCGTCTCGCCAGCAAGCTCGGTACCCGCCGAGTGCTAGTGCTGACGAGTATGGAAGCCCTGTGCTGGTTGGCGATTCCACTCTGCCTCGTGACAACACCTGCGATCGCCCTGGTGCTGATCCGCGTACTCGCGGGCGGTTGGCTGCCGGTGTGGAACGTCGTGACGACCAGCGTCCGTCAGCAGGTCACTCCGGCCGCACTGCAGAGCACAGTGCACGCAACCGCCCGCACGCTCACCTCGTCGACCGTTCCGCTCGGGGCGCTCACCGGCGGCTTCGCCGGCGGCGTACTGAGCTCTCACCTCGGGGCCGCGACCGGTCTCGTCCTCGTCCTGGCGACGGGAGGTGTGATCGCCGGAAGCAGTGCCCTACTCGTTGCCACCGAACCACGGGAGGTCTGATGCGCCCCACCACGACCCGCACCCTGAACACCAAAGAGTTCGCCGACATCCTGCACACCGTCTCGATCCGGTCCAAGGCTCGCAAGAACCTGCTGACCGACCCCGAGTACGCCGCTCCGCTGCCGCAGGAGGTCAGTCTGCAACTGACCTACCGCTGCAACCTGCGCTGCACCCACTGCTACCAGTGGAACGAGCAGGGGTTCTTCCGCGACTTCAGCTCCGAGCGTCAGCGCACCGAGCTGGACCTGTCCGTCATCGAGGACGTGCTCCGTACGACGGCCGACGTACGGTCCAAGCTGTTCCTGTGGGGCGGCGAACCGTTGATGCACACGAAGTTCGACGAGGTGGCGAAGCTGCTGGAGCAGTACCCGCGGACCGTGAACATGTGCACCAACGGACTGCTGTTCAAGCGCAAGGTCGACGACCTGCTCCGGATCGGTGAGAACCTCAACCTCCTGGTCAGCCTGGACGGTCTGGGCGAGGACCACGAGGCACTGCGTGGCCGCGGCACGTTCAAGCGGACCATGGAGAACATCCAGATGATGCTGGACCTCAAACGCGAGGGAAAGTGGGACGGCGAGCTTTCGCTGTCCTGCATGGTCTCCCACGTCACCGTGCACAAGATGTACGAGTTCATGGAGTGGGCCGAGGAGCTGGGCGTCAACACGGTGTACTTCCAGTTCCCGTGGTACATCAGCCCGTCTGTGGCTGAGGCAATGGACCGGCTCTACGAGCAGTCGTTCGCCTGGCTGCAGCCGAACACCGGTACCAAGAAGCCCACCTGGCACTCGTACACGTACCAGCTGCCGGAAGAAGAGCTGCCCGCGCTGCGCGAGTCGATGGCCCGTCTGGCGTCCCGCGCCTGGAACGTGCGGCTGCGCTACCAGCCGCAGCTCGAGGACGACGAGGTCACCGACTTCATCCTCGGTACGTCGCGCCCGGCGCAGCACCGCAGCAAGTGCCTCGCCGTCTCGAACCGGATGGAGGTGCACGCCGACGGCGCAGTGAGCTCCTGCAAGTTCTTCCCGGAGTTCGTCGTCGGCAACCTCTACGACCAGTCGGTCAACGACCTCTGGCAGAGCCAGTCGTTCCGTGAGGTCCGCCGGATCATGTCCGAGAACGGAATGATGCCGGTCTGCTCGAAGTGCATCCTTCTCTACCTGAACGGAGTCTGAGGTGACCATCGAAGACCGCGTGAAGCTGGTGCTCGCCAAGGTGCTCGACAACGGCACGACCGCCGAGGAGATCGGCTCCGGCGCCGACCTGGTCGAGGAGTACGGTCTGGACTCGCTGCAGACGATCACGTTCCTGCTGGCGATCGAGGACGAGTTCGACCTCGAGCTCGACTACCCCAACCTGCAGCTTGACGATCTGCGATCGGTGCGGCAGTTCAGCACCTTCGTGGAGCGGCTGGCGACTCCCGTGCAATGACAGTCCGCTTCGGGACCTTCGACGCCGAGACCTGGTGGCGGCCGCCTGACCTGGCCGAGCTGCCGTCGGTCGGCGGTGGCGATCCGGCCGTCGGCGCGATGGACGAGCTGCTGCTGGGCTTCTGCGCGCCGGACGACCTGCTGATCACTCGGTATCCGATCCACCCGGACGTCCTGGCCGGTCATTCGGTGCGGAGTCTGTCAGTGGCCGACCCCGATCCCGGCCCGGTCGAGCGGTTCATCGATCCGGAGCTCGTGCACGGCGCCGACGTTGCGCCGTACGCCGTCCTGCCGGATACCGCCCGCCTGGTCGGCGCGAGCCTGCCGTCGAGCGAGGTCGTTGCCCTGGTCAACTCCAAGACCTGGTCCAACGACCTGGTGATCGAGCTCGGCCTCCCCGGCGCGGGCCGCGTCGTCCGCTCACCGGAGGAACTCGTCACCGCCGTCACCGAGCTCGACTTCCGAGCCTTGGTGAAGGACCCGTACGGCGTTTCCGGTCGTGCGCTGCTCCAGATTTCCACGCCCGGCGTGCTGCGCGCGGTCGAGCGTGTACTGCGCAAACAGGACCGCCGGGTCGAGCTGCTCGTCCAGGAGAAGCTGCCCAAACTGCATGACTTCTCGGGCCACTTCCAACTGCATCGCGACGGTACGGCGGAGTTCCTCGGCCTGCAGCAGATGACCAACAAGGGCTTCCGCCATCTCGGCTCGCACCGACCGCCGCCGGCCCTGGTGGACGAGGGCTGGTACGCCGAATCGCTGGCCGGTGTCACCGATGCACTCGCGAAGGCGGGGTACTGGGGACCGGTCGGCGTCGATGCGATGCTGCTCGCCGACGGAACCGTCGTACCGGTCCTCGAGATCAACGCCCGGCAATCCCTCGGTCTGCTCACTCTGCATCTGGATCGGCGGACCGAACTGACTGCCCACCTGTGGCAGCTCGAACTGAATGTTGCTCCAGGCAAGGGAATTACCGACGTGCTGACCGCCTTTGACGGTCTGCTCACGACCGGCGATCGGCCCGGCGTACTGGTGCTGAACGGCAGCACCCTCGCCGCGCCCGGTGGCCGTGTCTACTTCGCGATCTTCTGCCACACCGAGGAGCTCGGTTCCTGGCAACACCGCCTGACGGCCGCGGTCGACGCCGCCGGCCTGACACCACGAGGGATGACCGATGCCGCTTGAGATCGGGCTGATCGGAGCCACCGGGATCGCTGCCCGCACCATGCTGGCACCGGCCACCACCGCGAACGCCCATGTCCGGGCAGTCGCCGCCAGTGACGCCGTACGGGCCAAGGAGTTCGCCAATCAGCACGGGATCGAGGTCGTGCACGAGAACTACGCGGCCCTGCTCGCCGACCCGGCTGTCGAGGCCGTCTATATCTCGCTGCACAACTCGGCACACCACCGCTGGGCAGTCCGCGCGGCCGTCGCCGGCAAGCATGTGATCGTCGAGAAACCGCTGTGCCTCACCGCCGACCAGGTCGCCGAGCTGGAGTTCGCCGCCAACGGCACCGTCCAGGTGACCGAAGCCGTCGCGACCGCCAACCACGAGTGGCAGCAGGTGGTTCGCTCATTCATCGACGACAGCCGGTACGGCGTACTGCGTTCCGTCCGCACGCGGATGACGTTCGCCGAACCGGTGCCCGGCGGCTACCGCGATCAGCCCGAACTCGGCGGCGGCATCTTCTACGACTGCGCCAGCTATTGGCTCCAAGCGATCCAAGCCACCGTCGGCCTCGATTCCGAAACCGACGCCGTCGAGGTAACCGGCGAGTCCGCGTTCGACGGCCCCAACGGAGTCGACCGATCCTTCGTCGCCTCCCTCCACTGGCCCGACGGCGCAACCGCCACCCTGCATTGCGAAACCGGGCCCAACCACCTCAGCGAACACCTCTTCGAGTTCGAGGAAGCCACGGTCAAACTCCGCAACTTCCTCCGCCCGGTCCTAGGCGCTGTCCCCCTCAACCTGGTCATCACCCCCACCAACGGCAACCGCGAAGTCATCAGCTTCGCCCCCGTCGCCTACTACGAACGCCAACTCACCAACTTCGTCAACGGCACCTCAGACCTGGCCGAAGCCATCCCCCGCATAGAACTAATGGACGCCATCTACAACGACGCCCGCCGAAGGGCCACCTCATGAGCCGCCGCCCCGCGCCGCGCCCTCTCGACCCCGCCTACGTCACCACCTTGCTCACCAATGCAGGCCGAAACCCTGCGGCCCTCACCGCGGTCACGGAGCTCGCCGACGGCACCTACAACAGCGTCTACCTGCTCAACCATGCCGACGGTGACCTCGTGCTGAAGATCGCACCAACCGGCCCCGGGCTCACGCACGAGCAGGACCTCATCCAGACCGAGGCCATCTTCTACCGAGCAGCACAGGGCAAAGCACCAGTCCCCGAAGTCGTGCACTCCGGAACCGACTTCCTGCTGATGACCGCCCTCCCCGGCGTCACCCTCAACAGCGTCTCCGGCGAACGAGCGCAGTACCGGCGTGAACTCGGCGGCATCGTCTCCACCCTCCACGAAGTCACCGGCACCGACGGCTTCGGCTATCCGCAACGCGGCCTCAAAGACTCGTGGAGCAAAGCGTTCCTAGGCATGTTCGACGACATCTTGGCCGACGCCGTCCGGTACGACGTCGCGCTCCCACCCAAGGTGTCCCGCCAACTCGTCACCGACCGCACCGCCCTGCTCGACTCGGTCCGAGTCCCCAGGCTGATCCACTTCGACCTCTGGGACGGCAACATCCTGGTCGAGGACGGCCGCGTCAGCGGCCTCATCGACGGCGAGCGTGCGTTCTGGGGCGACCCGGTTGCGGAGTTCGTCTCGCTGACCCTCTTCAGCGACGTGGACACTGACCTCATCACCGGGTACGGCGCCGACATCAACCGCGAACGCCTGTCGCTCTACCGCGTCTACCTCTACCTGATCATGCTCATTGAAGGCACCCCGCGCGGTTACACCGGCCCCGACCACGAAGGCCTGGTCAAACTGGTAGAGCGGCACCTCGCCAAAGAGCTGGCAGCGCTGTGATCGAGATCCTCACCTCCGGCGTCGCGCTAGGAGTCCACGTCCCAGGTCTCCTGCTAGCCGACCGCATCCGCGAACAAGGCGGCCAAGTCTCCGTCTCGGTCCTGGAACGCCTCATGCCGGCCAAGACCCTCGAAACCACAGCCCAGTCCAAGCTAGCGTTCCACCGCGACTTCCGAGTCGCCATGGCCGGCCAGAAGCTCGCCGGCAACGCCTCCCGCGCGGCAGACCCTGCAGCTGTCGAGAAGCTCTTCAAAGACTGGCAGTCCCACGGAGTGACCCGGTTCATCGTCTTCTCCGGCTTCTGGCTCACCCTCCTCACCGACTACCTCGAACACCACGGTCGGGTCGACGTAGACATCTGCCATGTGGACTCCGTCATCTCCCCCTCATTCCAGAAGGTGGGCACCCCGCCGTACCCAGTCCGCCACGTCAAGCTCGCAGATGCGGACGCAGGCACGATTCCCTGCAGCATCCCGGTCAGCCGCGACGCACCGCTCGCTTGGACCGACCGCGACCACCGGCTGCTGGTACACGGCGGTGGCTGGGGCATGGGCACCTACCGCGAGTACGCCGCCGAGCTAGGCGCCGTGGGTTTCGCCCTGGACGTGGTCGCCTACGAGAAGCAGGACCTGACCTCAGACGGCGTTCGCTACTTCATGATCGACCCGGACTGGCATCCCTGGCTCGATGACGGCTATCCGCCGTTCGGACTAGCCGGTGAGGCGTTCGAGCAGCGCACTGGCCACCATGGCTCGTTCGACCTGTGCCGACAGGCCTTGGCCACCGTGAGCAAGCCCGGCGGCGGCACTCTGCTCGACTCGCTCTGGTCGGCAACCCCACTCGTCCTCCTGGAACCCTTCGGCGCCCACGAACAGCGCAACGCCGACCTGTGGATCTCACTCGGCTACGGCATCTCCTTCGAGGACTGGGCACGTAAGGACTTCGCAGTCGACGTACTGCAAGAGCTCCACGAGACCCTGCTCAAGGCGGAGGTGTCTGACTACTCGGAGGAGCTGCTGTGAAGACCTCGCTGTGGCAGACGTTCGCACTGCATCTCGACGACAAGCGACCGGGGTTCGCCCGAGGACCGTGGTTCACCATGAACGCCGTACTCGAGCTGGACGGCGAACTGGATCACAGCGCCCTCGCAGCAGCCTTCGACGAGCTTCAGCGCCGGCACGACGTACTGCGCACCCAGATCGTCGACCACACCCAGCTGATCCACTCCGCGCCAACTGCCGAGCTGGAGCTGGTGGATGCGGTCGAGACCCACGCCGAGGTACCGCTCGCAGCACCAGTCCGGCTGCGGTTGGCCGGAAACCGGCTAGCACTCCACCTGCACCACATGGTCGCCGACCCGGTGACACTCTGGACCGCCTTGGACGAGCTGGCGACCCTCTACTCCGCCCAGCTGACAGGTGCCGCCGTACCGCAGCCTGCCGCGCAGTACGCCGACTACACGCTCAACGAGGCCGCACTAGTCGACCGCCAACGCGGTCCAGCGACTGACTGGTGGCAGACCCGCATCACCGACGCCAAGCCGTGCCCGCAACCACCAGTCCAACCAGCCAAGCCATTCGCCTACCGCGAACAGCTCCTCACCACGACCGAGCTAGCCGCCATCGACCAGCGGACCCTGCAACAACGCAGTACGCCGCTCGTCACCCTGCTCGCCGCACTGGCCGCCGGAATGACGCCGTACGTCGGAGCTGGTGAGACCCTCGTCTTCGCCACCCTGTTCAGCAAACGCGACCGTCCGCAGTGGCAGCGCGTTCTCGGCCCATGCATCGTGCCGTCGGTCCTCGCAATCCCCCGCGACGGCGACATCGCCGCCGTACGCGAAGCTGTCGTCGGCTGCAGCCGCTACGCCCGCTTCCCCATCCTCGAAGCCGACGTGCCGCCCCGGTCCCCCTTCTTCGAATACGTGCCCCAGAACTGGCCGTCCGGTTACGACTTCGGCCCCATCCACGCCTCGGTCGCCGCCGTGGCCGGGCCCAAAGACACCGGCCTGGCCGACATCCTCGGCATCCGCCTCCGCCCCACCACCGACAACACCCTCACCGGCCACTTCAGCGGCGACGGCACCGACTGGACCGAGCCCCTGGTGTCCCAGGTCTGCGCCGGTCTGCGCAACCACTTGCTGTCCTGAGGTGGGGTTTGCACCACCATCGACCACGGCTCAGCACCCTGGGGCGGGGCGCGGCGGATCCGTAGCGTCCTGAGCATGACGAAGAAGCGGCAGGATGCCGTGCTCCCGAGCGAGCACTCTGTGGTTCTCCAGGACGTACGACGGGTCTACGGCCGCGGTGGCAATACCGTCACCGCGCTCGACGGGGTCAGCATCGGATTCGGTCGCGGCACGTTCACCGCGGTGATGGGGCCGTCGGGATCCGGTAAGAGCACGTTCCTGCACTGCGCCGCCGGTCTGGACCGGCCGACGTCGGGTTCGGTCCTGATCGACGGACTGCCGTTGGCTGGGATGAAGGAGTACCAGCTGACGGAGCTGCGCCGCGAGCGGATCGGGTTCGTGTTCCAGTCGTTCAACCTGCTGCCGGCGCTGACGGTCTGGCAGAACGTCGTCCTCCCGCAGGAGCTGGACGGTCGTCGCCCGAACAAGGCCGCGGTGCGCGAGGTGCTCGAGCGGGTCGGCCTCAGCGACAAGCAGCGGAACCGGCCCGGCGAACTGTCCGGTGGTCAGCAGCAGCGCGTGGCGATCGCCCGCGCCCTGGTCGCCCGCCCGGCGGTGATCTTCGCCGACGAGCCGACCGGCGCCCTCGACACCCAGACCGCTGCCGACGTCCTCGAACTGCTCCGCGAACCGGTTCGCACCCAGGGCCAGACCGTCGTGATGGTCACCCACGATCCGGTCGCCGCGTCGTACGCCGACCAGGTCGTCTTCCTCGCTGACGGCCGCCTGGCCGGCAGCCTGATCGCCCCGACCGCCGAGCAGGTCGCCGACCGGATGACGCACCTCGGTGCGCGCGGGAACCTGGCGGTGGCCTGATGATGCGGCTCGCCATCCGCACCTTGCGCTTCCGCAAGGGCGGGTTCATCGCCACCTTCATCGCGGTCGTCTTCGGTACGGCGATCGTGATGGCCTGCGGCGGTCTGATGGAGACCGGGATCCGCTCGAACGTCGAACCCCAGCGCCTGGCCGCGGCCCCGATCGTGGTCACCGGCCAGCAGTCACACAAACCGCCGGGCGCCGACGAGGACACCGACGCGTTCGTACTGACCGAGCTGGTCGGTGTGCCGGTTGACCTGATGACCAAGCTGCGCGCGGTCGAAGGGGTCACGGGAGTGATCGGCGACCGCAGCTTCACCGCACCGCTGGTCACGCCATCCGGGCCAGTCGTTGCCGAAGGCCACAACTGGGCGAGCGCTGCGTTGGCGCCGTACAAGCTGGTCAGCGGCCGCGCGCCTCGCGCCGGCGAGGTTGTCAGCACGACCGGCCGCTTGGGTTCTCGAGTGAGCGTGCTGGTGAACGGCGTGCCGGAGCGCTTCACAGTCAGTGGTATCGCCGCGGCGCCGGCCGGTCACACGTTCTTCAGCGAGACCGACGCCGCCCGGCTCAGCCGGATGCCCGACCGGTACGCCGACGTCGGCGTACTGGTTGCCCCCGGCACCGATATCGACGCGGTCAAGGACCGGATCGAGGCGCTCGGGAATCTGACCGCATCGTCCGGTGTCGACCGCGGTCTCGCCGAGCACCCGGGAACCACCGGCCAGCGGGAGGCGCTGATCGCGATCGCCGGTTCGTTCGGCGGGATCGCGGTGATGACGATGATGTTCGTGGTCGCGTCCACGCTGGCGTTGTCCGCCCAGCACCGCGAGCGCGAGTTCGCCCTGCTACGCGGCATCGGTACGACGCCCGGTCAGGTACGGCGGATGATTCTCGGCGAAGGCCTGCTCGTCGCCCTCCCGGCCGTTGTCGTCGGCGTCCTGCCCGGGATGGCGCTCGGCCGGTTCCTGTTCGACCAGCTCGCTGAGCATGGTGTCGCCTCGTCGGTGATCTCGTTCTACCAAGGGCTGATTCCGTTCGCGGCCGGTGCCGGTGGAGCGATCCTGGCCGTCATCGGTGCCGCGCTGATCGCGGCCCGCAAGTCGGCCAAGATCAAGCCTGTCCAGGCATTGATGGAGTCTTCGCTGCAGCGCAAGTGGTTCAGCTGGGTGCGATTGATCGCCGGACTGCTGTTCCTCGGCGGCGGTCTCGCACTACTGATCGTGACCGCAACCGTGATGGTTGGTCCGCTGGCTGGTGCGACCGCTGGACCGTCGGTGTTGTGCTGGGCGATCGGTGTTGCGCTGCTCGGTCCGTTCTGGACCAAGGCCGTGCTGCTGCTCTGGCGTTGGCCGGTTCAGCTGTTCAGCCGGGTCAACGGCCGGCTGGCGATCCGCAACGTCTCGGTCCGCTCGGTCGCGATGTCGGCCGCGGTGATGCCGGTGATGCTTGCCGTCGGCATCTCGACCGCCAACCTCTACATGCAGACCACCCAGGTCGACGCCGCCTCCAAAGCCTTCACCCGCGACCTCAACGCCGACGTCGTCCTCACCTCGGCGACCGGCATGTCACCGCAACTCGTGCAGCAGATCCGCGCCGTACCAGGTGTCTCCGGTGCGTCGGCGTACGTCCGCAGTACCGGCGTCATCGACGAACCCCGCAACGCCCCCTTCGACGACGACGGCGCCCCACTCGTCGGCGTCGACGCTCAAGACGCGAACGGCCCGGCCCCGGTCCGCCTCACCGCCGGCTCGCTCACCGCCCTGACCGGCTCAACCGTCGCTCTCCCCGAATACGTCGCGCAGAAGATCAACCGGGGCGTTGGATCGACCATCACTGTGACCATGGGCGACGGCACCTCCGTGAAGCTCCGAGTGGTCGCGACGTTCGCCGCCGAACGCGGCTACGAAAGCATCGTCCTCCCCGCAGCCCTCGTCACCGCCCACACCACCGACGGCCTCGTCCGCCAGATCCTCGTCCGCACCGACCCCGGCGCCCGCCCGGCCCTGACAAAACTCGCGGCCGCGCATCCCGGCGTACAGGTCGCTGATCGTGAGGCTCTGGTCAGCGCCAACGCCGAAGACCAGAAAACCCAAGCCTGGGTGAACTACATGCTCGTCGGCATGCTCATCGCCTACACCGCAGTCTCGGTAGTCAACACCCTCGTCTCCACCACCCTGCGCCGGCGCCGAGAGTTCGCCCTCCAACGCCTCACCGGCTCCACCCGCTCCCAAGTCCTCCGCATGCTGACCGCCGAAGGCACGCTCATCACCCTCTCCGGCATCACCCTAGGCACCCTCGTTGCCCTGGCCTGCCTACTCCCCTTCTCAGCCAAGGTCGCCAACGACCTCCCCACCGGCCCCCTCTGGATCTACCTGGTAATCATCGGCACCGCCGCCCTCCTCACCTTCACCTCCACCCTCGTCCCCGCCCTCACCTCCCTCCGTCACTCCCCCACCCAACCCACCCACGCCGACTAGTTATCCACAGGCTGTCCTGCACAGGTACGCCAACTGGCTCATGCTGGGGTGGATGGAATGGTGGTGGCACCAACAACTAGCCAACGAAGGAATCCAGGAGCTGATCCGGTCCCAAGACCGGATCGTCTCCCGACTCCAGCTACTCACCGCCGGCTGGTCAACCGACCGCATCCGCCAGCCGGTCCGCAACCACCGGTGGCAAACCGTCCACCCCGGCGTCTACGCCACCCACACCGGCCCCATCGGGTACGACGAGCGTCTGCTGGCCGCCCTCCTGTACGCCGGCCCGGACGCCGCGTGGAGCCACTACACCGCAGCCGAACAACTCGGCCTCCTCAGGCCCTCTCCCGATCGACCGGTCTACGTCACCATCCCCGACCACCGCCGGGTGCACCAACGCCCCGGCCTCCTCATCCATCGCGACGTCCACTGGGCCGACCGGCTAGCGCGAGCCGTCCCACCCCGCCGTACCCCGGCCCAAGCAGTCCTCGACATCGTCGGCATCACCCGAACCCTCGACCAGGCAGCCGCGATCATCGCCGAAGCGTGCCAAAGCGGCCGGGTACACCCCACCGACATCGCCACCGCACTCACCACCCGAGGCCGCCTCCGCCACGGCGGCTCCCTGCGCCCCATCCTCGCGGACGTCGCCGCCGGCTCACACTCCCTGCTCGAACTCCGATACCACCGCGACGTCGAACGCCGTCACAAGCTCCCCACCGGCCACCGCCAACGCGCCATCGACCGCGAGTTCACCGACGTCCACTACACCGGCTTCGGCCTCGACGTAGAACTAGACGGCCGATTCCACCTCGTCCCGCACCAGCGCTGGCGAGACCTGGACCGCGACAACCGCGCCACCCTCCGCTCCGAAACCACCTTGCGCTACGGCTGGTTCGACATCACCAGCAGACCATGCGCGGCCGCCGTACAAGTCCTCGCCGTCCTCCGCCGCACAAACCCCGCCCTCACCGCCAGCCCGTGCTCCCCCGGCTGCCCAGTGCGTTAGTCGGAACATTTTCGGCGCCACGACCCGAAAATGCTCCGACCAACGGCTTGGCCGGGCAACGGACTCGGCCGACGACGTGCGTGGGTGGTTGCTCGCCGCACCGGCCGACTAAAAGGAAAGGGTGGCTGGGCGATCCGGTGGCTGGGCTGGATGGCGAGGCCGCGACCGAGGCGCGACGTTGCCTGTGGCTGACGGGCTTGGGTTGCTCTCCGGGCAGCGCAGTTAGTCGGAACATTTTCGGCGCCACGACCCGAAAATCTACCGATTAGCGCTACATCCTGTGGCTCAGCCACAGCCCGGAAGCCCAGGCGAGGGGAAGTCGGTCGCAACCTCGCCATCCGGCTCAGCCACAGACCTGCCCGCCATCTTGCTTTGTCGGCCGCTTTAGCGGTCGAGTGGGCGCGTGGCGCGGCAGGTTAGCAGCAGGGGGATGGGGTCGCCGGGGAGGTGCCAGAGGCCGTCGGGAGTGGGGACCATGGTGGGGCGGCGTTGGCGGAGGTCTACTGGGTGTTCGTCTAGGCGGTTGATGTGGAGGCCGGCGTCGATGAGCGCGTTAAGCAGACCGCTGATGGTCCAGGGCCAGGTGGTTTGGGTGTGGGTGGGGAGTTCTTGGCCGGTGTAGCTGGCGGTGACCTGGACTTCTCGGGGTTGGGTGCGGAAGTACGACGACGTGATGCGGAGGTCGTCGTCGATCTGCCCCTGTTGCGGGTGGAACTCGCCGACGAACAGCACACCGCCTGGGCGCAGCAACCGCGCGACCACACGCGCCCATTCCGGTAGATCGGGTAACCACATCAGTACGCCGTACGTCGCGATCACGATGTCGTACTGCTCCTCCAGCACGTCGGCCGCGTCGTACACGTCCGCCTGCACAAACCGCGCCGCCAACCCGACCTCGTCCGCCAACTCACGAGCCGCCGAGATCGCGGCGGCCGAGAAGTCCAACCCGGTCACCTCAGCGCCGAGTCGGGCCCACGACAACGTGTCGAGACCGAAGTGGCACATCAGATGCAGGAGCCGCTTACCGCGTACGTCGCCGAGCGCCTCCAGTTCGAACGGTCGCAGCGAACTCCCGCCGGCGCGGAAACCGTCCACGTCGTACAGGCTGGCGCCACCAGCATGCGCAAGAGCCCGCAGGTCCCAGCCGGCCCGGTTCCCCTCCACCCGCTCATCCATACCGGCCACGCTAGGTCCCGCCGGCACCGCGCGCGACGGGAATTGCCCCAAAGGGTCAGCGCAGCGGGGTTGGTTCGGCGACGGGTTGGAGGGCGATGGTGGTGGCTTGGATGATGCCGGCGTTGGTGCGGAGCCAGCTGGCGAGGACGACCTGGAGGTCTTCGAGGTCGCGCTCCTCCAGGATCACGCCGGGCACCGGCACACTCGCGCCAAGCTCAGCCAGGACCGGGCGCAGATGCTGATCGGCGAGCAGCTTGTGACTGGGCGCGGCTGACACGGTCACCGGTACGACGACCGCTCCGGCGAGCGCCTGCGGTGGGAGCACGTCCAGGAAGCTCTTCAGCAGCCCGGTGTAGCTCCCCTTGTAGACGGGCGTCGCGATCACGAGCACCGACGCCGACGCGGCGAGCTCGATCGCGCTGTCGAGGGCGGTCCGATCCGCCTCGGTCGCGGTCTCGCCCTGGAAGATCGCCGGGGCGATCGTGACCAGGTCGACCAGCTCGTCGATCCGGTACGGCGTTCCTAGCTCGGAGGCGAGTAGTTCGGCGACCGAGGCCGCGGCGGCCGCCGTACGGGAGCCGGCCTTGGGGTTGCCGACGACGGTGACCACGGACTGCGGCCAGACCGGTGGATCCGGGACGATCTTCGGTTCGAACGCGGTTGAGGGCATCTGACCCAGCTCCTGACCATCGGCAGTGATGGATCGAGCGTAATCAAAGTCCAGCCCGCTACTTGACTTTCTCAGATACTGAGCTTCGGGCCCGCAGCTTGACAATCACGAACCAGGCGACCGCGGCGATCGCGCCGCCCAGCACGACCCACTGAAAGACTCCGATCGACGACTCCACCACGTGCCAGCGCTCGCCCAGCTGGTACCCGGCCACGATCAGCAAGGTGTTCCAGATCCCGCTCCCGATCGTGGTCAGCAGCACGAACAGCGGCACCGACAACCGCTCCACCCCGGCCGGTACCGAGATCAGGCTTCGCACGACCGGGACCAATCGCCCGATCAGCACCGCCTTCGCGCCGTGCCGGTTGAACCACTCCTCGGCCTTGTCGACGTCGTCCACCTTCACCAGCGGCAGTTTCGCGGCGAGCGCGCGGGTCCGATGACGGCCGAGGCCCGCGCCGACGCCGTACAGGGCGAGGGCGCCGACCACCGAACCGAGCGTGGTGAAGATGATCGCGGCAACCAATCCGAGGTCGCCCCGGCTGGCCGCGAACCCGGCCAGCGGCAGGATCACTTCACTGGGCAGTGGTGGAAAGAGGTTCTCCGCGGCGACCGCCAAACCAGCACCGGGCGCACCCAGCTTCTCCATCAGATCGATGGCCCAGCCTGCGATACCCGTCGGTTCCTCGGCCGCTTGGAGAGCAGTCATGCGGCCAAGGTACCCATCAGGGACAACCCTGAGTCTGCGTTCTTAACGCACCCGCGGTACGGCGGTCGAGTGCCGGCGGACGACCGTCGCCTTCACACCAACGGATTCCGGCCCCGAGGTGTCGAGCAGCCGTGAGATCGCCAGCTCACCGACCTGGGCGCTCTGCCCGGTGACAGTGGTGAGCCCGGGATGCACGAGCTCGGAGAGGATGTCGTCGTGCCCGGTCACACTGACGTCCTCAGGCACGGCCTTGCCCCGCCGACGCAGTCCCTCGACCAAACCAGCAGCCAGTACGTCGTCGAACGCCATCACCGCGGTGATCCCCAGCTCGATCACCTGATCCGCAGCCAGTACGCCGTCCGCGTACGTACCGTCGGTCGGATCAAGTCGCACCAGCTCGACGTCGAGCGCCCGGGCCCGGTCGGCCACCGTACGTGCACGCTGCTTGTTCGACCACGACCCAGCCGGTCCCGGCAGATATCCGACACGGCGATGCCCTTGCTCGACCAGCTCGTCCAGCAACTCGCGCAGCGCCGACCGGGAGTCGGTGTAGACGCTCGGGATGCCTTCGACGATCC
Organism: Kribbella sp. NPDC056951; assembly: GCF_042674205.1. Taxonomy (NCBI): domain Bacteria; kingdom Bacillati; phylum Actinomycetota; class Actinomycetes; order Propionibacteriales; family Kribbellaceae; genus Kribbella; species Kribbella sp. NPDC056951. The sequence goes on from NZ_JBHUQZ010000015.1 coordinate 52,973, forward strand.
GGTTGACCAGAACCAGCGGAACGATCCCACTGATCTCACGGATGTGTACGGCGCTCATCCGCGGCGCGCACAGGATCACCCCGCGGCTCTGCTGGGCGAACTGCTCGCACACCTCCCGCTCGATCTCCGCGTTGTCGTCGGTGTCCGCGACGAAGATGCCGGTCTGGTGACCGCGCGACACCTTCTGAGCGGCCTTCAGCAGGGTGGTCATGTACGGATTCGAGATGTCCGGGACGACCAGCCCGATATTGGGCGACGTACCGGTGATCAACGAACGCGCCATCACGTTCGGCGTGAACCGCAGCCGCTGCGCGACCTCACGAACCCGATCCGACGTTTCCGCCGAGATGCGGCCGGGGCTGGAGAACACCCGGGAGACCGTGGAGATCGAGACTCCGGCGACCTTGGCAACGTCTTTGAGAGTTGCGGGCTTAGTTCTTGGTGTCATGTCGGCGGAGAGGTTACCAGTGCAAACCTTTGACACACTGGCCTGCATGACCCTCGGCATCGACCAAGCCCCGCAGATCAGCACCCACCCGACCCGCGCCGCCCTCGGGCAGGCGGCGGCGACCTGCGCGGCGGAGCGGATCCGGCAGGCAATCGAGCGGACGTCCAACGCACGCGTCATGCTGGCCGCCGCCCCCAGCCAGGCCGCAACCCTGACCGCCCTCGCGACAGAACCAGACCTCGACTGGAGCCGCGTCGAATTCTTCCACATGGACGAGTACGTCGGTCTCGCGCCGGAAGCACCCCAGGCGTTCGGCACCTGGTTGCGCCAGAACTTCCTCGACAAGGTGCCCCAGGCAACCTTCCATCGGATCGACCCCGAATCCGCCGCCACGCACTACGAGCAGGTGATGGGTGATGAGCCGTTCGACGTCGTCCTGCTCGGTCTCGGCGTCAACGGCCACCTCGCCTTCAACGACCCGCCCGCCGACCTCGATGACCCACGTTCCGCCAAGGTCGTCACGCTCGACGAAACCAGCCGCCGCCAGCAGGTCGACGAAGGCCACTTCGCCCGACTGTCCGACGTACCGACGCACGCCGTCACCGTCACCATCCCCCGCCTCCTCAACACCCGCGACATAATCGCCTCCGTCCCCGGCGCCCCCAAACGCCAAGCCGTCCAAGACACCCTCACCCGCCCGATCGGCCCAGACCACCCCGGTACGGCGCTCCGCACGCACCCGCGAGTCCGTCTCTTCCTCGACGTGGAATCGGATCCCCGTTGATCGCGCTCACCGGAGCAACCCTCGTCGTCGACGACACCCTCGTCGACGACCAAGCGCTGATCATCCACGAGGGCCGGATCGAAGCGGTCGTCGCAGCGGCCGACGTACCGGCGACTGCCGAGGTCCACGACCTGTCCGGGTGCACGATCATTCCCGGCCTCATCGACCTGCATGTCCACGGCGGTGGCGGACACTCCTTCGACGACCCCGACCCGGCCGCTCACCAGCAGGTGCTCGACTTCCACGCCCGACATGGCGTCACCACGATGCAGGCCTCGCTCGTCTCCGCCCACCCCGCTGATCTCGACCGCCAACTCGACGCACTCGCCGAGACGACAGCCACCAACAGCATGCTGTACGGCGTACATCTCGAGGGCCCGTATCTCGCCACCTCCCAATGTGGTGCGCACGACCCAACCGCCCTCCGCTCGCCCACCGCCGACGAGGCCGACCGCCTCCTCGCCCGCAACGGCCTCATCACGATGGTCACCGTCGCCCCGGAACTGCCCGGCGTACCGGAGTTCACCCGCCGCCTCACCGCGGCCGGCGTAGTCGTTGCCGCAGGCCACAGCGACGCCCGCGCCCCCGAACTCGCAGCAGCAGTCGACAGCGGTCTAACCCACCTGACCCACCTCTGGAGCTGCCAATCCACCCTGATCCGCCAAGGCCCCTGGCGGCTCCCCGGTCTACTCGAAGAGTCCCTCGCCTCGAACCACCTGATCGGCGAAATCATTGCCGACGGCCACCATCTCCCACCCACCCTGATCGAGATCGCCCGCCGCTGCCTAGGCGACCGCCTGGTCGCCGTCTCCGACGCCACCGCCGGCGCCGGCATGCCCGAGGGCTACCGCTACCGCCTCGGCATCATCGACTGCGAGGTGGCCTCCGGCGTCGGCATGGTCGTCGGCGCCGACGCCTTCGGTGGCAGCACCACCCCACTGGACGGCATGCTCGCCCACCTGCACCGCACCCTCAACTGGCCCCTCCCCGAAGCCGTAGCCGCCACCAGCACCCGCCCCGCGCGAGTCCTCAACCTCGCCCACCGCAAAGGCCGCCTGGCCCCGTCGTACGACGCCGACCTGGCCGTCCTGGCCCCCGATCTGACGGTCGGCGCCACCATGCGAGCCGGCATCTGGACCCACCGTGGCTAAGGCGCGGGTGGCGTATCGACCAGGTGATCGAAGGCCAGGCCGCTGGACCCCTCGCCGCGGCCGCTGGTGCGTTTCGCGCTGAGCCACGTCACGGCCCGGCCATTACGCCAGCGCGTCCGGTTGTAGGCGACGGTGAGTCTGGTACCGGACGCCGGGACCTCCTCTTCGGCGATGAAGTAGGTCTTCGGGCCGACACCGTCCAGGTTCTCCCGCAGCAGGTCGGTGCGGGGCTTGACCGGTGAGCCGTCGACGACGCTCGGCATGCTCGCGCGTTGCAGGCGGATCCGCCGTTCGGACCCCGGCTCCCGGACTGCGATGAACGGGATCCAGTTCTCCGGGACGCTCGACATCACCTCGTAGTACTCCGGTGCCTTCCGGACTACGCCAGGCGGAGTGGTCGCAGGCAGGCTCTGGCGGTACGCGAGCTCTTCCGCGACCACCTCGGCACCACGGCGACTCTTGCCGGTGACAAGCGGGATCGTCTGCTCGATTCCCCAGACCATGTTGGCCATCTCGTCGCGAATCAGCAGGACATCCTCGAGCGGCGGACCCTCGGCGATCTTCGGAACGCTGGCTGGTAGGAACAGACTGGTGTCGGCGGCAACGTCTGCCGTGCCGATCGTGTCCATGCCGTACATCGACCAGCGCTGCCAGTTCTCCTCGCGTCCGGTGCCGGCGGCACTGATCCACTGGCGAGTACCGAAGACATCGGTCACCACCAGCCCTTCGACGTCAGCGATGGTCCCGACCGGCAACTCGCACGGCACCTGGAACCAGTCGTTGCTGTAGACCAGCGCGTACTCCAGGAAGATCAGCCGAGCCAGATCGGTGCTGTCCGGCTTGACGGCGGCGAAGTTCGTCTTGCCGTCCTCAACCGCCCACCAGCGCGGCAGCGGCATACCGGAGAACCGCACCGGCGCCGGGAACGTGGTCCGGATCCGACGGCCGGCCTTGTCCACCGTCCCGCCGAGTGGCGCGCGGGTGTCGACCGAGAAGGCATGCCAGTCCAGGGTGCCGCCCGGATACTCCTGTGCCGTCAGTACCTTCTCGCCAGTCCCGCCGGCCCGGGCCGCGATCGAGAAGTTGTGCTCCAGCCGCCCCGCATCCCAAGCACTGTTGCCGTTCGGATGGGCCGCATCGACCCCGACCGGCTGCTCCAGGAGCTCGTCGAACCACGCCATCAGGGCGTTCCCGAGGGTCTCCAATGCCGGCTTGGTCAGGAAGGTGACGCCGTCGATGTTCTGCCACGCCTTACCGCCACCCTTGAGGAAGCGATACAGCTTGTAGCCGTCGACCGCGCGTCCGGCGACCGCCTGCATCTGCGCCCACACCTCGGGGTGCGCCACCCGCGCCGCATCCGCGGCCTTGCCAGGATCCGGCAACGCGATCGGGTACTTCTTGATGTACTCGTTCCGGAACCCACGCACCAGCAGGTTCGGGTGGTTGCGCAGGTACTTGAGCCACCGCCGCCCCATCGCCAGCCGCAGATCGAACGACACCGGATCACTGCCGAAGTCGAACGGCAGCACCCGCCGCTCGGCCACCGCTTCCAGCGGCGCGGTTCCCGAGATCGGTTCCACCCCGCCACCGCCCGGCCGGTACCGCGTCGGTGTCGTCGTCGCAACACTGAACTGCGCCGTCACCGGCGTCCCCGCGTCACTCCCGAGGAACTCTCCCAGCTGCCATTGGCGGGTCAGCATCCACAGCGGGTCCCGGACCTCGGCCCGCAGCGCTGCCCCGAACTCGGTCGTCCGCGGCCGGCCCTCCACCCGGTTCCAGACACCGATCGCCGGAACAGCGCGCGCATCCAGGCTCGCTGCGAACTCCTCGACTGGCTCAACCATCGGTCCTCCACCGCACGTTGTTCGTCCCCAGGTCGGTGCCGATCGTCGCCGCCGGATCGGCCGCGGACAGGACGGTTGCCGGCAGCAAGTGTGCGTACGCCGTACTGTCCAGATGGACCGGCTCGACCGCCCGGGACTTCGCGAGATCGTAGGTATCGTTGATCGCGGCCACCAGATCCGCGACGCTCAGAGCTTCCTGAGCAGGTGGTACGACGAGCAGCATCGCCTGCGGTGGTTCGGAATCCGGCCGGTCGTAGTGGAACGCCAGCCCGGTCGTCTCCTCGGTGGCCGGCAGGACCTCGGTCCATTCGTCCAGCAGCAGCCCGCACTGCGAGGCCCGTCCGAGCAGCGGATCGTCGTCGTAGTGCGCGGTGAACAGCAGCCGGTCCTCGTTGATCTCGAAGGCCGGTGGGAACTCCAGCGCCAGCCACGGATCCTCCCGCCGGTAAGGGAACTGCACCGGGATCAGCGGCCGTTCCTCCGGCAGGATCAGATCGAGCAGCTTCGGCTTCCGCAGTACGTCGCTCAAGGTGATGACCTGTTCCCACAGCCGCGGCTTCTCCCGCACTCGGGCCATCCCGTGCAGCCAGTCCTCTACCGGGTAGTCCCGCGCCAGATGCGACACCAGCCGGCTGCTGTCGTTGCGGGCCTTCCGCCATTCGTCGGCGAGCGCCGACGGCGGCGTGAACTCCGGCACCACGAGCACGTCCTCGCCGAGCAACGCCTTCAGCGCGTCGATCCCGGCCTCGACCCGATCCGGCGCGAGCACCGCATCGTCGTAGGCCTTGAGGATCGGGACCACGTTCGCAAGCCGCAACTCGAGGTCAGTCTTCAACTTCTTCGTTCGCTCGAACAGGTCGGCCACGAAGGCGACCACCCGATCCCCGTACGGCGTCAGGTCCAGCCCAACCGGATCGACGTCGGCCAGCTCGATCGCCGCGATGTCGGCGTACAGGCCGCTGACCGTCGTCTCGCGGCTGGCGGCGATCCCCGCCAGCTCCTCGACCTTGTCGTTGAACTCGTCGCGCTTGATGGTGAGCTGGAGGCGGTAGAGCCGCGGCGTCCGGGGTCGTTCCTTCATCGGCACGGTGACCAGCAGGTTCTCGATCTGCTGAAGCAACCGGAACCGGTCCTCGTCCGGGGTGCCGCTTGGCAGTTGGTCGTAGTCGTGCAACAACTGGTCTGCGACGGCGAGGGTTGCACCCAGCCGATCCGCGGCGACGTCGGCAGCCGCGAGCAGATCGGTGAAGAGCCCACGCCGCCAGGCCGTTAGCTCACCCCACCCGCTGCGAACCATCCCGAAACTGCCCGCCGTGACGATCAGATCCGCGTGCTTGGCAAGTAACGCGTCGACTTCCTCCAGGATCTCGGCCCGCAATGGTTCGGCCGGGTCCGCGGGGAACAGCGAGCCGAGATCGCCGACCAGGTCCTTCACCTGGTCGAGAAGCTCCGTCATCGCATCGCGGACGGCGAGCGGCCGGTCCTTGTCCAGGGAGACGACCAGATCCGCCGTACGGTCGATCGTCGACGAACCCGCACCCGGCACCAGGTCGGTGGTGCGCAACGGGCGGGCCGTGGTCAGAAGGGTCCGCAACGCGTCGACGAGTGGCGACAGCTCGAAGAACGTCACCTTGTCCTCGACCCGGGTGGTGTACTCGATCTTCAGCTCGGAGTCGGGTCGCGGCCGGTACAGCTTGGCCACCACGCCGGCGATCCGGTCGTCGAGATCGGTCATCGCCGCCTCGTCCTCGGGACGCAGTGCCCAGAACAGGTCGATCGGTTGCAGTTCCAAGTCGTACTGCGTGATGGTGCGCTTGACCGGCTCGGGCCGACCGTGTTCCTTCCAGCTCACCACGACCACCACGTCTTGCTGGCTCGGCAGCATCTTCGCCACCCATGCGTTGACCGCAGGCTCGGCCTTGGCCCGCGGACCGTTGCCGCGGAACAGCGTCGAACCGTGATTCGGGCTGAGCCCCGAAGTCAGCCGGACCGCCAGCCGATGCGTCAACGACACTCCACTGCGCGGCGACTGGACGACGGCCGGCTCCGGCGGGAACCCCTCCTTCGAGACCGCATCGAGTGTCGCGGCAGCCCGTTCGGTGTTCCCCAGCAGGGTCTGATGCGTGCCCTCGGCAACGATCAGGTCCCCGATCGCATCGTGAACGTCGAACAGATCGTCGACCGCGTCAGCGATCGCCTTCGTCTCGTCCGGACCCGCGGGCGGCAGGCCGGGCAGACCGAACGGATACTGCAGCGGATCCTGCCCGGGCCGGGCCACGTGCTGGATCAGCTTGAGCCCGTCGATGACATTGCGGGCCTCGACCACCTCGACCGCGGTGCCGGGCTTCGGGCTGGTCTCGTCGATCTTCCCGGACCGCAGTGGGAACCAGCTCCGCAACGGGTCGATGTACTTGTCCAGCTCCACCCGTGGCACCCCGTCGTACCGGTCGTGCAAGGCGCGCTCGAACCGATACCCCAGCAACGCGCCCGGCGACTGTCCTTGCCGCAGTCCGTCGAGCAAACTCAAAGCAACCCGGACGCGTTCGGAGCTCAGGTTCACCGCGAAAACGGTTGGTGTCTCTTCCGCGGCGTTGGCCAGGTAGCCCGCGCGCAACACGGCGGCGGTGGTGGCATGACTCGGCGACGGCGCGTGGATGTAGCCGCCGTTCCCTTTCTCCAGCAGCAGCGGTGTCGAACCCGCCGGCTGGAAGATTTCCTTCAGCTTGCCGGTCAGGTCGGTCTTCTCCGTCGGCGCGTCCTTGCGTGGCCGAACTTCGTCCAACCACCCATAGGCACCAAGATGTACGCCGCGCGCGCCGGTCGCCCGCACCTCCTCCAGCCGCTCGTTCACCAGCCCGAGACGCCAGGCGTCCAGCCGGTACGTCGCTGTGTCCAGGTGCTCGGCCAGCAGCCGCTCGAGTCGCGCGGTCGGCAGGCCGGCCAGTACGTCGAGCGCGGCCGCCTGCTCGGCCAGCCGGGCTGTCGCCGGTTTGCCGTCCGTCAGCGCAGTCGGGATGTATTCGACCACGTACCGGTTCGGGTCCGACGTGATCGCGGAGTCCTTCGAGTAGAGCAGCCGAAAGCGGCTCGCGCTGGCCAGATTCGCGTCGACGTGGACGAACGCCGGATCTGCCGTCGGCAACGGCTCGCGACCAGTCGCGGCGTACAGGAGTCGAGCTGCCTCCTCCCAGCCGAGCAGCACCGCGTGGCGGAGCAGCAGGTAGAGCAAGGCGGCCGGCTTCTTGACCAGTCCGTCCTCACGACGGATGCGATCCAGATCGGTTCGCACGTTGGCCGCGAGCCAGGCCAGGTAGTTCTCCGGTCCGATCGGGTCCTTCTCCGACAGCGGTCCCTCGGTCACGAGCGGCCCGAGCAACGGGAACTGCTCGCCGACGAACATGCGTCGCAGGATGTCCGGGTTCAGCCCGGCATGGCCGAGCCATTCGAACAGTGCCCGGATCGGCGGCTCGAGCAGGACGGTGTCCCGCAGCCTGTCGACCACGAGCTGACCTTGGTTGCCGAGGTTCCGCCGGTTGAACAGGTCGTCCACGCTGTTCGCGTAGCGCTGGTGGAACTCGGCAGAGGCCGGGTGCAACGCCAGGATGTCCAGCAGCACCTGGTGACGGTCCCCCGGCGAGTTGACGGTCTTCACGTTGGCCGTGGCGGCGGCTGTCCAGTCCCCGGCCATCGTCTGCAGCATGGCGTGCAGGCCGGTGCGGTGCGGGTTCGCGGCCCAGGCCAGCTTGCTGAACACGGTCGTCGGCAGGACGCCGTACGGCTGCCGCCCGACCTTGAAGGCCGGGATCGCGCCGCGCCCACTGACGTAGCGGGTGAAGAAGGTCCGGGTGTCCTCGACAACAGTCGCCGGTACGGCGTCGGCCAGCGTCGTCTGCAGGTAGGAACCCCAGGTGGCCGGCCAGAGCGCGAGGTTCGCAGCGCGTGCCTCGGCCTGGTCCTTGCCGTCGAAGTTCGGTACGCCGGTCAGCCCGGCCGGATCGATCCCGAGCAGCTCGGTGAACCACTCGCCATCGGTCTTCGTCTTCCAGTCGGCCACCGCCTCCGGCAACCCGAACGCGGTCCGCAGACTCGTCTCAGCAGCCTCGCGCTTGGCCTGGCCGGCCGGTGCCTGCTCGGTGTTGTTGGTCGGCGTACCTTGCGGAAGGAGCGCGAAGCCGTCCGTACTGCGGTGTTGCCGGCTGATCAGCTCCGCCAGCTCCTGCGCGGATCCCGCCGGCCCGTTCTTCGTCCGCAGCCCGATCACGATCAGCCGGCTGACGCCCTTGGTCACCTTCGGCGTCCGGTCGATCTTTACGCCCATGCCCTTGCGGACCGCAACCTCGAAATTGGTCAGCCACTGCAGGCCCTCCGGCACTCGCAGCGCGCCGGACGTCTTGTCGATCTCGAGCTGCTCCGCCCTTGGCAGCTCCGGGTCCGGGCTGACCGCGAGGTCGCCGGTGATCGGCTCACCAACCTTGTTGATGACCTCCTCGCCGTTCTCCCAGCCGAGTACCAGGAACTTGTCCGGGAGCAGCCGGGCCTGGGCCTTCTTCGTCCACGACGCCTTCGCCAGCTCGGCCGGGCGCGCCGGGAAGACCAGGAACGCGACCAGTACGGCGGTGTCGTCGGTGATGCTGTCGAGGCCGAGCGGCCGGCGTTTGCGGATCGCGTCCGCACGACCCCCGACGGCTGTGAACAACGCGAGGTCGGCCGCGAGGATCTTCTGCCGATCGCCCTTGGCCTGCCAGATCGCCGTCCAGTAGTTGACGGTCGGCTGCCGATCGGCGGCGGGGAGCGCGGCCGCACTCGTCACCACCAGCACCGCCGTGTCGGCTGGTGCGGTCGGCCGGTCGCCCGGGTTGGCCGGTGGGTGCTCCGAGATCAGCCAGCCGGCCCGGCCGATCGCGATCCGGCTGGTCAGCTCGTGCCACGCCGTCTGCTCGGCGGCCGCGTTGCCGCCGGCCCGCCAGATCGCGGTCCAGTAGGCGTCGACCGCGGACAGCTCGGCCTCGGCCGGCTTGTCCTCGAACTTGTCGATCGACCATTCGTCCGGGAAGAACCGAACGAGCAGGTGGTCCTTGGTCCACTTCGTCTCGATCCGGATCGGACCGAGCAGCACGGGATAGATCGGCGCGTCAGTCATGGTTTCGGCAACATCTCCTGTGCGTGCACGGCCATCAGGACCGGCGCCTGGAACAACATGTACGCGATCTCGGCCGAACTCAGCTTCGGTCTCCAGTTTCCCAACTGCTCGTCCTCGGCCCGCTGGTCCAGCTTCTCCTGGTCCGGTCCGACGCCAGTCGGATCGACCTCCAGCGGATCGAGCGGGATCGTCGGTGTCAGTTCACCGGCCGGGACGAAGCCGGTGTGGTCGGGATCGACGGAGTTCCAGGTCAAGTCGTTCCACACCTCGACCTCGACCGGCACGTCCACCGGGTCGTCGTCGATCCCGAAGCGCGGATCACCAGGACGTTCCTTGATCACGAAGAACCAGCCGGCATCACCGGGATACTTCGCACCCTTCACGTCCTCCTCGGTCAGATCGAACCCGAGCAGGTAGACGTCCGGCGCCACCAGCGCCTCGTAGATCGGCATCTGGACCTCCGTGGGCCCGGGGTGCGCCGGGTCCACGAAGTCGACCAGATCCCTTTCCTGCTGTGGCATCTCCTGGTTCGTCTTCGGATCGCGGTACCACTTGGCCTTGTGGGCGTAGACGACCGCGTTCGGGTACTTGCGGAGCAGTTCACCCCGGATCACCAGGACGACCTCGTCCTCCTGCTTGGTGGTGCGATCGCGGTTGTCGTGCTTGCCGAGTTCACTGTCCGCCGTCCAGCGGTGCAGCGGTTCGATGTCGTAGAGCCGCTCCCGGCGCTGGGCCGCGGTCTCACCAGGCAACGGCAGCTGCGACTTCACGTCCCAGAACTGACGGAACGGCGTACCGCGCTGGTCGGTCGGGAACTCCCGCCAGAGCAACTCGCGGGCCATCTCGTGGTTGAGCCCGACCAGGTAGGACTCGATGAAGGGCTGGTTGACCTTGAGCAGCGTCACGCTGTTCGGCGGCACCTTGTTGATGCCCGGCACGAAGTGTTCGTCGCCCTGCTGGAGCAGCGCCTCGTACATCGGGGTGTCGAAGGTCGGATAGGCCATCGCCTCGACCAGCTCACCGGCCTCGGTGCGGAACCGGTCCGGCCGGTCCACCACCTTGTCGAGAGCCTTCGGGATCGTCTTCTCGGGACTCAGTTCGGCCAGCAGCGCCGTACCGGTCGAATCGGCGCCGAGCGGCTCGCGAGCCTTCACCTCGCCCGCCACGCGCGCATCGTCCCGGTTCGCCTTGAACTGGCCGATCGCGCGTTTGAACCGATCGGCCTGGTCGCTGTCGGTCAGCTCGTCGCCGCGGTCGAAGACCTTGCCGGCGCCGGGGACCGAGATCTCGAAGAACTGGCTGAACGGCAAGTCGCCGTCGAATCCGCCGTCGTCGGCGAGGCTCGGCCAGGCCGGCAGGGCGTCCTCGAGCTTCTTCGGGGTGACGACCGCGGGCGGGGTCTGCTTCGCCTCGGCCGCCACCGGGCTGTCCGGCTCGGCCTTGTCCATCAACGGCACCAGCGCCGTCGGCGGGGCTTCCTCGGAGAACTTCAGACTCCGGACCAGCCGCGAGCCCGGCCGCATGATCCGGCGCATCTCGGCCGACAGCGGCGCGGTCGCGACCACGCTCTCGGCCACCCGGAACCCGACCGCGAGCCGCTCCCCCAAGGCATCGAGAGAGGGCGAGCTGGTCGTCACCCGAGAGTTGGCGGGTGCCGTCAACGCCAGCGTCTGCCCGGTCCGCAGCGGCGCCGACCGCAGCCCAGGCGTGACCGGCTTGGGCTCGAGATGCTTTTCCTGCAAGGCAAGCCCGACCCGTACGGCGAGCTGCGCGGCCCGGATCCGTTCGTTCGCCGCAACGACGTCGCCGACCTGTTCCCAGGCCTTCGCCATCAGCTCTTCCTGCTGCTCCTGGATCACCTGGGTGCCGAAGTTGGCCGCCACCCGGTAGCGCGGATCGAGATTCAGCTTGTGGATCCAGTTCCACGGCCGGTCCGCCGGACGCTCGGTGCTGAGCCGACTGGTCAATGCCGGCCAGCGCCCATAGAGCGGCGGGGTGATGACCGGATCCTCGTCGGCGGCCAGGCCGGTCGGCGTACCGGGTGCCGGCACGTAGTCGTCCGCCAGGTTGACGAACTTCGCGAGCGCCACCTGGAACGGATGCGGCACCGGCTCGCCGGGCCACTCGTCCCACTTCTCGTAGACGTCGTTGTCGGGCTGTGCCGGCGACTTGAGCGCGCCGCCCAGTTTCAGTACGCCGTCCAGCTTGGTCGGCGTACTGATTCCGGGTACCAGCGGGTGCCTCGGGTCCTGCACGTCCATGTCGCGCCGGCCGACATCGGCGCCGAGCCGGACCGGCTTGAGCAGCCGCACCAGCGCCTCGAAGTCGCCGGTGTTGCCGGTGCTGAAGTACCAGCGGTGGTAGTACGGCAGCCGGGTGCCCTCGGGATACGCAACTCCACCACCCCACGCGTACGTCGTGAGCGCCTCCGCCGGGTTGCCGCCGAGCCCGGCCAACCGGCCTGCCTCGAATGCCGGCACCAGAAACGCGTGGTACGACGTGTTCGGCAGCAGGTGCCGTGGGCAGATCAGCCGGGAGCTGGCGTTGTCCGCATTCGCCGCGAGCACCCGCTGCAAGGCGGCCAGCCCATTGCCGGGTTTGTCGGCCAGGACCGCCGGGTCGAGCGCGCCGTTGACGTGGACGTGCGCCCACGCACCGAGTTCCTCCGGCTTCGGGAGCACCTTGGGGTCGACCACGTCGATGAACGGCAGCGGGCGGTCCGGCCGGACGCCTTCCTTGAACTCACCGGTCGCCGGGCCGTGGTCGTCGACCGACTGCGGATCCTTGCCTCCGGCAAGCACCACGAGGGCCAGCCAGGGAGCCAGCCGGCCGGACTCGGCGTCGGACGACGCCGGGCTGTACCGCCAGCAGAAGTCCTCGTCGTAGAACTCGATGTGGGCCAGGTAGTTCGGCTCGACGTTGGTGATCCACGGCCGCGGTTCGGTCCGGACGATCGCGCGCGGGTCCACCCCGACCACGTCGCCGGGTCCGTAGATCTCGACGGGCTCGGTGACCGGCTTGGTGATCCGTTCGCCGTTCAGGCCCTCGCCGATGATCTCCAGCTCGATCGGGATCTTGGCCCGGATCGGCGCCGGCTGCCCGAGTTGCGGTGGCGTCAGCTCCTCGAGCTTGGTCGCGATCCCGGTCCGCAGCCAGGGCAGGAACGTGTAGACCGAGTCCTTGACCGCGTCGTAGGTGGCGTTCGGGTCGGTGATGATCTCGTTCGTCACGGCGCCACCGCGGCGTTCAGGCTGTAGATCTCGGCGTTCTTGGTGAGCACGTTGACTCCTGGCTGCGCGGTGGCCGCACCGGACTTCAGCACGCCGCCGACGACCAGGACGCGATCGTTCGACAACGCGACGGCACCGAATCCCCAGCGGCCTTCGACTGGCGCGGGTGTGGCGGCCCAGTCGCTCGTCAGCAGGAACGAGTTCTGATAACCGGCGTCACCACCCGTGCCGCCGATCGTCAGGACCTGATTGGCCTTGACCTCGATCGCGCGCTGCGCGGCCCGCCCGTACGGGAGGGACTTGGCAGCTGACCAGGTGCCACCGGCGTACCGCTCGACCGTGGCCTGGCTGAACGGATCGAAGGTCGCTCCGGTCGGGCTCCCCGGTGCGGCGCCGCCGATCGCGAGGACGCCGCCATCGGCAAGCTTGACGACCGAGTGCAGGCGACGGCCGGCCGCGAGACTCCCGGTCGGCTCCCACGTGGTGCCGTTGTACAACTCGCAGTACGCCAGACCGACTTCGCGATCCGGGCCGACCGAAGTGGCGCCACCGACGACCAGGACCTTGCCGCCGACCTCGACCGCGCCGTGCCCGGTCCGCGCGGACAACATCGGCGGTGCGTCGGTCCACTTGCCCGTTGCCACGTCGAGGATCTCGGCGGTGGCCAGCGTTCGCACTCCCTGACCGGAACGTCCGGTGCTGCCGCCGGTGACCAGCACCTTGTCGCCGGCGAGCAGGGTGGCGGTATGCCCCCAGCGGCCGTCCTTCATATTGTTGGCGACTGCCGTCCACTTGCCGGTCGAGACCTCGTACAGCTCGGCGGTCGCGAGACCGGGTGCGTCCGGGCTGAATGCACCGGTCGCGCCACCGATGACGAGCACCTTCTTCCCGCTGTCGACAACAGTGACGGTGTGCAGCCTTCGGGCCGTCGACAGCTTCTCGGTGGCGGGCGTCCACACGGCAGCTGCCGGATCGACCAGGAGCACCTCGTCCACCGCGGCGCCGTTCGTGTCCGAGCCGCCGACGATCAGGACCAGTTCCTTGCCGTCCTTGGTGACCTTCACCGGGCCGTCGTACTGGCCGAGCCAACCACGCGGGGCGGGCAAGGTCGCGGTGGTTGCAGTCCACTTGCCAGTGGCCGCCAGAGTCGAGCTCGTCATGCGTCCGGACCTCCGTCGTTCGTTACTCGTCTGGTCATGGCAGGTACGTCTCCGCCGTCGTGCTCTGTACGTCGGTGCCTGGCTCAGGTGTCGCCGTACCGGCCAGGGCGGTGCCGCCGGCAACGAGGACGCGACCGTCGGCCAGCGTGATCGCCGTGTGTCCCCAGCGACCGGTGACCAGGGCTCCAGTTGTCGTCCAGGTGTCCGCAGCTGGGTCGTAGCGCAGCGCCCCGGCGAAGCCGGTGTCGAAGCTCGGACCGGAGGCCCCGCCGACGACCAGTACGCCGCCCGTCCGCAGCGCGACCGCCTGGTGGCGGCTGCGGCCGACCGGAAGGTCTGCTGCCGTCTTCCACGACTTGTCGTCGAGTTGGAAGACCTCCGCGCTGGTCCGGCTCCGCGGATCGAACTCGCCGTCGATGAGGAAGGCCGGAGCATCGCCACCGGTGACCAGGACCGCGGTGCCGTCCTTGATGGCTGTTGCCTGGTGGCCGACCCTCGGCACGTTCATTCCGGCGACCGGCGTCCACTTCTTCGCGGCGACGTCGTACAGCTCGCAGTAGCTGATCGCCGCCCGAGCACCGGGGCCGGTCGCGGTCGCGCCGCCGGTGACGAGGACCAGGTCACCGGCCAGCGCCACTGCCTGGTGGTCTTCCCTCGCCTCGTGCATCGAGTCGATCGGCACCCACTTGTTGCTCGCGACATCGAAGATCGCGGCGGTCGCCATGGTCCTGCCGTCGTTGCCGCCGGCCACCAGAACATTGCCTCCGGCAAGAACTGTCGCGGAGTGACCGAACCTGCCGGTGGTAGTGATCTCGGTCCACTTGCCACTCAGGGGGTCGAACAACTCACTGGTCCCGACGAGTTCGTCGGTGTCCGACAGACCGCCGACGACGAGGACCTTGCCGCCGGTCAGCCCGGTGACCGTGTGCCGGCGGCGAGCCTTTGTCAACGCCGGGCCCGGCAGCCAGCTGTTCGCAACCGGGTCGTAGATCGCGGTGTCCTTGACAGCCTTGCCCTCGGCATCGGTGCCGCCGGCAATCATCACCCGGCCACCCGTGAGCCGCACCGCCGTCGTACCGGACACCGCGGGCGTCGTACCGGCTGGAGCCCAGCTCTGCGGTACGGCGAGCGGTCCCGCAGCTTCGTCCTCACCGATCACGTGCAGGGTGCCGGCCAGGCTTGGCTCAATCTCGATCCAGCGGTCGAGGGCCTCGGTCGCGCCCGACTGGCTGCGGAACGTTCCGTCGGCGTCCGGGTTGGTCGGAGGGAAGGCCTGCAGATTGTTCCGAACATAGGCGACCACGAAGCGCTTGCCAGTCACCCGCACGGTCTCACTGGCGGCGTACGGCTGCTGGTTACGCGCCGTCTGCTGTGACAAGGGCGACCGCGCAACGCTGCTGCCGTTGGTGAACTGGCCGAACAGCACCGGATTGACGTTGTGGAACCGCTTCCGCGTCCCGGGCCGCGATGTCACGGTCGCGGCCCGCATCGCCGTCGTACCACCCTCCAGCGGAGTGTTGTCGGTGATGATCAGCTCGTACCGGGCACTTCGCCGTACGACGTGAGTGGTGGCCAGCGCGCCCGTCGAGGCCGCGAGCTCGATCCCGGCATTCTGCTGCTCGTACGCCGGACGCGAGAGCTTGGCAGCATCGTCCATGGTCTGGAACTGGGCCATCGCGAACTTCTCGCCGGTCGACGTCACGCGCCGCAGACCGCTGCCATCGGCCGGCTCGATGCTGAACCGGCGGCCGTCGCTGGGCTCCTGCGCACCCAGCCGGTCCATCCGGATCTCCAGCGGAATCGCCCGCTGCCGGACGAACAACGTGCCGAGCGGATGCAGGACCAGCTCATCGCTGTCCGGCAGATTCCGCAACGTCACCAGCGGTACGACACCGCCGGTCGGCAGCCGGGTCTCCCAGCCTTCGAGCTTGGCGAACTCGGCCGCCAGGATCGGCAGCACCGCGACCGGCGGCAGCGTGGTGTCGTTGCTCTCGCCCCAGCTGATGTCGAAGTCCGCGGAGATCTCGAAGAAGAGCAGCGAGATCGAACCCCGCCCGTGCGCCCGCCACGGCGACGGACCGGACAGTTCGAAGTACAGGTCGATCCCGAACAGCCCGACCCCGAACGCCTTCAGCGACACCGAGGCCGAGATGGCGATCACGAAGGAGAACGGCGAGAACCGGAACAGCGCGTCGAAGGCCAGGTGCCCGTGGATGCCGAAGTCGTCGAAGCCCAGCACCAGCTCGGCCGCCGCGCCGAACTGCACGGTGTTGCTGGTGAGCGCGAAGTAGCCCTCGACCCGGATCCGCCGGCCGGGCTGGTTCAGGATGTCGACGGCCAGCCGGGGCGGGACGTCGAACGGCAGGTTCGGCGGTTTGTACGACGGATGGAACCCGCCGACCGACAGCACCAGGTCGGCGTCGTCGCCCCAGCCGACCAGCAGGCCCATCCCGCCTTCGATGGTCATCATCAGGATCCGCGACTCGAACAGCACCGCGTTGAACCAGAGCCGCTGTTTGTCGAACTCGATCGCACCGATGAAGTTGACCTGGATCACCAGCAGCGGCAGTTCCTTGGCCGGCAGGATGCAGCGCAGCACACCGACGATCGCGATGTTGCCGGGAATCTCGATGATGACGCCGATCGAGATGCTGAGCAGGGTCGGCGTTCCCCAGCCGATCTTCGCCATCGGGCCGATCAGGAACTTGCCCTTCTCGGCGGGGAAGAAGCTGCGCAGGTCGCTGATGATCCGGGGCGCGTTGGCGACCACGTCCTTGGGGAACATCACCGACTCGATCGCGTTCGAGCGCACGCCCTTGGCCAGCGCGTCGAGGTTCATCCGGCGGTTGATGCCGACCAGACCGCCGACGGCGAGCAGCGTGAAGCCGAAGCCGAGCTGCAGCCCGCCGGGGAACTCGGCGGTGATGATGATCAGCAGCGAGAAGCCGTCGGTGCCGTCGGGCATCCGGGTGCTGATCAGGCCGATCGCCTTGAGTTCCAGGAAGCCGGCGAACTTCAGTTCCAGGGCACCGGCGTACTCGCCCTTGTCCGGATCGGCGTACAGGTAGCCGCCGCCGGTGATCACGCCGACGTCGACCTTGAGTCCGACCCCCGACGGCGGCTTGAAGCCGAAGGTCAGCTCGGCGGGTCCGAGGTTGCCACCGCCGGCCGGGAAGGACAGTTCGGCGGTCAGGCCCATCCGGTCGACGCTCGCCTGGATGGGACCGAGGGCGGCCTTGAAACCGGCGGAGAGTTCGAGCGGGATCGAGCCGCCCTGGACGCCGACGCCGATGTACAGAGTGGTGAGCTCGACCGGGCCGGCCTTGAGGTGCAGCGGGATCTGGATCTCCAGACCGCCGTTGCCCCGGAAGCTGAGGCCGTTGCTGTCGATGGTGATGCCGAGGTCGAAATCGGCTTCGAGTTTGGTGCCGGCGCCTTTGAGGACGGTCGAGAGGAAGCCGTCGGCCTTCGAGAAGTCGACGAGCAGTTTGCCGCCGACCAGATCCGCCTCGGCCACGACACCCGCCGCCTCGCCGCCGAACGCCGTACCCAGGGAGAACTTGATCTCCTTGACGCTCAGGCCAGAGCCTTCCGGCGTACCGATCAGCTGGATCGGGCCCTTGCCCAGTTCCAGCGCGAGCTTGCCGTTCAGACCGGCACCGGGAGCTTCGGGGACCAGCTCGCCAGGTGGTTCGAGGCGGAGGGTCGGGCCGACGTTGAGCGAGCCGGACCCCTTGAGCTTCGTCTTCCAGCCGGGGAAGAGAGCGAGGTCCAGGTCGAAGCCGCTGAAGTCGAAGACGTCGAGCAGGATCCGCAGCGCATCGGGCGCCGCATCGGGGACCGGGCGGACCCGGAAGAGGAAGGACGCGAGTTCGACACCGTCGTCGTGCTTGATGAACACAGCCGGCAGGTCCCAGCCCAGCAGGGCTTCGGTGATCGCCTCGAGAAACTTCTCGGCGTCGAGATCATCGCGTCCCCAGCCGTACTGCTCCTTGAGCGAATCGGCCGGGCTGCGCAGGAACGTGCCGAGCCGATCGAACCGCAACCGCCGCCGCCGGAACGGCGGCCGATCGCCGTCGCGGGCGATGTCGTCGTTGTCGATCAACCCGAACAGCACCGCGGTCTTCGCGAACCCGGGGTGTGCGGACAGCAGGTAGGTCGTCGCGGTGTAGTTGATCAGCGCGTCGGGCAGGTCGACCAGAACAGCCTTGATCGGGTCACTCAACGGCCCGGACGCGTTCACCGTGAACTTCACCGTCTCGGACATCACCTTGCAGGCCCAGAAGGCCGGCGGGATCACCCTGAGCAGATCAGCCAGTGCCTCCGCACTACCGGTCTGCTGCAGGGCTTCGACCTTGGGCGGTACGGCGGTCAGCGCGCTGAGCGCTGTCTTGGCCGACGCGACGACCGCGGGATCGTTCGCGATCGCGGGCGAGACCGGCAGCCCCAGTTCGCCGTACAGGGCGGCGATCTGATTGTCCTTGAGATAGCTGGTGATCGGTTCCAGGAACCGCCCGACCTCGACCGCCAGCTTCTCGACCGACCCGGCCATCAGGACTGCACTCCGAAGGTGGCCGCGCTCTGCAGCAGCGCGATCAGAGCGGACTGGATCTCCCGGTTCTGCTTCTGGAACTGGGGATTGTGGGCGGCGTAGACGGGATGGAAGAGTCCTTCCTCGTCGTCCCCGGCCTCGAACACGCACGCGTAGGTGGGCGGCCGATCAGGCCTGATGAACTGCAGCGCGGTCGCATAGTTCTGGCTGGTCGAGGTCAACGGCCCCCCGAAAGCCAACCACGGCTTGGCGTCCTGCTGGGCCAGATGCACAGTGTGGTACTCGGCGAAACCGCCCGAGGCCGGCAGCTCGCCGCGATTCGCCGAGCGCAGGATCGCACTGGCCATCAGCCGGCTGATGAACTCGTTCCGCTCGGCGATCCGCGGTGGCAGGTACTCCTTGTAGTCCACCCGGCCGACCGGGAACTTCGGGTCGTCGGCCATCAGGCCGTCGCGGGTTCCGTCGTACACCGGGTTGCGGTAGGTCATCGCCGGGTTGGTCCCGTTCTCCTCCATCCCCCAGGACCACATGATCGCGCGGCCGGCGGTGTGGACATCGACGAAGTAGCTGATCGGATAGGTCTCCATCAGCGTCGCGACGTTCCTGGTCTCGATCTCGGACAGCGGCGCGGAACCGCGGTACAACTCCCCCACGGCACCGTCCCCGGGCGTCTTGTCGGACGGTGGGCGGCCGTAGCGCGCCCGGTACAGACCCATCTGGTAGTACCGGTCGAAATCCCAGCCGATCGGGAAGTTCCGGTTGATGTCGACGCCGTGCGCCGGATTCCCCTTCGGATCCGGTCCGACCGATCGCCTGCTCTTACGCCAGCCGTACTTGTGGATCTTCGGGTGGTCCAGATCGAACTCGCGCCCGTCCGGATTGGCCAGCGGGAAGATCAGCAGGTCGACCTTCCGGAGGATCGGGACGATGGTCTCGGCCTTGATGACGTACTCCGGGAAGTACTGCGGCCGGTCACTCGGCAGTGGCTTGTTCTTGTCCCCGCGGAAGCTGATGGTGGTCGCCGGGAAATAGAGATCGGCGCCGTCGTGGTAGGCGGCGAGCAGGTTCTCCGCGAGTGACAGCAGGGCGTCCGGCGGCACCCACTCCCGGCCGTGCAGCCCGCCGGTGAACAACACGACCGGGCGCTTCGGCCCGGACGCTCCGTCACCGATCTTGAGGTAGCTGCACTTGTTCCCACCGCTCGTCGTTTCGAGCATGATGCGCTTGCAGTAGTCCTTGTACTTACTGGCCAGGGCGTCCATGCCCGCCTCGATCTCCGACGCCCGCCGAGGCTTCAGCAGCGGGCCGGGAGTGACACCTCCGGAGAACGCGGCGGCCTCGGTCGGCGGCGGGCTGCCGATCTCGTCGTAGTACGCGAGAAGGTCGGCATCCGTCATCAGCTCGTAGACATCACAGCCGCGCTGCTCCAGAACCGGAATCACCGCCGGCGGCGCCATCGCGGCGATCCGCCACTTCACGCCGTCGGTCCACAGCCTGGCGCTGTCGGGGTCAAGGTCGAGCTCTTCGATGTCGCGGAGTCCTTCGAGCACCTCAGCAGTACCCACCACGCGCAGCAGACTCACCCTCGGCCTCCCCAGTCCCAGCTCGCCACGTTCCTCGCTGGTCAGCCTGACCGCTCGAGATGCGACCATCAACGCGAAGTCACCGACTGTGCCTGTTCAGGCACCCATCCGACCCGATCAGGTGACCGAAGCTGCAAAGGAGAACCATGAGGCACCTCCAAGAAGAGGCATGAGCCCCGGCCGGTAACTTTGGGGCGTCATATGAGAAATGGTTACCGGCCAGAGCACCAGGCATCCGCACACCTGGGTCAGCTGCTCGTCGACCTCTCCCAGACAGCAAAGCCCGGCGGTTCGCCTCGGTCAGTCCTTGTGTTCGGCGAGGTCGAAGACGTTGCCTTCGGGGTCGGCGAGGGTGATCCAGTGGGTGCCGTACTCGTTGTGCTCGTCGAGGCGTTCGGCGCCTAGGGCCAGGAGGCGGTCGAGTTCGGTGGACCAGTCGGCGGTGGCGAGGTCGAGGTGGAGGCGGTTCTTGGCGGTGCGGGGTTCGGGGACCTGGAGGAACATCAGGGTGGGGGCGTCGGCGGCTCGGTTGATGGTGGCGAAGAATTCGTTGGCTTCGGCATCTACTTCGACGGACAGGACGCCGGCCCAGAAGGTGGCCAGGGTGGCTGCGTTGGTGCAGTCGAAGGCGATGTTCTCGAGGGTGATGGACATGGTTCAGCCTTTCGATACAGGGGAATCAATGGGAAGCTGCTGGATCGGCCAGCAGACCTCGGTGCGGTAGGAACTCTCGTCGGGGGTGTCCCCGGGCGAGACGACGTACAGCTCGCGGATGGGCCCCGGTGCGACCTCGCAGTGCTCGGCTACGTGTGAGCCGAGGGCGCCGTACGTGCGGTCGAAGTCGGCCATGGCGCCGGCGTGTACGGCGATGGCGAAGAACCCGCCGGGCAGGTCGACCAACTCGAAGCCGTCGGCCGGCTCTTGGGTCGGCGCGACCGGCAGGAACGCGATGACCTCACCTTCGTCCTCGGTGAAGAAGTCATCGCTGTACGTCGCTCCCGCCGTCGCCCGGATGTCGTGTACGGCGGCCAACTCGTTCAGCCGGCCGAACGAGTCGACGCACCATGGCCCGATCTGCGGACGCTCGACTCGCCCACGAACGCCGTACGCGCGGAAGGGCGGGATGTACCGGTAGTCGACGTGCAGCGGCTCCGACGCGGTCGTCAACAGACCGCGTAGCGAAGTGACCACGTCTCGCGTCACCTGAAGCTCGCGCTCCATCCGGTCGAGGTGCACGCGCAGTGTCTCCTCACGCGCAGACTCATCGGTCGACGAGACGAGAGCCCGTACGTCGGGGATCGGCATCCGCAAGTCGCGAAGCCGCCGGATGAGCAGCGCGACGCCGACCTGGTCGGTGCCGTAGCGCCGGTACCCGGATGACGAGTCCACGGAGACCGGCGCGAGCAGGCCGATCTCGTGGTAGTGGTGCAGGGTCTTCACACTCAAATGAGTTAGCCGCGAGAACTCGCCGACCGTCACTGTCGCCGTCATGCGCCAAGCTTCCACCCTCCGGTAGCCGGAGGGTCAAATACCTGCAAATACCAAAGGCCCGCCCGGGGGCGGCCGGGCGGGCAACTGGCAGGAAAGACTTAGGAGACGGTCCACTTCTGGTTGGCGCCGCCACTACACGTCCAGATCTGTAGTGGTGTCGCATTGGCCGAGTTGTTCCCGGTCACATCCAGACACTTCCCGGCCTGTGGATTCACCAGGTCGTTGTTCGAGTACGTCCACTGTTGATTAGGACTCCCAGCAACACATGTCCACAGCTGCACACGCGTCCCGTCGGCCGTACCACCACCAGTGACATCGAGGCACTTACCCAGCGCCTGCAGCGTGTTGCCGGAGCGAGTCCACTGCTGCGCCGCCGAACCGTTGCAGTCGTACAGCTGCACCGCCGTGCCGTCCGCAGAGTTCGCCCCAGCGACATCAACACACTTCCCAGCCAGCCCGGTGATCTGACCTCCGCCACCGCCGCTCTGCGAACCGTTCCACACAAAGGTGGCCGAGGTCTTCGTGGGCAGCGTGTAGACGAAGGACTGCGAGCCCCAGTTCACCCGCACCGACTGCGAACCGCCGGTGGTGTTGAACGCGATCAGCGCCTTCGAGCCGTCCGGGTTCTTCCACGCCACGTTCTTGACCGAGTTGTTGGCACTCGAGTCGATCCGCAGCGCACCCGGCCGGACGAACTTCGTCAGGTGGCCCATCGTGTAGTACTCGACCGTCTTGTCCACCTGACCCGCGCGACTGCCACCCCGCTGCACCGTCACCAAGCCGGTACACACGTTGCACCCCGCACCGACGTACGGGAGGTGGTCCTGGTCGAGTGCGAGACCCCACTTCACCCACGACTTGTCCCAGTTGCGGGTGTAGTCGATCAGGTTGTTCATGTCCTCGACCTGCTGGTTCGGGATCCAGGTTCCACCCGAGTGTTCGGTCATGTACGCGTTGACCGCCGGGTACTGGTTGTGGATCTGCGTCTGCAGGTTCACATCGCCGCCGTACCCGTGCCAAGCAATGCCGCCGAACAGCGGGTCGTTGCGCAGCCCGGCATCGGCGAGCGGGACCGAACCGAGGTCGTTGTAGTTGCCCCAGTTGTAGTCGAGCACCATCACCTTGGTGGTGATCCCGGCCGCGCGGAACGCCGGGAACAGGTGGTTCTTGGTGAAGTTCAGCAGGCCGGCGCCGTTCCAGTTCATCGACGCGTAGCCGGTGTTGTCGGTGCCGCAACAGGTCGGCTCGTTCTGCACTGTCACGTAGTCGATGCGGTTGCCCTGGGCAGCGTTCTGCTGCACGTACTTGACGAAGTACTGCGCGTACATCGGGTAGTACTCGGCCTTCAGCCAGCCGCGGTTGGTGAACTTGTTGTTGTCCTTCATCCACGCCGGCGCCGACCACGGCGACCCCATCACCTTCAGCGACGGGTTCAACTGGCGCGCCTGCTTGGTCAGCGGTACGACGTCGGCCAGGTCATGGTTGATCGTGAAGTCGTTCAGGTCGCAACAGGTGTCGTCGTACGAATAGTTGAACCGCGCGAGGTCGGACGCGCCCATCGGGTTCCGGACGAACGACAGCCCGATCCCGTTGACCGGGTCGAACAGGTCCTTCATCACCTGGTTGCGGGTCGCGGCGGTGATCGTGTTGCTGCTGTTCAGCAGCCACGCGGAACTGTCGGCGAAGGAGGCGCCGCCGCCCTCCCAGGACTGGTACGTCGTGTTCTCGTTGACCGTGACCGTCTGGTTCGCGGTACCGCCGGCCGGGCCGAAGTTGATCGGGGTCTGCTGCTGCAGACCGCGGGTCACGTTCTGGCCGGCCGAGTCGTTCGTGGTGGTCAGGTAGACGTTGACCTGTTCACCGGCGGCTTGGGCGGTCGGCGCGGTCGCCGTACCGAAACCGAGGCCGGCGGCGACGGCACACAGCGTGGCCACTGCGACCGGTAGGACGCGGGCAGGACGGGATAACCCGTTCGCGGGCATGGGCGGTCTCCCTTGTGAGCAAGGACTACAGACAGGGGGCGATGTTGTGGCGTCTGCCCGCGCCGCAACGGTGTGTCAGCACGAGCGAACCATCGGTGGTCACCGGTGTCAACGTCACAGCACGGACTTTTTTCAGGTCTTTTATTTAGTCCCGGCCTTGACCTGAGAGCGTTCTCACAGCAAGCTGCGGGACCAAATCCCTGTCTCGTCCCGACCGCCCCCGTGGAGATTTGAGGCACGCATGAAACTGCAGCGTTCCCGCATCGCGGCCCTGTTCGCAACCGGTGCCGCACTCGTCGGCGCCGCCCTTCTGCAAGCACCAGCCCAAGCCCTGCCGCAGGCCCCTCAAGCCGAGCAAGCCGTACTGGCGACGACCTTCGAGGACAACTTCGACGGTCCGGCCGGGCAGGCGCCGGACGCCAACAAGTGGCGTTACGACATCGGCGGCTCCGGCTGGGGCAACAACGAACGCCAGTACTACACCAACAGCACCCGCAACTCCGCCAAGGACGGCAACGGCAACCTGGTGATCACCGCCCGCCGCGAGAGCGGTGGGTTCCAGTGCCACTACGGCACCTGTGAGTACACCTCGGCGCGGCTGCTCACCGCGCAGACCTTCACCCAGACGTACGGCCGCTGGGAGGCCCGGATCAAGATCCCCGGCACCCAGGGTGTCTGGCCGGCGTTCTGGATGCTCGGCTCCCAAGGTGGCGGCTGGCCGAACAACGGCGAGATCGACATCATGGAGAACATCGGCCGCGAGCCGAACACCGTGCACGGCACGATCCACGGCCCGGGCTACTCGGGCGCCGAGGGGATCGGCGCGGCGTACAACTCACCGAACGGTCAGCCGTTCCGCAACGACTTCCACACCTACCGGGTCGACTGGGCGCCGAACGTCATCACCTGGTACGTCGACGGTGTCCAGTACCAGCGCCGTACGCCGGCCGACCTCGGCGGCGACCAGTGGGTCTTCAACCACCCGTTCTTCATGATCATGAACGTCGCGGTCGGCGGCTACTGGCCGGGCTACCCGGACGGCTCCACCGTGATGCCGCAGACGATGACGATCGACTACGTCCGCGTTTCCACCCTCGACGGCACTGGCACCAACGGCCAGATCACCGGCCTGGCCGGCAAGTGCCTGGACGTCGCCGGCGCCAACCCCGCCGACGGTACGACAGTCCAGCTCTACGACTGCAACGGTACGGCGGCCCAGTCGTGGAGCCGTCCTGGCGACGGAACGATCCGTGCCCTGGGCAAGTGTCTCGACGTCGCGAACGCCGGAACCGCGGACGGCACCCGGGTGCAAATCGCCACCTGTAACGGCAATACGGCTCAACAGTGGTCGTACGGCAACAACGACATCGTGAACCGAGGCAAGTGTCTCGATGTCACCGGCAACAATTCGGCGAACGCCACGCCGACCCAGATCTGGACCTGCGGAGGCGGCGCCAACCAGAAGTGGAACATCACCTAACCGGCAGGAACCCGGGACGGCGGCAGTACGCCGCCGTCCTGCAGCAACCGCAGTATCGGAAGGGTCGCGGCGCCGAGAGCAACGGCGTCGCGGCCCAGTTCGCACGGCACGATCGAGACCTGGGAGTAGGGCTGTCGGAGCGCGTGCTTGCCGACCTCCTCGCGCAGGCGCGGCAGGTACCGCTCCCCCAGCAAGAGACCGGCCCAGCCGCCGAGGACGATCCGTTCCGGGTTGACCAGGTTGACCAGATTCGCGAAGCCTGCCGCGAGATAGCCGATCGTGTCGTCCATGATCGTTGCCGCGAGCTCCGACTTCTCCGCCGCCGCGAGCAGTTCGGCGAACGCCGCTTCCTCGTCGGTCGTCGACAACTCACCGCCAGCCTCGCGATAGCGGTCGAGGACGTCCTCCGCCCCGACATACGCCTCCAGGCACCCGGACGCTCCACAGCGGCACCCGCGGCCGCCGTACATGATCGTGGTGTGTCCCCACTCGCCCGCGCTGCTGCGCGTCCCGCGATAGCTGGACCCGCCGGTGACCAGCGCGGCGCCGACACCTGAGCCGACCAGCGCGACCACCGCGTCCGTCGCACCGCGACCGGCGCCGAACCACATCTCGGCCTGGCCGAGCGTGTTCGCGCCGTTGTCCACGAGGATCGGAATATCGGTGCCCTCGGCAAGCATCTGACCGAACGGTACGGCGTCCCACCCGAGAGTCTGGGCATGGACGACGGCATCCGCGTCGACGATGCCGAACACCGCGACGCCGAGTCCCAGCACCTGTGCGGACTGTACGCCGGATGTGCTGATCACGCTCGCAAGCCCTTCCAGCACGTGCTTTACGACGACTTCCGGCTTCGGCTCGTCGATCGGATGATCGACAGTGGTCACCGCATTCAGGGCGAGATCGAACAGCTCGACCCGGACCATCGTCTCGCCGACCTCGGCACCGACGACGTACCGGAAATCCCGGGCGACCCGCAGCAGCACGCGCGGCCGACCGCCTTCGGACTCGACCGAGCCCGCCTCCTCGACGACACCTTCGGCGATCAACTCGGTGACGAGGTTGCTCACGCTGGCCGCGCTGAGCGACGTACGGACACTCAACTCCTGCCGGCTCAGCGGTCCGTCGCGGTAGATGCCGGTCAGGATCACCGATCGGTTGGACCGGCGCATGTCCCGCACCGTCGTCCGCCGATACTCCATCGTTCCAGCCCCCTGCTTGCCCCGGCCCCTGGCGGGCCGCTGGACCCGAGTCCATCACGCCCAGCGCCCGACCCGGAAGGGGCGACTTTCTCCAGGCCGTGAATTAAGGGGTGATTCGTTACCGCACCGTGATTGACGAGACCTGGGTCACTCGGCTTCACTCTACGGAACCGCTTCCGAAACCGGTTCCGAACCTCAGCGCAACATCACAGCAACATCCGCCACCCCACCGCCCGAGGGGAGATTCAGCGTGTCCATCACCATCGCCGACGTCGCCGCGCGAGCCGGCGTCAGCAAGACGACCGTGTCACGCGTCCTGAACGGCAAGGGTGAGCTCGATCTGCGCACCGCCGAGCGGGTCCGCGCCGTGATCGCCGAGCTCGGCTACGTGCCGAGTGCCCGGGCGGTCGGTCTGGCCCGCGGCCGAACCCGGGTCGTCGGCATGCTGGTCCCGTCGCTGACCTGGCCCTGGATGGGCGAGGTGCTGCAGGGTGCGGTCGACGTGGTCGAGAGCGAGGGCTACGGCCTGCTGCTGTTCACGTTCAACCGCGGCGCGGAATCCATGCACCAGTTCGCCTCCCAGGTGTCGGCGCAGTCGTTCGACGGCCTGCTGGTGATCGAGCCCGAGGGCACGCTCACCTACATCGAGCAGTTGCACGCGCGCGGTCTGCCGGTCGTCCTGATCGACGACCGCGACAAGCGCCCCCAGTTCCCGTCCGTCGCCACCACCAACTACGCCGGCGGGCAGTCCGCGGCCCGGCACCTGATCGAGCTCGGCCGGCACCGGCCGCTGGTGATCACCGGTGTCGAACGGTTCGGCTGCACGCACGAACGCCTGGACGGCTTCCGCGACACCTACGCCGAAGCCGGCATCGAGCTCGACCCGAGACTCGTGTTCGAAGGCGATTTCACCCACGAGAGCGGACGCCACGGCGTCCAGCAGGCGCTCGACCAGCGTCTGGACTTCGACGCGGTGTTCGCACACAACGACCTGTCCGCCGGCGGCGCCATCCAGGCCGTCCGGGAGACCGGGCGGAACGTGCCGAACGACGTGTCGGTCGTCGGATTCGACGACATCCCGTACGCCCAACACACCGAACCGCCGTTGACCACGGTGCATCAGCCGATGCGCCAGATGGGTCAGGCGGCGGCCCGGATGCTGATGGGCTACTTCGGCGGGACCCCGCTGCCCGAGGAACCCCAAGTGCTGCCGACGACGCTGATCGTCCGCAGCTCAACCGCTCCCAAATCCGCCCCGCGGACCAGTCCACCCGCCCCCACTGGCCGGTCCCGCCACTGAGGCTCCGGCGGCGGGGCAGCTGCCCCTGCTCCGCCGCCGGTGAAGTCCTCGATACCGATCTGTTAAGGCGTCTGCTCTTCCAATGAGAGCGCTTTCACGCCACCATGCACTGGCCCACCCAGGCTCAGGGGTGGACCATCCGCCATCACGAAATGCACAGGAGGAACCGAGATGCGAGCACGACGGAGCGTCGCGCTGGCCCTGACGGGCTTGCTCGCGGCAGCCACGCTGGCTGCCTGCAGTAGCGGGGACGGGAAGACCAGCGGAAGCGGTTCCGGCACCGCCGCGACCGTACTGAACGTCGGTATGCCGAACGGTCCGCAGACCGAGAACCACAACCCGTTCCTCGGCTCCTCCTCGGGCGCCTCGCTCGGGTACCGATGGATGATCTTCGAGCCGCTGGTGATGATCAACGGCATCAAGCCCACCGAGCCCGGCAAGCCGTGGCTGGCCACCGAGTGGAAGTGGGACGCCAACTTCACCAAGCTGTCGTTCACCATCCGCGACGGCGTGAAGTGGTCCGACGGTACGCCGATGACCGCCGAGGACGTGGCCTACACCTTCCAGCTCCGGCAGAAGAACGAAGGCCTGAACTCGGACGCGATCCCGTACAAGACGATCACCCAGACCGGGAACAAGGTCGACCTGGTCTTCGAGCGGTCGCAGTTCGTCAACCAGAACAAGATCCTGACCGTCTTCGTGGTGCAGAAGGCCCAGTGGTCCGCGATCAAGGACCCGAGCCAGGACACGCTGAAGACCCCGGTCGGCACCGGCCCGTACAAGATCAAGTCGTTCACCCCGCAGACCACCACGCTGGAACTGCGCGACTCGTACTGGCAGGACCTGCCGAAGGTCAAGGAGCTGCGGTACACGTCGTACAACGACAACAACGCGCAGACCACCGCGCTGGCCAACGGCTCCTCGGAGTGGAGCTTCGTCTTCGTCCCGAACGTGAAGGCCGTCTACCAGGACAAGGACCCGAAGAACCACAAGCTGTACTTCCCGGCGAACCTGGGTATCCACGGTCTGTGGATCAACACCACCAAGAAGCCGTTCGACGACCCGGCGCTGCGTCGCGCGATGGACAAGGTGATCAACCGCGACGACATCTTCATGCAGGGTGAGGCCGGGTACTTCTACCCGAAGGTCGAGTCCATCACCGGCATCCCGACCCCGGCCGGTGAGTCGTTCATCGCCCCGGAGTACAAGGACAAGAAGCACGCCGTCGACGTCGAGGGTGCCAAGGCCGACCTGGCCGCGGCCGGCTACAAGCTCGAGGGCAACGTGCTGAAGGACAAGGGCGGGCAGCCGGTCAAGATCACGCTGACCAACCCGGCCGGCTGGTCCGACTACATCACCGACCTGGAGATCATCAAGGACAACCTGTCCACGATCGGCATCGCGGCGACCGTCGACAAGGCCAACCAGGACGCCTGGTTCAAGGCCTTCGACGAAGGCAACTTCGAGGCCGGTATGCACTGGACCAACGGCGGCTCCACGCCGTTCGACATCTACCAGAACATCATGGACGGCAAGATCCTCAAGCCGGTCGGCAAGGGCGGCATCAGCGGCAACTACGGTCGCTTCAACTCGCCCGAGGCGACCAAGCTGCTCGACACCTACGCCAACGCCACCGACGACGCGACCCGGCAGACGGCGCTGAACGGCCTGCAGAAGATCATGGTCGAGCAGATGCCGGTGATCCCGACCTCGGCGTCGAACGTCGGCGGTCTCTACAGCACCAAGAACTGGACCGGGTGGCCGGACGAGCAGAACTCGTACGCGCCGGGTCAGCCGACCCAGCAGAACGCTCTGCAGATCGTCCTGAACCTGAAGCCCGCCGGCTCTCAGTGAGGCCGGACCGCGGCGCCGGGAGCCAGTGCTCCCGGCGCCGCGGTGCCACGATGCGAGGAGTCTTGTAATCATGACGGTGACCGACCCAGCGGTGGCCCCAGCGGTGGTCCCTGAAGTAGTTCTGGAGGCCGACGGCCTCACCAAGCACTTCCCGGTACGGCGTGGTCTCCGGGACCTGTTGACCCGCGATCGCAAGGTCGTGCACGCGGTCGACGACCTGAACCTGACGTTGCGCCGCGGCCGCGTGACCGCCCTGGTCGGTGAGTCCGGTTCGGGCAAGTCGACCGTGGCCCGCCTGCTCGCGCAACTCCACCACCGCACCGACGGCGACATCCGCCTGCACGGCCAGTCCGTGACAGTGCGCGGCGGCCGGAAGTTCCGGGCGTACTGCCGCCAGGTCCAGATGATCTTCCAGGACCCCTTCGCGTCGCTGAACCCGACCCACACCGTGCGGTACCACCTGACCCGCGCGCTCAAGATCCACGGCCGGGCCGGCAACAACAAGGCCGAGCTCGAGTCGAACCTGCGTGACCTGCTGCTGCGCGTACAACTGACTCCCCCGGAGCGCTACCTGGACAAGTTCCCGCATGAGCTTTCCGGCGGCCAGCGCCAGCGCGTCTCGATCGCCCGCGCCCTCGGCGCCGACCCCGAGGCCCTGCTCGCCGACGAGCCCGTCTCGATGCTCGACGTCTCGATCCGCCTCGGCGTCCTGAACCTGCTGCGTGATCTGAAGGAGCGGCTGAACCTGGCCATCCTCTACATCACCCACGACATCGCCTCGGCGCGCTACTTCGCCGACGAAACCATGGTCATGTACGCCGGCCGGATGGTGGAAGGCGGTGACTCCGAGACCGTCACCCAGCACCCGGCGCACCCGTACACCCGACTGCTGATCGAGAGCGCGCCGGATCCCGACCGGCTCGACCGAGTCGGCGATCTGCGCGCACCGGAGGACCAGGGCAGCGGTGAGCCGCCGAGCCTGATCGCTCCGCCGACCGGTTGCCGGTTCCACCCGCGCTGCGTGCACGCGATGCCGAAGTGCTCGACGGAACTGCCACCGAGGTTCGAGCTGCCGATCGTCGACAACGGCCAGAGCCACTGGGCCGCGTGCTGGCTCTACGAGGAAGGAGCAGCCAAGTGAAGTTCCTTCTGCAACGCATCGCGTTCTACTTGTTCACCGCGTGGGCCGCGCTGACGATCAACTTCTTCATCCCCCGCCTGATCCCCGGTGACCCGGTCACCTCGCTGATCAACAAGTACCAGGGCCAGATCAGCACCGAGGCCATCCAGTCGCTCTACGTCCTGTTCGGCCTGGACAAGAACGCCAGCATGTGGAGCCAGTACGTCGACTACTGGGGCCAGGTGTTCCGCGGCGACCTCGGGTTGTCGTTCACGTTCTTCCCGACCCCGGTCATCGACATCCTGCAGCAGAGCCTGCCGTGGACGATCG
The DNA here is from genome assembly GCF_042674205.1 of Kribbella sp. NPDC056951. Classification (NCBI taxonomy): domain Bacteria; kingdom Bacillati; phylum Actinomycetota; class Actinomycetes; order Propionibacteriales; family Kribbellaceae; genus Kribbella; species Kribbella sp. NPDC056951. The sequence continues at coordinate 83,624 of NZ_JBHUQZ010000015.1, forward strand.
CCCTGGTCGGCCTGACCACGCTGGCCAGCTTCGCGATCGGCACCGGTCTCGGCGTACTCGCCGGCTGGCGCCGCGGTTCCTGGCTCGACGGTTTGTTGCCAGTGACGACGTTCCTGTCGTCGATCCCGTACTTCTGGCTCGGTCTGCTCGCGATCACCCTGCTGGCCGGTCCGGACAGCATCTTCCCGTCGTCGGGCGGTTACGAGCCCGGCCTGGTGCCGGGTTGGACCCCTGAGTTCATGGGCAGCGCGATCCAGCACAGCTTGCTGCCGGCAATCACCATCCTGATCTCGTCGGTCAGCGGCTGGATCCTCAGCATGCGCAACATGATGGTGACGGTCGCGTCCGAGGACTACATCACCGTCGCGCACGCCAAGGGCCTGCCCGAGAAGCGCGTGATGATGAGCTACGCCGCACGCAACGCGCTGCTGCCGAACGTCTCCGGTTTCGCGCTGTCGCTCGGTTTCATCGTCGGCGGCACGCTGCTGGTCGAGATCGTCTTCTCCTACCCCGGTATCGGCTACAACCTGTTCCAGGCCGTCGGTTCCAAGGATTACCCGCTGATGCAGGGCGTCTTCCTGGTCATCACGCTGTCGGTCCTGGTCGCGAACCTGATCGCCGACGTCGCCTACCTGCTCCTCGATCCCCGCACCCGGAAGGAGGGCTGAGATGTCCGCACCCACCAGCACCGTCACCGCGGTGAGCCCGGAAGGACCCGCGGTCGAGGTCAAGCCGGCCAAGCGCCGCCGGTTGCGGTTCGTTGCCAACGGCAAGGCCGCGACCGGCCTGATCGTGCTCGGCTTCTTCTGCCTGATCGCGATCATCGGTCCCTGGATCGCCCCGTACGATCCGTCGGCCCGCAGCAGTGACCTGATCCAGGCGCCGTCGTCCAAGCACTGGTTCGGTACGACGCACCTCGGTCAGGACATCTTCAGTCAGATGCTCGTCGGCACCCGCGGCGTGATGTTCGTCGGCCTGCTGGCCGGTCTCGTCGCGACCGCGCTGTCGATCCTGATCGGGGTCAGCTCGGGCTTCCTCGGTGGCGCGGCCGACGAGGGTCTGTCCGCACTGTCGAACGTCTTCCTGGTCATCCCGGCCCTGCCGCTGATCATCATCGTCGCCTCGACCATCCCGGGTGCGGGTGACCTGATGGTTGCCCTCGTCATCGGTTTCACCTCGTGGGCCTGGGGTGCCCGGGTGCTGCGGGCGCAGACCCTGTCGTTGCGCCGACGGGACTACGTCGAGGCCGCCCGCGCGACCGGTGAGAGCACCTGGCGGATCATCACCGCCGAGATCATGCCGAACCTGACCGCGATCATCGCCTCCAGCTTCGTCGGTACGGTGATCTTCGCGATCATGTCCGAGATCACCCTGGCCTTCATCGGTATCTCGACCATCTCCGAATGGAACTGGGGAACCATCCTCTTCTGGGCGCAGAGCCAGCAGGCCCTTGCCCAGGGCGCATGGTGGTGGTTCGTCCCGGCCGGTCTCGCGATCGCGATCCTCGGTACGGCGCTCTCCCTGATCAACTTCGGCATCGACGAGTTCGTCAGCCCGCGACTGCGCAGCAGCGGTCACACCCGGGTCAAGACCAAGGACGGTCACTCGGTCCGGATGCGCGTCGGCTTCACCCCGGTACTCGGCAACAAGGCGGTCCCGCCGACTCCCGTCGTACGTCAGAAGAAGGAGGACGCCGCATGATCGGCAAGGAACCAGTCCTCGAGATCAAGGACTTCAGTGTCGACTACGGCTTGGGTGACCAAGGCGTTCGGGCGGTTCGCGATGTCACGCTGACGCTGCATCGTGGTGAGGTGCTCGGGCTCGCCGGTGAGAGCGGGAGCGGCAAGTCCACGCTCGCGTACGGCGTCACTCGGCTGCTGCCGCCGCCCGGCGTGATCAGCAGTGGCTCGGTCACCTACCACCCGCCGGGCGGTGACCCGTACGACGTGATGGCGTTGACCGACCCCGAGTTGCGGGCGTTCCGGTGGGCCGAGACGTCGATCGTGTTCCAGGGCGCGATGAACTCGCTCAACCCGGTCCACAAGGTCTCCACCCAGATGCTCGACGTGATCAAGGCCCACGAGCCCGACCTCTCGCCGGAAGCCCGGGTCGCCCGGGCGAAGGAGATGCTCAAGCTGGTCGGCATCTCCGCGGACCGGATGGACGCCTACCCGCACCAGCTGTCCGGCGGTATGCGGCAGCGCGTGATGATCGGGATGGCGCTCGTACTCGAGCCGCAGATCGTGATCATGGACGAGCCGACGACTGCGCTCGACGTGGTGATGCAGCGGCAGATCCTGGCCCAGCTGGTCGAGTTGCGTGAGCGGCTCGGATTCTCGGTGCTGTTCATCACCCACGACCTGTCGCTGCTGGTCGAGTTCTCCGACAGGATCGCGATCATGTACGGCGGTCGGATCGTCGAGGAAGCCAAGTCCGCCGACCTGTACAAGGACTCGCTGCACCCGTACAGCGAAGGACTGCTGAAGTCCTTCCCGGCGTTGCGTGGCCCGCGCCGGGAGCTGTCCGGGATCCCCGGCTCACCGCCCGACCTGCGCGGGATGCCGTCCGGATGCTCGTTCCACCCGCGCTGCCCGCACGCGTTCGACCGTTGCTCCGACGAGATCCCGCTGCTCGGGATCCCCTCGGCCCGCAACGACCCCAGCCGGTCCGTGGCCTGCTGGCTCCCCGGCCGCGTCCCGGTCGGCTGAATCCCTTCTATCCTTCGTGAAAGGCCACTTATGAGTACTACGTCCGTCTCGGGGGCGGCAGACCTGATCGCGGGTCTGCCGGCCGACTTCCGCTGGGGTGTCGCCACCTCGTCGTACCAGATCGAGGGTGCGATCGCCGAGGACGGCCGGACGCCGTCGATCTGGGACACCTTCTGCCAGGTGCCCGGCGCGATCGACAACGGCGACGTCGGCGACATCGCCTGCGACCACTACCACCGGATGCCCGAAGACGTTGCCCTGATCAAGAGTCTCGGCTTCGACACCTACCGGTTCTCGGTGGCGTGGCCGCGGGTCCAGCCGCGCGGCAAGGGCCCGGTGAACCCAGCCGGGCTGGGTTTCTACGACAAGCTGGTCGACGAGCTGCTTGCCCAGGGCATCGACCCGTGGGTGACGCTCTACCACTGGGATCTGCCGCAGGAGCTCGAGGACGCCGGCGGCTGGCCGAACCGCGACACGGCGTACCGGTTCGCGGAGTACTCGATGCTGGTCTTCGACGCGCTGAAGGACCGCGTCAACACCTGGACCACGCTGAACGAGCCGTGGTGCTCCGCGATGCTCGGCTACGCGTACGGTCTGCACGCACCGGGCCGCAAGGAGTACCCGGCCGCGATCGCCGCCGTCCACCACCTGCTGCTCGGCCACGGGCTTGCCACGACCGCCATGCGCGAGGCCTCACCGCGCAAGTTGGACATCGGCATCACCCTCAACGTGGCAACGGCGTACCCCGCCAGTGACGCCGAGCCGGACGTCGAGGCAGCCCGCCGCGCCGACGGCATGGGCCGCCGGATCTACCTCGATCCGCTGGTGCACGGCCGCTACCCGGCCGACATCGTCGCGGACCTGGCGCTGGAAGGGGCCGAGATCCCCGTCCAGGACGGCGACCTCGAGCTGATTTCGGCGCCGATCGACGTACTGGGTGTGAACTACTACTTCAGCCAGAAGTTCAGCGGGTACGCCGAGGACGGCAGCACGGCCGACGAGAAGGGTCTGCCGATCAGCCGGACCATCCCGCTCGGCCGGCCGAAGACCCACATGGACTGGGAGATCGTCCCCGAGGGCTTCACCGACCTGCTGCTCAGCATCGCCCGCGACTACCCGAACCTGCCGATGGTGATCACCGAGAACGGCTCCGCCTTCGAGGACACCCCCGACGAGAACGGGTACGTCGCCGACGACGGCCGCACCGAGTACTTCACCACCCACCTGGCCGCCGTAGCCGAGGCGATCAACCAAGGCGCCGACATCCGCGGCTACCTGGCCTGGTCCCTGCTGGACAACTTCGAATGGGCCTACGGCTACGTCAAGCGGTTCGGCATCGTCCGCGTCGACTACGACACCCAGGCCCGCATCCCCAAGCAAAGCGCCCTGTACCTGAAGGAACTAGCCGAAGCTCACCGCGCCAGGTAGTCGTTGACCGTCGTGCTCATGAACTCGTAAACCCCATGAGCACGACGGTCGACTGTTTTGAGGGTGGAGTTCGGCAACTTCGCCTGCAGCGCCTGCGCCCACCCGAGCGGAATGTTGTCCCGCTCCGCCTGCACAATCAACATCGGCACGTCGTTGCCGATGACAAGCTCCGGCTCGCTCGTGTGGTACTTCCAGAACGCACAAGCCAGGAACGTCGCGTGGAAGAGCGGCTCGGTCTGTCGAGTCCGCTGCACATCTCGCCAGTACGGCGCCGGCCCCTTCGGCCACCCGTTGTCGTTGCACGTGAACGCGATGGACGCGGCGGCGAACCGGCTGTAGATCGGTTCGGTAGTGAAGTACTGCTGCAGCCAGCCCGACAACTCCTCGGTCGACTTCCCGTCGATCAACGCCCGGATGTTGCGCGCCATCACCTCGCGATCCTTCTCATCCCCCAGCGCGGACTGGATTGCCCACGGCAACGAGGCGCTGTCGAGCCGGCGACCGTCGATGGTGACCGGCCTCCGCGCCAGCCTGCTCACGGTTGCGCGGACCTCCATCCCGGTTCGACCTAGGTGGTACTGGTCGTCTCGCCAGGCCACCCACGCGGCCCACTCGTCGAAGGCTGCCTCGGCGCGTTCGCCGGTCGCGAGATGGTGGTACTCCGACCCTTCGACATCCGTCACGCTGTCGACCACCATCCGATCGACCCGCCCCGGGAACAACTGGCTGTAGACGACACCGAGATCCGCGCCCCACGACACCCCGTAGTACGAGATCTTCTGCTCGCCCAACGCGGCCCGGATCGTATCCATGTCCCGGGCAACATTCCGGATACTTGCATACGGCAACCGATCGTCCCTGCATCCGGCCGCCGTCTTCTCCGCGAGCTTCCGAGACTTCTCGAAGTCCGCCCGCGTCAGTGACGATCGAAAGACATCAGGCAGCCGGAGCGGACCACAGGCGACCGGATCGCTCGCTCCCATGAACCGCGGGTCGATCCCGATCACGTCGTACTGCTGCGCCACCTCACCCAGCAACGGCTTCAGTTCGAGCGGGTACGTCGTTCCCGGTCCGCCCGGTCCACCGGGATTCGTCAGCAGGACCCCGCGCCGCTTGGCCGGATCCGCCTTCAGCCGCGAGACCGCGAGCCGCACCACTCGACCATCCGGCTGGAGATGATCGAGCGGCACCACAACCGTCGTACAGTCCGCTCCCGCGGCCCGCAAACTCTCGTCAGCACACTCGCCCCACCGAAGGCCACCGGCCGTGCTCGCGCCGGCTGTCACTCCGCCGGCCGCCAGGGCGATGGCTACCAGGACCGCAGTTCGTCTCCACATACCTCGACGGTAGGAATCCCGGCCGCCGCTGTCCGCCTCCTGCACGCCCGTCCCGGGGTAGCGGGTGCGCTACCGGTCCAATCCTTCATCTGCAACCAGGGCGAGGATTTGTTCTTTGGTGATCCCGCCCGGCTGCGCCTTCTTCCCCGGGGTCAGCACGCGGACGGACGCCAGATCACCATCCGGCTGCTGGTAGGTCGCACCCATCACGTACATCGGTCCACCCTGATACGTCCGCGCACCTTCGTGGTACTCCCCCTTCGCCCCATTCGGAAGCGTCACCGGAACACACGACGGCACCGACAACTGCGACTGGCAGTCACTGGCCATCGGCGCCGCATCGACCCCGACCTCCACCTCGGCGCTGACCGGACCGCGCGTCCAGGTCCCCACGACAAGCGCCTCGCCGGGCGGGTTGTGGACCCGGCCGAACACGAGCTGGCCCGGCAGATGCCGACTCGTGACGAGCCTGATCCGATCGTTGGACGGTGCGAAATCCTTCAGCTTGTCCTCCTGCGCATTCTGGTCCGAGGTCAGCGGCGGGAGGTTCAGCGCGGGGTCGGTGGCGAACGCGATCAACTGTGCATCCGTAATCGTCATCTTCTTGACCGGGATCGTGGTGTTGTTGCGGAAGACCGGGTCGACCGCGACGTACACGAACTCGCCGTCCGGCTGCAGGTAGCTGAACTCGATCATCCGATCCTGCCTGCCGATCATCGCCGTCCGTCCGTTCGGCAGGGTGATCGCGTGGCAGGTCACCGGCTGCGACTCGAACTCGAAGAACGAACCGCACGTGTTGCCCGCGCCCTTCGCCGTCCGGTCGAGGCCGATCAGGAACATGCCCTGGCCTTTGTCGCCCGCCACGTTCCAGCCCACCTTGCGCTGGGTCCCGTGGTGGCCGAGATCGTTGTCGATCTCGAACGGCCCGGTGGTGAAGTTCAGGTGCTTCTTGGTGGGGTCGAAGTGCTTGTACATCAGACTCTTCATCAGCCCGTCGAACCCCTGGACCTTCGTAACCGCGGCCGCATCCTCAGCCGCCTGGGTGTTGACCGGCGCCTTCTGGGTCGCGATCGGTACCTCGAGCTGCGCCGTGTCCCGCAGCGCGCCGCTCATCCCGATGGTGGCGACGGCGACCGCGCCAGCCGCGATCAGCGCCGTACCACCGGCCAGAAACCGGCGCCGGCGGAGGCGGCGACGCCCAGCCGCCAGGTCGTCGGCGACTGCGCGCGGCAGCAGGTCGTCCTGCGCGGCAGCGGCATCGGTCAGTCGCTCCATGAGCAGCTGCTCGTCCATCATCGGTGTCCTCCTACAGCCCGAAACTGGGCACTCAGCAAGTCGTTCAGTCGGGCGAGGGCACGCGCGCTCTGGCTCTTCACGGTTCCGGTGCCGCAGTTGAGGTCGGTGGCGGTCTCGTCGACCGACAGGCCGACGAAGTACCGCAGGATCACCACTCGGCGCTGACCGAGCGGCAGACTCGCCAGCGCCTCGATCAGCACCCGCCGATCCTCGACCGCGAGCCCCTCCTCAGCGGCCGGGTCCAACCCGTCCAGCCCGGATTCCTCCCGGCGCCACGGCCGGCGGCTCTCGTCGATCCCCGAGTTCACCAGGATCCGCCGTACATAGGCGTCAATGTTGCCCTCGCGCTGCACCCGGTGCCAGGCGACGTACAGCTTCATCAATGCCGTCTGGACCAGGTCCTCCGCCTTGTGCACATCACCACAGAGCAGGTAGGCGATGCGACGCAGCTGAGTACGCCGCTGAGCGACGTACTCGCTGAACTCCTCGTCCCGTGTTCCTCGCGCCATCTGTTGTGTCCCCTCGCTCATTCCGTCACCGATGAGTACGGAGCTCAGGGGGCAACGGTTGTCAGCCCTTTTGCGTGACCCGATCGCGCGGCGCCGGGGTGATCGTCTTGTGCGCCCGGAGGTAGGACGCGAAGGTCTCGTGATCAGTGTCCGTGCGGACAGGGTCGGTGTAGTAACTCTTGAACGCTGTGTAACCGTCGGCGCCGATCACCGTGTACGCCAGCGCGGCGACGCGGTAGGTCTTGGCCGGATCCAGTGCCACTCCGTCGATCAGGACATCTTTGGGGTCCACTCGGTCGCCGACCGGACGGCTCGCGTCGAAGCTGTACCTGACGTTCTTCGAAGCCGCGAGCGGCGCGAACTTCACCGTGCCGTTCGGCTGCGTCTGCCACTGCTGCTCGAGTACGGAATCCAGCTCAGCCCCGGTCAGGCTGACCGTGAGCACCGGGTTGCCGTAGCCGTAGGCCTCCCACGATTCGCCGAGCAGTACCCGTCCGTCCGCGTCACCTGGTTTGTTGCTGTTGGCAACCAGGAGATCGCCGCGCAGTGCGGTGGAACCGGTGGCCGGCTTGGCTGCGATCAACCCAAGGTCGGTCTTTCCGAAGCTGCGTGCGGTCCAGAGGTGTACGTCGGCTGCCAGGTCTGCCATCGTGCTCTCGCCGACCGCGTTCGCGGTGCGGGTGAAGTCGCCGGTCACGGTCGCGACAGGTTCGGCGTACTTGCGCTCTCCCGCGGCCGACCAGTAGTCGACGATCTTCTGCAGCTTCGGGTCCGGGGTGACATCACGCGTGACCGCGTGATTGGTCGAGGTGGTCAGGTCGCGCAGAACCTCACCGGTACGGCGGTCGAGCTGCAGGTTGATCTCGCTGATCAGCCGGCCGTGGTTCGCCGCCTCGACGACCGGGCGCGGATTGCCGGCCGGGTCGGGGATGCTGCAGTTGAACGCCGAGTGCCAGTGCCCGGTGACGATTGCGTCGATCTGCGGAGTCACCTTACGAGCGAGCTCGATCGCCGGACCGGTCGGGTTGACGCAGTTGTCGTACGTCGGCGATGCGTCGGTCCCGCCCTCGTGCATGTTCAGCACGATCGCCTTCACCCCACGTCGGGTCAGCTCGGCGGCAGCGCGGTTCGCGGACTCGGTTGGGTCGAGTGCCTTCAGATCCGGCTGGTACGACGTACTGCCGACGGGCGCATCCGGAACCGTCAGGCCGATGAAGCCGACCGGGAAGCTGCGACCGTGGTCGCTCACCCAGCGGATCGTGTACGGCGCGACGATCGGGCGACCCTTCTTGTCGACGATGTTCGCGGTCTGGAAGTCGAAGTCGGCACCATGGAAGCGGCGGCCGGTCGAGTCCTTGAAGCAGCTGTCCACGCCCGGCGTGCCGAAGCACTTGCCCTTGGTCATGTGGTCGACCAGGAAGCTCTTCGACACGTCCAGCTCGTGGTTGCCGACGCTGGAGAACTCGACGCCGAGCGCGTTCAGCGTCTCGATCGTCGGCTCATCCCCATGCGCGTCCACCTCGAACGGCCAGCCCGCGAAGCTGTCACCGTCGGCGAACATGATCGAGTTCCGGTGCCCGGCGCGGATGGTCTTCAGATGCGTCGCCAGGTACGCCGCCCCGCCGACCACCTGCGGTTTCCCGTCCGGACCCGCGATCGTCCCGCCGTCCGCGGGCGACGGCGGCTTCAGATACCCGTGGAAGTCCGTGATCGAAACCAGCTGGACCGGCACCGGGGCCTGCCCACCACCTCCGGCGGCCGCGTGCCCTCCACCCAACCCCACGCCGATCAACACCAGAGTCGACACCAACCGTGGCGCTCTGCGCATTTCTGCCTCCAATACGGCCCAAGCAAGCGGTTTCCGACAAAGAGGAGACTGCCTCATGATGAACCGGATGTCACTACCAAACGACTGATCGGCGAAGCTGGAAAGAATCCACCGATGACAGCGCTCTCCCCAGTGGCACTCCTGATCTGGTCCAATAACTGCGTGGTGGCCGGTGGTCCCGCGAAGCCTCCGGCCATCACCCCGCCCGCGCACCACCAACCTGGGGACAGGTGAGCCATGCGCCGACTTCTCGTCGTACTCGCCCTACTGGTCTTTCCTCTCACTCCCGCTTCCGCCACTCCCGTCGCTGAGCCTTTGGTGAGCGGCTGGACCGCGCCCCTGAGCACCAAGGGGCGATGGATCGTCGACGCCGACGGGAATCGTTTCCGGCTGAAGTCCGGCAACTGGCACGGCGCCTCCGGAACCTGGAACGGTTCCGGCGATCAGGCCGACAACGCCAACCATCACGCCGGCGAGAACAGCAACCGCATCCCGCTCGGTCTCGACCGCGCACCGATGGCCTCGATCATCTCCGGCTTCGCCGAACTCGGCCTGAACAGCATCCGGCTCCAGTTCTCCAACCAGATGATCCACGACACTGTCGCGGTCCCGGATAGCGCTGTTGCGGCGAACCCGGGGTTGCGGGGGAAGACACCACTCCAGGTGTACGACGTCGTCGTAGAGGAGCTGACTGCCGCCGGGTTCGCGGTCATCCTTAACAACCACACGGCGACCACCCGGTGGTGTTGCGGGGTCGACGGGAACGAGCGCTGGAACACCAGCCAGTCCACAGCTGTGTGGGAGAGCGACTGGCTGTTCATGGTCAACCGCTACAAGACGAATCCGCGAGTCGTCGGCGCGGATCTCTACAACGAGGTACGGCGCAACGTCTTCGACGACCCGAACTGGGGCTGGGGCAACGACCACGACTGGTTCGCCGCCTCCCAGCATCTCGGCGACCGCATCCTCACCGAGGCCAACCCGAACCTGCTGATCGTTGTCGAAGGCATCAATTGGACCGGCATCCCGGTCGACGGCTTCCCCCACGACCGCCCGACCCTCACCCCGGCCCGCGGCTTATCGCACACATTGGTTGCCTCGAACAAGCTCGTGTACGCCGCCCACTTCTACGGCTACACCGGTCCCCGGCACAGCGGCGCGACCGGAACCGGCGAGACGACCGATCCGCGGTACCAGGATCTGTCGCCGTCCGAACTCGTCAGCGAACTGAACCGACAAGCGTTCTTCGTGTCCGGCGAGGAGGGGCACTTCACCGCGCCGGTGTGGATCAGCGAGTTCGGTGTCGGCGGTCGCGAGGAGACCGGTGCGTTGCCGCGCGCCTGGTACGAACGCTTCGTCGACGAACTGATCCGCACCGACGCCGACTTCGCCTACTGGCCCCTGGTCGGCTGGCACACCAACCGCACCGGCAACGGCTGGGCCCTCCTGCACTGGGACTCCGCCGGCCACCGCATGGCCCTCTACGACGGCGACGACTGGCGAGCCCCCGCCTGGACCCGTCTCATGAACGCCCCCTCTCGCACCGGACCTGTTCCGTCAGCGACTGTCTGGAAAATGCTCAGCCCCGACCACGGCGACTTCGTCCAATCCCTCCGCATGCGAGCCGCCGGCGACTGGGACAACGGCGCCCGCAAAGCCGCCTGCCCCGACGGCCTCCGCCTCATCGGCCTGGCCCACACCAGCAACCGAGCCCTCTGCACCTCCGGCCTCGCTGTTTCATCCGCTCCCTACGAGGTAGTCAAAGACGAACGCCACGTCACCACCGACTGGGCCTCCGGCTACACCAAGCTCCAATGCGCCCCCAACCACCAGGTCACCGGCTACGCCGTCCGAGGCGCCCGCCTCTCCTCCATCCTCTGCACCCCCACCACCCAACCCCTACCCACCACCGGCCGAACCCTCTGGTTCGACCGCTCTGACAACCGCCCCGCCCAAGGCGGCGACTTCGCCCCGGGCCACTACAAAGGCCAATGCACCACCACCGAATACATCGCCGGCATAGCCTTCACCACCCGCGCAGGCGCCTCCGGCACCCCCGACGCCCTCCTCTGCCGCCCCCTAACCCGTTAGCTCTGCCCCTGCAACCTTCCGACCTTCCGACCGACAGGACGTATACCTCCACCAAGCACCCGCGGCCCCGCACTGAGCGCGGGCGACAAGCACCAGTGGGCGTTTACGTCCTGTCGCTGGGAGGATCACCACGATCGGCGGCGCAACGGGGTATACGCGGGACGGCGGGATGGTCGGGTCGGTCGGGTCGGTCGGGTCGGTCGGGTCGGTCGGGTCGGTCGGGTCGGTGAACGATGGAAGGCCGGGTGGGCGGACCGCCCCCACTGTCCAACCTCGGATTGCCCTCGCGGTTCACGCTCAGCGCGTGCTGTCCGCAGGGTCGCAGATGGTGTTGGACAGTGGCGCAGGTCCGGCCGCGCCCACAACTCACCCCGCGTCATGCGAACCTGGTCCACGGCACCATCGTCCGCCCCGATACAGCTCCACCCCGCCCCACCTTGCACGGCTCCACCCCCGCCTTGCACGGCTGGCATCAGCTGGCTCGCGCCGTCGACTACCACCTCAACCCCGCCGGAGCACGAGATGATCCCCAGCCCCACCTCCGCCATCCCGGGCGAGGGCACCTTCAGCCTCGCCCCCGACAACCCCATCACCACCGGCTCACCTCAGCGGACCGCCATCACCATCGGCTCGCCCGAGCTAACCGCCGTCGCCACCCAGTTCCTGGGCGACACCCGGCTGGATTCCCCACACCTACAGCTGTTCTCAGCCGGTGCGAGCTCAGCCGACGCGGCCTCAGCGGTTCGGCTGACACTCAGCTCGGCGGGGCTGGACGTCGTACCGGCGGTGGCTGGAGTTCGGGCTGATGGGGTGGAGGTGGATGAGAGGTACGGGCTGGAGGTGAGCCCCGAGGGGATCCACGTTTGGGGTGCAACGGAGGAAGGGGTGTTCCGTGGGCTCACCACGCTTCGCCAACTGATCGCCGTACACGGCACCGACATCCCGTGCCAGCGCATCATCGACGGCCCGCGGTTCGCCTGGCGCGGCCTTTCGTTCGATGTGGTGCGGACGTTCCACCCACCCGAGACGGTACGACGGGTGATCGACATGTGCGCGCTCTACAAACTCAACGTCCTGCACCTGCATCTCACCGACGACCAAGGCTGGCGTTTCGAAGTCGCCGCACGCCCCGAGCTGATCAAATTCGGCTCCCTCGGCGCCATGGCCGACCGACCAGGCGGCTACTACACCCCACTCGAGCTAGCCGAGCTCAACCGGTACGCCGAAGAACGCTTCGTCACCCTCGTCCCGGAGATCGACTTCCCCGGCCACACCGGCGCCGTATCCCGCGCGTACCCCGACCTCACCACCGAGCTCCCCGGCATCCCGCTCCCGAACGGCGGCCACCTCGAGTTCCACTCCCTCGACCCGGCCGACCCCGAAGTCTGGACCTTCGTCGAGGACGTAGCGGACGCGCTCATCCCACAATTCCCCCGCTCGGCGTACCTGCACATCGGCGGCGACGAAGCCTGGGGCATGTCCGACGAAGCACACGCAGCCTTCGTACGACGCGCCGCCGACCTCGTCCGCGCGAAAGGCAAACAAGTCGTCGGCTGGCAGGAAACCGCCCGCGCCAACACGGCGCAATCCGACCTCACGCAGTACTGGCTCGACATCCAGGACATCGACGCGATCTCCGCACGCCCCGACATCCCCGAGTTCCTGATCGAACACCTCGCCAAGGCCAGACACGACGTACCGAAAGCCCTGGAACGCGGCAGCAAACTGCTCGTCTCCGCCACCACCTACCTGTACTTCGACCGCCCCCACGCCGCCCCGTCCAACGATCCGGCGCAAGAGGAAACCCGAGCCCGCGTAGGCCTCCGCGCCTACCAACCGGCCAGCATCCAGGACGGCATCGCCTGGGACCCGGTCGACAACACCCCCGGTGTCACCTCCGACGACCAGCTCGCCGGTATCGAAGCCGCCGTCTGGTGCGAGACCGTCACGAGCCGCGACGACCTCGAGTTCCTGCTCCTCCCCCGCCTCCCCGGCGCCGCCGAAAGGGCCTGGTCCCACACCACCCCCACCGACTGGCCCACCTACGCCGCCCACCTAGCCGCCCAATCCCCCACCTGGAACCACCGCGGCTGGACCTACTTCAAGTCCTCCGAGATCGACTGGCACTGACACGACATGACAAAGGGGCGGACCACAAACGGTCCGCCCCTCCATCGCGTCAGCAGGTAGCAGTCGGGGCTGCCCAGTCGGCGCGGTCGTTGTAGCCGCCGTCGCCGGCGTCGCCGACCACGAGGTCGAGGACGCGGACGTTGGTCAGATCGACATCGAACGGCTTCGGCGTGAACCGATCAACCACTCCACTGTCGAACAGCACCTTCCCGTCACCGACGACCTGGAATGTCGACGTACCGCCATCCGGCCCGACATTCCCCACGACATCGTCGATCCCGACCGTCCCGCTCAGTCGCGTACACGCCTTACCCAGGTAGTACCGAACCAGCGAAGGCGAAGCGACCCCGATACCAGTCGAGTACGTCGTCCCCGTCAGCTTGATCGGGTTCCCGCCACCGACACTCTCGTCGATGGTCGGCGACATCCAGCCGCTGGTCGCGGTGATCCACTGATGGTGCGACAGCGGCACGGTCCCATCCGGCGGTACCGGCGCAACCACGACCGGCGACAACGAGGTCGTCAGCCGCTGCACGCCGTACCCAACCGCCTCGTACGACGTAGTTGCCGTCAAGCTCGCCGTACCAGGCGCAGCATTCGCCGGCAGCTTCACCGTGAACCCGAACGTCGCTTGTTTGCCCCCAGCAATCAACACCGGCGCCGTCGTCAACGACTTCACCGTCCACCCGGTACCACCAGCAAGAGTCACGGCCGGCTTCAGCACCGGCAGCAGCCCATCGTTGCGAACAGCAACCTGCACGGTCAGTTCGTCGCCACCGGCAACCACCGGCGCCGCACCCTCAGGCTGGACATCCGTCCCGACCTTCGTCACCTGCGGAATCCCGGCCGTCACATGCGATGCACCCGGCACACCAACCGCCGACGAGACCCGGAAGAGCGCCGTACCGTGTGCCGGCACAGCTGCGCTGATCGTGCCCGCGCTCTCGGTGACCTTGTTCGTCCAAGCGTTCTTCAACGTGAACCGCGCCCCGCTCAGCCCGACCGCCTGCGCAGTCGTGGTCAACGTGCGAGCGCTGTCCCCTCGGTTCAGCAGCACCACCGCGCGCGAGCCGTCGGCCAACCGCTTCACCCAGGTCTCCGTCGTACCAGCAGCACCGACCCGAACCGCCTGCACTGCAGCCTTGTCCTGGTTGATCGCCAGTACGTCGGGATCGGTCAGCATCGAGATCGTGGTCGCGCTCAGCTTCCGCACGTCGCTACCCACGACCAGCGGCGCAGCGGCGACCGCCCACAGCGTGAGCTGGGAACGGAACTCCTCATCCGACATCCCAAGCTCCGGCGCCAGATAGTCCGGGTCGCTGAACGCACCCGGCTTCACGACCTCCGGGTGCCGCGCGTTCGCGTCGTAGTTCCGCAGCACGTCCTTGAACTTGATGTCGCCCTGGAAGCCGACATCGGTGTAGGTCCGCCAGGACTGCGCGATCCCCGGTGCGTACGACCACGAGTTGATCGACTGCTGCGACTCGGGGTAGTTGCCCCAGTCCGGCGAGGTCACCGGGTTGCACAGGTTGAAGATCATCGGCCGGTGGCTCGCGTTGTTCCGCAGCGCCTGGGCGAACTCGGTGAAGACCGTCTTCGGGTCCAGGTCCGCCGCGATCCCGCACAGGTAGTCGACCTTCACCGCGTCGAATCCCCACGCGGCGAACTGGTCGGCGTCACGCTGGTAGTAGCCGCCGCTGCCGAGCCCACACTTGCCAGGGATGTACGGACCGGCGTCGGTGTAGATGCCGGCCTTGAGTCCCTTGCTGTGGATGTAGTCGACCAGCGGCTTCAGCCCGTTCGGGAACTTCGCCGGGTTCGCGACCAGGTCACCGGCCGCGCTGCGCGACTGGTCGGCCTGCCAACCGCCGTCCAGCCAAACGATGTCGTAGCCGGCCTTGGCGAGCCCGCGGCTCACCAGCGAGTCGGCGACCGACTTGATGGTGTCCTCGGTGAAGTCGCCACCGAGACCGTAGTAGGTGTTCCAGCCCTGGTACGGCGTCGGGCTCAGGACCGGTGCTGTTGCCTGAGCCGCAACAGCCGTGGTCGTCGCAGTGGTCGCGAATGCGCCGGCCACCAGGGCCGCCGCGATCACTCCAGCTGAGAAACGAGCACAGAGTCGTTTCATTTCCTTCTTCCTTTGCTGCCGTTGAGCGGAACGGTCAGTCGAGTGCCTCGACGACCAGGCAGTGCGAGTCGGCGCCGTCATCGAAGGCGACGCCGACCTGCAGCAGGTAGCTGCCCGGGAGGATCTCGGATCCGACCCGGTAGTTCTTCGCCGGGTCGAGCCCGGCCAGTGGGACCCGCCGTACCCGGGTCGGCAAGGTGCCGCGCACGTTGCCGTCACCGGTTTCCCACCGAAACACCACGGACCTGTCGGCGCCGACGTACTGGACGCCGTCCGTCAATCCGTAGACCTTGCCGTCGACGACCAGGTCGCGGATGTCCTTGTACTGCTCGATATGCCGGGCCGCGGTCTTCAACTGGTCATCGGTCCAGCGGGACAGGTCCGCACCGATCCCCAGTACGCCGGCCATCGCGACATGGAAGCGGAAGTCGAGCGAACGCTCCCGGCCGTCGTGGGTACCTTCGGCATCGGTCACCCACGAACTCATCAGATGCGGCGCGAACCCGGTCCGGAAACCGTGCTGGATCCTGAGCCGATCCAGCGGGGCCGTGTTGTCACTCGGCCACAACGTGTCGACGCGTGCCGCCATCCCGAGATCGACCCGTGCACCACCACCGGCGCATCCTTCGACGAGCACGTCCGGGTGCTCGATGCGCAGCCGATCGAGGATCGCGTACAGGTTGGTCACCACTTGACCGTCGAGGTCGCGACGTTGATCACCACTGTCCAGACGTGGCCGGTTCGCGTCCCACTTCAAGTAGGTGATGTCATACGTTGACAACAGTTGATCAAGTGTTGACCACACAAAGGCAGTCACGTCATCACGGCTCAAGTCCAGTAACAACTGGTTCCGGATCAACACCGGTTCCCGGCCGGCAGTCCGCAGGATCCACTCCGGGTGCTCGGCGGCCAGCCGCGACCGTGGGTTGACCGACTCGGGCTCGACCCACAACCCGAAGTCGAGCCCGAGCTCCTTCAGCTCGCCGATGAACGTGTCGAGGCCTTGCGGGAACTTGACCGGATCCACCTCCCAGTCACCGAGCCCGCCCGCATCGTCGTTCCGGCCGATGAACCACCCGTCGTCGACCACGAACGTCTCGACGCCGATCCCAGCCGCCCGCCGGGCGAGTTCGAGCTGATGCTCGGCCCGGATGTCGAACTCGGTCGCGAACCACGAGTTGTACAACACCTTCGGCGTACGCCCCCTCGACCGCGCCCGCTCGTACTCGTGGAACACCCGAGCCAGCCCGTCCGCACCCTCAGCACTACAAGCCCCGACCGCCTTGGGCGAAGTCCACGTCTCCCCCGGCTCCAACTGCAGCCCCTGACTCGACGAGACCCGACCAGCCTGGATTCTGATGGTTCCAGTCGTGTCCGCATCCGCGGTCAGCTCCCAAGAACCACTCCAGGCCAGCTGCACGCCGTACGCCACATCCCCGTCGACCGACAGGAACGGCGAGTACGAGTGCCCGGTAATCCCTTGAGCACTGTTGACGGTAAACCGCCCCCGCTCCAGCGTGATCGCACCCTGCTGAAACTCGCTGTTCCACTCACCCCACAAGTACCTGACGGTGTTCCCACCAGGCACGACAAACCCCGCAGAGTCATGCCGATGCAACGTGAGCACCTCGTCACCGTCGTTGCGAACAGCAACCCACCGCTCCACCGCATCACCCTCGACCCTGTAGTTCAGCGTGAGCCGAACACGACGATTCGGGTCTGCGAAGTTCAGTTCCAGGCTGTCTTCTCCATCAACCCCATCCACGAACACCGGTCGGAGCTCGTCGACCCCATCGGGGCCGCTCACCACCAGGTCGACCGGGGCGGCGTACCTCACGCCGCGGACGGCGTACTCGAGGGGTTCCACGTCGGCTCGTGGGAGGAAGTGTTCGGTTCCCACCGGCGCGACTGTCGACGGACCGTCGGCTACCGCGTGCGGGCCCCAGGCAACTAGTTGGGCCCACTCGCCGTGCGCGGGGACACCGACAACGTACGAGGTGGTTGCTCCGCGCAACGTCCAGGTCTTCACTTGACGGCTCCGATCGCCAATCCACCGACGAAGTGCTTCTGGAACCGCAGGAACACCGCCACAGTCGGTACGGCGGCTATCACGGTGCCGGCAGCAATGACGTTCCACGATGACACGAACAGACCCTGCAGACCCAGCAACGCGGGCGTCACCGGCATCTTCTCGCCGGAGCGGATGACCGTGATCGACCACAACAGATCATTGAAGATCCACGTGAACGACAGTGCACCGAGCGCTGCCATCGCCGGTCGGGTCAACGGCAGGATCACGCTCGCGTAGATCTTCCCCGGACCGGCCCCGTCGATCGTCGCCGCCTCCTGGATCTCCCGCGGTAGATCCCGCATGAACCCATGCAGTACGAACGTGTAGAACCCGAGCCCGAACCCAACATGGACAGCGATCAATGCGATCAATGTGTCGTAGTACCCGATCAATTCCACGAAGCGCGAGATCGGGATCAACAGGATCTGCGGCGGCAGCAGGTTGCCCATCAACATCAGCAGCAACACCGTCCGCCGGAACGGGATGTTGTACCGCGCCAACCCGTACGCCGCGATCGACGCCAGCCCGAGACTCAGCAGGACCGCCGGAATCGTCACCAGTAAACTGTTGATCAATGCCCGGAACTCGTCGGCGTCCTCCCAAGCCTGCTGATAAGTCGACAAGGTGAACGAGTGCGGCAGCGATCCGAGCCCGTTCGCCGCGACATCGTCGAAGCTGCGGAACGAGATCACGATCACCCACAGGATCGGCGCGATCCACAGGAACGACACCAGCCCCATCGACAGGTGATACCCGGCCGTCTTCAGGCGATTCATGCCTCCTCCTTGAACGCGCGAATCAGGTAGCCGAGGATCACGGCCAGGGCGAGGATGAAGATCACCACGGCGATTGCCGACGCATAGCCGAGCTGCGTTGATTGGAATGCAGTCGAGTACATGTATGTACTGAGTAGCTCGGACGAGTGGTACGGGCCGCCCTTGGTCATCGACCAGACGATGTCGAAGGAGCGCAGGGAGTCGATCACGATCACCGACAGCACGACCGAGTTGACGCCCTTCAACTGCGGGATCGTCACGTACCGGGTCCGCTGCCAAGCCGACGCGCCATCAACCTTCGCCGCCTCATACAGCGCCGGATCAACAGCCTTCAGACCGGCCAGGTACAGCACCATGACATAGCCGATCTGACGCCACAGCGCCGGCAGGATCACGGCGTACAAGGCAGTGTCGGGATCAGCCAGCCACGGCCGGATGAAGTCGCCGAGACCGACCCCACGCAGGATCGAGTCGACCAGTCCGTCCGGCTGGTAGAACACGCGCCAGATCAGCGCGGTCACCACCAGCGAGAACACGACCGGAGTGAACAGAGCGGCCCGGTAGATCCCCACCCCACGGCGTTCCCGCTGCAACAGCAACGCCATCCCGAATCCACCGGCCACGCTCAGTCCACCGAACAGCACCAGCCAGATGGCTGTGTTCTTCAATGCCGTCCGGAAGATCGGATCCGACACCATGTCCCGGAAGTTGCCGAGCCCAACAAACGTCGGCGCCGACAACCCGTCCCACCGAGTCAACGCCAACCAGAACCCTTGCAGCGCCGGCCAGAACACCCACACCGCCTCGACCACGAACGGCACAAAGACGAACACCAGGATGAGCGGCGAAACCCGCCACGGTTTCTTCGTACGGCGATCGCCACCCCTGCCCGTCCCGGAGCCGGCGTGCGTCTCAGGCACCGCAGTCTCGATCACTGTCGACATCAGATAAGTCGTCGCAGAATGCCCTGGCCCACTGGGACAAGGGTGTGCTGCGACTGCCTCCCTTCGGAAACTGAGAATTGTCGGTGCCGTCTGCTGGGATGACAGATGTGTCCCGCTTCCGGCTGTACCCGACGTCTACGCAGCGAGCTGCGCTGCTTGAGCAGTGCGCGCATGCTCGGTATGTCTGGAACCTGGCTCTTGAGCAATGGTCCATGTGGACCCGGGACAGAGGCCCGGTGCCAGGTTTTGCAGAGCAGTGTCGGCAGCTGACTGAGGCTCGTGCAGAGTTCGCTTGGTTGCGGGCC
Organism: Kribbella sp. NPDC056951; assembly: GCF_042674205.1. Lineage (NCBI taxonomy): Bacteria > Bacillati > Actinomycetota > Actinomycetes > Propionibacteriales > Kribbellaceae > Kribbella > Kribbella sp. NPDC056951. The sequence continues at coordinate 103,175 of NZ_JBHUQZ010000015.1, forward strand.
GGATCGCAGACGGTGCAGCAGCAGGCGTTGCGCGACTTTGACCAGGCCGTGAAGAACTTCTTCGGAGGCACTCACCGGAGGCCGACGTGGCGAAAGGCTGGACGCCGGCTCGGCTTCCGCATCGTAGGTCAGCAAGCAGCTCGGGTAAAGAAGCTCAGCAGGAAGTGGGCTGCGGCAAACATCCCGAAGATCGGCTGGGTGCGATTCCGCCTGTCGCGTGCTGTCCCGGCCGCCAAGTCCTACCGAGTCACCTGTGACAGCGCGGGCAATTGGCACCTCGCCTTTGCGGTTGTCCCGCCACCGATTCCGGGGCCAGGAACAGGGCAAACTGTTGGAGTCGATCGGGGAGTGACCGTGGCGGCGGCGCTGTCCACTGGCGAACTGCTGTTCAGTCCCGCCTCGTCGGAGGCCTCGCAGGTACAGCGGAAGGATCTGCAACGCAGACTGTCTCGGAGCCGGCCCGGTTCCCGCCGCAGCCAAAAACTCAAGGCCTCCATAGCGAAGATCGATGAGCGTGCGAAGAACCGTCGCAAGGACTGGGTCGAGAAAACCAGCACTGACCTCGCGCGCCGCTTTGATCTCATCCGCGTCGAAGACCTGCGCGTCAGCCACATGGTGAGACGCCCTGGACCCAAGAAGGACCCCGATCGTCCTGGCAGTTTCCTGCCCAACAATCGACGCGCGAAGGCCGGGCTCCATCGCGGCATCCTCGCTAACGGCTGGGCGATGCTGGTGCAGCGCCTCGAGGACAAAGCTCCAGGACGGGTCCAGAAGGTTCCGGCCGCGTACACATCCCAGACCTGTAGTGCCTGCGGGCACTGCGCACCGGACAACCGCAAGAGCCAAGCGGTCTTCCAGTGCGCAGCGTGCGGGCATCAGGCCAACGCGGACGTGAACGCAGCTATCAACATCGCGGCCGGACGGGCCGTCAGTGCACGCAGAGAGACGCCAGTACGGGTCTCGCTGAAGCGTGAACCTCAACTCACTACCTCCGCGTAGTTGTTGAAATCCTCGTCCTCTTCGGACGGGGAGGACGTCAAGCCTTGAATACCTTCTCGGCCGCGGCTTGCCAGTCCTTGAGGATCTTGTCGATCTGGTCCGGCTTGTCGAGGAACTTGGTCAGCGCGGCGTCGGCCGTGGGCTGGAGGGCGTCGCTCGAGTCGCGGTTGAAGAACTGGGTGAGCTCGGCGGCGCTCTCGATCATCGCCTTACCCTTCTTCACCAGCGGGGTGTCCGCGGACTTGCCGTCCGGGTTCGCCGGGATCGCCGTACCGGAGGAGCTCTGGACGTAGATCTCCTGTGCCTCGGCCGTGGCCAGCCAGGTCATGAACTTCTTCACGCCCTCGGGGTCCTTGGCCTTCTTGGAGGCGAAGTAACCGTCGGTCGGCGCCTCTTCGGCGACCGGGACGGCCGGGTCGATGATCGGGAACTGGAAGAAGTCGATGTCGTCCAGGGCGTCCTTCGGTGCGGAGTCCGCGAAGAAGGTGCCGATCAGGAACATGCCGGTCTTACCGCCGAGCAGCGCGGAGGTCGCCTCCTGGAAGGGGAACGACTTGCCCTTCGGGTCGAAGTACGGCAGCGCTTCCTGCCACTTGGTGAAGACGGCCTTCACCTTCGGGTCGTCGAAGCGGCCGCGGCCGGCCAGCAGGTCGCGGTGGAACGGCGCTCCGTTGATCCGGATGTTCAGGTAGTCGAACCAGGCCGAGGCCACCCACGGGGTGTCGCCGAGCCCGATACCGATCGGCGGAACGCCCTTGCTCTGAATGGTTTTGCAGACCGCCAGGAACTCGTCCCAGGTCTTCGGTGGGGTGACACCCCACTTCTCGAAGTTCGACTTGCGGTAGAACATGCCCCACCAGTAGTAGCTAGTCGGCACGAAGATCTTCTCGCCGGAACTGCTCGTCGACAGCGTCTGCATCGCCTTCGGATAGTTGCCGAGGCCCTCCCACACACTCGACACGTCGAGCAGCAGGCCCTTCTTCGCATACGAGTCGGCGACCGATCCGGCGTACCAGGTGTAGACGTCCGGCGGGTTGGCCGAGGTCAGGTACGTCGGGAGCTGGGTCCGGTAGATCTCGGACGCGACGGTGTTGAGCTTGACCTGCGCCCCACCGGTCTTGTTGTACGCGGCAACCAACTTCTCCATCGCCCCTTTGGCCTGCTCGGCCGACAGGTTCGACTGCAGCGAGAGCTCACCAGTTGCCCCGCTGCTCGCCCCGCTGCCCGGGCTCGATGCCGTGGTCGCACATCCGGGGACCAGCGTGGCCGCGCCGAGCAGCCCGAGTCCCTTGAGGAAAGTACGCCGATCTGCTGCCAGACCCGTCATGCCTGAACTCCTGAGATCTGCTCGACCAGCGTGCCAGTCGAGGGAGTGGTGTGTTGCCGACGATCTTGCGGCGAGCGATCCCAGGTGTCAATATTAATTCGTAAATTACGAGGAAATAGCTTGACGTGATCGAGTGATCACGATCAACTGATGCCTCGTTCATCGTTGGAGCTGTAGTCCTTACGGGGGCAACGCCCACGTGCTTGGGTAGAGCTGACTTCGGAGGAGGCACGCGTGCGGCTGGCTGGGCGGGTGATCGTGGTGACCGGGGCCGCGTCGGGGATCGGCGCGGCGTGTGCCGAGCGTGCCCTGACCGAGGGCGCCTCGGTGGTGCAGGTCGACGTCCACCCGTCGAAGGAGGTGCCCGGCAAAGCGCTGAGCATCGTCGGTGACGTGACGTCGCCCGACACCTGGGCCGAGGTGGTGTCCCGCGGCCGCGACGAGCTCGGGCCGATCGACGGGTTCGTCAGCAACGCTTACGTCTCCGACGTGCGGCCGGCTCACGAGATGACGCCAGCCTCGTGGCAACGGCAGATCGATGTGAACCTCAGCGCCGCGTTCCTCGGGTTCCGCGCCCTGTACGACGACCTCGCGGCGAGCGACGGTTCCGTCGTACTGGTGTCGTCTGTGCACGCATTGGCCGGGATCCCGGGGCATGCGGCGTATGCGGCGAGCAAGGGCGCATTGGTGGCGCTCGCTCGCCAACTGGGTGTCGAGTGCGGCGGTTCGATCCGGGTGAACTCGGTGTTGCCGGGTCCGATCCAGACCGCGGCATGGGATCGATACGGGCCTGAGGATCTTGCTCGTAGCGCGAAAGCGACCGCGGCCGGGCGACTGGGGCAGCCCGACGAGGTGGCACAGGTGATTGCGTTCCTGCTGTCGGCGGAGGCGTCGTACGTCACCGCCGCGAGCATTGTGGTCGACGGCGGTTGGTCCGCTGTCAAGGACTCGGCATGAGGGAGAGCAGTGTGGCGGGAATTCAGCGGGGACTGCACGGGCAGATCGTGGAGGTGATGGCGCAGCGCATCCTGTCCGGGACGATCCCGGAGGGCGCGACCATCAACGTGCCCGATCTGCAGGCCGACCTCGGGGTCAGCCTGACGGCGGTCCGCGAGGCGCTGAAGGTGCTGACCGCCAAGGGACTGGTCGACGCGCGGCAGAAGCGCGGCACGTTCGTGCGGCCGCGGTCGGACTGGAACCTGCTCGACCCGGACATGATCCGCTGGCACTTCAGCGACTCGGACGTGCGGCCCGAGCTCCTCGAGGAGCTGCACGAGGTGCGCGGGATCGTCGAACCGGCGGCCGCGCGACTGGCCGCCGTACGGGCTCAGGACTCGCATCTTGAGGCACTGGATGCCGCGATGGCAGCGATGGAGTCGGCCACCGACGACCGCGCCACCGTGGCCGCGGACCTTGCCTTCCACCGAGCGTTGCTGGCGGCAACCGGTAACGAACTGCTGACCAAGATGGAAGTGATCATGGAGACCGGACTGGCCGACCGAGACCGACTGGTCCACAAGGTGAAGCCGTCGGACGACCCGGTCCACAGCCACCGCCGTGTGTTGGAAGCGATCCGGGCCCACGACCCGGTCGCTGCCGAGCAGGCGATGCGCGAACTGCTGGCCAAGGCCGCCGAGGACCTGCACGAGGTGCGGGGCTCATGAAGATCGAACGCATCGAGACGTTCTTGGTTCCACCACGCTGGCTGTTCTGCCGGATCGAGACCAGCGACGGCGTTGTCGGCTGGGGCGAGCCGGTGGTCGAGGGCCGCGCCGAAGTCGTCCGTACGGCGATCGAGGTGCTCTCTGAGTATTTGATCGGCCAGGACCCGCTGCAGATCGAGCGCCACTGGCAGATCCTCACCAAGGGCGGTTTCTACCGCGGCGGCCCAGTCCTGTCGAGCGCAGTCGCCGGGCTCGATCATGCGCTGTGGGACATCGCCGGCAAGGTGTACGGCGCTCCTGTGTCGTCCCTGCTCGGCGGTCGGGTCCGCGACCGGGCGCGCGTCTACGCCTGGGTCGGTGGTGATGAGCCGGCCGCCGTAGCCGACCAAGTTGCCGAACAGGTCGCGGCCGGCATGACCGCCGTCAAGATGAACGGCAGCGGCCGCATCTCCCCGTCCCCATCAGTTGCCGAGATCAACGACATCGTCGCCCGCCTCTCCGCAGCCCGTTCCGCACTGGGCGACACCCGAGACGTAGCCATCGACCTCCACGGCCGAGTCGGCGTCGCCGGCGCCCGCCGCATCCTGCGCGCAGTCGAAGACCTCCAACCGATGTTCGTCGAGGAACCAGTCCTCCCCGAACACATGCTCCACCTAGCCGACGTAGTCAGCAGCTCAACCGTCCCAGTGGCCCTAGGCGAACGCCTCTACCACCGCACCGACTTTGCAGGCCCTTTGAACGCCGGCATCGCAGTAGTCCAACCAGACGTCTCCCACGCCGGCGGCATCTCCGAGCTCCGCCGCATAGCCTCCCTGGCCGACACCCACGGCGCCATGCTCGCCCCCCACTGCCCCCTGGGCCCCATCTCGCTGGCCGCCAGCCTCCAGGTCTCCTTCGCCACCCCCAACTTCCTCATCCAGGAACAAAGCCGAGGCATCCACTACAACGTCACCAACGACCTGACCTCGTACGTGGTCGACCCCACCCCCTTCACCTGGATCAACGGTCACGCCGAATACAACCCCCTCCCCGGCCTAGGCATCACCGTCGACGAAGCAGCGGTCCGAGCCGCCGACAAAACCGGCCACACCTGGCGCAACCCCCTCTGGACCCAAGAAGACGGCACCTTCGCCGAATGGTGACGATCGATGCAGCCGATGGCGGTCGGTGGACTTCATTGTGGTTGGCCAACCGTGAATGGTTGTGGGCCGGGCCCGGTCTGCTCGACGGGGCGCGCACGGGGCACACCACGTTCACCGACGCAGGCGGCCTCGACGAATGCTTTCCAACCGTCCGCGGCACTCCTGACCACGGTGGACTGTGGAACCAGCCGTGGTCGGACTCGGTTGCCTACGACAACACCGTCCTCACCCGCGCATTCACCACAAGCGCGGACAGTGTCACGGTCGACTACCACCTGACGGCACCACCCGGTTATGAGTTCGTCTGGGCGGCTCATGCGTTGCTGGATTGTGCGGTGGGTGCCACGATCTCCGCGGAGGCGGGTGAATGCCGCCTCTACCCCGAGGCTGCTCCGCTGCTCGGCGGTTGGCCGGCTGACAAGCCTTGGGCGTCCGCCGAATGGCCGGCTCTTGGGCTTGATATCTACGGACCATCGGACGGTACGGCGGTTGGTGCGGTGCTGGTTGATTGTGCGACGGCAACCGTTCGCGACCGGGGTACCGCGCTGACCACGAACCTCAGTTGCCCAGGGCAACCAGTTTCGACCGCGCTCTGGCGGAACCTGGCCGGCTTTCCGGAGGGAGCGCCGTACCGGAGTCTTGGCGTTGAACCGATGCTCGGTCGCGTCTTCGACCTCGCCGAAGCGGGCCCCGGCGACGCGGCCGTCGTACCGGCTAGTGGTGAGCTGGCCTGGCGGCTGACCTTCTCCGCCAGGCCAACCTGATGTCAGCCGAGCGGCAGATCCAGTACGACGTTCGGGACCGTCGTGCTGTTGCTCGTGCGGATGCTGCCGATCTCGGCCGCGGTCAGCGCCCGCTTGTAGAGCCGGACCTCATCCAACGAACCGTTGAAGTGATGAGCACCGTCGATCCGCTGTCCGACGAACATCTTGAACGGCCGCCCCGGACTGACCGAACCAGCGGGCGAAGCAACAGACGCGACCGACGCACCATCAACCCAGATCGCCAACGTCCCGGCCTTCCGCTGCAATGCAACGTGATGCCAGGCATTGTCGTTGTAGGCCTTGGTAGTCGCCACGACCGCAGTCTTCCCACCAGTGGTGATCAACCCACGGATCCGACTGTCCCCCGGCTCAGCCCGCAGCCAGAACTGCGAGTACTCGTTGATGTTGTAACCCCAGAAGATCGCGTGATTCCCGGTCGTCGCGTTGTACTTGACCCACGTCATCGCCGTGAAATCACCCGCACCGACAGCGAGCGACTCAGCGAACGGCAACTGGATCGCATCGTCGGTCCCATCAAGATCCCGCGCCTGACCGAACTTGCCCGCGACCGACGTCGTACCGCCGCGCAGGTAGCTGTGGTTACCCAGCCCGGACACGTCCGGGGTCGTCGTCCCGAGCGGCGCATCCGGGTGGCCGATGTCGTTCTCGGGGAACCGCGCGAACCGGATCTGATCCCGCGCGTCGACCGCCCCAGCCTCGTACAGCAGCCCGATCTCACCGGTATCAAGGATCGCCATGTCCGAGTACCCGGACCAGTCGCTGGTGATTCGGGTGCCCTCAGCAACAGACTGCCAAGTGTTCCCCTCGTCGAAACTCGACCGGATCGTCATGTACCGCCGCCGATCCGGGTCAGCAGGCCCGGCGAACAGGATCCGGTTGTACTTGGCCCCCTCATCAACCGCCCGCAACCGCTGCACCGAAGTCTGCACAGTCGGCGTCACCAGCCCATCGACAGTCTTGTACGGCGCCGTGTAGGTGACGCCGCCATCGTTGCTGACCGCGGTCATCCGGTTGGCGCCAGCCGCACCAGCGTTGTTCCGGGCCATCGCGAGCACACCGCCGTCAACCTTCTCGACGACGCTGATCTCCTGCGGCACCTGTCCGTCGGTCCGCAGATCCGTCGCACCCTTGTGCCACGTGTCGCCCTTGTCGTCGCTGTAGACGAGCTGGGCCGCGCTCTGCCCGTCGACGTCGTAGTTCGTCCCGGCGACCATCCGGCCGGCGTGCGCACCACGCGTCAGCTGGATGCCGTGCATCGGCCCGGTCGCGTACCAGCTCCACTCCGGGTCGTCGATCTGTGCACCGATATTGGTCGCCTTGCTCCACGTGTATCCGTCGTCAACGCTGCTCTGCACGTACGGCGTCCGCGGGCGACTCGTCGTACCGGGATCCATGGTGGTCAGCAGCACGATCTTGCCGGTCTCCTGGTCGACGATCGGGACCGGGTTGCCGCGGGTGGCGACCGCGTTCGGATCCGCATCGGTCCCGGACAGGACGGTCTTGGCCTCCGACCAGGTCCGGCCGTCGTCGTCCGACCGCTTCACGACCAGGTCGATCTCCTGCGAGTCACCGCACCAGGCGCGCCGAGCCTCGGCGAAGGCGAGCAGCGCACCCGTCTTGGTCTTCACAATGGCGGGGATGCGGTAGCAGCCGTAGCCGGCATCCCCCTTGTTGAACAGCACGGTCTGCGTGATCGCAGCGGGCTGATTGTCGGCCTCGGCGTACATCGGCACAGTCGGCAGCAGCAGACTGAGCGCGATGAGCAGTGGAAGGCGTTTGGGCATGGGCGGATGCCTCCAAATGAACGGAAAGTAAACAACCTCACAGGTTGTTCTCGCAGTAATTTAGCTTCTTTCAGCGTTCCGAACCAGAGTACATCAGACGTCCTATGTCTTCAGGAGTCACCATGGATCTGCTAGCCGAACTCCGCGACCGCACCATCCTCGCGATCATCCGCGCCGACTCCCCCGAGCGTGCCGTCGCCTGCGTCGACACCCTCGTCGAAGCCGGCATCACCGCCCTCGAGATCTCCCTCACCACCCCCGGCGCGGTTCAGGCTATCCGGCAGGCCCGAGCCGCCCACAACCCGACCATCCTGATCGGCGCCGGTACCGTCCTCACCCCCGCCCAGGCCGACGAGGTAGCCGCCGCCGGCGCCACCTTCGTCGTCACCCCCGGCATCACCCAAGGCGCCCGCCGCGCCGTCGACCTCGGCCTCCCGCTGCTCTGCGGCGCTCTCACTCCCACCGAGGTGATCGCGGCCCTCGACCTGGGCGCCACCGCCGTCAAGATCTTCCCCGCCAAGGTCCACGGCCCCTCCTACCTCCGCGAACTCGCCGCTCCCCTCCCGCACGCCCCACTCATCGCGGTGGGCGGCATCGATGCGAAGTCTGCGCCCGAATACCTCGCCGCCGGAGCTCTCGCCGTCGGTGTCGGTTCCCCCTTGCTGGGCGATGCTGGGACCGGCGGTTCCCTCGCGGACCTCGCCGACCGCGCCAAGGCCTTCCTCAACATCTCGGAGTAAATGCGATGACCGACCTGCTCACGATCGGCGAGACGATGGTCTCGCTGCGCACTCCCCGCGCCATGCGGCTCGGCGGCGACGCGCACCTGTCCATCGCCGGTTCCGAAACGAACGTCGCGATCGGCGTCGCCCGCCTCGGTCACACCGCGACCTGGTTAGGTGCTGTCGGCAACGACGAACCGGGTCGGCTGATCCAGCGCACGCTACGCGCCGAGGGCGTCGACACTGGTTGGATCCGCTTCTCCGACACGGATTTCACCGGTTTCATCGCCTTCGACCAGCCGTCGCACGACATCACCCGCGTCAGCTACCACCGCCGCGGTTCCGCCGGTTCCACCCTCACCGCCTCCGAATGCATCACCGCACTGGAAGGGGTCCAGCCGCGACTCCTCCATGTCACCGGCATCACGCCCGCGCTCTCCGAGACCACTCGCGCCGCGACATTGGCCGTCGTACAGGCTGCTGCGGCGGCCGGCGTACAGGTCTCGCTGGATGTGAACTACCGAGCCCGCCTCTGGTCCCGCGCAGAAGCCGAGGCCCTCCGCGAGCTCCTCCCCCACATCCACACCGTCTTCGCGTCCGACGACGAACTCGACATCCTCACCAGCGCCGAGGACCCCATCGCCGACCTCCTCAGCACCGCGACCGAGGTTGTAGTCACCGCCGGCGGCAAAGGCGCCTGGTCCCACACCGCATCCGGCACCCTCCACAGCTCAGCCTTGCCTGTCACCGTCGTCGACAGCATCGGCGCCGGCGACGCCTTCGTCTCCGGCTACCTCTCCGCCACCCTCGACAACCTGGCCCCCGAAGACCGCCTGACCCGAGCCACCACCTCAGGCGCCTTCTGCGTCACCGCCCTCGGCGACTGGGAATCCCTCCCCACCCGCCAAGACCTGACCCTCCTAACCCACACCCAAGGCACCGCCCTCCGCTAACCCCGGACCGCCACCACCGTCCAACCCACGCTCACCACCAGTCCACCCACAACAGTTGGTGCGTGATGGGAGCCCGGACCTGAACACCATCACAACTGCTCCTCACGCCCCCAGCCCACGCTCAACCCAAGCCGCAACCTCCATTTGTGATGGCCCCCGGGTCCGCCCCTCTACCTCGAGGCCCATGCCCCGACCGTGTCCACGAACGTGGCAACCGTTGCTGGTGACGGTGGCAGGACCTGGGTCATCAGTACGGCGCCGATGCCGGCCGCGGGGTACGAGTACCAGAGGGTGCCCAGACCACCGCCCCATCCGTACCGCCGTCCGACGACCTGCACGCCGTACCCCCAGCCGCCGCCGTCCAGGAAGATCTGCGCCGACGCCCCGGCGCGCTGTTCCGCAGTCAGCTGATCGGAGACCATCGCCGCCGCGAGATCCGGTCGCAGCAGCTCGCCATTCAACAGCGCGGCCACGAACCGAAGGTAGTCACCAGCAGTCGAGACCAGCCCACCAGCAGCGTCCGGGAACACCGGTGGCGTCAACCAATCACTGGTCGCCGCCTCGTCAAACAACTCAGAACCCGCGAAAGCACGCACGAGCCGATTCCGCGCATGCGAAGGCACCACAAACCCCGAGTCATGCATCCCCAGCGGCTCGAACAACCGCCGCCGGAACAGCTCCGGCAACGCGACCCCACTCGCCCGCCAGAGCAGGACCCCGAGTACGCCGTACGCCAACTCGTACCGCCAATGCCGCCCCGGCTGTTCCATCAGCGGCAACTCACCGAACCGCGCGATCCACCGATCCGGATCAAGCGTCACCGAAGAAGGCTTAGGCGGTCCGAACCCCAACTCACCAGCCGCCTCAAGCACCGGACACGACTCCACCTCAAAGGCGAATCCGAACCCCAACCGCATCGTCAACAGGTCCTCGACAGTCGGCGACTGCTCCGCCGGCACCGTGTCATCGCGAGGACCGTCGAGCCGCCGTACGACGCGCTGCCCGGCAAGCTCCGGCAACCACCGCTCGATCGGATCCTGCAACCCCAACACACCAGTCTCAACCAGCTGCAACGTCAGCACCGCAGCCAACGGCTTGGTCATCGAGCTGATCCGAAACACCGCATCGGACGCCAACTCGGCTCCGCCCGGCCCGTCAGTCCCAGCCGCAACCACCCACTGCGAGCGACCATCCGTGAGCCCGACAACCGCGCCCGGCACCTCGCCGGACGCAACCACCCGATCCGCCAACCCCTGCAGGTCGGCCACTAGATCTGCTCCGACAACAGCACGTTCCCCGCCCGGTCGTAGTACGCGATCGTCAACGCCCCAGTGTCGAAGATCCACTTCTCCACGCCAGCCTCGGCCAGCCCCCGCGACATCTCGACGTACGACGTCACCCCCGTCTCGTGCAAACGCAGCTGCTCAGCCATCGCGTCCTTGTCAGCCTCAGCCGCCACCGTGAACACCGCATGCGTCGGCTCAGTCGCCATCTCGTACCTGTCCGCAAACCTCGTTGGTCTGTGCCAAGGTGAACATGCCCCAGTCTCACATCGCGACACGCCGGGTGGCGAGGACCGGAGTACCGGATCGACCGCAGAGTAGGTGGATGCGCAGCTCACGGCGGGGCTTTCTGGGGATGGCTGTAGTCGCAGCCGCGGGTTCACGAATGCTGACGGCATCGGCGGTCGCGGACAGATATCCGTCCAACACCGCCCTGTACGCCGACCCCGAACTGGCCGAGGGCGTCGACTACGCGCGGCGGTTCCGCCGGCATGAGTGGTTCGACAACGACCTCACCCAGCGGTACGGCGTACAGCGGACGGTGATCCTGGCTCCGCACGGCGGCGGCATCGAGACCGGTACGTCGGAGCTGTGTCTGGCGATCGCGGGTTACCACCCCGCCGACCTGGCGACCAGCGGACCGGTGCACGACTACTGGATGTTCGAGGGCCTCCGCGGCTCCGGCAACGGCGACCTGCATGTCACGTCCGCGCACTGCGACGACCACGTCGCGCGTTCGCTGGCAGCCGGTTCGCTGAACGCCATCGGCCTGCACGGCTGCAAGGAATCCCAGGCCGGACTCCCCGACGGTACGCAGGCCGTCCTCGTCGGCGGCCGCAACACCACGCTCAAGTCGCGGCTCATCACGAGATTCACCGCGGCCGGCGTACGGGCAATCGATGCGGCCAACGTCCCCGATCTGAACGGCGACGACCCGGACAACATCGCCAACCGCACGCTGCTCGGCAAAGGCGCGCAGCTCGAAATCACCACGCCCTTGCGGTTGGCCATGTTCGGCACCAACACCCGCGCCGACCGCAAGAACACCACGCTGCGGATCTTCTGGTCCTTCACCAACGCCACCCGAGCCGCCATCGCCGACGTCGAGGCGACGCAACCGATCACTTGACGGGCAGCTCGAAGAGCAGCTCCAGCCCGTCTTCGTCGTCCCACTGGTCGCCGACCTGCACGAAGCCGAACTTCGCCACCGTCGCCAGCGACGCGACGTTGCCCGGACTGATCGACGCCCTCACCACCCGTACGGCGGGCTCGTCCGCAGCGCGATCGAGCAGCGCCTGGAGCATCGCGGTCGCGTACCCCTGTCGCTGGTACGCGGGATCGACCGTGTACCCGACCTCCACCATGCCGACCTCATCCGGCGGCCCGTGATAGCCGGTGTACCCGACCACCGCGCCCTCCGGCTCATTGACGACTATCCGCGCAATCCAGTCCGCAGCCTCCGGCTCGGTCTCGAGCTGCTTCAACCGGTAGCCCCACAGCCACTTCGCCCGGTCCTCGACGAACAACTCCCCGAGCTCAACCCCGGTCAACGCCCCGGCAGTTTCCAGATCACCCTCGAGCAGGGCCGCCATCGCCGGCGGCGGCAACTCCACCAACCGAATCTTCTGAGTCACCATGCGCCGATCATCCGGCCCGCCTTCGGCCGCTGTCCACGGGATTTCCGGCGGTCAGGAGATGAGGTCACCCTGGGCCTGGATCTCAGCTTCGGGATCGACCGGGAGGACGATCTTGAACCAGGTCTCGCCGGGCTTGGAGTCGACCCGGAGATCACCGTGGTGCTTCTTCACGACGATGCGCCAGGAGATGTCCAGCCCGAGTCCGGTGCCTTCGCCGATCGGCTTGGTGGTGAAGAACGGCTCGAAGATGCGGGTGCGGATGTCGGCCGGGATGCCCGGTCCGGTGTCGCCGATCTCGACGACGACGTACTGGCCGTCCCGACGGGTCCGCAAGGTCAGCGTGCCGGACCCGTTCATCGCCTGCACCGCGTTGTCGATGATGTTCGTCCACACCTGGTTCAGCTCCGCGGCGTACGCCGGGATCTGCGGCAGCTCGGGGTCGAACTCCTTCACCACCGTCAGGCCCTCGAGCTTGCCCGACATCATCACCAGCGTCGACTTCAGCAACTCCCGCAGATCAACGATCTGGTACGGCGCTCTGTCGATCTGCGAATACTGTTTCGCCGCCCCGACCAGCGTGGAAATCCGTGTGACCGAATCGTCGATCTCGTTCATCAGGGACTCGGTGTCGATCGTGTACATGAGCCAGCGGACCGCACCTTCGAGGTACTCGTCGCCGACCGCTGCGCGCACACCCTCCATCCAGTCCGCGTCCAGACCGACGGCAGCGAGCACCGGGGCGACATCCCAGCTGTCGCGGACGCCGTGGTCGTCGAGCCAGTCCGACAGCTCGTCCTCGGCGTCGCTCTGCTCCATCGCGGACATGTCCCGCGCCTTGGCCACGCGCTCGACCGCGTCTTCCTGGATCGCGACGATCTTGTGCAGCTTGGTCGCATCGAGGGTGCCGTCGGCAAGCATCGCCAGCTTGTGCCGCATGCCGGCCACCCGCTGCCGCAGGGTCGCTGCGGCCCGGACCGCAGCAGCGGCCGGGTTGTTCAGCTCGTGCGTCAGGCCTGCCGACAGCGAGCCGAGCGCCAGCAACCGCTCACGCTGGCCGATGGTCTCGTTGCTGCGGCGGGTGCCCATCACGAAGCCCTCGATCAGGTGCACCGCCATCGGGAACCAGGTGCTGATCATCGTGGCCATCGTGGCCGCGTCGATGACGAAGAACTCCGACGGCTGCAGCACGTACATCGACGACTTGTAGGTATTGCCCTCGTCGTCACCGAAGAACGCATTGAAGGCACCGGAGTAGACGCCGCGCTGGGAGCTCCGATTCGTCTCGACCTCTTCACCCTGCAGCAGCTTGCACATCCGGAGCTCGCCGGACAGCAGGATGTAGCAGCAGGTGGCCGCCTGCCCCTCCTGGTAGACGCGGCCCTCGGCCACGCTGATCACGTAGCCCTCGCGGACGAGCCAGTCGAGCTGCTCGTCGTTGAGCGCCTCGAACAGGAACAGCGTGCGCAGCTCGTCGCGCGTCATCCGGCGGAGCTCACCAGTGTCAGCAGCCACAGTCATCAGAGCATCTCCAGGTATCGGTGCACCAAGGTCACGGCCATCGCGCCGTCACCGACCGCCGAGGCGACCCGCTTGACGGACTCGGCCCGCACATCCCCGGCCGCGAAGACGCCGGGCATGCTCGTCTCCAGGTGGTAGGGGTCGCGGTCCAGCGCCCAGCCCGGTGGCCGTCCTCGCAGGTCCGGTCCGGTCAGCACGAAGCCGCGCTCGTCGCGCAGTAGGTCGCCGGGCAGCCAGTCCGTCCGCGGGGCCGCTCCGATGAACACGAACATCCACTCCGTGTCCACCTCCCGGCTCTCCCCGGTCGCGCTGTTGATCAGCGTCACACGCTCCAAGTGTTCCGAACCCTTGCAGGAGACCACCTGCGTGCAGGTGTGCACCTCGATGTTGTCGATGCCGGCGATCTGATCGATCAGGTACGACGACATGGTCGCCTCGAGCGAGGGACCTCTTACCAGCATATGCACGCGGGATGCGTGTTTCGAGAAATAGACCGCAGCCTGACCGGCGGAGTTCGCACCGCCGATGATGTAGACCTCCTGGCCGGCACAGCTCGGGCCCTCGGTCGTGGCTGCGCCGTAGTAGATGCCCCGGCCGCACAGGTCGTCCATACCGGGCGCATCGAGCTGCCGGTACGCCACACCGGTGGCCAGGATGACGGAGTGCGCGGAGATCTCGCTCCCGTCGGAGAACTTGAGCCGCCGGGCCGAACCGATCGTCTCCAGCCCCACCACCTGCCGGGCCGTCAGTAGCTCGGCACCGAACCGGACTGCCTGCCGCCGCGCCCGGTCTGTCAGCTGAGCCCCGGACACTCCGTCCGGGAAGCCCAGGTAGTTCTCGATGCGGCTGGACTGGCCAGCCTGACCACCTGTGGCGACCTGCTCGACCAGAACGGTCCGCAGGCCCTCACTGGCGCCGTACACGGCCGCACCGAGGCCGGCGGGACCACCGCCGACCACTACGAGGTCGTAGAACTCCTTGGCCGGGTTGGTGGCCAGACCGACCTTGTCGGCCAGCTCCGCCTCGGTCGGCGCGACCAGCACTGAGCCGTCCGGCGTAATGACCACCGGCAGGGTGGAGCCGTCGACACCGGCGGCCTCGAGCAGCCGCTGGCTCTCGTCGTCGTCCACACCGAGCCACTGGTACGGCACGGCGTTCCGGGCCAGGAAATCCCGGGCTGCGAACGACGGCGCGGACCAGCGGTGACCGATGACCCGGGTCTCGTCGGACGACACCGCCGGTGTCGACTTCCAGAGCTCCAGCATCGAGTCGACCACCGGGTAGAGCTTCTCCTCCGGCGGGTTCCACGGTTTGAGCAGGTAGTGGTCGAGGTCGACCACGTTGATCGCCTGGATCGCGGCATCCGTGTCGGCGTACGCCGTCAGCAGGACCCGGCGGGCGAGCGGGTAAAGGTCCATCGCGGCCTCGAGGAACTCGATGCCGGACATCTGGGGCATCCGGTAATCGGCCAGCAGGAGCGCCACCGGCTCGCCCCGGAGCTTGAGCTCCTTCAGGGCGTCCAGGGCCTGGGCCGGGGTCTCTGCCCGGACGATGCGGTTTTCCTCGGCATACCGCCGGCGGAGGTCACGGGCGATGGACCGGGAAACGCCCGGGTCGTCGTCCACGGTGAGAATCACCGGGCGGGAAGTCGACGCTGTCATGCCTCATTGATACCAGCGAAAACCCACAAACAGGGATCGATTGTCCACAGGCCCCGGTTCGGTCCGCGGGGGCGGGGCGCGAACCGAACCGGGGCGTGGACCTCCGACCGCCGCTAAGGCAGGGCGGCGAGGAACGGGGCGTGGCTGTTCCGGAACTCCCAGTTGTAGTACTTGTCCCAGTTGATCGACCAGGTCATCAGCCCCCGGAACGCCGGTGAAGTCCCGCCACGCAGGGTGTAGCCACCGCAGCTCTGTCCCTTGACCAGGCAGTTGACCGCCGCCTGCACATCAGCGGGAGAGGTGTAGCCGTTGCCGGCACTGGTCGCGGCCGGTACGCCGAAGGCGATCTGGTCCTCCCGCAGCCCCGGGAAGGTCTGTCCGGTGGTCCCGACCGGGAAGCCGGCCTTCATCATGTCGGTCATCGCGATGTGGAAGTCCGCGCCGCCCATGGTGTGGTACTGGTTGTCCAGCCCCATCACCGGACCGGAGTTGTAGTCCTGGACGTGCAGGACCGTCAGTGCGTCCCGCATCGCGTGGATCACCGGCAGGTAGGAGCCCCTGCGGTTGTCACCGCCGTTGGTGCCACTGCCGTAGAACTGGTAACCGATCTGCACGAAGAACGTCTCGGGCGCCATCGTCAGCACGAACTTCGCGCCGTACTTGGCCTTGAGTGACTTGAGCGCCGAGATCAGGTTCACCACGACCGGTGTGGTCGGGTTGCGGAAGTCGGTGTCGTTGGCGTCCAGATAGAGCGAGTGGCCCTCGAAATCGACGTCCAGCCCGTCCAGGCCCCAGCGGTCGATGATTGCGCTCACCGAGTTGACGAACGTGTCCCGGGCACCTGCGCTGGTCAGCTGCACCTGTCCGTTCTGTCCGCCGATCGAGAGCAGCACCTTCTTCCCTGCGGCCTGTTTGGCCTTGATCGCGGCCAGGAAGTCCGCATCGCTCTCGACACTCGGGCACTCGCTCGCCGGGCAGCGGTTGAACCGGATGTCTCCGGACGTCACCGAGGTCGGCTCCCCGAACGACAGGTTGATGATGTTCCACTCACTCGGTACGTCGGCCATCCGCACGTACCCGGAGCCGTTGGCGAAACTCGCGTGCAGGTAGCCGATCAGCGCATGTTTCGGCAGCCCGGTATTGGTACATCCAGTCGTCGTCACCGATGCACCGGCCGACTTCGCCGACTCTCCGACACTGTTGTACGCGGCAACGGTGTACGTGTGGCTGGTACATGCACCGAGCCCGCTGACGGTGGCCGTCGTACCGGTGACTGTCTGCACCACGGTCGAACCCTCATAGACCCGGTAGCCCGTGACAGTGCCGGTCGCTGCACCCCAACTCAGTCCGATCGCACTGTTCGTCGTACTGGTGACTGACGGCGTCCCGGGGACACCTGGCCCACCAGGCTGCGGATTGCCGCCCGGGCCGTCCAGGGTGATGTCATCGGCCTGGTACGCCGGTTGGCCGTACCAGCCGTGCACGTAGATCTGAGCGGACGTCTGACTCGCACCGGTGGTGAACGACAGGCTCAGTTGCGTGTAACTCGCAGCCGACGGCGTCCAGGTCGAGGAGCCCCCGGTGACTCCCAGATAGACGTAGGACCCGCGCACCCACCCAGACAGCGAGTACGTCGTACTGGGGAGGACCGTGACTGTCTGGCTGCACTGGGCGTAGTCGGAACTGGACACCGCACCGTTGAGCGCGAAGCCCCCGCTGCGCACCGGACTGCTGATGACGGAGCCACCCGAACAACTCCAGCCGCTCAGTGAGCCGCTCTCGAAACCCGGATTGGTCAAGATGTTCGCCGCTTGCGCGGTCTGGGCGCTGCCGACGAGTACTAGGAGCAATCCGACGACGACAGCGAGGAGCCGTGAACGCCACGAACGCATGGTGGACCTCCCGGGGGCGGTTGGGGTGCATTTAGTAGAGAGGCTTAATAACTCCGGGGTCAATGCCCGACGCTGTCGGATTGCCGTCCCTGTCCGATCTCCGCCAGCGTGATCGCGGACTACGGCCCACAGCTGAGGCACGGCCACACCTGACCGCAGCGCGCACACAGTCCGTCGAGGCCAGGCGCCGGCAACCACACCGCGACCGGCGGCTGGTCACCTCGGCGCGCCGGGCTTCGGGGCTCAGGCTCCTCCTTCGGAGGCTCCGCGCCGGATGACCAGTGCAGCAGAGTCCGACCGTCGGCGGCGTGCACGGCGAGGAGCGCTTCCATCCGGTCCCAGCTGGAGGTGCTCGCCCAGGGACCATGCCACCGCAGCGCGACGGAGCCGTCGGACCACTCGACACCCTCGGCCAGCGTGCCCGTCCCCCGGATCCCGGACGCGTCGGCGTGCCGCACCAGCCGAAAGAGCCGAGCCTGCCGCCGCATCGTGTCCATGCCTAGAAGATTGCCCACCTGCGACCTGCCCCACCAGGTGTGAGCAGTGGGCTCCCCGAACAGCCCACACCCCAACAAAACAAGCAGAAGCGGCCCACCGTCCCAGCACCACCGCTTTTGTCGGAGGGGCCTTGTAAGTTTCACGACACGCACCGCAACCACCAGGCGTACCAGTGAGCGGGCCGGAGGGCCCGCACCACGAACGGGGGCGATCCTGTGACCGAGACCCGAACCGAAACCGAAGCCCGAGTACTAGTTGCGTTCGGCCCGCAGTTGCGGCAGTGCAGGCAGGCGGCCGGCTTGAGCCTGCGCCAACTCGCCGGCCGCGTCGGGTTCGACCACAGCTACCTGTCCCAGGTGGAGCGCGGCCAACGCCCGGGATCGGCCGATCTGGCGCGCCGCTGCGACAGCGAGCTCGGTACCGACGGGCGGCTGGCCGAAACCTATCGCCGGACACCCACCAAGGCCCGCGCCTCCACGCTCCAGCTGAATCCTCTGGAGGCAGCCTGGCAGCAACTGACGTCCACCTTGACGACTGCACTTCCGGCTGGATTGTCGGAAGGGCCCAGCGACCTCCAAGGCCTCCCCGCGACGCGGCGGCTGCCGATCCTGGTGAGTGAGCTGAACGCACCACCGACCGGCGACCGCGCTGCTCACGACGCCCGGCAAGTGGAGCTCAGCCTGTTGATCGCGGAGACCCTCACCGCTTGCGAGCGAGCCAGGGAGGCCAGGCGCTGGTGGTGGGCCGCCCGCCAACTGGCCGACGCACACGGCAAGCCCAGACTGCGCAGTCTCACCCGCAGCCGCGAAGCCACCAGCGGGCTTGCGGAGGGACGCGCACCAGCGCAGCTTCTGGAGCTGGCCGACGAAGCCCTGGCGTTTGCCCTGCGAGCACCACTCCACCCCGGGCAGGTGTTCAGAGCCCGGGCGGCACGCGCACGCATCCTCGCCGCGCTCGGGCGGGTCGTCGAGGCACACGAGCTGCTGCCGGAGGTCCTCGGCCGCACCAACGAGTTGCCCTGGGCAAGCACCGGCGGCGGCCCAACGCCGTACGAGGTGCAGGTCGTGGAGGGCAGTGTCTGCGCGAGCCTCGGCTACTGGACGGCGGGCTGTCTGATGTTCGCGCGGGCACTGGAGCTCTGCCCCGACGAGAGCTTGGAGGAGCGCGCTCTGCTCGAGCTGGCCCTGGCCGAGTGCTTCGCCGGAGGCGGCCAAGGCCCAGCGGCACTGGCGACCGCATTGCGCGTGCTGATCGAGCTACCGGACGAGTGGCACACCACCTATCTGTATGTCGCCGCAGACCGAGTGCTGACCAGCGTTCGCCGGTGTGCACCGACGCTGACCGGACTGCGTAACCTCGAGCTGCTGGTGGCTCGGCGTACCGAGGTCGGCCGCACTGTGGGCAGCGAGTCGTCGTGGGGCGGCGGTCGGGAGTAGCGTGCCGGGGGTGACTGCACAAACGACGGCGAGTGACATGTGGGACTTCGCAGTGGAGCTGCGGAGTGATCCGGCGAGTGCTGAAGCGCGGGAGGCCATCTTGGCCTCCCCGACCTTCGGCTTGACGTTCACCGACCACATGGTGACGGCGAACTGGACGGTCGACGGCGGTTGGCACGGTCAGAAGGTGACTGCGTACGCGCCACTGCGCGTGAGCCCGGCCGCCGCCGTACTGCACTATTCACAGGAGATCTTCGAAGGCCTGAAGGCGTATCGGCATGCCGACGGATCGGTGTGGGCGTTCCGGCCGGAGCGCAACGCCGCCCGGTTCACTGCGAGCGCTCAGCGGCTGGCACTGCCGCAGGTGCCCGAGGACGCATTCGTTGCAGCACTCCGCGCGCTGGTCACTGTGGACGAGGTGTGGGTGCCATCGGCCACCGATGGCGAAACCAGCCTGTACCTGCGGCCGTACATGATCGCCACCGAGGCAGCTCTGAGCGTGCGACCGGCCCACGAGGTGCTGTTCGGTGTCATCGCGTCCCCGGCCGGTCCGTACTTCGACACCGGCCCCCGGCCCGTCTCGATCTGGCTGACCACCTCCACTGTGCGTGCGACGCCTGGCGGGACGGGCGCGGCCAAGTGCGGCAGCAACTACGCCGCCAGCCTCGTCGGCCTGGCCGAGGCCAACGCCAACGGGTGCGAGCAGGTCGCCTTCGTCGAGGCCATCGAGCGCAAGTGGCTCGAGGAGATCGGCAGCATGAACATGTTCTTCGTGTACGGCGACGGCCGGATCGTCACCCCGGAATTGTCCGGCTCGATCCTGGCCGGCGTCACCCGCGCTTCCGTGCTCGAGCTGGCAGCTGACCTCGGGTACCAGGTCGAGGAGCGGCGGATCTCGGCCGACGAGTGGAAGGACGGCGTCCGGTCCGGCGAGATCACCGAGGTCTTCGCCTCCGGCACGGCGGCCGTCATCACCCCGATCGGCCGCCTGGCCTGGCCCGACGGGGACCTGACTATCAGCGAGGAGACCGGTCCGGTCACCGCTGCGATCCGCGCTGCGCTGCTGGACGTGCAGTACGGGCGAGTGCCCGACACGCGCGGTTGGCTGACGCGACTGGCGTAGTACCTGCCGATTGTCCGTGGGTGCGGTTAGGTTGATCGCATGGCCAAGGAGAAGTCTCCGGCGATCGAGCTGGAGGTCGGCGAGCGGACGGTCCGGGTCTCGAACCCGGACCGCGTGTACTTCCCGGCGCGCGGCGAGACGAAGCTCGACCTGGTCAAGTACTACCTGTCCGTGGGCGACGGCATCGTCCGGGCGCTGCGGGAACGGCCGTGCATGCTACACCGGTTCCCGTCGGGGGTTTCCGGCGAGAAGGTGCATCAGAAGCGGCTGCCACATGGTGCGCCGCCGTGGATGGAGACTGTGCGGGTCAAGTTCCCGCGGTACAACCGGACCGCCGACGAGCTGTGCGTCACCGAGATCGCCCATGTCGCCTGGGCCGTGCAGATGTCGACCGTCGAGTTCCATCCGTGGAACTCACGCCGTGCCGACACCGAGAAACCCGACGAGTGGCGCATCGACCTCGACCCGATGCCGGACTGCCCGTTCGACCGGGTCCGCAGTGTCGCCCACGTCGTCCACGAAGTGCTGGACGAGCTCGACATGGACGGCTACCCGAAGACGTCCGGCGGTTCCGGGATCCACATCTACGTTCGAGTCGAGCCGGCGTACGGGTTCTCCGACGTACGGCGGGCTGCGCTCGCGTTCGCACGTGAGGTCGAGCGGCGGGTTCCCGACGACGTGACCACCACCTGGTGGCGTAAGGACCGCGACCCGAAGAAGCTGTTCGTCGACTACAACCAGAACGCCCGCGACCACACCATCGCCAGCGCCTACTCAGTCCGCGGCAACCCCGAAGGCACTGTGTCCACTCCCATCCACTGGGACGAGATCGACACCGTCGACCCCAAGTCCTTCACCATCGCTACCGTGCCCGATCGCTTCGCCGAGCTGGGTGACCTCCACGCCACCATCGACGACAAGTCGCACTCGCTCGCTCCGCTTCTGGAGTGGGCCGACCGCGACGAACGCGAAGGCGCAGAGGAGCCACCTCCGCCGGAAGAGTGACAGGTCGGCCGCCTCCGCCGGTGGAGTGACGGCCGGGCGCCTCAGCGCGGGTGCCACCGGGGTGGCGCCCCAGCGCGGGTGCCCCAGCGCGGGTGCCCCTGGGCGGACCGCCCCCACTCACCAACCTCCGCAACCACCCACCCCGCCACCGCGAGCAGGCGGGAACTCCTCGCCGTACAAGGAGTTGGTGAGTGTCAGCGGTCCGCTGCCCCCGCCAGGCCGTGGTGGAGAAGGTCGGTCAACAGGTCGATGGCGGTGTCGGGCTCGATGGTTTGGCCGTTGGCGGGGTTGACGACCAGCCAGGTGTAGGCGAAGCCCTCCATCAGGGCGTTCATGGCGGTGATCACTGCGGCGGGGTCGGCCGGCGGATTGGGGAGCCGGTCCAGGTGGCCGGCCATGTGGGCGTCGTCGTCAGCCATGATCGCCTGCAGGCGGCGGCCTAGCTCCGGGTCGAGCATGGCGGCCTGTTTCACCGCGATCATCTCCGGCAGGTGGTCCTGGTAGAACTGCCAGTACATCGCGACGTGCCAGCGGATCGCCGACCGCTTGCTGAAGTCGTCGTCGTGCCCGGAGATGTCCAGCACTCGCTGATCCGCGGCCGCCAGCATGTCCTTCAGGAGCGCCTCGAGCAGCTCTTCCTTACCCGCGAAGTGGTTGTAGAACGACCCCGTCGCGCGCCCGGCGGCCGCGGTGATGTCGGTGATCTTCGTGTTCAGGTATCCGCGCGCGGCGAACACCTCCCGGGCCGCCTGCTTCAGCGCAGCCTCGGTCCCCGCCGCCCGTTCCCGGCGGCTCGCGGTCTCCGTCACGAGCACCTCCTTGACACCGCACCTTAGCCAGGTTCATAGTGAATCCAGATTCAGTGAATCACAATTCACCCAAGGAGACCATCATGACCGTCCTCATCGCCGGCGCCGGACCGACCGGCCTCACCCTCGCGATCGACCTCGCCCGCCGCGGCCTCGCCGTACGCATCGTCGACAAGGCGACCGAGTTCTTCAACGGATCCCGCGGCGACGGCCTGCAGCCGCGCACACTCGAGGTGTTCGACGACCTCGGTGTCGTCGACGAAGTCATCCGCCAGGGAATCGACATGCCGACGCTCCACATCCACCTCGACGGCATCGAGGTCGACCAGCGCCGCATGCGCGAGCCCGTCGACCCCACGCCGGACATCCCTTACCCGAACGGGCGCATGCTCGCGCAATCCCGCACCGAGGAGATCCTGCGCGCCAAACTCGCCTCGTACGGCGTGCAGGTCGAACTCGACACGGCGATCGTCGGGTTCACGCAGGACGCGAGCGGGGTCCTCGCCGAACTGTCCACCGGCGAGACGGTCGAGGCGACGTACCTGGTCGGCGCGGATGGCGGTGGCAGCTTCGTCCGCAAGCAGCTCGGGATCGCGTTCGAGGGGACGACGGACGATTCGATCAAGGTGCTGATCGGCGATGTGGCGGCCGACGGGCTCGACCACGACAAGGGGTACTGGTTCGCCGGCCGGGAGAACCCGATGCAGGGCATCGTGCTGACGCCGTTGTCGGGCGGCGACCAGTTCCAGCTCGCGTCACCGATCGTCGACGAGGACCGCGAACCGACCCTCGAGGTCCTCCAAGACCTGATGGACACTTACGCCGGCCCCGGTTTCGCCAAGCTGCGCGACCTGACCTGGGTCACCGTCTGGCGCCCGAACGTCCGGCTCGCCGAACGCTTCCGCGTCGGCCGCGTCTTCATCGCCGGCGATGCCGCCCACGTACACCCGCCAACCGGCGGCCAAGGCCTGAACACCGGAGTGCAGGACGCCTACAACCTCGGCTGGAAACTCGCCGACGGCCGCGAAGAGATCCTCGCGACGTACGAGACCGAGCGCCGCACGAATGCGGCCCGCGTCCTCGGCATCAGCGAGGACCTGATGCAGAAGCACCTCGACGGCGACGAGTCCGCCCTGGAACGCGGCGAGAACACCCGCCAACTAGACATCTCCTACCGCGACCCCGCCGACCCCCGCCCCCTCACCTCCGGCGACCGCGCCCCAGACGCCCACCTGACCGATGCCAACGGCAACCACCTCCGCCTCTTCGACCTCCTCCGCGGCCCCCACGAAACCCTCCTCCGCTTCAATCCCAGCACCCCAGCCACCCACCCCCACACCGTCGACCTCACCCACCCCGCCACCGCCAGCGGGGCGAGCTACGTCTCCCCCACCGCCTTCGCCGCCTACCACGCGTCCGACGGCGACGAAATCCTCATCCGCCCCGACGGCTACCTCGCCTAGCAACTGCGGATCGACAGGAGGTAGTTGTGTACGCATACGGCATGGCAGGCGGGGGCACCGCCGCCCGGGGGTCATCGCACACGTATACGTCCTGTCCGTGTGCAGATCGGCCGCGGCCGCAGCATCCCGTGCCAGGCGGTGGGCCTAGCCCGTGTGGGCGATTTGGTCCTGGATGGTGAATTGGAGGCCGTCGGCTGCGGCTAGGTAGACGTCCTGGTCGAGCAGGTTGCCGTCCAGGCGCATGAGGCCGCGCGGGCTGTCGTAGAAATGACCGCTGGGCAGCGCGGCGACCGAGCCGATGTCGATCGACCCCGCGACCTCCCCGAGGCGGGCCAAGAACCGGATCGCCTCGTAGCAGGACTCACCCACCGCGTTCAGTGCCGGCGCGAACGGACCGAATCGGGCGTAGTAGGTCCGCGCGAACTCACCACTCTCGACAGTGTGTGTCCCGTCGAAGTACGCCGCCGCTGCGAACAACCCGTCGTTGGCTCCAGCACCGGCGCCGAGGAGCGTGTTCTCCTCGATCGCCGGGCTGAGCCGCAACATCCGATCACTCAGCCCGGCGCGAGCGAACTGCCGGTTGAAGTGCACCGCATCCTGCCCCATCAGCAGCATGATCACACCGTCGGCCGGCGTCCTCCGCAGCTCATCCAGTACGCCGCGGAAGTCCGACGTACCGAGTGGGACGTATGCCGAGCGGATGATCTCGGAACCCTTGTCCCGCAAGGTTTCCTGAGCCACCGCGCCGGTCACGCGCGGATAGACATAATCGTTGCCCACGACAACCCACCGCCGCGCACCGTGGTGCTCGCGCAACCAGGCCGCGGCCGGCAGCAACTGGTTCACCGGGCGCTCCCCCAGCAGGAAGACCCCGGGCGTATCGTCACCGCCTTCGTGCATCGCCGCGAACGCATACACGACCCGCCCACCGATCCGCCGGGCCAGCGCGACCCGGACCGCCGAGATGTGCCAGCCCGCGACCGCATCCACCCGGCCGCTGTCCACGAGTCGGCCGACCTCGTCCGCAACCACCTCGGCCGGGCGACCGGCATCGACGTACACGAGCTCGACCTGTCTCCCGGCGATGCCGTTGCGGGCATTCAGTTGCTCGACGGCGAGTTGGCCGCAGGCCAGGCAGGAGGGTCCGTACAGACCGGTCGGGCCTTGCTGCGGCACGACGAAAGCGATCGAGACCACGTCGGTACGTCGCACCTGCCCAGTGTGACCGAATCGGAGGCGGATGTTCGAGCGAACGGCTATATTTCCCACCACGTAGACCGAGGGGGTGCCGTGCCGACCAGTCTGTTACTGCTGCTCAAGCGTGCCGAGCGCCGGATCGAGCTCGGTCTGCAGGAGCTCCTCGACGAGTTCGAACTGACGATCGAGCAGTGGCGGATCATGGCCGCGCTGCACGAGGAACCGGGCCAGCCGATGTCCGTGCTGGCGGAGGCCGCCGTGCTGCCTGCGGCCAGTCTGACGCGGCACGTGGACAAGCTCGTCGAGCGCGGTCTGATCGTGCGCCGGGTGCACGCGGCCGACAAGCGCCGGATCGTCGCCGCGCTGTCGCCGGTCGGATCCACGGTCGCGATCCGGGTGAGCGCCGTACAGCGGGAGCTCGAAGCCGAGCTGGCGGATTACTTCCAGATGGAAATACACGAACGTAGCGGATCGGCAACACAGCGGTAACACGCGCTTCCTAGGTTCCTTCCATTCGGGTGCATCGCCCGCCGGCAGCGTCGCCGGCCCGCCGGAGCACCACTCGCCCGAAGGTGCCGCCAGGAGTTCCGCCATGTCTGTTGAACCCTCGCTCGACCATCGCACCACCGCCGAGCCGACCCAGTCCGCCGCGACCCGCGAGACGCTCGAGGACTACACCCTGCGGTTCGCGCCGCGCAGTTACCGCCGCTGGTCGACCGGCGTCGTCGCCGTCTCGGCGCTCGGCGGGATCGCCTACCTGGCCGACTTCGCGATCGGTGCGAACATCGGCATCGCGTACGGGACCACCAACGCGCTGTGGGGGATCGGCATCTTCGCGGTGGTGATCTTCGCGACCGGGCTGCCGCTCGCGTACTACGCCGCCCGGTACAACATCGACCTCGACCTGATCACCCGCGGCAGCGGCTTCGGGTACTACGGCTCGGTCGTCACCAACGTGATCTTCGCGTCGTTCACGTTCATCTTCTTCGCGCTCGAAGGCTCGATCATGGCGCAAGGGCTGGAACTCGGGCTCGGTGTGCCGTTGTGGCTCGGGTATGCCGTGTCCACGCTGGTGATCTTCCCGCTGGTCATCTACGGGATGAAGGTGCTGTCCACGCTGCAGGTCTGGACCACGCCGCTCTGGCTGATCCTGATGGTGCTGCCGTTCGTGTACCTCGTCGTCTCGCACCCGGAGTCGGTCTCGACCTTCCTCGACTACGGCCCCGATGCGAACTTCGGCTCGATGCTGCTCGCGGCCGGTGTCTGTCTGTCGCTGATCGCCCAGATCGCTGAGCAGATCGACTACCTGCGTTTCATGCCGCCCAAGACCCCCGAGAACTCGCGCCGCTGGTGGACCGCCATGCTGCTCGCCGGTCCGGGCTGGGTGATCTTCGGTGCGCTGAAGCAGGCGATCGGCCTGTTCCTCGCGGTCTATGTCATCGCACAGGTCGACAACGGCGCGGCGATCGCCAACCAGCCGGTGCACCAGTTCCTGGAGATCTACCGCGGGTTCCTGCCGGCTTGGCTGGCGATGACACTGGCCGTCGTACTGGTCGTGATCAGTCAAGTAAAGATCAACGTGACGAATGCGTACTCAGGTTCACTCGCATGGACGAACTCGTACACAAGGTTGACTCGTCATTACCCAGGTCGACTGGTCTTCCTGGCAATCAACCTGTTGATCGCACTGGTGCTGATGGAAGCGAACATGTTCGACTTCCTCAACACGATCCTCGGGTTCTACGCGAACTGCGGCATGGCGTGGATCGTGGTCGTTGCCTCCGACATCGTCTTCAACAAGTACCTGCTCAAGCTGTCGCCGCTGCACCCCGAATTCCGCCGCGGCATGCTGTACGCCGTCAACCCGGTCGGCTTCGTGTCGATGGGGGTCGCTGCCGGCGTCTCGATCCTGGTCTTCTTCGGTGGACTCGGCGACGGCATCAAGCCGTACTCCCCGCTGGTCGCAATCGGGCTCGCGCTCGTCCTACCGCCGGTGCTGGCCGTGATCACGCGTGGCAAGTACTACCTTCGCCGTACCGACGACGGCCTCGACCTACCCATGTACGACGACCACGGCAACCCGTCAGGCGACGTACTGACGTGTCATGTCTGCCGCCAGGATTACGAGCGCCCCGACATGGCCGCCTGCCTGACCCACGACGCCGCAGTCTGCTCGCTGTGCCTGAGCACCGACAAGGTCGCCGACCACGTCCTACCATCGCACTCATGAACTTCACCCCGTCCGACGTGGAGAAGCTGCTCCTCTCCGTGGCCGGCATGGTCGCCCGCGACCGGCTGGCCCGGGGAGTCCTCCTCAACCACCCCGAAGCCGTCGCACTGCTGAGTACCTGGGTCATCGAACGAGCCCGCGAGGGCGCCACCGTCGCCGACCTCATGCACACCGGCCGCGAAGTCCTCACCCGCGACCAGGTCATGCCCGGCGTCGCCGACCTCCTCCACGACGTCCAGATCGAAGCCACCTTCCCCGACGGCCGCAAACTCGTGACTATCCACAACCCCATCATTTAAGGCGGCCGCGATGACAGAGCCGAGTAGACTTAGTCAGGAAGAGCAGGGGACGCACACAGCCGCAGTCGCCCCGGCCGATGCCCCCGGAGCAATCCGCGTCCGCCCAGGCACCATCGTTCTCAACGCCGACCGCACTCCCGACGAACGCTTGCTACTGGTGATCGTGAACACCGGCGACCGCCCCATCCAGATCGGCTCGCACCTCCACCTCCCCGACGCCAACACCGCCTTGGCCTTCGACCGCGACGTAGCGGCCGGCTACCGCCTCGACATCCCCTCCGGTACGTCGCAACGCTTCGAGCCAGGCGCCTCCCGCGAGGTAAACCTGGTAGCCCTCAAGGGCGCACGCCGCGTCCCCGGAATCCAGGTGAAGCGCGATGCCTGAGCTCCCACACACCCCGTACGTCGCCGTCGGCGGATCGCGTCTCGGCCCCAGCACAGCGATTCGCGCGGAGAGCGCCCTCGAATCTCGCGGCATCGCGCGGCACTTGCCGTCGGCACCAATGAGTCCGCGCCTGAGCAACCGCGAGACTGCCCGGCTCACGTATCTCCTCCGCGACAACGACACGTCGCTCGAGACGCTCATCGATAGACGAGCTGGGTCGGACCCCGCGAAGCCTGCGCGGTTGACAGGGGCGAACGCGCCCAGCACGGCGACTCCTGCCGCGGGGACACCCGGCGACGCGCCTCGTACCTGCGAGACCCCGTGCCCAACGCGTCGAATGCGCCCGGCCGACTCCAATCTGAAGAACATCCCTGCCTCCCCGGACAGTCAACTTCGCAGAGGTGTTCGCCGAGCCTTCCTCGACTCTCGCGGCATCGCGCGGCACTTGCCGTCGGCACCAATGAGTCCGCGGCGGGCCGACCGCGAGACCGTCCGACTCAGGCGCCTCCTCCGCGAGAACGACATGTCCTTCCAAGCGCTCACCGATGGACAAGCTGAGTCGGACTCCGCGGGCCTTTTGCGATTGAACGCGGCGAACGTGCACGGCGGTCCGAGGCGGGTGGTGTGCTGTGGTTGAGATTTCTCGGGCTGCTTATGCGGCCTTGTACGGGCCGACTGTGGGGGATCAGGTTCGGTTGGCTGATACCGATCTTTGGATCGAGGTGGAGGAGGACCGGACTGCTGGGGGTGAGGAGGTTGTGTTCGGGGGCGGGAAGTCGATTCGGGAGTCGATGGCTCAGGGGACGGCTACTCGGGCGGAGGGGGCGCCGGACACCGTCATCACCAATGTGGTGGTGCTGGATTGGTGGGGGATTGTTCGGGCTGACGTGGGGATTCGGGATGGGCGGATCGTCGCGTTGGGGCGGGCGGGGAACCCGGATATTGCGGACGGGGTGCATCCGCAGTTGCGGATCGGGCCGTCCACCGACGTGATTGCGGGTGAGGGGCGGATCCTGACCGCAGGTGCTATCGACTCGCACGTGCACCTGTTGTCGCCGTCACAGCTGCATGAGGCGTTGGCGACTGGGATCACCACGGTTGCTGGTGGTGGGACGGGACCGAGTGAGGGGTCGAAGGCAACGACCGTCACACCCGGTGCGTGGCATCTCGAGCAGATGCATCGGAGCTTGGACGCGTACCCGCTGAACGTTCTCTTGCTGGGCAAGGGGAATACGGTCAGTGCGGAGGCTCTCGCGGAGCAGGCGCTGGCGGGCGCGGCTGGCTACAAGGTGCATGAGGACTGGGGTTCGACGCCGGCCGCGATCGACACGGCATTGCGCGCTGCCGACGACTGGGGTTTGCAGGTCGCGCTGCACGCGGACAGTTTGAACGAGGCCGGGTTCGTGGAATCGACGCTCGGCGCGATCGCGGGCCGGTCGATCCACGCGTTCCACGTCGAGGGCGCGGGTGGCGGACATGCGCCGGACATTCTGTCGATCGCGGCGTACCCGCATGTCATCCCGGGGTCGACGAATCCCACGCTGCCGCACACGGTGAACACAGTCGCCGAACACCTCGACATGCTGATGGTCTGTCATCACCTGAGTCCCGACGTACCGGAGGATCTCGCGTTCGCGGAGTCGCGGATTCGCGCGACCACGATCGCGGCCGAGGACATCCTGCACGACCTGGGTGCGTTGTCGATCACGTCGTCGGATGCGCAGGCGATGGGCCGGATCGGTGAGGTGATCACGCGGACCTGGCAGGTCGCGCACGTGATGAAGCACCGGCGCGGTCAGCTCGACGGCGGGTTGCCGGCCGACAACGAGCGGGCCCGGCGGTACGTCGCCAAGTACACGATCAACCCGGCGGTTGCCCACGGCATCGATCACGAGGTCGGTTCGGTAGAGGTCGGGAAGCTGGCGGATCTGGTGTTGTGGGATCCCCAGTACTTCGGGGTTCGGCCGCGCGTGGTGATCAAGGGCGGCGCGATTGCGTGGGCGGCGCTGGGCGATCCGAACGCGTCGATCCCGACACCGCAGCCGGTGCTGATGCGACCGTCGTTCGGGGATGCGATCGGGGCGGATCTGTCGGTCACGTTCGTGTCGCCGGCGGCGCTGGACGACGGGCTGGCCGGGCGACTCGGGTTGCGTCGGCGGCTCCTCGGCGTACGGCCGACGCGGTCGATCGGGAAGGCGGACATGAAGAACAACTCTGCGCTCCCGTCGATCGACATCGACCCGGAAACGTTCGCCATCGCGGTCAACGGCGAGCCGGTCGAACCCTCCCCCGCGACGGTCCTCCCGCTCGCCCAGCTCTACGCGATGTTCTGATGAGCCCGCTCGCGTTAGCCGGTAATTTTTGGGCGCCATATGACGAAAATCTTCCGACTAACGAGGCGCCAACCGCGACCACCGGGGTTTGCCCGGGTGGGCTGGCGCGGCTAGTCGACGGACGCAGGCTGCGCCGCCCCCAGTACGGCGGGCGCGGTCGACGGACTCGCATGTCGTGTCGAGGCGCAGTCGGCGATTGCCGCGATCGGTCGACGCACATGCGTCGGCGCGAGATGCGTCGGCCCGCGGTAGGTGGTTCCTGGCGGGCTGGTGGGGAGTCGCGTTGGCCGGCGGTGGGTGGTTGCTGGTTGGGTGCGTTTGGGCTTGGGCTGGTGGGGTGCGACCGATCTGTTCGTGGGGTGGTTGGGTGAGTTCGCCTGAGGTGGTTGCGTTGATGCTGGCGGACGGGCGGTTGCCGACTGGCGGGCACACGCAGTCGGCGGGACTCGAGCCGGCGGTTCGTGCGGGATTGGGTGCCGATGGCAAGCAGTTGGCCGAGGTCGGCGAGTACGCTCGCGATCGCCTGCGAACCGTGACGCGGATCGAGGCCGCCGTCGCCGTACTCGCTCGGCACCATGTCCCGAGGACCCTCGAAGCACGTCCGGACCTGGAGGCCATCACAAATGGCCCGACCGAGGTGTCTCAGGCGGGGGCGGGTGAGGAAACCGCAGTTGTGATGGCTCGCAGGTTCGCACAGCTCGAGTCGGCGTGGGCTGCGCGGACGCCGAGCCGGGCGTTGCGGACCGCGTCGCGGCGGCAGGGGCGGGCGTACCTGCGGCTGGCTGAGCGGGTTTGGCCCGAGACGCTGCGGTACCTGCCGCGGGACGGCGAGATCGCGCGGCCGATCGTGATCGGCGTGATCGGTGCGGTGACCGGGTTGTCGGCCGAGCAGGTTGCGCGGTTGGTGGCGTACGACGACGCGCAGACCGTGGTCGCCGCCTCGCTGAAGTTGCTGCCGGTCGATCCGGCCGGGGCGGTCACCTGGTTGGCCGCGTTGCACGACGACATCGAACGGCTCGTCAACGACGTCGCGCCGCTGACCGACATCGAGAAGATTCCCGCCGGCGGCGCACCACTGATCGATCAGTTCGCCGAGCAGCACGCCATCGAGAGAATGAGGTTGTTCCATGCCTGACACGACACGGCCTGACACCACGACTCGTTCGTTCCGGCTCGGCGTCGCCGGGCCGGTCGGGACCGGGAAGAGTTCGCTGATCGCGACGGTCTGCCGCGAACTCGCCGACGAACTCCGCCTCGGCGTGATCACCAACGACATCTACACCGACGAGGACGCGCGGCTGCTCCGCTCGGCCGGTGTGCTCGACCCCGAGCGGATCCGCGCGGTCGAGACCGGCGCCTGCCCGCATACCGCGATCCGCGACGACGTCACGCCGAACCTGATCGCCGTCGAGGATCTCGAACGCGACTTCGCCCCGCTGGACGTCGTACTGGTCGAATCCGGCGGCGACAACCTGACCGCGACTTTCTCCCCCGCGCTCGTCGACGCGCAGATCTTCGTGCTCGACGTGGCCGGCGGCGGTGACGTCGCGCGCAAGGGCGGTCCGGGTATCGCGCGGGCGGACCTGCTCGTCGTCAACAAGACCGACCTCGCCCAGTACGTCGGGGTCGACGTACCGCAGATGGTCAAGGATGCCGAGGCTGCCCGCGACGGTAAGCCGGTACTCGCCTTGTCCCGACACGATCCGGCGTCGGTTGCGGGTCTGAAGGAGTGGGTGCTGGCGATGACCAAGGTCGTCCGGGACGGCGGTCACACGCCGGTCGACCCCGGTCCGATGGCACCGCATTCGCACGTCGACGAGAACGGCGTACTGATCTCGCACACCCATGCCCACTCGCATTGAGGTTGTCGCTGATCCGGTTCGCGACCGTTGTGTGTTGATCACGGATCACTTGTCACCGCGACGGCTCCCCGGGCCGGCTGGCGTCGTACGGGTCGCTCTGGTGGCGGCCGGTGCGCTGCTGCTCGCCGGGGATCACGTGCGGATCGAGGTCGTGGTTTCCGGACCGATTCGCCTTGAGATTGTCGAGACGGCCGGGACGGTCGCGTACGCGATGCGCGGCGCGTCGGCGCGGTGGGACGTGGCGATCGAACTGACCGATGGCGCGAGCCTGCAGTGGTACGGCGAACCGTTCGTGGTCGCGGCGGATGCGGATGTCACGCGGTCGACGAGTGTGCGCCTGGACGACGGGTGCACGGCCGAGATCCGCGAGTCGCTGGTGCTCGGCCGGTACGGCGAGGTCGGCGGCACGTTGCATACGCAGACCCGAGCGTGGATCGGTGCGGACCTGTTGCTGGCGGAGGACCTCGACCTCAGTCCCGAGAACCGCACGGGCTGGGCAATCCTCGGCGGAGCCCGCTGCCTCGACACCGTGACCACCCTCGGCCACCGCCTACCCGAGGCACCGCACACTCTCCAACTGGAAGGCACCGGCTCAATCGCCCGCCGCCTCGTCCACCAGCAACACGAAAGCGACCTCGGCGCCACACCGGGCGCGGTCGGTGGTCCGCCTTCGTGCGCAAAGCGGGCAGCGGCTGAGCCCGTCGAACTAGGATCTGCGGGTGCGCACACTTGATTCGGAGGCCGCGTTCGACCTTGCGGTGGAGCTGGCGACCAGTGGTGAACGGCGGATCCTCGGGATTTGTGGGGCGCCGGCGGCCGGGAAGTCGACGTTTGCGGAGCAGCTCGCGGAGCGGTTGACGAAGGCGGGGCACGGGGTCGCGCTGGTCCCGATGGATGGGTACCACCTGGCGCAGTCCGTGCTCGAGGAGCTCGGGCTCGCGGATGTGAAGGGCGCGCCGCACACCTTCGACGGCTACGGGTTCGTCGCCTTGCTCAAGAGGTTGAAGGAGGCACCCACCGAGCAGATCTGGGCGCCGCGATTCGACCGTGGGCTGGAGGATTCGATTGCCGCCAGCATCGGAGTTGCTCCGGAGGTCAGCCTGGTCGTGACCGAAGGCAACTATCTGCTGCTCGACGAGATGCCGTGGGCAACTGTCCGCACGGTGCTCGATCAGTGCTGGTACGTCGAGGTTCCCGAGGAACTGCGGCACCAGCGACTCGAGGCCCGGCACATGCAGTTCGGACGCACTCAGGCGGAAGCGCACGAGCGCACCTTCGGCAGCGACGAACGCAACGCACAGCTGATCGCCGCGACGGCCGCCGCAGCGGACGCGATCGTCGAGCTCAGCTGACTCGCTCGATGAACGCGGCGACGCCGTCCAGGTAGAGCTGCAGACCGAAGTCGAAGTCCTGGTCGCTCTCCTGCTCGAAGTCGCCCACCTCGTCGAAGACCCCGGCGTCCAGCACCCGCGCGAGCGCAGGCATCTGCCGCGGATCGATCACTCGGGACAGCGTCGCGCCGTACTGGCGGAACGCATCCGGGTTGTCGGCGAACCCCGCGGCCAGGTCCGTCGCCATCCGGATCTCGCCCTGGACGTACGTGATCAGGCCCATCGCGATGCCGACCTTGGCCTCCTCCGGCAGCCCGGTACCGGACAGCGCCCCGAGTGCGGAGTCGAGCCAGGCCAGGTTGTTCGGCCCAGCCGGCGGGCCGGAGATCGGCAGCCTCGCGTACCACGCGTGTTTGCAAACCGCGGTCATCACGCCGTCGGCCCAGAACGTCAGTCCGGTTCGCCAGTCGACATCGGCCGGCAGCGGTTCGGGTCGCTCGAGCGCCGCGTCCGACATCAGCACGAGCAGCTCGTCCTTGCTCTTCACGTGCCGGTACAGCGCCATCGTCGAGTTGCCGAGCCGCTCGGCGACCCGCGCCATCGACACCGCGGCGAGGTCGTTCTCCTCGTCGGCGATCTCGATCGCGGTCCGGACGATGTCGTCGAGGCTCAGCGTCGGCTTCGGCCCGCGCCGCGGAGTCTCCCGCAGTCGCCACATCAGGGCCACGTCGGCCGGCAGCTCGTCCACCGCCTCAGTCTAGGGCTTGCGAACCATCACTGCGTACCTGCTACGCTAATTAGCGTATTGGATACGCAGTGAGGAGGGGATCATGATCGTCGAGGCCACCGGGATCCGGAAGTCGTACGGCGGGACCGAGGTGCTGAGCGGGATCGACCTAGGTGTGCCGGAGGGTTCCGTGCTCGCCCTGCTCGGCCCCAACGGCGCCGGCAAGACCACCGTCGTACGGATCCTGAGCACACTGATCCGCCCGGACGGCGGCCGCGCGAGCATCGCCGGGTACGACGTCGTCCGCCAAGCGGCCGCGGTTCGCAGCGTGATCAGCCTGACCGGCCAGTACGCCGCGGTCGACGAGAACCAGACCGGCCGGGAGAACCTGGTGATGGTCGGCCGGCTGATGCATCTCGGCCGGGCCGGCGCACACCGCCGTACCGGTGAGCTGCTCGAGCAGTTCGGGCTGACCGATGCGATGGACCGCCGAGTGAAGACCTACTCCGGCGGTATGCGCCGGCGACTCGATCTCGCGATGAGCCTGGTCGGCCGGCCGCGGGTGATCTTCCTCGACGAGCCGACCACGGGGCTCGACCCGGGCAGCCGCTCGACGATGTGGGAGGCGATCGGCGAGCTGGTCCGGGACGGGACCACGATCCTGCTCACCACGCAGTACCTCGAAGAGGCGGACCGGCTGGCCGATCGGATCGTGCTGCTCGACCACGGCCGGGTCGCCGCGGCCGGTACCGCCGATGCGCTCAAGGCAAAGGTCGGCGGTGAGCGGGTCGAACTGCGGTTCGGTACCGAACCGGAGCTGCTGAAGGCGGCCGCCGTACTGGGCGCCATTCACGCCGGTGACGTCCTAAGCGTCCCGTCCGACGGTACGGCGAAGCACCTGCATCACCTGCTGGACCTGCTGCGCGACAACGGCCTCCATCCGGAGCGTGTGTCTGCGCACCGCCCGACTCTCGACGACGTCTTCCTCGCGCTGACCGCCTAGGAGCTACCCATGTCACACCAGAGTGTTGCCGCCGCACTGTCGGATACGGCGACGATGATCGACCGCAGTGTGCGACTGGCACGCCGCAACGTGGACACGCTGTTCGCAGCGATCCTGCTCCCGCTGATGATGATGGCGCTGTTCGTGTACGTGTTCGGCGGCGCGATCAGCACCGGGACGCAGTACGTGAACTACGTCGTCCCGGGCATGCTCCTGCTCACCACCGGGTACGGCGCCG
The DNA here is from genome assembly GCF_042674205.1 of Kribbella sp. NPDC056951. NCBI lineage: Bacteria > Bacillati > Actinomycetota > Actinomycetes > Propionibacteriales > Kribbellaceae > Kribbella > Kribbella sp. NPDC056951. Next base: position 138,481 of record NZ_JBHUQZ010000015.1, read on the forward strand.
CGTCCACCGCGATGGTAGTTGCGGACGACATGAACACCGGCATGATCGACCGCCTGCGCTCACTACCGATCCACAGCTTCGCAGTACTCACCGGCCACGTCGCAGCGAGTGTTGCGCGCAACGCGCTGGCGACTGCGATCGTCGTACTGGCTGCACTTGCCATGGGCTTCCGGCCGAACGCAGGTGTTGGTGAGTGGCTCGCTGCGATCGGACTGCTGCTTCTGTACGTCGTTGCGCTGTCATGGCTGGCCGCTGGTCTCGGAGTGATCGCGCGGTCGGTGGAGTCGGCCAGCACGTTGAGTTTCTTCATGCTGTTCCTGCCCTACCTCAGTAGCGCGTTCGTACCGCCGGACACGATGCCTGCGTGGTTGCGGCCGATCGGTACGCACCAGCCGATCACACCGGTGATCGAAACGGTACGGGGGTTTCTGACCGGAACACCGGTTGGAAACAACGGCATCCGCGCACTCATCTGGTGCTCTGGTCTACTCCTGTTCTCGGTCGTGCTCGCGACTTCGTTGTATCGGAAGCGGACTCGCCGTTGAGCGCATGAAACGCACCGCTCAGCGGACAGCTTTTCGAGAGAACGCGAAATGGTTCGGACATGACCCCGCGACGTTGTTACTGTCCAAGTCCCCCCCCACGTGTGGAGGTCCCACTCCCCCCGGGACCCACACGGACAAGCGCCCCGGTCATCGACCGGGGCGCTTCGTTTTATCCAAGCTTTACAGGGAGTCCGGTCAGCCCGCGGGTGCGGATGGTGTCCCGCCAGCGCAGCTCCGACGGCGGTACGGCGAGCGTGAGACCCGGTGCGTGATCGAGCAATGCGTCGATCGCGATCGCCACTTCCAACCGGGCGAGTGGTGCGCCGAGGCAGTAGTGGATGCCGTGGCCCAGTGCGAGCTGTCCCCCGGCCGCCCGGTCGAGGTCGAACCGGTCCGCGTCAGGGAAGCGTTCGGCGTCCCGGTTGGCCGAGGCGAGCCCCAGCAGCACGGTCTCCCCGGCTGGGATCACCACGCCGCCGATCTCGAGGTCCTCGAGTGGGAAGCGGCGGATGGCGAGCGGCGCTGGACCGTCGTACCGCATCGCCTCTTCGATGGCAGCGGGGAGCAGTGAGCGGTCCGCACGCACGCGCTCCCAGCGACTGCGGTCGTCCAGCAGCGCCAGAGTGGTGGTGCCGATCAGATGCACCACGTTCTCGTAGCCGGCGAACAGGATGAGGAAGATCAGCGACGTCAGCTCGTCGTCGCTCAGCCGGTCCTCCTGGTCGCGTGCTGCGATCAGGTCGCTGACCAGGTCGTCTCCCGGCACGGACCGCTTCGTCTCGATCAGTCCGGCGAAGAACCGCAGCATCGCCCCGATTGCAGCGCGTGCCTCGTCCGGTCCGGGCGGCGTCAGCATGGTGTCGGTCCAGGACCGGAAGTCGGGCCGCGCCTCGACCGGTACGCCGAGCAGGTCGCAGATGACCGTGATCGGCAGCGGTGCGGCGTAGTCGGTCACCAGATCGGCCGTGCCGCGCAGCGGCTCCAGCAGAGCGTTCGCCGTACGACGGATCGGGTCGCGCAGCGCGTCGATCCGGCCGGCTGTGAACGCCTTGGTGACCAGCGTTCGGATTCGGGTGTGGTCAGGCGGGTCCATGTTGAGCAGGTTGGCGTCCAGTGCCGGCGGGAGGCTCAGACCGCGGTAGTTGCCGGGCAGCGCGTTCCGCTTGTCCACGGACAGGCGCGGATCCGCCAGCGCACGGCGGACGTCGTCGTACCGGGTGACGAGCCAGGACGGGCTCCCGTCCGGCCCGGCGATGCGGTGCACCGGTCCGGCGGTGCGGAGCGCGGCGTAGGCGGAGTAGGGGTCGGCGGTGTCGATCACCGTTTCAAATTATCTGAGCAGTGGTGTCAATTCCCGGGGTGCTGGTTCGACGTACCAGTAAGAGCAACCAGAGGAGAGGGTCAGGATGAACACCACTACCACCATGATCATCACCATGCTGGCCGAGGGAAACCCGGTCTGGTACGTCGCAGCGATGGTGAACATGCGCAGTCACGACGTGTACGAGATCGGCCACGCCGCTGGCTACCCGGACAAGACGAAGCTGCGGTGCGCACTGCTGGCCGCCCGCCGCGCCGCCTAGGCTGACCGTGTGGAGCCTGTGAGCGTTGTCGACTATCACACCGCTGGAGAGCCGTTCCGGATCGTCACTGCTGGCGGACCGGCGGTTCCGGGCTCCACAGTCGCCGAGCGACGACTGACAGCACAGTCGAACGCGGCAATCGACGCCGTACGGCTGCTGCTCGTGAATGAACCGCGTGGGCACGCGGATATGTACGGGTGCTTCGTTGTACCGCCGGATGATGCAGGTGCTCATTTCGGCGTGCTGTTCTGGCACAAGGACGGTTACTCGACCGCATGTGGTCACGGGACGATCGCCTTGGGCGTCTGGGCCGTCGAGAGCGGGTTGGTCCCCGCTACACCCGACGGCGACACCGACGTGGTGATCGACGTACCGTCCGGGCGGGTAGTGGCGCGAGTGACGTGCTCCGGCGGCAGAGTCGCCGGTGTGGCGTTTCAGAACGTGGCGTCGTTCGTGCTGGCTCGTTCTGTGCCGGTAGCCGGCGTCAAAGCAGACATCAGCTTCGGGGGCGCCTTCTATGCGTCAGTACCGGCGTCATCCGTCGGTCTGACCGTCACACCGGACTGCTACGCCGACCTGGTCAAGATCGGCCGCGAGATCAAGTGGGCACTGAACGACCTGGCAGTCCACCCGACCGACCCGCGCCTGAACGGGATGTACGGCACCATCCTGTACGACGACCTGGGCCCGCTGCACCAGCGCAACCTCGCGATCTTCGCCGACGGCCAGGCCGACCGCTCCCCCTGCGGCTCCGGCACGTCCGCCCGCCTAGCCCTCCTGCACGCCGACGGCCTCCTGCCACCCGGCACCACCCTGCTGCACGAGTCAATCGTCGGTACGACGTTCCGCGGCCGCGTGCTGTCCGAAACCCCCACCGGCCTCCTCACCGAGGTCTCCGGCACCGCCCACCGCACCGGCACAGCCACCTTCACCCTCGACCCGCACGACCCCCTCGGTACCGGATTCACCCTGCGCTAACGTCACTCCCATGATTTTCATCACCGCGAAGTTCCGCGTGAAGCCCGAGCACGCCGAGAACTGGCCGACCATCACCGCAGCCTTCACCGCCGCCACCCGCGCCGAACCCGGCTGCCTCTGGTACGACTGGTCCCGCTCCCTGGACGACCCGAACGAGTACGTCCTGGTCGAAGCCTTCGCCGACGACGAAGCCGCCACCGCCCACGTCACCTCAGCCCACTTCAAAGCCGCCCAGCACGACCTCCCACCGCACCTGGTCGAAACCCCCCGCATCGTCAACTTCAAACTCCCCCAGGACAACTGGTCCGAACTAGGCGAACTAGCGGTCAAGTAGCTGATGATTGTCGCTTCGCTCAATACGCGTGGGATACCGCTGCGTGGTTCGCGGCTTGGTGAGCGGTACGCCGCGATCGGTGCGGTGTTCGAGGCGTCTGACGTTGACGTCGTGAACTTTCAGGAGGTGCTGACGTACTACCACCTGCGGCGGCTGACAAAGGCGATGCCGTCGTACCGGTTTGCCGGCTACCGCAGGTCGGTGGCTGGGCCGGCGGGTGGGTTGCTGACGCTGTCTCGTACGCCGATCGCCCGGACTGCGTACCGGCGGATGCCGATGCCGCCAGCGGCGGATGCAGTTGGCCTGCCCAGGCTGTCGCGGCTGAAGGCGTCGCTGAAGGGGGTGCTGCTGACGAGCCTCAGCGGGGTCACGGTCGCCAACACGCACCTGTTGGCCAACTTCGACGGCGACTGGTCCGACAGCAACCGCTACTACCGCCTGCACCAAGGACAACTCGCCGTACTCGGCCGAGCCGTCGCAGCGATTGACGGGCCGACCATCCTGTCCGGTGACTTCAACATCGCCCGCGACAGCACCCTGTACGGCGACTTCATCCGCGACACCGGTCTGGTTGACGCGTTCGGTGCGGACTGCCCGCCGACGTTCCACGCGTCGTACCTGCACTCCAACCAGACCGCACACTGCATCGACTTCCTACTGCTGTCCGATCCGTCGATCAGTGTCGAGGCCGCCCAGCTCACGTTCACCGAGCAACTACCGATGCCCGGCGGCCCCGACTATCTGACCGACCACCTCGGTCTGCAGGTCACTCTGGCGCTCTAGCGGCTCCGGTCGTCGCCCCGGTCGCGGTTGAGTTTCGCCATGGTCTGGTGCGCGGCCGGGAGGATGTGGTGCTTGATCGCCTGCGCGGCCTTCTTCGGCATCGCTTCGAGCGCACCCTCCCACGCCTGCTTCGTCGCGATGAAGACCGGGTACTGACGCTTGCGAGCCACCATGTACTGGCTGAACACCTCACAGTCACGCTCACTGAAGCGGCTCTCGGCCCGGCCGTCCTTGATCGCCTCGGCCAGCGCGACCATCTTCGGCACGTCCTTCTTCCGGATCACACCACCCACGGTCCCGAACGTGTGCAGCATGGTGCGCGGATCGAGTGTCGTGAGCTCCTGCCCGAGCAGCCTCGCCTGCCGCGGCTCGAACAGCTCACTCCGCACCGGGAACTGCAGCTGCCGGTGCGTCAGGTAGGACCGCTCCGACTCCGGCCGGTAGTCGATGTAGGCGTTGATGGTCTCGATGGTGACCGGGAACGGCTGGTTCTTCAGAGACTCCGCAAACGCACCGACCTTCGCCGCCTGGTCACGCGGGATGAGCAGGTCGACGTCCGGCATCCGCTGGGCCAGGTCGTAGGCACCTGGCCGGTTGAAGTCGATCGACGCACCCTGATCGGTGTACGCCGACACCGCCAGGCTCCCGACCACCGCGAACGGCACCCGCTCGTTGTTCAGCCAGGTCTGGATCCGGTCCAGCTCGATCAGGAACTTCTTGCGGGTCTCATCGACCGTCACCAGTCGGCCTCACCGAGCACATCCCACCAGTGCTGGTGCGACGAGCTCCACCAGCCGTCCGGCGGCGGAGTCACCGGCAGCACCTGCGGCCGGACATGCTGCTCCGGAGTGCAGGCAGCGAACGGGCCGTTGGCACCGAACAACACACTCAGGTTCGGATCGAGGTGCTCACGAATCCACCCGGCCATTCCCCGCACCGGGTCGAGCGCCGCAACCTCCCAGGTCCGCCACAGCGCCTCCAGCCGCAGCATCGCCTCAGCGTGGTCCCACCACGCAGCACACCACCGCTGGTCAGCCGTCCGCGCGAACGTCAGCACGAAGAAGCCGTTCACCCAGGACTCCAGATCGGCGAACTGCGGCCGGAACTCCGCCGCCTGCGCCGGCGGCTGCCACCCGGACCCCTGCAGCCCCTGCATGGCCATCCGCAGCGCCTTCACATCCTCGGCATCGAGGTCGCCGTCCACTGTCACTCTCCCCCTGTCGACATGCGCACAGCCTAAGCGGCCAGCAGTCCAGCACCCCACTGCCAAGTACTGTCTCGGGATGGACGTTGACTGGTGTGACGAGGTGGTCGATCAGCTCGAGTCGCATTGGCAGGGGCAGCTCCGGCCGCGCCTGGATGGGCTGACCGACGACGAGTACTTCTGGGAACCGGTCCCGAACTGCTGGACTCTCAGCCGCCGCGGCAAAAGCACCGCACCGATCTCCTTCGGCGCAGGCGAGTTCACCCTGGACTACGCACAACCCCAGCCCGATCCGGAGCCGGTGACGACGATCGCGTGGCGGATGGCACACCTGAGTGTCGTGTTCGCATCGACAGGTGGTCTCGGGCGTGCACCTGTCGACGAGTGGACCTACCCGTACGCCGGTACCGCGCGCGAGGCCCTCAGCCAACTCGACCACGAGTACGAGCGGTGGATTGCCGACGTACGCGGTCTGGGCACGGAAGGGCTCTCCCGGCCGCAGGGTGCGCCGCCTGCGTTCGCCCACGCGCCGATGGCGAAGAAGATGTTGTTCACGAACGTGGAGGTCATCCACCACGGCGCCGAGATCTGTCTGCTCCGGGACCTCTACCTGCAGAAGATGTGATCAGTGGGGAGCTTCGACCAGGCGGGTGGCCATTGCGAGGTCGGTGATGAGGATGTTGACCCAGTTGCCGAGCAGGGCGGCGCGGATGGCGGAGTACTTGCGGTCGCCGCCGGCGACGCCGAGGCGGCGGGGTACGGCGAGCAGTTCTTTGGCGCTGAGACCGATCACTCGCTGGTCGAAGTTCGAGCGGACGTGGTTTCCGTCCTCGTCGAAGAAGCGGAAGCAGACGTCGCCGACGGCGCCGAGCCGGCGGAGTTCCTCCTGGTCTCGTTCGGCGACCGCGTTCCCGCTGCGCTGAAGGAGAGGCGACGGCTCGAGACTGCCGATCCCGACCATGGCGTCGGTGAGCTGTCCCCAGGTGCCCAGAACCTCGCGAACGGACTCGTCGTTCATCATCGCGCGCCGTACCGCGGAGGTTCCGACCAGTCCTGGGGCCGGCAGGTAGAGCGGCATCGCGCCGGTCAGTTCGGCGAAGCGGGCGGTGAGCCGGGTGGCCTGCATCTGAACCGCCGGGTCGCCGAGACCGCCGACGATTTGGACGACCTTGTCGACCACCGGGACGCTCTTGCGCGGCATCCGGTCGACCGCGCTGATCAGCGTCTCGCTCCAGGACGAGATCCCGATGATGTGTCCGCCGCTGAGCGTCATGTCGAGATAGGCGGCGGCGCCCGAACCGAGTGCGGGGAGGACGTCGTCAGTGCCCGCGGTGTCGACGACGACGGCGTCGCGCAGTCCGTACCGACCCTGCAACTCGTCTTCCAGATCGCTGTGGACGCCGCTCGGCATGGTCACCACGGTGTGCACGATCCCCACCTCCACGGCCTGCTTCAGCATCCGCGAGACGCGCGCCTGGGAGAGGTTCAGTTCGGTCGCGATCTGGGGCTGCCGAATGCCCTTCTCGTGGTACATCCGGGCGATCTTCGCGAGCAGCCGCAGCTCGTCGAGCCCGGGCTGACGTACCGCGCGCTTGCCGTTCACCGAGACCCCCTTCGGATCGATCAGGGTTGGACTATAGGCCAGCCAGACAGATGTACACCCGAGGTGCGCCGCCCGGGTCGGGCAGCGGATCCGTCGGAGACCTCCGTCTGCCGGTGGCGACGACCGAGCCGTCGCGAGGGTCGACGATCCGGTAGCCGAGCGGAACGGCGTCGTCGAACACCGGAACCGGGCCACCGTGTTCGCGGTAGACGAGAAACAGCCGCCCCGGTACGCCGAGTGCGCGCGCCGCGATCGCCTTCGTCCAGTCCGGCGCCATGTCCGTCGTCGGTAGCCCGGCCAGAATCCTGCTGATCATCCCGACGTACGCCGAACCTTCGAACTCGACCGCTTCGCGCCAGCCGGCTCCCGGGGCGAGGAAGTACTCCGCGTGCCCCGGCTCATCCGGGTGCAGCCGCCATTGCCAGAGGCTCGCGGCGCCGTACACGACTCCCATCGTTCCGCCGGCGCACAGATTGCTCCACGCCTCGTGGCCCTGCCACCAGCCGCTCGCCTTCCCGGTCCATCCGGTGTTCTCGTACGTCGGTTCGCCGTTCGCCACCGCCTTGACCGGCAGGTTCCGCCACATGTCCGCGACTCGTTCGGGAACGTGTTCGCCTTCGTGGCCGGTCTGGCACCACTGGAAGTCCAGCCAGTCGGCATCCTGATGGGCCTGTGGCCGGATGTGCGGCCGGTAGTGGATGCCGGTCGGCTGTTCGTAGCAGTCCCACGCCTGCACCTCTGCGCCGCCGGCGGCGATCTGCGGCTCGTCGCCGCTGCCATCGGCTCCGACCAGGTAGATCGCCGGACTGGCGCCGTACCGCGCGACGAGGTAGCGGCAGTACCGCGCGTACTCCGCCGGCGGTACGACCGGCCCAGCCACCTCGAGACCCTTCCAGCCGAAGCCGTGGAAGACCGGCTGGAGGACGGGAACCAAGTGGTGCTCGACGAGAATCCGGAGCAGCTCGTCGAGGTACTGGAAATAGCCGACCTCGAGTTCGTTCAGGTGACCGTCGCGGAGATCGGCGAAGCCGACGCCGAACCCCTCGTCCTGGGTACGGTCGAGCGGCCCGACGGCTCGCATGTCCGGCTGCACGGTCATCAGGAGAACCGCGTTGAATCCCTTCGCCTGCCGGTCGGCGGCATAGCTCCGAACCTGTTCGGGGGTCGCGCGCCAGGGCAGTGCCCAGGCGGTGTCGGCCACCAGGATCGCCGGCGTACCGTCCGCGTGCACGAGGCTGCGGCCGCCGGCCGACATCCGCCAGAAGCCGTGGACGAAGAACGGATTACGCTCGTCAGCACCCGTCGTACCGATGTCGAGGCGACCGGTCTGGCCGGTCAGCGCGCCGCCGCTGGTCCACGTCCAGGCTCCCGGCTCGGGCGCGGCGAACCGGACCCGCCAGCCATCGCCCCCGTCCCAGAACGCGGGACGCCGCAACCGGTCACCGCTCTCGTGCTCGAAGTCCACCCAGACCTCGGCCTCGGTGTAGGGAGCGGCGTGCCGGCCGGTCAGCGTGAACTCGACCTCGCGCCAGACGACCGGTTCAGGGACTGAGATGGACATGACACTCCACGGGGTGAGCGCTGCGGATAGACTGGCGGGCAAACGTAGAACACGTGCTCTGGGGTCGGTGAAATTCCGAGCCGGCGGTGACAGTCCGCGACCCGTACGCTCGCAAGAGCGTCCGGTTGATCTGGTGAAATTCCGGAACCGACGGTGAAAGTCCGGATGGGAAGACGCACGTGGCAGTCTGCGGGATGGTGTGCGCTGCCGTGCGGGTGAATCCACCCGTCGTGTCGGCGTGGCCGTCGCGGAGCTTGTCGTTGCCCCGGAGCGCCATGCCGAGAGGACAGCGACCGTGAGTTCTGTGAAGACCAGGCTGGACACCATCCAGCGAGCCGTCGACGAGATCGCGCTCGGACGGCCGGTGGTGGTCGTGGACGACGAGGACCGGGAGAACGAAGGCGATCTGACCTTCGCGGCGAGCCTGGCGACTCCCGAAGCAATGGCGTTGCTCGTGCGCTACACCAGCGGCTACGTGTGTGCACCGGCCGCGCCCGAGGTCCTCGACCGGCTCGAGTTGCCGCTGATGGTTCCGGACAACCAGGACAGCCTGCGGACGGCGTACACGGTCTCCGTCGACGCCGCCGCCGGAGTCGGTACCGGCATCTCCGCCGCCGACCGGGCGCGGACGGTCCGCGTGCTGGCCGACCCGGCGGCCCAGGCCACGGACCTGATCCGGCCCGGTCACATCCTGCCGCTGCGTGCGGTGCCGGGCGGCGTCCGGCAGCGGCCGGGTCACACCGAGGCCACCGTCGAGCTCGTCCGGTTGGCGGGGCTGCCGCCGGTGGGCGTGATCGGCGAGCTGATGAACGACGACGGCACCCTGATGACCGGTCCGGACCTGCGGGCCTTCGCCGACACGCACGACCTCGCGATGGTCTCGATCGCCGATCTGGTCAGTTTCCTGTCCTGACCAGGCGGCGGGCAGCGTCGGCGATACCGGCCGGGGACAGGCCGTAGCGATCCAGGAGATAGCCGGCCGAACCGGTCGGGGCGAACTCGGGGAAGCCGAGGATCGAGACCCGGGCCGGGTGATGCTGTACGACGGTCTCCGCGACCGCGCCGCCGAGCCCGCCACCGGACACCGCCTCCTCCGCAGTGACGATTCCGGCCGTCTCCCGCGCGGCCGCGACGACAGCGTCGACGTCGAGCGGTTTCACCGTCGGCATCGACAGCACCCTGGCCGAGATCCCCTCGGCGGCGAGCTGCTCGGCCGCGGCCAGCGCCCGCCACAGGATCGTCCCGTTGCTGATCAGGGTCACGTCGTTCCCGGCCCGGACGGTGATCGCCTTGCCCACCTGGAACTCGTAGTCGTCGGGGTAGATCATCGGCACGCTCATCCGGCTGACCCGGATGAAGACCGGCCCCTCGACCACCGCGGCCCAGCGCAACGCCGCCGCGGTCTCGATCGGATCGGCCGGGACGACGACGGTGAGATTGGCGATCGCGCGGAGCCAGGCGATGTCCTCGATCGAGTGATGCGTCGGGCCGAGTTCGCCGTACGCCACCCCGGGGCTCATCCCGCAGAGCTTGACGTTGGTGTTCGAGTACGCGACGTCCGCCTTGATCTGCTCCAGCGCCCGTGCGGTGAGGAAGCAGGAAGCCGCCGAGACGAAGGGGATCCGGCCGCCGTTGGCCAGTCCGGAGGCGACTCCGACCATGTCCTGTTCGGCGATACCGACGTTGATCAACCGGTCCGGGAACGCCTTGCGGAAGCTGTTCAGCTTGCTCGATCCGACCGAGTCGTTCACCACTCCGACGATCCGGTGATCCGCGTGGGCCAGCTCCGCGAGCGTCTCGACGTACGCGTCGCGGCAGTCGTACCGCGGCCGATCGGCGATGGACGTGTCGACGACGGTCATACCAGCTCCTTGCTGATTCGGGGTCTGCCGGCGGACTCCAGCTCCGTGAGCGCCTGCCGGAACTCGGCGGCGTCCGGGACCCGGTGGTGCCAGGCGACGTTGTTGCTCATGTACGAGATCGGATGGCCCTTGTGGGTATGGGCGATCACGAAGGTCGGCTTGCCCGGACGGAACGGTACGGCGGACAGCACGTCGAGCAGCTCGCCGTGGTCGTGACCGTTCACCTCGACCACCGCGAAGCCGAACGCCGTCGCCTTGTCGGGCAGTGGATCCAGGTCGTTGGTCTCTTTGGTGGTGGCGCCCTGCTGCAGCCGGTTCCGGTCGACGATCACGGTCAGCCGGTCCAGCTGGTACTGCGAGGCGGCCATCATCGCCTCCCAGTTGCTGCCCTCCTGCAGTTCGCCGTCACCGACCAGGACGTAGGTACGCCGCCTCGACACGTCCAGCTTTGCCGACAACGCGTGGCCGACCGCGATCGGCAGCCCGTGACCGAGCGGTCCGGTGTTGGCCTCGACGCCGGCGACCTTGCGCCGATTGGGATGGCCGTTCAGCGCGGACAGCGGCTTCAGGAACGTGGCGAGGTCCTGGACCGGCAGGAAGCCGAAGGCGGCCAGCGTCGTGTACAGCGCCCCCGCGACATGCCCCTTGCTCAGGATGAACCGGTCGCGATCAGGGTCGTCGACCCTATCGGGCGTGACGTCGAGGACGGCGCCGTACAGGGTCGCCAGGATGTCGATGGCGGAGAAGTCACCGCCGATGTGCCCGGCCCCCGCATGGTGAACCAGCTTGAGGTCCTGGATCCGGATCTGCCGGGCAGCCTCGGCGACGTGCGCCACCTGCTCGGCGCGGCTGCTGTGCAGCGGTAGCCGTCCGAGCACCGGCATCGTCGTGTGTTCGACCGTCAGCGTCATGCGATCTCCGCCATCGAACTCAGCAGCACCTTCTGCACCAGCCTCTGCGCGGCGAGTGCGTCATGCGACGCCTGCGCCGCGGCCAACGCCTCGTCATCCAGTACGTCGAGCGCGTGGTGGACCGCCTTGAGGAACCGGATCGCCTGCTTGGCGGCCTCGACACTGTCCTCGCGGAACGGGAACTGGTCTAGCTGCCAGACGCCCTCCCAGTTGTTCCGGCGCAGCGTGTGGAAGAACTCGAACGTCTCGACCAGGTGGACCGAACCGACCACCATGTCGTCGTCCCAGCCGCGCAGGTTGTCGTTGACATCGATCGCGAACAGCCGGCCGTAGTCGATCGCCAGTTGCGCGGCGTCGGCCGGTGTCTCCTGCCCGTACAGCGAGTGGCCGAAGTCGAGCAGGATGCCCAGGTTGGGCAGGCCGATCTTCTCGATCCCGAGCAGCGTGCGGGCCACGTTCGGGAAGATGATCTTGACCCGCGGCTCGCGCGGCTTGTACTCGATCACGAAGTTGATGTCGGGATGCGCCGACACCAGTTCCTTCAGGCCGTCCAGGGCCAGGTTCCAGATGTCGTGGTAGTTCACCTGGAACGGGTAGTCCCAGCCGTCCTGACCGGGCCACAGCTTCACATAGGAACAGCCGAGGTCCTTCGCCAATTCGGTTGCCTGATGCAACAATTCCATCGCCTGCTTGCGGATGCCGGGATCCGGGTTGGTGAGCGAGCCCTTGACGAAGTCCCGGGTGTAGATCTCCGGCGTGATCGCGATCGCCTTCAGGTTGTTGCGGGCCAGCGCGGCCCGCACCTCGTCGAGGGTCCCGTCGTACCCGGCGAACGGCCAGTTCAGGTCGACCACGGACAGGTCGCCGACGGCACCGGCGCGGTCGATCTGTTCGAGCAGACCGACGGGTTCGCCGTACCCGTCCGTGGCATAGCGGTCCTTGTAGGTGGCGAAATGCCAGATACCCGCGCCGAAGACCGGCAGGTCAGTCATGGTGGATTCCTATCCTTTGAGAGAGCCGGCGGTGAGGCCGCCGACGATCCAGCGCTGCAGCAGCGTGTAGGCGATCAGGATCGGTACGACGGCGATCAGGATGCCCGCCGCCAGACCGGTGTTGTTGTTGGCGAACTGGCCCTGGAAGTTCAGCAGCCCGACCGGGATCGTCTTGTTCGCATCGGAGTTCAGCAGGATCAGCGCGAACAGGAACTCGTTCCAGGTCGCCACCGCATCCAGGATCGCCACCGTCACCAGCGCCGGTGTCGACAACGGCAGGATGATGGTGAAGAAGATCCGCCAGTCGCCCGCGCCGTCGACCTTGGCCGCCTCGATGATCTCGTCCGGGATCTGCCGGAAGAACGACTGCAGCACCAGCACCTCGAACGGGATACCGAAGGCCAGGTACGGCCCGATCAGGCCGAACAGGCTGTCGGTCGCGCCGGCCGAACGCATCATGATGAAGACCGGGACGATCGCGATGTAGATCGGGATGGTCAGCCCGAGGAACACCGTGAACATCACCGTCCGGCGGAACTTCATCCGCAGCTTGGCCAGCGCGTACCCGAGCATCGCCGAGATCGCGACGCCGAGCGGCACCTTCAGCAGCGCCAGCAACGCGCTGTTGCGATAGGTGGTGGCGAAGTTGCCGATCCCCCAGGCGTCCTTGAAGTTGGTCCAGGTGAACGTGTCCGGCCAGGACAGCGGCCCGTTGCCGATGAAGTCCGCCAGCGGCCGGACCGCGGTGATCACCAGCAACGCCAGCGGCGAGATCCAGAAGATCGCCGTCACCGCGAGCACCAGGGTCATCACCAGGCCCTTGCGGCCCTTGGACGGTTGCTTCACCGGAGCTGGGCCGGCCGGTACGACGGGGGCTTCGACCCGGACCGGGGCGATCGAGGTCATGACGCCTCCCTGGTCTGCGACCGCACATAGGGGATGCCGACAGCGATCGCCACCAGCGTGATGACCACTGCGATCGCGGTTCCGTAGCCGGCCTGGTAGTACTGGAAGACGTTGGCGTACATCCAGGTTCCCATCACCTGCGTCGCCGTACCGGGACCGCCGTACGTCATCGCGTAGATCATGTCGAAGACCTTGAACGAGTCGATCAGCGACAACGCCAGCACGATGTAGTGCGCCGGTCGCAGACTCGGCATCGTGACGTGCCAGAACTGTTGCCAACGGCTCGCACCGTCCACCGTCGCGGCCTCGTAGAGCTCGTTCGGAATTCCTTGCAGGGCAGCCAGGTAAAGCAGCATCGGGAAACCGGTCCGCAGCCAGATGGCCGGCACCATCACCGCCCACAGCGCCGTCGAATCCTGCCCGAGCCATGGTTGCGCCAGGCCGTCGAGCCCGATCATCCGCAGCAACGAGTTGATCGCGCCGTACTGCGGGCTGTAGAGCCAGCCCCAGATGCTGGCGATCGAGACGAGTGGCAGCACCGCGGGAGTGTAGAAGATCAGCCGCAGGATCGGCTTGCCGTGCACCTTGCCGTTCAGCGCGATCGCGAGTGCCAGACCGATGACGGTCGGCACCGCGATCGTCACCACGGTCCAGATCAGGTTGTTCCGGACCGCCGTGACGACCACCGGATCGCTCGGCATCTTGAAGTAGTTCTCCAGGCCGACGAAGTTGTAGGTCGCGCTCAACCCGTCCCAGTCGGTCAGGCTGAACCACAGCGACGACAACGCCGGGTACACCAGGAACCCGACGTACACCACCAGGGCGGGCAGCGCGAAGAGCCAGGGCGACCACTTGCCGCCCCGCTTGGGTTTGCCCGGCGGAGCCTTCGAGAGCGCGACGGTTGCCACGACTCAGCCCTTCGCCCAGGCGGAGACGATCTCCTGCATCTTCTTCGCTGCTGCGGCCGGGTCGACCTTGCCCTGCAGCAGGTCGCTCTGCACGCTGAAGTACTGGTCGGCCTGCTTCTTCGGGAACGCCTGGTCCTGGATCGTGTAGAACGGATGATCGCCGGCCGTCTTCGCCCACTCCGCCGACAGCGGCAGCGTCTTCGCGTCCGGCTCCGCGCCCTTGACCGTCGAAGCGGTGATCTGCATCGCCTTCTGCGCCGCCGGCTTGGCCAGGAAGTCCAGCAGCTCGGCGGCCTTGTCCGGGTTCCCCGCCTTCGCGTTGATCATGTAGCCCTCGACGAAGCCCGAGTGCCGCACGGGGTTCTGATCCGTCGGCAGCTCGAAATTGCCGAAGGCCGACGGACTCTTCTTCGCCGCGAGAATCGCGTTCGACTCCGTCCAGGTCCCCGCGATCGTGTACGCCGCCTTGTCCTGGACGTACCAGGGCTCCGTGTCGGCCGGGTCCAGGCCCAGCGCACCCTGCGGGAGCCACTTCTTGTCCTGCCACTTGCGGAACAGCGTGAACGCCTCGACCACCTCGGGCCGGTCCCAGCTCTCGGCGCCGGTCAGCAGTTTGTCGTGCAGCTCCGGCCCCGCGGCGTGCTCGAGCAGGTACTCGAACAGCCGCATGATGTGCCAGCCGTACTTGCCGCCGGTGGCGAGCGGAGTCACCCCGACGGCGACGAGCTTGTCGTTGATCGCCTCCAGCTCGGCGTAGGTCTTCGGTGGGCCGCTCACGCCGGCCTTCGCGAACAACGACTTGTTGTACCAGGCACCGATGCCGAGTGACGAGAACGGCAGGCCGGCCTTGAAACCTTCGAAGGTCATGGCCCCGATCGCCTGCTCGTTGATCGAGCTGTCCCAGCCGAACTTCGAGTAGTACGGCGACAGGTCCAGCGCCTGCTTGGCCTTCGCGAACGGGCTTCCGATCTGACCGCCCCAGATCCGCCAGATGTCCGGCCCCTTGCCGCCGAGCAGCTGGGTGCGCAGCTTGTCCGGGTACACCGCCGCGCCCGATCCCGGCAGGCTTTCGACCGTGGTCGTCGTACCGGCCTGCTGGTCGAACGCCTTCAGCTGGGCCTTGAACATGGCGATCGTCTCGTCACCCTCGTAGGTGAAGACGCGCAGGTTGTTCGACGCCGCGGCGGTGGCGCCGCCGGCGGTGGACGCGCCACCGCCGGTACACGCGGACAGACCGACGCCGACCGCGGCGGCGGACGTGAGACCGAGGAAGCCCCGGCGGGTGAACGAACTACCGGTCATGACGTACTCCTTTGGCGGGCAAAGCGGCGGATCTTGGCGAACATGTCCTCGAGCAGGAACCGGACGTCGACCTGCTCGCAGACCTTGATGGGGTTGTCGGTGCCGGGCTGGTACCAGCCGTCGGCCCCGAACCGCGGCGCGGGCCGGACCCGCAGGGCGCCGCTGGCCGGGTAGAGCATCAGGGCGATGGCCGGCGAGTCGCCGAGGGAACGGGACTCGATCGGCTCGCGGTGGTAGGTGGCGTTCCAGTCGTGCAGCTGCTCGATCAGATACTTGCCCAGGGCACCGGCGTCGCCGATCTTCTCGTCGAGCTCGGCGTAGCTCACCGACACCTTGCTGTACACGTCGCTCGGCACCTGCCAGACGGTGATGCCCGACCCGAACACCACGTTGGCGGCGTGGATGTCGTTGGACAGGTTGAACTCGATCCCGGGCCACCCCGGCGCGAGGCCGTCGTACCCGCGGCCGCCGATCCAGATCACGATCACCTCGCGGTGCACGATCTCCGGGTCGAGCAGGATCGCCGAGGCCATGTCGGTCAGCGGGCCGAGGAACGACACGAAGAGCGGATCGCCCTCGGACGCCAGCTTCGACTCCTCGATGATCAGTCGCGCACCAGGTGAGTCCAGCGGGGTCTGCTCGTCCGGGATGCCGGTCGGCGCGCCGTTCGCGACCGGCACCTTCCCGGTCAGGTCGAGCAGGTCGAGCAGCAGGTCGACCTCCTCGCGGGACTCCTCCATGCTGCGGTCCGACCGCAGGGTGCCGAAGTGTGCGGGCACCAGCCCGCGGATGTCGAACGTGGGCGACAACAGTCCGTGCACGATCGCGAACTGGTCGTCCGCCTCGTTCTTGGCGTCGGTGTTGATGATCACCCGGCGTCTGCTCGGCTTCATGGGCTTCAGTCCTTGAATAGATATTCACTACCGCATAAACTGTCGCCCCGAGTGTCACTGCCCCGCTAAAGTCCCGTCAAGGGCTCAGTGGAAAGTTGCCGGAAGGGGCGCGGTCGATGGTGGCGCGAGCAGAGGCTGTCCTGGCTGTCGATCAGGGCACCACCAACTCGAAGGCGGTTCTGGTCGGTGCGGACGGCGCCGTACTGGGCGCAGGCTCTGCGCCGGTCCGGCTCTCGACCCCTCAGCCTGGCTGGGTCGAGCAGGATGCCGACGACCTCTGGAGCAGTGTGCTCCGCGCTGTCGAACAGGCGATCGCGATGGCAGATTCAGTCGACCTCGTGGGGATCGCTCTGTCGACGCAGCGTGAATCGGTCGTCGCATGGAGTCGTCGTACCGGGCAGGCGGCGGCGCCCGTGATCGGCTGGCAGGACGTGCGGACGGCCACCTGGTGTTCGCAACTGCCCGCCGCGGTCGACAAGCTGGTCCGCTCGCGCACCGGGCTGCGGGTCGACGCGATGTTCTCGGCGCCGAAGCTCAACTGGCTCCTGTCCTCGCTCGGCCCGGCCGAGCCGCGCGTCGGCACCGTGGATTCGTGGCTGATCCATCAGCTGACCGGTGGGGCTGAGCACCTGACCGAGGCCGGCAACGCCGCACGGACCCTCCTGTACGACGTGATCGAGCTCGACTGGTCCACCGATCTCCTGGACGCATTCGGGGTGCCGCGGTCGGTGCTACCGGAGGTGCGCGCCTCGAATGCCGGCTTCGGGACCACCGCGGGTGTGCGCGGACTGCCCGACGGGATCCCGATCGTCGCCGTACTCGGTGACTCGCACGCTGCGCTGTACGGCCAGGGGTGCCGGTCGGCGGGGATGGTCAAAGCGACGTACGGGACAGGTTCATCGGTGATGACGCCGGTCGAATCGTTTGTGCCGGACGGATGCACCTTGGCCTGGCTGACCGAGCGGCCGGTCTACGCGCTCGAGGGAAACATCGTCTCGTCAGGTGCGGCACTGGCTTGGACCGCCCAGCTACTCGGCCTGCCCGACGTCGGGGCGGTCGTCGAATTGGCTGCGACGGTGCCCGACGCGGCCGGCGTCGCCTTGGTGCCGGCGTTCGCCGGGCTTGGAGCACCGCACTGGGACCGCACCGCCCGGGCCGCCATCAGCGGGATGAGCACGGCCACCACCCGGGCGAACGTCGCCCGCGCCTGTGTCGACGCGGTCGCGCACCAGATCTGCGACATCACCGATTGGATCGGTGCGACCGGCGTACCGCTGCGGCGGCTGCGCGCGGACGGCGGGGCCACGGCGTCGAGCCTGCTGATGCAGACCCAGGCCGATCTGCTCGGCTGCCCGGTGGAGGTGGCCGACGTCGCCGAGATCTCAGCACTCGGTGCGGCCGAGCTCGCGTGGACCGCCCTTGGCCGGACGACCAGTTGGGCTGAGCAACGACCCACCCGAGTCTTCGAACCCACCCTCGACCGGACCAGCCGCGAGGTGCGTCGCGCCCGCTGGGCAAGCGCCGTCGCCGCGGTCCGAGCACCCGCTTGAGCATGCAGAAGGCCCTCTGACCAGTCTCCTGGTCAGAGGGCCTTCGGAAAGTAGCGGGGGCAGGATTTGAACCTGCGACCTCTGGGTTATGAGCCCAGCGAGCTACCGAGCTGCTCCACCCCGCGCCGCTTTCTTACGTTCGTAAGTCTAGGCGATGGCCGGTGAGCAACCAAATCGGGCCCTCACTGGGACAGGTGCCGCTGGGTGACCCACTGGGCGACATGGACCCGGGACGGCATCGCCAGCTTGCGCATCACGTGCCGAACGTGGTTCGTCGCCGTCCACTCGGCGATGCTCAGCCGGTTCGCGATCTGCCGGTTCGTCAGCCCGTTCGCGACCAGTACGACGACCTCCCGTTCACGCGCGGTGAGCGACGTACCGTGAAACACGTCGCCGTTCGAGTCGAGGCGTTCCGTCCGGGCGGTGTCGTGGGTCCAGGTGGGTTGCGCGACCAGTCCGGCGTCCTCGTCGAGCAGGGCTGGCAGCGGGAGCGTCTTCCCCCCGATGCATGCGTTCTCGAAGGCCACTGTCCCCAGTCGTTGCCGCAGGTGCTGTAGCGCGCGGTCGACGTACGTCAGGATCTCCGCGCACGCGTAGCTCTGTGTCTCGGCCCGGATCGAGCCTGCGGCTGCGAACAAGCGGACGGCGGACTGATCTGTCGGTGGCCGGCGACGACCGGCCAGCACCAGGCCCAGTGCCTCCAGAGCGAACGGCGTGCCTGGGTGGGCGTCCATCTCGACCGCCTCTGCGGCCACGGACCGGCAGATCCGTTCGGCCTTCTGCTGATCGCCGCGCCGGAACGCCATCAGTCCGGCCAGCGCACGGACGCAGCGGGCGTTCCAGTCGTCGCCGTCGTCGTCCATCAGCGGTAGCGCGAAGCTGATCGCCTCGTCGATCTCCGACATGTCTCCGCGGCGCATCGAGATCATGGCTAGGTCGATGAGCACCAGAGCCGCCGCCCGCGGCGCCTCGACTGCCTGCCACAGCGACAGGCTCTGCTCACACAGCCGCCGGGCCTCAGCCAGATCGCCGCGGACCCGAGCGAGATTCCCCTGGCAGTTCAGGGCCGCTGCCTCACCGGCGACCTCACCGAGGTCGTGGAAGGCCGCGATCGCCCGGCGCTGGTAGACCTCAGCGGAGGCGTACTTGCCGAGCGCCATCGCCAGTACGCCGGCGGCGTGGAATGCCTCAGCATTGAGCCTGCCGACCGACCCGTCCCCCAGCGTCTCCTCCAGCATCTGCAGGCCTTCGCTCCAATGGCCCTGGCTGAACATGAATCGCCACATCCCAGTTGCGAGTGTGAGCGCAGCATCTGCATCGCCGCGGGTGCACAGGTGCCGGTACGCCGCCCGCGCGTCACCCAGGTCCGACCTGAGCCGGCGAACGTACGCAGTGAGCCGTCCGCCGCGCAGATCGCGCCCCGCGTCAGCGACCAGTCGCAGGACGTACTCGGCGTGCCGGTCACGCACCTCTCGTTCGTCAGCGGCGGTCCGCAGCCGTTCGACGCAGAACGCCCGCATCGTGTGCAACTGACAGAACCGCGGCTCACCGTCCGCGCCGACAGACGAGGACAGCATCCCCTTGTCCAGCAGGGATTCCAGCAGTTCCTCACCGCGAGCCTGAGCAGCCGGTACGACGGCCACCATGGCCGCCGTACTGAATTCGCCCGCGAAGACGCCTAGCCGGATGAGCAGGTCGCGCTCCTCCTTGGTCAGCAACTGGTAGCCCCAGTGGATCGCCGCCCGCATGGACTGATGGCGGAGCGGTACGTCGGTCAGTTCGAGACGCAGGATGTCGATTCCGTCGCGCAGCCTGGCCAGCAGAGCTGGTGGACCGAACAGCCGGAGTTTCGTCGCGGCGAGTTCGATGGCCAGCGGCAGTCCGTCGACCAGCCGGCAGATCTCGGCCACGTCGCCTACGTTGTCGTCGGTCAGCGCGAAGTCCGGTGCGACGGCTCGGGCGCGCTGCACGAAGAGTGCGATCGCTGGACTCGCCGCAAGCTCGGCCAGCGGTGCGCGCGAGGAGGGTGCCAGCAGCAGTGGCCGGACCGGGTACAGCCGCTCACCGTAGATCTGCAGCGGCTGGCGACTCGTGGTGAGTACCCGCAGACCGCGGCAGTACGACAGCAGACTGGTCAGCAGGTCGGCGACGCCGTCCGCCAGGTGCTCGCAGTTGTCGAGCACCAGCAGGAGCTCGCGATCTCGCAACCCGTCATGCAGGTTGTCCGGCGTCCGGAAGCTGTTGTCGAACACGGCCCGGCAGGCCACCGTAACCGTGGCGGCGAGCTGGCTCGGCTCGGACAGCGCTGCGAGCTCGACAGGCCAGGCGCCGTCCCGGAAACCGGCCCGCACGTCGCCGACCACCGCCTGAGCCAGCCGGGTCTTACCAGTACCGCTGGGGCCGGTCAGGGTGACCAGCCGGGCCGCTCCTTGGAGGATCTGCCGCAGTGCGGCCCGATCCTCGTGCCGGCCGACCAACTGGTTGGGCGGGTGCACGCCGACCGCCCACGCTGCGGCCGCCGGACCGATGCGTTCCGAGGAACCACGCCCGCCGGCCTGTGGATCGCCTGGCAGGCCCAGGCCTGCCATGTCACGTTGCCTGGCCACGAGTGCCTCCAAATCCAGGCCTGTGCCTGGAAACTCGAACGACCGTTTCATCACACTCGGTGAGGCTATCCCCACGCTGGGTGTGTTGACGAAGTGGACAACCCCCTCTCCACCAGGCAGTTTTCGCTCATCGCGCTGCATATCCGCCGTCGACCAGCAGGTCGGTACCGGTGATGAACGAGGCGTCGTCGGACAGGAGGAACAGCACTGCGGCAGCGATCTCACGTGGCACCGCCATCCGGCGCATCGGCGTCGCAGCGACGAAGTCCGCCACGAACTGCGCCGGCAGGTCCACCGTCATCGGTGTCTCGACCAGTCCGGGTGAGACGGCGTTCACCCGGATCCCCGCGCCCGCCAGCTCGACCGCCGCGGCCCGGGTCATCGCAGCCACCGCGCCCTTGGCCCCGTGATACGCGAACGCAGCACTGGATCCGACCAGACCGAACACCGAGGACACGTTCACGATCGCGCCGCCCCCGGCCAGGTGCATGGACGGTACGACGTTCTGCATCCCCAGCCACGTACCGCGCTGGCTGACCTCGACCACGCGGTCCCACTCATCAGCTGTGACTCCGGTGAGGCCATGACTCCCGAGGACCCCGGCGTTGTTCACCAGCAGCGTCGGATAGCCGAAACACCGCCGGGCAGTCCTGGTCAGCATCGACCACGCGTCAGGGTCGGTGACGTCGGCCTTGACCGCCACGACCCGGCCGGCCGCCTCGATCTCTGCAGCTGCCGCCTCGCACCGACCGCCGTCGACATCAGCAAGCACGACCCCGGCACCAGCCGCAGCCAACCCTTCCGCGACCGCACGGCCGATGCCACTGCCCGCACCCGTGACCACGGCGCTGCGGCCGGCCAGACCAGCACCTGCTCGCGGATCCGCAGTCACGCGGCAGCCTCGTCGTACCGGTCCGGCAGCCAGGCCAGTGCGACGGCGTACCCAGCGGCATGGCTGAGAGACACCCGTGGCACCAGGAGATTCGCCTGGCTGCGCCACCGCTCGATCGCACCGGCCAGCGACACCACCGGCGCAGAACGCGGCGTACTGACGATCTCGATCTCCTCCCACGGAATGCGCCCGGGCCACTGCAGTGCCTCGACGACTGCGTGCTTCGCCGCCACCCGCGCGGCCAGATGCTCGCCGACACGGACGAACCCTGCGCAGTAGGCCACCTCTGCGGGGCTCAGCAGTTGGTGCCACGCACAACCGACGGTCGGCACTTGGAAGACATAGACGGCAGTCATCATGGGGCCGGCGCCAGTACGACGGACGCGTACGTACCGCCCCAGTTCGCGGCCGTGACCAGTGCGGCACGTCCGGCGGGATCAGAGTCAGAGCCGACGTACGGCTCCAGCCCTGGCAGGGGGTCTCGCAGTCCCACGATCGGTGGGACCCAGCTGGTGCTGACACTCTCGGCGGCGGCGAGCACGGACATCAATGCGGTGGTGGCGTGGATGTGACCGACCTGACCGGAGAGATTGGCCAGACGCGTCGCCCCGGCCGGGAACACCTCAGCCACGGCCCGCGCCTCCGCCCGGTCGATCGCAGCGGTTCCCCGAGCGTCGCCGTACACGACTCCGACATCGGACGGCGTCAGCCCGGCCGAGTCCAGCGCATTGCGGTGACACTGCGCCCAGGCCGCCCCGGACGCATCGTTGCCCGCCACTCGATAGGCGTCGCCGGTACTGGCGTGCCCGCGGATCTCGGCGAGGATCGTCGCCCCGCGCTGTTGTGCGTGCTCCAACGACTCGAGCACTAGGGCCACTGAGCCCGCACCGATTGCGCAGCCGCTGGCTTCGCGGTCGTAGGGACGGACGGCGTCCGACGCCAGGATGCCTAGGTGGTCGTAACCGAGGTGGAGCAGCCCTGTTAGCTCGTCCGCGCTCACTGCGGCCATCACCTCGGCCTCACCTCGCCGGATCAGGTCCGACGCGTAGCCGAGTCCAGCGACACCAGAGGCGCAGCCGATGGCCAGTGTGGACAGGGGGCCCTTGATCTGCAGCGAAAGGCAGGCGTGGCCCGGGGCTGCGTTCATCACCGAGTTCGGGAACAGCCGTGGGTTGACTCGGTGCGGTCCCTCGGTACCGATCGTTTCCGTCAGCTGGGCCACCGTCTCCAGTGGACCAGTGCAGGTACCGAACACCATGCCGACCTCGGTCGCGTTCTGCCGAGTGATTTGGTACGCCGCGTCCGAGAACGCGTCTCGCGTCGCAGCCAGCACCAGTGCTCCGAGCTGGTCCAGCCGACGGGCGTACGCCGGATTGATCCAGCGCCGGTAGCCCTGGTCAGCGATCTCGGCCGCGAGCCCGCTGACCGACTGGCTGGTGTCGATCCGGGTCGCCGGCGCGATACCGACCACGCCGGTGCGAAGCCCGGTGATCAGACCCTCGCGTCCCAAACCTACCGGCGAAACCACACCGGCCCCGGTGATCACCACTCGACGGTCTGGCCGCTGTGGCGCTGGTTTGAGGGTGCGGCCGAGTACCAGCGAGCAGTTGTTACCGCCGAACGCGAACGAGTTCGAGACCACCAGGTCGATGTCAGCTGACCGCGAGGCGTTCGGAACGACGTCGTACGGCGGACTGTCGGCCGAGGTGTCGACGTTCACTGTCGGCGGCAGGATCTGTTCACGCATCGCCAGCGCGCAGACTGCAGCCTCGACTGCACCCGCCGCACCGAGCGTGTGGCCGACCTGCGACTTGGTGCTGCTCATCGGCGGCATCTTCACACCGCCGAACAGCGCTGTCACCGCTTTGGGCTCGGAGCTGTCGTTGGCCGGTGTCCCGGTGCCGTGGCCGTTCACGTAGTCCACGTCCGCCGGTGTGTACCCAGCCTGCTCCAACGCACGTCGCATCGACCTCAACGCACCACCGCCCACTGGATCCGGAGCGGTCGCATGGTGCGCATCGCTGGTCAGGGCGTAGCCCAGCACGTAACCCAGCACCCGCGCACCACGTGCCTGCGCCAACTGCGCGGACTCGAGCACCAGGAACGCAGCGCCCTCACCGATGTTGAGACCGGTACTGCGTGAGTACGGCGCGCACGGCTGGTCGTCGAGCGCCTTGAGACTGTCGAACCCGGCCAGCGAGAGCATGTCGAGCACATCCACGCCACCGGCCAACATCACGTCGGCCCGGCCTTCCCGGATTGCGTCCAGCGCCCAGCCGATCGAGTTGGCGCCAGCTGCGCAGGCGTTGGAGATCACCACCTTCGGACCCTTCAGTCCGAAGGCTGCGCTGACCGCATCGGTCGACGTGTACAGCGGGTACACCAGCAGGTGATGCTTCGAGGCGCCGGCGACACCGTCGCGCAGCAACTGCCAGTGGTACTGCTCACCAGCGTCGAGGCCGCCGACCGACGTACCCATGGCGATCCCGACCCGGTACGGGTCGAACGCGGCGATGTCCAGCTTGGCGTCCTCTATCGCCTCTGCCGCAGTACTCAGCGCGAGGCTGATCGCTCGATCGACCCGCCCCCGGCCCTTGACCGGCGGCACCGGGATGTCGCTGACCTCACCGGAGTACTGGCAACTCAGCGTGGAGGTGTCCAGACGCCGGGTCCGGTCGATTCCGCTCGCTGCGTCGCGCACTCCGGCCCAGACGGACTCGGCCCCGGTCCCCAGCGCGCAGGTCACTCCGATGCCGGTTATGGCTACACCTGTGGTGTTCATGTGCTCTCCTCACACCGGCCGGTTGGGTTCATTCGAGCGGTACGCCGAAACTGGTGGCGACCAGGAATGGCGCTCCAGTGGTTCGGACCGGCCTGGTGAGCTGCTCGAGCGTCAGCTTCAGACCGGCCGCCGCCACATCGGCGTCGACCCGCGCCGTACCGATCACTCGACCGAGCCGGGGTGAGAACACCGCATGCGCGACGGCACCCACCGATTCGTCCTCCACGACCAGTCCGCTGCCGGAGTCCGGAATCGACTGCAGCCGGTCGGAGGCGACCCAGCAGACCGGGCGGCGCGGCGGACCGGCCTCCCAGTGCGCGACGAGCGCCTCCTTGCCGATGAAGTCGTGGCCGAAGTCGACCATCCACTGCAGACCGACCTCGAACGGCGTCACACCGGCCGCCTCCTGTTCCAGGTTCGCGAACCGCATCTCCATCCGGCAGACGTCCACGGCCGCCGTACCGACCTGGCGTGCACCGAGATCGACGAGGTGTTCACGCAACTCGTTGCCGGCAGCAACCGGGACATGCAGTTTGTAGCCGTACTCACCGGTGACACCGGTACGACTCACCAGGAGCTCCAGGCCTTCACGCCATGGCGTCGTGACGAAGCCGGCGTACGAGAGTGAGGTGATCGGGAACGGCAGGAACTTCTGCGCTATCGCGGGCGCATGCGGTCCCTCGACGCCGAACACGCAGTACTCGTCGCTGACGTCCTGCACGGTCACGTCGTGCACCCCTGTGGTGCCGACGGCAACCAGGTACTCGGTCGCGGCGGCCGCCTGCGCCGGCCAGATCTCGACGAGGTAGTCGGCGCCGTTGCAATGGATCAGCACCTCGGACAGCACGGTACCGTCCGAGTTCAGTAGCAGCGCCGAGGAGATCTGTCCTTCGAGCAGGAAGTCGACGCTGCGGGTCGACACCTGACTGAGGAACGCCGCGGCCTCATTGCCGGCGATCCGGACCAGGCCGAGACCGGTGTAGTCGAGCAGCCCGCACGCGCTGCGCAGCAGCTCGTACTCGGCAACGCTGTCGGAGTAGACGCTTTGCATGATGCTCCCCTTCATTCGCTGTCATTTCGTTCGGTCACGACGAGCCGGGTCGTCATCACCACGTCACGGCCGACAGATGCCTGGCCGGTCACCGACATGAGGCTGCCCATCCGCGGACCGGTCTGGGCCCGGATGACCAGCTGGTCGCCGGGCACCACGGTGCGCAGGAACTTGGCCTGTTTGATCTCCGCGAGATAGCCGACCCGCTCTGCGACGTCAGCCACCAGCTCTCCGGTGGTCCGGGTCGCCGCCGCGCTGCCGTAGATCACTGCGGCGAGCTGCGCGACACATTCGACGAGCAGTACGCCGGGGTACAGCATCCGGCCGGGAAAGTGACCGGCCAGCACCCCGTCGGACGCGGTGACGTTCTTGATCGCCTCTGCCCGTACGCCGGGCTCTACCGAGGTGACGCGGTCGAGTAGGAAGAACGGGTACCGGTGCGGAAGCAGTCGCGCGATCTCGTCGGCCGACAGACCGCCGACTCGCATGGATGGTGCCGCGGTCACTGATTGCCTGCCACGTAGTCGACGAGCCGATTCAGCGAGAGCAGGCTCTCGGTGTCGTCGTCAGTGATCATCACCCCGAACTTCTCCTCGACGGCCATCGCCAGCTCGAGGGTGTCGATGGAGTCGAGCTCGAGTCCGCGGCCGAACAGCGGCTGGTCGTCACCGATCAGCTCCGGATCCACCGAGAGGCCGAGCCGGTCCACCAGCAGGTGCTTGACCTCACTGCACAGAACCTGCCGAGCCTTCGCGGCTGTCTTCGTTTCTTCCAGCGTTGCCACCATGTGGTCCACTCCTGTCGCGTTGTTGGGTGGGGCGTTCAGCAGGTCAAGCCGCCGTCGATGACGACAGAGGCTCCGGTCACGTACGCCGACTCGGCGCCGAGCAGGAACCGCACGACCGGCGCGACATCGCCCGGCGTACCGATCCGGCCCAGCGGTACTCGCTCCAGGAAGCCGGTCAGCTGGTCCTGCGGCATCGAGCGCGTCATCGCGGTGTCGACGAAGCCCGGGACCACCGCGTTCACCCGGATGCCGTAGCTGCCGAGCTCCTTGGCCAGCACTCGGACCATGGCGAGCACGCCGGCTTTGGACGCGGCGTAGTTCACCTGTCCGGCCGGTGCGGCCACACCGCTGGTCGAGGCCACCGCGACGATCGCGCCGCTGCGCTGCACAGCCATCAGCCGAGCTGCGGCACGGCAGACCAGGAACGACCCGGTGAGGTTCGTGTCCACGACAGAGCGCCATTTCTGCTCGCCCATCATCAGCGCGTAGCCGTCGTTGGCGATGCCTGCGTTGCTGACCAGGCCGTCCAGCCGGCCATGGTCAGCGCGGATCCGGCGGAACATCCGGTCCACGTCGTTGGGCTCGGCGATATCGGCCTGGATGAGTTCCGCGTCCGGCTGCAGCTCGCGGACCTGATCGAGTGCCTGCTTGGCCTGCTCGATGTCGCGCCGATAGTTCAGCAGCACCCGGTTACCGGCCGCGGCCAGGTCCAGGGCGACGCCGAGACCGATCCCCTTGGTCGCACCGGTTACCAAGACCACGCTCATGATTGGCTCACCGCCAGCGGACTCAGCGCCTCGTATCCGGCGAGATGTCTGGCCGTCCGGACCATGTTGCGCCCCAAACCGGTCAGCACCCGGCCGGGGCCGACCTCGACGAAGGTGCGGGGGTCAGTCCGGGCAAGCGACGCGACAGTGTCGGTCCAGCGCACTGGCCGGGTGATCTGCCCGCCGAGCTGCTGCCGGTAGCTCTCGATGTCCTCGACCACACCACCGGTCAGGCTTGAAACGAACGGCACCTGGGGCGCTCGCAGATCAGCCTCCGCCAGGAGGGGCGCCAGCTCACGCTCGGCCGCAGCCATCAGCGGCGAGTGGTACGCACCACCGACCGGCAGCCGCTTCACCCGCAGCGCCCCGGCCGACCGAGCTGCGTCGACCACCTGGCAGACCTCATCAGTGGTGCCCGAGACGACCACCTGTCGAGGCGCGTTCAGGTTGGCCATCACGACGATGCCGTCATTAGCCGAGAACTGTCGGCACAGCTCGGTCACCTGGTCCTCCGACAGCCCAGCAATGGCGGCCATCGCGCCCGGCTGACATCGCGCGGCCTCGGCCATCACCCGCCCCCGCCTGGCCACAATCGCCAGTGCGGACTCCCAGCCGAGACAGCCGGCTGCCACGAGTGCGGCGTACTCGCCGAGGCTGTGCCCGGCCACCGCGACCGGCCGATAGCCCGCAGCGGTGAGCTCGGCCGCCAGCACGCTAGACCAGACGAAGATCGTGAGCTGGGCGGCTTCAGGGTCGGCCAGCGTCGCCTCGTCCGCCCGAGTCATCAGCTCGCCGATCGCGACTCCGGTCAGCTGCTCCGCCCGAACGATTAGCTCGCGCGCCTCGTCGCCACAGCGGGCCAACTCGCGCCCCATGCCGGGTCGCTGACTGCCCTGACCGGGGAACACGAACGCCGGGTCGGGGGCGATCATTGCGCAGTCTCGGTCGCGACTGCCCAGCACAGGTCGAGCTCGGGACCGAGCGCATCGCCGGCCGGCAGGACGCCTCCGGTCAGGACGACCCCGTGCTCGTCAGACCAGCGGGCCAACCCGCCCCGCAACTCGATGGGCCGGACGCCGTCAGCTCCGGCCCTGCCGACAATGATGTCGCGGTATCGGGACCCGGCCGGCAGACCGCCGACCACCTTCACCACAGACTCCTTGATCCCGAACAACTGGGCCAGGGAGACCGCGGACTCTGCAGCCACTTCGTTGTCGTCGAATATCCGTCGCCACCAGGCCGGACCGGTACGCCGTGCGGCCAGTGCGAACCGCTGGTGATCCAGCAGGTCGACACCGGCACCGCGGATCCGGCCTGCGGGAACCCGGCAGGCATCGATGGCAGAAATCATGGATTGCTCCCAACACGCGCTGAATCGAGGGGCGGGCGGCTCGGTGGGTTAGTTCCGGGCATTTGTTCGCGCGGGACAGGACGGAAGGCTATGAATTGCGTCGACAACCTGTCAAGGAATCCCCCTATGGCTGATCCTTGTCAGTCGGAAAATGCAGCCTGGAGATAGCAGGGATCAGCCATGGCAGGGTTGATTGCTTGACACTGCATCAACCCGGCCACCAGTCTTGGCGCAGCCGCCACGGCGGTCCCGAAATTGTTGAGAGTCACATCATACGTCAATTATGGAGATTCTTTCATTTACTGAACCGAGTGGAAGGAAACGGCCTATGCCGCGCTGGGTCGAGACGGCGCCCCGGATCATGCGCGGGGCATTCGTGGAGACGAGTGTCCGGGTGCGCTGGTCCGAGTGCGACCTGCAGCGTCATGCCTACTACGGCAACTACATGACCTGGTGCGACCTGGGCCGGGAGGCCTTCGCCCTGGCCGCCGGCGTCGACTACCGGGACTACCTGGTCACCACCACCGAATTTCATATCCGATTCCACACGCCCGCCCACTATCTCGACGACCTGCTGATCCGGACCTGGACCGCACCGCTCACCATCCGACTCGACTGTAATTACGAGATCTATCGCAAAACCGGTGGGCAGCTGATCGCCGAGGCGAAGTCACAACACGCACTGGTCGACCCCGAGAAAGGCCTTCGGCTGAGCGGCCCCGCATCTTGGCACGATAAATTCGAAACCTTTCTTGAAAATCGGAAGGCGACCAGATGAATCAGCTACCGACCGATCAACTCGCCGCCCAATTGCGCGGTGAACTCCTCGTACCCGGTGATCCCGGCTACGAAGACGCGCGCCACGTCTACAACGGCATGATCGATCGTCGGCCCGCCGTGATCGCCCGCTGCCGAGGTGTCGCCGACGTGGTCCACTCGGTGCGGTTCGCCGTCGAATACTCGCTTCCGGTCGCGATCCGCGGCGGCGGCCACAGCGTCGCCGGCCACGGGACCTGCGACGACGGCCTACTGGTCGACCTGTCCGGCATGCGCGACGTCCGCGTCGACCCCGAGGCCCAGACCGTACGAGTCTCCGGCGGCGCCACCCTGGCCGACCTGGATGCGAACACTCAACTCTTCGGCCTAGCGACCCCCAGCGGCCAGGTCTCGATGACCGGCATCGCCGGGCTGGCACTCACAGGTGGCATGGGCATGCTGCAGCGGCGCTACGGCCTCACCTGCGACAACCTCCTATCCGCCGACGTGGTCACCGCCGACGGCACAGTCGTCACTGCCAGCGCCAACAGCCACCCCGAACTGTTCTGGGCCCTGCGTGGCGGAGGCGGCAACTTCGGCGTGGTCACCTCATTCGAGTTCCGCTGCCACCCCGTCGGTCCGACCATCCTGGCCGGCATGGTCGCCTGGCCAGTAGAGGAGGCCCCCGAAGTACTGGCCTTCCTGCGGGACTTCATCGTCGACACTCCCGAGGAGCTGAGCGCGGATGCGGTCATCCAGTTCGCCCCGCCACTCGACGTCATCCCCGAGGAACACCGCGGCCGCCGGCTGATCGGGATCTTCCTGCGGTACTTCGGCACCGACCTCGACCCCGAGATCGTGCGGCCGGTCCAGGAGTTCGGCTCCCCCGTGCTCGACTTCATCTACCCGATGCCGTACACCGCCGTACAGCAACTGCTCGACCCGCTGAACCCGAACGGCAACCTGCACTACTGGACCGGCGAGTACCTCCCCGAACTGGGCACCAAGCAAATCGAAACCCTCTCCTCGTACGGCGCCACCCTGCCCACCGACCACTCGATCATGCAGGTGATCCCGTTCGACAACGCCGTGACAAGGGTCGATCCGGACGCCACCGCCTTCAGCCACCGCCAGGACAGCTGGCTGATCCACGTGATGGCCCAATGGACAGACCCCGCGGACACCGACCGCTGCCGAGGCTGGGCCAAACAAGCAGGCGCCGACCTCCGCGCAGTCGGCTCCGGAGACAGCTACCTCAACCTCGTCACCGGCGACGAGGACGTAGACCGCGTCAGCGCCTTCTGGAACGAGGACCGGCTGGCACGACTCGCGAAGGTAAAGACCCAGTACGACCCGAACAACCTGTTCCGCTTCAACCACAACATCAAGCCGGCCTGACCCAAACACACGACGAAGGCCCCTGACCAGCAGGGGCCTTCGCTGATGGCGGAGCAGGTTGCTCAACTGCGGCGGTGCGGACGGCCGCGCTCCCACCAATCGACAGGTTCGCCGTCCTCAGCCATCCGCTGGATGATCTGAGCGGTGAACTCGACCCTGCTGCCGGCGCCCTGGCAGAACGTCCACAGCTGCCGCGCCGCACGCTGGTACTGGAAGATCACTTCGTCGGCTCCGAAGACGTCCAACTCACCGTCGCGGTGCCGATCGACCGCCTCAGCGACCCGCTGAACCAGCGCAGCCAGTTCCGCCTCGTGATAGGCAGCAACCTGCTGACCCGCAGCCCGCCGCTCAGCCTTCGTACCCACGACCCAACGGTACCCGGAGTCCGCAGCAACTCCGCGCGCTCCCGCGAGTGGCTTCACTCGACGCGTCACACCAGGTCTCCCGCCCTCGACTGTGCGGAGAATGCCGTCGGTAAACGATGCACAGCGGCACGGCGGCCACACTCGACGGCCCACTCCCCACACTCGCCGACCACACCCGGCAGCCTTGTTCTGACAGAGATCCTGGTCAGGTGCGACCCGTGCCGCGCTGCGGGTCGTTGGCCACCACCTCGGGATCTCCAGGCTCAGCATGTCGCAGATACGCTCCTAGGCACCTACGGCGGTTCCTTGCAGAATCTGCCCTGCCGGGCTCCATCCTCTCGTGGTCGAGCGCCGTGCCTGGGTCCGAAACTGCGCGGGCGATGAGCCGACCACTCGGCGGAACGCTGTGCTGAAGGCGCTCTCGGACCGGTAGCCCGTGGCCCGTGCTATCTCGGAGATCGGCAGGGTGTCGCGGGCGAGAGCGTCGCGGGCGAGGCTCATGCGCCATTGGATCAGGTACTCGAGGGGCGGGACTCCGACGTGGCGTTTGAAGGCCTGGGCGAATGCGGAACGCGACATGTGGCTGATCTCGGCGAGTTCCTTGAGGCTCCAGGGGTGGGCCACGTCCGCGTGCACGGCGCGCAGGGCGGCACCGATGCTGTCCTCGTTCAGGGCGCCCAGCCAGCCGGTGGGCCGGTCTGTCTGACCGGCGTGAGCGCGCAGCATGTGGACGAGCAGGATCTGTGCGAGGTGGTTCTGCACCAGCGGACCTCCGGCGGCGGCGACCCCGACCTCGGTGGCCAGGAGATCGATCAGTTGCGCGAGCGGCCCGCCGTGCGGATCGGCTGCGCGGACGATCACGAGCGGCGGCAGAAGATCGGTCAGGAGGGCCGCATTCTGGTCATCGAACTCGATGTGCCCCACGCAGAGGTAGAGGTCCCCCTCGGACTCCGGGCCGATTCGCACGAACCCGTCTTCGGCACCCGCCAGTACCGGCTCGGCGGGGCGCGGGGTCGCGTCGGGCGCACTGGCCAGCACGTACGGCGGCGGGTCGCCCAGCATGAAAGTGTCGCCCTCCTGCAGGAGCACCGGGTCGTGCCCTTCGAGGATCAACCAGCACGTGCCACGCACGAGACCCCCGATCCGCACGTGCAGGAACCTATCGAAGCGCAACGCCCACTCTCCCGCGGCCCGGAGGCTCGGCCCGATCACCGTACGCGGCCTCAGCAGGCCGATCGCGTCAGCCACTGGATCCCGAAAACCGAGCACCAAGCCTCCTCCTGGACGATACGTAAAGAACTTCGGACTCTGCATCATGGATCGTACAGCCGCAGTCCAGCACTATCGATAGTGAACATTCGAGACAGACAGTGATGGAGGCACACCCACATGGGACAGCTGGATGGCAAGACGTCGGTGGTCACCGGGGGAAGCAGCGGGATCGGCCTGGCCACCGCCGTACGGCTGGCGGACGAGGGCGCGTACGTGTTCGTCACCGGCCGGCGCGAGGCCGAACTGGAGGCCGCCGTCAAAACCATCGGAGCAGACCGGGCCACAGCGGTCGTCGGCGACATCTCCGAGCCGGCGGACCTGGACCGGCTCTACGACGCGGTCCGGGCCCGAGGCAAGGGGCTGGACGTGCTTGTGGCAAACGCGGCGGTCGGCGCATTCGTGACGCTGGAGCAGACCACCGAGGAGCACTTCGACCAGACCTTCGCGATCAACGTTCGCGGCACGCTGTTCACCGTGCAGAAGGCGATACCGCTGCTCAACGACGGAGGCTCGATCGTCCTGGTCGGTTCGACTGCCGGCGACCGTGGAGTCGAGGCGTTCGGCGCATACGCGGCGTCGAAGGCGGCCGTCCGGTCCTTCGCGCGGACGTGGTCCAACGAACTCAAGGACCGCGGCATCCGGGTCAACGTGGTCTCGCCGGCATGGATCGAGACTCCCGGGGGCACCGCCGCTTTCGGCGACGAGGAGACCGCCCGGGCCGTCAAGGAGAACGTCGCCGCTACCGTGGCCAAGGGCCGCATGGGCCGGCCCGAAGAGGCTGCCGCAGTCATCGCCTTCTTGGCCTCGGAACAAAGCAGCTACGTCGTCGGCGCGAACCTCTACGTCGACGGAGGCACCAACCAGATCTGACGCCTCGGCTGTCGTAGTACGCCGGGGCAGCTGATCTGACGAGAAATGACGAAGGCCTTCTGACCAGCGTTTCTTTTGGTCAGAAGGCCTTCTCAAGTAGCGGGGGCAGGATTTGAACCTGCGACCTCTGGGTTATGAGCCCAGCGAGCTACCGAGCTGCTCCACCCCGCGCCGCTGGGTTTAGATTAGTGGATCTGCGCCGGGCAACCAAATCAGTTATCGGGCGGCCCGAAAATCCGTGTCCTGCGGGGCGCAGCGCGGCGTACCGTCCGGGTATGGCTCGACTCGACATCCGGCCGTTCGAAGCGACGGATCTGCCCGCTGCGGCAGCACTACTGACGGAGCGGCACCAGGAGCATCGCAAGCGGCATCCGCTGCTGTCCCCTGCCTATGAGGACCAACAGCGTGCACTGGCTGAGGTGACGGCCGTCTGGGAGTCCGAAGATGCCTCCGGCACCGTCCTGCGGGACGGCGACGAGGTGACTGGGTACTTGCTCGGGGCACCGAAGAAGTCGCCGGTGTGGGGACCCAACATCTGGGTGGAGGCTGCCGGGCACGCAGTGCGTGAGGCAGAGCACATCAGAGACCTGTACGGCGCGGCTGCGGCCAAGTGGGTCGACGACGGACGGATCGCGCACTACACGCTGGTTCCGGATGACACCGCGCTTCTCGACGCGTGGTTCCGGCTGGCGTTCGGTTCGCAGCAGGCACACGCGATCCGGCCGGTTCCCTCCGCGCCTATTGCTGCACCGGCGGAGCTGACTGTGCGGCAGGCGGTTCGCGATGACATCCCGGTCCTCGCGCAGCTGGATCTCTCGCTCCCGCAGCACCAGGGGTTGTCGCCGGTCTTCTCGGCCGGCACGCTGCCGACACTGGAGGAGGCACAGGCGGAGTGGGAAGAGGACTTCGAGGATCCGGACTACGTGACTTTTGTGGCCGAGAGCAACGGCAAGGTGATCGGGTCGTCGGTCGGTTCATCGATCGAAAAGGGCAGTACGCACAGCGGGCTGTCGCAGCCGGACAACGGTGGCTTCCTGGGGTTCGCTGCTGTGCTGCCCGAGGCGCGGGGTCTGGGTGCCGGGCGGGCGTTGGGTGAAGCGGTGCTGAACTGGTCCGCCGAGATGGGCTACGACTCCGTCGTGACCGACTGGCGGGTGACGAACCTGTTGTCGTCCCGCGCCTGGCCGGCGCTCGGTTTTCAGCAGACCTTCCATCGCCTGCACCGCCTGATCGGGCACTGATTCGGCTGGTTGTCCACAGATTCGAGAATCGGCGGTCGGGGAGGGCGACGATCGCTGCATCTTCTTGGGCAAGAGGCGCCACGCGAAGGAGTGCGGCGCCGAGGTAACCCTGGAGGCAGCCATGTTGCGATCGTCCCGTCGTTCCCGAATCGTGCCACGTCCGAGCCGTATCGTGAGGTGCAGCGCGGTGATCCTGGCCTCCCTGGGTGTCTGGACGGCTGCCGGCACGGCAGCCTTCGGATCCTCGGCGCCGTACTCCGCGTCCTCCCCGTCGATCGAGCAAAGGGCACGCACCGTGGACGGCTTCGTCATCGAGCATCTCCCCGGCGGCATCGGGACACCGAGCGACTTCGAGTACGAGTGGGAGGACGTCGTCTTCCACAGCCGGGTCTGGGAGACCGGCCCTGATCCGGAGGGCGCGTTCAAGGTCGACCTGACCGTCAAGACCCTGCGCGGCGCCAAGCTCACCGACCTCGAGGCACTCCACACCTTCCTCATCGAGTACGAGGAGAAGGACCCCGGCTCCTGGCAGCTGTGCCCAGTCAAGATCGGGCCGTACGACGGCATGGCCGCCGACGACGAGGTGTTCTACCTCGTGTCCCCCGGGGTAGCCGCGGAGGTCTCGCTCGACCGAACTCGCTTCACCGAGGACGACCTCATCAACACCGCCACCGGCTTCCACCCGGAGGACTGACCCGGTGCCGTAGCCCGCAAGCCGTAACCCGGTCTGCCGCCTTCCCGCCCGCCACCGGGCCCGCCCCGGGCTGGGAACCTTGCACCTGGTGGGTTCACCCCAATGCCGCTTAGTTAGCTGGTGGGTTTTGGTGTCAAGTGGGGTGTCGGTGGACGTGAAGCAGCGGAACTCCCGGTAGGAAGCGATTGTCC
>NZ_JBHUQZ010000016.1:0-167977 GCF_042674205.1 Kribbella sp. NPDC056951
CGCTGCCTCAAACGCTACATCGCCCGCGAACTCCTACCCCACATCCGCCAAGCACTCCAACCACAAACCACCACTTGACAGCTATAGGAGCATCCCATCGACCACCTGCTGGCCGCGCGCGTGGTTGAACCGGGCACAACGTCGCACCGGCTCATGCGGAGGCCCGCTAGCCGGCCTTGGGGTCCGACAAGCCGATGGGTTCACCCGTCAGGTGCCCGGGCGGCGAGGGCGTAGGACGGCATTGGGTGGCTGGGGGTTGGCTCGTCAGGTTGTGAGGTTGTAGGTGGTGGTGGCTGTGGTGGTGAAGATGGCCTCGCGTTCGGCGGGGGTTAGGTCGGCGGTGAGGGTCTCGGCGGCTGCCACCACGTCGCCGTACGACGCGGCTAGTAGGCAGACGGGCCAGTCGGAGCCGAACATGACGCGGTCGGGCGTGAAGGCGTCCAGGACTACGTCGGCGTACGGCTTGAGGTCGGCGGGGGTCCAGGAGGTCCAGTTGGCCTCGGTGACCATGCCGGAGAGTTTGCAGGTGACGTTGGGGAGGGCGGCGAGGGCTCGGAGGTCGGTGGCCCAGGGGTCCAGCGAGCCGCCGATGGCGGGCTTGGAGATGTGGTCGACCACGAAGGAGAGCTGTGGGAGCGCCTGGGCTGTCTTGATTGCCGCTGGGAGGTGCGGGGTCTTGGTGAGCAGGTCGTAGACGAGACCGGCGTCGGCGACTGCGGCCAGGCCGCGTTGTACGTCGGAGCGCAGCAACCACTCGAGATCCGGCTCGTCGTGCACCTGGTGGCGGATGCCCTTCAGGTACTGGCCATCCGGGCGGGCCTGGAGGTTGGCGAGGACGTCCGCAATGTCGGGTGCGGTCAGGTCAACCCAGCCCACGACACCGGCGACGAGGTCGTTGCTGGCAGCAACCTCCAGGAACTCGCCGGTCTCGGCCAGGACACCGACTGTCTGGACCAGGACGGTGGCGGTGATATCGGCTGCGGCGGCCAGGGGTGCGAGGTCGTCGGCGGTGAAGTTGCGTCGGATGGGGGCGAAGTCCGGGCCGACCATCCAGGTCTGGTCGCGGACGGACAGGTCCCACACGTGGTGGTGGGCGTCGACTCTGCTCATGCGGCTGTGGTGCCTTCTGCGTGGATTAGGCGGATGACTTGTTGGCTCATCTGGTCGTAGTCGTGGGTGTTGGGGAGTTCGCCCTGGATGCGGTGGTCGCGCATGACGACTACGCGGTCGGCGAGCGTGATCATCTCGGGGAGGTCGGAGGTGATCAGGAGGATGGCGAGGCCATTCGCGGCGAGGTCCCAGATGAGCGTATGGAAGGCGTCTTTGGTGCGGACGTCGATGCCGACCGTGGGCTCATCGATGATGAGGATCTCGGTCTGGGCGGCCAGCCATTTGGCCAGGGAGACCTTCTGCTGGTTGCCACCGGAGAGCGTGCCGGCGTGTTGGGACGGCGAGGCGATCCGGATACCGAGTTGTTCGACGTACGACGAGACGATCTCGGTCTCGGACTTGGCGGGGACGTAGCCGAGGAGTTTGCGGAGGCGGTCCCAGATGGTGACGGCGATGTTGCGGGCGATCGACTGCTCGAGGAAGACGCCCTCTTCCTTGCGGTTCTCGGTGACGTAGCCGATCTTGTGGTTGCGCAGGGCGTCGCGGACTGTGCGGATCTTGACCGCCTGCCCGCGCACCAGGACCTCACCGGCGGTGATGCGGTCGAGGCCGAGCAGGGCCTTGGCCAACTCACTCCGGCCGGCGCCGACCAGTCCGTACAGGCCGACGATCTCGCCGGGGCGGACGGTGAGATCCACCTCCGCGTGACCGGTCGCCGTACCGACGCCGCGGAGCTCCAGGATCGGGGCGACCGTGGTGTCGACGGTTCGATCGGGCAGGTTGAGGGCTTCGTGGACGCGGCCGACCATCAGGTCGACCACTTGGTCACGGGTGAGCTCGGACAACGCGCCGCCGGACAGCACCGAGGCGCCGTCGCGCAGGACGGTGACGGTGTCGCAGATCTGGAAGACCTCTTCCAGCTTGTGGCTGACGAACAGCACTGCGCGTCCGTCGTCCTTCAGCTTCTCCACGACGCGGAACAGCAGAGCTGCCTCGTTCGGCGTGATCGACGCGGTGGGCTCGTCGAGCAGCAGCACACGACTCTCCACCGATAGCGCCTTGGCGATCTCGACCAATTGCGCCTGCGCGACCGAGAGCTCCGTGACCGGCTGATCCGGATCGATGTCGAGCTCCAGCTCGGCCAGCCAGCGCGTCGCCTCGGACCGGATCGCCGCCCGGTCGACCAGACCGCGATTGGTCGGCAGCTTCTGGAGCAGGATGTTCTCGCCGACCGTGAAGCCGGGGATCAGGTTGCGCTCCTGGTGGACGACGCCGATCCCGGCCGCGGCCGATTCGTGCGGCGAGCCGAAGGACACCTCGCGCCCGTCGAGCAGCAACCGGCCGCCGTCCGGACGGTAGAGCCCGGTGACGACCTTGATCAGCGTCGACTTGCCGGCGCCGTTCTCACCCAGCAAGGCGTGGACCGAGCCGGCCTCGAGCGACAACGTGACGCCGTCCAGCGCGCGGACGCCGGGGAAGACCTTCACGATCTCCGAAGCCTCGAACAGCGTCATGACACACCTCCGGCCACCGCCGCGTCGGGCGATTTCACCACCGAACGCCGGTCCTGCCGACGAGTGCGAACCTGCCCGAGCACGACCGAGCCGAGGACGACCGCGCCGACCACGAAGTTCACCCAGGAGGGTTCGAGGGAGAACTCGGCCCGTGCGGTGTCCACGAAGCGCACGATGAACGCCGCCAGCACGGTTCCCAGTACGACGGCCGATCCGCCGGTGAGCAATGCGCCGCCGATGATCGGTGCCGCGAACGAAGGCAGCAGCCAGTCACCGCCGATGCTCTTGTTCACGCCTGGCGACGAGGCGACCGTGAGAATCGCAGCAACGCCGAGGATCGCGCCGGACAACGCGTGCGCGACGATCACCGAGCGGTCGTTGGAGATCCCGGACAGCCGGGCGGCGATCGGGTTCCCACCGGAGGCGAGCAGCTGCCGACCCGGCACTGTCCGTTTCAGCATCACCGCGAGGAGCCCGGCCACGATCAGCGCCACGACGAAGATCCACGGGATGACGCCGAACAGCGCGGCCGACCCGAAGGTCTTGAGCCCTTGTGGATAAGCATCGACGGTCCGGGTGCCGACCAACCGGTACTGCACGCCGAGCAGGATCGTCATCGTCGCCAGCGTGACGATGAACCCGTTGATCCGGGTCAGCACGACGAGCACACCGTTCAGCAGGCCGACAACTCCGGCGAGCAGGAACCCGATCAGCAGCGCCAGCGGAACCGGTACGCCGTGATCGGCCATGAGCACGCCCATTGCCGCCGCCGCGAATCCACCGATCGCGCCGACGGCCAAGTTGA
Source organism: Kribbella sp. NPDC056951 (assembly GCF_042674205.1). Taxonomy (NCBI): domain Bacteria; kingdom Bacillati; phylum Actinomycetota; class Actinomycetes; order Propionibacteriales; family Kribbellaceae; genus Kribbella; species Kribbella sp. NPDC056951. The sequence goes on from NZ_JBHUQZ010000016.1 coordinate 3,430, forward strand.
GTTGACCCACTGCGAGCACCACCATTTGAGCCAATCCGATCAGGATCGGCACGGCAAGGAACTGAAGTAGCACTCTTAAGGAATTCGCTGCGAGCAGGTCACCGCCGGACGCGATGACCAACCCGATGAAGAACACGATGCCGATGACAAGCAAGGTCATCTCGGTCGATCGGGCGAAGCGCTTCATTGTCGTCGCACCTCCTGCCGCTCGGACAGGACTGTTCGGACGCGGTCGGTGGACAGCGCGAGCAGCAGGATCAGACCGAGGTAGATGTTCAGGCTCTCCAGACCGACACCGAGCAGGTCGAGCCCCTTGCGGATCACCGACGTGAGCGCCGTACCGATCAAGGTGCCCCAGATCGAGACGAAACCGCCGGCCAGCAAAGTGCCACCGAGAATCGGTCCGAGGAACGACGGGAGCATGAACTCCTCGCCGATGGTCGCCTTGATCGAGCCGGTCGAGACAGCCAGCATGAATCCGGCCAGCGCGGCCAGGCAGCCCGACATGGCGTGCGCAGTGATTACCCGGCGAGCAGTCGGGATCCCCGAGAGCTCAGCGGCGCGCACCGACGACCCGGTCATCAGCAGCTCGCGGCCGAGCCGGGTCCGCGAGTAGATCCAGCCGACAACTGCCATGGCGATCAGAGCGAAGAGAGCCAGCTGCGGTACGGCGGGCGATCCGCACACGTTGCCGACACACACATCCGCGAGCGAGTAGTTCCGCAGCTCCCGCATGCCCGGTGGCTTGGTCACGAACGCCGCATTGTCGGTCAGCGACGTGTAGACGAGCGGAATCATCCCCAGCAGCAGGAAGTCGAGTGCCAGCGTCACCACGAACGAGTTGACCCCGGTCCGCGCTATCACCCAGCCCGCCAGCGCACCGATCGCCGTACCGGCCACCAGTCCCACCAGGAGTCCGGAGTACAGGGTGAAGTGCCACAGGTCGTAGGAGATGCCGGTGATCATCATCGAGAACGCCGCCATCCGGCCGACGGCAAGGTTCATGTGTCCGATCGACAGCACACATAGCTGTGCCAGACCGACCACGGTGAACATCGCGATGTCACGCAGCAGCGGGAAGATCACCAGTTGCTGGTTGAAGAACGCCGGCCGCAGCACACCGAACAGCGCACCCAGCAGTACGACGAGCAGTAGCAACCCGATCCGCTGGTTGGCCCACCAGGGCGTGCCACGCGGCGGCTTCTCGACCGGTGTGTCCTCTTGGAGCGCCTGAGTGGCGGTCTCCGACACCGGCGCGCTCACGAGACACGCCGATCGTCTATGGCGTCAGGGTTCCAGTCGATCCCCAGCCCCGGCACATCCGGCGCAACCGCGTGCCCGTCCACCACGGCCATCTCAGAACGAGTGATGGCTCGCAGCTGCGGGATGTGCTCGACGTACCGGCCGTTCGGTACGGCGGCGGTCAGGCTGACGTGGATCTCCATCAGGAAGTGCGGACAGACCTCGAGGTTGAACGCCTCAGCCAGATGAGCGACCTTCAGCCACGGAGTGATCCCGCCGATGCGCGCTACGTCCACCTGGACGATCCCGGCCGCCCCGGCCGCGACGTACTCACGGAACTGCGACACCGAGTACAGGGACTCACCCACCGCGATCGGGATCGACGTGGACTGCGCCAGCCGCACATGCCCAGTCAGATCGTCAGCCGGCAACGGCTCCTCGAACCACGACAGGTCCACCGACTCGAAAGCAGCAGCACGCCGCTTGGCCTCGGCGTACGTCATCGACTGGTTCGCATCAACCATGATGTCCAACAAAGGACCAACTGCATCCCGTACGGCGCGCAGTCGCTCCAGGTCCTCGTGAACCCGCGGCTTGCCCACCTTGAGCTTCACACCGGGCCAACCGGCCTTCTGCGACGCCAAGGCACCCGCAACAAGCTCATCCGTGGTCAGGTGCAGCCAGCCGCCCTCGGTGTCGTACAAAGGCACCTGCTGCCGATACCCACCGGCCAACCGCCACAACGGCTCAGCCGCCCGCAGACACCGCAGGTCCCACAGCGCGGTGTCGACGGCCGCCAGTGCCAGTGAGGTGATCGCACCGACCGTGGTTGCGTGGGTCGACCAGAACAGGTCGGACCACAACGCCTCGACGTTCCGGGCGTCCTTCCCGATCAGTCGCGGCAACAGATGGTCCCGCAGCAACGCCAGTACGGCGGTTCCGCCCGTACCGATCGTGTACGAGTACCCCAGCCCGCTCAGCCCGTCAGCCGTCTCCAGCGAGACGAAGATCGTCTCCTGCTTGAGGAACGACTGCACAGCATCAGTGCGGACCGTCTCGACCTCGAGATCGACCAGGTAGGCCTCGGCACGCGTAACAGCGCTCACTGGCAGCTCAGCTGCTTCTCGAACTCGGGCTGCAGCGCCTTGGTCTTCGCCTTGCGCTCCTCGTCGTACGTGTCGACGTTGGCCTTCGTGACCACGAACGAGCCGGAGTCCACGATCACACCAGGCGTCTTCATCGTGCACTGCTTGGACTGCAGCAGCGCGAGCAGCCAGCCACCGATGTACGCCTGGCCGGCCGGGTTCTGCGTCACCGTCGCGGCGACGCCACCGGACTTGATCCCGGCCAGGATCTTCGCGTCGTCGTCGATCGCGACGACCTTGATCGGAAGCTTGCTGGAGGCAACACCATCGGCCGCGGCCACGGCCGGGTTGTACGCCGTGGTGACGATCCCCTTGATCTCCTTGCCCTTGGAGGCAAGCAGGTCGGCGACCGCCTTCTGCGCGGTGGACAAGTCCTTGTCGATGTCCGTGATCACCGGCAGCTCGGTGACCTTGCCGTTGGTCTCGGCGATCGCCTTCTTCACCCCCGCGATCCGGCGCTGGGTGTTGGAGTCGACGTTGTTGCCGGTCAGGTGCACGATCGTGCCCTCGCCGCCGATCGCCTCGATGGTTGCCTTGGCCGCCTTGTACGCCGCCGCCTCGACATCCGTGGACAGGCAGAAGTCGGCCGCGTTGGTGTCACCGGCCGGGCAGGAGGCCAGCGAACCGACCGCGAACCCCTTCGCCTTCAGGTCCTCGAACGTCGAGTTGATGTCGGTCGGCGACACGCCGAAGATGCCGAACGCGTTGTAGCCCTGCGCGGCCAGCGAGTTGATCACGTTGTTCTGCTTGCCCTGGTCCCACTCGCCGGTCTCGTTGAAGGTCGCGTCACCGAGTTTGAAGTCGGCCTTGTCGACCGCGGCGACGGTCTTCCACGGCTGGAAATAGGGGTGTGCGCCGCCCGGGATCAGCGCTAGCTTGACCTTCGAGCCGTCCTTCAGGGTCACCGGGCCCGAACTGGCCCCGCTGGACGCGTCGTCCTTCGGTGCGCCACCGGATGTGGAGTCGGCGGGCTTGGTCGTGCAACCGGTCGCGACGAGCGCGACGGTGGCCAGACAGAGGGCGGTTCGACGGCGGGCGACGGTCATCAGCGGACTCCAGATCCTATAGGATATTGCGAACCTGATGCTGCCGCCTCACACTGGAGCCGTCAAGACTCGTCGAGGTAACGATGACAAGTCGGGCAGAATATGGTTCGGGAGGAGTGCACTGTGACTGATGCGCATGTGGGTCTGGCGGGGCAGCTCGCCCGCTTGCCCCAGCGACAGGTGCTGAGCGACGACGTCTACGAGACCGTCAAAGGCCTGATCATGGACAGCGTGGTCGAGCCGGGCACCCGGCTGAACATCGACGCCCTGACCCGGGAGCTCGGGATCTCGCAGACCCCGATCCGGGAGTCGCTGGCCCGGCTGGAGTCCGACGGACTGGTGATCAAGGAGCCGCTACGCGGTTACCGGGTGTCGTCACGGCTCAGCCGGCCCGAGTTCGAGGACCTGTTCGAGTTCCGGCTGCACATCGAGCCCTGGGCGGCCGGTCGCGCCGCGGAACGCGCCGGCACCGAGGACCTGGTCCGGCTCAAGGACGAGATGCTGAGCTACACCGACGTACCGGACAGACCGGCGTACGAGAGCTATCGGGCGATGGCTGCGCACGACCAGCGCTTCCACGACCTGGTGCTGGAGCTGTCCGGCAACGAGACCGCGCGGCTGTCCTTCGCCCGCACACACTGCCACCTGCACCTGTTCCGGCTGTACTACGGCGGTGGAATCGCGACAAAGGCGTTGCGGGAGCACAAGACCGTCGTGGCCGCGGTCCGCAAGGGCGACCCGGTGGAGGCGGCCGCAGCGATGCGGGCGCACATCGAGGCGTCCCGCGAGCGGTTGCGGCCTATGTTCGATCAAGAGTGATTCCGTCCTGAGGTAGGAGACACCTGTGGAACTGCTGCGCCTCGGCGCGGTCGGCGAGGAGCGCCCGTACGTGCGCGCCACCGACGGCACCGTCTACGACCTGAGCCCCCTCACCGCCGACATCGACGGCGCCTTCCTGGCCGCCGACGGCATCGCCCGCACCCGCGCCGCACTGGAGGCCGGTGAGCTGACGGCAGCCTCCACAGACGGCCTCCGGGTCGGCGCTCCGATCGCCCGTCCCGGCGCCGTGGTCTGCATCGGCATGAACTACGCCGCCCACGCGGCCGAGTCCGGCTCCGCACCGCCGAAGCAGCCGATCGTGTTCTTCAAGCACCCGAACACCGTCGTCGGCCCGTACGACGAGGTCCTGATCCCCCGCGGTTCGGCCAAGACCGACTGGGAGGTCGAGCTCGCCGTCATCATCGGCAAGGAGGCCCGGTACGTCGAGACCGACGAGGAGGCCCTGGCCTGCATCGCCGGGTACGCCGTCTCGAACGACGTCTCCGAGCGTGCCTTCCAGATCGAGGAGTCGGGCGGCCAGTGGTCGAAGGGCAAGTGCTGTGAGACCTTCAACCCGCTCGGCCCGGCGCTGATCCCGGCCGACGAGGTCGACCCCACCAACCTCGACCTCAAGTCCTTCGTGAACGGCGAGCCCCGCCAGGACTCGAACACCCGGGACCTGATCTTCTCCGTGGCCACCCTGATCCGCGACCTCTCGCAGTACATGGTGCTCAGCCCCGGCGACATCCTGAACACCGGTACGCCGGAAGGTGTGGCGCTGTCCGGCCGCTTCCCGTACCTGGCGCCGGGTGACGTGATGGAGCTGGAGATCCAAGGTCTCGGCAAGCAGAAGCAGTCCCTCGGCAAGGCCTGACCGAATTCTGTCGGCGCGGCCTTCTAGGGTCGCGCCATGACAGAAGCTTTGGGACGAATCCGCGAGTCGTACAACACCGTGGCGACCTCGTACGCCGAGCGCGTGGTCGACGGTCCCGACTGGGAGATCGAAGGATTCGACCTGGTCATCCAACTGGCGGCGGGCCTGCCGGTCCTCGACGCCGGCTGCGGCCCCGGCCGCACCACCGGGCTGCTCGCCGCCCGCGGGCCCGCGATCGGGCTCGACCTCTCCCCCGGCATGATCGGCGTAGCCCGCCGAGATCACCCCGAGCTCGACTTCCGTGTCGGCTCGATGACGGATCTGGAGTTCGCCGACGAGTCCTTCGGCGGGGTGGTCAGCTGGTGGTCGATCATCCATCTGCCGCGCGACGTCGTACCGCAGGCCCTCGCCGAGTTCCACCGCGTGCTGGCACCTGGCGGAGTGCTGTTGCTGGGCTTCCACGTCGGCGAGGAGTCCAATCACAAGACATCCGGGTACGGCGACCTCCCGATGGACATCTGGGTACACCTCTGGTTGCCGGAGCAGCTGACCGAACTGGCGGTCGCGGCCGGATTCACGCCGTACCAGGACGCGGAAAATCCCGAGAACCGGCTGGTGTTCCGGAAGTAGGGTCGGCAAATGACCTCTCACGTGCGGACCGTCACCTTCGACAGCCACAACCCTTACGAACTGGCCGGCTTCTGGCTACAGGTGCTGCGAACCGAGCGCCCCGACGACGACCACCCAGGCGATCCCTACGCGAGCGTCCCGACCGAGTCGATGACGTTCCTGTTCGAGCAGAACAACGACGGCAAAGCCGGCAAGAACCGCCTACACCTCGACCTGGAACCAGACGGCCCTAGAGACGAAGAGGTCGCCTGGCTCCTGACCCTAGGCGCCACCATCGGCGCCGACTTCCGCAACCCCGACGGCACCGGCTGGGTAGTCATGCACGACCCCGAAGGCAACGAATTCTGCGTCCTCCGAAGCGCCACCGAACGAGCCGCCACCAGCTGACTATCTGTTTTCCGTATAGTGCAATTCGATACGTGGTTACCGCTCCCTCGGCGCGGATGCCGGGCTACACGTCGGTCGGTACGGCGGGACTTCCTCGCGTGAGGTGGCGGACGATTGCCGCGGTGTGATGGTTGAGGTGTTCGTCGGGGTTGTCCCACGTGATGTAGATCCAGTCCGGTCCTGAGCTGTCGACCGTTCCTGCGCCGTACTCGAAGTGGTGGACGCGCTGACCGGACGTCAGGTCGCACCATCGCAGTTCATCGACCGGAGGCCTGCCGGCAGCCGCCGCTCGCAAGACGGGCCAACCTCGCTCGGTCAGCTCGACCACCTGCCGCTTGGCCAGGGGATCGAGCAGCCGCCGAATCGCCCGGACGAACTCCTCCGGCGACCGGCGTTCACCGAGGAGCCGACGCACCTCAGCAAGCACGTCCTCTGGCGTCGAGGCCCCGCTCCGGCTGATCGTGGACATGCCCACTCGCGGTACCTCCTTCAGTCCAAGCTGACACGATGCAATCTACCCATTTCTACCCATCCACGCAACGGGTAGTTCCGGGCATTGACAGGTACCCAGGGGTGATGGGTGAATGTCTGCAGAGCACCGCCCCACATCAATGGAGGACGCCATGACGTTGCGGTTGATCGCTCATGAGGACAAGCCCGGCACCACCAGCACCGATGGGTGTGCCCGTGTATGGCTGGAGGATGCCGGCGACGCGACCGTGCTCGTTCAGCTCTATGAAGCCCCGGATGGCATCGACCGCATCGCTCCCGCACGGATTCCGGCCGGTGAACTGTTGGGTAGATTGCCCGTCGAGACACTGCTGCAAGCCGCCGACGCGATCCGGGCACGCCGGTGATCAAATCTCTCGACGTCACCACCTTGCGAGAGCTGTACTGGAGCGCGAAGCGTGCGGTGTTCCGGATCGAGCTTCTGCAGTCCTATGACTGGCCCGACGAGGCCGACCGGATCGCGGAGTGGCGTGCGACGGGCAGCGTGACGCCTTCGACCGACCCGCAATGGCAGGAGACGGCCGACCAGATCAGCGACGGCTGCACAAATACGTTGCTGCATGTCATCGATCTGCCGCTGAACGACTACCTCCGCTATGAGTTCGCGGCGTACCAGGCAAACAATCTGGCAACCGGCCAGGATGTGCGGATCGCACTCCGGAGCAGTCATCCCGGTCTCGCCGAGATCCCGTCAGAGTTCGCGTTGTTCGACGACACCCTGGTCTGGTACCGGTACAACATGGAGACCGGTGTCAAACTCGGCTGGGAGCTCGACGACGATCCGGCGACCCTTGCGCAATGTCAGCATTACCGCGATCTGGCGGTGGCCAACTCTGTGCCGTTACTGCAGTTCATCGACGATACAAAGGACGATCCGCACCAGACATGAGCATGTTCGGCTCCGGCGAAGCAGTCCATCAGCGGCTTGGTGGACTGCTTCGTGGTGCTCGCAAACTCGCAGGTTTGTCCGGTACGGAGCTCTCCGCGCGGTTGGGTGTCTCGCAGTCGAAACTGTCACGGATCGAGCTCGGCCAATCAAGCCCGACGCCTGATCTGGCGGGGCGGTGGTCGACGATCTGTGGGATCTCACCGGAACGCGCCGGCGAGATCTCAGACCTCGCTGAGCAGATCGCCACGGAAACATCTCCGGCTCCCTGGCACGGCCGAGCAGCAGACGGAATCGCCCAGCGCCAGGGCAGGGTCTCCGAGGTCGAGAGTGCGTCCGGGCTGACACTGACCTGGCATCCTCGCCTGATTCCAGGTTTGCTTCAAACCCCAGCCTATGCTCGTGAAATCTTCGCGTGCACCGAGATGGAGCAACCCGAACTCAACACGGCGGTCGCTGCGCGGATGGCCCGGCAGGCGCTCCTCTACGACCCGGATCGGGCAGTTCGGCTACTGGTTGGCGAGGCCGCGTTGCGCTGGCCGATCGCCAGCGTCGCGACGCTTGTAGCCCAGCTTGACCGGCTGTCCCTGTTCGCCGCCGATGGAACGGTTCGCTTCGGCATCGTTCCGTTCGCGCGTCCGTTCGGGGCATTCTCCTATCACGCCTGGAGCGTGATGGCAGATCGGGACGACGAAGAGCCCGATCTTGTTCATGTCGAACTCGAGACGGCGACGGTCGACATCACCGACCCGGAGCAGACGGCTGCATACCGCGATGCCTTTGAGCGGTTGTCTGCTCTCGCACTCACCGGCGACCGGGCGGTGGACCTGATTCGTCGCATCCGGCAGGAGCTCACGGCAGCGTGAGGGTTCCCGAGCGGCGGTGCCCTTGCAGGCAACGGATCTGGGCACCCAGCCCAATCTAAATCTTTGTCTTTTCTCTCTCTTGTTTTTGCTCTTTTGTCTTTGTTGTTGACCTTCCTTTCTCTTGTTTGCCTTCCTTTCCCTTTCCCTTTCCCTTCCCCTCCCTTTCCTGCCCGTGCAGTCGTCAGTGGAAGGCGAGGGACCAGTTGCCGGTGTGGTGGGAGAGGGTGACGGTTGCGAGGGGGCGGATGTCTACGTGGCGTAGGGACTCGGCTGGGGCGTCTAGGACGTAGAGGATTACTGCGCGGACGACTGCCGGGTGTACGACGGCGACGAGGGTGCTGCGGTCGTCGTGGCGTTCTACTAGGTCGCCTAGCCAGTCTGCTACTCGGGTGATGACGTCGTTCTCGGTCTCGCCGCCGGGAGTGGCCGTGTGGGGGCGTTCTAGCCAGGCGGCGACGCCGGTGGGGTCTGCGGCCAGGAGGTCTTCGAGGCCGCGGCCGGACCAGTCGCCGTAGTCGCGGTCTCGGAGGGCCGGTTCGACGGTTGGGGTCAGGCCTAGGGCTTCGGCGGTTTGGATGGCGGCGGGCTCGGGGCCGGCGTACGTGGCGTCGGCCTCGAGCTTGAGTTCGCGCGCTGATTCCACGCTCGCCGGGTCCGGGTCGGGGGCGCCGCCGAGGACGAGGCCGCGCAGCGCGGGGGTCAGTGCGTGGGCGACCAGCGTCAACGAGCTCAAACAGACACCTTCTGTTCGGATGGCCGGCGGGCCACTGTGGCGGCGTACCCGAAACCGAGCAGGAGCCACAGCGTCGCCTGCGTACCGAGCGAGGCGAACCGGAACTGCCAGAGCAGCGTAGCGGGGAACGTGTCCGGAACCTCGTTGATTCGAGGCAGGATCAGGTACGCCGCCACCACGGTCAGCACGAGTCCCGCGACACCGCCGGCCAGGCGGGCCACTTCGCCGTACCGGGCGGTCCAGCGTGACAGCGCGACGCCGGCCCAGACCGCGAGCAGGCCGATCACGATCGTCAGCAGGTAGGTGACGGTACGGCGGGTGATCGTCTCGGGGTCGCCGACGGCCGGTGGGTTCGGCGGGTATTTGAGGAACGGGACGAGCACGATGCCGATGAAACCGGCGGCGGCCAGGCCGAGGGCGGCGTACGAGTCGTTGTCCGTCCGGAGCTTGCGCCGGAGCAGGGTGAAGCCGACGGCGAAGATGCCGCCGAGGGCGACGCCGTACAGGCCGGTGGCCAGGAAGAGGCCGCCCTTCTGGCCGGTGCGGCTGACCAGGGGCTCTTCCTCGGCAGTGGGGTCGGCGGCGTGCTCGTCGCCGTGGTCATGGGTGTGCGCGCCCGCGTTGGCCTCTTCGATCGCGATCGCGGCATCGATCCGCGACTCGCCCATCACATAAGCGAAGGTTCCGGCCAGCAGGCCGGCGAAGAGTCCGACGATCAGGCCGCGCACCAGGAGTGATCCGAAGGTGCGCATCTGATCAGTGGCAGGGCACGCCGAGCAGGTGCCGACCGTCGTGCATCAGCTCGTGCAGGTACATCCCGGACTGCGACACCGCCCCCTGGTCGAACCCGACCAGGTAAGCGAGCAGCAGCATCAGGCCGACACTGAGCGCGGAAAGAAGAAGCAACCGGGACGAGATCGCCGGTACGCCGACCGACTGGGCAGGAGCTGCCATCTGAACCTCCTGGGGAAGTGCGCGTCCCCTTCGAAAGGCTGCTGGTGCCCGAGCATCCTGACTCGCGAGCAAGCTCGCTCACAGTGGCGCGGCCGCGCCGGACTTTCACCGGCTTCCCTCGGGCATCGCAGTTGTCCTCCGAACCGTAGCCGCCGCCCCACAGAGGGGTCAACGAGCTACGGCGCGGCGTGACAATCCCCTCAGACCATCAGTGCGCGGAGACGATGAGCCGTGGCGAGAAGCCGTCGAACTTCTTGTACTGAGCCCGATCGTTCTCCGACGGGCTGCGTAGACCGAAGGAGATGGACTGCGAGCCCTCGGCGACCGCAGTCCGAACCCCGCTGAACAGCGCGGAGCTGTCGAACTGGAGAGGCTGCGGTTGGGCGTTGTAAGCACTGGCTGACACGGTCGCGAGTCGCTGCAGCCAGAACGCCGGCGAGTCGGAATCGCTCCAGGCTGGGAAACTGTTGTCGATGTCACTCACGCGGTACAGATCGACCGGGGTCCGCAGCGGGCTCTTGGAGTCCAGCAGCGTGATGATCAGGAACGCATTGTCGACAGTCAGTCCCGCGAGCTTGCTCAGTGGGACCCGAAACCAGCTTCGCCGGACGCCTTGGGCAGCTGGTTCCCCGTCCTCTGCCGGTTCGTAGACGGGACCGGTCAACGGCTGAAACTCATCCCGGGCGGGGAAGCCCGAGTTGTAGGCGACGAAGGCCTGGTTCGGCCTGGCGCTCTTGACGAAGCCATAGCAGTCGACGGGCAGGTCGAAAGATGTCGACGCAGTCGCGCGGGCCGGGAGGGTGGCTGCGAGCGGCGCGACGGCCGCGGCCGCGGCCAGTCCGAGGGCGGACCGGCGGGAGAGGTGGGTCACGGAGGGCTCCCCTTTGGTTGGTGGAGGCGTCACCGTGGCATGGCGGGTGGGGGCGTGGAAGCCGTTCGAAGGGGTTCGAATAGTTGAGGCGGGGCAGGGAGCGTTCGCATTAGGCTGTGCTTATGCCTTCCGCTCATCATCTGGTTGCGTTTGCTGTTACCGCGCTTGTGATCATCATCGTTCCGGGGCCTAGCGTGTTGTTCATCGTGGGGCGGGCGCTGGCGGTTGGGCGCAGGGAGGCGGTGCTCACGATGTTGGGGAATACGTTGGGTGCGTCGGTGATGTTGGTGTTGGTGGCGCTGGGGTTGGGGACGTTGATTGCGGCCAGTGCGGTCGCGCTGACTGTGGTGAAGTTGGCGGGGGCGGCTTACCTGATTTATCTCGGGGTGCATGCGTTTCGGACGCGGAAGTCGCTGGTCGAGGCGATGACCACTGCCGCCCGGCCGGGGAGTACTCGGAAGACCTTGCGGCAGGGGTTCTTGGTGGGGGTGACTAACGCCAAGACTGCGGTGTTCTTTGCCGCTGCGTTGCCGCAGTTTGTGGATCAGGGGGCGGGGAGCCCGGCTTGGGCGCAGATCTTGGTGCTGGGGCTGGTCTTCATCACGATCGCGCTGTTGTCCGACAGTTTGTGGGCGTTCGTGGCCGGTACGGCGCGGGAGTGGTTCGCGCGGTCGCCGCGCCGGCTCGAGCTTGTCGGTGGGACGGGCGGGCTGATGATCATCGGGCTTGGAGCCGGGATCGCGGTCAGCGGGACGAAGGAGTAGTCCGCCGCGCCGCTTGAACCCCGAGCAGAGCCAGTACGGCGGGGACTCCGAAGGCGACCAGGTATGCGGTGACCGGGGAGTGCGGCTCGATCGCCGCGAAGAGTGAGCCGCCGACGGCCAGGACCGTTGCCGTGGACAACGAGTCGCTGAGTTGCAGGGCAGAGCTGTTCGCACCCTGCTCGGCACGTTCGGAGTACTCGAGGACCAGCACCGACAGCGTCGGGAAGACCGTGCCCATCCCGAACCCGGTCAGGCTCCACCCGAGGATGCCGACGACGACCGGCACGTGCGGATCGAGCGTCAGTACGGCGATCCCGATCCCCAGCACGATCGCGATCATGCCCACCTGCAAGAAGACCGACGGTCCGAACCGGTGCTTCGGGCGACCGCGCCACCACGATGCCAGCGTCCAGCTCAGCGCGCTCACGGTGAGCACGAGGCCGGCGACGGCCGGGGACAATCCGCGCTCGCGGGTCAGCATCAGCGGCAGGAATACCTCGGCTCCGAACCCGGCTGCGGCAACGAGCCCGCGCAACGCGATCACCGACGGCAGCCCGCGCCCGAAGGCGAACGTTCCGCGCGGCAACAGCTTCGGCGCGAAGACCACGATCGCGGCCAGTCCGACACCGAGCAGTGCGATCTGCAGTACGCCGTGCTGCTGGCCGCCGTAGTTCAGCACCCCGACACCTACCGCGGCCGCGATCGCCCACAGCGCCTGCTTGTCCCACAGCCGCCCCGAACGAACGTCGTACCGGTCTCCCCGCGCAAGCCCAGGCCGCATCACGAAGGCCGCCGGAATCGCCAGCACCGGTACGGCGAGGAACACGATCCGCCAACTGGTGTGTTCCACGATCAGCCCCGCGATCGCCGGGCCGACGAGTGACGGCACCACCCAGCCGGTCGCGAACGCGGCGAAGATCCGCGGGCGGAGAATCGCCGGGTACAGCTGCCCGACGACGACGTACAAGGCAACGGTGAGCAGGCCTGAGCCGAAGCCCTGGATGATCCGGCCGGCGACCAGGACCTCCATACTCGGCGCGATCCCGGCGATCACCAGGCCGCCGAGGAACCAGGCGGTCCCGTGCCAGAGCGGGCGGGTCGGGCCGCGCAGGTCACTCCAGGTGCCGGAGACAACCATCCCGACCACGCCGGAGGCCAGCGGGCCGCCGAACGCGAGCGCGTAGAGGTACAGACCGTCGAGCGCCTGGGCGACGGTCGGCATCGCGGTCGTCACGGCCAGGTTCTCGAACGCGACCAGCGTGATCAGCGCGACCATGCCGATCGTCAGCGCCCGGTACTGCGGGGACAACACACCTGGAGTCGAAAGCGTTGGTTCGGCAGTCGTGGTCATGCCGAACACCTTCCGACTTCAAGTGCGGTTGAAGTCAATCAGAGCGCTGCGGCGAGTACCAAGGCGAGGATCGGGGGCAGGGCCTGGGTGGCCGCGGCCTGCAGCATCCGGCGGTCGGAGGCGACCAGCACGATCCCGGCGCCGGCCATGCAGGCGCAGCTGAAGAGCGCGATCGCGTGGCCCTTGTCGCCGCCCGCGATCAGCCCGCCGAGCGCGCCGGCGCCCAGGAACAGGTTGTAGAACCCCTGGTTGAACGCCCACGGCCGGGCGGCGTTCATCTCGGCCTCGTCCTTGACCAGGAACCGCTGATACGTGCTCGGCTTGCGGAACAACAGGCTCTCCATGACGAAGATCGCGACATGGAACAGACCGGCCACCACCACGAACACCTGTGCGACGACACTCATGGCCGAACCGTACTACCAGGCGAACGCCCGAGCCGGATTCCTCCGGAAGATCGCATCCGCCGTGTCGGCGCCGAACTCGCGGATGATCCGCGGCCGGAGCGTGGTCAGCAGGAACGACATCCCCGGCCCCTCCCCGGTCGCGCCCCGCGCCTTCGCAGTCGTCGTGTCCCCGCCGAGCAGCAGGCGGTCGCCGTACCCGGCGTCAATGAGCCCGGCCAGGCAGTCGAGCAGGTGCGGATCGGTCGCGTTGTTGGCCCGCGATGGGCCATCGAACGCCAGCCACGCACCACGCCTCGCCAGGTCGCGATGCGCCCGCGCGTCCGGAAAGCGATTGAGGTGTCCGAGGATGACACTTTCCGGCGGTACGACGAGGGTGTCGACCAGCAGGTCCAGTACGGCGTCGGCCGCGGACCCGAGTTCGTGGTGGATCGCGATCGGTGCGCCGGTCGCGTGATGCGTTTCCGCGGCAGCGCGCATCACGAACTTCGCGTGGTCGTCGAGCCGATGGAATCCACCGGCCACCTTGATCAGCCCGGCCCGGACCGAACTGTTGCCGATGCCAACGGTCAGCTCGTCGTGGAAGACCTCCGCGAGCCGCGGCCAGACCTTCTCGACGAAACCATCTGGGTAGTGCTCGGCTCGGTGCAGACCGGTCGCCGCAATCAGCGAAACCCCTGTCTGCCTTGAGATTCCAGGCAGTTCCTCGGCGCGGCGGCTCAAGCCGTGCGGCGTCCACTGCACGATCGCCTGACCGCCCGCGTCAGCGAACTCGCCGACCTCTGCCACGGCCGCGTCTACATCATCAAGCTCCTGGCCGGGCAGCATTGCCGACCGGAAGAACAGATGGTCATGCGCGTCACAAATCCCCAGCCCATCCGGCCTGAGCTCCCCCAACACCGTCCGAATCATCACCACCCCAACCTAAACACCCACCACCCCACCCCCACCTCCGGGGGAGGCTCATCTAGTGGATGCGCCCACCAGTCGGGGGTGCGGAGACCGCACGGTGGGCTGGGACAGGTTACTCGTTGTCTCCGGCCACCGGTTCTTGTGCCAGGCCACGACAAGTGGCCGGGGAAGGGCGCGCCCCCGGGCTAGGTGCTCGGGGGCGCGGCGTGCATGGGTGGTTCAGGCGGCTTGTTTGCGGGGGCCGCGACGACGGCGACCGCCGCGCGAGGCGGACGGGCTGTCGCCGACACGAGCCTGCGGGGACTTGGCGCCACCGCGGTTCGGTGCGCCGCCACCCGCGGGACGGGACGAGGTGGTCCCGGCGGCGCGGGGTGAGGTGCTACCGGCGGCGCGGGGTGAGGTGCTACCGGCGGCGCGGGGTGAGGTGCCAGCTGCGCGGGGAGACGTGGCTCCGCCGCGGCCGTTTCCGCGACCTCGGCCGCGACCACGGCCCGAGGTGGTGACCTCGGTGGCGGCGGGCTTGGCCGGGGGCTCGATGAAGACGCGCTCGCCTGGGGCCAACTCGGCCAGGAGCGGGTCGCCGACGGCGAGCTTGGTGGTCTTGGGGGCGATGCCGGCCTTGCGGGTCAGGTCGCGCACGTCGCGGACCTGGTCGTCGGTCATCAGGGTGACGACCGTGCCTTCGGCGCCGGCCCGGGCCGTGCGGCCGGAGCGGTGCAGGTAGGCCTTGTGCTCGACCGGCGGGTCGGCGTGGATGACCAGCGTGACGTCGTCGACGTGGATGCCGCGGGCGGCGATATCGGTCGCGACGAGCGTCTTCGCCGTACCGGCCGAGAACGCCTCCAGGTTGCGCGTGCGCGCACCCTGGGACAGGTTGCCGTGCAGCTCGACCGCGGGAACGCCCTGGGCGATCAGCTTCTTGGTGAGCGACTTGGCGCCGTACTTGGTGCGGGTGAAGACGAGTGTCCGGCCGGGTGCCGCGGTCAGGTCGACCAGCACCGGGAGCCGGCTGTCGGCCTTCACGTGCAGCACGTGGTGGGTCATCTTCGAGACCGGCGACTGCGCCGAGTCGACGCTGTGCGTGACCGGGTTCGTCATGAAGCGCTGCACGAGGACGTTGACGCCCGCGTCCAGCGTGGCCGAGAACAGCAGCCGCTGGGCCTTGACCGGCGTTGCCTCGAGGATCCGGCGGACGGCGGGCAGGAAGCCCAGGTCGGCCATGTGGTCGGCCTCGTCGAGGATGGTGATCTCCACCGCGTCGAGCTTCACGTTGCCGGCCTTGAGGTGGTCCTCCAGGCGGCCGGGGCAGGCGACGACGATGTCGACGCCCTTGCGCAGTCCGGTCGTCTGCGGGCCGTGGCCGACCCCGCCGAAGATCGTCATCGTGCGCAGCTCGAGCACATCGGCCAGCGGCTGGATCGAGGCCTGGATCTGGGTCGCCAGCTCCCGCGTCGGCGCCAGGATCAGGGCCCGCGGAGCCTTCGACTGCCGCTTGTTACCGCGCAGGTACAGGCGGGCCAGCAGCGGCAGCACGAAGGCGTAGGTCTTGCCGGAGCCGGTCCGGCCGCGGCCGAGAACGTCCTTGCCGGCCAGCGAATCCGGCAGCGTCGCGGCCTGGATCGGGAAGGGTTTGGTCACCCCGGTCGCGGCGAGCGCCGCGGTCAGAGCAGCCGGTACGCCGAGATCGGCGAAGGTCAGGTCGTCCGGGACCTCGAGCGGGATCACCGAGTCGTACTCCGAAGCTGTGACCGAGTTGTTGCTCTGTGCAACATTCTCACCGGTCTTCTTCGCGGCCGGGCGCCGGCGGCGCGGGCGGGAGGACGGGGCGGAGGTGGACGTGTTTGTGGCTTGCGAAAGGGGGCGGCGGGCCGCCATAAGTACTCCAAAAATCGTGGGGTCGTCCTGCCCGGCGCGGCCGTCAGGGGCCGCGGCGCTTGGGGGTCGACTGCGAGCACCTCTGTCACAGAGTGCTCCTGGCCCGAGGCAGAACTGGGCGGGCCGTCACAGTCAGTGTACGGCACCGGAGGTCCATCCCCCAGCTAGTTTGTCTCCGTGACCAGAACAGACCCGCCCCAGATCGCCGCCGAACGCGAGTTGCTGCAGGGATTTCTCGACTTCCACCGACAGACATTGCTGCTCAAAGTGAGCGGTCTGAGCGGGGAGGACCTGGTACGGCGCAGTGTCGAGCCGTCCAGCATGTCGTTGCTCGGCTTAGTGCGCCATCTCACGGAAGTCGAGCAGTACTGGTTCAAAACCTGCCTGGCCGGCGAGGTGGTTCCGGACCGCTATTGGACCGACGAACACCCCGATGGCGACTTCGACCTCGTCGATGCTGCGGAGGCGGAGGCCGACCTGCAGACGTACGCGGCCGCCGTACAGGAGTCTGAGGAGATCGCGGTGCGCTACAGCCTCGATGACACCTTCCTGCGTCCGCGTCGCGAGGGTGAATACAGCGTGCGTTATCTCTACATCCACCTGATCGAGGAGTACGCGCGGCACAACGGCCACGCGGACCTGCTGCGCGAACGCATCGACGGCAGCACCGGCGAGTAGTCAGACCTTGATGGCGCGGATCAGTCCGACGATGTCGTTGACCACTCCGCGCACACCGGGGATCCGGGTCAGCCGCAGCAGCCGGTCGATGAGCGGTACCGAGCGGTCGATCAGCAGCTTGGTGCGGCGAAGGTCGTCGCTGTCGTCGTGCACCCAGAACAGCACGATCCCCATCTGGAACAGCCACAACAGCTCGGGCAGTTCAGCCGCCAACTCCGGCGAGAGCTTCAGATCCGACCCGGCGATCACCTGACGGAAGACCTCGACACTCGCATCCCGCGCCGGCTGCGACTCCGCACTGAACGGCGACAGCGGGCTCTTCGGATCAGCCGCCGTCTTGAAGAACGTCCCCGCGAACTCGTGGTACGGCGCCGACACGTCCAGCCACACCCGCAGTACGCCGATCATCCTGGCGCTGAAGCTCTTGTCCCCAGCCAGGACGGCCTGGACCGCCTCCCTGTGCTGATCCTGCAGGTGGTCGTAGTACGCCTGCATCAGATGGTCTTTGGAGCTGAAGTAGTAGTAGGCGTTCCCGACCGACACCCCCGCCTCGGCCGCGATCGCCCGCATCGTCGTCTTGCCATACCCCTGCTCGCGAAACATCCGCAGCGCGGTGGACAGGATCAGCTCACGCGTCTGCTCACCCTTGGTGGTCGCACTGTCCGTCACACCCGTCAGCGTAGTCACCCCCACGCGTCTCAACGGTCAGGTGCCGCACACCCGCCACCGCCTGGATCATCACCCGCGCCACCGGCCGCATCGCCGGAGTCGCCAGCCGGACGGCCGTGGCGCGGTGCTCGAACGTCGCCCACAAGCACATGATCCAGGCCCGCTCATCGACGTACACGGATCCGTCGTCGGCGACCGCCGTCACATCTCGCAGCGTGGCCTCGTGGTCGAGGGTGGGATAGAGCGCCCGCGCTTGCGCCGACCCCGCCGCGACGAAGCGCGTGCGCACCACCCCGCCCCGACCGTCGGGAGCCGGCGCCTGGGCTGTCAGCCAGTACTTGAACCGGCGGCACAGGCCACAGTGCGGGTCGTACAACACCGTCAGCTCCCGCATGGATCAGTAGCCGTAGTTGAGCGGGGGCTCGGGCTGGGGAGCCAGTACGGCGTTGGGCGGGACCGGGGGTGTTGCCAGGCGCTCGGCCTGGCTGCGGCGGCGGATGCGGTTGAAGACCCAGACATTGGCGAGGTGCATGCCGCCGAGGACGAGCATCACGATGCCGAGTTTCACGCTCAGGGCCTCGAAGACCCCACTGGCGTCCAGGACCGGGTTCTTCGAGCGCAGGAACAGGGTCACGAAACCTAGATTCAGCAGGTAGAAGCCGACCACGAGCAGCCGGTTCACCGCGTCGGCGAAGGCCTCGTTGCCGTCGAAGACGTCGATCAGGAAGATCCGGCCGTTCCGGCTCAGGGTGCGGGCCACCCAGATCGTCAGCGGTACGGCGACCGCCAGGTAGGTCAGGTACGTCGTCACAGTCATGCTCATGTTCGTTCCTCACAGTTGAACGCGTTCAAATCATCGTGAGTTGAGCGTACGCCGAGGTTTTGAACATGTTCAAGTGGAGTCCGTGGTGACCTGGGTCTCGCTCGGGGTGAGGATGGTGGGATGACGACCTGGGTCTTCGAAGGAACCGCCCTTCCCGCCGGTGACAGCACCCGATTGACGGTCGGTTCGGGCGATCCGCAGTCGCTCCCCGGACGATTCGCCGTACCGGGGCTGGTCGACGCGCACTGCCACCTGACGGTGGGGACGGATGAGCTCGGGCCGCGGCTGTTCGGGAGCGACTTCGCGACCGAGCGGCTTGCCGGGCTGGCTGCGGCCGGCGTCAGCGCGGTGCGCGACGTGGGCGGCGACCGCTCGGTCACGCTCAAGCTGGCCAGTACGCCGGACGACGGCCGGCCCGTCGTCATCGCGGCCGGCCGGTTCCTCGCGCCCGCCGGGTACTACTTCCCGCGGATGCACGAGCCGGTCGCCCCCGAGGAACTGCTGACCGCGGTCGAGGCGGAGATGGCCGACGGCGCGACCTGGTTGAAGCTGGTCGCCGACTTCCCCGAGATGGCGCCGGACGGCTCGCTTCTTGGCAGTCCGCCGGCCCAGACGTACGAGATCGACCTGGTCGCGGCCGTGGTCGAGCTCGCGCACAGTCGCGGCGCCCGGGTCGCCGCGCACTGCAACACCGAGGTCGTCAGCGAGCTGATCCGCGTCGGCGTCGACTCGATCGAGCACGGCACCGTGATCAGCGAGGCCGATCTGCAGACCCTGGGCGCCCGCGGCGGCGCCTGGACCCCAACGCTGTGCGCCTCCGTCGGGGAGAGCCCGAATGAGACCCCGGAACGGCGAGCACGCCGACTGGCTCGCTCCGAACACCTCGGCGCAATGGTGAAACTAGCCGACCAGTACGGCGTTCGCGTGCTGGCCGGCTCTGATGTGGTCGGCTCGGTTGCGGGTGAGGTCGACCAACTCGTGAAGCACGGGCTGACCGTCACCCAGGCGCTCGTCGCCGCCTCCACCGGAGCGCAGGAGTACCTCGGCCTGACCGGCGACGGCAACCTCGTCACGTACGACGCGGATCCGCGCGAGCACCCGGAAATCCTCGCGACCCCGGCGAGCGTCGTACTGAACGGGAACCGGATCGCTTGAGACGATGCCGGTATGCGGGAGAAGGATCTGGACCGGTGGGTGACGAAGTACCGCAAGGCCTGGGAGTCGAACGACCCGGCCGATGTCGCGGCGCTGTGGACCGAGGACGCGGTCTGGTACCGGCGGCCGGACGAGGAGCCGGTGGTCGGGCGGGACGCGATCGTGGAGGCCTGGGCCGAGGTCGCGGACGCGCCGGGTGAGACGGCCTTCGAGTACGAGGTGCTCGGCTTCGGTGACGGGGTCGGATTCGTGCGCGGCTGGACGACGTACCTGACCGAGCCGCCGGGTGAGTTCAGCAACCTGTGGGTGATCCGTTTGACCAAGGACCGGGCGCACGAGTTCACCGAGTGGTGGATGGAAAAGCCTTGATCGGTTACTGTTTCGGGTAGGCGCTCAGGGCGCCACCGGTCCGCGGGAAGGGCTCAGCCCACCTGTTGCAGTGAGTTGGTGACACGTTCGTACACCTCCTTTCTCGCCTGACGACGCGGACAGCAGGCTCGTAGAGAGGAGGTCGGCCATGCCGACCCGTAATCTTCCGAACGAACCGAATCTGGATCACCTCCGCAAGCAGGCCAAACGGCTGCTCACCAAGGTCCAAGCCGGTGATCCGACCGCGGTCGCGCTGGCTTCCGAGTTCCATCCGGTGAACACGCTGGCCGACGCGCAACTGGTGATCGCCCGCAGCTACGGATTCCCCAGCTGGCCGCGGATCGTCCGCCATCTCGAGCTCGTCGGGCGCTACACCCGCTTCCCTCATCGCCAACAGGTCGGCGGCCCGCTGGACACTCCCGAGCAGCGCGCCGACGAATTCCTCCGGCTGGCAACACTGCACTACGGCGAGGACGATCCGGCCCGGCAGGAAGCAGCCCAGGCGTTCCTGCCTGAAGTTGCCCAGAGCAACATCTACACGATGGTGGTGACCGGCGAGTTGGAGGGTGTCCGCCGCAATCTCCAGCTGGCCGGCACCGAGGGCGGACCATTCCAGTGGGAGCCGCTGGTCTATCTCACCTACAGCCGCATGGACTCGCCGAACCAGGTCGAGATCGCGCGACTTTTGCTGGCGAACGGCGCCGATCCGAACGCGGGATACCTCTGGCAAGGCCTACCCTCGCCGTTCACCGCGCTCACCGGAGTCTTCGGCCGCGGCGAAGGCGACCAGCCTCCGCATCACAACCGCGCCGAGCTGGCGCGGGTACTTCTCGAGGCCGGCGCGGATCCGAACGACAGCCAGACCATGTACAACTGCGGTCCGGGCTCACCCCCGCCGTACGACGAAGTGCACCTGGAGCTGTTGCTCGAGTTCGGACTGGGTCGGGGTGACGGTGGTCCGTGGCATGAGCGGATGACGGCGGCGCATCCGACGCCCCAGCAATTGTTGGAGGACGAACTGGTGTTCGCGTCGTCCGCGGGACTGTTGCGTCGCGTCGAACTGGTGCTTGCCCAGGGCATCGATCCGGAGGGACGTGGGACCGAACACCCGGCGTTCGGCGGGCATCGTGCGTACGAATTTGCCGCCGTACAAGGGCATACCGAGATCGCGGAGCTGCTGCGCGCTCACGGCGCGGCACCGCTGGACGACATACATGAACTGTACGCCGCAGCCTGGCGCGGGGAGTCACCAAGTGTCGATGCAGGGCTGGCGGCTCGTGCGGTTGCGCGCAACCCGCATCTGGTGATGCGCGCCGCTGAGACCGGGCAGACCCAAGCGCTGGAACCCTTGCAGCGCTTGGGGTTCGACGTGAACAACATGGCGGGTGCTGCACCGATCCACCGCGCTGCTCTGAACGGTCACCTGGCAACGGTCAAGCGACTGGTCGAGCTCGGTGCGGACCCCTGGCTCCACGATCGGATGTACGACGCGGATGCGCTCGGCTGGGCCGAGCACAATCAGCAGAAGGCCGTGGCGGACTACCTCAAGGGCTTACGGCAAGGAACAGGAAGGCGCTGAACACCATGAGGTGAACGGCGCCCTGCAGCAGGGTGGCTTTGCCGGTGGCAAGGGTGATGGTGCTGACCGCGACCGTCAGCGCGAACAGCACGATCTCCTTGCCGCCGAGCCCGAGCACCAGCGGGCCGTCGAGCCAGATCGAGGCGATCCCGATCGCCGGGATGGTCAGGCCGATGCTGGCGAGTGCCGAGCCGAGCGCCAGGTTCACGCTGGTCTGGAGGCGGTTGCGGAGTGCCGCTCGCGTGGCCGCAACCGTCTCCGGCAGCAGCACGAGCAGTGCGATGACAACACCGACCACCGCAAGCGGAGCGCCGGCCGACTCGACCGCGGATTCCAGCTTCGGCGAGACCGTCTTGGCCAGTCCGACCACGGCGACCAGGCAGACGAACAGCAGGCCGAGACTGATCAGCGCGACCTTCCCGCTGGGCGCAGCGGCGTGATCGTCATCGGTGTCATCCGAAGACTTCACCGGTAGGAAGTAGTCGCGGTGCCGGACGGTCTGCACGAAGACGAAAACGCCGTACATGACCAGGGAGACCACGCCGGCGAAAGCCAACTGCGGCCCGCTGAACCGGGGCCCGGACGCGCTCGTCGTGAAGGTCGGCAGCACCAGGCTGAGCGTGACCAGCGCGGTCATCACCGCGAGTGCGCCGCTCGATGCGTGGACCCGGAACTCCTGCACGTGGTGCCGCAACGAACCGACCACGAGCGCGATGCCGAGGATGCCGTTGCAGGTGATCATCACCGCGGCGAACACGGTGTCACGAGCCAGTGACGCGGCCTTGTCACCGCCGGACGCCATCAGCGTGACGATCAGCGCGACCTCGATGATCGTCACCGCGAGCGCGAGGATCAGCGTGCCGAAGGGTTCCCCGACGCGGTGCGCGACGACCTCGGCGTGGTGCACGGCCGCGATCACCGCGGCACCGAGACCGGCGCAGACCAGGATCAGCAGGATCGCACCGAGATCACGGCCCCAGGACAGCACCAGGACGACGAAGGCGAGCGGGGGCACGGCCAGACTCCAGCGCGGCAACCCATGGACCACGGAGCTTGTCATCCCCACTCATCCTATGAGACCGACACTAAATCGGTTGGCAGTTGCAGCGGTGAAGGTGATGCTTTTCGCATCATGACAGTGCAGATCAGGGTCGCGACCGACGCCGACTGGCCGGCCATCTGGCCGTTCTTCCACGACATCGTCGCCGCACGGGAGACGTACGTCTACGATCCCGACCTCACCTACGAGCAGGCACAGGCGATGTGGATGACCACCGCGCCCCGCAGCCGCACCACGGTCGCTGTCGATGCCGACGGCACCGTCCTCGGCAGCGCGAACATGTACCCGAACCGTCCCGGTCCGGGCGCGCACGTCTCCAGCGCCAGCTTCATGGTCAGCCCGGAAGCCCGCGGTCTCGGCGTCGGGCGCCTGCTCTGCGAGGACATGATCGCGTGGTCCGAGCAGGAGGGCTTCCGGTCGATCCAGTTCAACGCGGTGGTGGAGACGAACGAGCCGGCCGTCCATCTGTGGCAGGCGCTCGGGTTCCGGATCGCCGGGACCGTGCCGGAGGCCTTCGAACACGCCAAACTCGGGTACGTCGGGCTCCATGTGATGTACCGTCCGCTGGTGTGAGGGACAACCGCGCACGCCGGATGTGGAAGACGCTCGAGCCCTTCCAAGCGATCAGCTTCTTTGCGCCCGAGACCAGGCAGGCGACCGATGCCTTGGGGCTCAAGGGCGGCTGGATGAGCTACTTCGGTTGTCGCGCTGCGCCGCTCGGCGCCGCGTCACCCGAGCTGGTGGCCGCGATCTTCTACAACTTCCACCCGGCGATGGTCGCCCGCTCAGTCCCGGACGTGTGGGACCGCGCTACCCCGGCCCAGTTGCTGGAAGCACGGCTCGCTGCGGTCGATACCGCCGTACGACGGTTGTTCGATCCGTTGCCGTCGTTCGAACGCGTGGCTGAGGTGGCGCGACGGGCAGCCGAGGCTGCCCCGCTGGCTGGACGCGCGCTCGGGGCGGCCAATGCGGCGCTCGACTGGCCGGATGAGCCGCACCTCGTGCTGTGGCACGCGACGACGATTCTGCGTGAGTCGCGTGGTGACGGGCACGTGGCTGCACTCGTCGCTGCTGAACTCGGTCCGTGCCAGGCCTTGGTGACGGCCGCGGCAGCGGGTGGTCCGACGAAGGAGCTCCTCGACATTGCCCGGCGCTGGAGTGCGGAGGAGTGGGCGGCGGCCGAGGACGACCTGCGTTCGCGGGGTCTGCTCGACGCGGCCGGTGCACTGACCGATGCCGGCCGGGCGCTTCGCCAGCAGGTCGAGGACACCACCGATGCGTTGGCTGACACCGGTTGGCGCGCGCTCGGCGACGACCTCACGACCGAGCTGCACGACCTGGTGTACCCGTTGAGCGCCGTACTGATGTCTGGCGGCTTGCTCCCGCCGGACAACCCGATGGGTCTGCGCTGGGACTAGCTCCCGATCCGCTCGGCGATCGTGCGGATCGAGGCGGCCAGGTCTTCCGGGCTGGGGGCCTTGGCCGGGTCGAACAGGTAGAGCACGACGACGCCGAGCAGGAGCGCTTGGAAGAACGAGCCGATCCGGTCGACCTCGGCTTGGTCCGCGTCGGCATCGACACCGCCGAAGAGGTGCGCCAACCCTTCGCGCGCCTCACCTTGCAGCTTCGAGAGCTCGGCCAGTAGACCGGGCTGCCCGGCGCTGAGCACCTCGAACTGGGTGGTCCACAGCGCCTTCACGTTGGCCTCGGAGAGGCTGCCGATCGCCTGCTGCCAGGTCCCGACGAAGCGCTCGTAGCTGGTGTTCTGGCCGGCCGCGGGCGCGAGCGCGCGCCCGACATCGGCACCCCATTCGTCGAGCGCCTCGCGCATCGCCTCGTTGAGCAGGGCTTCCTTGGAGCCGAAGTGGTAGCCGATCGCCGCCAGGCTGACCCCGGCCGCGGACGCGATATCGCGCGCGGTCGTCCGGCCGTACCCCTTCTGGACCAGACACTGCTTCGCGCCCTCGACCAGCGCCTCCCGGTTACCCATGGCACGCAGCGTAACACCGCGTCTGATACGAACGTCTTGCACAAACGTCTAAGACCATCGTACAGTCGTGGTCATCGAGCTCTGACCTGGAGGTTTCCGAGATGACCACGGTTCTGATTTCCGGCGCGAGCGTGGCCGGGCCGGCGCTGGCGTACTGGCTGCACCGCTACGGCTACACGCCGACCGTCGTCGAGCGGGCGCCCGCACCGCGCCCGGGCGGGTACGCGGTCGACTTCCGCGGCGCGTCGATGACGGTGCTCGAGCGGATGGGCATCCTGGCCAAGGTCCAGGAGAAGGCGACGCATCTCGGCGAGGTCGAGTACGTGAATGCGGCCGGCAAGCGGGTCGCGTCGACCTCGTCCACTGCGCTCAGCGGCGAGCTCGAGATTCTCCGAGGCGATCTCGTCGACATCCTGTACGCCGAGACTTCGGAGCACACCGAGTACGTGTTCGGCGACTCGATCCTGTCGCTGACCGAGGACGAGACCGGAGTCGACGTCGTCTTCGAGAGCGGCCGGAAACGCCGGTTCGATCTCGTCATCGGGGCGGACGGGCTGCATTCCGCGGTACGACGGCTCGCGTTCGGCCCGGAATCGTCGTACCTGCACGATCTTGGGTACTACGTGTCGGTGAGCACGGTCGCGAACCACATGGGCCTCGACTATGCCGGCCGGCTCTACAACGAACCAGGCAGGACGATTGGGGCTTACAGCTCGCGTCAGAACACCGAGGCGAAGGCGCTGTTCTACTTCAGCTCGGCCAAGCTCGACTATGACCGGCGGGACATTCCGGCGCAGAAGGAGCTCGTCGCCGCGCAGTTCGCGGGGATCGGCTGGGAGGCGCCGCGGCTGATCGAGGGGATGCGGAACGCACCGGATTTCTACTTCGACTCGGTCAGCCAGATCAAGATGGACCGCTACTCGCGCGGGCGGATCGCTTTGGTTGGCGACGCCGGGTACTGCGCCTCGCCGCTATCCGGGATGGGTACCAGCCTGGCCATCGTCGGTGCGTATGTGCTGGCCGGCGAACTGCACTTGGCCGGCGGTGACCACGTGCGGGCGTTCGCGGCGTACGACGTACGGATGCGGGACTTAGTGACGGCCTGTCAGAAGCAGGGGGTCGAGGGGGCGCGGTGGTTCATTCCGGCGACCAAGTCGTTCCTGAAGCTGCGCAACCTGATGTTCCGGATACTGCCCTACATGCCGTGGCGGAACACGATCGACGAGATGTCGCTCAAGGTGGGCAACGCGATCGAGCTCAGGACCTACGAAGACTTGCAGCCGCTGCGCGCAGTACCGCCGCGGTGAGTGCTGCGAGCACTTCGGACTCCAGCTTCCAGTGCTGCCAGTACAGCGGTACATCGAGATACTTGCCGGGGGCAATGTTTACGAGTTGGCCGGAAGCGATGGCGGGGTCGGCGACCTGATCCTCGATCATCCCCCAGCCGAGCCCGATCAGCACCGCCTGGTGGAAGGCCCCGGCCGCCGGCACGGCGTGCGACGGCGGATCGAGCCGACGCCGGGTGATCTTGCGAATCAGTCGGTGCTGCAGGACGTCCTTCTCGTTGAACACGATCAGCGGGGCGTCGCCGAGCGCGTCGGCCAGCGGTTTGCCGGCCAGCCAGCGGTCGGCGTACTCGGGGGTGGCGACGGGGAGGTAGCGCATCTTGCCCAGCGGTACGACGCGACAGCCCTGGACAGGGCGCGGATCGCCGGTGACTGCGGCGAGGACAGTCCCGTTGCGAAGGAATTCCGCGGAGTACTCCTCATCCTCACGATGGACCACGAACCGCGCGGGGAACTGCTCGGACAGATCGAGCATCGCGTCGAGGAACCAGTGGTTGAGCGAATCCGCATTGACCGCGATCGGCAGGCGGAGCGCATCGACCGTGCCTTGTACGGCGGCGATCGCCTCGTACTCAAGTAGCGCGACCTGCCGCGCCAACCGCAGTACCGCCTCACCGGCCGCGGTCGGGCGGGCCGGCTTCCCGCGCATCACCACCACCTGACCGAGGCGGCTCTCCAACGCCTTGATCCGTTGGCTGATCGCGGACGGCGTGACCTGGAGCCGTTGCGCCGCGGCGTCGAAACTGCCCTCGTCGACGACCGCCGCGAACGTCTCCAGCTGCGCGGAGTCGATCTGCATGGTGAAGCAATCCTAATGGCACGTGAAAATCTTTAGCTGGTTTACGCCCGCGAATCTTCCTACCGTCGAAGCATGTCCCTCCTCGCCGGCTTCGCCACCACTCTCGCCATGATCGTCGCCATCGGCGCGCAGAACGCGTTCGTGCTGCGCCAGGGCCTGCGCCGGGAACACGTTCTGCCGGTAGTCCTCGTCTGCGCGCTGTCGGACGCCGTACTGATCTCTTCCGGTATCGCCGGCCTCGGCGTTCTGATCTCGGCCAGCCCGCTGGCGCTCTCGATCGCCAAGTACGGCGGCGCCACCTTCCTGCTCGCCTATGCCGCGTTCGCCGCCCGCCGCGCCTTCCGCCCGACGACGATGGCTGCCACCGACCACGCGCCGGCCGCGGTCCGTACCGTCGTACTGACCTGTCTCGCCTTCACGTGGCTCAACCCGCACGTCTACCTCGACACCGTCGTCCTGCTCGGCAGCCTCGCCAACCAGCACGGGCCTGACGCTCGGTGGCTCTATGGGTTGGGCTCCGTCACCGCCAGTTTCACCTGGTTCTTCGCCCTCGGATTCCTCTCCCGCCGCCTGGCTCCGGTCTTCGCCCGGCCGCGTGCGTGGCAGTTCCTCGACAGCACCATCGCGCTCCTGATGACGGGCCTCGCTGCGGTGATGCTCGTGAGCTGATCGCGGACTACGGTCGACTGGTGACTACTCCGAAGGTCCTCGTCATCGGTCTCGACCCGCACCGCATCCCTGGCCCGTGGGACCCGGCCCCGGTGGCCAACGCGATGGACGCCGCGATAGACCGCTTCCGTGACGAGGGCATCGAATCCCACCTGTCCCTGGTCGGCCTCGACGGCAGCGACGACGTTCCCGCCCTCATCACCGCCCTTCAGTCCCAGGCGTGGGACTGCGTCCTCGTCGGCGCCGGCATCCGCAAGAACGAGGAGCTCCTCGACCTCTTCGAACGGATCCTCAATCTCGTCCACCAGCACGCCCCCACCGCGCAGATCGCCCTCAACCAGGGTCTTCACGACATCGCCGAGGCCGTCATTCGCCGCCTTCCCTCGTGATGGACGTGACTGTGCTGTGCGATGCGGTGGCGGTTTTTCCGGAGACGCTGTCGGAGGCCATGCCTGATTGGAGCGCCGAGCACGCGGAGTGGACGTCGCGGGTGGCGCCGGGGAATGTGAGCGCGGGTGGGTGGTGGCTGCATTTCCACAGTTACTTGGTGACTGGGGATGCTGGGGTGGTGCTGGTCGATGCGGGGATCGGACCGGCTGGCGGTGCGGCGGCTGAGTGGTTGGGGGTCGCGGGGCGATTGCCGGGTTTGCTGGAGTTGGCGGGGGTTGGCGTCGACGAGGTGGATGCGGTCGTGTTGACGCACGTGCACACGGATCACGTCGGGTGGAGCGCGGAGGGGACACGACCACGCTTCGCGAACGCGGAGTACGTCGTACAGGCCTCTGAGTTGGCGCATGTTCGCGGCGGGGAGACGTACGAGCGGATGATCCGGCCGATCGAGGATGCCGGGCAGTTGCGGGTGGTGGACGGGGATGTCGGGTTTCGGGGGATGCGGTTGCTGCCGACGCCGGGGCACACGCCCGGGCATCAGTCGGTGCTGACGTCCCGGGCGTTGCTGGGTGGGGATGTGCTCGTGCATCCTGCGCAGGCTCGGTGGCCGGAGTTGACCTACGTGTACGAGCTTGATCCGGCGCTGGCTGTCACGTCTCGGCGTGAGGTGCTCGCGCTGGCGGCCGCGTCCGGCATCCCGATTGCGGCCGCGCATCCACATTCGGCCCTGGACGCCGAGGGACGTTCTTTGCCCACTCCGACAACGGGCTCGGAGGTCTGCCCGCCGTACCGGCTTTAGGTTTTCAGCGGTAGCCGATGGTGTCGGCGGGCTTGCCGGGGTCTTGGACCTCGACGATGTAGCGCCAGGCGTCAGGCTTTGAGCCGTCTAGGTCGGTGAAGTTGTAGATCTGGGCCAGCTCGCCGCTTGAGGTGGACTTGCCGTTCCAGCGACGTACGTCGGGATCCGCGGCCAGCGCGGCGACCGCACGGCCGACGTACGAGGGGCTCTCGGAGATCGCGAAGTGCGGGATGCGTTCGGTCGCGTCCCGCCAGGTTTCCTCGGTGACGCCGAAGCCTTCGAGCATGGCCTCGGAGCGCAGCCAGCCCGGGCTGAGTAGTACGGCGGTTGCTTCGTGCTTGTCGAGTTCGTGGGCGAGGGCGAACGCCATCCGGCTGACTGCGCCCTTCGCGAGATCGTAGAAGAACGAGACGCGGTAGTTGTCTTTGTTGTACTCGTTCGTGCCGTCGGTCATCTCGATCACCAGACCGCCGGGTGACTTGATCAGCAGCGGTAGGGCGAAGTGGCTGGTGATCACGTGCGTGTCGATGCCGAGCCGGAGCAGGCGCAGTCCACCGTCGAGGTCGCTCTCCCAGACGGTCTTGTCCCACTCGGGTTCGCCGAACTGCCCCCAGATGTCGTTGACCAGGATGTGCAGCGCGCCCTGCTCACGTTCGATCCGGTCGATCAGGTCCTTCACCTGCGCGGGATCGAGGTGGTCCACCGGTACGGCGATGCCGCGGCCGCCGGCCTCGTCGATCAACTCGGCGGTGTCCTCGATCGTCTCGGGGCGGTTCATCTCCGAGCGACTGGCGCGAGTGGTCCGGCCGGTCACGTACACGGTCGCGCCGGCCGCGCCGAGTTGCACCGCGATCCCCCGCCCGGCCGCCCGGCTGCCACCGGTCACCAATGCGACTTTCCCCGCCAACGGCTTCATCGTCTTCATCCCTCTTCTAAATGACTTGGCCATACGCTGTATGGTTATGTACCATACGACGTATGGTTAATGCTGGCAAGCGCTCCGGTGGGCGGCCCCGAGCAGGCGAGGAGCGGCTCAGCCGGGAGGCGATCCTGACCGCGGCGCTGCGGATCGTCGACGACGAGGGGATCGACTCGCTGACGATGCGGCGGCTGGCCGCGACGCTCGGCGTGAACCCGATGTCGCTCTACCACCACCTGCCGAACAAGGCCGCCGTACTGGCTGGGCTGGCGGAGCTGGTGTTCGCCGACCTGGAATTCCCGGATCCTGGGGACGCGGTTGGGTGGCAGGAGCAGTTGAAGGACGCGGCGCGTGCGTATCGGAACGCACTGCGGGCACACCCGAATCTCGCGCTGCAGATTCTGTCCGATACCTCGACGGTGTCGGCGGTTGTGGTGGTGACGGTTGAGCCGTTCTATCGCGCGCTCGACCGTGGTGGGTTGCCGGCGCGGTCGATCGTGGAGGCGGTGAACACGCTCATCGACTTCATCCACGGATTCTTGCTGGGTGAGGTCGCTGTGCGGGCCGAGACGTTCGATCTTGGGCCTGATTTGCTTAGTCGGGTGGCGGAACTGCCTGCGGGTAAGGCGCCGACGCTCGTCCGGGTTGTGTCAGAGCTGGGGGCTGATGGGCTCGCTTATGACTTCGACAGCGGGTTCGAATCGGCGTTGTCGATCTTCACGGCGGGCATTGCCGCTGGTACGACGAATGCGGTCAACAGCACGGGGATTGTGAGTGCGGCGACGAGGGTGGACATGGTGAACCAGAGTGATCCGAGCGCGAACCCGGCGTAGACGGCGATCGCGAAGATCCCACTGAACAGTCCCGCGACTGAGGTGACGGTTGCGCGGGCCGGTCCGGTGATCGCGTCCTGCAACCGCGCGTCGGCGACCACGATCACCAGCTGCATCACGCCGTACCCGAGGGCTATCGGCAGGAAGCCCCAGGCTGCCTTGCTTAGTGCGCCGGTCGCGATCAGGACCGCGGTGATGCCGAGCGCTCCGGCGAAGGTTGCTGCGGGCAACTTGTACGCCGGGCCTGCGAGTGCGCCGCCGATCGCCTGGGCCGCGACTGTGCCTGCGATGAGCAGCGGGACAATTGGGGTCGGGGTGCCGATTTCTCTTGCCAGCAACGGGAAGTACTCGTCGAACGAGAGGAAGCCGGCAACCAACGCGGTCAGCACGACGGCCCGCCGTACGGTCCGGGTGGTGAGCACTTCGGTGAGGCCGGATCGCAGCATGGCAGTGTAGTTGGTGCCTTCGGACTGCCTGGTTGCGCGCGGAGCCTCAGGCAGGGTCCAGGCGACGATCGCTTGGGTGAGGTTGCTCGCGATGCTGACCGCCGCCGCCAGCGCGTACCCGCCCAGCGCGAAGAGCGGGGACGCGAGTGCGGTGGCGGCGAGGTTGAGGACGAAGGACGCGGAGCGGGCTCGGCCGAGCAGGGTCGCGTACCGCGCGGTCAGCGAGCGGGCCGCCAATTCGTCGTACACGAAGGCTTCGTAGGTCCCGGAGATGAGGGCGGACGAGATCCCCCACAGCACGAACCCGAGCGCGAAACCGGCGTACGTCGGCAGGACGATCCAGGCTGCGTAGCCGGCGGCACCAATCAGCGCACCGAGGATCAGGAGCTTGCGGCGCGAATACGAGTCCGCCCACGCACCAGACGGCACCTCGACCACGAACCCGGTCGCCGACCAGATGACGAACAACGTCGAGATCTGCGCCGTCGACAACCCGTGATCCGTGAACAGCAACTGGTACAGCGGATACAACGGAATGAAGTCCTGCAACGCCTGATACGCCACAACCCGGGCCGCCAACCCACCCGGCACCCGGTCACCACGCCCAGCCCTACGTCAAAGATGCGAACTCGGAAACCTCATACCCCGAAGGTACCGCTGAACCTCCGCACCCGCACCCCGGATTCGCGGACCGCCCCCACTCACCAACCCCACTCCAGCCCTCTCGCCCCGCCTCCCCTGAGCCTGCCCCTCCACACCTCACCCGAGTTGGTGAGTGCCTGGGATCCGCCGCCTCGGGAGTGGTCTAAATCGGGGGCGGTTTGGTGGGGGCGGGCCTAGGGTCGGGGCATGGGGAACTACGTCAAGCGACGGTTGCCGGCGGAGCCTGGGTCTATTGCGGCGGAGTTGCGGATGGCTGAGTCGGAGGTGCGGTTCTACCGGGAGATCGCACCGGAGATCGGGGTTCGGGTACCGCGGTGCTACCGGGCTGAGGTGAACGACGAAGGTTCGTTGCTGGAGCTTGAGGATCTGTCCGACTGGCGCGAGGGCGCTGAGCCAGTGGCGGCGGCTGGGCTGCTGCGGTCGATGCATGAGCGGTGGGCCGACCGCGCCGACGTGCGCTGGCCGTGGTTGCGGCCGATTGGGGCGGGGGACGAATTGGTTGCTCGCCTGTACGACGACACGTGGCCCAAGCTGGCTGCCAGGTCGTTGTCGGGGCCGGTGCGGGAATTCGGGGAGCGGTTGGTTGGGAAGGTGCAGCAGGTTGAGGCGCGGGTGCTCAACGCCGGACCGCTGACGTTGGTGCACGGGGACGCGTCGACGCAGAACCTGCGGACTGCGCCGGACGGTGAGATCGCCTTGCTGGACTGGGAAGACGTGTCAGCCGCGCCGGGAGTGGTCGATCTGACGTGGCACCTGGTCTCGTCCGTCGAGCCGGTGCGGTGGGCGGAGGCCTTGGATGCTTACGGGCCGGTCGAGGGGCTGTCGGCGGTACTGCCCTCGGCGATGGTGCAGGGATTCTTGAGCATGGCCGATTGGCCGGAGGAATCGGCTGAGGCGGTCGCGTTCGAGGCGCGGCTTGCGGCTGGGGTGGGGATGCTGTGATCGAACTGGTAGTGCGGTTCGCGGTTGATGATCGGGTGTTGTCGGAGCTGCATGCGGCCGCGTTTGAGGGTGAACCGGAGGTGCAGCCGTGGGCGGAGCGATTGGAGCGGTGGGCACTCACCTGGGTCGGTGCCTTTAGCAACGATCGGCTCGTGGGATTCGTCCAGGTGTGTTGGGACGGCGGCGCGCACGCGTTCGTGCTCGACACGGCCGTGCATCCGGAGTTCGGCCGGCGTGGAATTGGGCAGCAGTTGGTGGCAGCCGCGGCGACCGAGGCTCGGCAGGCTGGGTGTGAGTGGCTGCACGTCGACTTCGAGCCGCACCTGACCGCGTTCTACCTGGACGCGTGCGGGTTCCGGCCTACTGACGCGGGTCTGCTGAAACTGCGGTGAGCCGCTCGGTCGAGATGCACGAGGTCAAGCAACGTTCCTTGGCATCCCCGAGCAGGTCGGCGGTCCAGCTGGTGAATCCACCGTCGCCCAACTCCGCATCCCGCATTCCGACACCGAGCGCCGTACCGGTGTAGTAGGTCGCGCTCTTGGTGCGGTCGGCATCCTCGCGGAGTGGCGCCCGCACCGCCGGACGAACCGTGTCGGCGATGCGTTCGGTGACCGCGGACGGGGTGAACGTGGTGAACGTCAGGTCGGCAGACTCACCGAGAACGTCCGCCCAGAAGTTCAGATGATCGATCAGCAGCTCAGCCTCGGTCCGTCCCGAACCAGTGTCGCGAGCACTCGACACCAACACGAACAGCTGGAAGTGCGCGAACATCCCCGGCCCGTCGACCGGCTGAGCCCGAACCACCCGCTGGCACGCGGCCAGATCAACACGCGCCTGCCCAGCACGACGCCGTACGGCGGCCTCGATCGCCAGCTCGTTGGTGGGATCGCTGGCGACCTCGGTACCGCGGATCGTGCTCAGCACCTGGTGCTGGTTGATCGTCGCCACCGCCGACGATGTCCCCAACGGCGTCACCGGCGACAACTCCACCCCGGCGAACCGCTCGGGCAACGCCTCCCACAACCGCTGCTGCGTCCGCACCAACGCCCGCGGATCAGCAGTCGACGGCCGCACGAACCGATCGTCCCGCCACCGCTGCATCAACCGCGCCGGCGTCACCTTCGCCGCCCGTTCCCGACTCACATCCAGCAACACCGACTGCAACTCAGAAGCACTCAACCCGTCGACCAGAGCCTCCCGGCTCCCCGCCGGCAACTTCCCCCAGAACCGCTCACTGACATCCACCATCACCACTCTGCCGGACCGCAGTCCCCCGACGCTCCCGATTTATCCGAACCTAGACGCCATCACAACTGCACGAATCGAGAGGCGCTGAGCGGGGAAGGCGATGAGCGCGACCAATTGCAATGGCCCCCAGGTCCGCACCAACCCCACAACCACGCTGAGCCCGGGCGGATGTCAGGGGGCGGCTTCGGTGTTGATGAGGATTACTGTGCTGTCGGGCGAGAGGTCTAGGCGGGGGCGGGCGGCTCTTAGGCCGGCGAGGGTGGCGGCGCCGCTCGGGCCGGAGGAGATGCCGGCGGCGGCTAGGTCGGTGGAGGCTTGGAGGGCTGCGGCGTCGTCGACGGTGACTGCGTGGTCGAGGCCGGCTTGGAGGATGGGCCAGGCGAGGGTGGAGGGGGTGCCGCAGTTGAGGCCGGCCATGACTGTCTTCGTGGTGGGGATGCTCAGCAGCTCGCCGGCTAGGAGGCTGGTGGTGACGCAAGAGGCGGCGGTTGGTTCGACGCCCAGCATCATCGGGGCGGGCGCCTCGCTGCGGTAGTGGGTGACTGCGGCTTGCGCGACTGAACCGACGCCCATCGGTACGACGACCAGATCGGGCTCGACGGAGATCTCGCGGAACAGCGTCGAGTACCCGTCCACGATCAGCTGCGGTACGACGTCGTACCCGGGCCACGCCGAGTCCTGGATCAGCAGCCGCTCGTCTCCGGCGTACGACGCCGCCTCGGCGACCGCGTCGTCGTACGAGCCCGGTACGACGCTCACCGTCGCACCCTCATTCCGGATCGCGTCGATCGCGGCCGAGCTCACCATATCCGGGACGAACACGTGAGCCGGCAGACCGAGCATCGCCGCCCGGCGTGCGACCGCGCGGCCGTGGTTGCCGTCGGTCGCGGTGACGAGCTCGGCCGGGCCGGGGCGTTCACGCAGCGCGCGGTGGATCGCCCACCATGCACCCAGCGCCTTGAACGCGGGCAGACCGAGCCGCTGCGACTCGTCCTTGACCAGGACCTGTCCGACCCCGAGCTCATGAGCCAACGACGGAACCGCGGTCAGCGGTGTCGGCCGGTACGCCGGGAGGCTCTGGTGGAACGCGAGCACCTCGACCGGGGCAGGCGTCGTCCGCCACTCCCGGGCGGGAGGGTTCTCGTACCAGTCCACCAACTAAGCGACGAGCGCGAAAGCGCCGTACTGGGCCGTCGGAGACGAGCCGACCGTGCGGGGCTCGGACTGGCGGACCTGGATGGAGGTGGTCTGCAGGCGGATCGGCAGCGTGGCGCGAACCGCGGTCGCGAGGTCGAACTGCACCTCGTTCAGCAGGTCGGTGAGCTCGAGCTCGAGGGCCCGGCAGATCGCCGCCAGGATCTCCGAGGACGGCTCTTTGCGACCACGCTCGATCTCGGACAGGTAGGGCACCGACACCTGCGCCCGTTCGGCCAGCTCGCGCAGGGTGATCCCGCGCTCGCGCCGCAACCGGCGGAAGACGTTCCCGATCACCTCGCGTAGCAACACGTGTGGCCCTCCTCGGCTCCGATGTCCTGTACCGAGTGTGCCATCCCCATGGTCTCTGCGGTGGGCAGATCTGCCACGGGCAGATTCCTGGGCCTGATCAGGCGGTCCGCCCGCACTCTGGATTCCATGAGCGAGCTACTGAACAACCTGGACAAGAACGTCTACGAACGCCTGATGTGGCAGCGCATCCTCGTCCTCGGCGACGAGCTCAAGGACGCGAACGCCAACGCGCTGTGCGCCCAGCTGCTGCTGCTGAACGCCGAGGACCCACGGGCGGACATCTCGCTCTACATCAACTCCCCGGGCGGCTCGGTCTCGGCCGGACTGGCGATCTACGACACGATGAACTTCATCAGCAACGACGTGGCGACGTACGGGATGGGTCTGGTCGCGTCGATGGGACAGGTGCTGCTGACCTGCGGTACGCCGGGCAAGCGGTTCGCGCTGCCGCATGCGCGGATCATGATGCACCAGCCGACCGGCGGCATGGGCGGAACGGCGAGCGAT
Source organism: Kribbella sp. NPDC056951 (assembly GCF_042674205.1). Classification (NCBI taxonomy): domain Bacteria; kingdom Bacillati; phylum Actinomycetota; class Actinomycetes; order Propionibacteriales; family Kribbellaceae; genus Kribbella; species Kribbella sp. NPDC056951. The sequence goes on from NZ_JBHUQZ010000016.1 coordinate 39,089, forward strand.
ATCAAGGTGCAGGCCGAACAGGCGATCAAGGCGCGTGAGGACCTGGCCCAGCTGATCGCCGAACGGACCGGTCAGCCGTTGGAGCGAATCACCACGGACTTCGACCGCGATCGGTGGTTCACTCCGGAGGATGCCCGGGAGTACGGGATCGTCGACCGCGTGCTTACGCGACCGGTCGCCGTACCTGCTTGAGGGCTTGTTCGAGGTCGGTAGTGATGTCCTCGGGGTCCTCCAGGCCGAGGGAGAGTCGGAGGAGGGCGTCGGAGGGCTTGGCGGTCGCCTCGACCAGGCGGTGGGTCAGGGCGGCGGGGTGCTGGATCAGGGTGTCGACGCCGCCCAGTGAGACCGCGTGGGTGATCAGCTGCAGCGCTCCAGCGACCTGTGCCGCAGCTGAGTAGCCACCGGCGACGGTGAACGCCAGTACGGCGCCCGGTCCGGACATCTGACGGCCGACGAGCTCCAGCGGGTCGGAGAGACCGGGGTAGTAGACCTGCTCCACGGCCGGCTGTGCGGACAGCCAGTCGGCCACCTTGGCAGCGGTGGCCTGCTGCGCCCGCACTCGCACCGGCAGCGTCTGCAGTCCCCTGTGCAGTTCGTACGCCGCCAACGGGTGCAGCAGGCCACCTGTTACTGCGCGGATCTGCCGGAGCCGGCCGACCCAGTCCCGGCCGGCCGCTACGACGCCGCCCATGACGTCGCCATGACCACCCAGGTACTTCGTTGCCGAGTGCAACACCAGGCTCGCCCCGTGCCGAGCCGGCTGCTGCAACACCGGAGTCGCGAACGTGCTGTCCACCAGCACCGGTACGTCGCCCGCCTGCCGCACCGCCGCGGCGATGTCGACGAGCTCGACCGTGGGGTTGGCCGGCGTCTCGAGGATGACCAGCCCGGTGTCGGCGCGGACGGCAGCGGCGATCTCGCTCGGCCGGACGAAAGTGACAGCTGTCCCCAGGAGGCCTGTGGACAACAGGTGGTCGCTACCGCCGTAGATGGGCCGGACCGCGATCACATGCGGGCGGCCGGCGGCGACGGTGGCGAGCAGGCAGGCGGTGAGCGCGGCCATGCCGGAGCTGAACGCGACCGAGCCGTCGGTCTGCTCGAGCTCCGCGAGCGCGTCCTCGAACCGGGCCACGGTCGGGTTCCACAGGCGCTGGTAGACGAGGCTCCCGCCGTCCGGGCCGTTGCCCTGCGCGAGTGCGTCGTACGACGCGCCGCCGGTCCCGACGTCGGGGAGCGGGTACGTCGTGGACAGGTCGATCGGCGGGACGTGCACCCCGAGGGCGGTCAGGTCGTCGCGGCCGGCGTGCACCGAGCGGGTGTCGAGCTGCATGACGCCTCCCAAAGTTATCCACAGGCACTGGCGAGGTTGAGGATGGAATCTTCTGCGGATTGAGCGCAATAGTTCCGAAGAAAATTCGTCCACAGGGATGTCCACACGCTGTGGATTCTGTGTGCGCGCTCTACAGTGGTGCCATGCCGAAGGATCGCCGGAGCCCCGGACCGGCCCCACGGGCGGTACCGGGTGCGCTGTCGGGCGGCCTCGACGAGGTCGACCGCGAGCTGGTCCGGCTGCTCACCGTCGACGGCCGGATGCCGAATAACGCCCTTGCCGAGGCGACCGGCATCGCGCCGTCGACATGCCTCACCCGCGTGCGGGCACTCCGCGAACGCGGTGTCATCCGCGGCTTCCACGCCGACGTGGATCTCGGCGCGCTGGGTCAACCCCTGCAGGCGCTGATCGCGATCCGGATCAGCACCCACTCGCGCGACGAGATCGACCGATTCCGCGCCAAGGTCCCCGCACTACCCGGCGTACTGTCCCTCTTCCACGTCAGCGGCGCCAACGACTACCTGCTGCACGTGTCGGCAGCCTCCCCCGACGCCCTCCGCGAGTTCGTCCTGGACCACCTCACCGCGGACCCCGCAGTAGCCCACGCCGAAACCAGCCTCATCTTCGAACACGTCCGAGCCACCTCCCCCGTTTGATGAGTCAGCGGGGGGTTAGGCCCCAGGACTTGGCTAGGAGTTGGAGGGAGCGTTGGCGTTCGGCGGGGTTGTGGATGTGGGTGGTGATGATCAGTTCGTCGGCGCCGGCTTTGTTGGCTCGGCGGCGGAGTTCGGTGGCTACCTGGTCGGGGGTGCCGACGGTGGCGAGGCCGGCCCATTCTTCGACGGCTGCTCGTTCGCCTTCGCTCCAGGGGTAGGCGGCCGCTTCTTCGGGTGAGGGGAGGGGGCCGGGGCGGCCGGAGCGGAGGCGGAGGAGTGAGAGGGCGTTCGCCTCGGCTAGCTGGTGGGCGCGTTCCTCGGTTTCGGCGACGATCGCGGCGAGGGCGAGGATCGCGTAGGGCTCGGTCTGGTGGTCGAACAGTTCGAAGTTCGTCTTGTACGACGAGATCACGCCGGCCGGATCGAGGGTGCCGAAGTGACCGGCGTAGGCGAATCCGGTTCCGAGGGCGGCGGCCGCCTGACCGCCGTACGTGCTGGAGCCGAGGATGTAGACCGGCGGGAGCGGTACGTCGGACGGTTGCGCGGTGATCGGTTCGAAGGGGTGGCCGGCTGGGAAACCTTCGGCGTACGCGCGGAGTTCGGCGTACTGCTCGGTGAAGTCGTCCGCGCCGAGCGTCTCGCGGCTCCGGCGGAGGGCGAGGGCGGTCCGCTGGTCGGTGCCGGGTGCGCGGCCTAGGCCGAGGTCGATGCGGTCCGGGTACAGGCCTGCGAGGACTCGGAACGTCTCGGCGACCTTGAGGGGCGAGTGGTTCGGGAGCATGATCCCGCCGGCTCCGACTCGGATGGTCGAGGTGGCGCCGGCTACGGCCGCGATCATCACCTCGGGACTGGAGCTCGCGACGCTCGGGATGTTGTGGTGCTCAGCAAGCCAGTACCGGTGGTAGCCGGCGGCCTCGGCCACTCGCGCCAACTCCAGCGTCTCGTGCAGCGCCTGTGAAGGCTTGCTCCCCGAAGGCACGGGCGACAGGTCGAGCACGGACAAAGGCATAGCTTCGCTACTCACACCACACGCCAACCACCTCCATCCACCCCGTATTCCGCCCCGGCGTGTCGCGCCCCCGCGTTTGGTGGGTGGACGTCCGCGGTGGGAGGTTCCCCCACCAGATTCCGGGGTGGGAACCTCCAACGCGGTGGGTGCACCCACCAAATGGGCTCGGCCGGGACGGGCGGGCGGAGGGGGTTAGGCGGGGTAGGGGGTGGTGGCGCGGGCTTCGCGGAGGGGGCGGGACCACCAGGCGAGTTGGTCGAGGAGGGCGGTGGCCGCGGCGGGGGTAGTCGGGTCGACAGGCTCGCCGATGGCGGTACGGCGGTCACGCGCGGAGCCGGCGGGGTCCAGGGGCTCGCCCGCGGGGGTGGTCGGGTCGAGGGGTTCACCGGCGGGGGTGAAGTCGGATTCGTGGAAGGCGAGGGTGTCTCGGATGGGGACGGCGTGGAGTTCGCCGAAGACGAGGCGGAGTTGTTCGGCGGCGCGGAGGCCTCGGGAGCGGCCGCCGTAGACGACGAAGGCGACGGGTTTGGCGTACCAGGGGCGGCGGACCGCGTCGATGGCGGTCTTGAGGTCGCCGGGGTAGGCGTGGTTGTACTCGGCGGTGACGATGACGACGGCATCGGCTTCGTCGACCCGGGCGGGGAGGTCGGCCAGCGGTACGGCGCTGAGGTCGATCAGATCGGGTTTGAACTCGTCGTGCCGGTCGGCCTGGCGTTCGAACCACTCGGTGACCGTGGTGCCGAAGCGGCCGGGCTCGAGGTTGCGGGTGAGCACGGCGAGGCGGAGCGGGTGGACAGTCACGCCGGGTGACGCTAATACCTCAAGACGACTTGAGGTCAAGCTGCCGGGTACGGCGGCTCCGGCAGTCGGTACTGCCGACGCACCGGCGCCTTGCGCAGACCGACGATCGCCAACACCACAGTCGCCGCGATGACAGCGCCGACCGACACAGCGTGCACGACCGTCAGGAGCGACCGCAGCAAGAGCAGTTCGAAGGCACAGCCCGCGGCGGCGACCAGCTCGAGCCAGAAGCCCGCCCGATGGCGCATCACGAGAGACCCGAGCGCGGACAGGGCAACCAGGAGGACGACGAGGACGGGAATGGCGGTGAAGATCACGATGTAGCCGTGCGGATCACACTGCGGCCCACAGGAGGAGTCAGGCGAGGAGGCGTCGACCAGCTGCAGGATCGCGGCCGCGCCCACCAGGATCGTCGCCACCACGTTCGCGATCCATAGCCACGGCTTCAATAAATGCTCCACACGAGATAAACTCATGGATTTGTGGCTGCTACCGAGAAATGCATTCGGGAGCCAACAAAGACGCATTTTATCACAAGGGGTTTGAATTGCCGAATCCGGTCGATGCCGAACAAGTGCACCTCAGCACCTTCTACGCTGCGCTCGATCACGAGCGGGAGCGGACCGAGCGGCGTACCCAGGAAGAACTGCTGGTCAGCACGCGGAACGCGCAGGCGTTGAACCAGCGGGACGGGCGGATCCGTGACCTCGGCGTGCGGTTGGGGCGGCTGAACGCGGCCGAGGACGGGCTGTACTTCGGGCGCCTCGACGCGGCGGATGGCGAGGTGCTGCACATCGGCCGGCTCGGGTTGCACGACGCGGACTACGAGCCGCTGCTGATCGATTGGCGCGCTCCGGCCGCTCGCCCGTTCTACATCGCGACCGCAGTCGCGAACCAGGGCGTCGTACGGCGGCGCCACATCCAAACCCGGTTGCGCCGAGTCGTCGACGTACAGGACGAGCAACTCGACCTCGATCGGGAGGCCGCGGACGCGTCCAAACCCGGGACGGGAGTGATCGGCGAGGCCGTGCTGTTGAAGGCGCTGGATGCGCGCCGGACCGGCCGGATGGAGTCGATCGTGCAGACGATCCAGGCCGATCAGGACCGGATCATCCGCTCCGAACTGCCCGGAATCCTGGTCGTCCAGGGCGGTCCGGGCACCGGGAAGACCGCGATCGCGCTGCATCGCGCTGCCTATCTTCTGTACACGCATCGGGAACAGCTGGAAAAGCGCGGAATTCTGGTCGTCGGGCCGAATGCGGCATTCCTCAAGTTCATCGGACAGGTGCTGCCGTCACTCGGTGAGGACGGGGTTCGGCTCGTCACGATCGCCGAGCTGTACCCGGGCCTGACCGCGACCCGGCCGGAGGCTCCGGAGAGTGCCGAGGTGAAGGGCCGCACGGTGATGGCCGCGGTGATCGAGAAGGCGGTCGCCGACCGCCAGTGGGTCCCGGACCAGCCGATCGAGGTCCGCGTCGACCGGACCACGCTCACCCTCGACCCGGAGTTCGCTCGCACGACCCGCGACCGCGCCCGTCGGCGAAACCTGACGCACAACCAGGCCCGGCCGTTCTTCCTGACCGAGATCGTCGACGGCCTCACCAGCCAGTACGCCGACCTGATCGGCACCGACCCGCTCGACGGCGAGAACCTCCTCGACGAGTGGGATATCGCCGAGCTCCGCAAGGAGGTTCTCGCCGAGCCCGCGATCCAGGCGCTGCTCGACCAACTCTGGCCGCAACTCAGCCCGCAACAACTCCTCGAGGACCTGTACGGCGATGAGCAGCGCCTCGCGGAAGCCGCGCCCCAGCTGAGTGTCCTCGACCGCGAGCACCTCCTCCGGTACGGCGCCGACTGGAGCCCGGCCGACGTACCGCTACTCGACGAGGCGGCCGAACTTCTCGGCGACGACGGTACTGAGGCGGCGAGAGAACGCGCCGCCCGGGCGCGCGCAATCGCTTATGCACAAGGCGCTTTGGATGTCCTGTCCGGTTCAGGTTCGACCGACTTCGACGACGACGACGCGTCCGAGATGCTGACCGCGAAGGACATTCTCGACGCACAGATGCTTGCCGAGCGCTACGAAGCCGATGACGATCGCACGCTGGCCGAGCGCGCAGGTGCAGATCGGCGCTGGACCTACGGCCACGTGATTGTCGACGAGGCGCAGGAGCTCACCCCGATGGCCTGGCGGGCGATCGCGCGACGTTGTCCGCTGCGGTCGATGACCGTGGTCGGCGATGTCGCGCAGACCAGCGCGATCGGCGGCGGCACGAGCTGGTCCTCGGCACTCGGCGAGACCTTCGGCGACCGCTGGCGGCTGGCCGAGCTGACGCTCAACTACCGCACCCCGGCCGAGGTCATGGACCTGGCGAACGCCGTACTGCACGAGGTCGACCCGACAGCGAAGCCGCCGCGCTCGGTCCGATCGACCGGCGTCCAGCCGTGGCACGCGGACGTTCCGCCGGCCGAGCAGGCCTTGTACGTCTACAAGATGGCGTCCGAGGAGACCCAGTACGGCGAGGTCGGCGTGGTCACGTCACGCAGCAGGCTCGAGCTGATCCAGGAGGCAGTCGACGGCCTGAGCGGCGTCACCGTCCTGACCGCACGCGAGGCGAAGGGACTCGAGTTCGACTCGGTCCTGGTCGTCGACCCAGACGGCATCGTGATCGAGTCCCCGCGTGGACTGCGCGATCTGTACGTCGCTCTGACCCGCTGCACCCAGCGTCTCGGCGTGATCGGCGAACTCCCCGAGTTGCTCGCCGATCACCAGTGGATTCAGTGATCGGCGCAGCACTTCTGCTGGTGCTGGAGTTCGAACGGAATCAACAGGTTGCCAGCGGCCGGCTGCAACTGCAGTACGAGTTGACCGTCCCGACGTACTGGGCGCAGGAAGTCGAGCGTGTCGACCAGTGCGTCGTCGGTGATCGGTAGACCGCCGACCGCTTCCAGGTGGTCGATTCCGCAGCGACTGCGCAGCTCGGCCGCTGGTAGTACCCCGCGACCGCGCTCGTGTCCGGGCCAGCGGACGACGCGACCCGCCGTACCGAGTGCTGCTTCGACCGCGGCCACGTAGGCACCGCGGACGAGCTGACTGGGTCCGGCGAGCTCCGGCTGGGACGCGCCCGGCCGGGTGATCGCCAGGCCCGCACCCCGATCCGCGACGGCTGCGCGGATCGGTTCGGCCAGGTCGGCGGCGCCGGCCAGCGACACCGCCACGTGCGGACGGTCGCCGCCCACGACCATGTGGGTACAGGCGACGACCGGCTGGTCCACAGCCTCGAGCAGTTCGTACAGCAGGTGGTCGGCCGCAGCCGTGTCCCTGCTGTCCGCGTCGACGGCGACAATCACTTCGGCAGCACCCAGATCGGGTTCGTGTAGAACCACAGGTCGACCCACGGGTCCGCGTCGCCGACCACATCGAGAGCCGGCCCGGCCGGGTCGACCGCAGCACCGTGGTACCCGGCCTGACTGCGGTTCCCATCGGTGCCGCGGACGCGGAGGTACGACGCTTCCTCGACCCGGCCCAGCGGGTAGACGAGTTCGAAGGTGCCGCGCTTGCCGGAGGTGTCCCACTGCCGGACGACCTTCGTCTTCGGCGCGGCGAAGGTATCGCGGTCGGCAACCGGACCGGTCACCGCACCCTGGATCACGTCGACCCGGTTCAGCGACGGGACGAAGTTCGCCCAGTTCGGCATCGTCTGGGTGGTGATCCGGACGACGAGCTCGACCGGACGTCCCTTGCGAACCACGAGCGCGCCGCCGAGCGGTTCGCCGTACTGTGCTTGATTCCTTCCCCACCCCACCGCCCCGGTCTTGCCGACCTCACGAACCTCGACCTCGACACCCTTCACAAGCATGCCGTGATCGACCCACACACGGCCGTTGCGGAGACCCTCCATCACCGAGAGGTAGTCGCGGCGGTCCGCGCCGACGTGCGTGCGGCTGTAGAAGCCCGGCCAGAAGTCGCTGTTCGTGGCGAGCACCTGGTTGCCGTAGACCGGGTCCATGTAGCGGCCGTCGCGGTCGAACTGCTCCTGGCTGGAGCCGTCCGGGCGGCGGGCGGTCTCGTTCCAGTTGTTGTGCGAGTCGGAGTTCGCGCTGATCCACCACGGCTTGCCCTCGGCGAGCAGGCTGTCCCACAGACCGCCGACCGTCGCGGTCATCCAGTCGAAACCGCCCCAGGTGCGGTAGCTCTCCGGCGGGTACGCCGGGAACGAGTTCGCGTTCGGGGAGTTGCCGTAGATACCGCGGGCTCCGGCGGGGCCGATCCCCTTCGGCAGACCGCCGGCCTGGTGACCGGGCGCACCCTCGAAGCCGACTGCGATCCGCGGGTCGGCGTCCCGCCAGTTGCGGATCTCGTGCGGGCTGTCGATGCCATTGCGGGCCGGGTGGTTGGCCAGGAAGAGCGCGTCGGCGACGCGACGCTTGTCGACCTGCTGACCGAGCCACTGAATGCCCGAGACCGCGAGAGCCTCGTTGACCGGCGTGTTCGCACCGGCGCCCTTCACGCTGCCGTCGTAGTTGTTCTCGAACTGCTTGAGCACCTCGACCTCACGGTTGCCCGGGGCAACGAAGATCGTGCCGTGCTCGGCGGCCGGGATGTTCCACTCCAGACCCTGGAAGATCAGGGTGTCCCGCAGCTCCGAGCGGGCGGCCTTGATCTGCGGGTTGACCAGGTCAACACCGATCCGGGCGTGCGTCGCACCGCCGTGGTCGGTGATGACGAGCCAGTCCAACCCGTACGCCGCCGCGTGGCGAGCCTGGTCGATCACCCGGTACATGCCGTCGGAGCTGAACTGCGTGTGGATGTGGTGGTCACCGGCCAGCCAGACGTTCGGGCGGTTGCCGTGGCTGAAGATCCAGCCGTCCTTCGGGGCGCTGGCCGCGGCGAACTGAGCGCCGGTGACCGCGAGGGCCGCCGTACCGCCGAGGATGCCGGCCGAGCGGAGCAGTCCGCGGCGGGAGACCTCGGTCGGGGTCAGGTCGCTGTCCGGCACCGACTCGTCGAGCGCGGCGAGCGTGGCCGCGTCCAGTTCGGTGTTGGGGTGGTGATGGTCGTGCGAGTGGTCGTGACCATGCCCGTGTCCATGACCGTGGCCGTGACCATGTCCGTGACCGGCGCCGTGCGAGTGCCCCATCTTGCTTCCTCCTGACAAAGGGAAATCCGCCGGATCATCGCCCTCCCGGATGTCTGGCGGGTGTTCCTCCGGTGAACCATTCGACGCACCTGCGACCCCGTCGCGACGCGGAATTCCGGGAAGTGGTCTAGTCAGGTTGTTGGCCCTCGGCGCCGCACGCTCGAAGAATGAGGACCGCCCCCACCATCGGCAGGAGGGTTCCCCGTCATGAAACCGTCCAGAGTGCTCGCCACGATCCTGGTGACGGCGAGCATCACCGCTGTCACCACCCCATCCGTCGCCCAAGCCACTGCCCAGGTGTGGGCGGTGCGCGCCGCGACGCACGTCTTCCCCGATTCACTGCCGGCCGACACAGCCGCTGGTACGACGCTCGCTCTCGACTCTGCTCGCAATGAGTTCGAGGCCGGCCAGGTGGTCATCCGCCGCGAGCGCGCGTTCACGATCAAGCGGGTCAGCTTCAGCCCGCTCACCGCGGGATTCCGGCAGATCCCGCCGTCCGAACTGAGCTACAACTTCGTCAAGTTCACCCCGCTCAACCACAACTCGGTCTTCGGTGGCAACCAGTACGTCTACGCGCCGAGTCGACCCGCTCCCGACGAGTTCCCGGACGGCCTGTCCAACGACCGCTCGACCACAGTCCCGGCGAACAAGACCCAGCCGATCTGGGTCCGCGTCCACGTCCCGAAGTACGTCGCCGGTGGGGTCTACCGCGGTACGGTCCGAATCGAGACCGACCGTGGTACCGAGACCATCCCGCTGTCGGTGAACGTCCGGCCGGTGACGATCCCGGACGCGAAGGACAGCGGCTTCACCGACGTCGAGTGGACGCTCTTCTTCGGCACAGTCTCGCACCAGCCGCCCCCGAGCGGTGTCGAGACGATGCTCGCCAACTACGGCTTCTCCCCGTTCACCCCGAAGTGGTGGAAGCTGATGGAGGACTACGCGGACCTGCGCCGCGACTACCGCAACAACAACCTGACGTTGCCGATGAACACGTTGCTGCTGGCCGGCGACACGACAGTCGATGCCGCCGGCAAGGTTCACTTCGACTGGTCGAAGGTCGATCAGGTGGTGAAGTTCTTCACCGACCGCGGCACGGTCAGCCGGCTCGAGGGCTTCTGGGTGAACGGTGGTCCCGGCTACTGGACCACCTGGGACGTCGAGACGCTGGCGCGCGACGCCGACGGGAAGACCGTGAAGAAGTACGTCCCCTACACGTCGGCCGAGGCGGACGACTTCATCCAGCAGTACGTCGGGGCGCTGCGTGATCACGTGCGGGCCAAGGGCTGGGCGGACAAGTGGTGGATGCACATCGGTGACGAGCCGCAGGGCGCCTCGGGCCGCGACGGCTGGAACGGCATCTTCGACAAGGTGAAGGCTGTCTGGCCGGACGTGAAGATCGGCGACGCCACGTTCCACGACCCGGTCGCCTCCGAGGTGGCCGAGCGTGAGGACATCCTGATCCCGAACCTGCTCAACTACGAGTCGAACCCGAAGACCTTCGACGCGGAACGGGCCAAGGGCAAGGACCTCTGGCTCTACAACTGCAACATCCCGACGCTGGGGTTCCTCAACCGCTTCATCGACCAGCCCGAGTACTACCAGCGGTTGATCGGCTGGCTGGCCGCAGCCCGTGGCGCCAACGGGCATCTGCACTGGGCCTTCAACAACTGGAACATCTCGATGGACGACCAGGACGTCAAGGGTGACTTCTGGGTGGTCAACCCGGATCAGAAGCACAAGAACCTGCTCGAGCGGACGATCCGGCTCGAGTCGATGCGGGACGGGATCGAGGACTGGGAGGTCGTCGAGATCCTGAAGAAGACACATCCGGACTTGGCCACCGACCTGGCAATGGCACTGGCCAGCAAGCCGGGCACTTTCACCGGCGACGTCACCTACCTGGAGCGGATCCGCGCCCTGGTGCTGGATGCGGCCGCCGGTAAGCCATTCGCCGCGCGCGATCTGGCCGCGACGATCAAGACCGGTGGCGCGGCTGACCTCGGTTCGCAGCACCAGGTCGACGGCGTGTACCTGAAGTGGGGTGCCACGTATCCGGCCGAGTACACGATCCAGACGTCGTACGACGCTGTGACCTGGGTCGATGCGGGTCGGCGGACGAAGGCCAACGGTGGCGAGGACTTCGTCGGGCTGAACGCGAAGGCGCGGTACGTCCGGTTGAAGGCGCCGACGGACGGGCTGCTCGCGTTCAAGGTCGCCGGAGCGCCGCTACCGCGGGAGAACCTGGTTGGTGGGCTCGCTTACAAGAAGTCGTGGGAGCCGCCAAAGGGGTTCCCGGACTCGAGCGAGCGCGAGTCGACCGACGGCGTGATCTCGGACAACTTCGGTGATGGTCGCCCGTACGTGATCCAGGGCGGTGCCGGGGAGACGAAGTCGTTCGACCTCAGCTTCGACCTCGGGAGCCGCAAGACCGTCCGCGCGGTCGACGTCCAGGGGTACGTCGAGTACTCCGGCTACCGTCCCGACACCGTGCGCGTGCTGACCAGCGACGACGGTTCGAGCTGGTCCGACCGCGGTCCGGTGGTGACGCGGCCGAATGATGCCTCGGGCAACCGTTTCGAGGTGCGCTTCGCGCCGGTCCGGGCGCAGCACGTCAAGGTCGCCTTCACCCGGACCTTCATCCCGTCGGCCGACGGGGTGTTCCTCGACGACATCGAGGTCTACTGAGGTGGGCGGACCTGCGCCACTGTCCAACCCTCTTCTCAGCCACTCCGGCAGGACGCGCTGAGCGTGAGTTGGACGGGCCGAACAGCGTTGGTGAGTGGGGGCGGTCCGCGTCTATGCAGTACGGCGATACAAGATCTTCGTGCTGACCGTTTCAAACCCGAGCCGGGCGTAGATTCGCTCGGCGCCGGTGAGGTTCGCGGAATCTACGCCGAGGCCGGCTCGCTCGAAGCCGGCCTCGGCGCCGGCCTGGAGCACTGCGGAGACCGCCGCGGTGCCCAGGCCGCGGCCGCGATCCTCGCGACGGGTACCGACCTGACCGATCCACAACTCGCGGACACCGGTCGCCTCGGTGTCGGCGTCGAATTCATAGGCCAGCGCGTACGACGCGATCCGGCCCTCGTCGACGATGAGGCGCGAGTGACCGGCCTGGAAAGCGCGGTGGCCGGTGAACCAGGTCTGCCAGTCGTCCTCGGTCTTCGGCTCGGTTCCCCAGTGGTCGGCGAAGATCTCGTTGTGCGCGAGGCGGAGGCGCTCGTCGTACTCGGGAGTGAACGCGACGGACTGCTGCTCGACGGGCGGAAGCGGGGCGTCGTCGTACGGGCGTTGCATGACGATGAAGTAGCGGATCGGGTCGAAGCCTCGGGAGACCGCGAGGGCCTCGGCACCGGTGTTGATGCTCTGGATCTCGAGGTCGAACGCCGGTCCGGTGGTCAGCGCCCAGTCGAGGAGCTCGGCGCCGAAACCCTGACGACGATGGTCGGGGTGGATGCCGCCTTTGAAGACGTCGTCGACGAGGCCGTAGCCGACGAGGCGATCATCGCGCCAGAGACCGCGGGTGTGCTTGGCCGCGGTGACCGCGGCCTCGATGTCGGCCGGGGCGACGTACTCGCCACTGTTGTCGGCGGCGGCGATTGCGTTGGCGACCTCGACGATTGCTGCGGTGTGCTCGGGCGTCAGGGCACTGTCCATGACAGCACTCTAAACAAAAACGTCCGCACCGGACTGGGGAGGCCGGTGCGGACGGTGAAAGGAATTCAGTAATCAGGCGCATTTGGTTGCTGAGAAAATGCGGCGGCAAGTGAGGAGCAGAACGCCAACGCTCACTTGCCGCCGAAACCGAAGTCTTCGTGGTCGAGGTGAGGTTCTCGGCCGGCCGTCGTCCGGGTGGGTTGTCTGGTGAGAAACGGAGACGAAAGACTTCGGAAGAATCTTCTCAGCGGGGTGCTACATCCCACATGCGCTCGCCGGGCAGGGGGTCGGGGAGCCGGTCGACGGCAGGCATCGGGTCGTTGGTGACCCGCAGTCCGGCGAAGCGACGGCTCATGGCGTGGGCGTACCGCTCGGCCAACGCCGGCTCGGCGTTGTAGTCGGCGATCACGTGCTCACCGAACCAGACCCGCACGCGACGGCGCTCGATGGTCTGGGTGGCGGTGGCGGTTGTCACTGGTCCTCCTGGCAAATTCTCGCGATGGTCGGCAAGGGATTCGCGGGCGAGCGCGGTGACGATGCGCCGTAGGTGTTCACCGTCACATCAGATGCAACGGAGCATCAGAGCCGGAGGTCACGCACCGATCTCGATTTCTCCGACTCCGGGCAAACTTTTTCGGACCAGCCGGACTCGCATTGTTCGAGCACGTTTTCGACTGTCGCGCTATTTACCCGAAAGGCCCGCGCACGGAGACGCCGCCGTCCAGGACCAGCTGCTGCCCGGTCGTGTACGCCGAAGCGTCGGAAGCGAGGTGAACGACAGCGGCCGCGACTTCTTCGGAGCGGCCGTAGCGGCCGAGGGGGATCTCGTCGACCCATTCATCGGTCGGGGCCGTATTGACGGCGGTCGCGATCGCGCCAGCCGCGGCGACATTCATCCGGATGCCATTGGCGGCGTACTCGGCGGCGACAGTGCGGGCCAGGCTGAGGATGCCGGCCTTCATCACGCCGTACGCCGCCTGCTCGGGTGCGGCCATGAATCCGGTCACCGAGCCGACGCTCACGATCGAGCCGCCGGTGCCCTGCTCGAGGAATACCCGCAGGGCGGTTCGGACCGCGCGGGCGACGTACCGGAGGTTGACCTCGTAGATGGTGTCCCAGTCCTCGTCGGCCATCTCGTGCAGCTTCACCGCGGGGACGAACGCGACCTGCCCGCCGACGACCGTGACCAGGATGTCGAGTCCGCCGAGGCTCTCCACCGCTGCGGTGACCATGGCTTCGAGGTCGGCGAGTGAGCGCACGTCACCGCTCACCGGGTACGCCGTACCGCCGGACGCGCGAACCTGGTCAGCAGCCTCGGCCGCGCGGGCCGGGTCGAGATCCGCGATCACGACCGCGGCGCCCTCGGCACCGAACAGGTTGGTGACTGCGCGGCCGATTCCCGCTCCGCCGCCACCGATGACCAAGGCTCGCTTCCCACTCAGCTGCATGGGCGTGACGGTAGACCACGGTGGGGGCTGGGCTCGATACCTTCCCCGCCCCACCGCCCCGAACGATTCATAGGGTTTCCTCAGGAACGACACGCCGAGCTGTCGGAACGACTCCGTACGCTGGATCTCGTGACCATCGAAGACGAGGAAACCCGAGCCCTCGCGCTGCGCAAGCCAGCAGCGGACGGGGTTGTGGGATCGCCTGCCCCGGTCGAGCCGACGGCCTTCGCCGCCGTGCAGACCGAGCACTTGATCGGTGATGTCGGGGACGCGCTGCGGCTGCTCGACGCGGTCGAGCGAGTGCGTGGCCATGCTCATCCGCTCATCCTCGGCCTGCAGGACGCGGTCGGTTTGAAGATGCCGGCCGCGCTGGTGCTGAGCGCTATTGCGAACGGGCGGAGTACTGCGGAGGGCGTCGCGGAGCAGATAGGTACCACTACGGCTGAGGCCGAGCTAGCTATTTCGGACCTGGCCGCTTTGGGCATGGTTCGGAGTGGTCGGCAGGTCGTGGTCACCGCGCTGGGCCAGGCCCGCCTGTCCCAGCTGGACGGTCTGACCGTCCGCGTCCTCGATGTCGTCACCGGCATCCTCGGGCCGGACGACGCCGCTCACCTGGTTCGGCTGCTGCACACGGTGGCCGACGGTCTGGAGTCCGCTGCGGTCAGCTCTGGTCCCAGTCAGGCGCTGCCTAACGTGCTGCTGCAGAACTAGGTTCCTGGGATGGCGTCGTTGTACTTGCCGAGCTGACCGCGGTAGAGCGAGTCGCCGCGGAAGGGCCACGGGTACGCCGTACAGCCGTGCAAGCCGAGTGTCTGCTGCTGCATGACTGGGGCGGGCTGGCCGGCACCCGGGCACAGCTGGTGGGCGTAGCCGAGGCGGTGTCCGGTCTCGTGGTTGACCATGTATTGGCGGTAGGTGGTGAGTGAGGCGCCGTAGTTCGGGACGCCGTGCACCCAGCGGGCGATGTTGAGCACGACTCGGTCGCCGATCCGGCAGCTGGTGTAGCGGTCGGGGGCGTAGCCGCAGTAGGTGTCGCGGGTCTCCGGTGTGACGAACATCAGCCGGAGGTCGCTCTGCTCCCCCGGGCCGACCTGCTGGAACCTCCATTTGCCGCCGGCGGTCCAGCCCTGCTGGGCGCCGTAGGTGTCGCGGACGAACTTGGCTAGCGCGGCCTGGTCGATGCCCTTGATGCCGCCTTCGATGGCGATCTGGAACTTGAGCAGCTGACCCGCAGTGCCGATCACACGGTGGTCGGGGTCGGCCGGGAGCACGGTGAAGTTGACGGTGCCGCGCTGCGGGTAGGTGATCGCCGCGGCGGGGCGGTCGGGCGTCTTGGACGACTGCTCGTTCTCAGCCGGCGCCTGGGATGACTGAGCCGGTGCCGGTTTGTCGCCGGGGTCGCCCTTCGGCGGCTGCGCCGCGGTCCGCGCGGGCGTCTCGGTGGCCGGCCGCTCGGGTTTGCCACCGCGCTCGAACGGGCTGGCCGGGAGCTGGAAGAGCACCCCGGCGCCGACCACCGCCACTACGGCGAGTCCGGCGATCCTGACAGCAGTCCAGCGGCGCATCCGGTCCCTCTCCTCACGACACCCCGGCGGGCATCCAGTCACCTCTACTTGCCTGCAGCCTCCGGAACCCTTCTCGCCGCCACCCCGGTTCCAATACGACCGTGCTAGATTCGAGTTGGAAAAAGTACGCTCGTATCACAAAGGAGAAGCTCCGATGAGACGCTGGACCGCGGCCCTCGCCACCGCGACCCTCCTCACCGCCGGAACCCCCGCGCTTGCCGCCTGGGCGGCCACACCCAGCCCGCACCCGACCACCAACCGCAGTGGGCTGCCGACCGCCGACCTCAACCGCGGCGGGTTGCCGGCCGAGGGAGTCCACCGCACCAGCCTGCTCGCCGCGGACACCAACCTGCTCACCGCGCACGTCACCCGCGACACGTTGCTCACCGCGGACGTCAATCGCGACGGGCTGCTCACCCCGGCCGACAACGCGGGTCGGGACACGTGGACCGACAAGCGCGGCGCGATCTTCCTGCCCAACCTCGACGACGACGAACGCCGCTGCACCGTCGCCCCGGCCGACCTGGACGCGCCCGGCCGAGCGGTCGACGACAAGCTCGCCGCCTGCAACGACGCGGCCGACGACCGCATCAACGGCCCGCGTGACGCCGCCGATCTCGCCCCGCTGAAGATCGATGCCCTACGCAACATCTCGTCAGCCGCGACAGGAACCCTGACCATCAGCCCGGCAAACAAGGCACGCATCTTCGCAGAAGGCGGGGCGGCGCAGGAGGATGGCGCCTTGGGCAGCAGCGGGGCGAGGGGTGGGGGCGGCGACCTCGTGGGCGCACGTCCTGTCGGCGTCTTGTCCGCGGCTCAGTTGCGGCGGGGCGTTCGGCTTGGGTTGGAGGGGCGGGATGTGGTTCGTGATCCGGCTCGGTGGGATGGGCGGATCACGGTCACGTTGACCGTGCGGGATCGCGGTCGCGACTGGACTGACGTCGTACAGCTGCGGGTGGCTCCGTTGATGTTGCAGAACGACTTGCAGGCGGCCAAGACCGTGCTCGCCGGGCGGCCGAACGACGGACCAGGGTGGTGGGGCGGATCGGCGCCGTACCAGGACGGGGTGCCGGGTGAGTGGGAGCCGTTTGCTGGGACGTTGCGTGCGGCGTCCGCCTCGGCCGGAGCGCGAGTGAAGTTCGTGACCGGTACGGCGGATGGCTGGAAGGACATGTGGTTGCAGGACACGTTCGAGCCGGCGACCGCGAGCATGCCGGCCACCGCCGGTCCGCACACGATGCGGATTCTGATCCGGTCTGGCAACGTCTGGGACTTCGACGGAGTCGCCACTCCGCGACCCGCGGGACGGCTGATCTACCGCGACCTGCGCGGCCCGAATGTCGGTGTCGTCCAAGAGCTCGCCACCAAGGCATCACCGGGTCTCGACGACCTGCTGAACATGGGCGGCAACCTGGAAACCCTCCCGCCGTACGACGGTTATCCACAGGGCAGGATCGTGTACGGCGCAGGCGAGCGCCACCCCGATCCGGCGTACCTGAAGATGGTCACGAGCCAGGGTTACCAACCGCCGGTGGTGATCGACACCTCCTGGCTGATGGTCGGCCATGCCGACGAGACCACGCATGTCGTCCGAGCGAACAACGCTCGCGGGTGGACGCTCGCGGTCGCCGATCCGCGGCTCGCGGCGCAGCTCCTACGCGACGTACAGAAGCGAGGCGGCGGCAACCAGCGCCTCTTCGCCGACACCAACTCCACCTCGAAGCCGACAGTCGATTCGCTCCTCACCAAGTTGGCCGACAACGAGGCCGCCGCTCAGCACATCGACAAGCAGCTCGCAATTCTGCTCAGGGCGACCGGTCTGCGACCCGATGAGCTCGTCCGGCTCCCCGTGTTCTTCGACCGCGTTCCCGAATACGGCCTGCTGAAGGCGCTCACGCCGGGGCTCGTGAACGGACTCTCGCTCACCGATCGACAGTTCGCCGTACCGGATCCGCACGGTCCCAAGCTCAACGGTCGTGATGTCTTCCGGCAGTCGGCCGAGCGAGCGCTCGCGCGCAACGGCGTCCGGGTGCACTGGGTCGAGAACTTCTTCTGGTCGCATCTGGGCGGCGGCGAGGTGCACTGCGCGACGAACGCACTCCGCGATGTCTCCGGCGCCACCCCGTGGTGGTCGTGATGGCTGCCGCCACCTGGTGAGACCGACTGGCAGGAACAGGTCAGGATTCGCGACCCCAGCGAACTTTTTGCGGAGTCAGCGAATCGTAGGGCTGGACGCGGTTCGGGGCCGCGTCCTTGTCCTGTCGCCGGTTGATGAGTGGAGCCCATGTCCTCGAGCAGCAATCCTGGGTCCGGAGCTCGCCGTGCGCGGCGGGCCAGACGTCGTGAGCGGTCCGGCATCGCGGCACTCGCACTGGCGATCGTGGGGGTGCTGCTACCGGGGCTCGGCTACCTCCTGGCCGGGCGGCGACGCCTCGGAGCCGTGCTGGTCACACTCAGCCTCACCCTGTACGGCGCCGCTGCGTACCTGGCGCTCGCTCGTCGCGACGACGTGATCACGTGGGCACTGAACCCCGACGTACTGCTGCTGATGGTGGTCGCGCTCGGCGTGATCGCGCTGTATTGGGTCACGGTCCTCGTCACGTCGTACAAGATGCTCCGGCCGCTGACGGCAGGACCTGGCGCGCGGCTGGCCGGGTCCGCGGTGATCGGGCTGGTCTGCTTCGGGATGGCGTCGAGTACGGCGCTCGGCGCGCAGACGCTGATGGCGCAACGGCAGCTTGTGGAGAAGGTGTTCTCCGGTGAGCAGTCGAAGAGCCAGACCCGGCCGAAGATCAACAACACCAAGGACCCGTGGGCCCAGTTCCCCCGCCTGAACATCCTGCTCCTCGGCGCCGACGACGGCGAAGGCCGCGACAACACCCGGACCGACTCGGTGATGATCGCGAGTATCGACACCCGCACCGGGAAGACGGCCCTGATCTCGCTGGCCCGGAACTGGATGCGAATGCCGTTCCCGGAAGGAACCGCTCTGCACAAGGAGTTCCCGACCGGCTTCTGGGACCCAAACGGTCTGAAGGAACAGCCGAACTACTACCTCGACGCGATGTACCGAATGGTGCCCGCCGAGCACCGCGACCTGATCGGTCCCTCGGACAACCCGGGCGCCGACGTACTGAAGATGTCGGTCAGCGAAGCCCTCGGCCTGAAGCTGCACTACTACGTGCAGGTGAACCTGGCCGGCTTCGCCCAGCTCGTCGAGGCGCTCGGCGGCATCACCGTCAACATCAACTACAAAGTCCCCGTCGGCGGCAACGACGACAAGAAGATCCCCCCGAGCCGCTACCTCGACCCCGGCCCGAACCGGCACCTCAACGGCACCGACGCCCTCTGGTTCGCCCGCGGCCGCTACAAGGTCCAGGGCGCCGACGTCGCCCGCCAGGCCCGCCAGCGCTGCACCGTCAAAGCCATCGTCGAACGCGCCACTCCGCAGAACGTCCTGGCCAACTACCTCGACCTGGCCAAGGCCGGCGAGAGCCTGATCCGCACCGACATCCCGCAAACCATCCTGCCCGCCTTCGTCACCCTCGGCCAGCGGATCAAGAACGGCGCCATCACCAACATCGACCTCGACAAGAAGAAGAACTACCCCAGCGGCCGCAACCCCAACTACGCGGCGATGCGCCAACTGATCCAGCAGCACCTCAACCCACCAACCAAGCCCGCAACCCCCAAACCCACCGCACCCAAGCCGACCGCCCCCGCCACCCGCAAACCCAACCCCAAACCAACCACCCCCGACCTCGCCGAAGCCTGCGCCTACAACCCGACCGGCTGAGTGGGGTCAGGCGTAGCGGATGCCGAGGCCGCCGTCTACCGACCAGTTGGCGCCGGTGACGAAGGCGGCGGCGGGGGAGGCCAGGAAGCAGACGACTTCGGCTACGTCTTCGGGGGTGCCGATGCGGCCGAGGGGGTGGACGGTGAGGGCGTGGGTGCGTTCGGTGGGGAAGTTGGTGAAGAACTCTTCGAGTAGGTCGGTGGCTATGTAGCCGGGGCTGACGGCGTTGACTCGGATGTTGTGGGGGCCTACGTCGAGGGCCAGGGAGCGGGTCATGCCGACCAGGCCGGACTTGGCGGCGGCGTAGGGGAACATGCCGGCGGTGGTGAGGGAGGAGTGGATGGAGGCGATGTTGACGATCGCGCCGTGGTTGTTCTCGATCATCGAGGGGAGGACCTGGCGGGCCATCAGCCAGGCGCCTTTCAGGTCGACGTCGAAGACTGAGTCCCATTCGGCGACGGTCATCTGGGTTGCGTCGGCGTAGGCGTTCTTGCCGGCGTTGTTGACCAGGACGGTCGCGGGGCCTAGGTCGGCGGCCAGTTGGGTGACGGCTGCTGCGACTGAGCGCTCGTCGGTGATGTCGCCGATCGCGGAGGCGGCTCGGGCGCCGGTTGCTTGTAGCTCGGCGGTGGTCGACGCGAGCTGACCAGCCAGTACGTCGATCAGCCCGACCGCGGCACCTTCGGCGGCTGCCTTCTCGGCGACCGCACGACCGATTCCGCGCGCAGCCCCGGTCACCAACACGACTTCATCGCTCAAGCGCCCAGTCACATGCCCGAGGCTAGTCGGGCGTACCGGTCGGCTGCCGCCCGACTCATCGGCTGCTTGAGCAGGACGAGCTGGTGGTAGAGCGGCGCGGTCGCCGCGACCACCGTCTCGTGGGCATTCGTCGTCGCCGGCACCTCGCCGCGCGCGATTGCCCGCTCGACGACGACGGCCGAGCGGCGGTAGCGGTCGGCCCAGAACGCGGTGAGCGCGTCCGCGGCTTCCGGCGTACGGAAGGAGGCGGCGATCACGGCCTGGGTGATGGACGGCTGCTCGGTCAGGGCGTCGTACACCTCGCGGTTGAGCGCGATCAGATCGCCCTTGAGTGAGCCGGTGTCGGCGGGAGCCCAGTCGTCGTCGGTCTGCAGGAGGTCGACGAGCAGTCCGGCGACCGTCTTCCACCGTCGGTACACGGTCGTCCGGTGCACCCCGGATCGCGCCGCGACGCCGTCGATGGTCAGCCCGTCGTACCCGTGCTCGGTCAGCTCGGCGGCGACAGCAGCCAGTACGTCGGCGCGCACGCGCGCGGTCCGTCCACCCGGCCTACTTGCGCGATCGGTCTCGGTCATGTCATCATCTTAACGCAACATTCGTCGCATTAAGGAGCTAGCCAGTGATCTCTTCTGACCCGCTGTTCGCCAATCCGAACCCGCGAGAGTCAGGAGCATCTGTATGTCTACCCAGCTGTCTTTGCATGAGATCACCAAGTCGTTCGATCACCAGCTAGTCCTCGACCGCGTCAGCTGCGCCTTCCCGCCTGGGCAGGTCAGCGGGCTGATCGGCGAAAACGGTTCCGGCAAGTCGACGCTGCTGCGGATCGCCGCCGGCCTGGAGCCGGCAGACGAGGGTTCGGTGACCGCGACCGGCAGCCTGGGCTTCCTTGCCCAGGACAATCCGTTGCCGCTCGACCTCGACGTCGCTGCTCTCGCCGACCACGCGCTGGCGGACCTGCGCCGGATCGAGGCCCGGCTGCGCGAGCTGGAAGGTCGGCTCGCGGCGGGTGCGCTCGACGTACTGGATGAGTACGGCGATCTGCAGGCCGAGTTCGAGGCTCGGGAGGGGTACGACGCGGACGCTCGGTTCGCTCGTGCGACTCACGGGCTCGGGCTCAGCACGGTCCCGGCCGACCGTCGGTTGTCGGAGTTGTCGGGTGGCGAGCTCGCCCGGCTGCACCTGGCCGCGGTTCTCGCCTCGTCGCCGGAGATCTTGCTGCTCGACGAACCAACCAACCATTTGGATATGACGGCCGCGACCTGGCTGGAGGATCACCTGCGGTCCCGGCGCGGTACGACCGTGGTGGTTTCGCACGACCGCGCGTTCCTGGAGCGGGTCGCCTCGACGCTCTTCGAGGTCGACGGTGACACGCACCGGATCACGCGGTACGGCAACGGCTACCAGGGCTACCTGGTGGAGAAGGCGGCCGAGCGGGCGCGGCTCGAACAGGCCCGGCAGCAGTGGGAGGACGACGTCGCCGAGATGCGCGTCACCGTTCGCACGACCGCGGACCGGGTTGCCTACGGGCGGCCGATGAAGGACAACAACAAGGTCGCGTACGACCGTGCAACCGGCCGAGTGAACCAGGCGGAGCGGAGCAAGATCCGCAATGCCAAGGAGCGGTTGCGCCGGTTGGAGGAAGATCCGGCACCGATTCCGGCCAAGCCGTTGCGCTTCACCGCGTCACTGCGCACGACCGGTTCGGCGGCCGGGCTGGACGCGATCGGTGTCGCGGTCGCGGGACGGCTCCGGCCGACCTCGATCGACGTACCGGCCGGTGGGCGCCTGCTCATCACCGGACCGAACGGCATCGGCAAGTCCACGCTGCTCGACGTCCTGGCCGGCCGGCTGCAACCGGACTCCGGGTACGTCGAACGCCGCGGCCGGATCGGCTATCTCCACCAGGAGGTGACCGAACCGCGTCCCGATGAACCGCTCCGGATGGCACTCTCCCGTCATCAGGGCGCAGCCGGGCTGGGGTTGTTCCGCGCGGACCAGTTGTCGACGAGGGTCGGCGACCTGTCCACCGGACAACGCCGCCGACTCGCCCTGGCCCGCCTGCTGAGTACGCCGTACGACGTGCTGCTGCTCGACGAACCCACCAACCACCTGTCGCTCGTCCTGGTCGAGGAACTGGAGGCAGCGCTCGACCGGTACGCCGGAGCGCTCGTCGTGGTCAGCCACGACCGCCGGTTCGTCTCGCGCTGGCGTGGCGCCGTACTCGATCTGAAGGAGTCCTGCCTTGTCACACACTGAAATCTCCGGCCCGGGTGAGGGCCCGTACGGCGTCGCGATCGCAGCCGGCGAGGTGTGGACCACCCTGGTGCACGCCGGCGCGATCGTCCGCCTGAACCCGGATGCGTCGAAGCACTCGCCCGCAGGCGAACTCGGGCAATGCCATGACCTCGGCGAGCCCGAGCGTCATGACCTGGGCGGATCCGAGCAGCGTCACGACCTGGGCGGGCCCGGGCAGCGCGACGCTGCCGCCTCGCCCCGGCAGCGGTACGACCTGGGCGCGCCCGGTTCTCGTCCGATGGTGATCACCTCGGGCGCCGACGGCGTCTGGTTCACCCGGAGCGGTGACGATCAGATCGGGCACATCGATGCCTCTGGCAACGTGTCCGCGATCGCGGTTCCGGGTGCGCCGTACGGGATCTGCGTTGGGCCCGACAACGCCTTGTGGTGCACGTTGATGAGCACGGATGAGGTCTCGCGGATCACGGTCGACGGGGAGGTGACGACGTACCCGATCGGGGTTGCCGGTGCGTTCCCGGCGGTGATCACTGCCGCCGAGGATCTGTGGTTCACGCTCAACCAGGGGAACGCGATCGGGCGGATGACCACCGCCGGCGCCGTGACGACGTACCCGTTGCCGACTGAAGGTGCCGGGCCGGTCGGGATCAGCGCCGGGCCGGAGGCGGTCTGGTTCGTGGAACTGCAGGCCGACCAGGCCGGGCGGATCAGCGCGGACGGGAAGATCGAGGAGTTCGCGTTGCCGGCGGGGTCGAAGCCGCATGCGGTAGTGGCGACTCCGGATGGCGGGTGCTGGATCACGTTGTGGGGCTCGGGTTCGCTCGTGCGGCTCGATTCTGACGGCACGGTGGTCGAGACGATTGAGCTGGGTGAAGGATCCGAGCCGCACGGGCTGGCCGTCGACAGCGACGGTTCGGTCTGGGTGGCGCTCGAGAATGGTTCGCTTGCTCACATCCACGCTGGAGAGTGAGGGGTCTCACGCGGTAGAGGGAGGTGCTGTCCGGCGCGACAGGAGGAGAGTGGTGGTGTGGCCACCACGGCGATGACCCGGACAGCACCGCACAGAGTTCGTGATGTGATCGCGGTCGGGCGGCCCGCGTTCTGGGTCGTCTCGATCGTTCCCTACTACGTCGGCATCCTGCTCGCGACGCGGGAGCTGATCCCGCCGCTCGACCAGTGGCCGCGGCTGATCGTCGGCGCGGTCGTGATGGGCCCGCTGGTCTGGCTCGCCGTACTCGCGGTCAACGACGCATACGACCTGCCGAGTGACCGGCTCAATCCCCGCAAGGCGAAATCGCCCTTGCTGGACGGGCGAATCACGCTCCGCCAGGCGAAGCGACTGGCCTTCGCGGCGGCGGTCGCGGCGGTCGGCATCAGCCTGCATGTCGGGATCGTGTTCGCGCTCGGCGTGCTGCTCGCGGTACTGCTCGGGTACGCGTACAGCGTGCCGCCGGTGCGGCTGAAGACCCGCGCCGGATTCGACGTTGCGGTCAACGCATTGGCGCTCGGCGCCTTCGGCCCGCTGGCTGGTTGGGCTGCGATCAACCCCGACCTGAGCGACTTCCCGTGGCTGATGGGTCTGCAGGGGACACTCGCTGCGATCGGCCTTTATCTGCCGACCACGCTGGCCGATCTGGAGGCCGACCGGGCCGCGGGGTACCAGACGATCGCGGTCCGGTACGGCGCAGGAACGACGTACAGGCTCGGGTACGGCGCCTGGGTCGCGGCGGCGGCGTTGTCGGTCATCCTGGCCGCGACGGACACGATCATTCCGCGCAGCATGCTGGTGCTCGAGGTGGTGATGGTGCCGGTGCTGGTTGTGGCCTACCGCAAGCTGATCGGGCCGCAGCAGTCGTTCAAGGGGATCATCGTGCTGGCATCGCTCTTCCTGTTCCCGTGTGCGACGTTCGCGCTGACGTATACAGGAAAGATTTGATCAGTGATCTTTACAACGACAGAAACGCCAGGGACCCTCGTGACCCATGACAGTGACTCGCTCCGAGCTGGAGGCCGGCTACACCCTCAGCCAGGCTGACCGCGCGCACTTCCGCCAGCACGGCTTCGTGAAACTGAAGAACGTGCTGAGCCCCGAGACGATCGCGGCGTACGAGCCGGAGATCACCGGGAAGGTCATCGAGCTGAACACCCAGCACCTGCCGCTGGCGGAGCGGGACACGTACGGCAAGGCGTTCCTGCAGGTGACGAACCTGTGGCAGCACAGCGAGCGGGTGCTCGAGTTCGTGTCGTCACCGCGGCTCGCGCGGATCGCGGCGCAATTGCTCGGCGTGCAGTCAGTGCGGCTGTACCACGATCAGGCGCTGTACAAGGAGTCCGGCGGCGGCGTGACGCCGTGGCACGCGGACCAGTACTACTGGCCGTTCGCTACCGACCGGTGCGTGACGGTGTGGGTACCGCTGCAGGAGACTCCGATGGAAATGGGCCCACTCTCCTTCGCCGCAGGCAGCCACACCTTCGAGCACGGCCGCGACCTCCCGATCAGCGACGAATCCGAGCGAGTGCTGCAGAAAGCCCTTGCTGAACAGGAGTTTCCGGAGGTCTCCGAGCCCTTCGAACTCGGCGAGGTCAGCTACCACCTGGGTTGGACTTTCCACCACGCGCCACCCAACACGACCGACGTACCGCGCCGGGTCATGACGGTCATCTACGTCGACGCCACGATGGAAATCTCCGAACCCGTCAACGACGCCCAACGCAACGACCTGTCCTGGATGCCCGGCACCCAACCCGGCGACGTCATCTCCTCGCCACTCAACCCGGTCCTCTACTAGCCGACAATCTCCAGCAACGGCTCCTGCCCGTCGGTCACCGGAAAGTACGCCAGGAACGTGACACCGTCGGGCCCGGCGTCGAACCGGATGAGCTCATCCGCCGGCTCGTAGAACAGGTCGCCCGGGTTCAGCACGAGCTCAGGCTCATCGCGCAACTGATAGATCGCCGACCCGGACTCGATACTCCCGAACACCGGCCCGTTGTGCGTATGCACCCCGACGGCCGTATCCGGCAACATCGTGATCCGCCGAGCCTGCACCCGCCGAACCGCCAAGTCAGCCGGAAGCACCTGATCAAGAACAACCTCACGAGTAATCGCTTCAATGCTCATGCCAGGAGTGTACATACCAATAGGTACAGAACTACAGAGTTCGCTTCTGGGGGTAGATGGTTTCGCCTCGGGTTAGTTGGGCTACGAACTGGGTGATGCGGCGGGTGCGGGTTTCGGGGCGTTTGGCGTTGTTGACTCGGTGGACTACGGCGAAGCGGTTGGCGCTGGTGAGGATGTCGAACATGGCTTGGGCTTGCGGTACGGCGGCTATCGCGGCGGCCAGGTCGGCGGGGATCTCGAGGTTGGCGGAGCCGCTGTAGGCGTTGGCCCAGCGGCCGTCGGCTTTGGCGCGGTCTACTTCGGCCCAGCCGGCTGGTTGCATGCGGCCGGCTTTGTCGAGGCGGGCGATGTATTCGACGTTGCGTTGGGACCAGGTACTGCGGGCGCGGCGCGGGGTGTAGCGCTGGAGGAAGGTGTATTCGTCGCGGGTCTTGCGCTGGCCGTCGATCCAGCCGTGGCACAGGGCTTCGTCGAGGGCGTCGGCGACGGCGAGGTTGGTGGGCGTGGTGACGTTCTTCTTCGCGCACACGAGCCAGACACCGTCGCTGGTCTGGTGGTTCGCGGCGAGCCAGTCGTGCCAGGCGGCTGCGTCGGCGAGGATCAGTTCGTCGGTCATGATGCTGTCTCCTGGAAGCGGGCGGCGATGTGGTGGGCGGCGGTGATGAGCTCGGGCGGGCCGACCAGCTCCAGGTCGCACTCGAACATGGCGAAGCGGGCCGCGAGTCCGCCCCAGGACCAGGCCGTCATGGTCACTCGACAGCTCGTCGCAGTGACCTCCTCGACCATCGTGTCCTGGCCGGACCATGGCGCGACCTCGCTGGCCGGGAGTTGCAGCACAGCCTCACCGCGGCAGGGGAACTGCTCCTTGGTCTTGAACTGCCGCGCGATGTACTCCGAGACGTTTCCGCCCGGCAGGTCGCGCAGGATGAACCGAGGCCCGGTCGGCGTCTTCGGCGTCATCCGGTCGACCCGGAACGTCCGCCAGTCCTTGCGATCCAGGTCCCAGCCGATCAAATACCACCGGCCGCCCCACGTGACCAGGTGATGCGGCTCGACCTTGCGTGGCGGCAACCACTCCCCCTCGGGCGCACCCGGTGACTGGTAGTCGAACCGCAGTACCTCCTGGGCGCGAACCGCCATCCCGATCGCGATGAGCTGGTTCGAATCAACCGTCGTACGGCGGTTTGGGTATCGATCGATGGTGGTCACCTGGAGCGCGTCGACGCGCTGTCGCAGTCGCGCGGGCATCACCTGGCGAACCGTGGCGAGTGCTCGCAACGCGCCTTCCTCGATACCGGTCACCGTGGTGGTCGCGGTTTGCAGGGCGACTGCGACCGCGATCGCCTGGTCGTCGTCGAACAGCAACGGCGGCAGCTCGGCGCCGGCGTCGAGGCGGTAGCCGCCGTCCGGGCCCTTGATCGCGCGCACCGGGTAGCCGAGATCGCGCAGGCGGTCGACATCCCGCCGTACCGTGCGCGCACTGACCTCGAGGCGGTCGGCCAGGAGCGCGCCCGGCCAGTCACGGCGCGCCTGGAGCAAGGAGAGCAGCGAGAGAAGCCGGGCTGAGGTTTCGGACATGGGACCAGCTTGCCATCAATAGCGGCCGGGTTCTGTCCGCTACCTGACTGCCTTAACCGCTTGACCCACTTGAGCCATGGCGCAGTTAGGTCGCCAAAAAGTACCGGAACCACCTACGGTAACGGGAGATCACTGACCGCCCCTCAAGGAGATCTGTATGAGGCCCCGCCCTGCCTTTTTGACCGTGTTCGGTTCACTCGCCGCCGCCGCGCTCGCCGCGACCAGCGCGGTCGCCGCCGTACCGTCCGACGGCCCGAACGCAGCCCCGCCCGTGTCGCAGGCCGTGCTCGCCACCGACACCGACGGCGACTCGCTGCCCGACACCTGGGAGACCAACGGGTACGACGCCAACGGTGACGGCGTCGTCGACGTCGACCTGAAGGCGATGGGTGCAGATCCGAAGAAGAAGGACCTGTTCGTCGAGCTGGACTACATGGCCGGGCGACTGGCCAGCGTGGCCGCGCTGGACCGGATCGTCCAGGTCTTCGCCCAGGCCCCGGTCATGAACCCGAACGGCACCGCCGGTATCAACATCCACCTCGACGCCGGGCCGGCCGGAGGCACGAAGTACAACCTGGGCGGTGGCAACGAGGTCCCCTACGACGCCGACCTGAACCCGGCTGCCACGGAGACCACGGCGATCAAGAACACCCACTTCAAGCCGGTACGCAAGGCCGTCTTCCACTACGCACTCTTCGGAGACAGCTACGGCGGTGGCTGCAGCAGCGGCAACGCGTTCGCGATCCCGAACGACACGTTCATCGTCACGGTCGGCCCGAAGTGCAACTGGAACGCGACCGACAACACCAACGTCGGCACGTTCATCCACGAACTGGGTCACAACCTTGGTCTCCGGCACGGCGGTTCGGACCACGTCAACTACAAGCCGAACTACCTGAGCGTGATGAACTACTTCTTCCAGCTCGGCGGTGTCCCGAAGGCCGACGGCACCCGCTACTGGAGCTACTCGAACGTCGCCCCGGGAGCGCTGAACGAGACCGCCCTGAAGGAGTCGATCGGCCTGGGCCCGAACCTCGAGGTGTACAAGACCAGCTGGAAGTGCCCGGACGGCACCAGCCGCACGACGACCGGTACCGCCAGCGGCCGGATCGACTGGAACTGCGACGGTGACACCACCGACACCGGTGCGGCCGACATCAACGACGACAACCTCACCAACACGCTGACCACCCAGAACAACTGGGCCAACATCACGTTCGGCGGCGGCGCCGTCGGTCAGGGTGCGAACATCCAGTCGAAGACCGCGCCGGCGGAGCTCCAGGAGATGACCCGCCAGGAGTGGACCGAACTCCAGCACGACCACAAGTAGTTCACTGAACAGAAAGGCCTTCACACTCAGGTGGGTGTGAAGGCCTTCTTGTTTGCTACCAGGTGACCGGCAACGCCTCGATCCCGCCGGTGAACTGATTGGGCCGAGCGGTCAACGCCTCCGCCGGTACGGCGACCGCCAGGTGCGGGAAGCGTCGATACAGCTGGCTGAACGGCACCTGGAGTTCCAGCCGGGCGAGTGGTGCGCCGATGCAGAAGTACGGTCCGTGCCCGAAAGACACGTGTGGATTGGGTTGCCGGGTACTCACGAAACCCGTGTCGGCTCCGACAACCACCGGATCCTCGTTCGCCTCGAGCAGTTGCAGTACGACGAGATCACCGGCCGCGATCGTCGCTTCGGGGAGCTCGATCGGCGCGTTCGCCCAGCGCGGTAGTCCGAACGCCTCGTCATTGCGGGCGGTCTCGCCGGGGAGCGGCATCGACGAGCGCAGGATCTCCTCGACCGCGGCCGGCACGAGCGAGGGGTCGACCCGCAGCGCCTGCTGCTGCTCGGGGTGCAACGAGAACTGCAGTACGCCGGTGTCGATCGCGGTGACCGTGGTCTCGTGACCGGCGAACAGCACCCCACCGCCCATCTGCGCGGCCTCGCCCAACGGGAATCCCTCCGGGTCCTCGAGGTGAGCCGCTGCCAAGCTCGACAACAGATCATCCGTCGGCCGCTCCAATCGCTGTGCGAGCAAACCACCGATGTACTCCGCCAATGCGGCGTACCCGGCGATCGATCGACCAGGATCGATCATGTCCGCGGTGTCCTCGGACCAGCCGCGGAAGCGCTCGCGATCCTCCGGCGGGACGCCCAGCAGTTCGCAGATCACCAACGCCGGCAGCGGAAACGACACCGCCTCGTGGAAGTCGGTCGGCCGATCCCGCAGTGCGAGATCGTCGAGGACCTGAGTCACCAGCTCCTCGACGCGCGGCCGGAACTGCTCCAGCCGGCGTGCACTGAACCATGGTCCGAGCAGCTTGCGCATCCGCTTGTGATCCGCGGCGGAGGTCGGTGTCTCCGGAGCGGGTGGCCCGAAGACCACCGACTCGGAGTACCGCGGGGCGGTCGACGGATCGGGATGCGTTCGGCCGAGCCGCGGGTCCGGCAGCAGGGCCTTGACGGTCGGGTAGTCGGAGACGAGCCAGGCGGGGTCACCAGTAGAGGTGACCGTTCGGCGGATGCTCATTCATCGATCAAAACATCGCCGCCGCCGACTCGCATCATCTTCCGTGTCCGATCGATCACGGTCGGTCAATCAGCCCAGATTCCGGTCGTCGCCGTTTCGCGGGCCCAGTCGGTGAAGTCGCGCGGCTTGCGGCCGAGGATCTGCTCGACGCCGTCCGACACGTACTCCGAGCGGTGGTTGCGGATGACCGCGAACAGGTCGCGGACGGCCTCCGAGTCTTCCCGGGTCTGCCCCTGCTCGATCAGTTCGGCGACATACTGCTCGGGGTCCAGGTCGACGTAGGTGATCGGCCGGCCGGTGGCGACGGTGAGCTCGGCGGCAACCTCCTCCATCGTGAGGGTGCGCGGACCGGACAGCGCGTAGGTCGCGCCGGTGTAGGCCTCGTCGAGCAGTACGGCGGCCATCACGTCACCGACGTCATTGGTGTCGATCCACGCCTCGCCACCGTCGCCGGCCGACAACCGGATCTCGCCGGCCAGGACGTCGTACCGGAAGAACTCCTCGCTGAAGTTCTGAGCGAACCAGGCCGGCTGGATGATCGTCCAGTCCGCACCACTGGCCTGTACGGCGTGCTCCAGTCCGAGCTGGCCTTCGTAGACGGCGAACTCGCGACCGGGGCTGCCGACACCGCGGCCGGACAGCAGGACGATGCGGCGCAGTCCTTCGTTGGCGGCCTGCTGCACGAAGCGGCCCGCTGCGGCGAGCCCGGTCGGGCCGACCGGCGGTGCCAGGTACGCCGTGTCGGCGCCGGCGATCGTCGGGGACCACGTGCTCTCGTCGTACCAGTCGAAGCGCTGCGCGCTGGATCGGGAGGCGAGGCGGTAGGGGACGTTGCGGGCGTCGAGCTGGGCCGCGACGCGGCGTCCGGTCTTGCCCTTGCCACCGACGATGAGGATTTCCGAAGTGTTTGTCATGGCTCTAGTTCATCGCGAGAGATTGAGCTTAACCATGGCTGTTCAGCGCAGTTCCATGTCCGATACGCTCAGGGTATGGACGTGCTCGATGACCTGCTGACCGGGACCCGCGCGGTGGACGGGGTGTTCAACCTCGGCATCCTGGAGCCGCCGTGGGCGCTGGAGATCCGCGAGGAGGCGCCGCTCGCGCTGGCGACGATGGTGCGCGGCGACGCATGGATCACCCGGGACGGGATCGAACCGCTCCGGATGGAACGCGGCGACGTCGCGGTCTTCACCGGCACCACGCCGTACGTCGTCGGTGACAGCGTCACGACCGCACCCCAGCTCCGGATCCTGCCCGGCAACATCTGCCAACCGTTGCCTGGGGCCCCTACTGACTACAGTGAGCGACTCGGCCTGCGCACGTACGGCGGTCGCGCGGAGGGCTCGGCGATGGTTGCCAGCGGCACCTATCAGGTGGCCGGTGATGTCAGTCGCCGACTGCTCAACGCACTGCCGTCGGTGCTGGTGGTTCCGGCCGCCGACCTGGCCGGGCCGGTGATGGACATGATCGCCGGGGAGATTCGCCGCGAGTCCCCCGGTCAGCAGAGTGTGCTGGATCGGTGGCTCGATCTCGCGTTGATCGTGACCCTACGAGCGTGGTTCGACCGGCCGGAATCACAGGCGCCCGGGTGGTACCAGGCGCAGACCGATCCGGTCGCTGGGTCGGCACTGCGTCTACTGCACGCAGATCCGGCGTACCCGTGGAGTGTTCCCGAGCTCGCCGATCGGGTCGGAGTGTCGCGCGCCAGCCTCGCCCGGCGGTTCACCGCAGTCGTCGGCGAAGCCCCGATGAGCTACCTCACGAGCTGGCGGATCACCCTCGCGGCCGACCAACTCCGCAGTACTCAAGACACCGTCGAAACCATCGCCCGCCGCGTCGGCTACGCAAACGCCTTCGCTCTGAGCGTCGCCTTCAAACGGGTCCGCGGTACGACGCCCACGGCCCACCGGCGACAGGCGGCCTAGCTCGTTGTCGCCTTCATGAACGCGAGGGCTTGCGGCCAGGCCAGGCGGAACGCGGCGGCGTTGACGGGGTTGTCGTGGCGGGACTTGTCGGTGTAGCCGTGGAGGGCGCCCGGGAAGTAGTGCGTGAAGGTCGCGCCGGTGGGGCGGGACTGGAGTGCGGTTTGCAGAGCCTCGAACTCGGCGTTCGACACGAGAGTGTCGGCGCTCGGGTAGCTGACGAGGACTGGCGCGGTGATGCCGGGCGCGTCGGTGGTCGTGTCGTAGGTGTGGTGCGGTGGCAGGTTCGACGGGATCGTCGGGTGGAAGGCGACGACATTGGCCAGGCGCTGGTCGCGGGCGCCGAGGAGTAGCGAGAACCGCCCACCGAGGCACCAACCGATCGCACCGACCTTGTTGCAGCCGAGGTCGTCGAACAGGTAGTCCAGCAAGGCCTGCTGTTCCGCCAGAGCCTGGTCGTCGTCCATGTCCGCCAGCAGCTCGGACAACTCTTCCCGGGTCGAGTTGTCGAGGCTCTTGCCCTTGAACGGATCCCAGACGAGCGCGGTGATCCCGGCGGCGGCGAGCTCGTCCGCCCAGTCGCGGATCTGCTCGCCGATCCCGGTGATCATCGGTAGCAGCAACATCCCTGCCCGGCCGACGCGCGCCAGATATGCGTCCTGGTCCCCAACAGTCACAGTCACACCCATGCGGTGGATCTTAGTGTTTGAGCATCCGCGGGACAGCAGCGTTGACGAGGATGAAGATCAGCACGGAGAAGATCAGCAGGGCCGTGGCGGCCGGGAGCAGCGCGATGCCCAGGCCGATGGCCAGGACGGGAAGCGCCAGACCGGCGTACGCGATCAGGAAGAGGGCGGCGAGGACCTCGCCTCGGGAGCCTGCATCGGCGAGTGCGGCGGCCGTAGCGACCGCGCCGCGGAAGACCAGACCGACACCGGCTCCGGCGATCACGCCGCCGATGGCGAACAGCGCGAGGTTCGGGATCAGGCCACCGACCGCGATACCCACCAGGCCGACGGACATGAAGGTCAGGCCGAGGCGCAGCTGGTTGCGGCGTTCCATCCGGACGAAGACGACCTGGCTGCCGGCTCCGGCGATGAAGACCGCGAAGGTGACGACACCGGCCAGGATCCGCGACGGCTGATGCAGCACGCCGGCCAGGAACGTCGGCGCGAGTGAGGTGAACAGCCCGAAGATCGAGAACGCCGCGAAGGCACCGATCGCACTCGCGAAGAACAGCGGCTTCGCGGCCGACGGCAATGCGACCCGCTGCGGCCGGTACGCCGGTCGCTCTTCCAGCCGCTCGACGGTCTCGGGGACGAGCGCGATCCCGACGGCGCTGAGCAGCAACAGCACGAGGAAGATCTCGTACGGGCGCTCGAGCGGAGAGGCGACGTACTGAGCGAGCACGCCACCGACCAGCGGACCGAAGGCCAGGCCACCGAGGTTGACCATGCTGGAGATCAGCGCGGACCGGCTCGGGTCTTCGTCCGGTCGGGCGATCTTGCGCAGTTCGGAGAGGTGAGCCGTTGCGGTGGCGGTCAGCACACCGACGCCGACGCCGGAGATGAAGCGGGCTAGCAGCAGCCCGGGGACGTCCGGCCAGATCAGGAAGATCGCGGCTGAGACCGCCTCGGCCAGTACGGCGAGCAGCGCGACCCGGCGTCGGCCGAGCCAGTCGCTGACGTGGCCGGCGAGGTACAGGCTGACCATCACGCCGACCGCGTAGGCCGCGAAGATCACCGTGATCAGGTACGTCGGGAAGCCGTCCCGCCGCTGGTAGATCGCGTAGAGCGGGGTCGGGACGGTCGAGAAGGCCATCGTGATCAGGAAGGCGGCGGCGATCACCCAGAACCCGGGCTGATGGGCGAACCGCACCCGGGACTCGACCGGGTTCAGTGTTGTGGACATGTCAACAGAGTCCCTCCGATGATCTATCGAGTCCAACGAAAGTTCTTGCACTGTCTTATCGAGGCTGGCGATAATTGACGCTGTGGACAGTCGGCAGCTCGAGTACTTCGTCGCGGTCGCGGAGGAGCTGAGTTTCACGCGGGCCGCGCAGCGGTTGTTCACCGTCCAGTCGACGGTGTCGGCCGCGATCCGCGCGCTGGAGACGGATCTGCGGACGACGTTGTTCGACCGATCGACCCGGCGGGTGACGCTGTCGGCAGCGGGAGCGGCGTTGCTACCGGAGGCGAAGGCTGCGCTGGAGGCGCTCGACCGGGCGCGTTCGGTGGTGGAGGAGGCCTCGACCGGGCTGCGCGGGAACCTCCGGATCGGCACGATGACGCGGCTCGGCCTGGTCGACCTCGCTCCGCTGCTCGGGGCCTTCCACCAGACGTATCCGTTGGTCGACGTACAGGTGACGACGTCGCCGACCGGGTCGAGCGGGCTGGCCGACGACGTACGGCATGGGCGGCTCGATGTTGCGCTGGTCGGTCTGCCGCTGGCGGAGCTGGGTGGGCTTGACGTCCGCGAGCTGGCGTCGGTGCCATTCGCCGTACTGGTGCCGCCTTCGCATCGGCTGGCCTCGGAGGTGTCGGTGGCGCTTGAGCAGTTGGCCGGGGAGCGGTTCGTCGACATGCTGCGTGGGTTCGGCAATCGGCGGATGGTGGATCAGGCCTTCGAACGGGCCGGCGTTCCGCGACAGGTGCAGGTCGAGGTGCCGGATCTGAGCGAGGTGCCGGAGTACGTTCGCGCCGGGCTCGGGATCGCCGTCGTACCGGACATTTCACCGTCGGTTGCCGGTGTGGTGCATCTGCCACTGACAAAGCCCGGGCTGACGTGGACCTTGTCGGTGGCAACGATCGCCGGACGGCAACCGAGCCGAGCCGTGGTCGCACTGCAGGAACTGCTCAGCGAGGCGGTCCGGCCCGGCACTTACTTCACCGGGGAATTGATCTCCTAGTACCGCGGTTGTCCCGGATATGGCAACTGTCTCGTTCAAGGGGGCTACCCGGGTCTACCCGGGAACCGATACTGCGGCCGTCGATCGACTGGATCTCGAGATCCAGGACGGCGAATTCATGGTCCTCGTCGGACCCTCCGGCTCCGGTAAGTCGACCGCGCTGCGGATGCTGGCCGGGCTCGAAGAGGTCAACGACGGAGCGATCTCCATCGGCGATCGCGATGTCACCAACTCACCGCCGAAGGAACGGGACATCGCGATGGTGTTCCAGAACTATGCGCTGTACCCGCACATGTCGGTCGGCGAGAACATGGGCTTCGCGCTGAAGATGCAGGGCATCCACAAGGAGGAGCGCGCTCGTCGCGTGCTCGAGGCGGCGAAGCTGCTCGGCCTGGAGGAGTACCTCGACCGGAAGCCGAAGGCGTTGTCCGGTGGACAGCGTCAGCGCGTCGCGATGGGGCGCGCGATCGTCCGCAGTCCGCAGGTCTTCCTGATGGACGAGCCGCTGTCGAACCTGGACGCGAAGCTGCGGGTCCAGACCCGCACCCAGATCGCGGAACTCCAGCACCGGCTGGGCGTCACCACGGTGTACGTCACGCACGACCAGGTCGAGGCGATGACGATGGGCGACCGCGTCGCCGTACTGAAGGACGGTGTGCTGCAGCAGGTCGACACCCCGCTGAACCTGTACGACCGGCCGGTGAACAAGTTCGTGGCCGGCTTCATCGGCTCGCCTGCGATGAACCTGCTCGACGCATCGATCGTCGACGGAGGCGCTCAGGTTGGCGACTACGTCGTACCGATTGCTCGCGACGTACTGGCGAAGGCCGGGTCCGACAAGACCGTGACGCTGGGCGTTCGGCCGGAGGCGTTCCACCTGGCCGATGAGGGCATGCCGGTGAATGTCGCGGTGATCGAGGAGCTCGGCTCGGATGCGTTCCTGTACGGGACCGCCGTGCACACGAACCAGCAGATCATCGCCCGGATCGGTACCCGCCTGCACAACGACAAGGGTGCCGTCGTACACCTGGCGGCGGACCCCGCAAAGCTTCATCTGTTCTCAACGTCCACCGAGGAGCGGCTCGTCTAGGGTTTGGTGGATGTGGGTCAAGGGAGCACCTGGAGTGCTCGAGTTGCCGTCGGGACGGATGGTGCGCGGACGCGGTCTGCGCAACGGCCCGGCGGCAGCGCCATTTCCGGCGTACGGCGTCTATCTGCTCGCCGCGACGCCGCCGGCTGTCGAGTGGGAGTCGCGGTGGTTGCGCTGGCCGGACTTCCGACTGCCCGCTTCTCGCTCTGAGGCTCGCGAGGTCTTTCTGGATGCGTTGGAGCGTTCGGGATCATCGCGGGTTGAGTTTGCCTGCGCCGGCGGCCGAGGGAGGACTGGTACGGCCCTCGCGTGTCTGGCGGTCTTGGACGGCGCCCCCGCGGCTGAGGCGGTGGCTTATGTGCGACGCCACTACGATCCGCACGCCGTCGAAACGCCGTGGCAGAAGCGGTTTGTCCGGCGCTTCCAGTAAACCTGTTGACCGCGGCAACCGCTGTCGCGTTGGCTCGGTCGGGTGACGATCTCGCGCACCAATCCGGACGGACTCCACTCGACCCCTGGCTACCACCACGTGACCAAGGTCCAGGCCGACACCCTGATCTACCTCGCGGGCCAGTGCCCGCTCACCCCGTCCGGCGACGTCGCCGAGGGCGGACTGAGCGGGCAGACCGCGCAGGTCATCGACAACATCCTCACCGCACTGGGCGCGGCCGGCGCCACGGCGGAGGACGTCGTACGGACAGTGATCTATGTGAACAGCGCCGACCGGGACGAGCTGGGCGCCGTCTGGACGCAGCTCAACGAGTCCGCCCTTGCACCGGCGTTCACGACCGCCAGCACCTTGCTGGGCGTCGCACAGCTCGGCTTCACCGGTCAGCTCGTCGAAATCGACGTCACCGCTGCGCTCTGAATTCGTGGTTCGGCGCCAGCCGGTTGTCGGGGTCGAACTGCTCGCGAAGCTTGACGAGTCGGGCGAAATCGCCGGGCGCGTAAGCCTCGGCGATCTCGGCCGGCGTCAGGTTCTCGTAGCTGAAGTTGAGGAACCGGCCGACGGTCGAGGCCTGCCACGGCTCGAACACGCGCCGATCGACCTCCTTGCTCCCGGGCGCCAGGACGATCAGCGAGTACGACGCATCGCGGTTGCCAACTGCGTTGTCGACCTCGTTGGCTAGCGCACCGCCGAGATGCCGGATCGCGACGATCGCTGTCTTCGGGAGGGTCCGCAGAGCCTGCGAGTCGAGGTCGCTGAGCAGGGCATTGTGGGAGCGGTAGCTGTCCGGGTTATCGGGTTCGGCGAAGATCTTGCCGGACTCGACGTAGGGCAGGTCACCGACGGTGTCGAGGACCGGTTGACCGATCGCTCTGAGCGGTTCGATCGCTTGGGGGTTGGCGAGGATCGCGACCTGGATCTGCGCGATGTGCTTGCCACGCAACGGCTCCGGGACCTGCGGGACGTCCGGGAACGGGATCATCGCGACTCCCGACGTCACCTCGTCCGGGACCGATCGCGTCCAGTCCCGCCAGGCCTCGACGACGGTCGGGTACTCGGCGAGATCGAAGTACAGGCTGCCGCCGTACAGGGTCGGGACGTCGAAGAGGGCGATCTCCATCCCGGTGACCACGCCGAAGTTGCCGCCGCCACCGCGGAGCGCCCAGAACAAATCCGGGTCGTCCTCGGCATTGCGTCGTACACCGTCGGGTGTCACGACCTCGATCCGGTGGACGTGATCGGCGGCGTACCCGAACTTGCGCGCCATCAGCCCCATCCCGCCGCCGAGCGTGTAAGCGACGGCGCCGACGCCCGGGGAGCTGCCGGACAGCGGAGCCAGCCCGTACGGCGCGGTCGCCGTCATCACGTCTCGCCAGGTCGCGCCGGCCTCGACCCAGGCGGTCTTCGCGGCCGCATCGACGCGGACCCCATTGAACCGGCGGGTCGCGATCAGCACGCCACCGTCGATCCCTTTCGTGAGCCCGTGACCACTTCCTTGGACTGCGACCTTTCGGTCATGGTCGATGGCGTACCGCATGGCCTCCTCGATCTCGGCCGCACTCGTCACCTCGAAGATCACCTCGGGCCGGTGCGGATCCAGCCGCTGGTAGCCGAGGCGGGCGTCGTCGTACTCGGGTGCTTGTCTCGTGAACATCATGCGACCCACGCTAGGAGCCCTTGCGGACATATCCTGTCCTTAATGAGTGGACTTCCTGGCCGACTGTTTCGCCTGCTGTCGCTGCTGCAGAGCCGGCGCGAGTGGTCCGGCCGCGAGCTGGCCGAGCGCCTCGGCGTCACCGAGCGGACGGTACGCCGCGATGTCGAGCGGCTGCGCGCCCTCGACTACCCGGTCACCGGGACGACCGGTACGGCGGGCGGTTATCGACTCGGATCCGGTACGACGCTGCCGCCGCTACTGCTGGATGACGACGAGGCGATCGCGGTCGCGCTCGGACTGGTGAGCGCGGGGAGCGGTGGGCTGGCCGGGATCGCGGACAGCTCGATGAGTGCGTTGGCCAAACTCACGCAGGTGCTGCCGGCCCGATTACGGCCTCAGTTGGCGGCGATGGGTTCGGCGGAGGCCATTCCTCGCCGCGGGATCCCGCAGGTCGATCCGGACACGCTGGCCACATTGGCCGCCTGCTGCCGGAACCACGAGATCGTCGCCTTCGACTACGTGAACCGCCGAGACGCATCGACGCGGCGCCGGGTCGAACCGCATCAGCTGATCACGGTCGCGTGGCATTGGTACCTGCTGGCGTTCGATCCGTCCCGCGAGGACTGGCGGTTCTTCCGGGTCGACCGGATCGCCTCGGTCAGTCCGGCGTTGCACCGGTTCCGTCCGCGAACACTGCCGGCGGGCGACGCCTCGTCGTACCTGGCCGAGTCGTTCATGGCGGCGCCGTACCGGCATCGCGTCCGGCTCATCGTGCAACTGCCGGCGGATGAGGTGGCGGCCAACATCCACTGGTTCACCCCGGGCCGGGTCGCGCCGGCCGGGGATGCCGCGTGTGTCGTCGAGTTCGCTGTCGAGACGCCGTCGTTGCTGCTGCAACTCGTCGCCGGAATCGTCGCCCTGGGCGCTGCATACACGGTCGACGAGGCCTCGGCCGAGACAGCCGCGCTGATCGCCGATGCCGGTCGACGCTTGCAGTCGTTCACGCCACGATGAGTCCGATGCCGAGCGTCACCACACCAACGGCGAGCGACACGGCTCCCAGCCACAGCACCCAGAGGAACTGGTTGGGTTCCGTTCGCCCCTTCCCTGCGGACGAGGCGAAGAAGCCGCCCGACATCAGGATCGCCGCCAGCGGGATCGCGACGCGGGCGATCCAGAGCGGGACGCCGGTCAGGGTGGTGTGGTCGACGTACAGGAGTCCGACCAGGCCGAGGATCACCAGGACGCCGGCGTGCGCGTGTCCGGCCCGCGCGAACGACTTCTGGAAGTCCGTCATCGGCACTTGACCACGGACAATCTTGGTCATGAAGTAGCCGCCGAACTGGATCGTGACGATCGTGAGCAGGATGACGCCGGCCAGAATGCGCGATGCGTCGGTCATACGGACACCTCTTCCTTGGTCTTGATCTTGGTCTTGACGCTGGCGACCCAGAGGACGCAGGCGATGTACAGCAGTTGCTCGGGAATCCGTTGCCACAAAGGACTTGCTTTACTGACATCCGCAACAGCTGCGTAGATGTTTGCCGGAAGCAACAATACGAACAGCAAGGCCAGCGCCGCCGCCGCGAGTCTCCGGGTCGCGGTCAGCACGAGCCCGGCCGCCCCCAGGAACTCCAAGACGCCGGTCAGGTAGACGAGCCCGTCGGCATACGGCACGAACGGCGGAACCATCGCCACCAGGTCTTCATGCGTGGGCATGACGGTCACACCGGCCGGTACGAAATGCGCGCTCGCCGTGAACAGCAGCATCACGGCCATCCCGTGCGCCGCGGCCACCCGCCATTCGCCGTACCGGCGCACCCCGAGCACCCCCAGGCCCCGGAACGCGGCCGTCGCCAGCAGCAGTACGAGGACGATCATCAGCTTCCCTTCAATGGATAGTCACGGTATCCGCTTATGGATACTGATACTATCCGTCGTACGCAAACGAAAGGCAAGCGATGCGGATCGGTGAACTCAGCAAGGCGACCGGAATCCCGGTCCCGACCATCAAGTACTACCTCCGCGAAGGCCTGCTGGCCCCCGGCGAACTCACCAGCCCCAACCAGGCCTCGTACGGCGAGTCCCACATCCGCCGCCTCCGTCTGATCCGCGCCCTCGTCGACCTGGCTCAGGTCCCCGTAGCCCAGGTCAAGGAGATCGTCGAGTCCCTGGACGCCGACGACGTCCCCCTCCACGACCAGATCGGCCGCGCCCACCGAGCCCTCACCCCCACCCGCAAACCCACCGCCACCCCCGAAGCCCGAGCCGCCGCAACCACCGAGGTCAACGCCCTCATCACCCGCCGAGGCTGGACCGTAGAACCCGAAGCCCCCGCCCTGACCACCCTCATCGAGACCGTCGCCGCCCTCCGCACCCTGGGCCAGGACAACCTGGTCGCCTTCCTGGACGCCTACGCCGAAGCCGTAGACCGCTTCGCCCACCTAGAAGTAGAAGCAGTCTCCGCCCCCACCCGAGACCAACTAGCCGAATCCGTAGTCATCGGCACCATCCTCGGCGAAACCCTCATCTCCTCCCTCCGCCTCCTAGCCCAAGAGTCAATCTCCGCCCACCACTGGCGCTAGAACAACGAGGCGAGCTCCTTCACCTCGTACGTCGGCTCTCCCAGGAACGCGTCCAGCGGTGGCGACCCGTGGAACAGGTTCAACGTGTCCAGCCGGTAGACCCAGTCCTCGCCCCAATGGCTCGGATACCGATAGTTGATCTGCCACCTGACCCACTCATCCGGCGCCAGCCGCACCGCCCGCGCCCGATTCGGCCGCGGAGGCAACCCGTACGGCGTCGCCGTCAGCTGCACCTGGATCAACCCACCGACTGGCGTCACCTCGACTCCACTCTCGAGCTGTTCGCGGCCGCGCGTCGGGGTGACCTCATCGGGGAGCCCGCTTCGGGTCCCCTCCCACACCTTGAAATCGTCCTGCTCCCGCATGACCACGCCATGCACGAACGGTGCCTCGTCGTCAGGTAGCCGAAACCCAACAGGTACCGCGTTCCGCCGACTCGCGCCCGGCTCACCCCGCGACCGTTTCGTCCAGGTGGTCCGCACCCACTGCACAACAACTGTCATCGGATCCCCGCATGGAAGGTGACCGCAGCATCGCCGCATCGGCTTTGCCCGGCGTCATCACCACTCGATGATCGCGGACCTCACGCCCCCAACGCGACGCCTTTTGTTGAGATGCAGTCAGGACGAGCCCAGGTTGTAGCACGCATGTGAGCCAGGAGTTCGTCCATCAGAGCGGCAGCTCATATAGCTGTCTGTAACGTCCGCCGGCCAACTGCGTCGGACCGGACCCACGCATTCGTACGACGTCGTCAATCGGG
Organism: Kribbella sp. NPDC056951; assembly: GCF_042674205.1. Lineage (NCBI taxonomy): Bacteria > Bacillati > Actinomycetota > Actinomycetes > Propionibacteriales > Kribbellaceae > Kribbella > Kribbella sp. NPDC056951. Next base: position 80,095 of record NZ_JBHUQZ010000016.1, read on the forward strand.
CAACAGACTGTTGCCCGATTGAGGTTCAGCGACTGGCGACAGACAAGCAACGTGACGCCCGGACAGCCACCCCCGTCAGGTGTCATCTGCGAATGCGGCTAGGGATCGCTTTCGCAATTGAGTGCGTAGCCACCCGAACCAGGGCTGCGGTGCCCCTCTGGTCCTAGCCGACGTTGAGCGATCTGAAGACGCCGCGCCGCGCAAGTGGCGCTACCCGCACGCCGATGAGGGCGGTTTTGACCAGAGATCCGGGGTGCCGTTCTGGGGCGCGTCTGGCCAAGTTCACCAGCCGGGCCTTCTTGCGCGTCACCAGGTAGGGCTCGCCGGTGCCGTAGATATCGATGGCAAGCCAGAACTCCTCGCTGGCAAGCGCGAGGCCCGACAGTCCAGGGAGACGTTCGAGAAGGCTCGCGACCCACGGGTGCTCAACTTCGGCATCGACGTAGAAGTCGGTCGCCCTCGCGGAGCCACTGAGTTGCCCGAGGTGCTGCCGTACTGTGCGCCACAAGTCGGTCTCGTGCGTCGAGTTAATGGTCCCGATCCGCTGCCAATCCGATCCCGGCCCGTTTGCCCCGATCTCGTCGGAAGGAGCAGCCACGTCAGAGATCCAGATCCATTTCATCTAACAATTGTCTCCTACCGCCTCGACACCCCCGGCCGGCCAACGACGGCGATAGCGGACTCCCAGCACGATCAGCTCGCCTACCCAGGAAGGCCCGCCATCGCCGCCAGTCCCAGCTGAGTAGGGTGCCGGTGTGAAGTCACCATCGGAAGGTCATAACTCCTTCCCGACCTTCGAACCGGCAGGGTGGGGCACGTCGGCGGGTAACACGGTCGCCCATGGTGTCCACGTTGTCGACGACCTGATCAGTGGAATCGACAACCATCGCGAGACCGCAACCGGACGCTACTGGAGCAGGGTCTCGCCTAGACCGGCCGCAATCGGTTGCGTCCCCTGGCTCACCCACAACGGTGTCAGTCAGGCGCTCGCGAGACTGGGAAGCTGCTGCATCGTGGTCGACAAGCAGCAGCCGACCTACCGAGCAGTGCAGTTGCTGAGCGACACCGCGACCCCACTGGCGAGCGGCTACCTGGAGGGGTTCGAGGAGCTGGCCCTCCCGGACGAGAACGGCGCAGGTCCGCTGATCCACCCCTACAGCGGGTCGCTTGAATCCGTGATGCTCGGTCCTGTGCGAATCGCCGGCTGGCAAGGCAAGGGCCAGCCCTTGCTGCATTCGAAGCTCCTGGTGCTCGGAGTGACCACTTACCACGAAGACGACGAGACGTTCTCCGGGGACATGTTGCAGTTCACCCCGACCCGAACCTGGATGGGTTCAGCGAATTGGACATATGCCTCGGTGCAGCACGTCGAGTTCGGGCTGTGGTCGACCGATCCGAAGCTGGTGCAACGCAACTACACGTACCTGCTTCGGCTACTCCAGTTCAGTGAGACACAAGGCTCGAAAGCGCCTGGCCCACAGCCAGAGCTCGTGCCGGCCAGCTGGGACGACGAAGCCTTTCGCGAGTACTTCGCCGAGCACCGTTTCGACGCCGATGAGGAGGAGTAGAAAATCACCGTGGCCGCATTGCCGTCGCGCGAACGTTGCGCCCGGTCTGGTCCACCTCGTTCTGTCGTTTCAGAGCCGATGCGAGCAGGATCGCTCGGCGGTCGACGGGTATACGGCACTAAGCGTTCCAGTTGTCCTAGCTGTCGCCATCCCCTGAATCCATCTGCACGCCATCGTCGCCAACTGGCGCTGCGACCTTCGGCGTGATCACGCAGTACCCCGGTGCGGCCACCAAGACCTCGGGGCGGCTGCCCTGCTCGTCCAAGAACTTCGATTCCAGCGTCATGGTGCGGCCCTTTGTAAACGATGGCGTCGGCAGCCTGGGCGTTCGCGGTGCCAGCGCGGAGGTTGAAGTCGCTGAAACGGGCTTGGAGCCGGCATCAGGTGATCTTGCTTCGCTAGTAGTTCCACACGATGCCGACAATGCGGCCCTGCGGCAGGTCGATACCCGAGAAGGTCTGCTCGTAGCGATGCCCGGATGCGGGTTCGATGACGTTCCCGGGCGGGAAGGTGTAGCCGTCGGGGAAGTTGCCGATCGGGAAGGCTGCCGCGAACCAGCGCACCCTGGCTGGCGCACCGTCATCGGTGAATTCGACGGTGAGCTCGACCTTGTCGGTGTCGACGAACTGGCGCTTGCCGTAGATGTTTTGGGGATCGGTGTTCGGGTTCTCGAAGGTGAACAGGGAGAAGCTGATGTCCGCGGTCTGTCCGGCGTCGAGGACCTCTGGCAAGGTGAAGTGAAAGACGTAGGAGTTCCGCCCGACGCGGACCACCTGCAAGACGACAGCGTCGTTGTGCGACTCGACGACAACACGGCTCAGGCCGGAGTCGGGTGGGCCTTCGAACGCGTACGAGAAGCGCTCGACATCGGTGGCAAGAGCCCGGATCTTGCGGTGGCAGTCGACCCGCGGGATGGTCCGTTGCGCATCGACGTACGCGTGCTCGCTCAGCTCCACGATCTCGTAGGGCCCAGCCAGGCTCTTCTCGTCGTCCGGGACGTCCGCGGCCTCGTCGATCTCGGCCACGCGGACCGAGCCGTCGGGCAACTTGATCTCTATGAGCGGCTCGCCGGAATCGGCCGCGCCGGCCTTCTTGGGCTTGGGGAAGCGCTTAACGTCCTCGCGCAGGTCCTGAAGCCAGTCCCGCTCGGCGACAGACACGTTCAACACGTTCAGCAGGCTGTCCAGCGAGCCGCGAGGCGGCACGTTCTCGCCGGACAAGTAGGCGTAGACGGTGCGCGGCCTCAGCTTGGTCTCACGAGCGAGCACCGCTACTTCGACGTTGCGGCCAGAACGCTCGACCCGATACAGCAGGTCCTTCAAAGCTTCCCCGAGGCTGCCTCGCGACGTGGCGACCGCGGGACCCAGGTCGGGCTCGTCGAGCTCGGGCGGCGTCATCTGACCACGCTAGCGAAGATTTTGCAGCTTTTGCAGCCTCTGCTCCACGCAACCGGCTGCTGGCGCAAGCTGACTAGCAACGGCGGGGGACGAGAAGCTGGGAGAACGCAGTGGGCAACGAACTAGTCAAGATCGATGAGCGCGACGTCTTGGTCCAGGTCCCGGGACATCTCGCCGGGCAGATCGCGGTCAAGGCGCTGGTGCCGGCGATCACGACGACCATCCGCACGCTCGCCGCGGTGGCGCGTGAGGTGACGGTCGTCGCGGTCGAGTCGGTGCACGAGCAGCGGGTTCAGATCGCCTTGATGAACCAGCGGGCGCGGGTCATCACTCGCGACATCGTCCCGATCCTCGCGGCGGCAACCGCCTACCAGTGGGGGCGCAACGCGTTGGAGCGGGCGGGTCTCGATGACGACATCGCGGCCGACGCGGCCCTGGACATGGAGATCGCGAGGCAGCGCCGGCGGACCCGCTACCTGGAGCGGTAAGCGGCGTGACCACCTCCCTGGAGAACTACCGGCCCAGGACGCCCGAGCTGGCCTGGGCCGGCCGGGCATTGTGCAGCGCGCAGAGCGCCCGGATCTTCGTGACCGACATCTTGCCGATCCTGGCCCGGCACTGGCCACGCCAGCGCATCCGCGCCGCGGTCCGCCGCCTGAACTTCCTCACCCCGGCCGAGCTGCAGCAGATCGAACGATGGCTGCGATCACGAGGCTTTTGACAACGAAACGGTGGCTCCCCACGTATGCGGACGCGACGAGCGCGGAGCCCGAGAGAACCGACGCGAGCGAGAGAAAGAGGACCCTGACATGACGTCGACCAGCACGCCGACCCCGCCTAGCCCGACCCCGCCTCGGCGGACCTCACATCTCGGGCGGAACTTGAAGATCGCCGCAGCAGTGGCGGCCCTACTCACGGCGCTCGGCGGCGTCCTCGCCGCCGTTCAGCCGTTCTCCGGAGACGACAAGTCCAGCGCCGACAAGCCCGCCAGCACCAGCAGCGGGACCGGGAACGTCAGCAACAGCGGCGGCGACAACAACATCGGCAACACCGGCAGCAACAACTCCGGCGGCAACAACTGCACCGCATCAGGGACCGGTTCCACGGCTCACTGTGTCCAGCAACTGATGGCCGACGAGACCCTGACCGATCCGCAGTTCCGCACCGAGATGGCCAAGGTCTCCACCAACCAGCCCCCAGCCGCCGGGCCGTACCAGTACGTCGTGGTGGACACCGGCAAGCTCGGACTCAAGGTGCGAACCGGACCCGAGCTGAACGACGAGCAGTTCGGCTCCGCGGGCAACCGGTCGATCCTGTGGGCCGACTGCCAACTGAAGTCGAACTTCAACGCGGACCCCAGCATGAAGGTCGGACCGGTCTGGCTGAAGATCCACTGGCCACACACCACCGGCACCCAGTGGGCCAACTCGCAGCCCAAGGACCCGGCCCAAGGCTGGGTGTTCGCCGGTTACGCCATCCCCGCCGGGCACAACGGCACCATCCCCACCTGCAGCTCCTGAGACGGCCCGACGCGACGACCTCCAAGACTTTTGCCCAGATCTGCCCCCTGACCCAGCGAGCACCGAAGAAGGAGCAACACCAGGTGTCAGACCGGACACACCCACCGGGGACCGTCGCAATCGGACTCGTCAGACCCGCTATCGAGCTGGATGACGCCCAGTTGCAGTCGATCGTGCACCAGCTCAGGCGCCAGGGCTCGGCCATCCCGCTCGACCAGGCCGATCACCTCCAGCCTGCGGACCAAGCTGCAAGCCGACCTGTACAGCGACCCACGATCAAACCCCAACGGCGCGATGGCCTGCCGCGCCGACTGACCGCCGCCCTCGACTGTCCACTCGGCCCCGGCTTGGTCGCTGCATCAGCTGCGAGGGAGTGCGCTGCGCGGCCCATGCAGCACTCCAGTGGCGGCTGGCGCGCTGGCGGCCGCCCGTGGACAGACCCTCGCTGAGAACACCGCCGATTTCCAAGCGCAACGCGAGCACCAGACGGGCACCAGCGACGAGCCCCATGGCAGGTGTGGCCAACGACCTGGGGCCTGCCGCCCCTGCAGGACTGTGAGCGCCGCAGGCGCCCGGTCTCGGCGCGGCCTCTCAGGTCCGCGGCAGCTCCGCATAGGTCTGAAGATCGTGCCCGCGGTGAGTTTGCCGTGTGCGAGCTGTGCTGCGACTGCCTGCTCGTCGGCCCACCGGCCCTGGCCATCGGCCAGGGCTACGGCGTAGGCATTGACGGCCGCCTTCAGTTCTTCCAGCTTCGCCGGCGTCACCACCCGCATGTTCGGCACAGCGATCGTGCGACTGTCGATGTCGCGGCTGTGGTGGACCATGATCGGGAGGCTGCTGATGCCGGGTGCTGCTCCTGATCCCAGCGGACGCTGCCGCCGAGCTGATCCAGATCCTTCTTTGCGATAGTTGGCGTGACGCAGCCGGTCTTCAGCTCGGCCACCGCATGCCGCTCAGGATTCAGAGCCCACATCGCACAGCTTCTCCGATCGCGAGCTGGCGAATCCCAGGTGGTTGCCCAGCTCGAGCCACGCGGCCTCGGCCGCATCGGTTCGCTCCACGTCCCAAACGATCTCGTCCAGCAACGGCCGTACCCCCCAGCACCAGAGAAGCTCCGTCGGTGTAGGTGTCGGACAGGAACCTCGCGGCCGCCTTGGCTCGTACGGCGGCGGCCTTCAGTCGGAGAGGGCTGATACCCGATGCCGGCCGCAGGACGTACTTGTTCTCCTGCTCAGCTGCCGAGCGGGTTCGGCTCATCTTGGCTGCATCTCGACACCTTTACCCGTCGTGCGCCATGTCGACGAACCGCGAGTAGTGGCCCTGGAACGCCACCGTGATGTCGGCGGTCGGGCCGTTACGGTGCTTGGCCACAATGAAGTCCGCTTCACCCGGCCGCGTCGACTCCCGCTCGTACGCATCCTCCCGATGCAACAGGATCACCATGTCGGCGTCCTGCTCCAAGGAATTATGCGTAGCGATGCCTTCGGCGACGAAGTTGTGGGTGCCTAGGACGGTGGCGTCGTAGACCTCTTGGTCGCCGAGGCTTTCGACTGAGGTGATGGTGTCCCAGAAGATGTCGTTGGTGGCGAGGACTTCCAGGTCGGCGGAGTCCAGGACGTCGGCTACTTTGGCTAGGCGCTGGCGGCTGGGGGCGTGCTTCCACAGGGTGGAGCCGGAGAACTGGGTGCCCATGGCCGCGGCGAATTCGCGGTGGGTGACCTGGCGGTCGGCGAGGACCTGGCGGACCTGGGACCAGACCTCCTTCGGGACCGTGTCGAGGTTGGTGTTGCCCTTCACGTCGCGGAGGGCGGTGGCGACCTCGAGCACCTTCAGGCCGCGGAGGCCGTGGACACCGATCTCGTCGCAGAAGCGCAACTGGTTCGCCGCGCCGTAGATGTGCAGGTGGTAGCCGTCGCGGTAGCCGGCCTTCTTGGCGACCTTGATGCGGGTGAAGATGTTGTGGCGGAGGAGGAGGCGGGCGAGGTCGTCGACCAGGCGGCGGCTGGTGCTGGCGTAGTAGATGCGCGCCTGGCCAGTCTTGGCGTCCCAGCGGACGGAGCCGTCGGTGGCCCAGAGGTGGCGGATGAAGTGGGCGACCTGCGCCTTGGGGAGGCTGAAGACGCCGTCGGGCACGAACTTCTCGTGGCTGCGGAGGCCGAACAGGCCGAGGCCGTCGAGCCAGGCGGCGATCGGGTTCCGCTTGCCGCGGGCCAGCCGGTACGGCGCGGGGAGGCGCAGCGTGGTCACGCGGGCGGCGGCGTACTCGTCGCGGATCGGTGTGATGCCGAAGCGGCGGTTGGCCGCCTCACCGACCGCGGTCAGGTTGGCCTCGTCGATGCTCGCGTAGCGGATCGGCTGGCGCTTCACGAACGAGCCGTCACCGAGCAGGTGGGCGAGGAGCGTGATCTCGTCCTCGTCCCACGGGGTGACGTCGAGCGGCGGTGGGACATGGCGCAGAGAGCCAAGCCGTGCACCCGGAGCCAGCTCACCGAGCGGCTTCCAGCCGTCGTACGTGAGGAAGGGGTGGTTCGCGGTCGCCTTGATCTCGCGGCCGGAGGCGAGCTTGAGCCGGAAGACTTCCTTCACCCCGCTGGGGAAGGCATGGGTCAGCGTGCGCGGCACCAGCTTGAGGCGGTCGTCGAGCGACCAGACCGGGATGTCTCGCGCGTCCGAGGCCAGCAGTTCGCCCAGCGAGATCTCCGCGCCGGTGTCGGCCCGCATCAGCCGGGTGTCCGCGGTCAGGCAGCCTGACTCACGAAGGTCGGAGGCCATGGGGCGTTTGTCGGAGCGTTGTTCGGAGCCTCGGTTCAGCTGGCAGATGGCTACTACGGGGAGTTCCAGCTCCTTAGCGAGGAGTTTGATGGAGCGGGAGAACTCGGAGACTTCGAGTTGGCGGGACTCGACCTTTTTACCCGAGGTCATCAGCTGGAGGTAGTCGATGATGATGAGGCGGAGGTCGTGGCGCTGTTTGAGGCGGCGGGCCTTGGCGCGGATCTCCATCATGGTGAGGTTCGGGGAGTCGTCGATGAAGAGGGGGGCTTCGGAGACTTCGCCCATTTTGCGGGCCAGGCGGGCCCAGTCCTCGTCGGTCATCTTGCCGTTGCGCATGTGGTGCAGGGGGACCTTGGCCTCGGCGGAGAGGAGGCGCATGGTGATTTCGTTGCGGCTCATCTCGAGGGAGAAGACGCAGGAGGTGAGGCCGTGCTTGATGGAGGCGGAGCGGGCGAAGTCGAGGCCGAGGGTGGAGTTGTGGGTGGGGATCATGGTCTTGCCGGCCAGGTAGAGGTGGGCGGCGTTGTCGACCTCTACGCAGCGGACGGGGACGCTGGCGACCTCGTCGATCCACTCGATGCGGCGCTCGCCTTCGCCGGCGAGGGCAGCGGGGAAGCCGTGGCCGGTGATCTGGCGAGGGGCTGAGCCGGGGATCGGCGGGGTGAGGCCGGGGCTGGCGGACATCGCGGTGAACAGGTCGGCGGTGGTGCAGATCAGCGGGCGGCCGCCGTCTTCGACCAGCCACTGGTGCTCGGCGTCGGCGATGATGGCGCTGCCGTCGGAGAACGAGAGCCGGAAGCAGGGGCGGTCGATCAGTACGTCGGTCGCCGCGACGACCGTGGTCGGCAGGCCTTCGGCGTCGAGGAGCTGGTCGCCGACTGTGACCTCGGCCATTGTGGTCCAGCCGGTCGGCGTGGGGAGCGGGGTGTCGAGGGCGAGCGCCTTGCCCATGGCGGGTCGGGCGGCGACGATGATCATCTGGCCGGGGTGCAGGCCGTTGGTCAGCTCGTCGAGGTCGGTGAAGCCGGTCGGTACGCCGACCATCGAGTCACCGCGGGAGTCGATCGCCTCGATCTCGTCGAGGGCGCCCTCCATGATGTCCTTCAGCGGGGCGTAGTCCTCGGTGGTGCGCTTGTCGGTGACCGAGTAGATCTCGGCCTGCGCCTCGTCGACGACGTCGTCGACCTCACCCTCACCCGCGTACCCGAGCTGGACGATCTTGGTACCGGCCTCGACCAGCCGGCGCAGGATCGCCTTCTCCCGGACGATGTGCGCGTAGTAGCCCGCGTTCGCCGCGAGCGGCACCGAGGCGACCAGGGTGTGCACGTACGGCGCGCCGCCGATCCGGGCCATGTCGCCGCGCTTGGTCAGCTCGGCGGCGACGGTGATCGCGTCGGCCGGCTCACCGCGGGCGTACAGGTCGGTGATCGCGTCGAAGACGGACTCGTGCGCCGGGCGGTAGAAGTCCGTCCCGCGCAGGGTCTCGATGACATCGGCGATGGCGTCCTTGGACAGCATCATCGCGCCGAGCACACACTGCTCAGCGGCCAGATCCTGGGGTGGCGTGCGATCGAACCCCATCTCGGGGTTGCGCTCCTCGCGACCGCCGCCGTCCTGGCCGCGGAACTCCGCCACGCTCATCTCGTCCGACCTCTCGTTCGCCGCTGCCCCGAACCACCGACGACCGGGGTTCGAACACCTGATCGAACCGTAGCCGCATCGACCGACAGAAATCTGCCGCCCGCCTGTGTACCCAGGCACGCGACCGTACGCCGGTCTCGTCCCCAGGTGGTAGCCAGCCGTCCACAGGGGGTGTGGACGAACTGTGGGAAACCCCGCGAACCCCTGTGCACAGGTTGGGAACAACCCTGTGGATATCTGCGGACAACAATCCCCAGCAAGCCTCTGACCTGCGGTTTCACCAATGCACAACTGTGGAGAAGAAAAAGTCGGGGTACTTTTCACAGGCAACCCCACAGCCCGTGGGTAACCTGCCTCCAGTGAGTCGCAGACAGTGGGTCGGGGGCCAGGATCGGGAGATCCTGCGGCTGGCCGTTCCCGCGTTCGTGGCCCTGGTTTCCGAGCCTCTGATGCTGCTCGCGGACTCAGCCATCGTCGGCCACCTCGGGACGCCTCAGCTGGCCGCCCTGGGGATCGCGGGGACCGTGCTGCAGACCCTCGTCGGCATCTGCGTCTTCCTCGCCTACGGGACCACCTCAGCCGTCGCACGCCGGATCGGCGCAGGCGATCACCGGGGCGCACTGGCGCAGGGCATCGACGGACTCTGGCTGGCGCTGCTGCTGGGCGTCGTACTCGCCCTGGCTGGTGTTGTGTTCGCGCCCCACGCCATCAACGCCTTCAGCCCGTCCCCTGACGTAGCTGACTACGCAGTGACCTATCTGCGCATCTCCTGCTTCGGCATCCCGTCCATGCTCATCCTCCTCGCAGCCACCGGCGTGCTGCGCGGACTGCAGGACACCAAGACCCCGATGGTCGTCGCCATCTCCGCCAACCTGCTCAACGTCGTTCTGAACCTCCTGCTGGTCTACGGCCTGCACCTGGACATCGCCGGCTCAGCACTCGGCACGGCGCTCGCCCAGACCGCAGCAGGTGTCGCACTGGTCGTGGTGGTGGTCCGAGGCGCCCGACGTGACGGCGCCAAGCTCGTCCCGGACCTGCCAGGCATTCTCGCGTCCGCGCAGATGGGTGTCCCGCTGATCGTCCGCACCCTGACGTTGCGTGCGGCAATCATCTTGCTGACGTTCGTCGCCACCGCCCTCGGTACGACGTCCGTCGCGGCGCACCAAGTCGCCTTCACCTTCTGGAACTTCCTGGCGCTGGCACTCGACGCGATCGCCATTGCCGCCCAGGCGCTCACCGGCCGCGCACTGGGTGCCGGAGACGTCGCAGGTACCCGTTCCATCACCAGAAGGATGATGTGGTGGGGCCTGTGGTCCGGAGCGGTCTGTGGACTCGCACTCTGGGGTCTGCGCGCGGTCTACGTGCCATGGTTCACCGCAGACCCCGACGTACGGCGAACACTCGCCGCAGTGCTCCTTGTCGCAGCCATCTGGCAGCCGCTGAACGGCGTGGTCTTCGTCCTGGACGGCGTCCTCATCGGGGCCGGCGACGGCCGCTACCTGGCAATCGCCGGTGTCATAGCGTTCCTCCTCTATATCCCACTGGCTCTGAGCGTGCTGTGGTTCGACGGTGGCATCGTGGCGCTGTGGTGGGCCTTCGGCGGCTTCATGCTGGCCCGCCTGGTCACCTTGGTGACCAGGGAGCGGCGAGACGGCTGGCTGGTCACAGGGGCTACCCGCTGACCCCGGAAATGCGGCATCGTGGGGCCCATGGTCGACAAGGACGACGAACTGGCCGAGGACCGCGAAGAGGAAGCGCTCGAAAAAGCGAACGAGGAGCGTGAGCTCGAGGAGACGCGCGACCGCCGTGAACTGCTCGACGCCACCGCGGAGACCACCGAAGCCATCCGGCTCGCGGAGGCCAACGAGGCCGCCGGCGCCCGGCACCGCGAGCTGGCCAACGCCGAACGGCGCCAGGCGCGCAGCGACCATGCCCACGGCAACCACCTGCTCGACGAGGCGGCTGCCCGCCCGGACGAACCCGGTGCGGACGCCACTGCGGCCGCCGGTCGCCGCTACCAGCGGGCAGGCGACCGCGAGGACCGCGAGGCGGCGTACGACGACCGTGTCGCCGACCGGTACGCCGGCCAGCAGGCGCCGGCCAGCGATGCAGCCCGGCGTCCCGCTCAGCCGCCCGAGGCCCGGAAGTTCGTCCAGCCGCGCAAGACCAAGAAGCGCGAGAAGGACACCGGGCTCGACCTCGACCTCTGAGGCTCAGATCCCCCGCACGTTCGGCTGACGCTGGTCGAAGAACAGCCCGGCCGGCGGCTCCTCGACCGGGAGCGGCGGGATCGGGTAGTCGGTGTGCGCACCCCGGCACGCCGCGAACGGGCCGTCCGGGTCGAGCAGCGTCATCATGTGCGGGTCCGCGTGGTCCCGCCACCAGACCGACATACCGGTCGCCGGGTCCAGCCGCAGGTGCTCCCAGGCGCGCCAGATCGAGTCCAGCCGGCTGAGTGCTTCCGCGTGCCGGAACCACTCCGGGCACCACACGTACTGCTGGCCGATGCGTCGCGAGTACAGGTAGATCAGGCGGTCTTCGACGAACGCCGCGACATGCGGATAGAAGAGTTCCTGTTCACCATCCACGACGCTGCTCCTCAGTCTGCTCCCACACCGGTACGCCGGTCGGCATCGGCGGCGGTCCCCCCTGCGGACCGGTCACCCAGGGGTTGGCCGAGCCCTGCGTGACCTGCGGCGCCGAGGCACCCGGGTCGTACTTCGCCAGCGACGCCTTGACCACTCCGGCGTCCGGACGGGTGAACCACGGCACCGTCTTCACCATGGTCGCCGGGATGCCGGATGGAAACACTACAGCCCGCCCGGGCGGCATGGCGGCCAGGTCGGAGATCTCCAGGATGTTCTGCCGCTGCGTCTGCCGGCTGGTGCCCCGCTTGCCCTCGTTGTACGAGACCGAGCTGGAGATGATGTCGTAGTCACCGATCAGCTTGCTGAGCCGCTCCAGGAAATTCGCGTCGGACGCGCCACCGCCGTACACGCGGATGTTCGCGGCGGACCAGAGCTTCTCCATGCCGTGCTCGCCCCAGCACTCCTGCCCCTGGGCCCAGGACTGCAGGATCGTCATCAGCACGATGCCGCGGGAGCCGAAGTGGCTGTAGAGGTCGGGCAGGTTCTTCCAGCGGCAGACGTTCGCCGCCTCGTCCAGTACGCCGACCAGCGGGTTCGGCATCCGGCCCATCGGCATGCCCTTGGCGTACTCCTCGGCCGCCTCCACGACGGCCACGGTCAACGCGGTGACCAGCGGCCCCGCCGTACCGGCGCCTTCCTTGGACAGGCTGTAGAGCGTGCCGCCCTTGCGGACGAACTCATGCGGGTTGAACTGCGGGCGCGTGTCGTTCGGTCCCTGCGGGATGACCCAGCGGGTGACCTTGCGGTTCACCAGGAATTGCGCGCTCTGCTGCGCAGTGCCGTACACACCGGCGCGCTGCTTGTCAGGTGCGTTGATGACACCGGACAGCGCGTCGGCCGACAGCTGCAGACCCGGAGTGTTGCGCAGGATCCGCTCGGGCTCGTCGTTCCGCTGGTCCGCAAGCCAGGTGTAGACCTGCGTGATCGGACGCTTGGCCACCGCAGCGGCGAGCAGCAGACCAGCCAGCAAGTCAGTACCGGCGGAGTCGAAGAACGCATCGGTCTGGGCACCGACCTGACGCTGTGAGGCGACGAAGTGCTCCGCCATCTCCCGTGCCTTGGTCTCGTCGGTGATGTAGGTCAGCGGGTTCCACCACCAGTTCGGCGGCTCCTCACAGACCTCCTGCGGGTCGAACACCCACACCGGACCCTTGTCGAGCCGCGGCCCGCGAGTGGCGTCGACGATGTCCCGCTTGTTCGACGTGGCGACGACAGAGCCGGGAGCGTCCAGGATCGCCGGTACGGCGCGGGAGGTCGTCTTACCGGTTCGGGGTCCCCAGATGTCGACGTGCATGTCCTCCCAGGACCCGAAGACCTCCAGGCCGTCCCGGACAGTTCGGCCGATCAGGATGCCCGGGCCGGCGTGGCCGGCGCCGAGGCGGTCGGCGATACCTTGCGCGCCCTCGCGGGTGAGCTTGTAGATCTCGGACCGCTTCGACATCAGGAACGCCTGCTTGTCGACGCGGCCGACCGACTCCTTGCGGCGCCGGAGCAGGAACCAGACCGCACCCGCGATCACGATCAGCAGCACGATCTCGAGGATCAGCACACCGGTTGCCGCGCCGGACCAGTGCAGCCGGCCCTGGATCAGCTGGGACAGCGCGCTGACCGGGTTACCCGGTACGGCGCGCGTCCCGTCGATCGCGGCGGCCGCCTTGAGCGCGCCCCAGACACCGCCGACCACGACCGCGAACACAGCGCAGCCGATGAAGATCAGGACCGTCTCGACCGACAGGCCGCCCGGTCCGGTGGTGCGTTTTCCGTCAGCCATTGTTGGTCACCTCCGGCCGCGCGACAACCCGGGTGGTCGGGTCGGGCGGCGGCAGCATCGCGGGGTCGTCGAAGCTGTACTCCTCGACGACCTCCTCGGTCCCGTCCGGTGCGACCTCGACCTTCAACGGCCGACCGTCGGCACCGGTCTTCCAGAGTTTGTTCGTGTCGTTGATCTCGCGCTCGACCGAGGTGAGGCCGACGTGCACCGGAATGCCCGGGCGGCCGCCGACCTTGACCAGGAAGTTGCCTCGGCCGGGAGGTGCGGCCTCCTCACCGGTGGCCGGGTCCCACGCGGGCGGGTCCTGCCAGCCGATGAGCATGTTCTTCTCCTCCTCGGACATCGGCACGACCTCGGACAGGTTGTCCATCTCCGCCCGCGGCAGACCGCCGCAGATGACCATGCCGGACCGCTCGACGAAGCCCTTGGCCTTCATCCGGTCCTCGGGGTGCTCGAGCGCGAGCAGGTCGGACATGGTGTGCGAGATCATCGCCATGCCGACACCGCGCTGCCGGTTCAGTCGGGTCAACGCGTCGACCCGGTCGACCAGCCCGCGCCCGGCCCGCAGTACGCGCCACAGCTCGTCGAGGATGACGAAGTAGTGCCGCCGCGGCTCCAGCCCGGCATCGGCGAGCGCCTGCGAGACGGCGACCGCGCCGAACCCGTACGACCAGCAGGCCAGCAGTACGGCGGCCTGCAGATTCGTCTCGGAGTCGTCGATGTTGGAGACGTCGAAGACGACCGGGCGGTCCATCTTCATCGGGTTGTCGGTCTGCTCGGAGAAGATCTCGCCGAGCCGGCCGCCGCCGACCAGACCGATCAGCGAGGCCTCGAGGCCTTCGGTGATCTGCCGGTAGCGGTCCAGGCTGCCGCGGTCGAGAGCCACGTTCCGGACCCGGTCCGGCGCGTCCTGGACAACCTTGAGCAGATCGCGCAGAACCGGCGTACCGGTGTGGCGTTCGTCGAGGACCTTGAGCGCCTCGTCGATGATCGTCTCTTCGCGATCCGTCGGCGGGGCCGAGCGCATGATCGAGATGAGCGCCGAGACCATCGTCTGCCGGCGACCATGCGCGTCGGCCTGGATCGCCTCGCGGGCCTTGCCGGTCAGCCGCAGCGCGGCCTCCCGTGACTCACCGGGATCAAGGATGTTCAGGTGCCCGCGGCCACGACCGAGTTGGATGACCTGGCCGCCCAGCGCCTCGATCAGGTCCTTGTAGTCGGGCTTGAGGTCGCCGAGCACCAGCGGCTGAATCCCATAACCGGCAAGTCCCAGAGCCATTCGCCGAGTGATGGTCGACTTCCCCAAGCCAGGCTTGCCGAGGACGAACATCGACGGGTTCGAGATCAGCTTGGCGCGCATGAACCAGCTGATCGGGTCGCAGCACATGGTCGCGCCGGAGAGGATGTTGCGCCCGATCGGTACGCCGACCATCGGGCTGCCGGTCCCGGCCGCGAACGGCCACAACCCGCACACCTGCACCGTCGTACCGCGCCACTCCTGCGGAGCCTGGACGTACGTCGAGTACCCCGCGCCCATGCCCGGCCAGCCGCGCGGCATCGGCCGCTTGCCGCCCCGGGACGGGTCGGTCGTCTTCTCGTTCTTCTTGCTCACAGGGCTTCCCGCAGACCGGCCGGGACGGCCAAGTGGCTCTGCAGTACTACGCCGAGCGGTAGCGCGGCCACGAACGCGGAGTCCTGCGACCCGTACGCCGGTCGCAGCAACACTCGCGCGGTCGCGCCCAGGTTGTCGATGGCGGCGATCATGTCCGGGATCTGCTCGGCGGTCATCACGGTTCCGGTGACGACCATGCCGAAGTTCACCAGGCCGGCCCCGCGCGCCTCTTCCTGCGCGGTCCGGTCGGCCGCGCGGGCCTCGGCGATGGTGCGGGCCGTGGGGCGGTCGCTGGTCGTGGCGCGGAAGGTGGCATTGCGCTTGTCCGCCTCCACCATGCGCGCCGCGGTGGCTGCGTCGAGCGGCCGGTACAGCAGGGTGACGCGCTTGCGGTCGATGTCGTTGTGCGGTCCGACCAGCTGCGACAGCACCGACGAGAACACCTCGCCGCGCGGCGCCTGCGTCATCTGCCAGGTCACCGACCATGCGGAGTCGTGCCGGTACTTGTCCCAGAACGCCTGCGTACCGGCCGGACCGACATCGGTCCACTGCAGCTCCGGCGCCATCCCCTGGCTGCGAGCCTCATCGATCAGTACGGCGGACGCCGGGTCGTAGGCGATTCGAATCGTCTCGCACAGCTCCTGCGCGGTAACCGGGCGAGCCGCGCCCGCACCAGTTGCGTTCAAGCTCTGGGTCAGCGCGGGCAGTCGCGACGCGAGCTCGCGGCCCATGTCGTCTTCCTTGCGCCGCTTGCCGTTGCGGTCGGTGCCCTTGAAGGTCAGCGCGACCCGGGCCGAGACCAGCGCCGAACCCTCCGGGTAGCTCTGGACGACCTCGGCGAGCATCGCCTGCGCGATCGCCGGCGACCCCTGCTGGATGTTGTGGTTGACCTCGCGGCGCAACCGGATCCCCGTGTCGGGAGCACTCTCGACCGTCACCGAGGCGGCCACGATGCCCGGCTCGTGGCCGAGCGAGGCGAGCCACTGTCCCCAGTGCGCGACCCAGATGTCGATCTGCTCCTCGTCGACCAGCGACGCGCCGTCCGGCTCGGCGTTGATCACGACGGTGAAGTGCCGCGTGCTCGGGTAGAACAGCAGCGCGAACGGCCGACCGTACGAGTCCTTGAACTCGCTCAGCTGGGAGGCGGCGGCCAGGCCCGGGATCTGGAACTTGCCCCAGGCGGTACGGCCGAGCGGACCGGAACGGTAGATGTTGTGTTTCGCCATCTTTGCTCGTTGCCATCCAATACGAGTCGAGAGCCGTTGCAGGGCGGACAGGTTGTGTTTGTCCTTGGACATCAGCAGCAGCAGGATGACGCCGACGACCAGCAGGCAGATCACGGCGCCGATGATGCCGCCGGCCATCATCGAGAAGATGGTCGCCAGCAGGCCGCCCATCATGATGGCCGTACCGAGCGATCCCAGGCCGGCGATACCCGCCGAGGCGGGCTGCCGCCAGTTGCCGTAGGTGCGCGGAGCGCTTCGTACGTTGTCAGCTGCTGCCACGTGGTCCGTCCGAGTCTCGTCTGCTTTGGTCACGCCGGTCGTCGTCGCGGAACTGGCGCTGGTCACGCTGGCGGTCGCGGTTCATGTCCCGCTGCGATCCTCCACTGCCGGACGGGCCACCGCCACCACCGCCACCGCCGCTGCCGCCTTGGCTGTCACCGCCGCCACCCGAGCCCTGCGGCGCGTCGTCGCCGAGGGTCTCCGCCGCGGCAGTCTCGCCGATCTGCTTGGTCGCCTTGACACCGGCCGCGACGATCGCGATCGGCGCTGCCACTGCGGCGGCCGGTCCGGCAGCCGCCGCTGCGCCACCACCTGCCGCGGCACCTCCACCGCCGGCCGCGGCACCACCGGCCGCACCGCCACCGCCTCCGCCGACAGCGCCCGCCGTACCGCCGGTGCCGCCACTGGCTCCGCTGGCAGCTCCTTGGCCACCACCGCCGCCCGGTGCGCCGCCCGAACTCTGCGGTTGCTGCTTGGCCTTGCCGACGTTCTTCGCTCCGGTCGGCTCGCCGCCGCCACCGCCCTCGCTGCCGCTGCTACCGCCGTCCTGGAGCGAGTCCTGCATCTTGCCGGCCAGCTTGTCCGCGCCGACCATCTTGGCCGCGATCATGCCCGCACCGGCGTTGCCGGCCGTGGCGGCGACCATCGGCACGATGAACCGCATCAGGCCGGGCAGCGCGAACAGCGCGAGGACCAGCAGGGTCAGACCGGTGACCATGTTCATCACCGAGGTCGCCGCGGCGTCACCGTTGGCGAAGTTCAGGCCCTGGCCGTTGTTGGACGTCAATCTGATCGCGGTCGCATAGATGATCGCGGCCACCGGTTTATAGAGGATGAAGGCGAGCATCCAGCCGAGCAGCTTCTTGAACCAGTTCCGGCCCATCTCGGTGTGCGTGGCGGCCGCCGCGATCGGCAGTACGCCGACCAGCAGGATCAGCAGCGCACTGCGGACCACCATCAGGATGATCTGGATGACGCCGGCGATGATGGCCAGCAGGCCGATCGCGATCGCCAGCCCGATCCCGATCGGGCCGACCGTCCGCGAGACCGCCAGCATCGCGACCATCGCACCGCCGAAACTCTTGGCCTTGCCGTCCGGGCCGATCTGGTTCACCAGATCGCCGGGGTCGCACATCCACGGGGAGTTCGGGTCGTCGAACAAGGAGGTGGTGACGATGCACCGGGAGAACCGGTCGCCGAACTCGATCAGTGCCT
This sequence comes from Kribbella sp. NPDC056951, assembly GCF_042674205.1. Lineage (NCBI taxonomy): Bacteria > Bacillati > Actinomycetota > Actinomycetes > Propionibacteriales > Kribbellaceae > Kribbella > Kribbella sp. NPDC056951. The sequence continues at coordinate 97,744 of NZ_JBHUQZ010000016.1, forward strand.
GGGTGACGCCGACCGCCAGCGCCGACGCGACGCCGAGCGTGATCAGCGAGCGCAGGATCTCCCGCAGCGACTCGCCCCGCTGGGTGTAGGCCAGCTTGATACAGGCGACCAGGACGCCGAGGGTGGCGACGAAGAAGGCGATGTACTGCGTGTGGTCCCACATCCACTGCACGGTGCCGCTGGTAGGCCGGCCGGCCTCGCGGCTCATCGGGTCCTTACCGACCGGCAGGGTGTCGACGTAGACCCAGAAGGTGCCGATCGTCCCCATGATCACCGTCACGGCGTTGGAGATCGCATCGAGAATCGGCTGGAAGATCATGCCAATCAACCACTTCACTTGGTCGCCGATCCAGTCCTTGATGGCCTGCCACACACAGTCCAGCCAGCTGCCGCAGAGCGGGATCAGGTAGAGGGGGCTCATATCAGGACGTCTTCGGCGAGACGAAACGGAGGATGGCCGGTAGTGCGACCACGGCGAGCAGCATCATGGTGATGCCCATGATGATGTTCATCAGCTGCGGTGTTCCCTTGTCCGCCGTCACCCCTTCGGGCACGGCCGGCGTGGAGATCATCGTGATGGCGGCCGCATAGATCAGCGCGGCCACGGGTTTGTAGATGATGAAGCCGCCCAGCCAGGCCAGTGATCGCTTGAACCACATCATCCCCACTTCGGTGTTGGTCGCCGCGGCGGTCAGCGGGAAGATCCCGACCAGGAGCACGAGCATCCCGTACCTGACGATCATCAGCGCGAGCTGGATGATCGCCGTGATCACCATCAGGATCCCGATGAAGATCACCAGGGCGAACCCCAGTAACTCCCCTGGATCCTTGAGCGGATCGACCATCGTCTTGGTGAGCTGTTTGGCGAAGTCGTGGTCGTTGACGGCCAGCGCCCGGCCGATGATCCACGACGAGAACTCGTCGGACGCGCGGATCAGGGTCGAGGTGACGAACAGCAGCCCCGCGTTCACCACGACCATCGTGAGCAGCGCCTTGAGGATGTCCCGCAGCGGCTCACCGCGGTGCGAGACCGCCATCTGGATCGCGCCGATGATGACCGCGATGGTGGCCACCGCGATCATGATGTACGTCGTTCTGCCGTGCACCCACCAGACCGCGCCGTTCTGGCCGATGTCCGGCGTCTTGATGTAGACCCAGAGGAAGCCGACCGCCTTCAGCACCGCTTCGACGGCCGCGATGATCACGTCGGCGATTGCCTTGAGCAACAACTTGAAGATCGGGGTGAGGGTCCGGCGGACCACCTCGCCGAGGAACTCCTCGACGCAGTCGTCCCAGTTCCACGGCGCCAGCGAACATCCGAGAACGATCATCAGGCCCCCTGGAATCCGACGTAGCTCTCCATCGAGCCGAGCAGATCAGGCTCGGTGCTGCCGTTGAAGCTGCCGTCGGTCTGCAGCTTGCCCTTCCAGTCCTTGCCGGTCCAGACCATGGTGACCGGCAGCGCGCCCACGGTGCGCTCGTCGAAGCGGACGGCGATCGAGATGATCGCCCGGTCGGGCTCGTAGTCGACCACCTTGAAGCCGGCGAACTGGCCGCCCCGAACCTCGTTCCGCGGAGTCGGGGTCACTCGGTTCAGCGCGATGGCGGCGTCCCGGCCCGGTCCCGGGGCGATCCGGGTGGCCAGTACGTCGGCGGTCAGCGCGGGGTTCTTGATCTGGGCCAGCAGCACGAACGTCGCGAACACCGCACCGGTCGGCGAGTGCGCGAAACAGGAGCGAACGCCGTTGCGGTCCATCGCGGCCGGTCCGGCCTGCTGCTGGAGCGGGAACAGCATGTCGCTCTCGAACTGCCAGGTGACACCGACCGGTGCGATCCGCGGGATCCCCTGCGGCGGCTTGGCGGTCTTGCACCCTCCGGTCCCCAGCACCGGGGGCGTGGGCCTCGGCGTACTGGTGGGATCGGGTGTCGCAGGCGGCCCGGAGGGCTCGTCGGTGGGCGCACTGGTCGGCTCGGTCACCGTCGGCACCGGCGTCGGCGACGGCTGTGCGTCAGGTGTGGTGTCCCGGGTGAACACCCAGAGCAGCGCACAGACCACCACCGCCCCGAGGAGGACGGCGCCGGCGACGAACCCCCGCTCCTGCCAGAAGCCGGTCGATTCGTCACCACCGCCGTCGTCGTCGGAGCCGGAACTCCTGCTGAACAGCCCCACCGTCGATCAGACTCCCGTCGGGGACGCTGTCAGTTGCCCTGGAGCGCGCCGACGAGCAGCGACGCGGAACCGATCACGATGCAGGCCGCCAGCACCCAACCGAGCCGGGCGGCGTGCTCGCCACCCTCGCCACGGCGCTGACCGACCGCCATCATCGCGCCGGCGATCAGGATGCCCAGAACGCAGATGGTGAAAGCGATCCAGCGCACCCAGTCGATGACGAGATCGAGCTTGTCCGCACCCGGGGGCCGCTGGCCGCCGAGCGGGAGCAAGGAGGGAACCTCCGAGATCAGGTGTGCCAACATCATCGAAGTACAGCCTTTCAGTACGGGGCGGGATAGTCCGCTGGGTTGGACGCGCGAAGAGCGTAGATGGATTCAAGAACTTCGAAAACCTCGTCGGGGGTGTTCTCGGGCGTGGGAGCCTCCCCTCTGCGCCACTCCTCGATCCAGGGAAGTTCCCAGACTCTGGGGACGCCGCCGCCGACGATGTCGGCGAAGTCGTCGAGCACCCGGGGCAGCCGGCCCGAGGCGTCCGCGATCAGGACCAGGCCGAGCACGGCCACTCCTTGCACGACACCCGAGGCCCACTCGGTCGCCGCCCGCTGCGCGGCGCGCAGGCCGGAGCCGTTCGTCCGGGCGACCAGGATCACCGGGGTCGGCACCGGCGGTGGCGGGATCGGCCAGCGGTGATTGGCCGCGCGGGTCCCGGGCAGCAGCTGCGCCATCGTCGACTCGCCGGCCCCGCCGTGCGCGCCGACCCACCACAGCGTGTCGGCGGCCGGGATCGCGAACTTCGGCAGCCGCTGGTCCTCCGCGGGCGCCGGTACACCGTGCTGGGGCGCGGACGGGCCCCGTGGCGTCAGATTCGCAGTCTGGGCGGGTCCCGGCGCCGGACCCGGTTCCGGCTGTTGTTGCCGAGTCCACGGATTCTGCGTCATGAGACCTCCTCTCCCGCTGCGTCACTGGCTGTCGCCCACAGTATTGTCTCGCTTTCCGGGTGTACGTTCGTGACCCATCCACAGGCGAGGATGTTTCTACCCCCTTGTCGGGGTCAGCGGAGCCGCCGGGCTCACGGGGTTTCTGCCTGCCGGAAGTCTCCTGGCATGCCTTCAGGTGCGGTGGACATGCTAGAACGAGTACATCGGCTCCGGATGAACGAGGGAGATCTGTGGCTGTAATGAGAGGTCGTCGTGGCTGAGAAGATCCCGTCCTGGCCCAAGGTCACGATTCGGCTCTACGACGACCACAACGCCGAGGTCAAGATCGCAGGTCGCGGTCATCCGGTCAATCACCACGATCCGCGGCAGGCCGCGATCGCACTGGTGGCCGAGCGCGCCGCACAGCTCGGCCGGCCGATGAAGGCCACCGCGATCGACACCGACGGCACGTCCTGGCCGCTGGTCATCCACCCCGACGGCGAGGTCGAGGCCGTGGAGGCCCAGACCCGCAAGCGCAGTAACGGCGGGGGTGGTGGTGGCGGTGGAGGCGGCGGCAACGCGCAGAAGCCGATCTGGCCGATCATCGTCGCGTTCATCCTGGCCGGCGTACTGATCTTCGGCACCGTTCTGTACTTGAAGGTCTTCCGCAACTCGGGCGGCACGCCGGTCGCGAAGACCGAGCCGGGCAAGTTGCCCCCGCTGCCCGAACCGAGTGTCGCGCCGGACGACTTCTCCGCCCGCCCGGTCCCGCCGGGCTGGTCGACCAAGGCCGACTGGTCGGTCGACATCGCTGCGAACTCCACGCCCGCGGTGTCACCGGACGGCAGCGAGGTCGCCGTACTGACGTCCGACCACAAGGTCGCGGTCTTCAACAGCGACGGCAAGGTGCAGTGGCAGGACAAGGTCCCGAACGGCGCGGAGAGCCCCGTCTACACGAACATCGACGGCAAGCCCGTGCTGGCCGTGGCGTCCGAGGACACCTTGTACTACTGGCCCGGTGGCGGCGCCGAGGCGATCGAGGTCGAGCTGCCGAACTCGTCGGCCGTTCAATTCTTCGGTACGTCGCCCCTCGTCGACCTGGCCGGTGATGCCGGGGCCAGCGTGGTGACCGGCAGCGAGCTGAAGACGGTTCCGAACCAGCCGCGGCTGTCGACCTTCCTGCTTGCCCAAGGCACCAAGGCTTTGATGGCCCGGTACGCCGGCCCGCTGTGGTGGAGCGAGCCGGGTAGCAACCTGCAGCAGGTCGACCTCAAGAAGCCGGGCGGTGGCAAGGACGTCGAGCGAGTGGTTGCCGCGAGCCCGGAGCTCGTGCTGGTGTTCTACACCAACGGCAAGAAGGACGAGGTGATCCCGACTGTCCAGTCGACCGCGACCGGTGCGGTCGTCGCGACCTGCCGGGCCACGAACGTGAACGACGCCCAGAACTGGCAGTGGCTGCCGGACCCGAACCGGAAGATCGCGGCCTGGGGTGAGTGCCTGATCAACTTCAGCAACGGCCGCACGTCGATCGTGGCGAACTTCCGTCCGTACTCGATCACCGGTACGACGATCTTCGGTACGACGGGCAGCAACCTGATCGCCATCACCCCCGGCGGCAAGCCGACCACTCTGGATCCCGACACCGCACGCCCGTGGGGTATCGCCGGCAGCCACGCGATCGTCCTGCACGACTCAGTCGTCTACGCCCTGGCCAAGAAGTGAACCGCCTCCTGGCCGCCGCCCTCACCGGCCTGCTGCTGACCGCCGCCTCCCTGACCCCAGCAGCAGCCACCGAAGACGACCCCACCCCGTGGAAGTACCCCCAGATCGAACGCCCCGACCGAGGCAGCAACACCGGCGACCCACTCCCGGTCCGCTACCCCCGAATCGAACAACCCGACGCCGTAGGCGGCGACGAAGACCCCAAACCCCCACACTGGCCCGCCCCAAAAGCAGGCTGAAGAACACGCCTCATGTGTTCCCGCCAACTGCATTCGGCGTGCAACTGCGGCCGCGGGGTTGTTCAGCCCGCCGCGGAGACGAGTTCGGCGACGTCCACGCAATCCGGTGCGACGTTGTGCACGTGTCAGTCATCTGCGTGGTCGGAAGGTGATCGACGAGCGCTCAAGGTGAGCCGGCCGAGCGACGTTGAGCATGGTTCAACCGTTTCGGCGGGGGTCGGATGGCTGATGGGGTCTCAAAGTGGCTCTCGCGCGTGCCCGCTCAGATCGGTTGGCGGCGGACCTGGTAGCGGAGGTGGAGGACTCGGTTGCTTTGGAGGGTTTCGGGGTCTTCGAGTAGGTGTTGGGCGTTGACTGGGCCGAAGTAGGGTTTGCCGGAGCCTAGGACTACGGGGACTACGTCCATGCGGACTTCGTCGACCAGGCCTGCGGCTAGCATTTGGCCGCCCACGTTACCGGCGGCTACTTCGACTGTGCGGTCACCGGCCAGTTCCTGGGCTTGGGCCATGGCTGCTTCGATGCCGTTGACGAAGTGGAAGGGCGCCTCGGGGTCCCCGCCTTCGGGGGCGGGGCGGTGGGTGACGACTACTACGTGGTCGATGCCGGCTGGGGGTTTGCCGTCCCAGCCGTCGGTGATGTCGAAGACGTGGCGGCCGGCTATGGTCACGCCGATCTCGGACCAGTAGGCACGGGTGTAGTCGTGGGACGCTTGCGAGACCTTGAGGACGCCGCTGTCGTCCAGGGGGACTTCGCCGCTGGTCAACCAGTCGAACAGCGGTCCGGGCTGGTCGTTCTCGTCGGCGATGAAGCCGTCCACCGAGACTGAGCCGTACATGACCACCTTGCCCACGGGACTCTCCTTTGCTTGAGGTGTCCTCAAATTAGCGGCTCGTGAGCTGCGGCTCTTGTAAGAAATCAATCGGCCGGCAACGACCATCCGTCCAACACGTGGCCGGGGTGTTCGCGCAAGAACCGCCGCCGGACTTCGACGTACCGGGTTGGTGTGAGGCCGGTGAAGGACTGGAACTCGTGGCCGAAGTGGGCCTGGTCGAAGTAGCCTGCGCGCGCGGCGAGGTCGCTCCAGTCGATCGGTCCGTCGGGGTTGATCGAGAACACGGTGGCGGTGAAGCGTTGGGTGCGGGCGAGCCGCTTCGGGGTGACGCCGATGAGTTCCTTGAAGCGCTGTGCCAGATGAGTGCTGCTAACCCCGGCTGCCACGCTCAGGTCGCCGATCGCCACCACTCCGCTGGCCGCCGCGATGACGTTGCTCGTATGGCGAACCAGCCCCAGGCCCGCGGTCTCGCAGAGCCGTCGCATCAGCTCGTCCTCGAGCAGCGTCATCATCTCGTGCGGTCCACCCGCCGAGGCCAACCGGTCTCGCAGTTCAGCAACGGCTGCCCGGCCCCACACCTGCTCGATCGTCACCGGCCGGTCGCACAGCTCCGCCGCAGGCATCCGCAAGAACGGCGCCAGCCCCCACGGCTTCACGTGTACGCCGACCGACCGCGTCCGGAGTGGATAGCCGAACTCGAACGCGCGAGTCGGCATCGTGATCACGCAACCGTCGGCGTACTCGACCATCTCGACCTCGGCACCCGCGCGGATGCGGAACGGCGCTCCGAGATTGACGATGAGCAACGCGGACGGGCTCGGCGGCAGCATCAGCCGGGCGTACGGCGGCGAACCGTCCAGGTAGTAGAGGTCGTCGATCAGCCCGTCGAGCGGCGGTCGCGGCACTCTGGAGACGTACTCCATCCCCACAGCATCGCCGATCAGCCCGCACCGCAGAAAGGCCCGCGTCCCCCAGGGGGAACGCGGGCCTTCGCTGTGTGGCTGGGTCAACCGGCCGCAACCTCGAGGCGGACCGTAGCGGCCACCTCCGGGTGCAGCTGGACCGAGACCTGGTGCTTACCGGTGGTCTTGATCGGCGACGCGATCGAGATCGCGCGCTTCTCGACCAGCGGGCCGCCGGCGGACTTGATCGCACCGGCGATGTCGGCCGGGGTCACCGAACCGAACAGACGGCCGGTCTCGCCGGCCTTGACGCCCAGCGTGACCGAGAGCTGCTCGAGCTGGTTCTTGACCTCGCTCGCGTGCTCCTTGCCCTGGATCGCCCGGGCGTCGCGCGCCCGCTTGATCGACTGGATCTGCTTCTCGGCGCCCCGCGTCCAGCCGAGGGCCAGACCGCGCGGAACCAGGTAGTTACGGCCGTAGCCGTCCTTGACCTCGACGATGTCGCCGGGGGCACCGAGGCCCTCGACCTCCTGCTGCAGAATGAGCTTCATGTGTCGGACCTCCCTCAGCGAGCGGTGCTCGTGTAGGGCAGCAGAGCCACCTCACGAGCGTTCTTGATAGCGGTGGCCACGTCGCGCTGGTGCTGCACGCAGTTCCCGGTCACCCGGCGGGCGCGGATCTTGCCGCGGTCCGAGATGAACTTGCGCAGCAGCGCGGTGTCCTTGTAGTCGACGTACGTCGCCTTGTCCTTGCAGAAGCCGCAAACCTTCTTCTTCGGCTTCCGAATGATCTTGGCCATTGTGGTGCTCTCTTCCTACTTCCAGAGCCCGGCACGGGTGCCGGAATGGTCTGTGTTGACTGTTCTCGACCTCAGGGCCGGATCAGAACGGGGGCTCCTCCATCGAGCCGCCGCCCTGGCTGGCCCAGGGGTCGTTCTGCGGAGCGGCCTGACCGCCGCCGCCACCGCCTTGCGGGGTCGCCCAGGGGTCGTTCTGCGGGGCGCCGCCACCTTGGCCGCCGCCGCCGTAGTTGTTGCCGCCACCCTGGTTACCGCCACCGCCACCACCGAAGTTGCCGCCGCCGTCGCCGCCGGGACCCGACCGCATGGCCTTGGTCACCTTGGCGGTGGCGCTGCGCAGGCTCGGACCGACCTCGTCGACGTCGATCTCGAAGACCGTGCGCTTCTGGCCCTCACGGTCGTCGTACGAGCGCGACTTGAGCCGGCCCTGCACGATCACGCGCATTCCGCGCTGCAGCGACTCGGCCACGTTCTCCGCGGCCTGGCGCCAGACGGAACAACTCAGGAACAGCGATTCGCCGTCCTTCCATTCACCGGACTGCCGGTCGTACGTCCGTGGGGTCGACGCGATCCGGAAGTTCGCGACGGCCGCACCGGACGGCGTGAACCGGAGCTCCGGATCGTCGACAAGGTTGCCGACCAGTGTGACGACGGTTTCGCCTGCCATTGCCGTTCCTCCTGCTTTCGGGTGTGACTGTGTCTACAGCTATTGGTACCGGCCGGAACCGACAGTACCGATGGCTGCTGACGACCCCAGGCTCAGTGCTGGTCCGGCCGGATGACCTTGGTGCGGAGAATCGACTCGTTCAGCGTGAGCTGACGGTCGAGCTCCTTCACCACCGCGGGCTCCGCGGTCAGGTCGATGACGGCGTAGATGCCTTCGGCCTTCTTCTTGACGTCGTACGCAAGCTTGCGGCGGCCCCAGATGTCGAGCTTCTCGACGGTGCCACCTTCCTTGCGGACGATGTTCAGGTACTGGTCGATGGACGGCTCGACCGTGCGCTCATCGAGCTCCGGGTCGAGGATCACCATGACTTCATAACGACGCATGCGCGAACTCCACCTCCTTCGGACTTTGGCGGCCACGGTCTTTCCGTGGCAGGAGGGCGATGCGATTGCACTTGAGCACCGGCACTTGCCGCCGATGTCAAGCAACGAGCCCGGTCGATGGACCGGGCCACATCCAAAGAATACCAGCGTTCGGACAGCGGATTGACCATATCCACAGGGCAACGTACGCCGTCGTCCTCACTACCGGTCGATCAGTCGTCACTCTCCGGGCCCACGACGAGCAGGTCGATATGGATCCCGAGCGCGGTCCCGTCGGCGGCCACGGTCCGCACCACCGGGTACGCACCGTCACCCCAGCCGGAGTGCGCGAGGACCAGATTCTCACCCTCCGTGGCCAGCGGTAGCACGATATTCGCGCAGCCCTCGCGCAGATGCTCGGGCGAGTCCATCAGCGCGAACCAGCTGTCGTCGCTGTCGTTCTCGAAGAGATCCTCGTACCAGTCACCCTCGGGCATCTTGGTCCGAATCGCCTCGGCGTCGGCGAAGGCGACGGTGCCCGCGTCGACCGCGACCAGCCAGAACTCGTCCTCGTCGAGCTCCTCGTCCCCACTCGTCGCAGCCTCCACCGCGGCGACCTCACCCTCGGCGAGTCGCACCGACAGGTAGGCCTCGCGCAGATGACTGCCGTCCTGGGCGTCGGACACGTCCGCCACGGTCACGAACACCGGATAGTCCCCCGGCGGTACGTCGACGACCGGCCCCTCGCCCAGTGTCACGAACGGGTCCGAGGCCTCGAGCCGGCCGCTCGGAACCCGCAGTACGCCGAGCTCGTGGACGGTCAGGGACCAGGTCCGGCCGTCGACCTCGACGGGTCCTGGGCGCAGCGCACGGAACAAGCTCGGGGTGATCACCAAGCCAGCGTAGGCCCGGGTGGTCGAGAACTGTCGGACGACAGTTCTAGGGTGGGCCCATGAGCTTGAAGCTGGGTGCACACGTGGACCAGGAGGACCCGCTGGCCGAGGCGGCCGATCGGGGTGCCGACCTGGTGCAGTTCTTCCTGGGCAATCCGCAGGACTACAAGGCGCCGAAGGTCGCCTACGCCGACGGCGAGGAGGCGCTGCGCGAGCGGGCCGCCGCGGCCGGCGTCGACCTGTACGTGCATGCGCCGTACCGGCTGAACGTGGCGAACACGAACAACCGGATCCGGATCCCGAGCCGCAAGCTGCTCCAGCAGACCCTCGACAAGGCGGCCGAGATCGACGTCAAGGGCGTCATCGTGCACGGCGGGCACGTCGGTGACGAGGACGATCCCGAGGCCGGGTTCGACAACTGGCGCAAGTGCATCGAGCGCGCCGAGCTACCGGTTCCGCTGCTGATCGAGAACACGGCCGGCGGTGAGAACGCGATGGCCCGTCAGCTGGAGCGAATCGAGCGGCTCTGGGAGGCCGTGCAGGCGTCCGGCAACGACCGCCTGGAGAACGTCGGCTTCTGCCTCGACACCTGTCACTTCCACGCGGCCGGCGAGGAGCTGCCGTCGATCGTCGAGAAGGTGCTGGCGATCACCGGCCGGATCGACCTCGTGCATGCGAATGGTTCCCGCGACGAGTTCGGCTCGGGTGCCGACCGGCACGCCAACTTCGAGGACGGGCACATCGACCCGGCCCACATCGTCGCGGTCGTCGCGGCCGCCGGTGCGCCGGTCGTGGTCGAGACGCCGAACGCCGATCACGGTCAGAAGACCGACATCGACTACCTGCGCTCGCACCTCAACTAGCTACTCGCTCTTCTCCGCCGATTTGAGGTGGTAGAGCCAGTAGGCGATGCCGAAGGGCAGCAGCAGCCCTAGTGCTGTGCTGGTGCGCGGCGGAATCAGGACGCCGACCAGCACCGCCGCCACGAACAGGATCGTCATCGCCTGGAACAGGTCGAGCCGTCCGTACACGCGCTGGTGCAGATCGGTCCGCTCCAGCGCGCACAGCGCGTAGATGCCGGCCAGCGCGAGCTCCAGCACCGTCATGACGATGAGGCCGAGCACGGCGAGGGCATTGAGACCGCCTGTCCCGCTCAGGCTGTGGGAGTACTGGAATGCGCCGATCACCACGGTGACCGCCGCGCACACCCAGAACAGGCTCTTCGGGCTCTGCTTCGCCGGTTCGGCGTCGGGCTCGGGTTCTGCTGGGGCCATGGCGGCGACGGTAGCGCACCGAAGGACAATGGCCGGATGCAGACCGAGGAATCCTGGGCCCAGCAGTTCCCCGAGCTCTTCGCAGCCGCCGACTGGCCGTGGGCGCAGGTCGACGTCCGGTACACCGTCGACCGCCCGGACGACGGGCTGCTGAGCAACGTCCACGTGATCGCCCGGACCCCTGAAGGCATCATTGCCTGTAGCAACGATCTCGGCTGGCGGTTCCTCCCCGGCGGCACCCGCGAGGCGGGCGAGACGATCGAGGAGCTGGTACGGCGGGAGCTCGTCGAGGAAGCCGGAGCCCGACTGCTCGGGCCGTTGACCTGGCTCGGCGGTCACCGCGCCGACCACCGCCGGCCCACGCCGTACCGGCCGCACTTGCCGCACCCGCTGTCGTACTGGGCCACCGTGGTCGCCGATGTGGTGCTCGAGGGGCCGCCGACCAACCCGGAGGACGGTGAGCAGGTGGTCGAGGTGCTCGTGCTGCCGCCGACAGAGGCGGCTGCCTACCTCGACGCGAAGGACGACGGTGGGCACAACATGGGCAGTCAGGTCAGGCTGGCGCAGGCAATGGGGCTGGTTTAGCGGACCGCCATGGCAGGACGAACGCACTGAGCAGTGCGATCGCACCGCCGACGTACATGACGCCGCGCAGCCCCAGTACGGCGGTCAGCAGGCCGCCGACCGCCATGAACGCCGGCTGCACGCAGCGCGAGGTGATCGACCAGGAGGTCAGCACGCGCGCCATGTAGTGGTCCTCGGTGACCTCCATCCGGTACGTCGCGAACGACGGGTTGAACGCACCAGCCGCCACCAGCAGCGCGGTCTCGGCGACGAGCAGCCACACGAAGCCCGCCATACCGGACGGGGCCAGTGGGAGCAGCAGGGTCCACGGCGCCCGCAGTACGCCGAACCACAGCAGCATCCGGTGTAGTCCGAACCGGCGGGTGAGCGCAGGCGCGACCCAGGCGCCGAGCACGCCACCGAGGCAGGAGACGCCCAGGAACACGCCATAGCTCCACGGCGCCAGGTGCAGGTCGCGCAGCATGAACACGGTCAGCAGTGGCGAGATCATCATCAGCGGTCCACCGAACAGCTGCGAGTTCCAGAACAGGACCGCCAGGCCGCGGTTCGCGAAGATGTACTTCCAGCCGGCGCTGAGGTCGCGCTTGCCGGTGTGCTCGACCGGTACAGGTTCCGGCTGCTGGATCCGCCGGATGCCGAGCGCGGACAGCAGGAACGACACCGCGTCCACCACGAGAGTCAGCGTGGCGCCGACCAGGCTGACGAGCGCACCGCCGATCGCCGGCCCCGCACTCATGGTCAGCCAGAAGACTTGCTCGAACTTGCCGTTCGCCTCAGCTCGCCCTTCCGGCCCGACGAGTGCCTTCAGGTGCGCACCGCTCGCGCTCGTGAACGCGATCAGCGCCGCCGACTGCAGGACGCCGACAACACACAGCTGTGGATAACTCAGTACGCCGAAGGCTGCGGCGATAGGCACGCTGATCAGTGCCCCGAACCGGATGAGGTCGGTGGCGATCATCACCGGCCGCTTCCGTCGCCGTTCGATGAAGTCACCCATCGGCAGCCCGAGCACCGCGCCCGCCAGGGCCGAGACAGCCGCCAGCATCGACACCTGCAACGTGCTGACGTCGAGCACGAGTACGGCGATCAGCGGCAGCGCGCCGTACCCGATCCCGGACCCCAGTGCACTGACCGCGTAGGCGAACCACAACCGCCGAAAGTCCCGACCCAAAGACATCCGGCGATCGTAGGAGGACCCACCGACAGAAAGCCGCCGTTCACGTCCAGCCGCTTGACTGGGGGCATCATCCACGCCCCGGGAGGATCACCATGGACCGTCGTACCTTTCTTCGAGCTGCCGTCATCGGCACGTCCACGTCTGTCGCGTTCGGCTTCAGCGTGGCACCGCAGGCGCTCGCCTTCCCGGCCCAGACCGGCACCAGCCCGTACGGCGGTCTGCAGGCAGCCGACGCGAACGGCCTCATGCTCCCGACCGGATTCACCAGTCGCGTGCTGGCGCGGTCGACGCAGACCGTGCCCGGCACCAGCTACACCTGGCACAGCGCTCCCGACGGCGGTGCGTGCTTCGCGGACGGCACCGGCTGGATCTACGTCTCGAACTCGGAGATGAGCAGCGGAGGTGGCGGGGCCGGCGCACTGCGCTTCAACAGCAGCGGTTCGGTCACCGGCGCCTACCGGATCCTCTCCGGCACGACACGCAACTGCTCAGGCGGCGCAACCCCGTGGGGAACCTGGCTGTCCGGCGAAGAGACCGACCTCGGCTACATCTGGGAGACCGACCCGAAGGGTGCGACAGCCGCCGTACGGCGTCCTGCTCTCGGACGGTTCTCGCACGAGGCCGCGGCGGTGGATCCGGACCGGCGCGTCATCTACCTGACCGAGGATGAGCCGAGTGGCGGCTTCTACCGCTTCGTCCCGACCACCTGGGGAAACCTGTCCGCGGGCACCCTGCAGGTATTGCGCGAGTCCGGCAGCACGCTGTCCTGGGTGACAGTCCCGGACCCCGACGGCAGCCCCACCCGGACCCGCAAGCAGGTGTCCGGCATGAAGGTGTTCAACGGCGGCGAGGGTTGCTACTACCGCAACGGCACCTGCTTCTTCACCACCAAGGGCGACAACCGCGTCTGGGCCTACAACGCGGTGAACAACACGATCGCCATCGCCTACGACGACAACCTCACCCCGAACCCGCCGCTCACCGGTGTGGACAACATCACCGCCGCGACCGTCGGCGACCTGTACGTCGCCGAGGACGGCGGCAACATGGAGATCTGCATCATCACCCCGAACGACATCGTCGCCCCGTTCCTCCGAGTGACCGGACAGTCCGGCTCCGAGCTGTGCGGTGTCGCGTTCAACCCGGCCGGCAACCGCCTCTACTTCTCCTCGCAGCGCGGTACCAGCGGCTCGTCGAGCGGCGGCATCACCTACGAGGTCACCGGGCCCTTCCGCACCAGCTTGTGAGCCTCAGCGCAGGTTCAGCCCTCCGTCGAGCAGGACAACCTCGCCGGTGACGTAGCTGTTGTGGATAAGTGCGGAAATCAGGTCGGCGACATCCGCCGGCTGGGCGCCACGACGCATCGGACTCGTGGTTTTCCACAGCTCCTGAGCGTCCGTCCAGTCGGCGGTCATCGGCGTATCCACAAGTCCCGGGGCCACTGCGTTCACCCGCACCTCTGGTCCGAGCGCAGCCGCCAGCAACTTGGTGACATGGTTCAAAGCGGCTTTGCTGGCGGCGTACGCGATCGAACTCCCCTTCGGCCGCACACCCGCATGACTGGTCACGTTCACCACGCAACCGCCCGACTCGCGCAGCGCAGGCAAGGCCGCCGTACACAACAACCACGGCGCGATCAGGTTGACGTCAAGCACCCGCCGCCAGTCGGCAGCAGTTAGACCGTCGAGCTCGGCATGCGGTACCGGCCAGCTGATCCCAGCGTTGTTCACCAGTACGTCGAGCCGCCCGTGCACGCCCAGCACCTCCGGCACCAACCCCTGCGCCGCTTCGTCGTCAGCCAGATCAGCCTGGTGATACGACCCACCCAACTCCCGCGCAAGCGCCTCCCCCGCCTCCCGGCTGACCCGCGAATGCACCGCCACCGCAAACCCATCAGCCGCCAACCGCCGAGCCACCCCAGCCCCGATCCCCGAAACCGACCCCGTCACCAACGCAACCTTCGCCATCCCCACACCCTAGAAAGCGGTCAGGCGCCGTAGCGGAGGCCGTCCAGGAGGAGGTCTAGGAGGCGGCCGGCTTGGTCGCGGCGGTCACCGGCGGCTAGGGCTACGCCGCTGAGACTCATCAGGACGTCGTCTGCGGAGATGTCGGAGCGGAGTTCGCCGGAGGCGATGCCGGCGGCTAGGAGGGGTTCGATCGCGCCGACCAGGAGCTCGAGGCTGTGGTCGTAGGGGTTGGCGCCCGCGGCGATGATGGCGCGGAGGGCGTCGGCCATGCCCATCTTGGTGTGTAGGTAGTCGGCGAAGCGGTCCATCCAGGCGCGGAGGGCTTCGGCGGGCGGGAGTTTGTCGAGCAGGTCGGGGGCGGCCTCGCAGACTGTCGCCAGCTCCTTGCGGTACGCCGCCTCGATCAGCGCCTCGCGGGTCGGGAAGTGCCGGTAGAGCGTGCCGATGCCGACGCCGGCGTCCTTCGCGATGCCCTCGAGTGTCGCCTCGAGCCCGCATTTCGCGAACGCGCGGGCGGCCGCGGCCAGCACCTGGTCGCGATTGCGCTGCGCGTCGGCCCGCAACGGCCGCGCCTTCGGCTCGGTCATCTCCCCCTCCTCCACGCCCAGAAACCTAGCGGACTTGATATCCGGAGGCGCCTCCGCTTAACTGGATCTATCCGGAGGCTCCTCCGGATCAACCATAGCTCGCAGAACAGGACGAACCCTGATGAGCAGAATCACCACCCCCTTCGGCTACACCTCCACGGCCGCCGAGGTGAGCGCGAGCGTCGACCTGACCGGCCGTCGCGCCGTCGTCACCGGCGGCGCCTCCGGGATCGGCGTCGAGACGGTCCGGGCGCTCGCCGGGGCCGGGGCCGAGGTCACGCTGGCCGCCCGCGACAAGCTCGTCGGCGAGCGCGTGGCCGCTGGAATCATCGACTCGACGGGCAACAGCCGCGTGTACGTCGCCCCGCTCGAGCTGGCCGATCGCGCCTCCGTGCGGGCCTTCGCCGCCAACTGGGACGGCCCGCTGCACATCCTGGTCAACAACGCCGGCGTGATGGCCGAGCCGCTGAACCGCACTCCCGAGGGCTGGGAGCACCAGTTCGCGACCAACCACATCGGCCACTTCGGTCTCGCACTCGGCCTGTACGACGCCCTGGCCGCGGCCGGCGGTGCGCGAATCGTCTCGGTCAGCTCGAGTGCCCACTTGTTCTCTGACATCCACTTCGACGACATCCACTTCGACAACCGCCCGTACGACGAATGGGCGGCGTACGGGCAGTCGAAGACGGCGAACGTGCTGTTCGCGGTCGAGGCGGCCAAGCGCTGGGCGAGTGCCGGGATCACCGCGAACGCCGTGATGCCGGGCGGAATCCGGACGCCGCTCCAGCGGCATCTCTCGGCGGAGGCCATGCAGCAGTGGGAGGACTTCCCCTGGAAGACCACCGAGCAGGGCGCGTCCACCTCGGTTCTGCTGGCCGGTTCCCCGCTGCTCGACGGCGTCACCGGCCTGTACTTCGAGGACAACAACGAGGCGCTCCCCAACGTCCCCGGCGAGAACACGGGCGTCGCGCCGTACGCGCTGGATCCGGAGTCGGCCACTCGGTTGTGGGAGCTGTCCGAGCAGCTGGTTTGATCACGGGACCGGCTCAGCTGGGGTTCCTCAGGCTGGGCCGGTAACCTGACCGACCGTGAGTGACTTGAGCATCCGGATCATCTCGGCCGACGAACACGCCGCGTTCATCGCGGCACGTCCGTCGGCCAGCTTCTTGCAGACGCCGGGCTGGGCGGCGGTGAAAAGCGAGTGGAAGGCCGAGTCACTGGGCTGGTACGAACCGGCCAACCCGGCGGAGCTGGTCGGCGTCGGCCTGGTGCTGTACCGGCAGATGCCGAAGGTGAAGCGGTACCTGGCCTACCTGCCCGAGGGGCCGGTCATCGACTGGGACGCGATCGACCTCGGCCGCTACCTGCGGCCACTGGCCGAGCACGCGCAGGCGCAGGGCGCGTTCGGCATCCGGATGGGTCCGCCGGTCCCGACCCGGCGCTGGACCGCGAAGACGATCAAGGACGCGATCGCGGGCGGGCAGCAGCCGCGGCTCGGCGATGTCCGCCCCGACGTGATCGAGCCGTCGGGCGCGACCGTCGCGAACCAGTTGCGCGCGCTGGGCTGGAAGGCCCCGCGGGTCGGCGAAGGCTTCGCGGCCGGACAGCCGCAGTACGTGTTCCAGGTCCCGCTCGCCGACCGCGGCCCGGACGACCTGCTGAAGAACATGAACCAGCTGTGGCGGCGCAACATCAAGAAGGCCGACAAGATGGGCGTCGAGGTCACGCAGGGCGGCCCCGAGGACCTGAAGGCCTTCCACCAGCTGTACGTCGAGACGGCCGAGCGGGACCACTTCACCCCGCGGCCGCTGCCGTACTTCGAGAAGATGTATTCGGCGATGGCGAACCAGCCCGCCGGTTGCTGTGACTTCCGGGTCTACAACGCCCATCACGAGGGCGATCTGGTCGCTTCGACGATCTGGATCCGGGTCGGCGGTCATTCGTGGTACTCCTACGGTGCCAGCTCGACCGCCAAGCGGGACGTGCGCGGATCGAACGCGATCCAGTGGCGCATGATGTCGGACGCACTGGAATCCGGTGCGACCGTGTACGACCTACGGGGCATCACCGACACCTTGGACCCGAACGACCCGCACGTCGGGCTGATCCAGTTCAAGGTCGGCACCGGCGGCGAGGCCGTCGAGTACGTCGGTGAGTGGGATCTGCCGTTGAACAAGGCGCTCTACACCGCATTCGACCTCTACATGAGACGGCGTTGACACCATGCCCCTGACCCTGCACGTCGATTCCGATCGATGGCGCGATCACCTTCGTTCCACGTGGAACCCCGATATCGTCCCGGTGGCCAAGGGCAACGGGTACGGCTTCGGCAACCACCGGCTGATCGCCGAGTCCCGGGCGCTCGGCGCCCGGACAGTGGCCGTCGGCACCTATTTCGAAGTACCCCCGGACCCGCGTGAGGACGTCGTCGTACTGACGCCGTGGCGGCCGTTCCTGGACATGTCGCAGCACAAGAACGTGATCCACACGGTCAGCCGGCTGGCCGACCTGGTCTCGATCCCGGCCGGCAGCCGGGTGCTGATCGAGGTCCAGACGTCGATGCGGCGGCACGGCATCGGCGCCCGCGAGCTGCGGCACACGATGCTCCTGAACGCCCTGGACCGGATCCGCTTCGAGGGCTGGTCACTGCACTTCCCGATGGGCGCGGGCGGTACGTCGGCCAACGTCCGCGAGGCGGCTCAGCTGGCCAAGGCGGCGACCGACGTACGGCGTGGTGCGCTGTGGGTGTCACATGTCCCCGCGCAGAAGCTCGGTGACATCGGCGAGAACGTGAAGCTCCGGATGGGTACGGCGCTCTGGCTCGGCGACCGTGGTGCGCTCACGGTCCGCGCGACCGTGCTCGACGTGCACTCGGTCCGTCGTGGTGAGCGGGTCGGCTACCGGCAGCGCCGGGTCAGCGGCGACGGCCACATCCTGGTCGTGTCCGGTGGCACCGCGCACGGTGTCGGCCTGGAGGCCCCGACCGCGGCCGCGACTGTCCGCCAGCGCGCGATCGCGATGGCGAAGGGCAGTCTGGACGCGGCCGGGATGGCACTCTCGCCGTTCACGATCGAGGGCAAGCAGCGGTGGTTCGCCGAGCCGCCGCACATGCAGGCCAGCATGCTCTTCCTGCCGTCCTCCGTCGCGCCGCCCGCTGTGGGCGACACGATCGGAGTCGACGTCCGGTTCACCACCACTTCGTTCGACCGGGTGTCGATGGACTAGCTACGCCCGAGGAGTACGTCGATACGGTCGCTGGCCGTGTCGGCGTCCCGGATCACCTTGGCGGTGTCGACGCCGATCAGCTGGCCGTTGCGCTTGACGGCGACGCCGTTGACGAAGACCCACTGGACGTTGACCGGCTGGGCGTTGAAGACGAGCTGGCTGACCCAGTTGCCGTTAGGTGCGAAGTTGAGGGCCTGCGGATCGATGATCTGCAGGTCCGCCTTCTTACCCGGCGTCAGCGAACCGATCTCCTTGTCGATCCCGAGCGCCTCGGCGCCACCCAGGGTGGCCATCCGCAGTACGTCGGCCGGCTGCGGGTAGCGGGTCGGGTCCATCGCGGTCGCGCGCTGGAGGCCTACCGCGGCGCGCATGTCGTTGAACATGTCGGTGGTGTCGTTGGTGCCACCGTCGATGCCGAGACCGACCTTGATGTTGCGCGAGGCCATCTGCGGCAGCCGGATGACGCCGGAGGCCAGGCGCATGTTCGACAGCGGGTTGTGCGCGACCCGGACGTCGTGGGCAGCCAGCTCATCGAGCTCCGCGTCAGTCATCTGTACGGCGTGGTTCATCAGCAGGCCGGGTCGCATCGCGCCGACCTTGCGCAGCGCCTCCATCTGACCAGTGGCCGGGTCGGTCTTCGACTCGTGCACGTGCACGTTCAGGGCGACGCCGAGTTCCTTGGACAGGTTCTCCGCGGCCGTGGTGTTGGGGAGGTTCTGCATCGTCGGGTGCGTGCCGACCTGCAGGTGCGCCAGCGGGTTCGGATCGATGACCTCCTTCTTCACC
The DNA here is from genome assembly GCF_042674205.1 of Kribbella sp. NPDC056951. Lineage (NCBI taxonomy): Bacteria > Bacillati > Actinomycetota > Actinomycetes > Propionibacteriales > Kribbellaceae > Kribbella > Kribbella sp. NPDC056951. Next base: position 116,850 of record NZ_JBHUQZ010000016.1, read on the forward strand.
CGGCGGATCTCGTCGAGGGTGGCCGGCTTGGTGTTGGCCGTGTACGAGAAGAAGAAGCGCATCTTCGAATCCGCGAGGGCCTTCAGGCTGCCGTTCGCGAAGTCGGCCGAGAAGCTGTGCGACCAGTCGGTCGTGGTGGTGATCCCGGTACCGATCGCGTCCAGGGTGGACAACCGGGTGCCGGCGTACCCCTCGGCGTACGCGGGCTGATTGCCGTACAGCGGCAGCACGCACTCTGCGAGCCAGCCGTTGAGCTCCTTGTCGGTGGCACAACCGCGGATCAGCGACTGCCAGGTGTGCGTGTGCAGGTCGACGAAACCGGGCATCACGATCTTCCCGCGGCCGTCGATCACCCGCGCACCGGCGGTGGCCGGCAGGTCCTTGCCGACGGCGGTGATGGTGTTCTTGGTCATCAGTACGTCGGCATCCTCGAGCAGGCCGAGTGAGCCCTGGCCGACGCCCGGGTCCATCGTGAGGACCATCGACGCGTCGCGGATCAGCACCTTCGCGGTGCCGTCGTACCCGGTGGCATCGAGCTGGTTGGTCCCGTCGAGCTGGTTGGCACCCAAAGGCACGGCGAGACCGGCCAGGATGGTGAAGCCAAGAGCGAGAGCGCGGCGCCTGGTGAGCATGGCGAGAACCTCGTTCCGAAACAGGGATGGGGGCCCGAAACTAACTCTTGGCAGGTTCGCCGCCCCACCCTTTTCCAGCTCGATCGAATCTTGCTGCCTCATCGAGCACCGGCGTCTTGACTTCAGGTGCACCTGAAGTTGGAAGGTGAGGTCATGGGGTTCTTGGAACGGATCGAGGAGCGGCCCGGAGCCGCTGAACTTCGGGCCGAGTCGTACCGGCTGCTCGGCCTGAAGCGCGGCGCGAGCGTGGTCGACGTGGGCTGTGGTGCCGGGCACGCGGCCGAGGAGCTGGCGGCCAAGCGGCTGAAGGTGACCGGGCTGGATCCCGATCCGGAGGCGATCGAGACCGCCCGGACGCGGGTCCCAGGCGCAATGTTTCACGTGGCACATTCCGACGACCTGCCGCTCGCCGACGAATCGATGGACGGCTATCGCGCCCTGCGGCTCTTCCATCTGCTCGAGGATCCGGTCCCGACGGTGGCCGAGGCCTATCGAGTACTACGGCCCGGCGGGCGGATCGTGGTCGGCGGTCAGGACTATGGATTCGTGCTGATCGACAGTTCCGACCAGGACCTGACCGACGTCATCCTGCTCGGACTGGAATCGCGGTCGGTCGCGCCCCGCGCCGTACGGAATCTTCGTGATCTTCTGCTCGACGCCGGCTTCCACGACCCCGAGGTGGTCGTCCACAACGACGTCATCACCGAGCACGCCACCATGGCTCCGCAACTCGCGGCGGCCGCGACCGCAGCCGTCGACAAGGCCCTGATCACTCGGGACGACGCCGACGGCTGGCTGGCCGAACAGGAGACGCGCGGCCGGAAGGACCGCTTCCTGGCGGTCCTACCGACGCTCCTGGTCAGCGCCCGCCGCTGAGCTGCCAGCGGACAGTGGGCAGCAACGCTGCCGGGCTGACTCGATCCTTGTTGGCGGCAACGATGTCGAACATCGACTCGATCAGCGTGTCCAACAACAGGTGCGGCTGGAGGCCGAGGCCGACCAGGCCGGTGTGCTTGACGTTGTAATAGTGCTCGGCCTGCTCGACCCGCGGGTTCTCCAGGTGGTCGACCTGGACAGGGCCGGGGAAACACTCGGCGACCTTGTCGGCGAGCTGGCGAACCGAGTAGCTCTCGGTCATCTGGTTGAAGACGCGGAACTCACCCGCGTCGGCCGGGTTCTCGACCGCGAGCCGGATGCACTCGACGGTGTCGCGGATGTCCAGGAATCCGCGCGTCTGACCGCCCGCGCCGTACACGGTCAGTGGTTCGCCGAGGACGGCCTGGATGACGAAGCGGTTGAGCACGGTGCCGAAGACGGCGTCGTAATCGAACCTGGTCGCCAGCCGCGGATCGAGCACGGTCTGGTCGGTCTGCTGCCCGTAGACCACGCCCTGGTTGAGATCGGTGACCCGCAGACCCCAGACCCGGCAGCCGAACTCGAGGTTGTGCGAGTCGTGCACCTTGCTCAGGTGATAGAACGAGCCCGGCTTCTTCGGGTAGAGCATCCGGTCGGTGCGCCCGTGGTGCGTGACGTCGAGCCAGCCTTCCTCGATGTCGATGTTCGGCGTGCCGTATTCCCCCATCGTGCCGAGTTTGACCAGGTGGATGTCCGGGTTGAGCTCGGCCACCGCGTACATCAGGTTGAGTGTGCCGATCACGTTGTTCTGCTGGGTGTAGACGGCATGTTGCCGGTCGATCATCGAGTACGGCGCCGCCCGCTGCTCGGCGAAATGCACGATCGCGTCCGGCGCGAACTCGCTCACCGCCTGGCTGACGAAGTCCGCGTCGAGCAGATCCCCGACGTACGGCGTGATGTCTCGCCCTGACACCTGTTGCCAGACCGCGACCCTGGTGTCCAGGTCCTCGATCGGGACCAGGCTCTGCACGCCCAGCTCACGGTCGTAACCGCGGCGGGCGAAGTTGTCCAGGATCGCGAGCTCGTGACCGCGGTCGGACAGATGTAACGCGGTCGGCCACCCGAGGTAGCCGTCACCGCCCAGGACGAGTACGCGCACGGCGCTCGCCGCCTTCCATCGTCGGCTGGTGCTCTCCCTTTCATTCCTATCCCTGCCGCCTCCGCAATCAACCCCGGGGACGCTGGCAATTACCTGTGAATCCTGCTCGGTAAGGCAAGGTGCACAATGGGTGCCGTGCGCATCCACAGAAGGCTCGCGGCGCGCTTCGGTCTGCGCCGGAGCCGAATGTTGCTGTGGGCGAAGTACTCGGCATCCTCGGTGATCTCGACCGCGGTGAGTCAGGTCGCCTTCGCGTTGTGTTACTGGTTCGGCGCGATGCCCTTGGTGGCCACGGTGCTGGCCTGGATCGCCGGTGGCATCCCGAACTACCTGCTCACCAGGCGCTGGGCCTGGGAACGCCCCGGCCGGATGTTGCCCTACGCAATCATCGTGGTCGGGAACGCGGGGGTCGCGGCACTGGTGACCAGCCTCACCGACCTGGCGGCCCGGGCCTGGATCGACTCGCTGTTCTGGCAGACCATGCTGGTCAGCAGCTCGTACTTCTTCACCTTCGCGGTGCTGTTCGTGGTCAAGTTCAAGCTGTTCGACCGCTGGGTGTTCGCCGAGCCCGTCGCAGTACGTACTCCCGCAGCCACGTAGTGATCAGCACGCGCGCGTAGTTGGCGCCGTACACGAGTCCTGGGCCCTTCTTGCTGGTCCCGTTGTCGCGCCGGCGCATCGTCATCGGTAGTTCGACGACTCGTGCTTTGTGTGCAAGTGCGCCGAGGAGCAGCTCGGACGATTGGTACTGCGGCTCTCGGAGGGTGATCGCGGTCGCTAGGTCTGACCGCATTGCGCGGAAGCCGAACGATGTGTCGGTCAGGCGGTGTCTGGTCAGGATCGACGCCAGTACGGCGAATACCCGGACACCCAGCCACCGCAGCCGACTGTCCGCGTCCTCGACTCCGAGTCGGCGTGACCCCGTGACGAAGTCGGCGCGATTGTCGAGAATCGGTTGCAGCAGTACGCCGAGTTCGTCGTTGTCGTACTGGCCGTCCGCGTCCGTGGTCACGATGTACTGGGCTCCACCGTCCGCCGCAACGTGATACCCAAGCCTGAGTGCGGCGCCTTGGCCACGGTTGCTCTCAGCAACAACCACCGAAGCCCCGTGCTGTTGGGCGATCTCGGCGGTGTCGTCTGTTGCGCCGTCCACCACCACGAGGATGTCGACCGCCATGTCAGCACAGGTGCGCGGCATGTTCGCCAGCACGGAGCCGATCCCACCGGCTTCGTTGTAGGCGGCAATCACCACGACGATCGGCGCGAAGGACGGTGTGAATCCCTGTGTGGCCTGGGAATCCACCGCATCGGGATAGTCGGCCAGCGCGGGCCGCGCCTGATCCTTCCCAAGAATCGCCCGCAAACCGATCGCGCCGGCGAGTGGAAAGAGCACAAGCGCCGGAAGCTGGTAGCGCCAGGAGAATTCGAACGCTGCGGAGCCGAGAAGCAGCACCACACCAGCCGCCGCCGGCAAGAAGCCGGCCCAACGCAACCCCGGCTCGCGGCCGAGTCCGGCGGCTGCACCGAGCGCGATCAGCGCGCCTAACCCGAGGAGGCTTCCGGAGGTGTATCCGCCGTTGAGCTGATACGCGCGGAGGATGGCTGCTGGTGTGTGGACGACTTGCGGCTCTTGGCCGCCGTACTTGAGTGCGAACGCGGCGGTGTTGATGTCTTGCAGGTTCGGATAAGTCAGCTGGAACTGCCAGCGGTCGAGCGGTACGTCGTCGGGCGAACTGGTCCTCGTGGGAGCGAATCCCTTGGCGAAGTCTTTCAGGGCCGCCCAGGTGACGTCGAGCGGCTGGTGACGGATGACCTCGCGGGCGAACGCGGTGGCCTGTTCCGTGGTCGCACCCGCTGGGAGCGGATCGTGGGCGTACCGGTCCACACCGAGACGCGGTTCCTTTGGACAGAGCGCCTTCAGCGTCACTTTGCTGCAGTCGGCGACTACTGCGGTCCGGCCGTAGAGCACCTGGCTGCCCGTCCCGGTGAAACCCCAGCGGCCGGTCTCAGCATGGAAGTAGCCGACATACGCGCCGAACACGACCGCAAACCCGGCTATGGCCAGCCCGGCATGCAGTAGTCGGCGTCTGCTGACCACCAGCAGGTAGAGCACGACAGCGAGCAGCAGGGTGAGGCCGATCGCCCGGACTGCAAAGGCAGCGCCGACGAGTACGCCGGCTGCGGCAGCTGCCTGCCAACCTGGGCGTCCGAGCAGGAGCCAGAGGATGCCGACGAGCAGCAGGTCGAACAGGGTCTCCGCCATCACGTTCTGCTCGATCTGGACCTGGTAGGCGTCCAGCAGCAGCGGTGCGGCAGCCAGGGCGGACAGCCAGCGGTAGACGGTCAACCGCCGTGCCAGCGCGTAGACCGCGACGCCCAACAGCAGCCCGACGACGTGCTGCACGACGACGACGAGCGTCGTACCGCCCAGTGCGACCAGCGGCTTCAGGGCGATCGAGTAGCCGATCGGGTTGAGCTCGTCCGGTCGCAGCAGTTCCATGTTGTTCAGGTACTGCTGCGAGTCCACATAGATGATCCCCGGCTGGTACGCGACCGTCGCCAGCACGCGCAGCGCCGCACCGGCGACCAGGAAGACGCCCAGCAGCCAGTGGCGTCTCACATGTGCTGGAAGTACTGCCATGTCCGGGCGAGGCCCTCGTCGAGCGAAACCTCCGGGGCGTAGCCCAACTCGCTAGCGAGTTCGACGATCACTGCGGGCATCTCACCGGCCGGTGCCTCGATGTGCTCGGCCGGAATCGGCGTACCGGTGACTGCGCGCACCGCCTCCACCAACTCGAGCACCGACACCGACTGACCGGAGCCGATGATCGCGCGGCCGTCGTACCCGGTCTCCAGGGTGAGCAGTACGGCGTTCACCACGTCGTCGATGTAGACCAGGTCCCGGCGCTGAGTGCCGTCGCCGTGCACCTGCACTCCGGTGCCGGCGAGCGCCGCCCGCATCAGCCGCGGCACGAAGCTGTCCTTGTGCGACATCCCCGGCCCGTAGACGTTGGTGAACCGCAGCGCGGCGGTGGCCAGCCCATAGCTGCCGGAGTACGCCGACAACAGCATCTCGCCGGCCGCCTTGGTCGCGCCGTACGGCGTGAGTGGGCTCAACGGGAGATCCGCGGTGATGGTCGCCGTACCGACGTCACCGACGACCGCGTTGGTCGAGGCGAGCACGAACCGGTCCACACCGCTCCCCCGGGACAGCTCCAGCAGCACCTGGGTGATGGTGACGTTCTGCGCGAAGGTCGCCATCGGTGCGTCCACCGAGCGCAGTACCGAGGTCAGAGCGGCCAGGTGGACCACTGCGGTCGGCCGCGTCTCGAAGGCGCCGATACAGACCTCCTGGTTGGCCAGGTCCCCGGTCACGACGGTCACGCCGTCGTCCCACGTGGGATCCGGCGGCTCGCGGTCCACTGCCGTCACCGGCACATCCCGCTCCCGGAGAGCGCGTACCACCGCTCGCCCGATGAAGCCTGCCGCACCCGTGACCAAGACCCGTTCCGCCATAGCGATCAACCTACGCCGGGAGAGCAACTGAGCCGCATCCGGAAGCGGGCTGCGACAAGGCCTTGACCAAGCGTCATGAAGATAGGGAAGATCACCCCGGACGCGGGCTGACAACCTTGTCATCGGGGCCGCGTAAACCCTCCGGCGCACTGGCTCAGGCCGTCGCGCCGGTCCGGCCGTGCAAGGAGCGTGGATGAAACTCCGCCGCCCACTAGGGGTCGTCGCGTCGCTCGGGCTAGTTGTGACAATGTCACCAGTTATGACGTCAGCGCATGCCGTCCCGCCGAACACTTCGGCCACCCACAACGAGCCGGTGGTGAGCGGAACCTCGTTCTTCACCTCGTTCGAGTCCGGGCAACCGCAGCCCGGCTACACCGACACCGTCGAGACCGGTCCGGACGGGAAGCCCCGCGCGGGCGGCGTCCAGGGCCCGACGCCGACCGGGGTCGGCGGCAGCGAGATGGACAAGGTCAAACTCATCACCGCGAGCGGTGAGAACACCGGCGGCGGTGAGATCGCCTCCAACGCCGCCGACGGGGACAAGTTCACCAAGTGGCTGGTCTTCACCAAGACCGGCTGGTTGACCTACGAGACCTCCGCGCCGGTCGTGATCCGGAAGTACGCGCTCACCTCGGCGAACGACGCCGACGGCCGCGACCCGCAGAACTGGACCGTGCAGGGCTCGAACAACGGCACCGACTGGACCGTGCTCGACACGCAGACCGGTCAGAGCTTCGAGAACCGGTTCCAGACCAAGGAATACAGCTTCGCGAACGAGACGGCGTACAAGTTCTTCAAGTTCGACGTCACGCTCAACCACGGCGAGAACATCGTCCAGCTCGCCGACTGGTACCTCTCGAACGGCGATCCGCTGCCGCCACCGGGTCCGGTCGCCGAGTCGCGGCTGGACTCGGGTCCGACCAGCGCCTACAACGCCCGCGCCAGGGTCGGTTTCACCGGCGTGAAGTCGTTCCGGTACGGCGGGCACCAGACGACCGAGGGTCGTGGCTTCACCTGGAACAAGATCTCCGACGTCGACCTGAAGGTCGGCCGGGACACCCGGCTGTCCTACAAGATCTTCCCCGAGCACATCGAGGGTGACCTCAGCTACCCGAGCACGTATGCCGCGCTCGACCTGGCGTTCTCCGACGGGACCTACCTGAGCGACCTGCGCGCCAAGGACCACCACAGTTTCGGGCTCAGCCCGCGCGGCCAGGGCGACGCCAAGGGTCTGTCCACGAACCAGTGGAACAACATCGAGGCCGACCTCGGACGGGTTGCCGCCGGTAAGACGATCAAGCGGATCCTGGTCGGCTACGACAAGCCGACCGGACCGGCCGACTTCCGCGGCTGGGTCGACGACATCCGGATCGCCGGCGCGATCAACCCGGACTCCGCGGCTGCGCGTACCGCCGCCAAGCACCCGTCCGACTTGGCGCTGACGACCCGTGGCACCAACGCGACCGGTGGGTTCTCCCGCGGCAACAACTTCCCGGCGACCGCCGTACCGCATGGTTTCAACTTCTGGACCCCGGTGACGAACGCCGGCTCGCGCTCCTGGCTGTACGACTACGCCAAGGGCAACAACGCCGAGAACAAGCCGACGATCCAGGCCCTGTCGATCAGCCACGAGCCCAGCCCGTGGATGGGTGACCGGCAGACCTTCCAGGTGATGCCGTCGACGGCGGCCACGCCAACCGCGAACCGGGCCAACCGCGGGTGGTCGTTCAGCCATGACAACGAGGTCGCCCGTCCGTACTACTACGGGGTCGAGTTCGACAACGGGAACGCCGCGGAGATCGCGCCGACCGACCACGCGGCGATGCTGCGGTTCAGCTTCCCGAAGGGCGGCGCGTCGCTGGTCTTCGATAACGTGACCAACGAAGGCGGCCTGACGCTGGACCCGGAGACCGGTGTGGTGACCGGCTTCAGCGATGTGAAGAGCGGGCTGTCGACCGGCGCCGGCCGGCTGTTCGTGTACGGCGTCGTGGACCAGAAGGTGGTTGCCTCCGGCAAGCTGTCGGACGGTGGCGGCGCGAACGTCGGCGGCTACTTCGGCTTCGACCCGGCCGTCACCCAGGTCCAGCTGCGGCTCGCGACCTCGCTGATCGGTACCGAGCAGGCTCGCAAGAACCTGGAGATGGAGCTCCCGGCCGGCTCGAAGTTCGGCAAGGTCAAGGACGCGGCCCAGGACCTGTGGGACGCCAAGCTGCGCACGATCGAGGTCGAGGGCGCGACCGCGGACCAGCTGACCACGCTCTACTCGAACCTGTACCGCCTGTTCCTCTACCCGAACAACGGCTCAGAGAACACCGGCACGAAGTCCAAGCCGGTCATCACCTATGCCTCGCCGACCTCACCGAAGGTCGGTCCGGACACCCCGACCACGACCGGCTCGAAGATCGTGGCCGGTCAGACCTTCGTCAACAACGGCTTCTGGGACACCTACCGGACCGTGTGGCCGGCGTACTCGCTGTTCGCGCAGGACGAGGCGGCCGATCTGGTCAACGGCTTCGTCCAGCAGTACAAGGACGGCGGCTGGATCTCCCGCTGGTCCTCGCCGGGCTACGCCAACCTGATGGTCGGTACGTCGTCCGACGTCGCCTTCGCCGATGCCTATCTGAAGGGGATCAAGGGCATCGACGTCCAGGCCATGTACGACGCCGCGGTCAAGAACGCGTCCGTCGTACCGCCGTCGCAGAACGTCGGCCGCAAGGGGATGGACCTGTCCACCTTCCACGGCTACACCGCCAACAGCACCGGCGAGGGCTTCAGCTGGTCGATGGACGGTTACATCAACGACTACGGCATCGCGAACCTGTCGAAGGCGCTGTACGACAAGGCGAAGAAGAGCGACCCGCGCAAGCAGGAGTACCTGGACAACTACAAGTACTTCCTGAACCGGGCCCGCAACTATGTCACGCTCTACGACCCGACGGTCGGCTTCTTCCAGGGCAAGAACCCGGACGGTAGCTGGGGTACGTCGCCGAACCTGTTCGATCCGCGCGACTGGGGCCACGACTACACCGAGACCAACGCCTGGAACATGGCGTTCTCGACTCCGCAGGACGGCGCCGGACTGGCCGCGATCTACGGCGGCCGGGACGGTCTGATCAAGAAGCTGGACGAGTTCTTCAGTACACCGGAGGACGCGCTGCACCCCGGCGGTTACGGCGGCACGATCCACGAGATGCTCGAGGCCCGCGACGTACGGATGGGTCAGTACGGGCACAGCAACCAGCCGTCGCACCACCTCACCTACATGTACGACTTCGTGGGTCAGCCGTGGAAGACGCAGGCGCTCGTCCGCGAGGCCGTGTCGCGGCTCTACCTGGGGTCGGAGATCGGCCAGGGCTATCCGGGCGACGAGGACAACGGTGAGATGTCCGCCTGGTACCTGTTCAGCGCGCTCGGCTTCTACCCCCTGCAGGTCGGATCGCCGTCGTACGCGATCGGCTCGCCGCTGTTCAAGAAGGCGACCGTCCGGCTGCCGGGCGGGAAGAAGCTGGTGGTCAGCGCACCGGACAACAGCGCGAAGAACATCTACGTGAAGAGCGTCCGGATCAACGGGAAGAAGTGGACGTCGACGAACCTCCCGCACGATCTGATCGCGAGCGGCGGCAAGATCGAGTTCGAGATGTCGGACAAGCCGTCGAACTGGGGTACCGGACGCAACGACGCCCCGCCGTCGATCACCACCCCCGGCGAGGACCCGAGCACTTGGCGGGACTCCACCTCGGACGAGGGCGCGGTTGTCACCGGCTCCGCGGATGTTGCCGCGCTGACCGACGACAACGCGAGCACCCAGGTCACCCTCACCGGTGACAAGCCCACGGTGACGGTCGCCCTCCAGCAGGGCCGCCCGGTCGGCATGTACACGCTGACCAACGGCACGACCGGTACGGCGCCGTCCGGCTGGGTGCTCGAGGGTTCGAACGACGGGACCACGTGGTCGACGGTCGACAAGCGGACCGGGGTGACCTGGCCGTGGACGTCGTACACGCGGTCGTTCAGCATCGCGTCGCCGAAGGCGTACACGCAGTACCGGCTGGTGCTGGCGCCGGCTGGTGCCGACGGGGTGACGCTGGCCGAGTTCGAGCTGCTCGGGACGCTGAAGGGGATCGAGGTCGGGACGCATCCGAGCGACAAGCGGGTCGCGGAGACCCGGCCGAGCCCGACGCCGTCCCAGTCGATCGACCGCAACTACGGGTAAGCCCAAGTAAAACCCGCGGAGCCTGCCCCTGAAAGGTTCCGCGGGAAATTGAGGAGGGGTGGCGGTCCCCGCCCGGACTGCCACCCCTTCACCCCTATCGACGGCCGGGATCGCCGACGGGTTGCCTTCCACCGCAAAGAGTCCACATGCCGGACAAACTCTCACCGGTTCAGGGCGAACCATCCCAGGTTGAGCAGCGCGATCGCGACCGTGGTGGAGACGGTGACCGGCGACTTGAGACCGGCTCGGGCGGCGAGCACCGGCAGGGCGAGGACCATCGCGATCCCGCCGAGCTGGACGGCGAAGAGCGGGCCGAGGCTGTTGATCGCACAGTTCTCGGCACTCGGCGGGCACAACGGCACGCGGAGCTGGAACAGAACGGCGTACAGGAGGCCGACGGCCAGACCGACGTACGCCGCTTGTAGCGTCACCCGGCCGATCGACTGCGTCTGCGTCTCCATGCGATCACGCTAGGCGCGCAATCGGAGTCGAGTCATGAGGAGAACTACTCAGCCGGTCCAACGGCCGGTGAAGAACCCGGCCGCCCAGATCGCGGCCAGTGGTATCGCCACGCTGAGGTAGAGCCGGCCGAGCCAGCGATGGCGGTGCACGACGACCGCGAGGCCGATCCAGAGCGGCCACCACAGCAGCGTCGCCCGGGTCAGCGAGTAGATCCAGAACGACGTACAGAAGGCGCCGACGGTGGCGGCCACCCAGGCTGCCTCACCCCACGAACGGCGCCGGAGCAGCCAGGCGAGCAGCAGCAGACCGATCACCAGCGTGACCAGCTCGGCCCGGAACATCCAGGTCCAGTCGCTGCGTTCGCCGGCGAAGTGGCCGCGCGAGGCGGCGTCCCAGGTGTGGACGAGCGACTCCCACGGCCAGGTGAACTCGCGCGCCCAGCCCTTCTCCTGCGCCTCCTGCCAGGCGAACCACGAGCCGTGGATCTGCTTCAGGTAGGCCATGAAACCGAGCACCGGAATGGCCGGCAGCGCCAGCCAAGGAGCCGACGGCCAGTCCCGCTTCTTCGAGGTGATGAACTCGACCACGAGCGCGCAGGCGAGGAAGATCCCCGAGACCCGGACGGTCGCGGCCAGCGCGACAAAGATCGCGGCTCGCGCCCAGCGCCCCTGCCGGGCCGCGAGCCAGGCGGGGAAGGCGAAGGCACAGAACAGCGCCTCGGTGTACCCGGCCGCGAGGAAGACTCCGACCGGAGCGCCGTACCAGACCACTGCGGCATTCGGACCGAGTCCCTTGAGCTCCGGGAACTCGTACTGCGCGAGTCGAGCTAGGTAGACGCCGGCCACTGCGCTGGCCACGGCCGAGACGACGATGCCGGCGCCGAAGTATCCGACGCCGGTGAAGTGCACGAGATGGACCAGGAGCGGGAAACCGGGAAAGAACGCGGCCAGCGGCGCCTGCGACGGCTCACCGTTGTTGTAGCCGAACTCCGCGAGCGCCTTCAGATGCCAGACGTCCCACTGCACCCAGGCGCGCCACACATCCGGGTAGTCCGTCCCGCGATTGAAGAGCAGCGGCGCCGAGATCGACAGCAGGAACAACCCGACCCGGGTGACAAGCCACCACCCGAGCACCTCCCGCGTCATCGCCGTCGGCAACCACCGCCGCAGCCCGACCCCCTCCACCCGTGCCCGCCGCGCCCGCCCCGGCCGCGCCTCGACGGCGGCTGGGGGTGGCTCCGGTGGCGGGGCGGCTGGACTACTGACCACCGCCGCCGGGTTTCTCCGGGTCCTCCGGATCACCGCTGCCTGGTGGTGTGATGGTCGGCCAGCCCGGCGTCTTGGTCGGCTTCGTGGGCTTCGTCGGCCCGCTCGGGGTGTTCGTCGGCCCGGTCGGCGTGTTGGTGGGCCCGGTCGGCGTCTTCGTCGGCGGCCCGCTCGGGGTGATCGTCGGCGTGATGGTCGGGGTGATCGTCGGCTTCGGCGGCTTCGGGCTCTCGTCGACCGAGCCCTCGTCGGGCTCGGTGAACTCCAGGTCGTCCTGGCCGTCGAGGGCCGGCTTCATGTAGGCCAGCCAGGTCTTCAGCGGCCAGTTGCCACCGAAGAACGCCTCGTCCTTCGAGTACGGGTCGAGGTCGGCCTCACCGGTCTTGCCGGCCCGGTAGAGCACGGAGGTCGACAGCTGCGGCGTGTAGCCGGTCCACCACGAGGTCAACGTGTCAGTGCCGGCCTTGCAGCCGTCACAGGCCTTGTCCGCCGCGCGATGCTCCACCGCGACACCACCGGCGGTACCGGTCTTGCCGGCCACCGGGCGGTCGAGATCCTTGGCCCCCTCACCGGTGCCGTCCTCGACAACGGTCTCGAGGATCTTGTTGACCTGGCGGGCCAGGTTGATGTCGAAGGCCTGGGTCTGCTTCAGGTTCTTCTCGTCCGACCACACCACCTTGCCGGTCTTGTCGGTGATGCTCTTGATCACGTGCAGTTCCTTGGCCTTGCCCTCGGCCGCGAAGGTCGCGTAGGCGTTGGCCATGTCGACCGGCGACGCGTACGGGTCCGGACCGAGCACCGTCGACGGGTTCTTCCGGCCGATCTCCAGCGCCTTGGTCTTCGGGATACCGGCCGCCTCGGCGGCGTTCACCAACTTCTCCGGCCCGTCTTCCATCTGCTTGTCGACCAGGTCGTAGAAGGCGGTGTTGACCGACTCCTGCGTCGCGTACTGCAGGTCCACGTCGCCGTAGTCGTTGTTGAACTCGTTGTTGAACTCCTGGCCCTGGACCTCGATCGGGCTGTCGCCCTGCAGTTTCTCCCAGGGTGAGCGCCCGTCCTGCAGGGCCGCGGCCACCGCGAACGGTTTGAACGACGACCCCGGTCTGGCCTTCGCCGTCGCCCAGTTGAGCTGGCTCTTCAGGAAGTCCGGGCCGCCGTACATCGCGATCAGCTGACCGGTCCCGGGCTTCACCGCCGCCATCCCGACATGCAGGTTGTCGCGCTTCTTCGGCAGCCGGGTCTCGGCGGCCTTGACCATGTCGGCCTGCTGCGTGGGATCGAAGGTGGTGACGATCTTGTAGCCGCCGCCGGTGATCTGGTTCTCGGTGAACCCGCGGCGGAGCAGTTCCTTCTTGGCCATGTCGAGCAGGAAGCCCTGCGGGCCCCGGTACTTGTTGTTCTTCTTCGGCTTGTCGATCGTCGGCAGTGCCTTCGAGTACTTGTCCTGCTCGGCCTGGGTGATCGTGCCGCTCAGTCGCATGCCGTCGAGCACGTACCGGTAGCGCTCGAGGATCCGTTGGTGGTTCGCCTTCTTGTCGACGTCGAACAGCGTCGGGTTGTTCAGCACCGTGGCCAGGAACGCTGCCTGCGGGACGGTCAGCTTGCTCGGGTCGGTCACCCGGAAATAGGCGTTCCCTGCCGCCGCGACGCCGTACGCGCCCTCACCGAAGTAGATCGTGTTGAGGTACCCCTCGAGGGTCTTGCTCTTGTCCTGCTGGCGGCTCAGCTTGGTCGCGATGAACAGTTCCTTGAACTTCCGGGACGCGGTCCGGTCCTGGTTCAGGTACATGATCTTCACGTACTGCTGGGTGATCGTCGAACCACCCTGCAACTGCTCACCCTTGGCGATGTTGTACGCCGCCCGCAGCATGCCCTGGGGCGAGATGCCGGGGTTGGTCCAGAAGGTCCGGTCCTCGGCGGCCAGGATCGCGTCCTGGACCCGCTTCGGGATCTTGTTCAGCGGGACCGAGGTGCGGTTCTGCTCGTAGAACCGGCCCATCGTCACACCGTTACTCCATGCGACCGTGGTGGTGTTCGCTTCGAAGGCCTTGTTGACGTCCGGGATCTCGGTCTTCTGGTAGATGATGAAGAAGGCCGCGGTGCCGACGATGATCCCGAGGAACCCGAAAGCAGCCAGCCAGCCGAGCACCCGGAGCGCCCAGTGTCTCTTGGCCCGGCGCGGCGGAGCGGCTTTTCTACGAGCTTCACTCACAGTGCAATCCTCGACGATCTCGCGGAAGTCATTGCCCCACAGACTACGGCGGGTGTGGTAACGGGCCCGAATCCGCTCCGGAGGGTACCAACTCCGGGGTTCGGGGGCGAATCATCCGGTGACGTGCGGCGCCAGGAACGTGACAGCGAGTAGCGCCGCCGGGAAGCACGCCAGGAACATGGTGAACGTGTAGCCCATGATGTCGCGGGCCTTCAGCCCCAGGATCGCGAGCGTCGGCAACATCCAGAACGGCTGCAGCAGATTCGCGCTCGCCTCGCCGAGGTCGTACACGATGACCATCCAGCCGGCATCGACGTTGAGCTCGTTCGCCGCCTGCAGCACGTACGGCGCCTCGATCACCCACTTGCTGCCACCGCTGGGCACGAAGATGCCGAGGATGCACGAGTAGATCGCCACCAACGGCGCGAGCAGGAACTGACTACTTGCCTGCACCAACCAACCGGCCAGCCGGGCGGAGATGCCGGTATACGCGATCATGCCGAAAATGCCGCCGTACAAGGGGAACTGGAGCAGTACACCGGCCGCGGCTGGCGCGCCGTCGCGCACCGCGCGCGCCATCCGCCACGGGCGCCAGTGCAGCAGCATCGCGAGCAGGAACAGGATCAGGTTGACGGTGTTGAGGTCGAGTGCGCTGAAGAAGCTCTTGTTGTCGAAGTAGCGGACCAGATACGTCACACCGAGCGCGACGATGAACAGACTGAACAGTGGCGAGTGCTCGAGCCAATCACCAGGCCGGCGCTTCGCACTCTCTTCTCTTTGACCGTTGTACGCCGATCCTCGGCCGATGAGCGGTTTGAGCTCGATGCCGTGGTCCGCCGCCGTCCGCGAGCTCCCCTCGCCCGGCGCGATGAACCAGGCCATCGCGACACCGACGACGTACACGAAGAGTGTTGCGACCAGCGCCTGCCAGGTGAAGATCGTTTCGCTGAGTGGAATCAGCCCGCTGGCGCGACCGCCGGCCTTGATGACCTCCTGGACCGGTGCGGGACTACTGCTCGCGCTCGCGACCTGCAGCGCCGCCGAGCCGGACAGGCCCTGCGCCCAGACCGTCCCGAGCCCCAGGAACGCCATCGCACCCAGCGCGCGGTAGTCGGCCTTCGGCACGTTGCGGGCCACCTCCCGCGCCAGGATCGCCGCGAAGATCAGGCTGAAAGCCCAGTTCAGGTACGACGCCAGCATCGCGACCGCGGCCACGAACGCCACCGCGGATCGCGGGCTCTTCGGGATCCGCGCCAACCGGGTGATCAACCGGGCGACCGGTCCGCTGGTCGCGACGGCGTACCCGCCGATGATGATCATCGCCATCTGCAGGGTGAACGTGATCAGGCTCCAGAACCCGATGCCCCAGGCATCGACCAGCCCGAACCCCTTGGTCGCGGCCGGATCGTCCGGGCGCTTCAGCAGCGGTTCACCCGTGACGAGCCCGAACAGCAGCACCACGAAGGTGCCGACCAGGACGAACCCGAACGCGTCCGGCAGCCACTTCTCGGTGAACGCGGTGAACCGCAGGGCCACCCGCGCCAGCGGGCCCTCGCCCTCGAGTTCGTGCTTGGCGTGCTTTCCGTGGCTGTCGGTCACGACTCTCCGCTCCTGGATCACGACGCAGGGTGTTATCCGATTAAACGGCTCCGGCCGCCTGACGTAACAGGTTTCCGGCGCGTGCCGTCGTACGAGGTGACAAAGACGACCTTTGTCATGAGTTGTCCACAGCTCGGAGCTCTGCTTACAGTGGCGACACGATGTATCGAACCGATACATCAGGTTCTGACAAACTGGACCGAGGAGGTGGGGTCATGGGAAACCGCAGTGGTGTCCTGGAGCTCGCCGTACTCGGTCTGCTGCACGAAGCGCCGATGCACGGCTACGAGCTCCGCAAGCGCGTCAACGCCCAGTTCGGCTGGGGACGCGTGCTGTCGTTCGGATCGCTCTACCCGTGTCTGAAGGCGATGCTCCGCAACGGCCTGATCACCGCCGACCCCGGTACGCCGGAGGCGGGGCGCAGGCCGAAGATCGTGTACACGATCACGGCCGACGGCAAGGACCACTTCGCGCACGCGATGCACGATGCCGGTCCGTCGGCCTGGGAGGACGACACGTTCGGCGTCCGGTTCTCGTTCTTCGGCCGGACCGATCCGGCCACCCGGCTGCGCATCCTCGAGGGCCGGCGCGCCCGGATGGAGGAGCGGCTGGCGAACTTCCGGGCCGCGATGAGCCGGACCGCGGAACGGGTCGACGCCTACACCCTCGAGCTGCAACGGCACGGCCTGGAGTCGGCCGAGCGCGAGGTCCGCTGGCTGAACGAGCTGATCGACGGCGAGCGGCGGCAGCAACCTTTTCTGCCCCCCTCTTCGACCTCCCCCCATCCCCCACCGCCTGACCAAGGAGATTCCAGATGACCTCGATCCGGGTAGCGATCGTCGGCGTCGGCAACTGCGCCAGCTCGCTCGTCCAGGGCGTGCACTACTACCGTGACGCGAAGCCTGAGGAGCGCGTCCCCGGTCTGATGCACGTCCAGTTCGGCGACTACCACGTCCGCGACGTCGAGTTCGTCGCCGCGTTCGACGTCGACGGCAAGAAGGTCGGCCTGGACCTCGCCGACGCCATCGGCGCCAGCGAGAACAACACGATCAAGATCTGCGACGTGCCGCCGTCCGGCGTCACCGTGCAGCGCGGTCACACCCTGGACGGTCTCGGCAAGTACTACCGCGAGACCATCACCGAGTCCGACGCAGCCCCGGTCGACGTCGTCGCCGCGCTGCGCGAGGCACAGGTCGACGTACTGGTCTGCTACCTGCCGGTCGGCTCCGAGCAGGCGGCCAAGTTCTACGCCCAGTGCGCGATCGACGCGAAGGTCGCCTTCGTGAACGCGCTCCCGGTCTTCATCGCCGGCACCAAGGAGTGGGCCGACAAGTTCACCGAGGCGGGCGTGCCGATCGTCGGCGACGACATCAAGTCGCAGATCGGCGCCACCATCACGCACCGCGTGCTGGCCAAGCTGTTCGAGGACCGCGGCGTCACCGTCGACCGGACCTACCAGCTGAACGTCGGCGGCAACATGGACTTCAAGAACATGCTGGAGCGCGACCGGCTGGAGTCCAAGAAGATCAGCAAGACCCAGTCCGTCACCTCGCAGCTGGTCGACGACATCGACCCGCGCAACGTGCACATCGGCCCGTCCGACTACGTGGCCTGGCTGGACGACCGCAAGTGGGCCTTCATCCGGCTCGAGGGCCGCAACTTCGGTGACGTCCCGCTGTCGCTGGAGTACAAGCTCGAGGTCTGGGACTCGCCGAACTCGGCCGGCATCATCATCGACGCGATCCGCGCGGTGAAGATCGCCAAGGACCGCGGCATCGGCGGCCCGATCCTGTCCGCGTCGTCGTACTTCATGAAGTCGCCGCCGGAGCAGTACGCCGACGACGTCTGCCGCGAGCTCGTGGAGAAGTTCATCCGCGGTGAGGTCGAGCGCTAAGTTCTGAGGTATGCGGCTCCACGTGGGATGTGCTCAGTGGACACATCCCGCGTGGCCGCAACCGTCGCGCTCGAAGCTCGCGTCGTACGCGTCCTGGGTGAACGCCGTAGAGAGCAACACGACCTTCTACGGGATCCCCTCCCGCTCCTCGGTCGAGAACTGGGCCGCGCAGACGCCGCCTGACTTCCGCTTCGTCGTGAAGCTGCCCCAGGTCATCACCCACGAACGCCGCCTCAGCAACATCGCCGCCGACTTCCACGCCTTCGCCGCCGCGGTCGAGCCCCTCGGCTCCCGCAACCACGCGATGTGGATCCAGCTCCCGGCGTCCTTCGCCCCCACCGACCTCGGCATGCTGGCCGCCTTCCTACGCGGCGCACCCGAAGAACACCGGTACGCCGTAGAGGTCCGCCACCCGGCCTTCTTCGACGACCCCCGCGTGGCTGACGCGTTGGAACAGGTGCTGGCCCGCACCGGCACCGAATGGGTCCCCTTCGACACGGGCACCCTCTTCGCCCGCCGCCCCACCAGCCTCGCCGAACGCGACGCCTGGATGAAGAAACCCCGCGTAACCCGCCGCTTCGTGGCGCTGACCGCCCATCCCATCGTCCGCTACATCGGCCGCGACTCCGTCGACGAAACCGTAGAAGGCTGGTCCTACCTGGTCGAGCTCGTGCTGACCTGGCTCACGGAAGGCCGCTCGCCGACGATCTTCCTCCACACCCCCGACAACGCCGAGGCCCTCAACCTGGCCCGCCTCTTCCACAGCACGGTGCGCACCCAACTCCCGTCCCTGGACCCACTCCCCGAACCGATCTCCCTCGAACCACCGACCCTGTTCTGAGTTATCCACAGGTAGAAAGTTTGCTGCTGGCAGCAGGGTGAATCTCCGTATGTTCTCCGTCGAGATCCGACCTCGGAGGAGAATCCATGGAGCACATCGACACCCCCACCGCACCTTCAAGCCCTGCACCCCTGCGCACGCGCACATCGCGGAGCACTCGCGCCGAGCACCGGGCTCGTGCGGAGTTGCTGGTTGCCGAGCTCCACCGAATGGCCGCCGGCACCGACAACCCGGCCGAGCGCGCCAGCCTCTGCCGCTCCGCCGACTCCCTCATCCGCCTCGCCACGGCGTACCGCCCATGAGCACGGCGATCCTCGCCCCACCCGCCTCCCTCGAGGAGCTCCTCCTCCGCAGCGGCCAAGCAGCACGCGAACTATCCGGTGCCCAACACAGCGCCTGGAACGGCCAAGTCATCGAATCGACCGACGACATCCTCGGCCTAGCCCACTGGGACGGCACCCTCCACCTGGACCGCGAATACATCCTCGACCCACTCCGCGAGATGTACGCCCTAGCCGGCCAGAAGCACCCCATCGCAAACCTCGCCCGTTACCGCGAAGCCCTGGCCACCATCCTCCACGAGCACTCCCACTTCCTCGGCCCCGACGGCGCCACCCAAGAAGCAGCCCGAGCCGCCTTCGTCCGCCCCGGCAGCCGCCAACTGGAAGAAGGAGTAGCCGAAGCCTGGACCCAAACCCACCTGGACACCTACCTCCACCACCTAGGCGTCGAAAAAGTTGCCCCCGGCATCGACACCTTCCACACCAACGGCCACTACGCCCCCTACGTAACCGCCGTCCAAATGCTCACCACCGACCTCGAATCCCGAGCCGACCTAACCCCCGGCACAGTCCTCACCGCCCTCAACAACCAAACCGCCGAGCACCAGCTAGACCTCCTCACCACCCTCTACTACAACTCCACCCGCCTCCCCGACCTAGAACCCTCCGGCCCCCACACCCGAGACCACCTCGAATCCATCCTCCGCACCGGCCTCGCCTCGCTGGACGCCCACCAACTCCTCCCCCACCCCCAAGCCAAAGCCCGAGCCAAGGCCACCACCCAGTCCCTCCTCTCCCACCTCCACACCGAAATCACCCGAGCCGAATCCCTCTACACCCACCGCCACCGCCCCACCCACACAGCCTTCGCCGGCCTAACCCCACCCACCGCCTCAAGACCCACCGACCAACCCCACCGCGCCCCGCACCACCACCTACGTCGCCCCTCGCCCCGGCAGCTCACCTAACCGACGACTCACGGCCGACTGAACCGCGGATTCGCCACCAACATCACGCGATCATCCGCCGGCGCATAACCCAGCACCGGATGGCCCCCATCACCTTCCGCGGCCATGTACACCGGTTTGGACAGCGCACGGCCAATTGCGCAAAGGAAGTCACACAAGACGTCCACACCCCGCTGCCCCTGCAGTTCCCGAAGGTCGACATCGAAGCAGACATCCTCCGCCGGCATCGGATAGAAGATCACCACCACATCCGGCACAGGTTGGACCGCAGCGTGACCAACTCGGCATCGGCGGAACGCGTCAGCACTTCCGCGGCATTCGGCAGAGCGCCGACAACACCGCCCTCCATGAACTCCCACGACCACCCGCTCGACCGCACCAAATCGAACACCACCTGCCAGTCCTCAACCGAAGTCCCCGGCACCCAAAGTTCCGGCAGCGCCCCCATCAGCTCAGCGTCGAAGAAGTTCCGCACGTCATCCCACACCAGATCCGGCACCCCACCATCCTCCGCGCCAACAACCAACCCCGCACCCCCGACCCGAGCCCCAAGCCCGGCCCCAGCCGCCGGCCATCACCAGCAGGCCCCTTCCACCAGGCACCAACTGACCCAACCGGTCACTCCCAGGCCTGTACGTCGGACCCCGCCTCAGGCTCGCTCGCATGCGGCCGACCCCGAGCTGCCGGGTACTCGCCGCTGCGGCCGGCTTTACAGAGGAGGGGTGGCGGGCCGCCGCTCGGGGCTGAGGGGGATGGCGAGCTCGGTGCCCGGGTGATCGCCGTCTTGGGCTGACGGGCTTCGGTTGCGGTAGCCAGCTGAGGCGAGTCTGCAAGTGCCCGCGGGTGGGGGTTGAGGCTCGGGTTGCGCGGGTGGATGCAGCTTTGGGGAACATATCGTGCGCCTGGAGCACACTATGTTCCCCAAAGACCTGGAACTGCATCTCGGTAACCAACCGCGCCATCCGCCTCAGCCCGCCAGCGCCGTCCCCCTGAACCGCATCACCCGCCAACCACTCCTCCTCCGTCCATCGGCCGCAACGGCGAGCACCCCAGACCTCCGTCTCGGCTGCCGCCGCACGAGTGTGCGTGTGTTTAAGTGTCAGTTGCTAGGCGGCTCTTTCTGGACGGCAACCAAAGCCCGTCAGCCCCAGGCAACGAAGAGCCCGGTCACCCGCCTCGCCATCCCGCTCAGCCACCGACTACCCAGCCACACTTCTTTTAGTCGGCCGCAGCCGTCATCAGCCACAGCGAACGTGACCGGCCGAGTCGCTCTACCGGCTCGGGCTGTGTCGACCTCTGGATATGCCGACGGACAGGACGTATACGGCTACCGACCGCCCTCGCCACGCTCAGCGCCGACGGAATCGGCAGTCCACCGGGCATACGTCCTGTCCTTGGGAGGATCAGTGGGCGGCGCGGGACTCGACGGCTTGCGGTTGTCGGAGTGTTGCTGGCAGATGGTGGCAGCAGGGGCCGCGAAGGTGTCGAGGCTGAGGGTCTGGGACCGGATGACGGCGCTCAGTTCCACCGCACTGTGGCGTGCAACTCGACGGGGCCAGTCGGTCGGCCGGGCGGCGGGTACGGTGGCGAGCTCCGGCGATGCGAACGGAAGGTGCTTGGCGATGGATCTGGTGCGGGAGAGTGGCGGGCTGGCGGCGGGGATGGTCGCGTTGCGGCGGGAGTTGCATCGGGATCCTGAGGTGGGGTTGGTGTTGCCGCGGACTCAGGCTCGGGTGCTGGATGCGGTGGCCGGGTTGCCGTTGGAGGTTTCTACGGGGCGCGACGTGACATCGGTGGTTGGGGTGTTGCGGGGTGGGCGGCCGGGGCCGACCGTTTTGTTGCGGGGGGATATGGATGCGTTGCCGGTGGCGGAGGAGACCGGGCTGGAGTTCGCGTCGGAGAACGGGAACATGCATGCCTGTGGTCATGATCTGCACACGGCTGGGTTGGTGGGTGCTGCGCAGTTGTTGAGTGCGCATCGCGAGGAGCTCAGTGGGAACGTCGTGTTCATGTTCCAGCCGGGTGAGGAAGGGCTGGGTGGTGCGGGGTACATGCTGCGGGAGGGGTTGCTGCAGGCGAGCGGGGAGACGCCGATTGCCGCGTACGCCGTGCATGTGTGGGGGCTGGCGGCGAAGGGGCTGTTCGAGACTCGGCCGGGGACGATGATGGCCGGGTCCAATCAGCTGCATGTGACTGTGCACGGGCGTGGTGGGCACGGGTCGACGCCGCATACGACGGCGGACCCGGTGCCGGTGGTGGCTGAGTTGGTGTCGGCGTTGCAGACGTATGTGACTCGGCGGGTGAGTGTGTTCGACCCGGTGGTCATCACGGTGACGCAGTTGTCGGCGGGGGTGGCGATCAACGTCATTCCGAACTCGGCCAAGCTCGGTGCGACGGTTCGGACGCTCTCGAACGAGACCTTCGAGCAGCTGAGCCGTGAGCTGCCGGCGCTGGCGGAGTCGATTGCCAAGGCGCATGGGTGCACGGTGGATGCGGCGCTGAACCTGCAGTACCCGGTGACGATCAACGACGCGGACCGGACTCAGCACGCGATCAGCGAGCTCAGGACGCTCTTCGGTCCGGAGCAGGTGCAGGTGGCGCCCAATTCGCAGATGGGGGCCGAGGACTTCTCGATGGTGCTGCAGGAGGTGCCGGGCACATTCATCATGCTCGGTGCGCGCCCGGACGACGTACCGGCCGACGAGGCGCCGTCCAATCACTCGAGCATCGTGCGCTTCGATGACGACGTACTTCCGATGCAGGCTGCCGCGCTGGCGCAGCTGGCGGTTTCACACCTGACCTGACCTGCGGCTGGCGGACGCCAGATGTCGCCAGCCGCAGGGGTTCAGAGGGTCAGGACGTGGCGAGATTGACGGTGTAGGCGCCGCGGCTCCCGTACGTCGAGTAGCCCGTGCTGAGCGGGTCGCCGTAGCCGACGTTGTCGACGCGCAGGAAGTACGTACCGGCCGCGAGGTTCGCGGTGACGCCGGCGCTCAGGCCGGTCGGGGTTGCGGCGTCGGTCTGGCCCGAGGCCGGGTCGGCCGAAGCTACGACGGTGCCGGCACTGTTCAGCAGGTCGAGCTTGATGTCCAGGTTCCCACCGGAGACCGCGGCGTTCGCGGTCGCCGTGTAGTTGCCTGCGGCACCGACCGTGACCTTGTAGACGTCTGTGTCGGTCTCGGCGGCGATGTACCCGGTGACCGGCGTACCGACCGTCAGGGCAGCGGCGGCGGCCGTGGTGTCACCGGCCTCGTCCGCGCGCGCAGCCAAACCGTGGGTACCGACGACCGCGAAGTCGTCCTCCTTGTTGTTAGCGTCGGCGTACTCGCCCTTGCTCCATTGGCTGATCCCGCGGTAGTACCCGACACCCATGATCGGCGCCCAGGCGCCGTGGCCCTGGTAGTAGCCGACGGACGAGGTGCCGTCGTGGCCCAGGCCGACGTTGTGACCGGCCTCGTGCGACGCGGCCTCGGCGAGGTTCTTCGCCCCGGTGCCGACGCCCTTCGTGAACACCAGCGCCGGCTGGTAGTAGTCGTGCTGGCTGCTGTTGTCGTAGACGCCGACGTATGCGACGCCGCCGCAACCACAGCCGGACTGGTACCAGGTGTCCGGGTCGATCAGCACCCGCGTCCCGTACTGCGCATCGGACGCACCGGACCGGTCGATCGCCGACTGCGGCGGTGCCTGCGTGGTGACGTCGACGTCGAAGCTGGCGTAGTCCTCCGCAACCCGCGCCCATACATCGCGTACGACGTCCTGCTCGGCCGTGCTGTAGTTCGCCGGATCGCCGTCGGTGTCGTACGCCGAGACGTTGACCGGGTCGACTCCCTTCGACGCGTTCCACGCCGTACCGGTGATGGTGTGACCGTCGAAGTCCAGGTAGATCACGCGGTTCGAGCCGGGCTTGCTGTGCAGTTCGAACGCCGGACCGGTTGCCGCCTCGACGGACTCGGTGGCCCAGCGCGGTGAGGCCTCTTCGGACTTCTGTGCCGTGGTGAGCTGCGGCTCGCGGTAGAACAGCCGGTTGGCGGCATCCAGTACGGCGGTCTTGTCGGTCGCCAGAATGCGCTGCAGTTGCTCAGTGAGCATCCCGTTCGTCGCCGCTATTTCGGCGAGCGGGGTGGGCTCCTGTGCATCGGCTTGGGCACCGGCTCCGATGGCCAGGCCTCCGAACACAACAGCGCCGGTGCACGCGAGCGCACCGGTACGACGGAGTTGCTTCCTCATCGAGGTCCTCCAGGGGTTGGGCGGTTGTTCCCCCCAGAACCCAGGGCCGTCGATCTCGGTGGGAACGACGGCCCCGGGTAGCTTCTGGTACTGCTAGCCGGCAGTCACACGCACCGTGTACGCGCCACGGCTCCCGTACGTGGAGTAGCCGGTGTTCAGCGGGTTGGCGTAGCCAACGTTGTCGACCCGCACGTAGTAGCGGCCCGCTGCGACCTGACGGGTGATGCTGGCGCTCAGACCGGTCGGGGTCGCCGAGTTCGACTGTCCGGCGGCCGGGTCGTTGGTGACGACGACGTTGCCGGCCGAGTCGAGCAGCTGGAGCTTGATGTCCAGGTCTCCGCCGGAGGTGGCCGCGAACTTGAAGGTGCCGGCGGACAGGTCGATCCGGAACACGTCGACGTCGGAGTCACTGGCGTAGACGCCGGAGGCTGCGGTGCCGAGCGTCAGCTCGGTGGCGTTGCTCGTCGCGTTGCCGTGGTCGTCGGTGCGCAGCGCGAGCCCGTTCTGGCCGACGACGGCGAAGTCGTCTTCCTTGTTGTTCGCACCGGAGTACTCGCCCTTGCTCCACTGGCTGATCGCCTTGGAGTAGCCGACACCCATGATCGGCGCCCAGGCGCCATGGCCCTGGTAGTACCCGACGGACGACGTACCGTCGTGGCTCAGGCCGACGTTGTGCCCGGCCTCGTGCGCCGCGGCCTCGGCGATGTTCTTCGCGCCGGTGCCGACACCCTTGGTGAAGACCAGAGCGGGCTGGTAGTACGAGTGCTGGCTGGTGTTGTCGTACACACCGACGTACGCGACACCGCCGCAGCCACAGCCGGACTGATACCAGGAGGTCGGGTCGATGACCACGCGAGTGCCGTACTGCTGGTCGGACGAGCCGGAGCGAGTGATCGCGGACTCGGCCGGCGCCTGCGTGGTGACATCCACGTCGAACGGCGCGTAGTCCTCGGCGACCCGAGCCCAGACATCCCGTACGACGTCCTGTTCGGCCGTGCTCCAGGTGCCCGTGTTGCCGTTGGTGTCGTACGGCGTGACGTTGACCGTGGCGGGCTTGCCGCCGGTGTTCCACGCGGTCCCCGAGATCGTGTGACCATCGAAGTCCAGGTAGATCACGCGGTTCGAACCGGGCTTGCTGTGCAGCTCGAACGCCGGACCGGTCGCCGCGGCGACGGCCTTGGTCGCCCAGCGGGGCGAGGCGGTGGGCGCGGCCTTCGCGCCGGTGGTCGGCTCACGGAAGAACAGCTTGCCGTCACGGTCGAGCCAGCTGGTCTTGTCGGTGGCCAGGATCTGCTGCAGCTTGGCAGCGGCGATTCCGTTGCGGTCGGCAAGCTCTGTGAGCCGGGTCTGGACGCGGCCGAGCGCGGCCTTGCCCTGAAGCTCTTGGCCGAGCAACTGGTCGATCGGGGTGGGGGCCGGCTGCTGCTGGGCGTCGGCCGAGTTTCCGGCGACAACGGCCAGGGCGCCGAACGCTACGGCACCGGCGCCGACCATGGCACCGATGCGGCGGGGGCGGGTGTGCATAGAGGGGTCCTCCTCAGGGACTCCGCGTGTCTCACTTGACATAGCCTCACGAGCGGTATGTGAGAACGCACTGTGCGTAGCCTGCCTGATCGGTTGCCCCGCTGTATACGTTTTTCGGCGGATTTAACGTTTGATGTGGGCATGCGATACGTGATGATGATGCGGGCCAGCGCCGGCTCCGAAGCGTGGGAGCAGCCGAGCGAGCAGAGCCTGAACGAGATGACCCAGGTGATGGCGGAGATGGCCGAGAAAGGCGTGCTTCTCGCGGGTGAAGGGTTGCTGCCGAGCTCTGAGGGCTTCCGGCTGCTGGGTGCCGGCGGCGGCACGCCACGGGTGG
Source organism: Kribbella sp. NPDC056951 (assembly GCF_042674205.1). NCBI lineage: Bacteria > Bacillati > Actinomycetota > Actinomycetes > Propionibacteriales > Kribbellaceae > Kribbella > Kribbella sp. NPDC056951. Next base: position 142,835 of record NZ_JBHUQZ010000016.1, read on the forward strand.
TCGACGGCCCGTTCGCCGAGACCAAGGAGCTGATCGCCGGATTCTGCCTGATCGAGGTCGAGTCCCGCGAGGAGGCGCTGATGTGGGCGAAGCGCTGCTTCGCGGCCGATCACGGAAACACGTCCGGGATCGAGCTCCGGCGGGTCGCGACGGCTGACGACTTCGGCGACAACTTCACGCCGGAGGCGCGAGCGCGCGAGGCGAACACGTTCGCCGTACTGGACGCTCGACGGTCAGAGGACTAGTACCTGGCGGATCGACGTACCGGCGGCGAGGGTGTCGAAGGCTTCGTTGAGGTTGTCGAGGCCGACGGTTGCGGTGAGCAAGCGGTCTACCGGGAGGCGACCGGCCTGGTAGAGCGCGATGTACCGCGGGATGTCGCGGCTGGGGATCGCTGAGCCGAGGTAGGAGCCCTTCACTGTGCGTTCCTCGGCGACCAGGCTGACAGCGGGCACACTGAACGACTGCGACGGGTGCGGTAGACCGACTGTGACGGTGGTCCCGCCGCGGCGGGTGGCGGCGTACGCCTGCTCGAGCACCTTGCCGCTGCCGACCGTCTCGAAGGCGTAGTCCGCACCACCGGCGGTGGCGTCACGGATCGCTTCCACTGCGTCAGAGCCAGCCGGGACTGTGTGCGTGGCACCGAGAGAGCGGGCCAGCTCGAGCTTCTCCGGTACGACGTCCACCGCGACGATCGGGTGTGCTCCAACCAGCACCGCACCCAGAAGGGCGGACAGGCCCACACCGCCCAGTCCGAAGACGGCGGCGCTGCGGCCGGCCCGGACCTGTGCGGTGTTCACGACTGCACCCACCCCAGTCATGACGGCACAACCGAACAGGGCGGCGATTTCCGGGGGCAACGTCGAGTCGATCTTCACTGCGGACCGCGCGGACACCACTGCGTGGTCTGCGAACCCGGAGACGCCGAGGTGGTGGTGCACTCCGTCCAGGCGCCGTACGCCGGACAGCAGCGTGCCGGCGGTGTTGGCAGCCGCACCGGGCTCGCACAGCGCAGCCCTGCCCTCAGCACACGGACCGCATTCACCACACGCAGGGACGAACGCAAAAGCAACAGCGTCGCCCGCTGTGAAGCCAGGAGCCTCTGACTGAACCACCTCACCCGTGGCCTCGTGGCCGAGCAGCATCGGCATCACCCGCGGCCGCGAGCCGTCGATCACGGACAGGTCCGAATGACACAGCCCGGCCGCGCGGATCCGCACCAGCAGCTCTCCCGGCCCAGGTGGCGCCAGCTCGACCTCTTCGATCCGCAGCGGCTGCGACTCGGCGTACGGCTTGGGTAGTCCCATCTCCCGCAGTACGGCGCCGCGCACGATCATCCGGTGATCCCCTCCAACGCCTCACGGATGCGGTCCGGAATCGGCACCGGCCGCCGCTCTTCCCGGTCCACGAACACATGCACGAACCGCCCGGTCGCAGCAGGCTCCTCAACACCTTCTCGGAACAGCCCGATGTCGTAGCGCACACTCGAGTTCCCGAGCTGACTCACCCGCAGGCCCGCGTCGACCACGCCCGGAAACTCCAGCGACGCCTTGAACGTGCACTGCGAATCCACACACAGCCCGATCACCGCACCGCCGTGGATGTCCAGCCCGCCCTCCCGGATCAGGAAGTCGTTGATCACGGTGTCGAAGAAGCTGTAGTACTCGACGTTGTTCACATGCCCGTAGACGTCGTTGTCCTTCCACCGCAGTGTGATCGGCAGGAAATGCGGGAAGCCGGACCGGTCCATCCCGCCACCATAAGGTGAGTGCCATGCGTTTCGTCCTGATCCACGGTGCGGCCAGCTCGTCGTGGCACTGGCACCGCCTGGCGGCTGAGCTCACCCGACGCGGTCATGAGGTGATTGCGCCGGAACTGCCGATCGATGATCCCGCGGCTGGACTGGCTCAGTACGTCGACACGGTGGTGGACGCTGTACCGCCCGGTGAGCCGGTGACACTGGTGGCTCATTCGATGGCTGGGTTCGTCGGAGTGCCGCTGTGTGAGCGGCTGCCGGTGCGGGAGGTCGTGCTGGTGGCAGCGATGGTGCCGGCACCGGGTGAGCGGATCGGTGAGTGGTGGGGGAACACTGGGTTGGAGTCGGCGGACGGAGACCTGTTCTTCCACGACCTGCCGGCGGAGCTGGCGGCTGAGGCGCGGCAGCACCTGCGAGAGCAGTCGGGTGGGCCGATGGATGACCCGTGTGCGTTCGACAAGTGGCCCGACGTACCGACGCGTGCGGTGATCGCGCGGGACGACCTGCTGTTCCCGGCGGCGTTTCTGCGCAGGGTGACGCTGGAGCGACTCGGGGTGGTGCCGGATGAGATGCCTGGTGCACATTTCCCGATGCTCGGGCATCCGGCGGTGCTGGCGGACTACTTGGGGGCCTAGAGTTCGAGCGTGCGGTTCATCCGGGATCTCGGGACGTTGCTGCGGCGGCGGGACTTCCGGCGACTGTTCGCGGTCCGGCTGACGTCGCAGTTCGGCGACGGGGTGTTCCAGGTCGCGCTGGCGTCGTACGTGCTGTTCTCGCCGGAGCGGGCGCCGGACGCGGCGGCGATCGCCGGGCTGTTCGCGGTGGCGCTGTTGCCGTACTCGGTGCTGGGTCCGTTCACCGGGGTGTTGCTGGACCGGTGGTCGCGGCGGCAGATCCTGTTCGGGGCGAACCTGACCCGGGCGGGTCTGGTGTGCGTGGTCGGCGTGATCGTTGCGGCGGGCAACGCCGGGGTGCCGTTCTATCTCGGGGTGCTGCTGACGCTCGGGGTGAACCGGTTCCTGTTGTCGGGGTTGTCGGCCGGGCTGCCGCATGTGGTCGAGCGCGACGAGCTGGTGATGGCGAACGCGGTCACCCCGACATCCGGTACGGCGTCCTTCCTCGTCGGCGGTGGCGTCGGGGCCGGGGTGAAACTCCTGGTCGACTCGGATCTCGCCGTACTCGGACTGACTGTGCTCGTGTACGTCGGTGCTGCGCTGCTCGCACTGCGGTTGCGCCGGGACCAACTCGGGCCGGACTTGCAGGGTGACGAACCCGGTCTGGTCGAGGCGATCCGGACGATCGCCAAGGGGCTGGTCGATGGCGGGCGGCATCTGCGGGAGCGGCGGCAGGCGGCGCTCGGGCTGGCGGCGATCGGGTCGCTGCGGTTCTTCTTCGGGCTGATCACGGTCGCGATGATTCTGCTGTATCGCAATTACTTCTACGGTCCGGATCGACTGGATGAGGCGTTCGGTGCGCTGGCGATCGCGACCGGGATGGTCGGGGTCGGCATCTTCGTGGCCGCGCTGGTCACGCCGTGGGCGACGCGGGTGATGTCGCTGCGGCGGTGGATCACGGTACTGTTCGCGGCCGCGGCGGTGGTGACCGTCGTACCGGTCGGGTTGTTCACGCAGCCGGCGCTGATCGTCGGTGGGTTCCTGACCGGGTTCTGTGCACAGGGCGTGAAGATCAGCGTCGACACCCTCGTCCAGACGGGTGTCGACGATGTCTTCCGCGGCCGGGTCTTCTCGCTCTACGACATGATCTTCAATGTCGGACAGGTCTCCGCGGCTGCACTCGGTGCGGTGATCCTGCCCGACAGCGGGAAGTCCTACCCGGTGCTGGCATTCATCGTGCTCGGTTTCGCGGTCACCGCGGTGCTCTACTCACGCGCCGCGCAGCGCGGTGATCGGCTGGATGGCGGAGGCCTTCCAGGCGGGGTAGGTCCCGGCGATCAGGCCGATGACCGCGCCCAGCAAGGGTGATCCGAACGCCAGTTTGTTGTCCAGAATCGGCGTCCAGTCCTTCGCGAACGAGACGCCGACGGTGAGCAGGACGCCGACCGCCGTACCGAGTAGTCCACCGAGCAGTCCGACGATCACGCTCTCGACCAGGAACTGCGCGGCGATGTGTCGTCGCGCGGCGCCCAGGGCTCGGCGGAGGCCTATCTCGCCGATCCGTTCGAGGACGGAGAGGAGGGTGACGTTGGCGATGCCGAGGCCGCCGACGAGGAGCGCGACTGCGCCTAGGAGCAGGAAGAGCGCGTTCAGGTCGGACTCGACACCTTTGCGTACGGCGCCTTGCTTGGGCGGTGAGTCGACCTTGAGCTTGCTCGGGTCGTTCGGCTGGATCGCCTTCGGGGCCTGACCGGCGATTAGCTGGGCGGCGCCGACGGCGGTCCGGATCTCGATCGCGTCCGGTGACTTGAGTTTGTACGCCGTTTTGGCCGTTCCGTTCGGCATGATCACCGCGTCGTTGAGCTCGGCGCGGCCCGAGACCGAGTCGAGGATGCCGATCACGGTGTACGCCTGGTCGCCGATGAAGATGGCCGGTGAGGAGTCGACCCGGTTGATGCCGAGGCGCTCGGCGGCATGCTTGCCGAGGACAACCACCTTGTCACCGCGCTGGTCGTGCCCGGCGTCGAAGAACCGCCCGGTCTTCAGTACGGCGCGGATCGCGTCGAACAGCCCGGCCGAACCGGACATCACCGTCAACGCCTTACCCTCACCGCCGTTCAACCCAGCCACACTGCTCACCAGGTCATCGCCGACATCAAGCGTCGCCACGGTCCCGACCGCGTCGACCCCGTTCAACCGCCCAAGCCGCTCAGGCGCATCCCACGGCAACTCGGTAGCCGCCTCACCCTCCTGCCCCTGGTTCTCATCCGGTGCCACCACCACCCGAGTCGCCTGAGCCAAATCAAACTTCTGACTAATCTGCCCAGCCGCCGTCTGCCCAAGCCCGACAGTCCCCACCAACGCCGCAACGCCCAGCACCGTGCCCAGGGTCGTCAGAATCAGCCGAGTAGGCCGAGCCGCCACCCCAGCCAATGCCTCGTCCAACACATCCCGCACTGCCGGCCTGGAACGACGTGCACTGCCGGGAACTGTGGAGTCGAGGTGGGGGCGCGCCGGAGCTGCGCGACCGATCAGGCGGGCCAACGCGATCCGCGGGCGGCCGCGTCGCCGCGGCCGCCCGGGAGTGGACGGCCCGCCGGTGGGATAGTCCGGGGGGCCTGCTGGTGGGGTCACCATTGGAGGGTCCCGTCGACGATGCGGACGCGGCGTTGGGCTCGGGCGCTGACGTGGTCGTCGTGGGTGATGACGGCCAGGGTCATGCCGCCGGCGTGGAGTTCGTCGAACAACTCCAGGATGGCTTCGGCGTTGACGCTGTCCAGGTTGCCGGTGGGTTCGTCTGCGAGGAGGAGGCTTGGTTCGGCGACCAGGGCTCGGGCGATGGCTACGCGTTGGCGTTCACCGCCAGACAGGGTGGTTGGGCCGAAGTCCATTCGGTGGGAGAGCCCGACTCGTTCCAGCGCGACGCGGGCGCGTGACATGCGCTCGCGTCGCGGGACTCCGACGTACACCATCGAGAGCGCCACGTTTTCGAGCACGGTGCGGTGGGCTAGCAGGTGGAACGACTGGAAGACGAAGCCGATCCGCTCACCCCGCAGTACGGCGCGTCTGCGCTCGCGGAGGCTCATCGTGTCTACGCCGTCGAGGCGGTAGACACCGCCGCTCGGGTTGTCGAGCAGGCCGAGTAGGTGCAGCAAGGTGGACTTGCCGGAGCCGGATGGGCCGACGATCGACAGGTACTCGCCTTGCCGGATCACCAGGTCGACGTCCCGGATCGCCTCCACCTCGGGCGGTCCGGGGAAAACCCGGCGGACGCCGATCATCTCCACGACCGGCGCCGGGAGCGCGACCGCCACCGGCGACATCTCGAACTCGATGGTCATTTTCCGACCACCACTTGGTCGGTTTCGTCGAGTTTCGCGTCGCCGGTCGGCGTCACGGCGGCGTACCCATCCGCCGTCAGTCCGACCTTCACCGGGACGAGCTCGGTCTTGCCGTTGCGCACGACCTCGACCCGCGAACCGCCGTCCGAACCGGCCGAGAGTGCGGCGACCGGCACGGTGAGGACCTTGCCGTTCGTGCTCTTCACCGGGATCGTCACCTTCACGTTCGCGTCCCGGAGCTGTTCGAGCTGCTTCGGGGTGAGCTTGTCCGGGCCGACCACGACGTCGTACGACTCGCCCTTGCGGGTCAGGCGCTTGATCTTCGCCTTCACGGTCGAGCCGTCGCCGAGGGTCAGCTCGGCCGCCATACCGGCCTTGAGGTGTTCGGCCGCGGCGGCGTCCACCTTGACCGTGACGACGAGGGCCGCGCCGCTGGCCGACATCACCGTGCCGCTCGCCGTACCGCCGCGCTCGACGTTCACCTTGTCGACCCGCCGCGGCAGCGACTTCACATAGACGATCTCCGAGACCGGCAGCGGCGTCTCCGCCTTCAGCTCGGCCTCATCCTGCGCGTCGCGGGCGTCCTCCAGAGCCTCCTTGGCGTCCTCGACCGCACCCTTCTGAACCGTGAGGTCCGGAGATTTCGCCTTCTTGGCCTGAGCGAGCTGCGACTGCGCCTGCCGGAGTGCCTTCTTCGCCGCGTCGGTCATCTTCTTGGCCTGGTCGACCGCATCCTTCAGCTGCTGGTCCGCCTCGGGCGCGTCGTACCCGGCCTTCTCGTACAGCTCACGCACCGCCCGCGCCGTACCGCCGTCGTACTCGCCGTCGACACTCCCCGGGTCGAACCCGAGCCGGTCCAGCGTCTTCTCCAGCTGCAGTACGTCGGGACCTTTACTCCCCGGCGTCATCGTCCGGTACATCGGCAGTACGCCGGCCAGCGCGATCACCGGCCGGCCGACGATCTCGAGCAGTGCCTTCGCCTCGGTGATGGTCGACCCGACCCCGGGCACCTTCCCGGTCACGATCGCCGGGGTGGTCAGGCCGCTGGTCTCGACCCGGATGTTCACCGCGCCGTCGAACGACGCGTCACCACGGCCGACCACCTTGCTGGCCAGCGCCTTCTTCTCGACCGGGACCGTGATCTGGGACGCCTTCGGCGGCGCGGTCTTCGCGGCCGCATCCTCCGGCGAGGTGATCCGGGCACCGGCCACGACGCCGACCCCGAGCGAGGTCGCCGCGAGCGCGGCCACCCCGACCAGGATCTGCCGCCGCGACTTGGGTCCTGCGGTCACCGGTTCGCCATTCCGTCGCGGTACGCCTCGAGCTCGGCCTTGTGCTCGGCGACGAACTCCTTCTCCATCGCGTACTGCACGGTCTTGAACTGGCTGTCGTACTCCTTGGCCTTGCACTTCTGGTCGGCCACGGCAAGCTCGGTCTCGGACTTGCGCAGCTCACCCAGCTTGGCCGCGTCGACTTTGTCGAACGACGGCGGTCCGCCGATCGTGACACTCGGCCCGTCGTCGGCCTTGCCGCCCGGCCCCTTGTTGCCGGTCAGCTCGTCGAGCTTCTTCTGGATCGACTCCCGCGGGTCGTCGATCTTGCTGAAGCCGGAGTGGCCGGCATCGGCGAGGCAGTCGGACCACTTCTTGGTCGCGTCGACGACTCGCTGGTCGTTGGTGACCCGCTTGTTCAACGCCTCCAGGTCCTTGAACAGCGCGTCGTACTTCTTGAAGTCGTCCTCGTGCTTGCCCGGGTCGCCGAACACCTCGTTGAACGCCTTCCCCCGGCACCCCATGTCCAACGGCGGCTTCCCCGGGGCGCCGTCCGCCGGGACCGCGACGGCGACGCCGTTCCCGCCGCCCTTGCCGTTCAGCGCCTCGTCGTACGACTTCTGCGCCGACTTGGACAGGGCGTCGCGGATCTTCTTGTTCGGGTCGTTGGAGTCCTCGGCGTCGGCCTTCGACCAGTCGATCGTGCTGATCCCGTACCCGTACTGCTCGGCGAACTTGTCCGGCGGCAGGTCGAACGCCTCGGCGAACTTGCTCTTCGGCTTCTGCTCCGGCGGCACCGCGACGTACTCGAACCCGGCCGTCTTCATACAGGCGACGATCGAGTCCTCGACCTTGCGCTGTTTGTCCAGATCCTCCGCGGTCGGTCCGCCACTGCCCCCGGCCCGGGTGGCGCGGATCATCCCGCTACCACCGGAACTGATGAACCCGTCGCCCATGTACTCGGCCAGCGGGCTCTTGTCGCTCTTGCTGTCGCCGGCGACCGGCGTCTTGTCCTGGTTGTTCCCGCAGGCTGCCAGCGCCAGAACGGCCAGGGCGGCAAGTGCGGTCCGTGAGGTTCTCATGGCCTGGAGCGTGCCGTCCGGGCTGTGAAGAACCTGTGAAGGACCGGTTTGCACCCGATGCTCTCAGTCGATCTTCATCGGATTCTCATGATGTTCGGCGACATTAGGGAACATGCCTGCGCGGATCCTGGTCGCCGAAGACGACGTGAAACAGGCGGAGCTGATTCGGCGGTACCTCGAGCGGGAGGGGCATCTGACGGTTGTCGTGCACGACGGCCGGGCCGCGATCGACGAGGCTCGCCGGCGCAGCCCCGACCTGCTGGTGCTCGACGTGATGATGCCGAAGGTGGACGGTCTGGACGTCTGCCGGGTGCTCCGGGCCGACGGTGGTGACAACGCGGGGGTCCCGATCATCATGCTGACCGCGCGATCCACCGAGGACGATCTGTTGCTCGGGCTGGATCTCGGCGCGGACGACTACCTGACCAAACCGTACAACCCGCGCGAACTGGTGGCCCGAGTCCGGACGGTACTGCGGCGGACGCGCAGCCGCGGTGAGGGCGAGGTGTACCGGGTGGGCGCGCTCGAGATCGACCCGACCCGGCACGAGGTCCGGCTGACCGGCGAGCTGGTCGAGGTGACACCAGCCGAGTTCAAGATCCTCGCCTGCCTGGCCGCGTCGCCCGGGCGGGCGTTCTCCCGGCAGCAGTTGCTGGAGCACGCGTTCGGCTTCGACCACTACGTGTTCGACCGGACGATCGACGTACATGTGATGAACCTGCGGAAGAAGTTCGGTGGGTCGACGTACCTGAAAACCGTGTACGGCGTGGGCTACAAGCTGACCGACAAGGTGGTGTCCGATGCGTCGTAGTCTGCTGTTCCGGTTCCTGGGTCTGTCCCTCGCGGTCGCGCTCGGCGCGGTCGTCGCGACCGCCGTGATCGCGTCGTACAGCACCACCGAGCAGTTGCAGGGCGAGCTCCAGGAGAACGCCGGCCAACTCGAGGTCGACGGCCGAATCTATGCCGAGCTGAGCAGCTATGCGCTGAACCACTCCGGCTGGTCGGGTGTCGACAAAGAGGTCCGTCGACTCGCCGACGATCTCGGCCGCCGGATCGCGCTGACCAGGCCGGACGGCACCGTGATCGCGGATTCGGCCCGGATGCTCGGTGCCGCGCCCGAGCTCCCATCGGTGCCGGCGGCAACCATCGACGCCCGGACCGAGGGCGGGCTCGTCTTCGCCGGCGCGCTCCAGTCGGTCTCCGTCGCCCCGGCACCACCAGCCGCCGGTCACTCGGTCCAGATGACGACGGCCAGGGCGGCGGCGGGTCCACTCAGCTACAACTGGGGCCTGACCGCCGCGGAGCAGGAGGAACGGAAGGTCCTCGCCGAGCGGGCGAGCCGGTGCCTGGCGGCGAACGGAATCAAGGCGGACGTCTCGGTCACCGATGGCGCCCCGATGGTGGCGTTCGAGGCCGAAGGGACGGACGGGGTCAACGTGCGGCAGGTCTGGCGGCCGACCCCGAGCATGACGACGTTCGAGAGCGCCGACGCCGCAGCCGGTGGCGGCAACGGCAGCGCAAACACCAACGCTGCCGATCGCTGCGTGCCGAAAGGGCTGTACGCACCGAGCGCGAAGGCGAAGCTCGTGAACGACGACGAGATCCGGCGGGCCTCGGCGTGCCTCGCAGCGGCAAACATCGACTTCAACCTGACCGAGGCGACCGACGGTCTGCGCGCGGTGACGCCGAAGGACAAGCAGACAGTCACCGCCGAGTTCTTCGAGTGCAGCACGCAAGCCCGCTCGCAGGCGATCGCGCCGTACGTCGCCCCGGCGGCGAAGCTCTATCTCGGCTCGAAGAGCACGTTCAACGTGTTCTCCGGTGAAGGGATGCTCCGTACGGCGGCAACCGCGCTCGGCGTGATGCTGATCGCGGCGCTGGTGATGCTGCTGACCGGTCGTCGGCTCGTGCGGCCGATCGTCGCACTGACCGGCGCAGCCCAGCGAATGCGGAACGGCGACCACGCGGCCCGGGTACCGGTGACCGGCAAGGACGAGGTCGCGCGGCTCGGGCACGCGTTCAACGCGATGGCCGAATCGATCCAGCGCAGCGACTTCCAGCGGAAGGCCATGGTGAGTGATGTCGCCCATGAACTCCGAACCCCCTTGGCCAATATCAAGGGCTACCTGGTCGCGTCGGAGGACGGCGTCGTACCGCTCGACGGAGAGCTCGTCACGTCGCTGCTGGAGGAGACCGGCCTCCTCGAACACCTCGTCGCCGACCTGCAGGACCTCGCCCTGGCTGACGCCGGCATGCTCCGCCTGCACCCCGCCCCGCGGGACCTGAGCGAGCTCGCCCAGCAGGTCGTCCTCGCCCACCGCCCGGCCGCCGAGACCGCCGGCGTCACCCTGACCGCGGACGTCCCACCGGAGGCCGTCGTCTCGATCGACAGCGCCCGGATGCGCCAAGCCCTCGGCAATCTCGTCTCGAACGCGATCCGCTACACCCCGCGCGGCGGCACCATCGTCGTCGGCGTCCGCCGCGTCGACGACGGCTACAACCTCACCGTCACCGACAACGGCACCGGCATCGCCGACGAACACCTCCCGCACCTGTTCGACCGCTTCTACCGCGCCGAACAGTCCCGCAGCCGCTCCACCGGCGGCAGCGGCTTGGGCCTGGCCATCACCAAACACCTCACCGAAGCCCACCACGGCCGCATCACCGTCACCAGCAAACTAGGCGAGGGCTCGGTCTTCACCCTGTGGCTCCCGCAAGGTACTTGAGCGGGATCTCAGCCCGGGCGCGGAGCTCGACGGGATCCGCGTGCGGGATCAGGCGGACCCACGACACGAGTCGATGCACACGTTCGAGGACTTCGGTGGCGACGAGGTCGGTACGACGTCCACCGTGGATCGCGAGGTAGACGTCGTACAGCTCCTCACGGTCCGCCTGCCGCAGCGGCATGCCGGTCCATTCGACAACCGAGGTGAGGAAGCTGTGCAGCGACACGAACGGGTGTCCCCAGATCGCATTGCCGAAGTCGAAGAACCGCGGGCCCTCGGCGAAGATGTTCCCGGCATACACATCGTTGAGCTCCAGCTCGACCTCGGTTAGGTGTGCGAGCCGACGATCCAGTACGTCGGCCGCCGCCTCCGCCCGCTGTAGCTCACCGGCCCCGATCCGGAGCGGATGTCCCCGCGGCAACGTCGCCCATTCCCGAGCGATCGCACGCACCCGGTCGCCCGCCTCGGCAGGTGCGAGCGTCACCATCCCCGGCTGAATCTCGAGCCGCCCCCGTACGGCGCACTGCAGGCGAGCCAGCGCCCGCACCACCGTGCACCGGGTCGCCTGGTCGGCCACATCGGCGCGCGTCAGCGTCGGACCGTGATCGGGTGCGAGCAGCCAACCGCGCTCCCGCTCAACCGCCAGCGGCACGACCACATCGTCCGGCACCAGGCGAGCCAACTCGGCGACCAGGGCGGCCTCGAACCGGTGACCGGGGTTGTTCTCCTTGAACCACACCAGCCCGTCGCTCGTCGGATAGCACCGAGTCACCGACCACAGCCGCGCCCGATAGGTGACCGGCTCACCGATGATCCGCCCATCGAGCCGGTCAGCCACCCAGGCGTCGACCACGCGGTTCCACTCCGGCGACAGCCATCGACGTACCCACTGTCCTTCGGCATCCGGACCGAGCGGTCTCGCAGCAGGCATCATCGGCGATGACGCTACCGAGGCCGTGAGGTCAGTTGGGGAGGTAGCGCAGAAGGATCGCGCCCTGGCTGAACGTCGGGTCGTGCTGCCGGGCGAGGACTTGACCGTGTGTGCCGACGAGAACCAACTCGGAGGACGTAGCGGTCAGCGCGGCCAGGCGGCCGTCGGGCAGGTAGACGCCCGAGCGCAGCGGTTGACCGACCCCGGTGGTGATGACCTTGCCGGTCCGGGTGTCCGCGATGACGCCGGCGGAGGGGACACGTCCGGGTCCGTCTCCGCAGGCGTGCCGGCTGGGTTCGGCCGGATCGACGAGGATCGTGTTCCCGCCTGGTGCGAGGGCGGCGAACGTGTTGAAGCAGATGTCGGCGACTCCGTCGACATACGGGACGAAGCGCACGGTGGTGCCGCTCGCGTCGGTGATCCGGATGTTCGCCGTACTGCCGGGCCCGTGGTCGTACCAGGCGATGTGCTGGCCGTCGGGCGCCCAGACCGGGTAACACCCCATCCCTTGCAGTACGGCGGTTTGCTTGCCGGTGGCAACTTCCACGACCGCCCACTGCTCGTTGGCGGCGGGGTACAAGAGGTGGCCTGAGTCGGCAGACCAAGCCAGGAGTTGGCACAGACCGTGCCGGTTCGGGGCAGTCGCCACCTGGCGGGCATGACGCCCGTCGACATCGCTGATCATCACGTTGGTGCCCGAAGCGACATCGATCCAGGCCAGCCGCTTCCCGTCGGGCGACAGGGCAACGCCGTACGGCACGGAGGGGTTGATGACACGTGCGGGTTCGGCGTTGGACTTGGCGTACAGCGCCAGTTGGCCGCCGTCCGCACCGGGCGCCGCGTAGTACGCCGTACCGGAGGGTGGCTTCAGGCGTTCGGCCTTCCCGGTCCAAACCCGGTTGGTCCAGGAGAGGTCGAAGACGCGGTAGCCGAAGCGCTTGCCCAGCAGCTTGTACCGATGGCTCACCCCGGCCGTGTAGATCTGGTCGATCGAGGCTTCGCCTTCCGACGTGATGGTGAAGCGAACCCCGTCGGTGAGGTCGTAGCTGGGCCCGACCTCGATGAAGTTGAGCGCATCACCGCTGGAGAAGCGCAACCGGAAGCCCATCTTCAGGCTGCCCGAGAGCTTGCCGTCGACCTTTGGTGATCCGGTGAACGCGAACTTCGGTGGCCAGCCCGAGAAGTCCGAGTCCACGCCGGCACCGCGACCACTGCGGGCTTCGGCCTGCGCGGTGAAATCGACGGTTTGGGTCCAGGCCGCGGTCGCCGCTGCGGTCGCCGCGACCTCGGCTTTGAACACCAGGTTGATGGTGCCGTTCACCTTCACCTTGCCGATCTTGATGGCCTTGGTGAATCTCTTCGGCAAGCTGACCAGCTTGACCTCGTCATCATGGGAGCAGTGGCCGCCCAGCCCGGCCTCGAGACCGATCGTGCTCTGGTAGCCGAAGCGGGACTTGAGCGTGAGCTTCACATACGGATTCAAGGGCGATGCCGACCACTCGAGATCGCTGCCGTCGAAGTTGAGGTCGAAGTCGCGGATCTTGTAGCTGATCCGCGGGCTGGAGATACCGCATTGCCCGAGGCGGTGTTTCCAGGTGTCGATCTCGGCGAGGACGCCGGCCTCCTGGTAGCTGACCGGCTTGAGCTTGTCGGCTGCTTCGAACCTCAACACCCCGCGTGGCACGGCCTGCTCGAGCGACGCCGGTGCCGTGTCCAGGTTGATTCGGCCGGCGGCCTTCTGCACGGAGAGCACCTTGCGAACGACCAACTCAGGCGTCTTCGGGCCTTCCGCGATGACGACGAAGTGGCCCGCCCGTACATCCTTCAGCCCAGCTGTCGCGGCCTCGAAGGAGAGCTGCTTACCGGTCGACGGCGACACCAGACCCGGCGCCTCAGGGTCCAGTACGACGGTGGTGTCGGGAATCAGGATCTTGTACGCCGCGCGTACCGTCGCCGCGCCACCGGCCACGACATTCGCCGACCACAGTTCGTCGGCCGGATAGGTCTTCGCGTCCGGAAGGTCGACCGGATCAACGCGGACGACGTACTTTCCCGGAGCGACCTTGAGCGTCGTACTGGATGTCACCGCCTGCCGGAAGCCGGCCGCTCCTTCAACTGTCACGCGCCCGGCGGTCTCGGGTGGCAGTCCGGACACCTCGACAACCAACTGCCCCGTTCGCGGCGCCAGGCCACGCCACGCCAGCACACCGGCTCCCGCGAGCAGGGCGGCGACGATGAGGACTACCAAAGCAGTCCGGCGTCCCCTAGCGGCGGCCGTCATCGGGACCGGCGGCGCAGTACCACCCAGACGGTGCCGACCGCGGCCGCCAACAGGACGACCGCTCCCGCGACCAGAGCCGCCCGTACGCCGTTGCTGTCGCCACCGGATTCTTCCGCGCCGACGGGCTTGGCATCGCCTTCGGTCGGTACGTCGACGGGTTGGTCGGCCTTGCCCGTCGCGGTGAGGTGTGGCATGTCGGTGATGGTCGGGCTCCAGGTCACCGTGTTCCCCGACACCGTGCCGTTGGACGACACGACCTTCCCTGGGAAGGTCAGCGACACCATGAGTTCGGCCCGCTCGAAGGTCTCCGGAGGAATGGGGAACTGGCCGCCCTTGTCGGGCAGAACTCGCGCGTCGAAGACGAACTCGTCACCCTGTCGGCTGAGCCGGTAGTCGAGCCCGCCGGTCTCCCCCGCGCGAACCTCTTCGTGCCGCATCAACTGAACGAAGTCAGCCAGCGCGACCTCGCTGAAGGTGATGCGGAAACCGCGGAACTGGCCCTCGTCCATCGGCGCGACCGACGCGGTTCCTTTCGAGACCGATGCCGCATTGGCCTTCATGAACCGGCTGAGGTCGGCGTACACGCCCTGACCGGGTTGCTGCTTCACGAACTCACGGTCGTAGCCGATCACGATCGACCCACTGACCAGCCCGTTGGCGTCGATCGTGCCTTCCGCGCGATACCGGAAGCAGCCGGTCAGCGCGAACACTGCCAGCACTGCGATCACCACGACGATCAACTTCTTGCGCATCAGCTGATGACCTCGACTTCCTCGCCGATCTCCCGCGACCGCGCGGCTGGGAGCGGCTCGGCTTGGTCACCGCCGCCGGCCAGCGGGACGCGGTACCAGGCGGACGTGGTGGCGACCAGTACGGCGCTCTTGTCGGGGGCGAGCGCCTGGAAGACGACGCGGTCGGCGCTGGCCGGGATGGCCGTGCGATACCGGACTGTCTTGGCTTTCGCGTCGAAGCTCACGCGCAGCACGGTCCCCTCGTCGTCGTTCGCGCCGGGGTAGACGTACCGCAGCAGGAGATCACCTGGTGCGAGTTCGGCGAGCAGTTGATAGGCGTCTCGGCCGTAGGTGGGATTGGCGGTGAACATCAGACCGGCGTACACGATCTCGCCGGATTTGGACGTCGCGTACTTGAACGCATAGCCCTTGCTGCCAGCCACGGTGATGGTCTTCTTGCTCCAGTCGGGCGTCTCGACCAGTGCGCCCTTGCTGTCGAATCCCCACTCCCAGGGACGCAGCCCAGCTTGTCGGGTCGATTCCCGGCGGGGCTTGGCGGTCGGCTGCTCCGGATCGACCGAGAGGTAGTACGGATCGCCCTTGGTCGGGGTGGCGGTCACCCAGAGCCGGCCGGTGGCCGGGTTGAAACGAGGTTCGTCGAGCTCCACCTTGCCGCCGCCGAAGCTGGCCGCCTGGTCCTTCAGACTCGCCGCGAGCACGAATCCGGTGTCCCGCTCCGGCTTGTACAGCTCGATGGTCGCGTAGCCGTTGCGACGAGCGGCGTACCGGAGATCTGACCGCACGTGCGGTTCGAAGCCGCCGTCGGTCAACTGGAACGGCAGGTCCTCAACCCGGGCGCCGGTGTTCCAGTCGGAGATCCGCACCGTGTAGCCGGTCGAGGACTTGGTCAAAATGGCGACCCCGTCCGGCCGGGTCCAAGCCGTCGGTGTCGGGCTCGCAGTCGTCGCCGGGCCAGGTTGCGGTGCCACTTTCGGATCGCCACCACAGGCGGTGACGGCACTACCGACGACCAGGCCGAGTACGACGACCTGCCATAGACCTCGTTGTGTCACACCATCTCCCAGCCGGACGCAAGATCTATCGACCCTAGGGAGGCGGTCGACGACGAACTATCCGATCGACGCGGTGAGGTCAGCCGATATGCGCACCGGTCACTGGCGCAGCAGGGTGTCGCGCGGGTACTCGTCGAAGGTCTTCCGGTATTCGGCTGCGAACCGGCCAAGGTGAACGAACCCCCACCGCAGCGCCACGTCGGTAACCGAGGTGTTCCCTGGACACCCGGCCACGAGGTCCTGCCGGGCATGCTCCAGCCGAAGAGTCCGCAGGTACGCCGAGGGAGTCGTGTCCAGGTGCCGACGGAAGGCTTCTTGCAGCGCGCGGACGCCCACTCCCGCCGCAGCTGCGATCTCTTCCACGGTGATCGGGTCGGCGAGGTGAGCATGCAGGAACTCGAGCGCGAACCGCAGAGTGCGGGGCGGGGCAGACCGCTCCGGTTTGTTCAGGAGGTCGGTGAAGGAGTGCTCGCTGCCGAGCAAGAAGCTCGATGTGAGCAGTTGTTCGAGGTTGCGGACAGCAAGTGGATGGGTGAGCAGGTCGTGGCCGCTGTCCACCTGCTGGCAGACCAGCCGGACCATGTCCATCCAGGCACTCATCCGCTTCGTCTGCAGATCCTGACCGAGTGCGAAGCGCAGTGTCTGCTTCAGGTCGGCATCGACCATCCGCCCCAACATCTGGCGCAGCTCAGCTGCGGAGAACCTGACCAGCAGATGCGGGCTGCCCGCCTGCCAGTGCATCGCGAACGGCTGATCAGGTTGGGCGATCGTCGCCGTGGCAGACGTGGAGAGCACGCGCTCCCGATGCCCGTACGTGGCGACCGAGCCTTTCAAAGGGAGGTGCACCCACACCATGTCGCCGATGGGTCCCGGCGTCAGCCAGACCTCGGAGCCGTAGTCGAGGTAGCAGAGCGCCATCGACCCCAGCGGCACCACGTGGTGACGAGCTTCGAACCGCTCGGGCTGCGCATTGATCGTCAGCCGATGGTCGGCGAACGTCTGCCCGACCCGGAACCGGGCTTCGTCGACATCCCGGGTCCGCAGCACCTCGTATCCGCCTAGCGGAGCTCGCTCGTCCACAAGCACTTCACCCGACCTCATACCGTGACGGGAATTTCACGGAGTGCCATCCTAGGCTTCGGCCGGTTCAGGCCGCCGTACGATCAGGCCATGGCGGACCGGAAGGCGCGGGTTGCGGATGTGCACGCCATTGCGCTGGGGATGCCGTTCGTGACGGTGTGGGAGCGGGACGACGGGACCGAGCGGCCGGTGTATCAAATCGGCGGGAAGTCGTTCGTATTCTTCCGGACGGCTCGGCCTGACGCCGTCGATCCGGTGAGCGGGGAGAAGTACGACGACGTGATCATGATCTGGACCGAGTCCGAGGACGAGAAGCTGGCGCTGGTGTCGGACGAGTCGACGCCGTTCTTCAGTACGCCGCATTTCGACGGGCACCCGTCGGTGCTGGTCCGGGCGAGCCGGATCGGGGAGCTCGGTAAGCAGGAGCTGACCGAGATCATCCAGGACGCTTGGTTGTCGCGGGCATCCAATCGGCGGGCCACCACGTGGCTGCGGGAGCATCGGCTGTGAGCTACCAACCACCGGGCGGTATGGCGGCGCCTGACTACGGCCGACCGCCGCGGAAGAGTCGCGCCGGCCTGTTCATCGTGCTGATGCTGTTGCTGCTGATCGTCGTCCTGGGCACGGGCGCCTGGGTCGCCACGAAGGTTGTCTCGAGCATCAAACCGGACAATTCGACTCCGCCTCCTGCCCCGATCACCTCGGTGGCGCCGCCTCCGAAGCTCACCGCGTCGGTGAAGCCGAAGCCGAGCGCCACGGTGAAGACAGTCCCGGTCAAGCCGCTGCCGATCACGCCGCGGCCCGCCATCCCGCCGTCCGACTCGGCGCAGCTGGCTGCCCGGTTCGTGACACTCCTGAACGCGAACGACGCGAAGGGTGCCACGGCGCTCGGCTGCGTGGACACCAAGCAAGCGATTCCGACGCTGATCGAGCAGTTCGTCCGGCGGCCGGCTTCGCTGACCGTGAGCAAGGCTCAGGTGAGCGGTGCGGGGGCGATCGCGGTGTTCTCGCTCGGCGGCACCATGAAGGGGGCGACCGCCGGCGGGGTCCTCGTGGTGGAGGTTGCCGGTCAACCGTGTGTGAAGTCGTTCGTGCTGCGGACGGTCTAGGGGGCGAGGGCTCGAGCCGTCTCGATCAGGCTGGTGCCGGTGGGCAGCGTGGCGATGATCGGAGTGTCGAGGCCGTTCGCGACGTAGCGGTTGATGTGGGCTCGGCACTCTTCCGCCGTACCGTGGACGATCAACGCGTCGAGGACCTCGACCGGTACGGCGGCCATCGCGGCGTTACGGTCGCCCGCGGCCCAGGCCTCGCGCATCGGCTTCATCGCGGGCCCACGACCGAGCCAGTCGTGGAAGGCGGCGTACCCGGGGACCGTCAGATAGGTGGCGATCAGGAAGCGGCCGATGTTGCGGGCCATCTCGGCATCCTCGGTGACGCAGACGAAGATCCGCGCGGCCAGCTCCTTGTCGGGGCCGAGCTCAGCGCGGACCTGGCGGACATCGTCCGCCGAGAGCCAGTTGGTGATCGCGCCATCGGCCTCGCGGGCAGCCAGGCGAAGCATCTGCGGGCGGAGCGCAGCAAGCATCAGTGAAGGCGGTACGTCGGGCGCCTTCTCCAGCCGGAACCGGCTGATCGTGAAACTGTCGAACGTCCCGTCGACCTTCTCCCCCGCGAACGCCTGCCGCAGGAACCGCAAGACATCACGGGTCCGCGCGTACGGCGGGTCGTAGGCGATCCCGTTCCACCCGCTCACGATGGTCTCCGACGACGCCCCGATCCCGAGCACGAACCGCCCCGGCGCCAGATCGGCCAGCGCCGCCCCGCTCATCGCGAGCGCGGCCGGTCCGCGCGTGTGCACCGGTACGACGGCCGTGCCCAACCGCAACTGGTCGTCCCATTCGGAGGCCAGCACCAGCGGCGTGAACGCATCCGCACCGGCCACTTCGGCCGACCACAGATCGGTGTAGCCCAGCGAGGCGAGCTCGGTGATCAACGGCTTGTGGTCCCGCAACGGAACCCCGGTCAGCGGAACGGTCAGACCCCAGCGCATCAGATCAACTTCCTCAAGATCGGCAACGGCGCAGCCTTCATGAATCGCGCGAGCGGCGCCCACGGCCAGGCCGGAACATAGGCGACTGCCTTCTCGGCCTCGATCGCGGCAACCATCGAGCGGACGCCGGGAACCGTGTCGACGATCAGCGGCGTGCTCTTGACCTTCTCGTTCAGCGCGGTCCGGATGTAGCCGGGAGAGATCGTGCTGATCGTAATCGGCTTGTTCAGCATCTCCATCCGCAGACCTTCAGCCAGCGAGGCGACGCCCGCCTTCGCGGCGGCGTACGCGGTGATGGTCTTGGGCAGTCCGCGCAGAGCGGCGGCGGAAGCGATGAACACCAAGTGGCCGGCGTTGCGGGCGCGGAAGAGTTCCATCGCGGCCTCGGCCTGGGTGAATGCGGCCAGGAAATTGGTCATCAGGGTCTCGCGGTTCACCTCAGGCCGGCCGGTGCCGACGGGTGCGCCCTTGCCGATCCCAGCGTTGACGATGATCCGGTCGAGCTGTCCGTGCGCCTTGTCGGCCTCGCGGAACACGGTGAACACCTGCTCGTCATCGGTGACGTCGAGCTTGTGGATGGTGATGGTGAGCCCGGGATGCTTGCCGAGGAACTCGTCGCGGAGCGCGGCCAGCCGATCCTCGCGCCGCGCGGTCAACGCGAGGTTGTAGCCCTTGGCCGCGAACTGCCGCGCCATCTCCTCGCCGAGGCCGGCGCTCGCGCCGGTGATCAAGATGTTCCGTCTCATCGGTACGTGAGCTCCTGCTTGTCGAGGTGACCGTGCTCGTTGTAGCTGACCACAGTCAGTCCGCTGCGGCCGGACACGACCTTCGTGATCGCAGTGTTGATGGTGACCGGGTTGAGCTTGCCCCACAGCCCGTCGCCCCCGGACAAGAGCCGGCTGACGACGGCCGCGATCGGTCCGCCGGATGTGAACACCAGCGCGGTCTCGCCCTTGCCGAGCCGCCCGGCAGTACGCCGTACTGCGTCGTCGGAGCGGTCGCAGAACGCCTGGAACGTTTCGGTGTAGCCGTCACCGCCGTTGACCCAGCGGTCGGTCGCCGCAGTGAACATCTCCTGGAAGGCCCGCTTCGGGTTCCCTTTGCGCGCCAGATCGGCGAGCAGAACCGCCCGGACCTTGTACGCCGGTTTGTGCGCGACAATCACCTGGTCATGGTCGAACTCGTCGTACCCGTGGTCGACCTCGGGACCGAATCCCGCCAGCTCGGCCGTCTGCGCGTGCCGGTGCATCGAACCCGACATCACCAGATCCGGCTGCACCCCACGAGCCCGCAAGGTGTTGCCGAGCGCAACCGCCTGCTGCTCGCCGAGATCCGAGAGCTTGTCGTAGTCCCGCGCCCCGAAGGACGCCTGCGCGTGCCGGACCAAGTAGATGACACCCACGTCAGGCCTGCCGGATGATGCGCCGGCAACGCCGCTCGAGCATGTTCACCGGAAGCCAGAAGTTCTTGAACCGCGGATTGCGCGTCTGCTTGTGGTGATAGCGGTAGTAGATCTGCTGCGCGATCACCGCCAGCCGGAACAACCCGAACACCTCGTAGAACGCCCAGTTCTCCGGCTTCAGCCCGGACCGCTCGGTGTAGTAGGCAACGATCTCGGCGCGGGTCAGCATTCCCGGCTCAGCGGACGGCTGCAGCCGGAACCGGCGGAAGGCCCAGTCGTCATCGGCCTGCACCCAGTACGCGAGCGCGCCGCCGAGATCCATCAACGGATCGCCGAGCGTCGCCAGCTCCCAGTCCAGGATCCCGGCCACCCGCTGCGGATCATCCGGAGCCAGTACGACGTTGTCCAGCCGGAAGTCGTTGTGAATCACGCAGGTGCGGACGTCGGCCGGCTGGTTCGCCGCGAGCCACGCCATCACCTTCTCGTAGCTCGGCACGTTCCAGGTCTTCGCCTTGCGGTACCGGTCCGACCAACCGCTGACCTGGCGGCCGACGTACCCCTCGCCGCGGCCGAGGTCCGCGAGACCGGCCGCGGCCGGGTCGACCTCGTGCAGGTCGACGAGCCGGTCGATGAGCGTGCGGCAGAGCTGACCGGTCTGCTCCGGGGTGAGGTCGACGCCGAGCGCGGAGCTGCGCGGGATCGTGCCCGCGACCCGCTCCATCACGTAGAACTCCGAGCCGATCACCGCATCATCGGTGCAGTGGGCAACCATCGTCGGGACGTAGGGGAAGACCGGCTTGAGCGCCGCCTGGATCCGGTACTCGCGACCCATGTCGTGCGCACTCTTCGCCTTCGTCCCGGCCGGTGGCCGACGCAGGATCAGGTCGTGCCCGGGGTAGCTCAACAGGTAGGTCAGGTTGGACGCGCCGCCGGAGAACTGCTTGACCGTCGGCTCACCTGGCGGCAGCTCGGTGTGCTGCCGCAACCAGGTGTCCATCGCCGTGACGTCGAACGCGTCCTCGTCGCGAACGGCGCGAGCACCATCACCCATGTGTCTGCTGGGCCTGTTCTGCGCGTCGGTGAGCCTGGGCAGCGGACTTGCGCATCTGCCGGTCGTACAGCGGACGGGCCCAACGCTTGGTCAGGTAGGCCATCCGGGCGGGGCGATCCGGAATGATCAGGAAGCGCTTCTTCGCGATCCCGGCCAGTACGACCGTCGCGATGTCGTCGGCGGTCCGCGGCGACTTCTCGATCAGCCTCCGGGCACCCGACTCCATCGTCTTGTCCGCACCCTGGAACGAATCGGCCAGGTTGGTCTGGAAGAACGACGGGCAGATCACCGACACCGTCACACCGAACGGCTGCAACTCGTGCGAGAGCGTCTCCGACAGCGCGACGACGCCAGCCTTGACCGTGTTGTACGAACTCATCATCGGCGGGTGGATCAGCCCAGCGACTGACGCCGTGTTCGCGATGTAGCCGGAACGCTGGCGCTTGAACACCGGCGTGAACGCGCGGCAGCCGCGGACCACACCCATCAGGTTGATATCGACGACGCGGTCCCACTCGTCCAGGGTCTCGACATCGATCCGCCCGCCGGTCGCGATTCCGGCGTTGTTGACAAGGATGTCGAGTCCACCCCAGTGCTCATCGCACCAGGCGACCGCGGCATCCCAGTCGGCCGGGTTGCGCACGTCGAGTCGCAGATAAGGACCGTCGTCGCCGTCGAACGTCGTACCGATATCGGTCCGCAGCACCTGGTGGCCTTGGGCCACGAACTGCGCGACCAGCGCAGCCCCCAGACCGCTCGCTCCACCAGTGACCAGTACTCGACTCACGCTTTGGCCTCCTTCTGTACGGCGAGATAGCCGGCCAGCTCGATCCGTGCGACGACCCCGCGGTGCACCTCGTCCGGACCGTCGGCCAACCGGAGCGCTCGCGCACTCGTCCAGGCCGCGGCGAGCGGGGTGTCATCGGAGAGACCGCCACCACCGTGCAACTGCATCGCCATGTCGATCACATCTTGCGCCATCCGCGGTACGGCGACCTTGATCTGGCTCACCTCGCTGAGCGCGCCCGCGAGCCCAACCGTGTCGAGGAGGTAGGCCGTCTGCAGGACCAGGAGTCGGGCCTGGTTGATGGCGATGCGGGCATCGGCGATGCGCTCACGGTTCCCGCCGAGGTTGACCAGCGGCTTGCCGAACGCCTGCCGACTGGTGCCGCGCTGCAGCGCGAGCTCGAGTGATTTCTCGGCCAGGCCGATCAGCCGCATGCAGTGGTGAACGCGGCCCGGACCCAACCGGCCCTGCGCGATCTCGACCGCGCGACCGGGGCCGACCAGGATGTTGCTCGCCGGCAGACGGACGTCGGTGAACGACACCTCACCATGACCGAACGGCTCGTCGTACCGGCCCATCGCCGGCAGCAACCGCTCGACCTTCACACCAGGGTGATCACGCGGGACCAGCACCATCGTGTGCCGCGCGTACCGGTGGGCTTCCGGGTCGGTCAGACCCATGAAGATCAGCAGCTCACACTCGGGATTGCCGACACCGGTGCTCCACCACTTGCGCCCGTTGAGGACGATCTCGTCCCCCTCGACGATCGCGGTCGCCGCCATGTTGGTCGCATCCGACGAGGCCACGCCCGGTTCCGTCATACAGAAGGCGGAGCGGATCGTCCCGTCCAGCAACGGCTCCAGCCACTGCTTCTTCTGCTCGTCGTTGCCGTAGCGCAACAGCACTTCCATGTTGCCGGTGTCCGGCGCATTGCAGTTGAAGATGTACGGCGCGATGAACGATCGGCCCATCAGCTCCGCGAGCGGTGCATAGTCCAGGTTCGGCAGACCTTCGCCGTACTGCTCGTTGCCCGGCTCGGCCGGGGGGAGGAACAGATTCCACAGACCCTGGGCGCGGGCCTTCTCCTGCAGCTCTTTGAACACCGGCTGCGGCTGCCACGGATCGGCGGCGGCCCGGGTCGCGGCGTGGATCTCCGCCTCGACCGGGTCGATCTCGATCCGGATGAACTCCTCGACCCGCCCGATCAGGTCCTGCGCACGGGCGGACGGTTCGAACCCCATGTAACAGCACTCCTTCCGAAACCGGCGGGGTACCGCCGGGTAATCTTGACCGTAGCGCCCTTTTGAGCAATGCTCAACAGTGTGGACAACAGATTGACCGCGGAAGATCGGAAGAAGCAGCTCGTCAAGATCGGCTTGATGATGTTGCGCGACAAACCGATCCACGAACTGTCGATCGACGCCATCGCCGGCCAGGCCGGGATCTCCCGGAGCCTGCTCTTCCACTACTTCCCGAGCAAGCGCGACTACTACGTAGCCGTCATCTCCGCCGCCGGCCGCCGCCTCCTGCGAGTCACCAAACCCGACGAAGACCTCCCGCCGGACGAAGCACTCCGCGAGATGCTCGTCCAGTTCGTCGCCTTCATCTCCCGCCGACGCACCGCGTACATCTCCTTCGTCCGCGGCGCCGCCGGCGGCGACGACTACGCCGTCGAGGTCTACGACGACACCCGCATCGGCCTCTCCCGCCGAGTCCTCACCTACCTAGGCACACCGGAAGTCGCCGACAACCGCTCGTCGGTCGAGTACCTCCGCATCCACGCCTGGCTCAGCTACACCGAAGACCTAGCCATCGAATGGTCCGGCCTCCGCGAATCCGCCCGCCCCTTCACCGCCGACGAACTCATCGACCACGCCATCGAGTCCCTCCACACCCTCCGCAAACTCTGACCCTCGCTCGTACGGCCGGGCCGCTGGCCGCGCAGGTCACGCTGGTCGGTAACTTCGGGGCGCGATCCGCGAAAAAAGTACCGCCCCACGCACCACCGCACTGCCACGCACAACGAGGCCCGGCGCGGTTCGCTGAAGCGCGGTTTGCTGAAGCGCGGCGCGGTTGAGGCGCGGGGCGTTGGTGAGCGCGGCGCGGTTGAGGCGCGGGGCGTTGGTGAGCGCGGCGCGGTTGAGGCGCGGGGCGTTGGTGAGCGCGGTTTGCTGAAGCGCGGCGCGGTTGAGGCGCGGGGCGTTGGTGGGCGCGGCGCAGTTGAGGCGCGGGGCGTTGGTGAGCGCGGGGTGGTTGTTGAGGCGGCGCGGTTTGGTGGGGCGCGGCGCGGTTGATGAGGCGCGGCGCGGTTTGGCGCGGGGGTGGTTGGCGCGGGGGTGGTTGGCGCGGCGCGGCGCGGTTTGGTGGGGCGCGGGGCGGTTGATGAGACGCGGTGGTTGATGAGCGCGGAGCGGTTTGGTGAGGCGCGGGGGTGGTTTGGCGCGGCGCGGGTGGTTTGGCGCGGCGCGGGTGGTGAGGCGCGGGGTGGTTTGGTGAGGTGCGGGGTGGGTCAGCTGCCAGCAGGCCTCTGTCCCGTACGGCAACCGCAGCCCGGCAACCCTAGGCGGCGTGGAGCCGCGGTCGCCGGGCCTCGCCATCTGCCTCAGCCACCGCGGCGCCCGGCCACGCTTTCTTTTTGGTCGGCCGGAGGCGGCGATGAGCCAGAGCGGTCGTCCCCGGCCGAGTTCTTTCGGGCCTGTGCCCCGACTCGACCACCAAAGGCGGCCGACAAAGCAAGAGGGCTGGCCAGGCAGGTGGCTGGGCTGGATGGCGAGGCCCGGCGACCGCGGCTCGCGTTGTCTGGGGCTGACGGGCGGTGGCTGAGGTGCGTGATGCTCGGGGTCTTGCGTTAGTCGGAGGATTTTCGGGTCCAGGAGGCTGTTGCGGAATGGTGTTTTGCGGGCCGGGCATGGAATCTGATGGGTTGGTTGGTTGCCCGGGCGGGGCCCGGGCGGGCCGGGTTCAGGT
>NZ_JBHUQZ010000017.1:0-157944 GCF_042674205.1 Kribbella sp. NPDC056951
GGTCACGCTCCGTCCGGCCGGTGCGTGCGGCCCCTGACGAAGACGGATCCCATCAAAGACAGCGTCGTCAGTGCTCAAGCGAGTCATCCGCCAAGGGCCACAACCATCATCACTGTGCTCAAGGTGTTCGGTGGGTGTCGCGTTGGGCTCGTGTCGATCGTGGCGGTTGGCTGGGGATGGTTGATCGGGGCTCAAGGTGGCCGACCCGCGCGGTGGAGGTGCGGGGTTCGTGGGTGTGGATGACAGGATGGGGCGGGTGACCGACGAACGGATTGTGGGGACGCCGCACGGGGAAGCGCGGATCGTGGCGCACCGGGCTCGGCGGCCGGTGGCGACGTTGGCGCTCGGTCATGGGGCCGGTGGGGGGATCGAGGCGCCTGATCTGGCGGCGCTGGCGGCGCGATTGCCGAAGCAGGACATCAACGTCTTTCTGATCGAGCAGCCGTGGCGACGGGCGGGTAAGAAGCTTGCGCCGGCGCCGAAGATCCTGGACGAGGCGTGGATCGCGATCGTCGGGCAGTTGCGGATCCGCACGCCGCTGGTGATCGGTGGCCGGAGTGCGGGTGCGCGGGTGGCTTGCCGGACCGCGAGCAGTCTTGGGGCATCCGGCGTACTGGCGTTGGCGTTTCCGCTGCACGCTCCGGGGAAGCCGGAGAAGTCGCGGGTGGCCGAGTTGCAGGGTGCCGGGCTGCCGACGTTCGTCGTACAGGGGGAGCGGGACACGTTCGGCACACCTGACGAATTTCCGCCGCTGACCGAGATGGCCGTCGTACCGGATGCCGACCACTCCTTCAAGGTGCCGAAGAAGGCTGAGCTCAGCCAGGACGAGTCCTACGACCTTCTGGTCGAAGCTGTGTTCGAGTGGGTCGTCCGGGAAGTGTCCGGATAGTGGTCGCCCGCTAGGCGGGAATTACCCCGCTACCGGGCGTGTTGTGATCAGCATGACGGCAACGACGGTGGCTCCGGCGCGGAAGACTGGACAGAGCACTAGGTTGGCCCCGGTATTCTCGATCACGATGCCGACACCGACCACGACCGAGACACCCGAGCAGCGGACCGCGCGCTTCGAGCGCGAGGCGCTGCCGTTCCTCGACCAGATGTACGCCGCCGCGATGCGGATGACCCGGAATCCGGCCGACGCCGAGGACCTGGTCCAGGACACCTTCGCGAAGGCCTACAGCTCGTTCCACCAGTTCACGCCCGGTACCAACCTGAAGGCGTGGCTGTACCGGATCCTGACCAACACGTTCATCAACGGCTACCGCAAGCGGCAGCGCCAGCCCACGCAGTCACCGACCGAGGAGATCGAGGACTGGCAGCTCACCGCCGCCGAGTCCCACACCCCCGGCGGCCTGAAGTCGGCCGAGGCGGTCGCGCTCGAGCATCTGCCCGACTCCGACGTGAAGTCGGCGCTGCAGTCGATCCCCGAGGACTTCCGGCTGGCCGTCTACCTGGCCGATGTCGAGGGCTTTGCCTACAAGGAGATCGCCGACATCATGGGTACGCCGGTCGGCACCGTGATGTCACGCCTGCACCGTGGCCGGCGCCAGCTGCGCGAACTGCTGGCCGACTACGCCCGCGACCGCGGCCTGATCGCCGCCACGGACGACGAAGCGACCGCGAAGAAGGAGGAGTCGTGAGCTGCGGCGAGGACCACGACGTCGACTGCAACGAGATCCTCCAGCGGGTCTACGTCTTCATCGACAACGAGATCGAAGGCGCCAGCACCGAGGAGATCCGTCAGCACCTCGAGGAATGCGCCCCCTGCCTCGACGAGTACGACCTCGAACGCTGCATCAAGAAACTGGTCCACCGCTCCTGCGGCTCCGACCACGCCCCCGACGCCCTCCGCCAGAAAATCCTCCTCCGCCTCACCCAGATCCAGGTAGAAACAACAATCATCACCACCGACTGACGGTTGCGTCAGCTGAGCTGGTTGTTGTCCACGGTGTAGGTGTACGGGCTGCCGCGCTGGGCGAGCTGAAGAAGCTCCTGCGCGGTGGACTCGAGTCGCGGCGATATCCCTTGCAGGACGGGCATTGCGGACTTGAGGTAGGAGAGGGCGGCGGCGTGGTCGCCCTCGGCGGCGCTGACCTTCGCGTGTTCCAGCAGGAACGCGCCTTCGCGGAGGCGGTGCTTGCGAATCAGCGCCATGCCGGAGTCGATGCTCTCGTGAGCCTGCCGGTACTTTCCTTGCGCCGCGTACAGCGCGGCGAGGCACTGCCAGCCCTGCGACTCGACGTCGTCGTTGCCGAGCTTCTTGCCGGCCTCGATGCACTTCAGCAGCGGTTCCTCGGCGTCGTCGAGGCGTCCGACCAGCAGGTGTGAGAAGCCGGTGTTGAGGTTCCGCTTGCCGATGGACCGAAGATCGCCGGTCTCCTCGGCGAGCCGCACGCCGTACCGGAACGCCTCATCGGCTCGGACGTAGTCTCCGTGCCGGTCGTAGAGTCCACCGAGCGCGACCCGGGTCACCCCTTCGACAGTCTTGTCGCCGATCTCCTGGCTCAGCCGCAGGGCCTCGTTGCCGAGCTCGAGTGCCTTGTCCAGCCGATCGAGCCGGCCGAGGACGTGGGTGACCGAGGACGCACACCGGGCCTGTCCGCGCAGATCGCCGATCGCCCGGAACATGTCGAGAGCCTTCAGCAGAATGGGGACGCTGTCCTCGAGGCTGCCGTTCTCCACTTCCGGGATGGCCGTGTCGTGCTGCAGCCAGGCCGCCATACTGCCCAGCCCGTTCTTCTCGGCCAATTCGGCGACACCGCGATGCATGTCACGCATCTCGACCCAGCGCGACCGCGACTCGTGGTACCCGAACAGGGCCAGGATCAGTTCCGGGATCAACGGTGAATCGGCCAGCGTCGAGCCGAGGGCCTGCTGCCACCGGTCCACGACGTTTTGGTGCTCGGTATCAAGCCAGTCCAGCGACTTGACCACGTCGTTGACAGTCGGTGGCGGCGTATGCGCGATGGTGGCGAACGCGAGCCGCGGACTGGTGCGGTGGGTCAGCGCCTGACAGGCCCAGGCGAAGCCGACGTAGAAACGCAGGATGCGCTCGAGCGCGGCGTCCCGCTCGGCGGACGTCAGCGTCTCCTCGGCAAGCTCGCGAGCGTAGGCACGAATCAGGTCGTGCAGGCGATAACGCTCAGGAGCCAGGGACTCCAGCAGATTGAGGTCGGCGAGACGCTCCAGCAGTGCGTCGGCCTTCCGAGCCGGTACGTCGAGTAGTCGGGCGACGACCGGGGTTCGCAGGTCCGAGCCGTCGGGGATGCTGAGCAGCGGAAGTGCACGTACGGCGTCCCGGTCGAGCGGGCGGTCGCTGGTCTGCAGGAAGTCGAACGAGCTGGCGATATTGGCCCGGACCCCGGTCTCGTCCGAGCCCAGGCTGTCCAGCCGATGGTCCTCGTCCTCGAGGAGGTCGACCAGGTGCTGAATCGGCCAGTTCGGCCGGGCGGCCAGCCGGCCACCGATGAGCCGCACCGCCAGCGGTAGCCGGCCGGTGAAGGCCGCCAGCACCTCGGCGGCCTTGGGCTCGGCAGCGACCCGGCTCCGCCCGACGACGCCGGCCAGCAACGCCACCGACTCCGATTCCGACAGGGCGTCGAGTCGGACCTGACGCGCGCCGGGAAGGTTCGCCAGCGAACCACGGCTGGTGATGATCGCCGAACTCCCGGGACTGCCCGGAAGCAACGGCATCACGTGCTGCACATCGGCCGCGTTGTCCAGGAACAGCAGGAACCGGCGCCCGGTCAACTGTGAACGCAACAAGGCCGCGGCTTCCTCGACCTCGTCGGGAATGAGCTGCAGTTCCACACCGAGAGAGCGCAGCAGGTTGCGCAACGCATCCGCGGTCGACATCGGCTGCCCAGGGCCATATCCGCGAAGATTCACATAAAGATGACCGTCGGGATAACTCGCGACCAACTTGTGCGCGGCATGCACGGCCAGCGTCGTCTTCCCGATACCGCCCATTCCGGTGACCGCCACCAGCCCGACCGCCGTACTGTCCATTCCCTCGGGCAGCCGCAGAACATCCAGAATTGCCTCGATCTGGGCAGTTCGGCCGGTGAAGTCGGAGACCGCCGGTGGCAGCTGCCACGGCATCGGCAGCACCTCACCCGCCGGAACCGCCTCCGCATCGGGCTCGGCCGAGGGGCTCTTGCCCCGCGCAACGGCCAGGAACTCGGCGGCTTCGGCCTTGTCCAGGCGAAGCACCTTGATGAGCGCGCGGATGGTGTCGATGCGGGGGCGGCGGCGGGTGCCGCGCTCCAGGACGCTGATGGCCTGGTCGCTCAATCCGGCCTTGGCCGCAAGTGCGGCCTGGGTCAGTCCGGCGCGTCCCCGGTACTTGCGCAGTAGATCACTCAAGCTCTCGCCGGTCAGCTGACCCACCTCCCTCCTGCAATCAGCCCACTCCTGGGTGACGGCCAGGGCGGGTGGTCCGGGGCTAACAATAGGAGTCCCCGCCGACGGTTCGCTGGAGTTATCCACACCCGGGTCGCCGAGGGCTCTCCGAGGTCGGCTGTAGGCCTCTCACGTTTCCGCACGATTTCGTGCAAAAGAATAGCCCAACAGGCGTTTGAAGATCGCTTTCGGTATGCGTGTGGAGACGCTCCGAATACAGGACCTCTGTGAAAGGTGGTCTGGCCTGCGTTGTGACCAAATTGCAAAGACCCCGGCTTGGGGCCGGGGTCCTCGCTTTGCGTAGTCGCCTGGGGTCAGGCGTTGGGGCGCTTACCGTGGTTCGCGCCCTTCTTCTTGCGCGCACGACGCTTGCGGCCAGTCTTGCCCATTTCAAAGCCTCCTAGAAACAACTGCAAAGAGTCACAGTCTCTCATACCACCCCCAGTTGATCGTGTCCGGCGGTGGGTCACGGTCTGGCTTACAGTGTTTCGGCGCAGCCTGTATGAGCAAAATTCAGACGAGTCAGCGACGTGCTGTCTAGCCCCCCTGTCCCCATCGTCGATGCGGACAAGACTGCGACCGCTGATCGGAGGTGACGTTTCATGTTTGGTGCTGACGGTTGGGAGTGGTGAAGGTTAGAGTTCAGCGGTGAACAGCCGCTGGCCACTTCGCCTGACAGTGGCGATATGCACGGCCCTCGCCGTGCTGGTTGTCGTGGTTGCGTTGTTCCAGACTCGCGTCGATGTGCCGACCGTGACGCTGGGTCTCCTACTGCTCATGAGCGCTGTGTTGCGTTCGCGGATGGGTCCGGTTCGGGCCGTCCTCGATCACGTGGTGTGTATTGCTCTTCTCTTGTTGTCAGGGCCTGCGGCCACCGTCGTTGTCGCCGTTCTGTTGCCCTTGACACAAGATCGTCGGTTGCCCTTGATGCGGCGGGTTTTCAATGGCGCGCAGGCTGTTCTGTGCGCCACTGCCGCCGGATTCGTGTACGTCACCACGGGCGGCGTCCGTGGCGATGCCGTGTTGGACGCACCGGGCCACGCTACGGTTTCCGGCTTCGCCGCAATTGTGGCCTGGCTGACAGTGAATGCCGCCTTGATGTGTCTGGTGCTGTGGCTGGACGGGAGTGGCCCCACGCCGCTCGCCTTCCTCCGGAAGGTCGCCGGCGCCAGCGCGCTGCCGATGA
Organism: Kribbella sp. NPDC056951; assembly: GCF_042674205.1. NCBI lineage: Bacteria > Bacillati > Actinomycetota > Actinomycetes > Propionibacteriales > Kribbellaceae > Kribbella > Kribbella sp. NPDC056951. The sequence goes on from NZ_JBHUQZ010000017.1 coordinate 5,588, forward strand.
CCGGCTATGGCCTCCTCGGGATCCTGCTGGCCGTGGTCTGGATCGGCGGCCTCGGCCCGATCTCGGTACTGCTGGTCCTTGTCCCGCTGGTCGTCGCCAGGTGGGCACTGTCGCTCTACGAAGCGGAACGTAACGCTCAGGCCGCGACGATGCGCGCGTTCATCCAGGTCATCGAGACCAAGGATCTCTATACCCGCGGCCATTCGGAGCGGGTCAGCGAAGGCGTCGGGATGCTCGGCCGGCATCTCCAGCTCAACGAGGACCGGCAACTCGCCCTCGAGCACGCCGGACTACTGCACGATGTCGGCAAGGTCGGCGTACCGACGCGCATCATCCAGAAGCCCGGACGCCTGGACGACTCCGAGATGGACGCGATCCGGCTCCACCCCGCGCGGGGTGTCGAGCTGATCGGCAACATCCCGTTCCTCGAGGAGGTCAAGTCCGCGGTCCTGCATCACCACGAGAAGTACGACGGGTCCGGCTACCCGGCCGGGCTGAGCGGAACCAACATCCCGTACTTCGCCCGGATCATCGGCATCGTGGACGCGTTCGACTGTCTCACCTCGACTCGCTCCTACCGTCCGGCGCGCAGTGTCGAGGAGACGTTGCAGATTCTCCTGCAGGATCGCTACACCCACTTCGATCCTCAGCTGGTCGACTCCTTCGTCGAGGTCATCCGCCGGGACGGCTGGAAGGCGGCCGCTGCGGATCAGCCGGCCCCCGACGAAACAGTCCAGGCAGCGATAGACCACGACGATCTCAGCCTCGGTAGTGGTGGCGGCGCTTCGGGGTCCGCGGCTGGACCGGAGGCGTAGATGGTCACGTCGGAGCGAGTGGAGATGCGCCGGCTGGGCAGTGGCGCCGTGATCGTCGTGTCGGGCGGGCTGCTGGGCCTCACAGCCCTCGCTCTGACGGTTCGCAACGGCGTGACCGAATGGCCGTACGCCTTGACGTTCGCGCTCCTGATCGCCATCGGCGAGATGGTGCAGTTCCGGGTCGACCGGAGCCGCAACCGCGCGCCGATCGCGACCAGCGCGGCGCTGGGGTATGTGTTGCTGCGCCCGCCGGAGGTCTCCATCCCTCCTGACCTCGCGCAGGTCGTTGCGGTCGCCGGCCTCGCGACCCTGGTCGGAATTCTTCCCCGAATGTTGGCCGGCCTTCGCTGGGACCTGGTGGTGTCGTCGCGGCGGGTGCTGTCGGTGGCCGCCGCGGCTGCGGTCTTCATCGCGGTGACTCCGTCCGATCTGTACTGGGACGGCACTTGGCTTTCAGGGATCGCTCTGACCGGGGCGATGCTGCTGGCGGTTCTCACCGCTGCCGTGATGGACGCCCTGGTCGGCGCCGGGCAGGCCACCGAGAAGTTCAATCAGCCCTTCCCGGCAGCTCTGCGGGACGAGGTGGTGATCGCGGCGCGGATCGGGATGGCGATGGCGATCAGCGGGATCCTGCTGGCGATCAGCACGTCGCTGCTGGGGCTCTGGGGCCCGCCGCTCGTGGTTGTTCCACTGCTGCTCACTCAGTTCGCCTTCCGCCGGTTCGCCTCGGCCCAGCGGACGTACCGAACCACGGTGCGTTCGATGTCGCGAAGTACGGAGATCGCAGGCTTCAGCAGTCCCGGACAGAACGGCCGGACTTCCCAGCTGGCAGTTGCCATGGGCTACGACCTTGGTCTGACGCCGGCCCGCATCGAGGCGTTGGAGTACGCCGCTTTGTTGTCTGGGGTGGGGCAGTTGGCGTTGGCGGATCCTAGTCCGGGTGGGGCGAGTTTGCTCAGGACTCGGGAGGAGCGGCAGCGGGCGGCGGAGATTGGGGCTTCGGTGATTGAGCGGTCGGGGGTGCTGGATCATGTGGCGGAGATTGTGCGGCACTCCAATGATCCTTATCGGCATGGGCGGGCCAATAACGCGGAGATTCCGGTGGAGAGCGGGATTGTGAATGTGGCGTTGGCTTATGAGCAGTTGGTGGGGGAAGGCGGCGGGCAGTCGCCGGACAAGGCGATGGAGTCGATCGGGTTGGGGATCGGGGCGGAGTACGACCCAGTGGTGGTCGACTCACTCCGTCGGGTGATCGGGCGTGGATTCCGGTTCTGAACGACGGCGGATCCGGATGGCTGGGTTCGCTCTTGAGGGTTCCAGGTCGTCCCAGGCGGGGGCCATGTCGGTGGCTACTCGGCCGGAGCCGCCCATGCCGGTGTAGAGCAGCAGGCCTGCGCCGGCGGCTATCAGGATGTCGCCGGGGCTGACGGCTTGGCCCAGGCCGGGGAGGGCTACCGGTACGACGTCGCCCAGCCAGGGCCACGTGGTTGTGGCGGTGACGAGTTCGTGGCGCGGGCCGGCGACCTGAGGAGACAGGCCTGCTCGGGTCAGGGCGGCGGCTGAGACGGGCATGGCGCCGTTCAGGGCTACTACGGCGGCGTTGGAGAAGAAGCCCAGGGCCAGGAGGCCTACGCCGGGCTGGCGCAGGTTCTCGCGGAGGAAGACTGCTATGCAGACCGCGGAGCCGATCAGGCCTACGGGGTACGCCGTACCGCCGAAGAGGGAGCCCAGGAGTTGGCCGATGGCGGCTGCGGCCAGCCAGTGCAGGCCGGTCAGGGCGTGGTCGGCCAGCCGACCAAGGCGTCCGCCCGTGGCGAGCGCCGCGAGGGCGGCGAGCGCCATGACGAGGAGGACCAGCAACACGCTCGCGATTCTGCCGCCCCTACAGCCCGAATTCGGGCAAGCTGACCGCGCAGCGTGTCGATATGGTGGCAAAACGTAACGTAAGGACAAAGAAAGCGGCGGCCCAGCAAAGGGCCGCCGCCGGGGAACAGCTAGGACTTGGCCGGAGCCGCGCCGTCTTCGTCGAGCAGGTCGGGCAGGTCGTGTACGCCGGGGTCACCGCGGTCGGCGGTGTAGTCCGACACGTGGGTGGAGTCCTCGCCGGCCGAGACCTTGAGGGCCCGGAAGACCAGCGTCAGCACGATGACGATGACCAGGTTGAGCGCGAACGCGACCAGGCCGATGTACGCCGTGGTGTCGGTGAACGGGATGTTCGTGACCGAGCCGCCGAAGTGTTTCTTGGTCGCCGGGTTCACCACGTTGTAGGCCTCGATGGTGCCGTAGACCATCGCGACCGCCCAGCCAGCCAGCAGCGCCCACTTGTGGAACCAGCGGGTGAACAGGCCGACCACGATCGCCGGGAACGTCTGCAGGATCCAGATACCGCCCAGCAACTGCAGGTTGAGCGAGATCGTCTTGTCCATCCCGAGCACGAACACCAGCGCGCCGAACTTCACCAGCAGCGAGGCCAGCTTGGAGACCTTGGCCTCCTGGGCCGGCGAGGCGTCCTTCTTCAGGAACTCCTTGTAGATGTTGCGGGTGAACAGGTTCGCTGCCGCGATCGACATGATCGCCGCCGGCACCAGCGCGCCGACCGCGATGGCCGCGAACGCGATGCCCGCGAACCAGGATGGGAACTCCTGGTCGAACAGCCGCGGGATCGCCAGCTGCGGGTTCGGCAGCCCGTCGAGGCCGGTGATGTTGACGTTCGCCTTGATGGCCATGAAGCCCAGCAGCGCGAGCAGACCGAGCAGCAGCGAGTACGCCGGCAGGATCGCAGCGTTCCGCCGTACGACGTTGCGGCTCTTGGTGGACAGCACCGCGGTCACCGAGTGCGGGTACATGAACAGCGCGAGCGCCGAACCCAGCGCCAGCGTCCAGTACGCCGAGTGCCCAGTCACGCCGGGGATGAACGAGCCGACCGGCTTGCCGGTGGCCGGGTTCGGCGTGGTCAACTTCTTCTCGGCCGCACCGAAGATGGCCTCCCAGCCGCCGAGTGCGTGCGGCAGGTAAATGACTGCGACACCGATCACCAGGTAGATCAGGCCGTCCTTGACGAACGCGATCATCGCCGGTGCCCGCAGACCCGAGGAGTACGTGTACGCCGCGAGGACGGCGAACGCGATCAGCAGCGGCAGGTCCTTGGCCAGCAGGTTGTCGCCGCCGAGACCCATCGTCTCGAAGACGGCCTGCATGCCGACCAGCTGCAGCGCGATGTACGGCATGGTGGCCAGGATGCCGGTCAGGGCTACCGCCAGCGACAGCCAGCGGCTGCCGTAGCGCCCGCGGACGAAGTCGGCCGGGGTCACATAGCCGTGCCGGTGCGAGACCGACCAGAGCCGTGCCATGAAGACGAAGATCAGTGGGTAGACCACGATCGTGTACGGCACCGCGAAGAAGCCGGTGACGGCTCCGGTGGCGTACATCGCGGCCGGTACGGCGATGAACGTGTACGCCGTGTAGAGGTCGCCGCCGAGCAGGAACCAGGTGATGAAGGTGCCGAAGCCGCGGCCACCCAGACCCCATTCATCCAGGTTGTCCATCGAGGCGGCGGCCCGCCAGCGGGACGCCATGAAGCCCATCACCGTGACGGCGACGAAGATCAGGACGACGACGATCAACTGCACCCAGTCGACTGAGTGGTTCACTGCTCTGCCCCCTTCGCCGGCTTGTCCGGGTCACCGAGACCCTGGGCAGCCCGTCGTTTGCGCTCCTCGCCCATCACCAGCTTGTAGGCGATCCCCACGGTGAACACCGACAGGACGACCCAGAGCAGCTGGTACCAGTAGAAGAACGGGAAACCCCACAGTCGCGGCTCGGCCTTGGCATAGGACGAGACGATGAGCGGGGCGACGATCGTGGCCGCCAGTAGTACACCGGCGATCCAGTACGCGGGTTTCACCGCGGACAATCGGGACACTGCGAACCTCCTCGGGACAGAGCGGGCGCAACGGAGCACGCTACCGTTTCGTCCGGACAAGCGACTAGAGGTTCGGGGTGGAGCGTGGATAACGAAAAGGCATGGCTGGTACGCCGGATCGTGCTGTCCGTACTCTTCGTGGTGATCGTTGCCGTCCCGCTGTATCCGGAACTGTACGGTCTTGACGAGGTGACGCCGTTCGCCCAGCTGGTCGCATTCCGGCCGCAGGGGCTGGTCCTGGTGTTCGTACTGGCCCTGCTGATGCTCATCCGCAAGGGCTGGCGCCTGGCGGCCGGACTGGTCGCCGTACTGGCTCTGATCGGTGCTGGGCTGACTCTGCCGCGGGTGACGAGTGATCCGAAGCCTCCGGCGGCCGACACCCGGGTGCTGACCATCATGGTCGCCAACGTGCTGGGTGGCGGTGCCAGCGCCGGTGCGGTCGCGGAGCTCATCCGGGAGCGCAAACCGGACCTGGTGTCGTTGCCGGAGGCACAGGTCGATGTCCGCGAGGAGATCCGGGCACAGCTCGAGGACCTGAAGTACGCCGGTTACACCGAACAGCCCACCAGAGCCGTGGAGAGCGCCACCAGCGTGCTCGTAGCGGCCTCTCTGGGCGCTGTGCAGGTCAAGCCGGACCTTCCGACCAGCTTCGGCAATCTGATGGTGACAGGCGGCAATCTGGGCGAGGTGCGGCTGGTCGCGTACCACGGCTTCCCGCCGCTGCCGGAGGACGTGCCGCCGTGGAAGCACGATCTGACGCAGCTACGGCGCTGGTGCGCGCAGGACCCGCCGACGATCGTGGCCGGTGATTTCAACGCGACCCTGGACCACGCGGACTTCCGCTGGGCACTCGCTTCGAACTGTCACAGCGTCGGACCGTCCGTGGGTGGTGGCTTCAAAGGCACCTGGCCGTCCGACCAGCCGGCCATCGCCCGGACCCAGATCGACCACGTCCTGGCCACCCGGCCGATCCAGCCGCTCCAGTTCGCGACGTACGAGATCGCCGGCACCGACCACCTCGCGGTGGTGGCAACAGTCGCAGTACCTAAGACGGATTAGTCGCCGGCCGGTAGATGTAGGGCTGTGAGCCCTGGACAGCCTCGGTCAGCATCAGCAGCAGGTCCGCACGGGCCTCGATAGGCCGTCCGAACAGTTCGTCGTCACCAGGGATCGGGAAGCCCTTCACTCCGATCGCCAGCTGGCTCAGCAGCACGTGCAGGACCCCACGGGCGTTGAAGACCGGGGGAGTCGGCCACTCCGGCAGCGTCTCGTGCATGAGCGGCTGCTGGGCCGCAGTAGCGGCGATGGGCTTCAGCCAGCGCTCCAGCTCGTCACTGGTGAGCATGTTGCGGTGCAGGATCGTCATGACCGCGTGCGCGACCCGGTCGTGCTCCTCGTGCACCCAGCGGTACTGCGTGTCCTTGACGATCCGGTCCGCCAGTACGTCGAGCAGTGCCCGAAGCACGCCGATGTCGCAGTGCCGCGACCGGGCCAGTGCGCCGATCGCATCCGCACCGTGCGCAACCGCATGCGCCCAGCCGCAGTCCGGCACGTAACCGCGCAGGTCGCGCTCGCGCAGCAGCCAGGTGGCCAGCCGGTCGCCCCAGCGCATCACCACCTCGTCGTGGACGAGGAACTCGGCGTTGTCGCGGTGGATGACCTCAGCCAGGGTCAGTGCGGTGAAGGAGCGCCGGAAGACGCTGTCCGTACCGTCCTCGCCGAGTCCGTAGGACAGTCCGGCACAGAGGCCGTCGCCGAAGCCGGGCAGCAGGTCGTCGTACACGCCGCGCTCGAGCCAGGTCGCCAAAGTGGGATAGGCCAGTGCGTCACGCACCTGCGGGTTGGTCGACGCGAGGCCGCGCACGAGCTCTTCGGTGAGGTCGTTGAGCGCACGGTCGTGAGGGACCGCATAGTCCGCGGCCATCACGTCCTGCCAGTACGTCGACTCCACCAAGATCATCCTTCCGCCCGTCTGAGATCAAACACCTGTCTACACCCATCTGTCGAGTCGTATCCCCGTCGGTAGCATCAGGGCTGTGCCGTCTTTGAGTGACGTGGCCAGAAACCACACAACACTGGACCAGGCCGACCTGGATCGCCTGCAGCTGCTCGTCTCGGACTGGCAGATGCTGGCCGACCTGTCGTTCGCCGATCTGGTCCTCTGGCTGCCCGACACCGAAGGCCTCGGATTCTGGGCCGGCGCCCAGATGCGGCCGACGACCGGACCGACGGCGTACCTGGACGACATCGTCGGCTCCTTCATCCCGCGCGGCCGCCGGCACCTGCTGGACCAGGCGTACGACGGGGGCCGGATCTGCCGCGAAGGCGACCCGGAGTGGCGCGACGACGTACCGGTGCGGGTCGAGACGATCCCCGTACGGCGGGGCTCCCGGGTGATCGCGGTGATCGCCCGGAACACGAACCTGCTCGGCGTCCGGACCCCGTCCCGGCTCGAGATCGCCTACCTGCAGAGCGCGACCGACCTGGCCCGGATGATCACCGACGGCATCTTCCCGTACGGCGGGGAGCGGCTGCTGTCCACGTCGCCCCGAGTCGGGGATGGCTGCATCAGGGTCGACCGGCACGCGATGGTGACGTTCGCCAGCCCGAACGCGTTGTCGGCGTACCGGCGGATGGGTTTGGTCACCGACCTCGTCGGCAGCCGCCTCAAGGACGTGACCGCGGAGCTCCTGCACACCGGGACCAAGGTCGACGACGTGCTCGCGACCGTGCTGACCGGACGCGCGGCGCAGGAGATCGAGATCGAGAACGCCGACGCGACCCTGTTCCTGCGGGCGATCCCGTTGCGCGCCGACGGTCAGCATGTGGGAGCGCTCATCCTCCTCAGGGATGTCACCGAGCTGCGGAGCCGGGAGCGGGAGCTGGTCACCAAAGAGGCGACCATCCGGGAGATTCATCATCGCGTCAAGAACAACTTGCAGACCGTCGCCGCGTTACTGCGGATGCAAGGCCGGCGGATCACCGTGCCGGAAGCCCAGGAGGCACTGGCCGAAGCGGTACGGCGGGTTGGGTCGATCGCCATCGTCCACGAGACGCTGTCGGAGTCGTTCGACGAGCATGTGGACTTCGACGATGTCGCGGATCGGGTCGCGGCGATGGTGGCCGACGTGTCGACCGTTGCCACTGCCGTGGAGATCCGGCGGACCGGAAGTTTTGGTGTCCTGGATTCGGACGAGGCCACGCCGCTCGCGATGGTCCTGACCGAGCTGATGCAGAATTCGGTCGAGCATGCGTTCGGCACCCGTGACGGAGAAGAAACGTCCGGAACCATTGAGCTACTGGCCGAACGTTCCGTCGGCCGGCTGCGGGTCGATGTGATCGACGACGGTCAAGGTCTGCCCGCGAACTTCGATTCCGAGCTGTCCGGAAATCTGGGGCTGTCGATCGTCCGCACCCTGGTGCTGGGTGAATTGGACGGCACGTTGGAGTTCGGCGCCCGCCGTGACGGCAAGAGCGGAACTCAAGTCACGCTGGATATTCCGGTGCCTGAATAGCGCAGTGCTGAAATGGCGAAGGCCCCGCGGATCCCGCGGGGCCTCGACGAAGAACACTCAGGCGGTGCGGATGCGCTGACGGGCGTTACGGCGCTTCAGCGCACGTCGCTCGTCCTCGCTCAGGCCGCCCCAGACACCGTGGTCCTGGCCGGCTTCCAGTGCCCACGCGAGGCACTGCTCACGCACGTCGCACCGGCGGCACACCTGCTTGGCCTCCTCGATCTGCATGATCGCGGGCCCGGTGTTGCCGATGGGGAAGAACAGTTCCGGGTCCTCATCGAGGCAAATGGCCCGGTGGCGCCAATCCATGGCGAATCCCATCTCTCTCAGTAGTGGAAGTACGCTGTCGGTTAGGTCTGTGCCCGATCAGCGGGTGCTGTACTCGTCGTACTTCTCGCGACGGAGGGGACCGTCGGGCGAGGGTCTGAATGTTCGCGGCAAGTTGTGAACGCTTTCACGAACGACTCCATGTTCCCAATCTCAGGCGTGTGAAACAAGGGTTCTGGAGTTGTCGATCAGATCACAACACTTCCTTAACACTACGAACCGGTGCGTGACGGTGCTCCCCGTCCGTTAACCGGACAGAGGCGCGAACTCGCAATCACCCGTTCACTGCAAGTAACCGATCGGACAACGCTTTGGTTACGCACAACCTCGAATCCCTGTAGGGCTGGGGTTACGCCACCCAAAACCTCGGTGCACAGCGTCTAGGCTGGCGGAGTGCCGACCGACTCCCCAGCTGCCGTAGTACCTAGAGCACTGAAGCTAGCCGCGGCGGTGGTCGCAGCGGAAGGGCTTGTGCTCGTCGTTCTCGGAATTGCCGAAGCATTTACGATTCAGGGCTCACGCCTGGTGCTCGGCCTGACCACGACAGTGTTCTTCGTGCTGTACGGCGGGGGTCTGGCCGTCGTCGCGCGCGGTCTGTCCCGGGCGTCGACGTGGAGCCGTGGACCAGCCGTGTTCGCCCAGCTGATCCAGCTCCTGATCGCCTACAGCTTCTGGGGCGGCGGCACCAAGGGGGTCGCGATCGCGCTCGCGGTGGCAGCGGCCGGCGTACTGGTCGGGGTCTTCCGCAAGGAATCCACCGAAGCCCTTGCCGACAACCCCGAGAAAGACCATCCGCCAGTCCTGTAGCGCTATTCCTTGAGCAATCCGGCCCGCAGTTCGGTCAGCGTGCGGGCCAGCAACCGGGAGACGTGCATCTGCGAGATGCCGATCTCCTCGGCGATCTGAGACTGCGTCATCCCGCGGAAAAACCGCAGTGTGAGGATCCGCTTCTCCCGCGTGTCCAGCTGGGCCAGCAAGGGTTTGAGCGACTCGCGATACTCGACGCTCTCCAGTGCTTCGTCCTCGCCACCCAGCCCGTCCAGGACCGTGGTCGCATCCGACTCGTTCTGATCGGGAGCGTCCAAAGACAAGGTGTTGTAGGCGTTTGCGGACTCGAGCCCCTCGATCACCAGGTCAGCCGGGAGGTTGAGACGCACCGCCAGCTCGGCCACGGTCGGGGCTCTACCGAGCTCCTGAGTCAGCTCGGCCGTGGCCGCGGTCAGCGACAACCGCAGCTCCTGCAGGCGCCGCGGTACCCGGATCGCCCAGCCCTTGTCCCGGAAATACCGCTTGATCTCGCCGAGAATCGTCGGTGTCGCGTACGTCGAGAACTCGACCCCGCGGTCCGAGTCGAACCGGTCGATTGCCTTGATCAGCCCGATCGTCGCGACCTGCACGAGGTCGTCGTACGGCTCACCGCGGTTGCGGAAGCGGCGGGCCAGGTGCTCGACCAGCGGCATGTGCAGCGAGACGAGGCCATCGCGGGCGGCCGTGTGATCCGGCGTACCGGCGCCAGCCGCGGCCATCGCAGCGAAGAAGGCAGCCGTCCGCGTGCGTAGATCGGAGTGGTGGTCCTGGGATTCGCCCAGGTCTCTGTCGTCTGTCACGCTTTCTCCGTGGCGGTGGCGGTAGCCGTCACGGTGATGGTCAGCCGGCCGTCGATCGTCTCGACGGCGGCGGTCTCGACCAGTGCGGTCAGCACGGTCCAGCCGAACGACGACGTGTCCGGGGTCCAGCCGGCCGGTACGACGGCGCTCGTGCGGACCGTGAGCTGCGGCGGGTCGATCGCGAAGACGCAGTCCAGCACGCCGTCCGTGGCCTGCGGCAGCAGCAGTGAACACGCCTCGTCCACGGCGATCCGCAGATCGTCGATCGCGTCCACGGTGAAGTCGTTGCGGGCCGCAAGGTTGCCCACCACCGACCGCGGTACGGCGATGTACGCACCGTCGGCCGGGATACTCAGGCGGACCTCGGCGGATTGCCCCGTGCTGCTCACTTCGTCTCCTCTGCATCGGACTGACGCCGTACATCTACCACTCTCAGCGCATTTGATGCACGGCGCCAGATCCTCAGCTGTGTTCGGACCTGAGACGTGACAAGAACGTCTTCGTCCGTTGGTGTTGCGGGTTGCCGATCACGTCGGCCGGCGGACCGGCCTCGACGACCACGCCGCCGTCCATGAAGACGACGGTGTCGGCCACCTCGCGGGCGAACGACATCTCGTGGGTGACCACGATCATCGTCATCCCGTCGGCGGCCAGTTCGCGCATCACCGACAGCACCTCGCCGACCAGTTCGGGGTCGAGCGCGGAGGTCGGCTCGTCGAACAGCATCAGCTTGGGCTGCATGGCCAGCGCTCTGGCGATCGCAACTCGTTGCTGCTGGCCACCGGACAGTTGCGCCGGGTACGCCGCAGTGCGGTCGCCGAGGCCAACTCGGTCGAGCAGCGACTGCGCCCGATCGCGGGCGGCCTTCTTCGACTCGCCCTTGACCTGGACCGGCGCCTCGATCACGTTCTGCAGCGCGGTCATGTGCGGGAACAGGTTGAACCGCTGGAAGACCATGCCGATCTCGCGCCGCTGGGCCGCGATCTCCTTGTCCTTCAGGCGATACAGCTTGCCGTCGCGGTCGGCGTACCCCATCAGGTCGTCGTCGACCCAGATCCGGCCGCCGTCGATCGTCTCGAGCTGGTTGATACAGCGCAGGAACGTCGTCTTACCCGAACCCGAAGGCCCGAGCAGGCAGACGACCTGGCCGGCGTCGACATCGAGGTCGATGCCCTTGAGCACCTCGTTGTGATGGAACGACTTGCTCACGTTGACCGCATGAACCAGTGGCATCAGGCACCCCCTGCCCCGGCCGGACGGGCAGCCCGCGGCGCCGTCGTACCGAAGCCCTTGCCGAAGTGCCGCTCGAGGAAGTACTGCCCGACCATCAGCACACTGGTCGCGGCCAGGTAGTACAGCGTCGCGGCCACCGCGATCGGGAACGTCTTGTAGTACGTCGAACCGATCGACTGCAGCTGATAGAACAGCTCGCCGATCACCGGGACGGCGAGGAGCAGCGACGTATCTTTCAGCATCGCGATCGTCTCGTTGCCGGTCGGCGGCACGATCACCCGCATCGCCTGCGGCAGCACGACCCGGCGCATCGCCTTGCCCTTGCTCATCCCGAGCGCCTCGGCGGCCTCGGCCTGGCCCTTGTCCACCGACATGATCCCGGCCCGGGCGATCTCCGCCATGTACGCCGCCTCGGACAGCCCGAGACCGATGACACCGGCAACGAGTCCGGTGAACACCTGGTTCGCGTCCAGGGTCAGGAACCGCCAGTCACCGGACATCCCGAGCCAGTCGATGATCTTCCAGTCGAACGGGATGCCGAACGCGATGCCCTGCGGGAAGAGCACACCGAGCGTGCCCATCGAGAACAGCAGCAGGTACCGCGGGATGCTGCGGAAGAACCACGTGAACAGCCAGGACACCCCGGACAGGATCGGGTTGTCCGACAACCGCATCGTCGCCAGCAGCACGCCACCGCCGACACCCACGACCATCGCCAGCACGGTGACCAGCAGTGTGCCCTTGAGGAATCCGTTGATCACCGGCGACTGGTTCATCGCCTGGAAGACGAAGCTCCAGTCGAACGCCTTGTTGGTGACCAGCAGGTGCACCAGCATCGCGGCCAGGACCGCGATCACCGCGATCGCGACCCACCGGCCCGGATGCCGCACCGGTACGGCGTTGATGGCGCCCGGCCGGACGTCCGTCGTACCGGCCGGGGTGCCGTCCGAGGTGGTCTCCGCACTCATCAGGGGTTGACCGCGAAGTCGGTGATCGCTCCCGACTCGTTGCCCCACTTGGCCAGTGCGGCCTTGTAGGAGCCGTCGGCCGCCGCCGACTTCAGCGCCTCGACGATCGCTTCCGCGAACTCGGTCTGCGCCTTCGGGATGACATAGCCGTACGGCGCGGCGTCGTAGATCTCACCGAGCTGCTCGAGCGCGCCGTTGGTCTGCTTGACCGCGTACAGCGAGATCGGGGAGTCGGCGAGCATCGCGTCGGCCTTGCCGGCCACCAGGTCGGCGGTCGCCTGGTCCTGCTTCTCGCGGACCAGCGGCTTGATCTCGGGCTTGCCGTCGGCCTTGCACTTGGCCTGGCGCTTCGGCAGGTCGTCCTCCAGCTGCGTGGTGCCCTTCTGTACGGCGACCGTCTTGCCGCAGGCGTCGTCGGGGTTGACGCCCTTCGGGTTGCCCTTCGCGGTCACCCACAGGGTGCCGGCGCTGAAGTAGCTGACCATGTTGACCTGCTGCTTGCGCTTGTCGTTGATCGTGAACGACGAGACGCCGACGTCGTACTTGCCGCTCTGGACACCGGTGATGATGGTGTCGAAGCCGGCCGGCTGCCAGTCGACGGTGACGCCGAACTTGGCCGCGACGGTGTTGAACAGGTCGACATCCATGCCGACCACGGTCTTGCCGCCCTGGAGCGACTCGTTCGGCGGGTAGCTCGCGTCGACGCCGACGACGATCTTCTTCGCCGCCGCGATCTTCGGGGGCAGCTTGCCGCTCAGGTCCGGCCCACCGCTGGTCGGCGTACTCGAGGACGCACTGTTCGGTGCACTCGGGCTCGAGCCGGAGCCAAGCGAGTCCGAACCGCATCCCGCCGCCGCCAGAACCAGAACGCCCGACAGTACGAGCGTCCTCCGCAGGACAGACATCTAGTCCTCCAATACCGGGGTGCCGGCCGGTTTCCGGCGCCGTGTGGTCCGCATCTTGACACAGGGTGATGCCCCCGACGCAGCGTCAACTCCGGAATGGAGACCTATTCGTAGCCGATGTGAACCCCACGCGTGCGGCCCGTCGACAGACCGGGCACGCAGCGTGACGAAGTACGGGTCAGAGGTCCTGGACGTGGGTGGGGTCGAGGACCCGGCGGAGGAAGAGCTGGGTGCGCTCCTGCTGCGGGTTGCCGATCACCTCGGCGGGCGGGCCCTGCTCGACGATGACGCCGCCGTCCATGAAGACCACGCGATCGGCGACCTCCCGGGCGAAGGCCATCTCGTGGGTGACGACGAGCATCGTCATCCCTTCGAGGGCGAGCTTGCGCATGACCGTGAGCACATCGCCGACGAGCTCGGGGTCGAGCGCGGATGTCGGCTCGTCGAAGAGCATCAGCGCCGGGTCCATCGACAGTGCGCGGGCAATCGCCACCCGCTGCTGCTGACCGCCGGACAGCTGTGCCGGGAACGCATCGACCTTCTCGTTCAGACCGACCCGCTCGAGGTTGGCCCGCGCGATCTTCTCGGCGTCGGCCGGCTTGCGCTTCAGGACCGTGGTCTGGGCGACCGTGCAGTTCGCCAGCACGCTCAGGTGCGGGAACAGGTTGAACTGCTGGAACACCATGCCGATCCCCGCGCGAGCGGCGTCCAGATGACAGTCCGGGTCGGTGATCTCCTCACCGCGGACGATCACCTGACCCTCCTGCGGAACCTCGAGCAGGTTGACGCAGCGCAGCAGCGTCGACTTGCCCGAACCGGACGGGCCGATCACACAGACGACCTCGCCCTGCTCGACGGTGAAGTCGATGCCGCGCAGAACGTGGTTGCTGCCAAAGGACTTGTGGAGGTTCTTGATTTCGACCAGTGCCATGTCAGCGGGCCCTCGCTGCCTTCGCCTCGAGCCGGCGGACCAGGAGGCCCAGCGGCAGGGTGATGATCAGGTAGCAGAAGCCGCAGACCACGATCGGGGTCAGGTTCGAATAGGTGTTGGCCAGGTCCCGGCCGAACCCGGTCAGCTCGTAGCCGTCGGCCGCGACACCGATCATGAAGACCAGCGACGAGTCCTTGACCAGCAGGATCAGGTCGTTGGTCAGCGGCGGCAGCACGATCCGGAAGGCCTGCGGGAGCACGATCTTGCGCAGCGCCAAACCGGACGGCATGCCCAGTGAGCGGGCCGCCTCGATCTGGCCCTTCGGAACCGCCTGGATGCCGGCCCGGATCACCTCGGCCATGTACGCCGCGGCGACGATTCCGAGCGCGAGCCAGACGACGCCGTACGGGTCCCAGGGGATCGTCATGCCCTCGAATGCCAGCGGCAGCAGGCTGAACGCGATGAAGACCACGATCGCCGGCAGGCCGCGGAAGAACTCGATGTAGGCGGTCGCGAGCCACCGGTACGGGCCGACGCTGCTGAGCCGCATCAGCGCCAGCAGCGTGCCGCCGGCCAGGCCGATCACGAAGGCGCCGGCGGTGTACTCGAGCGTCTTGATCAGTGCCTGCAGTACGCCGTCCTGGAACGTCGACTTGATGAACTCGGGCTTGAAGAAGACCGAGCCGATCTGGCCCCAGTCGGCGCTGAACAGCGCGAACAGGGCCACGCCCACGAGGACGGCGTACTGGATCAGGCGGGAGCGCTGAGCCCGCTTGCGCGGACTCAACCCTTTACGTACGACGGTGTCGGCCGGAGTACTCACTTCTTCGGCTCAACCCCGAACCACGTCTTGTAGATCTCGTTGTACTTGCCGTCGCTCTTCGCCTTGGCCAGCAGTTCGTTGAACTTGGCCACGATCTTCGGGCCGGTGCCGTCCTTCAGCGCCGCGAACCCGTACTGCTCGCCGGTGTCGAACTCGGCCACCACGGCCATGTCCGGGTTGTCCTTGACGAAGTCGTAGAGCACGCCGTTGTCGTTGATCGCGGCGTCCACCCGGCCGGACTTCACGTTGTTGCCCTGCAGGGCCAGGTCGTTGAACGGGATCACCGTGTAGCCGTTGGCGGCCGCGTTCTTGTCGGCGTAGTCCTTACCGGTGGTGTCGGCCTGGGCGCCGAGCTTCTTACCCTTCAGGTCGGCCAGACCCTTGATGCCGGAGTCCTTCTTGGCCATCAGCACCTGAGTGGCGTCCATGTACGGGTCGGTGATGCTGAGCGCGGCCTTGCGCGGCTCGTTGATCGTCATCGCGCCCATGCCGATATCGCACTTCTTCGCCTTGAAGGCGGCGCCGGAGGTGACCTGGGCCCACTCGATGTTGACCACGTCGGTCTTCAGGCCGAGGTCCTCGGCGAGCAGGTTCAGCAGGTCGACATCGAAGCCGACGACCTTGGTGCCGTCCTTGTACTGGAACGGCTTGTACGGCAGGTGGGTACAGATCGTCAGCTGGCCGGACTTCACCAGGTCGATCCCGGCAGCCTTGGCCTTGTCGCCGGATCCACCGCTGCCGGACTCGCCGCCACAGGCGGTGAGTGCGAGCGCGAGCGCCGAAACGGCGACCGCCGCGGTGATCCGGCGATGCGTACGGAGAGTGCGGACGATGTTCATCGCGATTACTCCTCGACAGGGGTCTGGATCCCCGAATCCTGGCACAGCGGGCAGTTCGCGGCCCCGGGCTGACCGGGATCGTTATCTGTGTGGGGCCGCTCACAGCAGACCAGTAGGCGCTGTGGTTTACTCGATTCCGCACGGGTGACCCCCTGGAAACAGCGCCGTTTCGACGCATCAACGTCGGGCGCACTCAGTCTTGTACGCACACCTTCCCGAGGGGTTCTGTCATGGTCGCCCAGCCTGTTTCTCCTGTTGTCTCCGATCCGTACGCCGGTGATCCGGTCTTCGAGCTGCATGTCGGCGGCAAGATCGAGGTGACGTCCTCGGTGCACGTCACCGACGCCGCCGAACTGTCCAAGGCCTACACCCCGGGCGTCGCCCGCGTCTGTACGGCGATCGCCGAGGACCCGTCGCTGGCCCGCCGCTACACCTGGCGGTCGAACGTGGTCGCAGTCGTCACCGACGGAACCGCCGTACTGGGTCTCGGTGACATCGGGCCGACCGCGTCACTGCCGGTGATGGAGGGCAAGGCGCTGCTGTTCAAGGAGTTCGGTGGCGTCGACTCGGTGCCGATCGCGCTCGACTGCACCGACGTGGACGAGTTCGTCGAGACGGTCGCGCGGATGGCGCCGTCGTTCGGCGGAATCAACCTCGAGGACATCTCGGCACCACGCTGCTTCGAGATCGAGCGCCGGCTGAAGGAGCGGCTGGACATCCCGGTCTTCCACGACGACCAGCACGGTACGGCGGTCGTCGTACTGGCCGCGTTGCAGAACGCGCTCCGGGTCACCGGCAAGTCGATCTCGGACATCCGCGTGGTGATCTCGGGCGCCGGGGCGGCCGGGGTCGCGTGTGCCCGGATCCTGCTGCAGGCGGGTGTCGGCGACCTGGCTGTGGTGGATTCGAAGGGCGTGCTGCACGAGGACCGGGCGGACCTGAACCCGGTGAAGCTCTCGCTGGCTCGCGACACGAACACTGGCGGCCTGTCCGGTCGGCTGGTGGATGCGCTCGATGGTGCTGACGTCTTCCTGGGTGTTTCCGGCGGGACGGTTCCCGAGGAGGCGATCGCCCGGATGGCCCCCGACGCGATGATCTTCGCCCTCGCCAACCCGAACCCCGAAGTCCACCCCGACATCGCCCACCGGCACGCCGCAGTCGTCGCCACCGGCCGCTCGGACTTCCCCAACCAGATCAACAACGTGCTCGCGTTCCCCGGCATCTTCCGCGGCGCCTTCGACGCCAACGCCTCCCGCATCACCGAAGGCATGAAGCTGGCCGCCGCCAACGCCCTGGCCGGCCTGATCGCCCCCGGCGACCTGCGCCCCGACTACATCATCCCGTCCCCCTTCGACCCCCGAGTCGCCCCCGCAGTAGCCGCCGCGGTAGCCGCCGCAGCCCACACCGACAACGTCGCCCGCCCCTAACCCCAACCCCACCCCGACCCCCGACCCCCGCCCACCGAAGCCACCGTGCTCCGCGACTCACCGTGCCTCGCGACCGAAGCCACCGTGATCCGCGACTCACCGCGACCGGAGCCAGCATGCGAGTGTGGGGTGTGGGTAGGGGTGGGGGTGGGGTCGGATGTCTCGAGTGGGATCAGAGCCTAGGGTGGATTGCATGCTTGCTGCTTACGCTGCGAAGTTCGACCCGGAGAACCCAGTGGCCGCTCTTGAGGTGGGGGAGCGGCCGGAGCCTGAGGTGCGGGACGGGTGGGTGACGATCGACGTGAAGGCGTCGGCGTTGAACCACCACGACCTGTGGTCGCTCAAGGGCGTTGGGCTGGCCGAGGCGAACCTGCCGATGATCCTCGGGTGTGACGCGGCCGGGGTCGATCCGGATGGCAACGAGGTGGTTGTGCATGCGGTGGTGTCGGATCCGGAGTGGCGGGGCGACGAGACGCTCGACCCGAAGCGATCGCTGCTGAGTGAGCGGTACGACGGGACGCTGGCCGAGAAGGTGTCGGTTCCGGCGCGGAACGTCGTACCGAAGCCTGCTGGGTTGAGCTTTGAGCAGGCGGCGTGCCTGCCGACCGCTTGGCTGACGGCGTACCGGATGTTGTTCACACAGTCCGACCTGAAGCCGGGCGACACCGTGCTCGTGCAGGGCGCGGGCGGTGGGGTGGCGACCTCGCTGATCACGCTGGCGCGGGCGGCCGGGATTCGGGTCTGGGCGACCAGCCGGGACGAGGCGAAGCGTTCGAAGGCGCTGGAGATCGGTGCGCACGATGTGTTCGAGTCCGGGGCGCGGTTGCCGGAGCGGGTGGACGCGGTGATGGAGACGGTCGGGCAGGCCACGTGGTCGCACTCGCTGAAGTCGCTCAAGCAGGGCGGGACGGTGGTGATCTCGGGGGCGACGAGTGGGCAGGCGCCGAAGTCGGCCGAGTTGAACCGGATCTTCTTCCTACAATTGCGGGTGCAGGGCTCCACGATGGGGACGCGGACCGAGCTGGCCGAGCTCGTTCAGTTCATGGCGAACGCCGGGATCTCGCCGCACATCGACACCGTGCTGCCGCTGGCGGACGCGCGGGACGGGTTCGCCAAGATGAATGCGGGTGACGTCTTCGGGAAGATCGTCTTCACTGTCTGACATGACTCCCGAGATCCGCCCGGCGACGGTCGAGGACGCCGAAGCCGCCGCCTGGTGCCACCTCCAGTGCTGGCAGGAGGCGTACGCCGGACTCGCCCCCTCCGACGTACTCGCCCAGCGAACCGCGAACGTCGACCAGCGGATCGAGCGCTGGTCGCAGGCGATCCAGGATGGGAAGACGCGCTGGCTCGCGATCAACCCTGGTGAGGTGCCGATGCGGGACCGGGTGGTCGGGTTCGTGGGGACGAGTCCGGGGCGGGACGAGGATTCGCCGGTGCCGTTGGAGTTGCAGGCGATCTACACGCGGGCGGCCTGGTGGGGGAGCGGGCTGGGGACGCGGTTGCTGGACGTTGCTATTGGCAAGGATCCGGCGTACCTGTGGGTGTTCGAGGACAACGAGCGGGCGCTCGGGTTCTACCGCCGGCACGGGTTCGCTCCGGACGGCACCCGCAAGCACGACGAGTACTTCGATCTATGGGAGATCCGGCTCGTCCGGACGGCTCATCCCACGACGGAGACCCAGCCGTAGATGTTGCCGGGCCGACCGGCGGCCTTGGCCCTGGTCGGGTCGAACGGGCCGTGCTTGCGGACCGCGTTGTTCGAGTTGCCCTCGACGGTGGTGATGGTTCCGTTGCCCACCGCAACTACAACCCCGGTGTGCACCGACGTGCTCGTGTTCTGCGGACCCGTGCCGTACAGCACGATGTCGCCGGGCTTCATCCCCGTGTTGGTGGCACGCGACCGGCCGTTGCGGGTGCCCCAGGTGTAGATGTCGCCGGTGAAACCGTAGTTCGGGATGTTGATGCCGGCCTGGCGCCAGGTCCAGGTCGCGAAGTGCGCGCACCAGGCCTGGCACGGGCCGTAGGGGTTGCAGTTACTTCCCGGCGGCGTTTCGCCCTGGCCGATCTCACCGTTGGCCGCCGCGACGACGGTGCTGCGAACATCCGCGACTGCCGGCGCAACCGCCGTGGCGCTCGAGGCGGTGACTGCGAGCAGCACGCCACCCACCAACTGAACCAGAACTCGTGAAAGACGCATCGGATCTCCTGTCTTCGCTGTCACGGACTGTCGCGGACCCTGATCATTCTGTAACTAAATCACCACTCAACGCAACTGTTTGTAGTTTTATTACTACGGAATGAATTGGTCTACGTTTCACGCCGGAAACATTGGCGTCGCACCGGGGCAACGCGGGTGGAGCACGCTGTTCCTACCGCCGGGAAACCCTTGGCGGATTCGATCCGCCCGATCGATGAGGGAGCAGGAGTGCCCATGAGGCCGCTTTTGACGGTGATCGTCGACCCCGCCGACAACTGGATGAGCCGCGCCGCGTGCGTCGGCCAGGCCCCGTCGTACGACGAGAGCGCCAGCCAGTGGGAGCAGCGCAAGGCGCAGGCGGTCTGCCTGACCTCGTGCCCGGTCCTCGAGGAATGCCGCGAATGGGCCCGCCGCACCAAGTTCACCGGCACCGCCGCCGGCGAGAAGTTCCTCTCCGGCCGCCGCCGCGGCCGCCCCGGCCCCCAGGAACGCCGTACCCGCATCCCCGAAGTCGCCGCAGAACAGCAGGCAAGCTAACCCACCTCTCGCCCCCGTCCCCGTCCCGGCGAGTCCCAAATGGGGTTAGGCGTCGACGAGGTCGGGGGTGCGGTCGACGGGCGCCGGTACGGCGGGCTTGCGGAACGGCGCTCGCAGGGTCGCGGCCAGGTGGTGGCGGTTGCGGGTGGTGGCGATGATGGCGAGGACCAGGTAGATCGCGCAGAGGATGTAGCGGCCGGTCTGACCCGGTACGGCGAACTGGATCGCGAACAAGGCGAGCAGTGTCCAGGCGGCCCAGCGGGGGAAGCGGAGGCTGAGCAGGACCGCGATTCCGAGCAGGGTCTGCGTGGCGGTGAGCAGGAACTCCTCGATCTGTCGGCCGTCCAGGTGGAGAGCGGCAGGGCCGCCGCCGAGGCCGTAGGCGATCGGGAGGCTGCCGATCAGCAGCGTCCACTGGTTCACCTTGGCGGAGATCAGCAGGCCGAGCGCAGCCGCGCCCTTGCCGCGCCAGGCGAACAGGATCGCGATGATGAACTCCGGCGCCTCGGAGGCCAGCGGTGCCAGCCACTGCACGAGCAGGAACTGGTCGATCCCGAGCGCCTGACCGCCCTCGACCAGCGAGTCGGCGAAGGGTTCCGCGGAGGCCAGGATGATCCCGGCCGAAACCACGAACATCCCGATCACCGCGATCCGCCGCTGCGTGGTCGGCAGTCCGCCGATCCGCGCGGCCGGGCCGATCAGGTCGGGATCATCGTCGTGACCCGAGACAGCAGCGCGGTACAGGTAGTAGGCGAAGAAGCCGAGCAGGGCGATACCGAGCAGCAGGTGGATCTCACCGGTCACCGGGATCACGAACGCGACCACACCGGCGATGGCGAGGAACCCGAGCTCACGGCGATAGCCCGACTCCAGCACTAGCTCGCGAATGGAGACCCCGGTCCGCCGAGAGGCGACGTACAGGCTGATCAGTACGACGCTCGACCAGCCGAGGCCGAGGAGTAGCCGGTTCGAGCCGGTCATGTTGGCGGCGGCGTACTGCACGTAGTCGGGGTTGCTGCCGGCGGTGTGCGCGAAGTAGAGGTCGACCGCGTACTCCGGCAGGACGGCGATGACGGCGAGCAGGGCGATCGCCAGGCCGCCGGAGATGTCCACCTCCGCCGCCTCGGCCGCCCAGGCGAGCACGAACGACGCGGCGACGACCGCGAGCCCGAAAACCAGGATCGAGGCGAGTGCCGGCGGATGGGTGCCGGTCAGCCGCAGCGCGACGGCGGGAACCGCCACCGGTAGCAGCAACAGCACTGGGCGAAGCGCTCTGACCATGTCCTCCAGGCTGCCACCATTTTGATACTTTCGCAATTGCGAAAGTGTGAGAGCGTCGTCACCACGGCCCGGCGCGCCACCGGACGGCCCGTTCAGCGGTCACAATGACTGCGCGATGACGACTTCGTTCCCCGAACCCACGAAGGCCCAGCTGGAATCCGCCGCCGGTACCTTCGCGATGCTGTCCGCCCCGGTGCGCCTGCACCTGGTCTCCCTCGCCGCCCAAGGCGAGTACGACGTCGGCACGCTGGCCGACCGCGTAGGCGTCAGCATCGCCACCGCCAGCCAGCACCTCGGCAAACTCCGCCTGGCCGGCATCATCACCGCCCGCCGCGAAGGCCGCCGGCACATCTACACCGTCGACGACCCGCACGTCCTCAACCTGGTCGACCAGATCTTCGAGCACATCGCCCCCGACGGCTCCCTGGCCCCCGACCCACCCCGCCGTACCCGCCCTCCACACACCGACTAGCGAACAGACGAATGCCCTCCGCCGGTGGCGAAGGGCATTGGGGGTTATTCGTCCTCGTCGTCCAGTCTGGCGAGCCAGGTGGCGAAGCGTTCGATCGGGGTTTCGAAGTCGGGGTTCAGGTCGACGAACTCGCGGAGGCGCTCGGCCACCCAGGCCAGCGAGACGTCTTCCTCGCCTCGCCGGCCCTCGAGTTCTTCGATTCCTCGGTCGGTGAAGTACACGTCAGCTGAAGGCCTGCTTCAGCAGCGTCTGCTGCTCCGCGGTGTGGGCGCCCATCGAGCCGACCGAGGTGGCCGACATGGCCGGCCGGGAGACCCGGTAGAACGGCTTGCCGCCGAGGTGCTCGGTCAGGTTGAGGGCCATGAACGGCCACGGGCCCTGGTTCGCGGGCTCGTCCTGGACCCAGCGGATCTCGGTGACGTTCGGGTACTTCGCCAGTTCGGCGACGATCTCCTCGGCGGGCAGCGGGTAGAGCTGCTCGACCCGGATGACCGCCGTACTGATCTTGTCCGGCTCGGCCTTCTTGCGCTCGGCCAGCAGGTCGTAGGAGATCCGGCCCGACGAGAGGATGACGCGCTCGACGGTGGCCGCGGTGGCCTCCGCCTCGGCGTCGCCCAGGATCGGCCGGAAGGTGCCGTGGGTGAGCTCCTCCGGCGACGACACCGCCTCCTTGCGCCGCAGCAGCTGCTTCGGCGTGAAGACGATCATCGGGTTGTGCTCCTCGCCGAGCGTGTGCCGGCGGAGGAGGTGGAAGTACGACGCGGGGGTCGACGGCTGGGCGACGGTCATCGCGTTCTCGGCGCACAGCGCCAGGAAGCGCTCGATCCGCGCGGACGAGTGGTCCGGGCCCTGGCCCTCGTAGCCGTGCGGCAGCAGCAGCACGACACCGGACTTCTGGCCCCACTTCGCCTCACCGGCCGAGATGTACTCGTCGATGACCGACTGGGCACCGTTCACGAAGTCACCGAACTGCGCCTCCCAGAGCGTCAGCGCCTCCGGGCGAGCCACCGAGTAGCCGTACTCGAAGCCGAGGGCGGCGTACTCACTGAGCAGCGAGTCATAGACGTAGAAGTTGCCCTGCTCGGCGTCCAGGTTCTGCAGCGGGACGTAGTCCTGGCCGTTGACCCGGTCGATGATCGCGGCGAACCGCTGGACGAACGTGCCACGGCGGCTGTCCTGACCGGCGAGCCGGACCGGACGACCGGCCAGCAGCAGCGAGCCGAGTGCCGTCATCTCCGCGGACGCCCAGTCGATCGGGCCCTGGGTGATCGCGGCGGCCCGGCGCTGCAGCTGCGGCAGCACCTTCGGGTGCACGGTGAAGCCCTCCGGCAGCGTGGTGTACGCGTCGGCGATCTTCTTCAGCACCTCGGGCGTGGTCGCGGTCGCGTCCGGGCCCTCCGGCTTGTCCGGGTAGACCGGGACGGTCACGTACGGCGCGGGGGTGTCCGGCTGGCTCTTCGCCTCGCGGACCTCGGTGAAGACCCGCTCCAGGCGCTGCTGGAAGTCGCGCATCGCCTGCTCGGCCTCTTCGACCGTGATGTCGCCACGGCCGATCAGGGCCTCGGTGTAGAGCTTGCGGACCGACCGCTTCTGCTCGATCAGGTCGTACATCAGCGGCTGGGTGAACGACGGGTCGTCACCCTCGTTGTGACCGCGGCGGCGGTAGCAGACCAGGTCGATGACGACGTCCTTGTTGAACGCCTGGCGGTACTCGAAGGCCAGGTCGGCGACCCGGACACAGGCCTCGGGGTCGTCGCCGTTCACGTGGAAGATCGGCGCCTGGACCATCCGCGCGACGTCGGTGCAGTACATCGACGAGCGCGACGAGGCCGGCGAGGTGGTGAAGCCGACCTGGTTGTTGACGATCACGTGCACGGTGCCGCCGGTGCGGTAGCCGCGCAGCTGGGACAGGTTCAGCGTCTCGGCCACCACGCCCTGACCGGCGAAGGCCGCGTCACCGTGGACCAGGACCGGAAGGACCGGGAAGGCCGCGCCACGGTCGAGGATGTCCTGCTTGGCCCGGACGATGCCCTCGAGCACCGGGTCGACGGTCTCCAGGTGCGACGGGTTGGCCGCCACCGACACCTTGATCTTGTCGCCGAACTCGGAGACGAACTCGCCCTCCGCGCCCAGGTGGTACTTGACGTCACCGGAGCCCTGCACGGTCCGCGGGTCGATGTTGCCGTCGAACTCGCGGAAGATCTGCCCGTAGGACTTGCCGACGATGTTGGCCAGCACGTTCAGCCGGCCGCGGTGCGCCATCCCGATGACGACCTCGTCCAGGCCGGCGCCGGCCGCCTCCTCGCAGAGCTCGTCGAGCAGCGGGATGGTGGTCTCGCCACCCTCGAGCGAGAAGCGCTTCTGGCCGACGTACTTGGTCTGCAGGAAGGTCTCGAAGGCCTCGGCCTCGTTCAGCTTGGCCAGGATCCGGAGCTGCTCCTCGCGCGGCGGCTTGGTGTGCGGCCGCTCGATCCGCTCCTGCAGCCACTTGCGCTGCTCGGGGTCCTGGATGTGCATGTACTCGATACCGGTGGTCCGGCAGTACGAGTCGCGCAGGATGCCGAGGATCTCGCGCAGCTTCATGAACCGCCGGTCGCCGCCGAACGAGCCGGTGGCGAACTCGCGGTCCAGGTCCCACAGCGTCAGGCCGTGGGTGGCCACGTCGAGGTCGGGGTGACTGCGCTGCTTGTACTCCAGCGGGTCGGTGTCGGCCATGATGTGGCCGCGCACCCGGAAGGCGTGGATCAGCTCGAGGATCCGGGCCTGCTTGTTGATGTCCTCTTCGTGGCTGTGCGGCAGGTCGGTGGCCCAGCGGATCGGCTCGTAGGGGATCCGCAGGCTCTGGAAGATCTCGTCGTAGAAACCCTCCTGGCCGAGCAGCAGCTGGTGGATCCGGCGCAGGAACTCACCCGACTGGGCGCCCTGGATGATCCGGTGGTCGTACGTCGAGGTGACCGTCATGACCTTGCTCACCGCGAGCTTGGCCATCGTCTCCTCGGCCGCGCCCTGGTACTCCGGCGGGTACTCCATCGCGCCGACGCCGATGATGCAGCCCTGGCCGGTCATCAGCCGCGGTACCGAGTGCTGGGTGCCGATCGTGCCCGGGTTGGTCAGGCTGATCGTGGTGCCCTGGAAGTCCGGCAGCGCGAGCTTGTTGTCCCGGGCCCGCCGGACGATGTCCTCGTAGGCCATCCAGAACTCGGCGAACGTCATGTCCTCGGCGGCCTTGATCGACGGCACCAGCAGCTGCCGGGTGCCGTCCGGCTTCTGCATGTCGATGGCCAGGCCGAGGTTGATGTGGGCCGGCTGGACGTGCGTCGGCTTGCCCTCGGTCTCGTCGTACGACGCGTTCATCTCGGGCAGCGTCTTGAGCGCCTTCACCAGCGCCCACCCGATCAGGTGGGTGAAGGAGATCTTGCCGCCGCGGGCGCGCTTGAGGTGGTTGTTGATGACGATGCGGTTGTCGATCAGCAGCTTGACCGGCACTGCGCGGACGCTGGTCGCAGTCGGGACCGTGAGGCTGGTCTCCATGTTCTGCGCGGTCCGGGCCGGCGCGCCGCGGAGGATCTGCCGCTCGGCGTCGGTACTGGTGGCGGGCGCGGGCTTGGCCTGCGCCTTCGGCGGCTGGTTCACCGTTCCTCCGGTGGGGGCGACGGCCTTGGCCGGCGTGGGCTGAGCGGCCGGCTTGGCCACCGGTGCGGAAGCCGCGGCGGCGGCCGCTGCGGGCTGGTTCGAGGCCGGTACGGACGGCGCGCTGCCGCGACTCGGGGCCTCCGGTGTCTTGTTGTCCGATACGGCATCCGGTCGGGGAGCGTCGGCCGGGGTGGTCGTCACCGGCTTCGCGTCACCACCGGGCTTGTACGTCTTGAAGAAGTCCAACCATGCCGGATCCACCGAGTTCGGGTCCTGCAGGTACTTCTCGTACAGCTCGTCGACCAGCCATTCGTTCGCACCGAAGGCTGCAAGGGGATTTGAGTCTGATGGC
The DNA here is from genome assembly GCF_042674205.1 of Kribbella sp. NPDC056951. Classification (NCBI taxonomy): domain Bacteria; kingdom Bacillati; phylum Actinomycetota; class Actinomycetes; order Propionibacteriales; family Kribbellaceae; genus Kribbella; species Kribbella sp. NPDC056951. The sequence continues at coordinate 31,375 of NZ_JBHUQZ010000017.1, forward strand.
TCGGTGGCCACTGGGCAGTTCGCCTCTTCCGATCTCGGGTCAGATACCGCGGGTTATGACCTGTGCAGTTATGGGTTGGTTCCCGAGGGCAAGGCTAATAGCACGGCGGTAAGTTCCACAGCCCGGGATCACCGGACCAGTGTGCCAAGTGGTGTGAGCCCTGAAACACTGTCCTGGCAGGTGTTTCAGCGGGGTCCGTACGCCGGTCCCGCTGGACGTCCGGACCGAGTCTGTGATCAACTCCAGGACCCGTTGTACAGGTGGGATTCCTGCCGCGCCAGCGGTCACGTGGGGTCACCTGCTGAGCCTGAATGGCGACTGTATGCAACCACATCGCCGCCGTGGGTGAACGGTGAAGAATTGTGAAGATGTGGTGAAGCTCACCTTCCGGATCAGTCCACTTGCTACCTATTGGCCTTGCGTCGGACGAGCTTCAACCCCGACCAAATGGCGTCGATCGCGCACACCTTCACGTCCACCACGCCCAGTGGCAGCGCCAGTTCGCGGATTCCGTTCTCGTCCAGGTCGGTCGGTACGCCGGACGACCGCTTCGGCCAGGCGATCCAGATCATCCCGGCCGTCTCGGTCCGCTCCAGCAACACCGGTAGCCGTTCGGCCAGCCGAGCGCGATCCGGACAGAACATCACCACGACCGGGTACGGCAACCGCCCGGGCCGCCGTACTGTCGTCGTACCGGCGGGCAGCCCCTCGATCGTGAACCCCTCCGGGGCGTTGTCGACCAGCACCGTGTGCTCGGGCTTGATCCCGAGCTTCGCGGCCAGCGGCTTACCGGAGTAGCCCGGCGTGGCGGTCATGAAGCGATGCTAACGAGTCGCGCAGGGGTTGCCTTGGGTACCGGCTCGGGTCTCGCCGAGCGTGACGTCACCGAAGATGGTGTGCAGCCGGACGGCGCGTTGGGTGACTGACGTGGGTGTGGTCGTGGTGGCGTTCAGTTCGAGACTGCCGATGACCAACGGGATGGTGACCGGTCCGGTGCCGATCGGGATCGGCAGACCGTTCACCCGGAGCGAGGCGATCGTCGAACTCCCGCCGTACGACGGGACCAGGCCGCCGCCGGACGGTACGCACCGGGCGGTGGCGCGGGAGGTGATCGCGCCGAGCTCGATCGTGACGCCGAGGGTGCTGATCCGGGTTGTCGCCAGATCTGCCGCCGCCAGCGCGGTGTCGTTCGCGGACGGTGGCGCGGTGAGCGCGTCCGGGGTCTGGTCCGTGCGGACCCTGCCGCCACCGAGCCGTACGGCGAGGAGACCGCTCCCGAGCGTGCTCCCGGCAACTGTCTGGGACGCGTCGACACACGGCGTGCCGGGCCGGTTCGCGACGACGGGCTCGTTGCCGAGCAGGTTGACCGCGGCGGCGCGACAGCTGAATACGCCGTTCCGGTCGTCATCAGTGACGGTGCCGACTCCGTTGCCGTCGGCAATGGTTGCCCCGGAGGCCGCGGACAGGCGGACGGCATACGTCTCGTCCGGTTCGTCGGCCGTGTCCTCGACGCCGGCGACGGTGAACGGCAGGGTCCGCTGACCGGGCTGGAACACCAGGTCGGCGCTCGTTGACGCGTAGTCGGCGCCGGCGGTCGCCGTACCGTTCGCGGTCGCGACGTGCACGGAGACCGGGACCGTCGTGGCCTGGTGCAGCGAGACCGTGAACGTCGCCGGATCACCCTCGGCCGCGGTCGCGTCGTTGACGGACACCGCCGGTACGACGACCGGCTCGTCGTCGTCCAGGATCGTGCCAACCCCGGCGCCGTCGACCACCTCGGCGTTGTGGATCTCGGTCACGGTCAGGCTGAAGGTCTCGTCGGACTCGTCGACGGTGTCCCCGACGACCGGAACTCCGACCAGCGTCGACACCTGGCCGAGCGGGATCGTGAAGTCGGCGCCCGTCGCGGTGAAGTCGGCGGGAGACGTCGCCGTACCGTCCGCGGTCGTCACGCGCCCGGAGACCGGTGCCGGTCCGAAGTCGTCCACGGAGATGCGGAACAACGCCGTCACCGTCCCCTGATCGCCCTCGCTCACCGACACGTCGTCCACCCGCAACCGCGGCAGCGGCTCCCCACTGTCGTCATTGCGGATCGTGCCGACCCCTTGTGCGTCGGCAAGCGTGGCTCCGGCGGCGGCGGACAACTGCAGCGTGAAAGTCTCATCGGCTTCTCGGGCGATGTCGCCGACGACCGGGACCACGACCTGCTTGGTCTGCTCGCCGACCGCGAAGGTCAGGTCGACGCCGGTCGCGGTGAAGTCGCCCGGCGCGGTCGCCGTACCGTCGGCGGTCGCGGCGTGCACGGTGACCGCGGTGGTGGCCGGCCGGTCGAGACTGACGGTGAACGTCGCGGGCGTCGTACTCGTGTTCCCTTCGGTCACGGTGGTGTCGTTGACCGACAACGCCGGTACGGCGGACGTCGCGTCGTCGTTGCGGATCGTGCCGACCGCCTGCGCGTCGGTGATCGCGGCGCCGGTCAGGTTGAGCGTGAACGTCTCGTCGGGTTCCTGGGTGGTGTCGCCGACGACCGGGACGGTGACCTGCTTGGTCACCTCGCCAGGTGCGAAGGTCAGGTCGACGCTGGTCGCGGTGTAGTCGGATGGCGCGGTGGCCGTGCCATCGGCGGTCGCGGCATGGACCGTGACCGCCGTTGAGGCCGGGCGGTCGAGGGTGACTGTGAAGGTGGCCGACTTGGTGCCGGTGTCGCCTTCGTCGAGCGCGACGTCGGCCACGCTGAGTCCCGGGACGTGGATCGTGACGGACTGGGCCAACCCGGCAGGTACGCCGTTCACGGCGTAGTCGACAGTGCAGTGGTAGTTGCCGGGCGCGGTCGTCGCGCCAACCGCGAACGTCTCCCCGAAGTCGACCGCCGTGCCGGATGGGACTGTGCGCGAGGCGGTGTCGAATCCAGCGCTGACGCCGGCATCACAGGTCACCTTCGGTGCGACGGCGACGCTGAGGTTCTCCAGCCCGGCCAGTAGCGCGTCGGTGACCTGATCGGCGGCGGAGTTCGCCATCAGCCGACCGGCTGTTGCGCTGACGAGCTGTGTGGCCTGGCCGAGTGCGTCGAGCCCGTTGCCGCTGGTGCCGACGACCGGTACGGCGACGATGCGGGCATTGACTGCCTGCAGTCGAGCGGCGGCATCAGCCGTGGTGTGACCGATGCTCGGGTCGTGTGAGGCCGCGTCGCCGAACCAGAGGATGACCCGGCTGCCGTTCGGCCGCCAGGCTCCGGCGTCGCCGTTGGCGATCCGGAACTGCGCGTTCACGAAGTCGGTCCACGGTGCACCGCCGCCGAAGACGTCGCGCGACATGGTGTCCATCCCCGCACGCACCTGCGCCAGGTCGTCGGTCAGCGGTGTGAACACCGTGAAGACCTTGTCTCCGTCCACCTGTTCCTTGTAACCCGCGACGCCGAACCGTGCGGTCGGCTGCGAGGCCCGGACCCGATCGATGATCGTGTCGATGTTGTTCCGCACGTTGGCGACCGCCGGATCCATGCCCCCGGTCGTGTCGCCGAGGATGACGATGTCCGGCCGCGGCAGCACGGTCGGTGTGGTCGCATGAGCAGCGATCGCGGCCGACTGCCCAGGGCTGAGCGTCAGCTCGACCGTGGCCGGATCGACGCTGCCCGTCGGCGGGGCCGCCGCGGCTCCGGCCGGTACCCCCAGTGTGGTCGCGAGCACGGCGGCGGCAACCGCCAACGTCCGGTACTTCATGACAGCCCCCATGTACGAGTTCGGTATCTCCCCGAGCGAGTCTCCGGAGCTGCCTTCAGAAATCCTTCAGATGCGTGCGGGTTGGTGCTGCTCGAGGAGTTCGCGTAGCTCCGGAGGAGCGTGCGAGGCCGAGACCTGATGGGACTGCGGGGTCTGCCAGATCTTCTCCAGCAGTCCGATGAACCCGGTCGCGTCGGCTCGGGTGTCGAAGTCGAGGTCGATGAAGACCCGGTGCGGATCGTCGGCCGGCCGGCTGATCCGGTACGCGAGGACGTGGTGGTCCTGGCGAGCTCGCTCGTAGCGGTCGAAGGCGCCCTTCCAGGCGGCGTAGTCCTCGATGGTGTTCTCGATGTGCAGTGTGATCATGCGGCCAGCGTGCGCGCCGGGTGCGGTGCGTTCCCATCCCCCAAGCTGGGGATTTACGCTCGGGGTGTGCTGGACCGGGTGGAGCGGCTGTGTTCCGGCGCGCTCGATGCGAAGGCGCTGCGGGAGCAGGTGCTGGCCGCGGTGCGCCCTGTCGTGCCGTTCGACGGACATGTCTGGGTGCTGACCGATCCGGTGACCTGCGTCGGTACGGCGCCCCTGGCCGACGTACCGGGGTTGCAGTGGAAGGACCTGCCGGGGCTGGTGCGGTGGCGCTATCTGGAGCGCGGGACTCGCTGGACCGACCTACGAGCTGCTGGTACGCCGGTCATGGCGTTCCGGGGTGAGTCCGCCGAGATCCTGACCGTGGCGTGCTGGGACCGGTTCGGGTGCTGGGCGTGGCTCGACCTGTGGCGCTCCACTCCATTCACTCGGACAGAGCAGGAGTGCCTTGCCGCACTGGCACCCGTACTGACTACTGGGCTGCGGCGGGCGCAGGCGCGGACCTTTGCCGCGGCACCGCAGCGGGCGTCGGGCGGCCCGGCGATCGTCGTACTGGGTCCTGAGCTGACGGTCAGGGTGCGGACGCCGGCTGCGCTGGAGGCGTTGGAGCAGCTGAATCCACCGGATGAGGCGATCCCGGCGATCCCGGCGGCGGCGTACAACCTGGCGGCTGCGCTGATCGCTGCCGAGCAGGGGGTGCCCGTCGGACCAGCGTGGTCCCGGGTGCACCTGGGGGCCGGGCGCTGGATCACCCTGCGTGCGGCCCGGGCCACCGGTCAGACGGACATCGTGGTCAGCATCGAGGACTCGACTCCGGCTGAGCGGCTCGAGGTATTCGGTCTGGCGCACGGGTTGAGCCCGCGGGAGCGAGAAGTGCTCACCGAGCTGGCCACTGGGATCGATTCACGCGGTCTGGCCGGGCGCCTGGTGCTGTCCCAGCACACGGTGAACGACCACGTGAAGGCTGTGCTCGCGAAGACCGGTACGGCGACCCGAGGCGCACTTCTGGCCCGCATCGCTGGGACGGGCTAGGCGCTGACGGCATACTGACGCAATGGCGCTGACGGATGAGGCGATCGTCAAGATCAAAGGGATGATCACCTCGGGGGAGCTCGGGCCGGGTGACCGGCTGCCGAAAGAGGCGGATCTGGCCGCGCGGCTGGGATTGTCGCGGAACTCGCTGCGGGAGGCGGTCAAGGCGCTGACGCTGGTCAATGTGCTCGATGTCCGGCACGGCGACGGCACGTACGTGACCAGTCTGGACTCGGCACACCTACTCGACGCTTTGAACTTCATGGTGGACCTGCACCGCGACGACTCGGTACTGCAGTTCTTCGAGGTACGGCGGTTGCTGGAGCCCGGCGTGGCTGCGTTGGCGGCGGCGCGGATCGGGGCCGAGCAGCTGTCGTCGCTGCGGCAGTTGTGCGCCGACCTGCCACCGGATGCGGGTGTCGAGGACCTGGTCGCGAACGACCTGCGCTTCCACCGTGGCATCGCGGAGGCGACCGGAAACCAGGTGGTCTGCTCACTGCTCGATGGCATCTCCGGTGCGACCCAGCGAGCCCGCATCTGGCGCGGTGTCACCCAGGCCGGTGCGGTCGAACGCACGCTGGCCGAACACACGGCCATCCTCGACGCCATCCAGCTCGGCGACGCCGAAGCCGCGCGGGCCTGGATGACCGCGCACATCGCCGGTGTCGAGACCTGGCTGCGGCAAGCGCCGTAAATACCTTGGTTCGTGCTCGGCGGGCGTCGTACAGTAGTCAGGTCACATTGCCTAAGACAGGGGTGCAGGTTGCGCATCTGAGGTCTTCCTTCGACTGTTGATGACCGCTGCCCGGTTCTCGGGATCTGTGCGGTCTCCTTGAAGACCTCTTGGAGCACCTGATGAGTCATTCCCTGTCTTGTACTGACCTCTTTTTCGCCTGGCCTGACGGCGATGTGCTGTTCGACGGGCTCAGCTTCGTCGCCGGTCCGGTGCGATCTGGCCTGGTCGGACGCAACGGCACCGGCAAGTCCACGCTGCTGCGCCTGATCGCCGGTCGGCTCAACCCGCAGCGCGGGACGATCCGGGTCAACGGCGAGCTCGGCTACCTGCCGCAGGACCTGACCCTGGACACCGCGCTGCGGGTCGACCAGGCACTCGGTATCGACGCGGTCCGGCGCGCCATCACCGCGATCGAGTCCGGCGATGCCTCGGAGGAGAACTTCGCGATCGTCGGCGACGAGTGGGATGCCGAGGAGCGGGCCGAGGCGTTGCTCGGCAAGCTCGGTCTCGGGTCGATCGGCCTCGACCGGTCGGTCGGCGAGTTGTCCGGTGGCGAGACGATCCTGCTCGGGTTAGCAGCCGAGCTGCTGCGGCGGCCCGACGTACTGCTGCTCGATGAGCCGACGAACAACCTCGACCTGCGCGCAAGGCGGCACCTGTACGACGCTGTCGACCAGTTCCGCGGTTCGTTGCTGATCGTCAGCCACGACCGCGATCTGCTCGACCGGGTCGACCAGATCGGCGACCTGCGCAAGGGCGACATCACCTGGTACGGCGGCAACCTGTCGGCGTACGAGGACGCAGTCGCGGTTGAGCAGGAGGCGGCCGAGCGGATGGTGCGGGCGGCCGAGTCCGATCTGCGGAAGCAGAAGAAGGACCTGATCGAGGCGCGGATGAAGTCCGACCAACGTCAGGCGCGGGGTCAGCGTGCGTTCGAGAAGGGCGGTATCCCGAAGATCGTGGCCGGCAACCTGAAGCGGTCCGCGCAGGTGTCGGCGGCAAAGCACATCGGGATGCACAGCGATCGGCTGGAGTCGGCGCAGGATGCGCTGGCCGATGCGGAGGCGAAGGTCCACGACGACGAGACGATCCGCGTCGATCTGCCGAAGACCGCCGTACCGGCTGGGCGGGTTGTCCTGCGGCTCGAGGAGCACTCGTTGCGGACCGGTGCGCTGGTGGATCTGGAGATCCGTGGGCCGGAGCGGATCGCGCTGACCGGGCCGAACGGCGCGGGCAAGACGACGCTCCTGCACTCGATCACCAGTGGGTCGTTGCCGGTCGTACCGTTCCGCTATCTGCCTCAGCGGCTCGACCTGCTGCGGGACGACCTGTCGATCGTGGACAACGTGGCATTGCTTGCCCCAGGCCACGAAAACCAGGAGCGGCGGTCGCGGCTGGCCCGGTTCCTGTTCCGCGGGCGGGCTGCGGATCAGCTGGTCAGCACGCTGTCCGGCGGTGAGCGCTTCCGGGCGACGCTGGCGGCCTTGCTGCTGGCCGAGCCGCCACCGCAGTTGCTGATGCTCGACGAGCCGACCAACAACCTCGACCTCGCCAGCGTCGCGCAACTCAAGGACGCGCTCGCGTCGTACCAGGGCGCCCTGATCATCGCCAGCCACGACCTCCCGTTCCTCCGCGACATCGGCATCACCCGCTGGCTCGAACTAACCCCCGAGTCCCTCGAAACCATCGACCCCCTCTAACACCCCCAAGCCCCGCCCTCCCACCCCACCGGGCAACCCCCCACCCCGGCGGGCAACCCCCCACCCCGGCGGGCAACCCCCCACCCCGGTGGTTACCCCTTGAGTTCGGGGGTTGCCCCTCGAGAATCTCAGGGGGCAACCCCCCGACTCGATGGTCATCCCTCGAGGTGGGGGGTTCGCGCATGGGTGGGCAGGGGTTGGAATAGATACCCCATGGGGGTATGGTGCGGGTATGGATGAGCATGTGGGACACGTCGATCAGGCTGGTCAGGCCGGGCATTCGGGGGCGATGGAGCACGGCGGCCACTCCGGGCACGGGGATCACGCGGCGCAGTTCAAGGACCGGTTCTGGATCAGCCTGGCGCTGGCGGTGCCGGTGGTGTTCTTCAGCGAGATGTTCGCCGACCTGCTCGGGTACATGCGGCCCGACTTCCTCGGCGCGAGCTGGATCGCCCCGGTGCTCGGGACCGTCATCTTCCTGTACGGCGGGCGCCCGTTCCTGACCGGAGGTTGGGGCGAACTGAAGTCGCGGCGGCCCGGGATGATGCTGCTGATCTCGATGGCGATCACGGTGGCTTTCGTGGCCTCGTGGATCACCACGTTGGAGATCGGTGGCTTCGATCTCGACTTCTGGTGGGAGCTCGCGCTGCTGATCGTGATCATGCTGCTCGGGCACTGGCTGGAGATGCGTGCACTCGGTGCCGCCTCCGGGGCGCTCGATGCGCTGGCCGCGCTGCTGCCGGACGAGGCCGAGAAGGTTACCGCCGACGGTGTGGTCGCGGTGTCGCTGCACGAGCTGCAGACGGGCGACGTCGTACTGGTTCGGTCCGGTGGGCGCGTGCCGGCGGACGGGACCGTGGTCGAGGGGCAGGCCGAGGTCGACGAGTCGATGATCACGGGGGAGTCGCGTCCGGTGTCGCGGGCGGTCGGTGACTCTGTTGTGGCTGGGACTGTGGCGACCGATAACGCGTTGCGGGTCGAGATCACTGCGGTTGGTGATGACACTGCGCTGGCGGGGATTCAACGGTTGGTGGCTGAGGCGCAGGCGTCGTCTTCGCGGGCGCAGGCATTGGCCGATCGGGCTGCAGCCTTCCTGTTCTACTTCGCGTCGATCGCCGGGCTGATCACGTTCGTGGTGTGGGCGTTGCTCGGTGAACTCGATCAGGCCGTCACTCGGACGGTGACTGTGCTCGTGATCGCTTGCCCGCACGCTTTGGGTCTGGCGATTCCGCTGGTGATCGCGATCTCCACCGAGCGGGCGGCGAAGGCCGGCGTACTGGTGAAGAACCGGTTGGCGCTGGAGCGGATGCGGACCGTCGATGTCGTCCTGTTCGACAAGACCGGCACCCTGACGAAGGGTGAGCCCGCGGTGGTCGGTGTTGCCCCGGTGAACGGGGTGACGGAGGACGAACTGCTGGAGTTGGCCGCTGCGGTTGAGGCGGACAGCGAACACCCACTCGCGAAGGCGATCGTCCGCGCGGCGAGCGCCAGGGTGGTGAGCGGCGGTGCGGCGGGTGGTGATGGCGGTGCGGCGGCGCGCGTCGTCGCGTCGGAATTCCGGTCGCTGACTGGTCGCGGCGTACAGGCTGTTGTCGATGGCAACGAAGTTGCAGTCGGTGGGCCGGCGTTACTCCGGGAGTACGGCGTGGCCGAACCGGCTGAGCTTGAGTCGCACATTGCGGAGTGGAAGTCGCAGGGCGCGGCGATTCTGCAGGTACTGCGGGATCGGCAGGTCGTCGGCGCGATCGCGCTGGCGGATGCGGTTCGCGAGGAGTCGCGGCAGGCGGTGGACGCGCTGCACAAGCGCGGTGTTCGGGTCGCGATGATCACCGGCGACGCCCATCAGGTGGCCGAGGCAGTGGCGAGCGAACTCGGCATCGACGAGGTGTTCGCCGAGGTCCTGCCCGGCGATAAGGACGCCAAGGTCAGCGAACTACAAGCCCGCGGCCTCAAGGTAGCCATGGTCGGCGACGGCGTGAACGACGCCCCCGCACTAGCCCGAGCCGAAGTCGGCATCGCAATCGGCGCAGGCACCGACGTAGCAATCGAGTCAGCCGGCGTCGTCCTAGCCGCCGACGACCCGCGCGCCGTCCTGTCGGTCATCGACCTGTCCCGCGCCAGCTACCGCAAAATGTGGCAAAACCTCGTCTGGGCCACCGGCTACAACGTCATCACCGTCCCGCTGGCCGCCGGCGTCCTAGCCTTCGCCGGCATCCTCGTCTCACCCGCCGTAGGCGCCCTTCTCATGTCAATCTCCACAATCGTGGTCGCCCTAAACGCCCAACTCCTCCGCCGCCTAGACCTCCACCCAGCCCGCTTCGTAGCCAAGAACACGTAGTAGTCGCCCCCACCACCCCTCCCGCCCACCCACCCAGCCGCCCCCAGGCACCACCACGTGTCCTACCCGACACGCCAACTCCTGCCCGACGCCCAACCCCGCCCCTACCACCCCAGGGCAACGCGAACCGATATCCGGCTCTCCTGACCCATCTGTGGGTAGTTCGTGGGTCTGTCGGGCCGGCGGGCACCTGCGATCGCCGGGGCTCGGCCGGTGTGATCGCCGAGTGCGGGGAGTGCGTCGCCGACTGAAAGAACCCTGCAGCTGGATATCGATTTCTAGCGGCAATCTCCTTCCACTCGGCACCCGGCCGGCTGTTACTGCACGGCGAGCGAAGCCACCGTGCAGACCGGTGCGAGGGGAGTTGGCCGGAGGAGGTTGGACACAGGCGCAGGTTCGCTCCGGGGAGTCGGCGGGACACAACTCGGGGGTGCATACCGCGCGCGGGGCCCTTGAACAGGTCATGCCTTGTTCAAGGCCACCATGTCCTGTTCACACCCCCAGCAACTGCTCGGCGCGGCCGCGCCGAACCACCCACGGATAAGTCACAAGAGCCGGATATCCGTCTGTGTTGCCCGTTCTCCGCTCGAATGTTGGAGGGAGAAGGGTCCACTTCTGGGGTTATCCGTTGAAATGGTCGCGGTGGGGTAGGGGTGGGCGGGGCGGCGGTTGGCCAGGGGGCGCGGCGTCGGGCAGGGGGGCTAGCTCAGGTCGGTGCCGACAGTCTGGCGAATTGGGTGGGGTCGTGGGCGGAGAAGATGGTTAGGTCGGGCTGGTGGTGGAGTTCGGCTAGGCGGGTGTGGTTGGCGCGGACTTGGGTGAGGTTGAAGGCGACGGCTCGTTCGTTGAAGCGCAGTGGCCAGGGGATTGGGCGGCCGTCGAGGGTGCCGTGGTGGAAGAAGGCGTCTCCTGCATGGACGAGCCAACCGCGACCGTTGTCGACCGCGACGGCGGCGTGGCCGCGGGTGTGGCCGGGCAGGGGGATCAGGACGACTCCCGGCAGGATCCCCCGGGCGGCTGCGAAGCCGTGCCAGGCGTCGCCGTCGGCCGGGTGCTCGACGAGGTGGGGACCGTGGGACCACTGGGCGGCTCGGTAGCGCCGCCGCTCTTGCCACGACGGGGCGTGAACCGCCGCCCGCGCTTCGACCGCACTCACATGTACGGCGGCCTCGGGGAAGTCCGCGAGTCCACCGACATGGTCGAGATCGAAGTGCGTGAGAACCACATCCCGTACGTCGGTCGCCGCGAACCCCAGTTGCTCGACCTGCCGGATCGCGGTCTCGGCCGGATCGAGCGCCGGCCGGATCAGCCGCCGTACCGGACCTAGCCGCGACGGGTCCGCGATGTCAGCCAACCCGAACCCCGTGTCCACCAGAACCAGCCCGTCGGCCGACTCGACCAGCAGCACGTGGCAGACGAGCGGCGCGCCGGGGAAGCGGAGCGAGCCGCAGTTGAGGTGGTGGACCCGCATTAGCGGGGTGCGGTCAGGAGTTCGGGGCGGCCGATTTGGAGGAGGAGGGAGGCGGTGTCGAAGTAGACGCGTTCGAGGGTGATGCGGTCGCCGGTGAAGAAGAAGACCGCGATCACCGGCACCCGGAACGCCTTCCCCGTCGGCGGCAGCCCGTAGAACTCGCCGAGGTTGGTGCCGAGGAGGTCGAACTCGACGATCACCGAGTCGGCCGCTGCGTGGAACCGGGCGTTGTCGTGGCGCTGGTCCGGGAACGCCGTACGGGTCAGCGTGTAGTACGCCATCACCTGCTCGGCGCCGTCGAACCGCTGCCCGGTCGGCACGATCTCGTACAGCGGATGACCGTCGAACGTCGCCAGCGTCAGCTCGAAGTCCTGCGTCACCTCGGTGTCCATGTGCTCCTGGATCACCGCGATCCGCCGCGCAGCCAGATCGGCGTCAACATTCAGCTCCATGACCGGCAAACCTATGTCAAAAAGCGAGACCGGGCTCCGACGTACCGCGTGAAGGCCTTCGCCGAAGGCTCCGAGCAGGAGAAGAACCATGGAAGCTCTGAGCGTGCTGATCGCCACCAACCAGGTCAGGGACGACATCCGGCACTCGCAGGCCGGTCCGGACGCGCCCACCCGACGTGCGCCCGAGCCGCGCCGTACGATCGCTGCCGCGGCGTGGCGCTGGGTCCGTACGGCGGTGTCGCGTCAGCCGGTCGGGGCGTCCGCGCGCAACAGGCCGGCCGACTTCAGGTCCGACCAGAGCGCGGCCGGGACCTGCGCCTGATCCAGCGCAGCATTCACCCGCACCTCGTCGGCGTTCCGGCACCCGACGGCGATTCCGGCGACGGCGGGGTGGAAGCGAGGGAAGGCCAGGGCGGCCGCAGGCAGGGTGACGCCGTGCGACTCGCAGACGTCCGCCAACTGGTTCGCCTTGGCGATGAGCGCCGCGTCGGCCGGCGCGTAGTTGAACGTGGCGTCCACCGCGGGCCGAGGCTGCGACAGCAGGCCGGAGTTGAACACGCCGACAGCAACCACCTGTACGTCGTTCGCCAGGCAGGCCGGCAGTACGTCGTCCAGTCCGTCCGGATCGATGAGCGAATAGCGACCGGCCAGCATGATCACGTCGATGTCGACCTCGGTGACGAACCGGGTGAGCATCGCGCTCTGGTTCATCCCGGAACCGATCGCCCCGATCACACCCTGCTCACGCAGCTCGATCAAAGCAGGGAACGCGGTCCCGACGGCCTCGTCGTAGTGGTCGTCCGGGTCGTGCACGAAGACGACGTCGAGCCGGTCAGTACCGATCCGGCGCAGCGAATCCTCGATACTGCGCAGAACCCCGTCCCGGCTGTAGTCGAAGCGACGGCGGCGCTTGCTGACGACAGCGAAGCCTTCGCCGTCCGGTTCCTCCGTGTCGGCCTCATAGATGATCCGGCCGACCTTCGACGACAGCACGTACTCATCGCGCGGCTTCCCAGCGAGTCCCAGACCGAGTCGCTCCTCAGCCAGCCCGAGCCCATAGTGCGGCGCGGTGTCGAAGAACCGCCACCCCGCGTCCCACGCCGCTTTCACCGTGGCGATCGCATCGGCTTCGGTGACCTCGGTCCGCAACCCGGCCAGCGGTGCACCACCGAGCCCGATCTTCGAGTCGCCGAAGATCTTCACGACCGCACCGCCGGGAGCCGCAGGTTCTGCATGCCGCCGTCGACAGCGACCGCCGTACCGGTGGTTGATCCGGCCAGCGGGCTGGCCAGGTACGCGATCGCCAGCGCGACCTCGTCGGCCGACACCAGGCGGCCCATCGGCTGACGGGCCTCGAGTGCGGCCCGCTCGGCCTCCGGGTCAGTGGCCGCGTCCAGCAGCCGCCCGACCCACGGGGTGTCCGCGGTGCCCGGGTTCACGCAGTTCACCCGGATGCCTTCGCGGACGTGGTCGGCCGCCATCGCCATCGTCAGGGCCAGTACGGCGCCCTTGCTCGCGGAGTACAGGGCTCGGTTCGGCAGACCGGCGGTGGCGGCGATCGAGCAGGTGTTGACGATCGCGGCCGCGGACGACTTCCGCAGGTACGGCAGGGCGGCGCGGGTGACCCGGGCGATGCCGACCACGTTGACGTCCAGCACGCGGTGCCACTCGTCGTCGTCGTTCGCCGCGACGTTGCCCGCGGCGCCGATCCCGGCGTTGTTCACCACGATGTCGATCCCGCCGAGCTTCAGCGCGGCCGCGGCGACCGCGGAGCGGACCGAGGCGTCGTCGGTGACATCGGCGGCGATCCCGGTCAGCGGCTCGGGGACATCGGGCTTCAGGTCGAACACGGCCACCCGCGCGCCGCGAGCGGCCAACAACGTCGCGGCCGCGAGCCCGAGGCCCGACGCACCGCCGGTGACGACAGCCCGCAGGCCGGCAAAGTCGCTCACTGGTTCTCCTTCGTCAAGTCATTCCAGATCTTGCCACCCGGGAACCGGAAGTCGGTCAGCGTCTCGGCATCCATCTCGGCGCCGAACCCCGGCTTCACCGGTGCCACGTAGTGCCCGGCCCGGATCACGACCGGGTCCAGGAAGTGCTCGTGCAGGTGGTCGACGTACTCGATCACGCGGTCCTCGACCGACCCGCTGACCGCCACGTAGTCGAACATCGACAGGTGCTGGACCAGCTCACACAGTCCTACCCCGCCTGCGTGCGGACACACCGGTACGCCGAACTTCGCGGCCAGCAGCAGGATCGCGATGTTCTCGTTCACCCCGGCGACCCGGGCGCTGTCGAGCTGCAGCACGGCCAGCGAACCGGCCTGCAGCATCTGCTTGAACACCACCCGGTTCTGGACGTGTTCGCCGGTGGCGACCCGGGTCGGCGCGATCGCCTTCGCGATGGCCGCGTGGCCGAGGATGTCGTCCGGACTGGTCGGCTCCTCGACCCACCAGACGTCGTACGGCGCGAGGGCCTCGATCCAGCGGATCGCGTCGGCGACGTCCCACCGCTGGTTGGCGTCGATCGCGATCCGGATGTCCGGGCCGACGGTCTCGCGGGCCAGCCGCATCCGGCGGATGTCGTCGTCGAGGTTCGCACCGACCTTGAGCTTGATCTGGGTGAACCCGTCGGCCACCGCTTCGCGACAGAGCCGGACCAGCTTGGCGTCGTCGTACCCGAGCCAGCCGGGCGTCGTCGTGTACGCCGGGTAGCCGCGCTCACGCAGTTGCGCCTCACGCTCGCCCCGCCCGGCCTGGGCTTTGCGCAGGATCTCCAGCGCCTCGTCCGGGGTGAGCGCGTCGGTCAGGTAGCGGAAGTCGACCAGGTCGACGATCTGCTCGGGTGTCAGATCGGACAGCAGCTTCCACAGCGGTACGCCGGCCCGCTTCGCGGCGAGGTCCCAGACCGCGTTCACGACCGCGCCGATCGCCATGTGCATGACGCCCTTCTCCGGGCCCAGCCAGCGCAGCTGCGAGTCGTGCACGAGCGACTTCCAGAAGGCGCCGAGGTCGTTCAGCGTCGCGTCCAGGTCGAGCCCGACGACGTGGTCCCGCAACGCCTCGATGGCAGCGGTCTGGACGTCGTTCCCGCGGCCGATCGTGAACGCGAACCCGTGCCCTTCGAGCCCGTCACCGGCATCGGTGCGCAGGATCAGGTACGCCGCCGAGTAGTCCGGATCGGTGTTCATCGCGTCGGAGCCGTCCAGGTCCAGCGAGGTGGGGAAGCGGACGTCGTACGTCTCTAACTCGGTGAAACGTGCCATGGAGTGACCCGATCTGCTGCGGAGGGCGGACTGTCAGAACGGATCCTATAGGATATGGGTTCGCTTGGGCAGGGGGTGCGGACCGCCCCCACTCACTAACACCGCGGAGTACCGGGGACCTCACGCTCAGCGGTCGCTCGCGAGACGCCTTGGCGGGAGGTTGGTGAGTGTCAGCGGTCCGCCCGATACAGTCGCCTCCATGACCGCGCTGCGCCTGGGCCAACGCACCTTCGGGGTCGGTGAGTTTGCGGTGATGGCGATCGTGAACCGGACGCCGGACTCGTTCTTCGACCGGGGCGCGACGTACGCGACCGACGCGGCGTACGCGGCGATCGACCAGGCGGTTGCGGACGGCGCCGATCTGGTCGACATCGGTGGCGTGAAGGCCGGGTACGGCGAACCGGTCAGCGAGGACGAGGAGTTGCGGCGGACGGTCGATTTCGTGGCCGGGATCCGCGAGCGGCACCCGTCGTTGGTGATCAGCGTGGACACGTACCGCAGCGGTGTCGCACGCCGCGTGGTCGAGGCCGGAGCCGACCTCCTCAATGACACGTGGTCCGGGTCCGATCCCGATCTCGTGTACGCCGCGGCCGAGTTCGGAGCGGGCCTCGTCTGCAGTCACGTCGGCGGACTCTCGCCGCGCACCGACCCGCACCGGATGGCGTACGACGACGTGGTCGCCGACGTCATCCGTACGACGACCGGCCTGGCCGATCGCGCGGTTGCCGCCGGGGTGCGGCCGGACGGGATTCTCATCGACCCGACCCACGATTTCGGCAAGAACACCCTGCAGTCGCTCGAGCTGACGCGCCGGCTGGACGAGTTGGCCGCGACCGGTTGGCCGGTGCTCGTCGCCGTGTCGAACAAGGACTTCATCGGCGAAACGCTCGAACTGCCACCGGGCCAGCGCGGGAACGGGACGCTGGCCGCGTTGAGCATCTCGGCGTGGCTTGGTGCCCGGGTGTTCCGGGTACACGACGTACCGGCCGCGCGGCAAGCGCTCGACCTGATCGCCGTACTGCGCGGAACCGCTCAGCCCGCGGGAACCCGAAGGAGCCTGGCCTGATGCACCAGCTGGACGAACTGTCCGATGACGACCTGATCGACGTCTACCAGGTCGAGGACCGATCGGTACCGCACCTGCGGGCGAACTTCGTCAGCAGCCTGGACGGCGCGGTCGAGATCGACGGCCAGTCGAAGGCGTTGTCGAGTGACTCCGACAGCCGCGTCTTCAGCATGATCCGCCGCCTCGCCGACGTCGTCCTGGTCGGCGCCGGCACCATCCGCGACGAGGGCTACAGCCCCCTCCGCCTCTCTGCCGCGAGCCGCACCTGGCGAACCGCTCAGGGCCTGCCCGAGAACCCGACCCTCGCGGTCGTCTCCTCCCGCCTGGAACTGAGCCCGGTCAACCCGATCTTCCAGTCCGCTGTGCGCCCCATCATCGTCACCCACGAAGCCTCCCCAACCGACCGCCGCGAGGCCCTGGCCGAGGTCGCCGACCTGATCGTCCTAGGTGCCGCCGAGGTAGACCTACCGGCCGTGCTCAAGGAGCTAGCTGCCCGTGGCCTGCCCCAAGTCCTCAGCGAAGGCGGTCCACACCTCCTAGGCGCCCTAACCAGCGCCGACCTGGTAGACGAACTCTGTCTAGCCCTGGCCCCCCTCCTAGCCGGCCCCGGCTCCGGCCGCATCACCGCCGGCCGCCCCACCACCCTCACCCGCAAACTCAAGCTCACCACCATGGTCGCCGCCCCCGACGACTACCTCTTCTTCCGCTACCTCCGGGAGTCCTGACGTGCCCGTAGTAAGCGCCGCAGTCTGCCCCCACCCACCCCTCCTCGTCCCCGAAGTAGCCACCGGCGCCGCCCCCGACCTAGACACCCTCCGAGCCGCCTGCCTAGCAGCCGTCAACCACCTAGCGGCCGCGGACGAGGTGCTGATTGTGGGGTCGGGGGGCGCAGCCTCGTACGACGGTTCGGCGGGTGGTGGGTTCGGCGCGTACGGCGCTCCGTCCGTCCGGTTCGGGGATGGGCCTGCGGTGCTGCCGCTCTCGCTGGCGATCGGCGGGTGGCTGCTTGAGCAGTCCAAGGCTGCCGGCCTGTCACGCACCTACCGCGCGATCGACCCCGCGACTCCACCTGCCGACTGCGTCGAGCTCGGGCGAAACATTGCCCAGGGCAACCACCGCATCGGGTTGCTGGTGATGGGCGACGGTGCTCCCCGACGCAGCGAGCACTCGCCGGTGCACCTGCATCCCCGCGCCGAGATCTTCGACCAGACAGTCGCCGCCGCACTCGCCACCGCGGATGCCGACGTACTGGCCGCTCTAGACCCGGACCTCGCAACAGAGCTACAAGCTGCCGGCCGCGCGCCTTGGCAGGTGCTGGCGGGTGCGCTCGGCGACTTGCGGGGTGACCTCCGGTACGACGCGGCGCCGTACGGAGTCGGGTACTTCGTGGCCAGCTTCAGCTGACGGGCACCGCCGGCCAGCGCGGTGCGGTCGCAGCAAGGTCCTCACGACCAGCTGCGATGAGCTGCGAGACCAGCTCAGCCCGAGCAGCCTGTACGGCGGCCACTGCGGCCTCGACCGTCTCGTGCGGCCCGGACCACCTGCAGGCCGCGTCGCCGGCATACCAGTCACCGGCGGCAGAACGCCGTACATGCGAGGCGGCCAGCCGCGCAGCCGGGAGGTACTGGCCGGCCAGCTGGATGACAGCGTCGACGGCCACGACCGGAGCGGTCAGATCAAGCAGCGGACGCAGCTCAACCGCGTCCGTGCGGACGAACTCGTACCCCGCGGGCGCCCGCGCGGTCAGCCAAGCCAGGGCCTCGTCGGCGGTCTGTCGCAGCGACTCCGGCTCCGCCAGCGTGTGGACTCCGCACTGCCGCGTATGCGTCGGCCGGAGCTCGTTCTGCCAGAGGCGGACCTGCAGTTCGTCCCGTCCGGACAACCGGCGCCCCAGGATGCGAGCCAGTCCGACGATGTCGAAGTTCAGCTCGTCCGGGGTGCGCTTCCGCCCTGGCTCGAATGGCATGCCCGGCAGTGTCCCCCGAGTGGTCCACGGCCCGACATGCCACCGAGTCAGAACAGTCACGCCCACGACCCTACCGAGTCAGGCCTTGACCGGTGCATCCACACCGAACGTCTTGGCGAGGTCGGTGAGGATCACCCAGGCGCCCTGCAGGCCGACGGCGGTCATCCAGGTCAGGTCCGGAACCTCGTGCACCTTCGGCGCGAGCGGCTTCCACAGCGGGTTGGCCTTGAACTCCGCGGCGGTCTTCGCGCCAACACCCTTGTCATCGGCGAACGTGGTGACGAAGATCGCGTCCGCGTCGGCGTCCTTGATCCGCTCCGGGCCGATCTCCAGGGCGAACCCGTCGACGGCCTGGGACTTCGGCCGGGCCAGGCCGGCGTCCTTCAGCACGATGCCGGAGAAGGTGGACTGCTGGTAGAGCCGGGTCGGGCCGTCGAGGAACCGGACCACCGAGATCGTCGGGTTCTTCGCCTTCGCGTTGATCGCGGCGCCGACCGTCTTGGCCGCGGTCTCGTACGACGAGATCTCGTTCTCGGCCAGGGCTTCCTCGCCGAGCGCCTTGCCCTCGAGCCGGATGTTGTCCTTCCAGGTCGGCCCGGTGGTCTCCGACATAATGGTCGGCGCGATCTTCGACAGCTGCTCGTAGAGCTTCTCGTGCCGGACCTTGGCGGTGATGATCAGGTCCGGGTCGAGGTCGGCGATCTTCTCCAGGTTCGGCTCGGCCAGCGTGCCGACCGCCTGGGCGTCCTTACCGAGTGTGTCCCGGTCGGCACCCAGGTACTCCGGCAGCTTGTCCTTGATGCTGCGGTAGTCGGTGTAGCCGACCACCGGGGTGTCCAGGATCAGCGTGGCGTCGACGAAACTGGCGTCCAGGGCGACGACCCGCTTCGGCTTGGCGGGGATCTCGGTCTTGCCCATCGCGTGCTCGACGGTCCGCGGGAAGCCGGTGGACGACGAACCGGATGCCTCCGGGGTCTTGCCTTCGTCGGACGAGCCACAGCCGGTGAGGGCCAGTGCGGTGACAGCGAACAGAGCGGTGATGCGGTGCAGGCGCACGGATTACTCCAGGTAGGGTGTCTGACGACCTCTGACTAGTAAGGCAACCCTAACCTATGTCGCCCTCGGCTCGACGCGCCGCATCCCTTGTGACGTTGGCGATCGTCCTCGTTGTGGTCTTCGTGGCCAGCCTGGCGTTCGGGTCACGTTGGCTCGGCCCGGGCGCGCTCTGGCACGCCATGACGGCGAACAACGGCTCTGACCCGGACGTGATCATTCGGAGTCTGCGGGCGCCGCGCACGATCGTTGCCGTGCTCATCGGTCTCTGTCTCGGTGTCGCCGGCGCTCTGATGCAAGGCCACACGCGCAATGCGCTCGCCGAGCCCGGCATCTTCGGTGTGAGCGCCGGCGCTGCATTCGCTGTAGTCCTCGGACTACAGCTCGGAGTCGTCGAGTCGGTCGGGGAGACAGTGTGGGTAGCCCTCGCAGGTGCGTTACTCGCCACGTACGGCGTGCAGCGGCTGGCGTCGCGGGGGAGTGGCGCCACTCCGGTCGGGCTGGCGCTGACGGGTGCTGCGGTCGCCGCACTGCTCGGTGCGATGACCTCGGCGATCGTGCTGCTGGACAGCACCACGCTGGACAGTTATCGCTTCTGGGCGGTCGGATCGGTGGCAGGACGCGGTCTGGACGTCGCTGGCCAGATGCTGCCGTTCGCAGTAGTCGGTCTGGCACTCGCTGCGGTCAACGCACGTGATCTCGACCTGCTGGCTCTCGGTGACGATGTCGCTGCCGGACTCGGCCTTTCGATCCCCAGAGCCCGCCTGATCGGGCTAGGCGCAATCGGCTTGCTCACTGCGGCCGGAGTGGCGGCCTGTGGCCCGATCGGCTTCCTGGGCTTGCTGTCCGGCCATGTGGCTCGGCAGATCTTCGGTTCTCGCAACACCTGGTTGATCCCGGGCGCCGGACTGGTCGGTGCGAGCACCATGGTGCTCGCCGACCTGGTCGGCCGCTTGATCGGCGGTGCTGGTGAAGTGCAGGCCGGTGTGGTGCTCGGCATCGTCGGTGCGCCCCTGTTCGTGCTGGTGGTACGTCGCCGGGCGGTGGTGCTGTGAAGTCCCGCACCGTCGTGCTGAGCCTGGTCCTCGCCGCACTCGCAGTCGCCGTAGCCCTGCTGTCATTGAGCATCGGTACGTCGAAGGTTCCGCTCGCTGATGTGATCGACGTACTACTCGGTGGTGGTCGCCGCGGGCAACGACTGATCGTGCTGGACCTGCGACTGCCTCGAGTCGCCACCGGACTGCTGGTGGGGATCGCGTTCGCGGTGTCCGGTGCACTTCTGCAAACCCTGTCCCGCAACGCGTTGGCCAGTCCGGACATCGTCGGTGTGAACTCGGGTGCCTCTGCCGGAGCAGTGGCAGTGATCGTGCTGGCCGGGAGCGGTGGTGGCAACATCTCCGGCTTCGCAGGCCAGGTCGGGATCCCACTGGCCGCGGTACTCGGCGGACTGCTCGCCACTGTGATTGTGGGCGCACTGTCGATCCAGCGCGGCCAGGTCGACGGTGGCCGGGTGGTGTTGATCGGTGTGGGTGTTGCGGCCGCTGCGAACTCTCTGGTCGCCTGGATGCTGGTCATCGGGGACGTGAATGACGCGGGTCGCGCAGCGGCCTGGCTGGCTGGTTCGCTCAACTCACGCGAGTGGAGCGACGCCGTCCCGGTGCTGATTGCCGTGGTGGTGCTGTTGCCGGTAGCAATCATGTTCAACCGCGACTTGTCGGCCATGGTGCTCGGTGACGACGTAGCGTCCTCACTCGGCGTGCGCGTCGCTCGCATCCGGCTGCTCCTGCTGATCGTGGCGACGGTACTGGCCGCCATGGCGACTGCAGGGGCCGGGCCGATCGCTTTCGTCGCTCTGGTGGCTCCGCAGGTCGCGCTGCGGCTGACCCGGATGGAACGGCCGCCGCTGGTGACATCCGCGTTGCTGGGCGCAGTGTTCGTCGTACTGGCTGATCTGCTGGCACGAAACGGTCTGGGCTGGCTCCACTTCGGACCGTATGAGTTGCCCGTTGGCGTGCTCACCGCCGCAGCCGGAGCGCCGTACTTGCTTCACTTGATCGGCCGTCAGCAGAAGGGACGCTGAAGTGCACGTCGAGAACCTCACCCTCGCGTACGGCGCGGATGCGCCGGTCGTGACCGGTCTGACGCTGGAGGTGCCGGCCGGGCGGTTGACGACGATCGTCGGACCGAACGGGTGCGGCAAGTCCACACTGCTGCGTGGCATGAGCAGACTGATGCCTCCGCAGAGCGGTCAGGTGTTGCTGGACGGAGAGGACATCCACAAGCTGCCCGCCCGTGAGCTGGCGCGGCGACTGGGTGTGTTGCCGCAGGGACCGGTGACACCGGAAGGCATCACTGCGGCCGAGCTGGTGTCGCGTGGCCGGCATCCGCACCGCGGTCTTTTCGGACGGCTGACTCCTGAAGATGACGTAGCGATCGAGGAGGCCTTGGCTGCGGTCGAACTGACTGAGCTGCGGGATCGTCCGGTTGATCAGCTGTCCGGTGGGCAGCGGCAGCGGGTCTGGATCGCCATGGTGCTGGCCCAGGGGACTGCACATCTGCTGCTGGACGAGCCCACGACGTACCTCGATCTGGCGCACGCAGTGGACGTGATGAACGTCGTCCACGCCGCAGCGCACACCTCTGGTCGCACGGTCGTGGTCGTGCTGCACGACCTCACGCTGGCGGCGCAGTACGCCGATCACCTGGTGGTGATGGGAGCCGGCGCGATCGCCGCGCAGGGGCGACCGGCCGACGTACTGACCGAAGAGCTGCTGGATGAGGTGTTCGGATTGAAGGCCACGGTGGTGGAGGTCGGTGGGGCACCTGTGGTGGTGCCGGATCGTAGGCTTGCTGGGTGACCCACTCCGTTCGTTCCCTCGTGGACACCCTGGCCGACTCGGTCGAGTGGTTGTCCGTGCGGACAGCGGATGCCGTACCGGGACCGGAATGGGTGTCCTGCGCACAGGTCGTCGCTGAGCAGCAGGCTGGCGGTGATCCGACTCTTGAGTGGCGTAGTCGGGTAGCGGCCGACTATGCGCGTGATTACGGCATCGATCCGCCGGTTCAGGTCGCGGCGATGTTCACGCTGATGTGGTACGTCCAAGTGCCGGCCCTGGTGGCCGGAGTGCTCGGTGCGGCGGTGGGCGTCACACCAGAGGTTTCCCCGGAGGCGCTGGCGTTTCGGGTGCATCCGACGGCGCACTACCCGGTCGAGGTCGCTCTGCTGTCCGACCGCGTCGTACCGGTGCAGACGTCGGCAGTGCAGCTTCAGCAGCATGCCAAGGCGTTTCTGAACTCGTACCGGCCCGGGGTGAAGATCAGCTCACTGCAACGGTTCGGAGCGGTGGACGATGAGGTGCGGTCCGCGCTGAGGTTGCCGGACAGTGCGCCGTACGCCGATGAAGCGGCTGCTGCGTTCGGCGTCTCGCTGGAGCAGAAGCTGCGGACGTCGTGCTGCTACTTCTACGTCCTGCCGAAAGTGAACGCCTGCACCACTTGTCCCAGGTTCCGCCGAATGGTCTATACCAACACCATCTAAAGGATTGCCCGGCTCCGGATCGGCGCTGAGGCTGTTCCGCATGCGGTGGATACGTGCAGTGCTGACAGGCGCACTCCTGGTGACTTCGGCGGCCCTGGCGCCGATGGCACAGGCAAGGGAGGCGGCCGGTGCTCTTCCGGGTATGTGGACCGAGACGGCGTACAACTCGGTCTTCAAGGACAGTGGGCGCTCTCCCGAGGCCCGCGACGACATCCGTCTCGACACGGCGAAGAACGACTACGAGGGTGCGCAGATCGTGCTGCGGGGGTCCGCCGCGTTCACGGTGAACAGCATCGAGTTCACGTCGCTGACTGGGCCCTCGGACGCCATACCGGCCAGCGAGATCGGCTACAACCCGGTCGGGTACGAGTACCTGAACCACAACTCGGTCCTTGGCTGGGACGCCAACAGCTTCGTGACCCCGACGGTTCGCAAGGGCGCCGATGACTATCCGGACCGCCTGCTGAACGCGCAGTCCATCGCCGTACCGGCCAACCAGACCCAGTCGATCTGGGTCCGCGTGCACGTGCCCGCCACGGCCGCAGGTGGTGTCTACACCGGCCGGGCCACCGTGAAGACGACGAACGGCGACCTGTCGGTGCCGGTCACCGTCAACGCCCGCAACGTGGTGATCCCGCCGGCCAACCAGAGCGAGTTCACCAACGTGATGTGGACGAACTTCCTCGGTCTGACGTCCTGGGACCCGGGCAAGGGCGACACGGTCGAGCTGTTCTACGGGTACAAGCGCTACTCGGCGGACTGGTGGCAGCTGATCGACAACTGGGCCGAGTACATGAAGCGGTACCGGCAGAACAACCTGCAGTTGCCACTGCTCAGTCTGCTCCGCGACGGCGGTAGCACGGTCGATGCCAATGGCAAGTACACGTTCAACTGGAGCAGGTTCGACGAGGTGGCGCAGCGCTTCCTGGACAAGGACGTCGTGCACACGCTCGAGCTCTTCACCGGCGCCGGCCCGAAGGATCCAGCACACAATCCGGAGTACCCGCGGTACATGACCGAGGTGATCCCGAAGAACCCGAGCCAGGCGGTCCCGGACTACCCGTACTGGAACACGCCTCAGGCCGACAACTGGTACGCGCAGTTCTACCCGGCGGTGCGGCAGCACATGATCGACAAGGGCTGGCAGGACAAGTCCTGGATTCACGTCGGTGACGAGCCCAACCCGGGGATCGAGGGCTGGGACGGCATCTACAAGAAGCTGAAGCAGTACTGGCCGGAGGCGAAGGTCGGTGACGCGGTGGTCAACGCGCAGGCCGAGCACGTAGCCGACCAGACCGACATCGTGATCCCTAACCTGCACACCTACACCGCTGTCACCCAGCCCGACGGCGGCAACCTGTTCGACGACGACCGGCGGGGCGGGAAGCCGTTGTGGTTCTACAACTGCAACATCCCGGCCGGCAACCACCTGAACAGGTTCATCGACCAGCCGCAGTGGAGTCAGCGTCAGACCATGTGGCTGGCCTACAACAAGGGTGCAACCGGCTACCTGCACTGGGCCTACGGCAACTGGCAGTTCGACATGAACGCTCAGGACGTCAAGGGCGACGGCTACATCGTGCGGCCCGACAAGGCCAACCACACCATCGAGTCGTCGACGCGCTACGAGTCGCTGCGGGACGGTATGGAGGACTGGGAGGTCCTCAACAAGCTCGGCAAGACCAATCCAGGGCTGGCACACGACCTGGCCAACGCTGTGGTGCAGGCGAGCGACACCTACACGCCGGACGTCGACTACATGCAGCGGGTACGACGGATTGCTCTCGACGCTGCCGGTGGTTTGCCGGTGATCGCCAAGGACCTGGCGCGGAACCGCGTCTCCGCTGCCTCCAGCGGTGACTCCAACAAGGCTGTCGACGGTGACAGTACGACGGCGTGGCAGCCCACCTCGGGCA
This sequence comes from Kribbella sp. NPDC056951, assembly GCF_042674205.1. Lineage (NCBI taxonomy): Bacteria > Bacillati > Actinomycetota > Actinomycetes > Propionibacteriales > Kribbellaceae > Kribbella > Kribbella sp. NPDC056951. Next base: position 55,993 of record NZ_JBHUQZ010000017.1, read on the forward strand.
GTGGGACCAACTGGGTGCAGGTGGACCTCGGCCGGCAGGCACAGGTGGACGGTGTCCGGCTGCAGTGGGGTGCGACCTGGGCGAGCAAGTACCGGGTGCTGACCTCGTTCGACGGCACCAAGTGGACCGAGGCCGGAACGCGCGCCGACAACCCGAAGGACGACAAGGCCAAGCCCGGTGGAGATGACTTCGTCGGTCTCAATGCGAAGGCGCGGTACGTCCGGGTCGAGGCAACCGCCTCCAGTGGCGGTGCGACGCCGTACCAGCTGCTCTCGCTTGAGGTGGCCGGCAACCTGCTGCTGCAGCAGGACATCGCAGGTGGCAAGGCGACGACCCACACTGCGCCCTCGGGGCGGTTCCCGGACTCGGGGAACGAGGCGACCGACGGCGTACTGAGTGACAACTGGGGTGACGGCAAGAGCTTCGGCTACGAGCTGTCGACGATCGGCAGTGCGATCCGGCCGACAGTCACCATCGACCTGGGCTACTCGCAGGTTGTCGGCACCGTGCGGTTCCATGCGTACCAGGAGTACCCGGACTACCGGCCGGACATGATCACTGTCGAGACCAGTGGCGACGGGACGAACTACACCGAGCGGGGCCGGCTGAGTTTCGTCAACGGGGCCTCGAGTGTCTGGTACGACCTCGGGTTCGCACCGGCGAATGCACGCTTCATCCGGGTGTCCTTGGACAAGAAGATGAACAACAAGTACCAGAGCGGTGTTTTCGTCGACGAGATCGAGGCGTACGGCGCCGGTCAGCCGGGTGACGTGATTCCGGGCTCGGCGGCGTACAAGTACGGCGACCACGAGGTGATCTTCGCGCCGACGGCTACCGCGACGATGGGGCGCTTCGACTGGAGTCCCACGGCAGGTCTCAAGCGCGACGATCTCGGCGGCGGTCCGATCTCGGGGAAGACCAGCGGGTACGCCTGGAACAACCAGCAGCACGCGGTGGCTCGCGGTCTGAACGGGAAGCTGCAGCACTGGTGGTGGATCGACGGCGAGTCGGCGCCGCACTACGCGGACTGGGGCGGTGACGCGGCCAGCGACCCCACAGCGGTCGTCTGGTCCGGGCAGCAGCACATCTTCGCGCGGTCGTCGTCGGCCGATCTGCAGCACTGGTGGTGGGACCCAGCCGATGGGCAGCTGCGCCTCGACAGGTGGGCCGGTGCGCCAGGGCCGATCGTCGGCACACCGTCGACGTACGTGTGGGGTAACCAGCTGCATGTGGTCGCACGCGGTGCCAACAACCACCTGTACCACTGGTGGTGGGTGACTGGTGAGTTCGAGCCGCACTTCGACGACTGGGGTGGTGAGGCGTACTCCGACCCGACGACGTTCGTCTGGAACGGACAGCAGCACGTGTACACCCAGGCGGCCGACGGCCAGCTGTACCACTGGTTCTGGGACGCCGGTAGCGGTCTGAACCGCGTGAAGTGGGGCGGTGCGCCGGGCAAGTTCGTTGGTGCGCCATCGTCGTTCAAGACGGCTACCCAGCAGCATGTGGTGGCGCGTGGCCCGAACAACACCCTCTACCACTGGTGGTGGGACCAGGGCCTCGGCACTGTGCAGTGGGAGGACCGCGGCGGCGAGGTGTACTCCGACCCGGTCGCCTTCGAGTACGGCAACCAGCACCAGTACTTCGCGCAGAGCAAGTCGAACACGCTGGCGCACTGGTGGTGGATCCCGGGTGACCCGAACAACGGATGGCACTACAACGACTGGGGCGGGAGCGTGAAGTACCCGTAGTAGCCTGCGAGCCGTGTCCACTGACAACCGGCTGACAGCCCGCCAGGCGGCCGCCGAGCAGACGAAACAGAAGCTGCTCGCGGCCGCCGTGGCGGAGTTCTCACAGCGGCCGTACGACGAGGTCACGGTCGGCGGCATCGCCCGCGCGGCCGGAGTGGCGCACGGACTGGTGTCGCACCACTTCCAGGGCAAGCAGGGTGCGTACGTGGCCGCGGTCGACGCGGTCTATGGGCAGATGCGGACAGCCGACGACGCCGACCTGGCGGTGGAGGCTGTCGGCGACCGGCTCCGGCAACGCTTCCACCGGTTCCTCACGTTCGTGGCTGCGAACCCGGACACTGCCCTCAACCTTGTCCTCGCCTCTGGTCGCGACGACGCGTTTGCTGCTCGCCGGGAGTACTCGATCTCCGTCGTGGCCGGCTGGCTGAACCTGCCGGCCGACAACGCGGCTGTCACCGTCGCGCTGGCCGCCTTCGCGGACGCGGCTGAGGGACTGGCCGCCGAGTGGCTCCGGAGCGGCCGGACGTTCACCGTGGACGCCATGACGGAGGCCTTCCTCGCACTCCTGGCCGGCGCCCTCCGCAGCGCCCAGGCCCTGGACCCGTCGCTCGACGCACGTCCCGCGCTCGCGCTGCTCTGATCACCGGTCGCTTGGCTTACCGGCGGATTCGCGTAAGCTTTTCGTTGATTGTCAATCAATGACTTGTGATCAATGAGGAGATGTCGTGAAACTTGGCGTCACGCTGCCGCAGGACTGGAAATTCGATCCGCAGACCGCCCTGACCCGGGCTGCCCGAGAGGCCGAGGAGACCGGGTACGACAGCGTCTGGGTGTTCGAGCGGATCCTCTATCCGCAGGACCAGACCGGTGTCCACGGGTTCGGCGCGTACGGCGCCTGGCCGGACGGGTACCGCGGGGTCCTCGATCCGCTGGTCGCGATGAGCCTGGCGGCCGCTGTGACCACGCGGGTCCGGCTCGGTTCGGCCGTCATCGTGCCGCCGCTGCACGTGCCCTACCGGCTCGCTCGTTCACTGGCCGGGATTGGCGCCGCCAGCGGTGGGCGAGTGGTCGCGGGGCTCGGCACGGGCTGGTCGGTCGACGAATTCGCCGTCGCGGCGCCGCGGCCGATCGCGGAGCGTGGTGCCGCGCTGGACGAGTTCCTCGACGTGGCTGACGCGGTGTGGGGTCCGGACCCGGTTTCCTTCGAGAACGAGCGCTACACGCTGTGGCCTGCTGAAACCGGTCCGAAGCCGGATGTGAAGATCCCCGTCTACCTCGGTGGTTGGGGGTCTCGGGCGCTCAGCCGGGTGGCTCGGCGGGCGGACGGGTGGTTGCCGGTGATGCTTCCGCCGGCTCAGATCGGTACGACGCTGGCCGAGTTGCGGAAGCAGGCCGACGAGTACGGGCGGGATCCGGAGTCGGTTCGCGCGATCGCGGTCGTCGCGCTCGGTGGGGAATTGGCCCGAGTCGCGCCGGCGGAGCGAGCGCCGTACCAAGGCAGTGTTGAGCAGATCATGGGCGATCTCGCGGAGCTGGCTTCGGTGGGGGTCGACGAGGCGGTGCTGACACTGCCTGCGGTGGCTCGTGACATCGAGGAGTACAGCGACCTATTGAAGCGCTTCCACCAGGAATTTCTAGTCCTGTAAGGGAAATTGTCGGTGGCGGCCTGCAGGATGGCGGGCATGACTTACGGACTGCAGGCGTCATCGACGAGTAATCCGGACTTGGTTGTCCGGGCCCGCCACGAGAGCTACGGTCGCTGACGTGGCCTCGTCCGGTGGTGCTCCGGCGACGACCCCGATCGGCTCCCGGGCCGAGGCGGAGGGATACGTCGCGATGGTCTGTTTCAAGCACGGCCCTCCGCAGCTGCACGGCGTCGAGCTGGAGTGGACCGTTCATCACGCGGATGACCCGCGACGGCCGCTCGATGCCGGTCGGCTGAGCAAAGCACTGGGCGTGCATGCGCCCGCCACCCTGGTCCCCGGCAGCCAACAGCTGCCACTGGGCCGGGGTGCTCTGGTCACTGTGGAGCCGGGTGGCCAGGTGGAGATCTCCGGTCCCGCCTCTGCGTCGATCCAGCAGTTGGTCGACGACACCGCCGCCGACGCGGCCGAGCTGGCCGCGTTGTTGCAGTCCGACGGCCTGGTCCTCGGCGAGCACGGCCTGGACGCGTTCCGCAGTCCGCGCCGCATTCTCACCGTCCCGCGCTACGCGGCGATGGAGCACGCCTTCGAGCGGCTCGGCCCACACGGTCCACGGATGATGTGCAGTACGGCGGGACTGCAGGTCTGCCTCGATGCCGGTGAGGCGGACCAGACCGCACTGCGCTGGCGCGCACTGCACGACCTCGGGCCGACCCTGGTCGCACTGTTTGCGAACTCGCGGCACCGGGCTGGATCCGATACCGGCTGGGCGTCCGCGCGCACCGAGGCGACGTTCGGGACCTGTGCGCCGTTCACCGAGCCACCGCCGCTGGACGGAGACCCGGCTGCGGCCTGGGCCCGGACTGCCATGGAGGCGCCGGTGTTGTGCCTGCGGCGCGGTGACAGTTGGGACGCACCGGACGGTCTCACCTTCGGCGACTGGGCCGATGGCCGGCTGGCCGGCGACAGACCGACGTACGACGACCTTGAGTACCACCTGTCCACGCTGTTCCCGCCGGTGCGGCCGCGTGGCTACCTGGAGGTTCGCTACCTCGACACCCAGCCGGGAGACGGGTGGATCGCCCCGACCCTGCTGATCAGCGCGCTGATGTCCGACCCGGCCCGCATCGACCAGGTGCTGGCAGCGGCCGAGCCCGGTGCCGGGCGCTGGTTCCCAGCAGCCCGAGAGGGCCTCAACGACAAGCCGGTTGCGCAGGCCGCCGCCGAGGTCGTTGACCTGGGCATCGGTCTGCTGGACCGCACCGGCGTCACCCCAGAGCTTCGTGCTGAAGTCGCAACCCGGCTGCAGCACCTCGTCGACGACACCCACGGAAGGCGCGCATCATGAGCCGGCACCAACTCTCCGATCTGACTGAAGAGGGCCTGCGGGCGTTTGTGGGGGAGCAGCTGGAGCGGTCGCGGCGGCGGACTGCTCAGCTGGCCGATGCGGTCGACGTCGAGGACCTGGTCAAACAGCACTCGAAGCTGATGTCGCCACTGATCTGGGACTACGCACACATCGGCAACCAGGAAGAGCTCTGGCTGGTCCGGGATGTCGGCGGTCGCGAACCGCTGCGCCAGGACATCGACGAGCTGTACGACGCCTTCATGCATCCGCGCGCGGATCGGCCGACCCTGCCGTTGCTGGGGCCGGTGGAGACGCGGGCCTATGTCGAAGAGGTGCGGGACAAGGTGCTCGATGTGCTCGACCACGTGAAGTTCGACGGCGGTCGTGAGCTGGTCGACAACGGGTTCGCGTTCGGAATGATCGTGCAGCACGAGCAGCAGCACGACGAGACGATGCTGGCGACACACCAGTTGCGGCGCGGCGTACCGGTCCTTGATGCGCCACCGCCGCCGGCTGGCCGCCGTTTGCCCGCTCCCGAGGTGCTGGTGCCCGGCGGCGTCTTCGAGATGGGGACGTCCGTCGAGCCGTGGGCGCTGGACAACGAGCGCCCGGCTCATGCGGTCCGGGTGGCGCCGTACGTGATCGACACCGTGCCGGTGAGCAATGGGGACTACCTGCGGTTCGTGACCGGTGGTGGGTATCAGGATCCGCAGTGGTGGTCCGAGACCGGCTGGGCCCACGTCCAGAAGGCCTCGCTGACCGGACCGCGCTTCTGGGAGCTCGTGGACGGCGACTGGTTGCAGTTGCGCTTCGGCAAGCGGTCGACGCTGCCGCTCGATGAGCCCGTGATGCATGTCTGCTTCTACGAGGCCGAGGCCTACGCGAAGTGGGCCGGCAAGCGGCTGCCGACCGAAGAGGAGTGGGAGTTCGCGGCCCGCTTCGACCCCGCAACCGGCCGCACGCGACGCTTCCCGTGGGGTGACGAAACCCCAAGCCCGCACCACGCGAACCTGGGCCAGCGCCACCTCGGCCCAGCCCCGGTCGGCGCCTACCCAGCCGGTGCGTCGCCTTTGGGCGTCGAGCAACTCATCGGCGACCTCTGGGAGTGGACCTCGAGCGACTTCACGCCGTACCCGGGCTTCCGCGCCTTCCCGTACGACGAATACTCGCTGGTCTTCTTCGGCCCCGACTACAAGATCCTCCGCGGCGGCTCCTTCGCCACCGACGAAGTAGTTGCCCGCAGCACCTTCCGCAACTGGGACTACCCCATCCGCCGCCAGATCTTCGCCGGCTTCCGCTGCGCCCGCGACCCCCGCCCGGAAGAACTCTGATGTGCCGCCACCTCGCCTACCTAGGCCCACCGGTGCCCCTCGCCGCCCTGGTCCTGGACCCACAACACTCCCTCTACGAACAATCCTGGGCCCCGCACGACATGCGCGGCGGCGGCACCGTGAACGCCGACGGCTTCGGCCTAGCCTGGTACCCGGACCCGACGCAACCACTCCCCGGCTCCCCGTCCTCCACCCCCGCGTCGTCCACCCCCGCGATCCCCGTGCCCGCGACCGCCGCCACCACGACCGCCGCCCCCGGGACCCCCGCGCCTGCGATCCCCGTCTCCGAGCTCCCCGCCCGGCCGGACTCCTCCTCTCCACTCCGTTATCGGCGGAACGTGCCGATCTGGGCGGATGACAACCTTCGCGATCTCGCCGCGGGGATCACCTCGGGTGCGGTCATCGCGGCCGTACGGAACGGGACGGATCGGATGCCGCACGACGAGTCGGCGGTGGCGCCGTTCCGGAGTGGCAACTGGTTGTTCAGCCACAACGGCCGCATCCCGGGGTGGCCGGAGTCGACGGTGAAGCTGGCTGAGCAGTTGCCGGTCGCGGAGCTGCTGACACTTGGTGCTCCGGTGGACTCCGCGCTCCTGTTCGCGCTGATCACGCACCGACTCGCCAGCGGGGAAGACCCCGCCGAGGCCGTGGCATCCGTCGTACACGACGTGGAGGCGGCGGCACCGGGATCGCGGCTGAACGTATTGCTGACCGACGGCGCGCAGGTTGTCGCCACCACGTGGACACATTCGCTCTGGGTACGCCGGACTCCCGACTCGACCACCGTCAGTTCGGAACCGTTCGGGATCGGGCACTGGGACGAGGTCCCCGACCGATCCTTGCTCGTGGCCACCGCTACCACGCTGAGCATCACCCCGATGGAAGGACCGCAGTGACCCAGATCGACGTCCATCTCACGCCGGACTATGCCGCTCGTACCCTTCGCGAGGATGTCCGCGCCGGACTGACCGCCGATGCGAAATGGCTGCCGCCGAAATGGTTCTACGACGCGCGCGGCAGCGAACTGTTCGAAGAGATCACCCGCCTCCCCGAGTATTACCCGACCCGCGCCGAGCGCGAGATCCTGCAAGCCCGCAGCGGCGAGATCGCGCGACTCACCAAGGCCCACACCCTCGTCGAGCTCGGATCGGGCTCGTCGGAGAAGACCCGCCTCCTGCTCGACGGCCTCCGCGACCACGGCACGCTGACCACCTTCGTCCCACTCGACGTCTCCGAGTCGGCGCTGCGCGAGGCGTCGGACGCGATCAACGCCGACTACCCGACGATCGACGTACACGGCGTGGTCGGTGACTTCACCGCCCACCTCGACAAACTCCCCGGCGACCCACCCCGCCTGGTCGCCTTCCTCGGCGGCACGATCGGCAACCTGCTTCCCGCCGAACGCGCCACCTTCTACCGCTCGATCCGCGACGTCCTCGAACCAGGCGAGTGGCTCCTCCTCGGCACCGACCTGGTCAAGGACCCCGCCACCCTCGTCGCCGCGTACGACGACGCCCAGGGCGTGACCGCGGAGTTCAACCGCAACGTCCTCCGCGTCATCAACCGCCAACTAGGCGCCGACTTCGACGTAGACGCCTTCGAACACGTAGCCCGCTGGGACCCCGACAACGAGTGGATCGAAATGCGCCTCCGCGCCACCAGTCCACAACGCGTCCTGATCCCCGAAGTCCACCTGGAAATCGACTTCGCCCAAGGCGAAGAACTCCACACCGAGATCTCCGCCAAGTTCCGCCCCGAACGAGTAACCACCGAACTGACCGCCGCCAACTTCACCCCCGCCGCCTGGTGGACCGACCCCCAAGCCCGCTTCGCCCTATCCCTCTGGCAAGCCGCCTAACCCCACCCCGCCTGCCCGTTCCCCATTTAGTGGGTGAACCCACCAAGCGAGAGGGGCGGGACAGTGCGGCTCGGTGAGGCGGGGGCAGTGCGGGGTGGTGCGGGGCGGTGAGGCGGGGGCGGCCAGGTGCCAGCAGGCCGCCTCCCGCACAGCGGCCACAGCCCGGCAACCCCAGGCGACGGGGAGCGCGATCACCGGCCTCGCCATCCGCCTCAGCCACCGCGGAGCTCGGCCACGCTTTCTTTTGGGTCGGCCGGAGGCGGCGGTCAGCCACAGCGGACGTCACCGGCCGAGTTCTTTCGGGCCTGTACCCCGACTCGACCACCAAAGGCGGCCGACAAAGCAAGAGGGCCGGCCATGCGGGTGGCTGGGCCGGATGGCGAGGTCGGCTACCGCGGCTCGCGTTGTCTGGGGCTGACGGGCTGTGGCTGAGGTGCGTGATGCTCGAGTCTTGCGTTAGTCGGAACGCTTTCGGGTCGTGGCGCCGAAAATGTTCCGATCAACGCGCCAGATATCCGCCGGTGCCCGAGATCGCGGGCTGGCGATCACCTTGAGCATCCACCAACCATCCGGCACCCGCCGAAACGGTCGAACCGTGCTCAAGGTCGCCCGACAACCGCACCCATCGACCACCGCTCGATCGCGCAGGTGGCTGAGCCGTGCACAACGTCGTACCGGCTCGTGGGGAGGGTTGAACGACTAGGTGGTGGGAGGGGGAATGGCGTGCGGCTGGTCCAGCCGCGACGGGTTGGGCGGCTGCTGGGGCGGATTTTGGTGGGTGGGCAGGCTAATTGGGGGTTCTGCACTCGTGACCAGGGTGCGGGACCCCCAAGGGGAGTGGCTAGGCAGGCAAATGGGTTAGCCGCCGGACTTGATGAGGGTGTTGATTTTTTCGATGTAGGTGGGGAGGTTGGTGATGGGTTTCTTGCCGCTGAGGATGGGTTGGTATTCGGCGGTGGTGAGGTCGCCTACCTGTTGGGCCCACTGGGTGGTGAAGCGGACGCCTACGGTTTTCTCGGCGGCCAGGTCGGCCTTGACGGTGTCGACGACGGTGGTTTGTTGAGCCTTGGTTAGGGCGTCGAAGTAGCCGGCTTGGGCGGGGGTGTAGGCCGGGGGAGCTACCGGGGATTCCGGGAGGACGGCGTCCCAGACTTTGGTGTTGATGTATTGGAGGACCTTGAAGGTGGCGTCCTGGTCCTTCGTGTACTGCGGGGTGCAGATGCCGACCGAGTCGTACAGGGTGGCCGGTGTCGTCACCTGGGGGAACGGGGCGAAGCCGTATTTCACCTTCGGCTTGTCGACCTGGAAGCCGGCGGCCAGCCACTGGCCGCCGAACATCATCGGGATCTTGCCGGCGGCGAACAGGGATTGGGCGTTCGAGGCGTCGTACCCGGGCGGTGCGACTGAGCCGTTCTTGACGGCGTCGGTCAGCTTCTGGACGCCTTCGGTGTACTTGGCGTCGGCTTCGGCCTTGGTCGGGTGGTTGACGTTGTCGGTGAACGGCGCGCCGCCCGCGGACACGGCGTACATGCTCATCGTGAAGGGACCGTCCGGTCCGGTGAGCTGGTCGGCGACGAGCCCGTATTTCGCTCCGTTCTTGCCGGTGAGCTTTGTCGCGGCGGTGTACATCTCGTCCCAGGTCCAGCCGTCCTTGGGGATGGTCAGGCCGGCCGCGGTGAAGGCGTCGGCGTTGTACCAGACGCCGTAGGTGTTCATCAGCGACGGCAGGCCGCCCATTTGGCCGTCGGCGGTTTTCCAGTTCTCGATCGCGGAGCCGACGAACTTGTCCGCGCCGAAGTCGCCGCCGAGTTTGCTGGTCCAGTCGACCAGCAGGCCTTGCTGGGTGTACTGCTGCTCGGTGTCGTTACCGCACCAGAACAGGTCCGGCAGTTTCTTCGCCTGGGTCAGCGACGACAGTTTGTCGCCGTACTGTCCGCTTGGGGTGTCGAGCAGTTCGACCTTGATGTTCGGGTCGGCGAAGGAAGCCAGCGCCTTCTTGATCACGGCGTTGGTCTGGGTCGACTCCCACGTCATCACGGTGACGGTGACCGGTCCGTCGCTCGATCCGGAGTCCGAACCGCTGCAGGCCGACAACGTCAGCAAGCCGGCGCAGGCCAGCGCGGCCGCACCGATGAGCTTGGTGTTCACAGGTTGTCCCTCATTTCTGGGTGGTGCTGCCGAGCGAGCCGAGGCCCTGGATGAAGTAGCGCTGCGCAACGAAGAAGAGCACCAGCGGCGGCAGCATGTAGAGCAGGTTGGTGGCCATGTAGTAGCTCCAGTCCGGCGTCTTGCCGGCGAACGGCGAGATGAATGCGGCCATGCCGACCGACAGTGGCCACTTGCCGGAGGAGTAGAGGTAGACCAGCGGGTTCAGGTAGTCGTTCCAGGAGGCCTGGAAGGCGAGGATCGCCATCGTGATCCAGGCCGGCCGGGTCAGCGGCAGCATCACCTGGGTGAAGATCCGCAGGTGTCCGGCGCCGTCGATCTTGGCGGCCTCGTCGATCGAGTAGGGGATGGCCAGGAAGTACTGCCGGGCGAGGAAGATGAACAGCGGGTTCCCGCCCAAGAAGGCCGGCACGATCAGTGGCAGCCAGGTGTCGTACCAGCCGATGCTCTTGTACAGCTGGAAGAGCGGGATCAGACCGACCACACCGGGCAACAGCATGCTGCCGACAAACAGGTAGAACCAGACCTTGCGGCCAGGGAAGCGCAACCGGGCCAGCGCGTAGCCGGCCATCATCGCGGTCATCACGCCACCGAGCACGCTGAGCGCGGTGATGATCGTTGAGTTGAGCAACAGCCGGGGAAAGTGGATCGCCTGCGGGCCGTCGATGAAGTTCCGCCAGGTCCACTCGCGCGGCAGCAACCGCGGTGGGATCTCGAAGACCGCCGACCCGCTCTTCAGGCCGATGGTGATCATCCACAGCAGCGGCACGATCATCACGGCGGCGACGAACAGCGCGGTCACGTACCAGGCCGTCGTACCAATCAGACGACGCGGCCGGCGGTCAGTCGGGAGTGTTGTCACTGTAGGTCCAAAGGGAGGTGAACTTCGCGGCCAGGGCGATGACGGCGATGATGATGAAGAAGAGCACCCAGACCTGCGCCGAGGCGTAGCCGAGTTGGGGGACGCGGCCGAGGTTGGGGAAGCCGTTGTTGTAGATCGACAGCATCAGCACGCTGGTGCTGAAGCCGGGGCCGCCGTTCGTCAGGATCTTGGGCTGGTTGAAGGTCTGCAGCGCCGCGGTGGTCTGCAGGATCACCTGCAGCAGGATGATCGGGCTGATCGTCGGAATGGTGATCCGGAGGAACGCCGACCACGGCCCGGCGCCGTCGACCTTGGCGGCTTCGTAGAGCTCGGTCGGGACGGCCTGGAGAGCGGCCAGGAAGATGATCATCGTGCCGCCGACGCCCCACAGCATCATCAGCACTACCGAGGGCATCGCCATCGTCGGGCTCTGCAGCCACAGGCTGGTCGGCAGGCCGAGGCGGTCGAGGACCGTGTTCAGCAGGCCGACCTGGGGGTTCAGGATGAACTTCCACAGCGTGATGGTGGCGACTGCGGGCAGGACGACCGGCAGATAGGCCAGCGTCCGGAGCAGGCTGACACCACGGAAGCGCTGGTTGCAGAACATCGCCAGCGCGAGTCCGAGGATCAGTGAGAGCGGCACGTACAGGACCACCAGGTACCCGGTCGCGCGCAGGGCCGGCCAGAAGGCCGGGTCGGTCGTGAAGAGGCGGCGGAAGTTGCCGAGGCCGACGAAGACCGGGTCGGTCAGGCCGTTGTACTTCGTCAGTGCGAGATAGAAGGAGCGGATCAGCGGGTAGCCGACGAAGACCGTGAACCCGATGATCGCCGGTGCGATGAACAGGTACGCCGCGATTGTGTCGGAACCGGCGCTTCGGCTCAGCCCACCGCGACCGCGGCTGTTGCCACGTTGGAACGTCATCCGTGGTCTCGATTCATCCGATCTCCTGGCTCGACGGCACTCTGACATGCTGGACGGTAACGTTTCCAAGTTTTACTGTGGGGTGGACGATGCCGTGCCGCCAAAAGGAAGTCAACCCCGTGCCCGAAACGTTTCCAAACACTCCCGAGGCCGCTCGGCCGACGATGATCGACGTGGCCCGGCGGGCGGGGGTCGGGCTGGGCACGGTGTCGCGGGTGGTGAACGGCGGCCACGGCGTCCGCGACGAGACCGCCCAGCGGGTCCGGACCGCGATCGACCAGCTGGGCTTCCAGCGCAACGAGGTCGCCCGGGCTCTGCGGCCGGGGAAGAAGTCGTCGAGCCTCGCGCTCGTACTCGGCGACCTGACGAACCCGTTCTACGCGACGATCGCCAAGGCCTCGCTCGAGGTGGCCGGGCAGTCCGGGTTCGCCGTCGTACTGGGTAGTGTCGACGAGGATCCGGAGGGGGAGAAGCGGGCGATCCGGGAGCTGGTCAGCCGCCAGGTCGCCGGGCTGATGATCGTGCCGGACCAGGGTGACCACGCGTTCCTGGCGGGTGCCGGTGTCCCGGTCGTGTTCGTGGACCGGCCGGCGACCGGGATCGAGGCCGACATCGTGATGGTCGACAACGAGGGTGGCGGGCGGCTGGCCACCGAGCACCTGTTGTCGCAGGGGCACGAGCGGATCGCGATCCTGCTGGCGCCGTCGTACTACACAACCGGCCGGCGGCTGCGCGGATTCCGGCGGGCGCATCGGACTGCCGGGCTGGACGTCGACGAGTCGCTGGTCGTTCAGTTGCCCGAGGGCAATGCCGAGTCCGCGGAGAAGGCGACCCGCGAGCTGATGCTGCGGCCCGATCCGCCGACCGCGATCTTCGCGTCGACCAACTTCCTCACCGAAGGTGTCCTGCGGGCGCTCGGTGAGCTCGGTCGCGAGCCCGCGGTGGTCGGCTTCGACGACTTCCGGCTCGCGGATATGTTGCCGACTCCGGTCACCGTGGTCGCCTCCGACATCGCCGAGCTCGGCCGCAGCGCGGCGCGGCTGTTGCTGGACCGAGCCGCGGGGACGGATCGTCGGCCACCTCAGCGCATCGTCCTGCCGTGCGCGTTGATCCAGCGCGGTTCGGGGGAGCGGCCGCCGTCTGCTGCGAAGAGAAAAGCACGCTGAGCCGAGCGGACGCGGCTACCGTCGTCTCATGTACTACGAGTCCTTCGGTAGCGGTCGCCCGATCATCTTCCTGCCCTGCTGGGGCGGCGACAACGGTGAGGCCCGAGACATCCATGAGCCGGTCTTCGCCGATCGCGAGGGGTGGCGGCGCATCTACGTAGACCCACCCGGCACCAACCACCGCCCAGGTGATCCGAACATCACCGACCAGGACGGAATGCTCGATGCGATCGCGGCGACCATCGCCGAAGCTGTCGGTGACGAGCCGTACGCCGTTGCGGGCACCTCGGCGGGCGGGCTGCATGCGCGCGGGTTGATCCGGCGCGACCCGTCCCGGGTGCTCGGGCTGCTGCTGCGCGTGCCCGGTGTCATCGTCGACCGCAGGCTCCGCACCCTTCCGACAGATGAGTATCTACGGAAGACGCCGTACTGGCAGGCCAAGCAGGACGACTACTACGATCCGGCCGAGCTCTCGGCCGACCTGGAGTTCCTCGGCCGGATCCAGGCCGACCCGGCGTCCTACGGGCTGCGGGAGGATCCCTCCCTGCGGTTCGAGCGGCCGACGGTGATCGTGACCGGGCGGCAGGACACGATGACCGGGTACGCCGACGCGTGGGGTCTGCTCGATGACTACCCGCGCGCGACGTACGCCGTACTGGATCAGGAAGACCACGACCTACCAGTACGGCGACCAGCGCTCTATCACGCGCTGGTCGCCGACTGGCTGGATCGGATGGAGGTTAGCTAGCGACCCCGATCAGCTTCCAGGGCTCGTGATCCGGGTCGGCCCCGGTCCCCGGAGCACTGTTCTGGGTCTGCCACTTGGCCTTCCAGATCTTGCCGTTGTACTTCACGGTGACCTGCTCCACGGTCTGCGTGGCCGGGTCGTAGATCTTGGCCGAGTCCCAGTTCCCGGCGTTACAGCCGCCGGCCGGGGGAGTCGCCGTACCGAGTCCCTTGAGGTTGTCGGTCACCGGCGCGTACGCCGTTCCTCCGATCGACAGGCTGGTGTTCACCGGGCCGGTGATCGGGAGGAAGTAGATAATCGGGAGATCGAGACTCTTCCCGGCCGGAATGATCTGGCAGTAGTCGAGCGTCGTACTGATCCGGTGGAACGTGGACCCGGCGGTGAGTTTCCACTGCCCGCCCTGATCACCGGTCTGCCAGTTGACGTCCTTGACCAGCGGGGACGTCGAGGCCGGGATGTCGAACGACAGCTTGGTGTCCTTGCCACCGCCGAGCGTGCGCCCGGTGTTGTTGGTGATCCGGACGGTCGGCTGCAGCGGCCACAGGTTGGCGGTCGTGGTCGGGTAGTTGACCATGTCCACGCTGATGTTCGTGGTCACCGTCGGTGCCGCACCGCTGCTCCCGCTGCGCAGATTGTTGTCATAGGCCCCTGAATTGCCCAGCTTCTCGTTGATCCGGGTCGTCAGGGTGTAGCCCATACCGCACGGGCGCTGCGCGTCGACAACCTCCGGGCAGGCGTAGTCACCGCCGAGCTCCCACATCATCACGCCGCCGGCGCCGGTGGACTTCACCAGGTCGGTGACTGCGTCGATGCCCTGTTCGTCCTCAGTCGACAAATACACCTTCTTGTCGCTGTTCCACAGCCACGACGTCTTGGTCGTGTTGTCCCAGTGCCGGGTGTAGGTGCCCGACAGCTTGTCCGCGGGGTCGGCCGGATCGAGACCGACGCTCGGCGCGTACCTGGGGAGGATGTTCTTCTCCAGGTTCTTCGTGTGCCACAAGGGGTTCGTACCCGAACCCAACTCGCCCCCGTTGGCGGTGTTGTCGTGCCAGATGTTGTCGATGCCGACCGCGCCGTCACCACACGGGCGCTTGATGCCGGTACCCGGCTCGCAGCCGCCGGGCTTGGCCGACTGACCCCACATACCGTTGGTGCCGCCGGTGACGTTCTTCCAACCGCGTGTGTAGTAAGGGATTCCGATGTTGACACGGCCGGCCTGCAATGCGCCGCGCATGTACTTCATCGCCCAATCGGTGTTGAAGTAGCCGATCCCGCCGTACTCCGGAGTCGCGTACTGCTCGGCCAGCTCCGGGTCCTTGTGGTCGTCGAACAGCGCGGCGTTCGGACCGACGACGTCGTTCCAGGTGCCGTGGTAGTCGTACGACATCAGGTTCGTGAAGTCCTGGTAGTCCAGCGCGGTCTGGTTCGCCATACCGCGCACCAGGTAGCCGGAGGCCGAGGATGCCGAGGTGAGTTGGTAGTACTTGTTGTCCGCGACCGACGCCCGGTTGAGCGAGTCGCGCAGGGTCTTCATCAGAGCCGTGTACGCCGTGGGCAGGCCCTTGCGACGCGGATTCGCCGTACTCCAGTCGTTCGGGTTGCCGGTGTCGTCGAGGACGGTCGGGTATTCGAAGTCGATGTCGACACCGTCGAATCCGTAAGTGCGCAAGAAGTTCACGGCCGAGGCTGCGAACGTGTCGATTCCGGCCTGATTGACCGAGCCGTCGGCGTTCGTGGTCATCGCGTAGAACCCACCCGAACCGGCCCAGCCGCCGACCGAGATCAGCGTCTTCACCCGCGGGTGCAGGCGCTTGTACTTCGTGAGCAGGTTGAAGTGACCCATGTACGGCAGCGACGGGTCCATCTCGGCGCCGACCTTGCCGGGCCACTCCATCCTGATCGCCGCGTCGTCAACAGCAATGTGGTTGTTCTGCACGGAAGCGAACGCATAGTTGAGGTGCGTGACCTTCGACCACGGGATGTTCTTCACCAGGTAGTGCGGCGTACCGTCCTTACCGGTGCGGCCCCCGTTGAAGTAGGCAACGACTCGGCGGTCGCGGCCCTGACCGAGCCACTCGCGACCGTCGCTCTGATAGATCTTGCAGTACGGCGTCGCCACGCCCGGCGTGGTTGCCAGTCCGTCGGGGCGGCAGTCGCCGGACGCGCCCGGACGTGTCCCGCCGTCGTCGCCACCGGGGTGCTGCTCCATCGGGTCGCCGACACCGCCGTTCGCGGTCGTCGCGCCACCGGGCAGGGCCCAGCCGTCGACACCCTTCGAGGTCGAGTTGTAGAGCAGGAAGTCCGAGACGTGGTCGGCGTCGAGGTCACCGAAGTCGCCGAGGGTTCCGCCGAAGGCGTCGCCCGAGCGGATCGTGCCGAGCGACTTCCAGCCGGCGTCGGCAGCTGCTTTGGTCTTGGTTTGACCCCAGCCGCTGCCGAGGTTCTGCCAGGCGACGACCTCGCCGGTCATGTACTTGACGACCACCACGTCGGCCTTGCCGTCCCCGTTGATGTCCGGGTACGAGACTGAGCCGACCGGACCTTCGGCCGGGTGCGTGAAACCCTCGATCTTGCTCCAGTCGCCCGGCTTCGGGAGACCGCCGTTGCCCTTGTTCTCCCAGGCCGTCAGGAAGTTCATCCGGTCCGGGATGATGATCTCGTCATCACCGTCGCCGTCGAGATCCGCGAAGACCGGGATGCCGACGTACCCGAGGTTGTTCGCGACGATGACCGGGGCGGCCCAGCGCACGTCCTTGCCGCTGGTCTCGTTGCGCCACACCTTCATGGCCGCGACGCCGGTGCCCGAGTCCTCGGCCGACAGGATGTTGATCAGGTCGTCCTTGCCATCCTTGTCGAGGTCACCGAAGTACGCCGGCTGCCGGGCGCCCGCGGGCGACTTGTCGCCGTACGGCAGCCAGATCCGCTTGCCGTCGTCACCGCAGCCGGCGTTCAGCCAGGTGAACATCTTGCCGTTCCCGGCCAGGACGCGATCGACGTCGCGGTCACCGTCGAGATCCATGAAACGGGTCTGCGTACCGTTCGCGCTGCCCACGACCTGGCCGAGCGGCGACCAGCCGCCGCCGGGCTCCGCGGCACCGCCGGTCTCGCGGCAGGTGCCGTTCGCGGAGCTCGCCGACCGGAGGTAGCTGGGCAGGTAGCGCTCGAGCGTGTCGAGCATGCCGGCCAGCGTGTCACCGGCGGTCGTGCCGCCGAAGAAGGCTTCGACAGTCCGGACGAACCGCACGAGTGAGGCGCTGGTCGCCTTGTACCAGGCGAGCATCTCGGGCGTCCCGGCCCAGGCGATCGCGAACGTCATCAGACCGGCCGCGATCGACTTCGCCATCGTGTTCGCCCACTCGTTGGCGTCACCGAGCTTGTCGTCGGCCCATTGGGTCAGCGCGCCGTTGACGAACTCGCCGATGAACCCGCCGACGCCGGCGCACACGGTCGCCGGACCACCGGCGTACAGGCAGGCCGCGCCGGCGCCGAAGCCGATCAGGATGGAGCCCGCGACGATCAGTGCGCCCTGCCACCAGGTCGCGTCCACCTCGACCTCGGGGGCCTTGATGACGATCGTCGCGACGGTGCCCTCGACCTTGGTCTCGGCGTCGAAGTCGATGTACTTCAGGTTCGGCAGGACGTCCTGGAGGTGACCCTTGGTCCGCTCCTCGAGGGCCTGGCTGAGCTTCTGGCCCTTGGCCTTGATTTCGTCGAACTGCCGAACGTATTCCGCGGCCAGCGCCGGGTTCTCGAAGTTGTGGGTGACGACCTTGTCCTCGGCGAGCGGCTTCGCGACTGCGGGCTGCAGGCCGGTACTCGAGAGCAGGACGGCCACCGCGGTCACGATGGCGATCAGGAGAACGGCTGGTTTACAACGATAGAACAAGCGAGAGCGTGGTGTGCTCATCAGGAAGTCCTTCGGATCGGGGCGGGAGAACGCCCTTATGAGAGCGTTTGCACGCACCGTACCGAAGCTTTGGGAACGTTGCCATCGAAGTAAGCGCTATCCGTGAGTGACTTCACGATTCCGGAGAGTTTCGAACGTTAGAAGGTCCCTGGACGCGGGGGCGGTACGCGTCCAGGGACCTCCGGCGGCCTGCTCAGAAGTTCGGCCAGGCCCAGCCGAGGTAGTTGTTGAAGTACGGGAGCTTCGCCAGACCGATCTTGCCGTTCACGCTGGTGGCCCAGAAGTAGCCGTCGCCGCGGGCGACACCGACGTGCCCGTACGGCGCGGCCAGGTCCCAGAAGATCAACGCACCCTTCGGCGGGTTGAGGTCACCGCGGTGGGCGACGCCACGGGCGACAGCGTCGTTCCAGTCCGCCATGGCCGAGGCCCAGATGCCGGTCTTCCCGTACGAGTTCTCCGCCGCCATCTCGCAGTACCCCTGGAACGCGGTCGAGCCGTTGCGAGCGGCGTACCAGGCGATGGCGTTGTCGGCGCGCGGATTGGTCGTGCAGAGCGGTGCGACCAGGCCGGTGCTGCCGGTGTTCACGTAGGAGTCGGAGATGAAGCCCTTGCCGGGGATGTGGTCCCAGATCAGGCTGCGGCCGAACTTGCCGGTCACCGGCTCGCCGTAGAGCTGGCAGTCGATCTGGACGGTGCCGTTCGGCTGGGTGCCGACCGAGCCGAAGTTGGTGGCGTTACCGGACCGGATCGTCACTCCGGCGCCACTGTCGGTGACTACGGTCCCGGTGGCGGCGTGGGCGGGCAGGACCCCCGTGCCGAGGAGCGCACCGGCGCTGAGCAGGCTGAGGGCGGACAAGCGGGCAGTGATGCGTAAGAGGCGGGTACGCATGGGTTTGTCCTTTTCGCTCGATGTACTGCGAGAAGTCGCTGACTTTCAGACAATCAGAGGGTTACGGTGTTGTCGCAGTGGGCAACGTCTGCCGACTGGGGCGCTACTGGGGAGTGCAATGTGAGGCCAGCGCAGGCTCGCTTTGTGATCGGTTGCCGGATGCGGGAGCTCCGAGAGGCTGCCGGTGTGCCGTTGACGCGTGCCGCGGTGATGTCCGGCTGGGACAAGGGCCACCTGTCCCGGGTGGAGCGTGGGCACACCAAACCCAGTCGCGAGTTGATCGAGTGGTACGACGCCTCGTTCGGCGCGGGCCAGGCGCTCGTCAACCAGTTGATGGAGCTGGACGCCGCCGTACGGGCTGGTCGGGACATGTCCCTGCGAGACATGCGCAGGCAGATTCAGCCGGTGTCACTGGGCGGGTCCGTGCCGGCTGACCACCATGCGGAGGACCGGGCGGAGCTGGCGGGGGAGACGGTGCCGGACGGGACCCAGGTGCTCCGGGACGAGACCTTCGAGAAGACGTGGCAGATCCGGAACAGCGGTGAGCGGCCATGGCACGACCGGTGGCTGACCCGGCAGGGCGCTCCGGGCGCACCGGGCTGGCTGCGGTCGCCGGCGCGTGAGCGCGTGCCGGATGCCGCGCCGGGGGAGGTGGTGGTCGTGACGATGCAGTTGCAGGCGCCGTCTCAGGTCGGTGCGTCCACGGCGTACTTCAAAATCACTGACGATGCCGGGCGGTTGTACTACCCCGGTCTGGAGTCGCCACCGATGTACTGCACCATCTTTACCGTCTACGACCCCGAATAGCCCAAAGAGCACAGTAGGGAATGCCCTTGTACTGGCTTTAGTACCTGGTCATCGCACCTGGGTCCGGCATACGTTGCTGCTTTCCTGCAACCCCCGCCCGGACTACAGGAGTAGCGCAGTGCTGAAACCTCGCAAGATCGCAATGGCCTTGGCAGTGGCGCTTTTCGTGCCACAGCTGGCCGTCAGCTCGGCCACGGCGGCACGCCCGGCCAGGGGTCCGGTGGACCCGCCGGTGCCGTCCATTCCGCAGCGGTACCTGGACCAGCCGATCACCTGGTCGGTCTGCTCATTCGATGCCGCCGTCAAGCGTTTGTACCCGCAGGCGCCGACTACGAACTGCGCCAAGGTGAATGTGCCGATGGACTGGGCGCACCCGGACGCGCATCCCGACGTACAGGTCGCCATTGCCTACAGCAAGGCCACTGGTACGTCGAAGGGTCTGATGACCACGAATCCCGGCGGACCGGGTGGCGCGGGCCTCAGCCTGTCGGCCGCACTGGCTGCTGAGAAGACCCAGCTGTTCACCGACTTCGACCAGCTCGGCTTCGACCCGCGTGGGTTCGGAGCCAGTACGCCGTTGCAGTGTCTGACCACGACCGAGAAGCTGGCGGCGTTGCCGACGACTCCGGACTACAAGGAGCGCACCAAGCTCACCCACCAGGTTGAGGTGGCCGAGGCGGCGTTGCAGGCCGAGGCCTGTGCGGCCACTGAGTTCGGTCAGTTCGTCAGCAGCCAGCAGACCGTCTATGACATGGACTTCCTGCGTGCGCTGTTCAAGGCCCGCCAGCTGAACTTCATCGGCTACAGCTACGGCACCTGGCTCGGCGGCTGGTACGCCGACACCTACCCGCACCGCGTCGGCCGGTTCGTGATCGACTCGAACATGGACTGGACCCACACCCAGTGGGACAACGTGAATTTCGACCCGTTCTCCGGCCAGCGCCGCCGCGACACCCAGCTCTTCCCGTGGATCGCCCGGCACGCCGACCAGATCCAGGGCCTCGGATCCACGCCCCGGCAGGTCACCGCGTCGTACGACCGGATCCGCGCGGACCTGGTCAAGCTGGTCAAGGCCGGCACGTCCGAGGTGCGGGGTGACGACCTGGACGGCAAGATCTACAGCGTCATCTACGGCAACGTCCGCTTCATCCGTGGCACCGCCGACATCCTGGTCCACGACGAGTACACCAAGGACCCGTCGGCTTCCGGCAAGGTCGAGCTGCGGCACGTGGACAAGGCGTGGGCCCGGCTCGCGCCCGAACTGCAGGCCTTCGACACCATTGCCGCGATCCGCGCCCGGTACGGCGTGACTGCGCCCGCATCGGCTGCCGCAGCGGCTGCTGTCAGCACCGACTCGGCTCGCTCGATTCTGGCGGATGCCCGGGAGGCTGCGGTGAAGTCGCCGTCCAGTGACGCCGTGGTCAACCTCGGTGCCATCGGTACGACGGTTCGCTGCAACGACACTGCCTGGAACACCGATCCGAAGTTCTACCTGGCCGAGGCCGACCGGATGGCGCGGAAGTACAGCTTCTTCGGCTACATGAACGGCGTACCGATGTGCGCGTTCTGGAAGTACAAGCCGCAGGACCGCAAGCTGGACCTCAAGGGCTCGCCGCGGCTCCTGATGGTCCAGGGTGAGCTCGACCCGGCGACGTCGTACGAGGGCGCCGCCCGCACCCACCAGGACACGTCGAAGGCAACCCGCTTCGTCGCCATCGACGATGAGGGCCAGCACGGCCAGTACGTCGGTTCTGCGTCCGCCTGCGCCGAAGCCATCGGCGACACGTTCGTGTTCACCGGCGAACTGCCCGCCCGCGACAAGGTCTGCGGTACGACGCCGCTGCCGGCCGAACTGTCGGTCTACCCGGTCAACGGTCCCGTCAACGGCAACTCCGTCCACCTCCCGCGCTCCAAGTCCGGCTCCCAGAAGGTAAACCCCCTCCTCCAGCAGGCCCTGGACACCATCGCTGCCGGCGCGCTCCGGTAGTTGCTATTGGAAGGGCCCGGCGCTGCGGCGTCGGGCCCTCGCTCATTTCTCCTCGGCGAGCTCAGCGGCGAGCTCAGCGGCGAGCTCGGCGTCGAGTTCGGCGCGGCGGAGGACCCAGCGGTCGGAGAGGCCTTTGACCTCGCCGGTGAGGAACTCGAAGAACGCGAGGGTGATGCGGACGCGGTGGTGTGCGGGCGTGCCTTCGCCGGAGGCGTCGAGAACTTGGCGCAGCGAGGTGGACCAGCGGGTGAGGGCCTGGTTCTCGGTCATCATCGTCTGGTACCAGGAGTCGCCCTGGATGACGTACACGTCGCGGCGGCTGCCGGGCTCGCGCTCGCGGCTGGCCAGCTGCAGTTGAAGCAGGTAGTTGACCGCGCCGGAGACGGCGGCCGGGCTGGCCTGCAGTTGCTCGGAGAGCTCGGCCGAGGTCAGGCGGCCGTCCACGCTGGTCAGGATGGCGGCGAAGACCCGGCCGGCCATCCGCGGCCAGCCGGTGTCGGCGAGCAGGTTGCCGAACTGTTCGGCGTACCGGCGGACGGCCTCTTCGTCTCGTTGTGCGCTCACCGGCCCATCATCCCTTCTCGTCATCCGATTCGGAAGATTCACAAACTTCTGAAAGAAGTGTACCTTGTGAAACATGACATCAGCCATCGTGGTCTCCGGACTACACAAGTCGTACGGCGCGACACACGCTCTCGACGGTCTCGACCTTGAGGTCGCCACCGGCGAGGTGCACGGATTCCTGGGCCCGAACGGCGCCGGGAAGTCCACCACCATCCGGGTCCTGCTCGGACTGCTGCGCGGGGACGAGGGCGACGTGTCGCTGCTCGGCGGCGACCCGTGGCACGACGCGGCCCAGCTGCACCGCCGGCTGGCCTACGTCCCCGGTGACGTCAATCTCTGGCCGAACCTGACCGGCGGCGAGGTGATCGACCTGCTGGGCCGGCTGCGCGGCGGACTGGACCCGAAGAAGCGCGACGACCTGCTGCGCCGCTTCGACCTGGACCCGACCAAGAAGGGCCGCACCTACTCCAAGGGCAACCGTCAGAAGGTCGCACTGGTCGCGGCACTCGCATCCGACGTCGAACTGCTCATCCTGGACGAGCCGACGTCCGGACTGGACCCCCTGATGGAGGAGGCGTTCCGGCAGTGCATCGAGGAGGAGCGGCAGCGCGACCGCACCGTCCTGCTGTCCAGCCACATCCTCTCCGAGGTCGAGGCGCTGTGTGACCGGATCAGCATTATCCGCCGCGGCAAGGTGGTCGAAACCGGCACCCTGGCCGATCTGCGTCACCTGACCCGTACGTCGATCCAGGCGGAACTGGCGTCGTCGCCCAACGGCCTGGCGTCGCTGCCTGGCGTGCACTCCCTCGATGTCGAAGGCAACCGGGTCCACTGCGAGGTCGACACCGCTCTGCTCGACGGAGTGATGCGGCAACTCGCCGCCAGCGGTATCAAGAGCCTGGTCGCGCAGCCGCCGACCCTGGAAGAGCTGTTCCTGCGCCACTACGAGGAAGAGCCGGTGGCCGTCTCATGAAGGACTTCGTAGGTACAGGGACTCTGGTCCGGCTCGCGCTGCGGCGTGACCGGGTCCTGATCCCAACCTGGATCGTGGTGTTCGTCGCAATGGCCGCCGGGTCGGCCCAAGCCACCATGGACCTCTACACCGACCCCCAGTCCCGCATCGAGGCAGCCAGGACGTCGAACGCGTCCCCTGCTCTCGTGTCGCTCTACGGTCGCATCTTCGACGAGACCTCGCTCGGGGAGATCTCGCTGTTCAAGCTGACCGCATTCGGCGCCGTCCTGGTCGCGCTGCTCGCATCCATCCTCGTAGTCCGACACACGCGCTCAGAAGAGGAGTCCGGTCGCCTGGAACTGCTCAGCGCCGGAGTCCTCGGCCGGTACGCCGCTCTGGCCGCGGCACTGCTCGTATCCGCCGGAACCGTCGTACTGCTGGGCTTCCTGACCGCACTGGCCCTCATCGGCGTCGGCCTGCCGGCAGCCGGCTCATTCGCGTTCGGACTCGTCTGGGCATCAGCAGGCCTGTCCTTCGCCGGAGTAGGCGCCCTGGTCGCCCAACTGAGCGAAGGCGCCCGCACCGCCAACGGCTTCACCGCCATCGCCCTAGGCGTCTCCTACGTCCTCCGCGCAATCGGCGACTCGTCGGCCGACGGCAAATCCGAGTGGGTCTCCTGGCTGTCCCCGATCGGCTGGTCCCAGCAGATCCGCGCGTACGCCGGCGACCGCTACGTCGTCGTACTCCTCCCACTGGTCTTCCTGGCCCTCCTGGTCGCCGGTGCGCTCGCCCTGATCCGTCGACGCGACGTCGGCGCCGGGCTGGTCCGCCCACGCCCAGGCCCAGCCGTCGCGGCTCCATCGCTGCGCTCACCACTAGCCCTGGCCTGGCGACTGCACCGAGGTTCCTTGTACGGCTGGGGTTTCGCCTTCCTCCTCCTAGGCCTCCTGGTCGGCAACATCGCCAGCAACGTCGACGGCTTCGTCAGCAGCCCCAGCGCCCGCGAAATGGTCCAGAAACTAGGCGGCGTCCAAGCCATCACCGACGCCTTCCTCTCCACCGAAATGGGCATGGTCGGCCTCCTGGCCTCCGCCTACGGCATCCAAGCCGCCCTCCGCCTCCGCTCCGAAGAAACAGCCCTAAGAGCCGAACCCCTCCTAGCCACCGGCGTAACCCGCACCCGCTGGCTGGCCAGCCACGTCCTGATGGCCCTACTAGGCACCGCAGCCCTCATCCTCATAGCCGGCCTAGGCTCCGGCCTCTCCAGCGGCGCCTCCCTAGGCAACGTAGGCCACCAGGTCCCCCGCATGCTCGCCGCGGCAGCCGTCCAACTCCCAGCCATCTGGCTGGTCACAGCCCTGGTAGTAGCCCTCTTCGGCATCGCCCCCAAACTCATCACCGCCGCCTGGGCCCTCTACGGCCTCTTCCTCCTCCTAGGCCAGTTCGGCGCCGTCTTCAACCTCCCCCAATCCCTCATCAACCTAAGCCCCTACGGCCACACCCCCCGCCTCCCCGGCGGCACCTTCACCACCACCCCAGTCCTAGCCCTAGTCGCCATAGCCGCAGCCCTCCTCCTCGCCGCCCAATCCACCTTCCGCCGCCGAGACATCGGCTAACCAGACCGCGCTGGCTGAGGGGTCCAGCGCCCTCCTGCCCCGCCCGGCCACCTGCCGGGCGGGGCAGGCTGTTTACGATCGCTGGGTGTTGTGGACTGAGCGGTTGGTGGAGTTTTGGAGTGAGCGGCATCTGGGGGTGCTGAGCACGGTGCGGGGGGACGGGTCTGTGCATGCGACGCCGGTGGGGGTGACGGTGGACGCTGAGGCGGGGGTGGCTCGGGTGATCTGCTCCGGGTCGTCGTACAAGGCTCGGGTGATTCGGCGGTTGGGGAGTGCTGCGGTGGCGGTGACGCAGGTGGATGGGCGGCGGTGGAGCACGTTGGAGGGGCGTGCTGTGGTGGTGGACGCGCCGGAGCGGGTGCGGGATGCGGAGCGGCGGTATGCGCGGCGGTACAAGGAGCCGCGGGTGAATCCGCAGCGGGTGGTTATCGAGATCACTGTGACGAAGGTGCTTGGTAATGGTGGTTGAGGTGGTCGGGGTCGGGGCCGATGGGTGGGACGGGTTGTCGACGGCTGCTCAGGAGGTGATCGCCAAGGCTGAGGTGCTGATGGGGAGTGCGCGGCAGCTTGGGCTGGTTCCGGAGGGTACGGCGGAGCGGCGGGTTTGGCCGTCGCCGTTGTCGGAGGCGTTGCCGGGGTTGCTGGCGGAGTACCGGGGGCGGCGGGTTTGTGTGCTGGCCAGTGGGGATCCGACGTTTCACGGGATCGGTACGACGCTCGTTCGGTTGCTGGGGGCAAGTGCTGTGCGGGTGATTCCGCATCCGTCGAGTGTTTCGCTGGCGTGTGCGCGGTTGGGGTGGGCGCAGGAGCAGGTGCAGGTGGTCAGCCTGGTGGGGCATCCGACTGAGCGGGTGCATCCGCAGGTGCAGCCGGGGCGGCGGCTGGTGGTTCTGAGCTGGGGGTCGCAGACGCCGGGGGAGGTGGCTGCGCTGCTGGTGGCTCGGGGCTATGGGGCTAGTGAGTTCACTGTGCTCGAGCAGTTGGGCGGACCGGGTGAGCGGGTCACCAGTACGACGGCTGCTGCGTGGACTGGTGAGGTGGACCCGCTCAACGTGGTCGCGGTGCACTGTGCGGACGGACCGGTGTTGTCGACGGCGCCTGGGTTGCCGGATGCGGCGTACGAGAGTGATGGGCAGCTGACGAAGCGTGAGGTGCGGGCGGTGACGCTGTCGCGGCTCGAGCCGGTGCCGGGGCAGCTGCTGTGGGATGTCGGTGGGGGAGCGGGCAGCATCGCGATCGAGTGGGCGCGCCATCACCCGACCTGCCGGGCGATCGCGTTCGAGCGGGACGAGGAGCGGGTACGGCGGATCGAGCGGAACGTTGCCGCGCTCGGGGCGAACGTGACCGTGGTGCACGGCGCGGCCCCCGGCGTGCTGAGCGAGGCAGGTGGGCTCGGGGGCGGCGGAGCGGCCGGTGGGGCGGATGGGCCGGATGCGGTGTTCGTGGGTGGGGGAGCTACCGCGCCGGGCATGATCGAGGCTTGTTGGGCGGCGTTGCGGCCGGGGGGGCGGTTGGTGGTGAACGGCGTGACGCTGGAGACCGAGGTGCTGATTGCCCAGTGGTACAAGGAGCTTGGCGGTGACCTGGTGCGGCTCGAGGTGCAGCGGGCGTCCAAGGTCGGTGGGATGACCGGGTGGCGTCCTGCGATGCCGGTGACGATTTGGAACGTGGTCAAGTGACGGTGCACTTCATCGGTGCCGGGCCGGGCGCTGCGGATCTGATCACGGTTCGCGGGCGGGACCTGATCGCTGCGTCGCCAGTCTGCCTGTACGCCGGTGCGCTGGTACCGGTTGAGCTCCTCGACCACTGCCCGGTCGGCGCGCGCAAGGTGGACACCGCGAACCTCGATCTGGACCAGATCGTCGCGGAACTGTCAGCCGCGCACACCGCTGGTCTGGACGTGGCCCGGCTGCATTCCGGGGACCCGTCGGTGTTCAGCGCGATGGCTGAGCAGATGCGTCGGCTTGACGCGCTTGGCATCCCGTACGACGTCACACCCGGCGTACCGGCGTATGCCGCGGCCGCTGCGACGCTCAACCGGGAGCTGACCGTGCCGGAGGTCGGTCAGACGGTGATCCTGACCCGCATTGGCGGTCGTGCCTCGGCTATGCCGGCAGGTGAGGACCTCGCCACGCTCGGCGCGAGTGGCGCGACCATGGTGCTGCATCTGGCCGTGCAGCAGATCGATCGCGT
This sequence comes from Kribbella sp. NPDC056951, assembly GCF_042674205.1. Classification (NCBI taxonomy): domain Bacteria; kingdom Bacillati; phylum Actinomycetota; class Actinomycetes; order Propionibacteriales; family Kribbellaceae; genus Kribbella; species Kribbella sp. NPDC056951. The sequence continues at coordinate 82,703 of NZ_JBHUQZ010000017.1, forward strand.
GGTCGAAGAGCTTCTGCCGCACTATGGCGCGGACTGTCCGGTCGCAGTGGTCGCCAAGGCGTCGCGAGAGGACGAAGAGGTGCTGCGGGGGACGCTGGCCGACATTGCGCAGCAGGTGCAGGCTGCGGGCATTCGCCGTACGGCGGTCATCGTGGTGGGGAAGGTGCTGGCGGCAACGGAGTTCCGGGACAGCCACCTGTACTCGACGACGCGTGAGCGATGAAGGTCCTGCTGCTCGGCGGTACCGGCGAAGCCCGTGAGCTGGCAACACTGCTAACGGCCGAAGGTGTCGCCGTCACCTCGTCGCTCGCCGGCCGCACCAAGGACCTGCGGTTGCCGGACGGCGCAGTCCGCGTTGGCGGCTTCGGCGGGGTCGACGGGCTGACCCGGTGGCTTCGGGAGAACCGCGTCGATGCGGTGATCGACGCGACGCATCCGTTCGCCGCGACGATGACCGAGCACGCACTACAGGCGACGCGGGAGGTCGGCGTACTGCTGCTGATCCTCAGGAGGCCCGGCTGGACGGCGGGGCCGGGAGACGACTGGCACTGGGCTGACACGGCGGCGGACGCGGCGGCGCTGCTGCGCGCGGGCTGCCAACCCGCTGCTGGATCCGGCGCGGCCGAGCGGGTGTTTCTCACGATTGGACGTCAGGGGCTGGACGCCTTCGCGGACACCGGCCTCCGGACGCTCGCGCGCTGCGTGGACCCGCCCGAGCCTTGGCCGACCTGGTGCACGCTCCTGCTCGACCGCGGCCCGTACGACGTCGCCGGCGAACTGCGCCTACTCCGCGAGCACCGGATCGACGTACTGGTCACGAAGGACAGCGGTGGTCCGCAGACCGAGGCGAAGCTCACCGCGGCCCGCGAACTGCAGCTCCCCGTGGTGCTGATCCGCCGCCCCGCCGCACCACTCGGCGTGCCTGTGGTCGACACAGTGGGAGCCGCGGTCAGCTGGGTTCAAGCCTTCTGACAGCGGAAGTAGAGCAGACCGGGCACCGCCTGCCAGACCGGGCGCTCGCCGACCGGCTCCACCATGTGCACGATGGGCAGTCCCGCAGCAGCCAACGTGTTGACGTACGTCGACAGCGTCCGGTGATAGACGACCCGCGGCAGGACCTCCAGCCGTGTGGCGCTGTTGTAAGGCCCCTCGTCGAAGTACCGGCCGATGATGCGGCGGGTCGAGCCGTCGACGTGGTCGATCAACTCACCGTCGGCGGGGGTCTTGTAACAAGGATGGGTGATCGATGCGGCGAACCATCCGCCAGGCTTGAGGATCCGCGCGCTCGACCGAATCGTCGGCTCGAGCTCTGGGATGTCCATCAAGGCCAGGTGACAGACCGCCGCGTCGAACGAGGCGTCGGGGACGCTGCGGAGTTCGTGTGCGTCGTCGTGGAGGTACTCGATCCCAGGCAGCGACAACCGGCGGGCGTGTGCAAGCAGTGACGCGGAGGCGTCGATGCCGACCACCTCGGCGCCGAGATCGGCCAGGCGGCGTGCGTCACGGCCCTGCCCACAGGCGACTGCGGCAATGCGCTGACCGCGCACGTCGCCGACCAGTGTGTCGAAGGTTGGATCGTCCAGGTCGGGGCCGACGGCTGCGTGGTAGGCGTCGGCCAGGTCGTCGTAGGCGCTTGTGAGGTTGACCATGTTCGCTCAACGGCCGCTGGGTGAACGGCGTTCCTGGTTCGGCTATCAGCAGATGGCTGGATAGATTGAGCGCATGGGCATTCAGATCGCACCTAGCATCCTCGCGGCCGACTTCTCCAGGCTTGCGGAGGAGGCCAAGGCGGTCTCGAATGCGGACTGGCTGCATGTCGATGTGATGGACAACCACTTCGTGCCGAACCTGACGTTGGGGATGCCGGTGGTGGAGTCGCTGGCCAAGGCGACGGACACGCCGCTGGATCTGCACCTGATGATCGAGGACCCGGACCGGTGGGCGCCGGGGTACGTCGAGGCGGGCGCGTCCAGTGTCACCTTCCATGTCGAGGCGTGCCGGGCGCCGATCCGGACGGCGCGGGAGATCCGGGCCAAGGGGGCGCGGGCGGCGATGGCGCTCAAGCCGGCGACGCCGATCGAGCCGTACGAGGACCTGCTCGCCGAGCTGGACATGATCCTGATCATGACGGTGGAGCCCGGGTTCGGTGGGCAGAAGTTCCTGGACGTGTGCATACCGAAGATCCGCCGCACCAAAGAGTTGCTGGTCAAGCACGGCCTCGACCTGTGGATCGAGATCGACGGTGGCGTTTCGGCCGAGACGATCGAGCGGTGTGCGGAGGCCGGTGCCGACGTGTTCGTGGCCGGTTCGGCCGTGTACGCCGCGGACGACCCGAACGCGATGGTCGAGAACCTACGTTCCCTCGCCGAGCAGGCCGCCGGCTGACAGGTCCGCGGCCGGCTGCTCCGGCGGGATCCTGAGCAGCAGCACCGACGACAGCGCGGCGAGCCCGGTGGCGACCAGCCAGACGTAGCGCACGCCGAAGCTCTCCACGACCGCACCGGCAACCGCAGACCCGATCGCGGCACCGCCCATCGCTGCGCTACCCATCCAGCCGAACACCTCAGTCCGCACGGTGTCCGGCGTCAGCGCACCGAGACGCTCGTACAGCGCTCCGATCGCAGGTGCCAGCGTCACGCCGGACACAGCCAGTGCAACGCCCAACGCCACCGGTGACGAAGTCGCGAACACGCACAGCAGCATCCCGGCCGTGACCAGGACAGCTCTGCGCCACAAGTACGACGTACGTCGGCCCGGCAGCGCACCTGCCACCGCACCGCCGACCAGGCTGCCGAAAGCCCAGACGGCCTCCATGATCCCGGCGATCAGCCGTTGACCGTGTTCGTCCGCGAACGCGACGATCCCGAGCGAGATCCCGCTGAACGCCATGATCCAGAGCCCGAAGGACGCGAGCAATGGCAGGCGATGGCGATGCAGGATCAACTGACGTGCCGTCAGTGGCGGTGGACCGTCCGCGTCGCGGGGGAGCGGCTTGGGTTGTCGGAGCGCATACCACCAGATGAAGAGCGCCGACATCAGCGCAGCCAGCAGCACGCCGAGCCGCGGGCTGGCCACGCTCACAGCTGTTGCCCCGAGCATCGGGCCGACGATGAACAGCAACTCCTGAGCCGTCGCATCCATCGAGTACGCCGTCCGCAGCGCCGGCCCCTGAACCACTCGCGGCCACGCGGCCCGCAAGGTCTGCATCACCGGCGGAACGAGCCCGCCGGCCAGGAACGTCAAGGCAGGCATCACGCGGTAAAGCCCATCGGGAAGCGCGGCCAGAACGAACAGCACCACGCTCCACGACACACCGGTCACCAGCAGCACTCCGCGCGCGCCACGCCGGTCCGCCGTACGCGCCCATAAAGGCCCGGCGATCGCCATCCCGATCGAGTACGCGGCCGCGACCACCCCGGACCAGCGGAACGATCCGCTCAGGTCCTTGGCCAGGAATGCGACCGGCACCATGGTCGCGAGCACGGGCAACCGCGCCAGCAGCGACGAGGCCAGCAACCCCATCACGCCCGGCGTCCGCCACAGCTCGCGATACCCGGAAAGCTCCATGCCCGCATTCTGTCTGCCGCCACCGACAATTACGATGGCCCAATGACCGAGCACAAGCCCGTCGAGAGTTGGCTCACCGACATGGACGGCGTTCTGGTGCACGAGGAGCGCGCGATTCCCGGCGCGGCCGAGTTCATCGCGACGTTGCAGCGCTCGGGCAAGAAGTTCCTGGTGCTGACGAACAACTCGATCTTCACCCCACGTGATCTCCGGGCCAGATTGCTTGCCGCGGGCATCGACATCCCCGAGGACGCGATCTGGACCAGCGCCCTGGCCACGGCGCAGTTCCTCGACGACCAGCGCCCGGGCGGTACGGCGTACGTGATCGGCGAGGCGGGGTTGACCACGGCCCTGCACGAGATCGGGTACGTGCTGACCGAGCGGGCGCCGGACTACGTCGTACTGGGGGAGACCCGGACGTATTCGTTCGAGGCGATCACCCGGGCGATTCGGCTGATTTCGGACGGTGCACGGTTCCTGGCCACCAACCCGGACCCGACCGGCCCGTCCCAGGAGGGTCCGCTACCGGCGACCGGGTCGGTGGCGGCGCTCATCACCCGCGCGACCGGCGTCGCGCCGTACTTCGTCGGCAAGCCGAACCCGCTGATGATGCGCAGCGCCCTGAATCGGATCGAGGCGCACTCGGAGACCGCAGTCATGATCGGCGACCGGATGGACACCGACATCATCAGTGGTCTCGAGGCCGGTCTGCGCAGTGTGCTCGTGCTGTCCGGGTCGACCGGTGAGCATGAGGTCGACCGCTTCCCGTACCGCCCCACCCGGATCGTCGAGTCGATCGCAGACGTCGTCCCACTGGTCGACGCACTGAGCTAGCAGGAGAGCGTGCGGAACCCGTACCCCTGCGCCTTGAGCTTCTCCAGGATCCCCGGCAGCGCTGCGATCGTCTGACTACGGTTCCCGCCGCCGTCGTGCATCAGAATCACCGATCCGCTCTTCACACCACCCAGCACGCGCTTCTCGATCACCGCAGGGCCCGGCTTCGACCAGTCCCGCGAGTCGATCGTCCAGAGCACCAGCTCCTTGCCAAGCGCCTTAGCTCGCTGCCGCACCGTCGTACTCACCCCGCCGTACGGCGGCCGCAGACAGGTCGGCGTGACTCCAGCCGCAGACCGGATCGCCTGGTCCGTGTCACCCACCTGCTTCCGGAACCCGGCCGCAGTCTGATGCCGGAGGTCAGCGTGGTTCCAGGTGTGGTTCTGGATGGTGTGCCCGGCCGCGTGGATCCGCTTGGTCAGCTCCGGATGCCGCGCCACGTTCTTCCCCACCTCGAAGAACGTCGCTTTCACGTCGTACTTCGCCAGCACCTCCAGCACCTTAGGCGTGTACGCCGGATCAGGTCCGTCATCGAACGTCAGTACGACGTACTTGGTCGGCAACGGAGTCGTCACCGGGGCAACCGGCGCAGCAGGAGGCGGTGCCGCCTGCGTGTGCGGACGGGCCGCGACCACCACGATCGTCCCGATCACCGCACTCACGGCGACCAGCATCGCCAGACCGGTCAACCGCTGACCGGTCCGCGTCAGTCGAGTCTCCATGCGTCCCCCAGGGCTGGTGGGCCTCACTCCACCCGGCCACCCTCACCCGCGCGGCCCCGAAACGCACCCGCCACGCGCCGCTGCCCCGTCAACTACCCCGCATATCGGACGGCTAGCGCACGCCGTAGACCAGCTCGTACCCCAGGTACCACGGTCCGGTCGGCAGGCCGGCCGCAGCGGCGCGGAGCTCGTCCAGCGCGATGTCCGCCTCGCTCACGTGCGGCAGCAGCGTCTGCAGCGACCCCTCGCTCAGGGCGAACTCGACCAGCCGTGCACCGTTGCCCTCCTCGACACTGTGCAGCGCCGTCCGCGCGACGTGCCGGAACACTCCGGACCCCAGAAACGCCTCCGGAGTGACCGGCCACAGCCGCCGCTCGGCGTCCAACATCAGTTCGGTACGGCGACGTCGTACCAGCTCGCGGACCCGTCGGAACGCCGCGTCCGCCTCCCAGCTGCCCGTGACCACGGTGTTGTACTGGTACGCCGCCAGCACGCCACCCGGCCGCAGGATCCGCGCGATCTCGGCGTACGTCGAGTCCGGGTCCATCCACTGCAGCGCCTGAGCCGCGGTCACCAGGTCAGCCCAACCATCCGGCAACCCGGTCGAGCTACCGGCCCCTGCGACGTACGTGACGTTCGCAGCGGTCGTCCGCCGGGCCGCCTCGGCCCGCATCGCCGAGCTGGGCTCGACTCCGACCACTTCGTCCGCGTGCGACGACCACAGGCGCGTGGACAACCCCGTGCCCGCACCGAGGTCGACCACCCGCAAGACCGTCCCCGCGAGGCGCGACAGCAACTCGACCAGTACGGCGGGCGGTCGCGGCCGCGCGGCGTCGTACCGGCGGGCGAAGTCGTCGTCCTCGTAGGCGTACCGCGCGACCGCACGGGCGACCTCAGGCGGGACGTGGTCCATCGTCACAACACCTGGGACAGGAACTGTTGCAGGCGTGGCGACTCCGCGGCGGTGAAGATCTGATCCGGTACGCCGGACTCCACGACGACCCCGCGATCCATGAACGCGACCTGGTCGGCAACCGAGCGAGCGAACCCCATCTCGTGCGTGACGACGACCATGGTCATCCCGGACTGAGCCAGATCGGCCATCAGCCCGAGCACGCCCTTGACGAGCTCCGGGTCGAGTGCCGAGGTGGCCTCGTCGAAGAGCATCACCTCGGGCTTCATCGCCAGTGCCCGCGCGATCGCGACCCGCTGCTGCTGGCCGCCGGACAGGTTGCCGGGGCGAGCCTCCGCCTTCTCCGACAGCCCAACGAGGTCGAGCTGCTCCGAAGCCGCAGCCCGGGCCTGCTCCAGATCCAGCTTCTTGATCTTGCGCAGCGGCAGCGTGATGTTGTCGATCACGCTCTTGTGCGGGAACAGGTTGAAGTGCTGGAACACCATCCCGATCCGCCGCCGCAGGACATCCGGGTTCCCGGGCAGCACGGACTCCCCACCGAGCAGGACGTCACCCGCGTCCGGCTCGATCAGGCGGTTGATCGTCCGCAACAGCGTCGACTTGCCGGAACCCGACGGCCCGATCACGCACGCCGTACGGCCTGCTGGTACGTCGAGATCGACGCCCCGCAGCACCTTGTTCGTCCCGAACGCGAGCTCGACCCCGCGGACCTGCAGGCTCGCGGCGAGCTCAACGGTGGTCGGCATACGCGGGCTCCTCCAAGGTGGTGGTGTCGGCGGGGCGGCCTTCACGCAACCGTTTGTCGATGTAGTTCACGAGGTGGGTCAGCGGGACCGTGATCACCAGGTAGAAGATGCCGGCCAGCAGCAGCGGCGACAGGTTGCCGTCGGTCGCCGCGGAGTCCTGCCCGATCCGGAACAGCTCGCGCTGACTGGCGAGCAGGCCGAGGAAGTACACCAGACTGGACTCCTTGACCAGTGCGATGAACTGGTTGACGAGCGCGGGCAGCACCCGGCGGATACCTTGCGGGATCACGACCAGCCGCATGCCGTTGGTGTAGCTGAAGCCGAGCGCCCGCGCGGCCTCCAGCTGACCCTTCTCGACACTCTGGATGCCGGACCGGAAGATCTCGCCGATGTACGCCGACGCGATCAGCGACAACGCCAGAATCCCCAGCGGATAAGGGTTCGGGCCCCACCAATGCCGGGTGATCGGGGACAGGCCCTGACCGATCAGCAGGATGGTCAGGATCGCCGGCAGGCCACGGAAGATGTCGGTGTAGATCTTGGCGGGCCAGCGCAGCCAGCGCTTGCTGGACAGGGCGAAGACCGCCACGATCATGCCGAGCACAGTGCCCAGCACGACCGAGGCGGCCGCCAGAATCAGGGTGTTGACCAGTCCTACCTTGAGCATCTCGGGCAGGGCTGCCTTCATCGACTCCCAGTCGAGGAAGGTTTCGTTCAGAGTGGACCAGATGTCCATCAGGCTTTGGGAGCCGTGAACTTGACCGTGCCGCTACCCGGCTTGAAGGTCTCCGGTACGGCGCGGCCCGGGTAGTACTGCTCGACCAGCTTGGTCCAGGTGCCGTCGGCAATGACCTCGTCGAGCGCCTTGTTCACAGCCTCACGCAGCTTGTCGTTGCTCTTGGCCACCGCGTACGCCGTCGGTGCGGAGCTCAGCTCCTTCGCCGCCAGGATGACCACGCCGCCACCCTGCTCCTTGGCCATCTTCTCGCCGATCTCGGCCGGGGAGATCCACGCATCCGCCGTACCGGCCTTGAGCTGTCCGACCGCGGCGTTGTAGTTCGGCACGCGGACCGGGTCGAGGTTCTTCTGCGTCGCGTAGTCGTCCTGAACGGTGCCCTGGACAACGACCACGCGCTTCCCGGCGAGCTGGTCGAACTTCGTGATCCCCGAGGTCTTGGTGGTGTTCAGCCCGAGGTAGCCGAAGTCGTAGCCATTGCTGAAGGCAACCGTCTTCTTCCGCGCCTCGGTGATCGTGATCGACGAGCTGCCGAGGTCGAACTGACCGCCGTTCACCTGCGAGAGCAGCGCGGAGAAGTCGGTACCGACGAACTCCGGCTTCAGGTTCAGCTTGGCCGCGACCGCGGTGATCAGGTCGTTGTCGAACCCGGTGAACTTGCCGTCCTTGACGTACACGTTCGGCGGTGCGTCGGTGAGCGTCCCGATCCGCAGCGTGCCGGCCTTGAGCAGGCCGAGATCCGGTCCACCGGCGGCCTTGTCGTCATCGCTGCCGCAGGCAACCATCGACAAGGCCAGCGTGACAACGGCTCCGGCAGCGGCGATCCGGCGGAATGGAGCGCTGAAGGCGCGCACGGGTGTCTCCTTAGAACAGTCAACTGGTCCGCAGGGCGAACCACCCCGCTCGACCGAAGCCAACACCACCTTCCGGCTCGTCATTCCATCGCGACACCCACTGAGACGCCGCCGCAATGTCCACCGGACTCGTGGTATATCCGTGCATCTGAGGCAGTCTCTGCGACTTGAAGTGCTGCGCAGGATGATGCACACTGTGCTGCATGGAGACTGTCGACCGATCACCCGCGACGAGAAAGTCGCTGCCGTTGTCCGAGCGCGACCTGCGCGACCTCGCCGTGCTGCGTGGCTCGGTGGCTCACCGTGCTGCGCTGGCCGAGCTCACGCAGGTGCACATCAGCGAGAAGACCAGTGAGGCGGTCCTGTTGCAAACTGTTCTCGAGGCCGGCCTGAAGGCCGTTGCGGACCTGGTCGAAGCCGACGGATATTCGCGGATCGCGCGCGAAGTCGTCCACGAGGAGCGCCAGGCGGTGGCCCGGCGCCGCCGCCCGTCGTGGGCGGACGAGTGAGCTGGCCGCTGCTGCGCGGTCAGGTGGTCCGGGCGGATCTCGATCTCGATGAGCCGAAGTTGTTCGTCGTCGTCTCGAACAATCGCCGCAATCAGTATCTTCAACAGGTCCTCGCGGTGCGTCTGACGACGACTGCCAAGCCGCAGATCCCCAGTATCGTCGAGCTGGTTCATCCGGAGGCCTTCGTCGGTCGCGCGGTCTGCGACGACATCGTGGAGCTCTACGCGGACGAGGTCGACGGCGTTGTCGGTGGCCTGTCGCCGGCTGCGATGCGCGCGATCAATTCCGGCCTGGCGGCGGCCCTGGGGATGTCCGACTGACTGGTGGGGTGCGGCGATCAGCATGTGACCTGGGTCCTGGTGAGGGTTGCCGGCCAGTGCATACTGGAGTCACGAGTGAACCCACTCGCGTGCTCCGGGGTCGGTGAAATTCCGAGCCGGCGGTGACAGTCCGCGACCCGGCTGCTGAGGTTGGCAGCCGGTTGACCTGGTGGAATTCCGGGACCGACGGTGAAAGTCCGGATGGGAGGCAGCACGCGATCGGCGGGAGAGCTCCGACGTTCGCGAGACGTCCCTTGGGCTGAGGCCTGCGGTGACGACGAGCGGCCGCCCGGAGAGCTGTACGTCGGTCGTCAACGGCCCCGGTGTGCGTCCGTGACGACGAGGGACGTAAGTGACGAACGCAGGGTCGAACGCATCGCCGATCGACGTCGCCTGGATGCGGCGCGCGATCGAGCTGGCCGCCCGCGGTATCGGCAGCACCCACCCGAATCCGGTGGTCGGCTGCGTGATCACGGCCGCCGACGGCACTCCGGCCGGTGAAGGCTTCCACGCCGTTGCCGGGGGCCCGCATGCCGAGGTCGAGGCGCTGCGAATGGCGGGACCGCGGGCCCGCGGCGGTACGGCGTACGTGACGTTGGAACCGTGTAATCACACCGGTCGGACCGGGCCGTGTGCCGATGCGCTGATCGAGGCCGGTGTCGCCCGCGTGGTGTACGCCGTTCCGGATCCGAACCGGCAGGCGTCCGGTGGCGGCGACAAGCTGCGCAGCAAGAACATCCAGGTCGAGCAGGGGCTGCTGCAGGACGAGGCCGAGGCCGGCAACCACATCTGGCTGCACAGCGTGCGGACCGGGCGGCCGTTCGTGACCTGGAAGTTCGCGACCACGCTGGACGGCCGTTCGGCCGCTCCGGATCGGACCAGCAAATGGATCACCGGGCCGGCCGCGCGGGCCGACGTACATCGTCATCGGGCCGAGTGCGACGCGATCGCGGTCGGGACGCAGACCGTGCTGTCCGACGATCCCGAGCTCACGGTTCGGGACTCCGCGGACGTTCCCGCGCCGCGGCAGCCGCTGCGCGTGGTGGTCGGCGATCGGGAGATCCCGGCGACGGCGAAGGTCCGCAACGACCGGGCGCAGACGCTACTGCTGCCCACCCATGACCCCGCCGAGGTGCTGCGGCAGTTGGATGACCGCCAGATCCGGCACCTCTGGCTCGAAGGCGGCCCGACGCTGGCCGCCGCGTTCCTCCGCGCCGGTCTGGTCGATCAGATCGTCGCGTACGTCGCCCCGGCCGTCCTCGGCTCCGGGTTCGCCGCGATCGGCGACCTCGGCGCGGAATCGATCGACCACCTGCGGCGGTTCAACCTGACGGACGTGACGCGTCTCGGCGACGACGTCCGGCTCACGCTGGCACCTCTGGGAGGGAACTAGATGTTCACCGGAATCATCGAGGAACTCGGCACCGTCGAGGCGCTCGATCTGCTCGACGGCGACGCGGCCCGGCTCACCATCCGCGGCCCCAAGGTGACCGCGGACGCCGGGCACGGCGACTCGATCGCGGTCAACGGCTGCTGCCTGACAGTGGTCGAGTACGGCGACGGTCTGTTCACCGCCGACGTGATGCGCGAGACGCTGAAGCGGACCAGCCTGGGCGCGGTCGAGAAGGGCTCGCGGGTCAACCTGGAGCGCGCGGTCACCGCCCACGCCCGGCTCGGCGGTCACATCGTGCAGGGTCACGTGGACGGCGTCGGCACGATCGCGAGCCGGACCCCGTCCGAGCACTGGGAGGACGTCCGGATCGCGGCCGGTCCGGAGATCCTCAAGTACATCGCCGAGAAGGGCTCGATCACGGTCGACGGGGTCTCGCTGACCGTCACCGATGTCGACGACGCGACCGGTACGTTCGGAATCAGCCTGATCCCGACCACGCTCGAGCTGACCGTGCTCGGCGCCAACAAGGTCGGCGACACCGTCAACCTCGAGGTCGATGTGATCGCCAAGTACGTCGAGCGCCTGCTCACCGCCGGAGGAGCCCGATGAACGTGATCGACTGGTTGCTGCACGCGCACGTGACGATCGGTGATTCGCAGTTGCGGGTCCGCGAGATCGTCGGCAACGTCTTCGGTCTGGCCAGCGCCCTGCTCGGCATGCGCCGGCTGGTCGCGGCCTGGCCGGTGGGCATCGTCGGCAACGTGCTGCTGTTCACCGTGTTCGTCGGCGGCATCTTCGGTTCGCCCGAGGACAAGGACCTCTGGGGTCAGGCCGGGCGGCAGGTGTTCTTCTTCATCCTCAGCGTGTACGGGTGGTACCAGTGGTACCAGACCCGTCACCACGGTGCTGCGGTGGCGGTGCGACCGCGCTGGGCGACCGGCCGCGAGCGGCTCGAGCTGCTCGGCATCGGTGCGGCGCTCTACGCCATCAGCTTCTTCGTCCTGCGGGCGCTGGGTTCCTGGGGTCCGCAGTGGGACGCATGGATCCTCACCGGGTCGATCCTGGCGACGTACGGGATGGCACGCGGGTTCGTCGAGTTCTGGCTGATCTGGATCGCGGTCGACGCGGTCGGCGTACCGCTGCTGATCCAGGCGGAGTTCTATCCGTCGGCCTGGATGTACGTGATCTACGGATTGTTCTGCGTCGTGGGCTTCGCGTCGTGGTGGAAGATTCAGAATCGTGAGCGGGTCAACCCGCCGGAAGCAGTGGTGGTGGGCTAAATGGGTGACGTGCTGAAGCTGGACACGATCGAGCATGCGATCGAGGAGATCCGGGCCGGACGGCCGGTCGTGGTCGTCGACGACGAGGACCGGGAGAACGAGGGCGACCTGATCTTCGCCGCCTCGAAGGCGACACCGGAGTTGCTGGCGTTCCTGATCCGGTACAGCTCGGGTGTGGTGTGCGTGCCGATGGAAGGCGCTGAGCTGGACCGGCTCGGCATCCCGCTGATGACGCCGCACAACCGCGAGCGGATGCGGACGGCGTACACGATCTCGGTCGATGCGCGGGACGGCATCAGCACCGGGATCTCGGCGGCCGACCGGGCCCGGACGATCAAGGTGCTGGCGGATTCGGCGTCGGAGTCGTACGACGTCGTGCAGCCGGGCCACGTCTTCCCGCTGCGGGCGCGAGAGGGCGGCGTACTGGTTCGGCCTGGTCACACCGAGGCTTCGGTCGACCTCGCGCGGATGGCCGGGTTGAATCCGGCGGCGGTGATTTCCGAGCTGGTGAACGATGACGGCACCATGAAGCGCGGCCAGGATCTGCGGACGTTCGCCGATGAGCACGGGCTGGTGCTGGTCTCGATCGACGACCTGATCTGGTACCGGCGCCGTACCGAGATCCAGATCGAGCGCGTCGCGACGACGACCCTCCCAAGCCGGTACGGCGATTTTGTTGCCCACGGCTACCGAAACACGGTGGACGGTTCGGAGCAGCTGGCGCTGGTTCGGGGCGATCTGAAGGACGGGCCGGTGCTGGTTCGCTTGCACTCGGAGTGCTTGACGGGTGACGTCTTCGGGTCGTTGCGGTGTGACTGCGGTCCGCAGCTCGACGAGGCGATGCGGCAGGTCGCGGCCGAAGGTGGTGTGGTGGTCTACCTCCGCGGTCACGAAGGCCGGGGGATCGGACTGCTGCACAAGCTGCAGGCCTACGAACTGCAAGACGCCGGCCGCGACACGGTCGAGGCGAACCTGGATCTCGGACTGCCTGCTGACGCTCGCGACTACGCCGCCGGTGCGCAGATCCTGGCGGACCTCGGCGTGAGCGAGGTGCGACTGCTGACGAACAACCCGGACAAGGTGTCCGGCGTCCAGGGCTACGGGATCGACGTCGTCGAGCGGCGCAGCATCTCCATCGACCCCACCGAACACAACCTGCGCTACCTGCGCACCAAGCGCGACCGCATGGGCCATCACCTTCCCACCGACGAAAAAGGAGCTGTCTGATGTCGGGCAGTGGAGCACCAACGATCGAAGCCCCTCGCGCCGAAGGAGCCCGCGTCGCGATCGTCGCCGCTTTGTGGCATCCCAAGGTCACCGACTCACTGGTCGCCGGCGCTCTGCGCGCTTTGGATGACTCAGGCGTGACCGACCACAAGGTCATCCGCGTCCCCGGCTCCTTCGAGCTCCCCGTCGCGTCGCTGCACGCGGCCAAGGCGGGGTACGACGCGGTGATCGCTTTGGGCGTGGTCATCCGCGGTGACACCCCGCATTTCGAATACGTCTGCCAGGCAACCACCGACGGTCTCATGCAGGTCGGCGTCACCACCGGCGTACCGATCGGCTTCGGCGTCCTAACCTGCGACAACGACCCCCAAGCGTTGGACCGAGCCGGCCTCCCCGACAGCCGCGAGGACAAAGGCTACGAAGCCACCCAAGCAGCCCTCTCCACCCTGGTAGCCGTCCGCACACTTTGAGCACGAACCAACCATTCTCGCCCGCAACACCTGGTCGACGGGTGCTCAAGGTGCCGTGCTTGCGCGACCTTGAGCACGGGTCAACCACGTGGGCGGGCTGAGGGTGGTTGAGGGGTGCTCGAGGTGCGGCGGGTGACGTCGTCCAGGAGGTGTTGGAGGGCGGTGGCTAGGTGGGTTCGGGCGTCGGGGGTTAGGGAGGCGACTAGTTCGGATTCGCGGGTGAGGACTTGGTCGACGCTGCGTTCGATGAGGGCGTGGCCGGCGGGGGTGAGGGTGACGACTACGGCTCGGGTGCCGTCGGGGGCGGGGTGGCGGGTGACCAGGCCGGTGTCTTCGGCTCGGGTGACGCGTTGGGAGATGGCGCCGGCGGTGACGAGGGTACGGCGGGCCAGTTCGCGGGTGGTGAGTTCGTAGGGGGCGCCTGCTCGGCGGAGGACGCTGAGGAGGTCGAGGGTGGCCGGGTCGATGCCGAGGTCGGCGAGGACGCGGCGGCGGTCGTCGGCGAAGAGTTTGGCCAGGCGCCACAGGGGCGTGACGATCTCGATGGAGTCGGTGGGGGTGCCGGGGCGCTCGCGTTCCCAGGCGCGGGCGATTTCCGCGGCGGGGTAGGGGCTGGGGCCGTCGAGCGGGTAGGTGTCGGTCACTCGGCCATGCTACGTTTAGAGCTAAACATTTAGGTCTAAACGTGAGGATAGAGCGATGCGAACGATCGTGGTGACCGGGGGAGCGACCGGAATCGGCCGTGCGACGGCAGAGTTGTTCCGGGCCGACGGTGACGAGGTGGTGATCACCGGCCGCCGGGCCGAGACGCTGGCCAAGACTGCCGCCGAGATCGGCGCCCGGCCGGTGGTGTGCGACGCGACCGACCCGGCGCAGGTCGAGCAATTGCTCGCCACGTTGCCCGACAGCGTCGACGTACTGGTCAACAATGCCGGCGGCAACACCAACTTCGGCCGGTCGGAAGACAATCTCCAGCAACTGAAGGAGAACTGGCTGGCCAACCTCGAGGCCAACCTGATCAGCGCCGTACTGACGACCGCCGCACTAGCGCCGCGGCTCACCACTGCCGTCGTCCATCTGGGCTCGATCGCCGGTGCGCGGGGCGCTGGTTCGTACGGCGCTTCCAAGGCGGCACTCGCGATGTGGAACGCCGATGTGGCGGCCGAGCTCGGCCCTCGCGGCATCACCTCGAACGTCGTTGCGCCGGGATTCACCGCGGAGACCGAGTTCTTCCAGGGCCGACTGACCGCCGAGCGCCGCCAAACGTTGCTAGAGGCAACGTTCACCAAGCGCGAGGGAGAGGTCGGCGACATCGCGTCCACCATTCATTTCCTCGCATCCCCGGCCGGCCGCCACATCACCGGCCAGGTCCTGCACGTGAACGGCGGTGCCTTGATTACTCGCTGATCCTGGTGTGCTCCATGAACCAGTTGGTGACCCACGTCGTACCGCCGTCCTCGGAGAAGTCCTGTTGCCAGGCAGACTTGTCGGTACCGGGCGTCCAGGTGAAGCGGACGTCGATCGGGCGCCCCTCCCAGACGTCCGGCCCTTCGAAGATGCCGAGCCCGTCGTCGCCGAAGGAGCCGATCACCGGGGTCTCCAACTGGCCGCGCAAGCTGTTGATCCAGTGGATCGACCACGTCTGCGCCAGAGGGTTGTAGATCCGCAGCGTCGCACCGCGGAACCCCTCGGTCGGGAACCACCCTTCGTCGAAGCTGATCGCCCCGTCGAAGTACGTCGTCACCTGCATCTCGGACTCGATTTCGTACCACTCGTGCGGCTCGCCGAGAGCAGGGCGGCGACGGCGATTGGCCATCTGCCAACGGCCGACCAGGAAGTCGAAGTCGTCGGTCAGCTTCGGTACGTCGAGCGCCGGGGCAGGCGTCGTACGGCGGGTGAAGTCCATCTCCCAGTTGGTCTCCCACGTCGTACCGCCGTCGTTGGAGTACGCCTGCTCCCAGTGGGCGGTCGTCTCGGTGATGTCCGACCACTCGTAGCTGCACAGGATCGGCTGCCCGTCGACCTCGTCGTCGCCGATCAACCGGCACGAGGTGCCGTCGGCCGACCACGTGCCGGTCACGGGTGGGTAGAGCTTCATGGTGGTCGAGCTCACCCACCAGATGTTCCACTCGCGCGCCACCGGATCGAACAGCCGCACCGAGAGCCCGTAGCTGCCTTTGGACGGGAAGCGCATCTCGTCGATGGAGATCGCCCCGTCGAAGTACGTCGTCGCGGTGGTCGTCCCCTCGAAGGTCGTCCACTCGTTGCAGTCCGCGAACACCTTGTCGCGGGTCCGGTGCCGGACGTCGAAGTCGCCGTTCAGGAAGTCGAAGTCACCGGTCACCTTGGTCCATGTCGTCATAAGGACCAGCCTGCCGCCAAAACCTGACAGCGCATGGCAGTGTTTCAAGATACTGTCGAAGACATGCGTTCGAGCCGGCTGTTGTCGATCCTGCTGTTGCTGCAGACCCGCAGGCAGCTGACCGCGCGCGAGCTGGCCGACGAGCTGGAAGTGTCGCTGCGGACCATCTACCGCGACGTTGAGGCGCTAGCCGCCGCCGGAGTCCCCGTGTACGCCGACCAGGGCCGGGCCGGCGGTTATCGCCTGGTCGAGGGCTACCGCACCCGCCTGACCGGTCTGACCGAGCAGGAGGCCGCTGCGCTCTTTCTGGTCGGTATGCCGGGTCCAGCCGCCGCACTGGGGCTAACCGCCCAGACCAACGCGGCCGAGCTCAAGCTGCTCGCCGCACTGGCCCCGGACCAGCGTGACCGGGCCGGACGGCTCAAGAACCGCTTCCACCTCGACATGCCGGCCTGGTACGCCGACGCTGAGACCTCACCGCACCTGTCCGCCGTGGCTGACGCCGTACTGCACGACCGCCGGATCAAGGTCCGCTACCGCCGCTGGTCCGCGCCCCGCGAGGTCGACCGAGTCCTCGAACCGCATGGTCTCGTCCTCAAGAGCGGCAGCTGGTACGTCGTCGCTGCCACCGAAACCGGGATGCGCACGTACCGCGTCTCCAACATCCTCGAACTCACGCCGACCGACGAGCAGTTCACCCGGACCGGCGACTTCGACCTGCCGCAGTTCTGGCAGGACCACCTGCTGTACTTCGACCAGGCACGGTTCACCGCCCAGGCCGTCGTACGGGTCTCTGCCAGCCTGGCCGGCCGCATGTACGACGTGTCGTTCCCACCACTCGTCGCTGCTGTCGCGGCCGCGACTCCGGACCCGGATGGCAGCGTGGTCGTGACCGTGCCGATCGAGTCCATCGGCAACGCGGCCGCGTCGTTCGCGCGCTTCGGCAAGTCGCTCGAGGTCCTCGAGCCACCGGAGCTGCGCGCCGAGCTGGCCGCGCTCGCCCGGATCCTGCTGGACCTCTACGAGTCCTGATCGAACGAGCTGACGGCGGTTCGCCCGGCCTCGACGCTCCGCTGGACGAATCCGGCGATCAGCTCGAGTTCGTCCTCGGTGTAGCCGGCCAGTACGTCGTCCATCGCGCCGAGCATCGGCTGGTACAGCCGGAAGACCTCGACTCCGCGATCGGGGAGCAGCCGGATCGTCACGCTCCGCCGGTCGGTCGCGGCGCGGTCGCGG
This sequence comes from Kribbella sp. NPDC056951, assembly GCF_042674205.1. Classification (NCBI taxonomy): domain Bacteria; kingdom Bacillati; phylum Actinomycetota; class Actinomycetes; order Propionibacteriales; family Kribbellaceae; genus Kribbella; species Kribbella sp. NPDC056951. The sequence goes on from NZ_JBHUQZ010000017.1 coordinate 99,872, forward strand.
ACGATCCACCCGGACCGCTCGAGCCGGTCCAGGATCCCGGTCAGCGTGGCCGGGTGCAGCCCGGCCCGCCGGGCCAGCGTGCTCGGGGTGAGCGGGCCGCTGCGGGACAACACGTCCAGGCAGTCGAGGTCGACGTCCTTCAGCGCCAGCCGGCCGCCGACCTGGTGGTTGAGCAGCGCGAGCTGGATCCGCAGGTCGCGGAGGCCGGCCTTGATGTCGTTGCCGGTCCGCCGCCGGTGACGCGCGTCACCTGATGATGTCTGTTCCATAAATTATGAGTTCCGTACTATATGAGTTACAGATGACCTGGAAACCATAACCCAGAAGGGGTACGGATGAGGATCACAGTGTTCGGAGCGACCGGCGGGGTCGGCGGTCACGTCGTCCAGCAGGCGCTCGCGGCAGGCCACGAGGTGACCGCGGTCGTGCGGACCTCCTCGTCGTACGACGTGAAAGGGCCCCAGATCGTGCGTGTCGCGGGGCTGACCGAGGCGGGACCGCTGCTCGACGCGGTCGACGGCCGGGACGCGGTGATCTCCGGGGTCGGACCCCGCGGTACCAAGTCGGGGCCGGTGGCCTCCGGGAGCACGCGGTCGATCCTTGCCGCGATGGCGAAGACCGGCGTACGGCGGTTCGTCGCGGTGAGTGCGGCGCCGATCGGACCGCCACCGCCGGACGAGAGTTTCCTGAACCGCCGTCTGCTGCTGCCGATGATTAGGGCGATCGCGGCCGACGTGTACGCCGACCTGCGGGTGATGGAAGCAGACATCACCCGCAGCGACACCGACTGGACGATCGTCCGGCCGCCCAAGCTGACCAACAAGGCTGTCACCGGCCGCTACCGCACGAGCCTCGGCCCCACGGTCCCCGCCGGCTACCTGATCGGCCGGGCCGACGTGGCGCACCTGATGCTCGCGGCGGTCGCCAACCCGGCGATGATCGACCAGGCTGTTGGGGTGGCGTACTGATGGACAGGTTCGTTCGCGCCGCCAGTCTGGTGTTCACCGGCGCCTTCGCCGGCTTCCTCCTCGGCGTCCTGGTGCTCGAAAACTCGCTGCGCCAGTACGGCGGCGACGTCTACACCCAAGTCCGGCACGTGGAGCTGGATGCCCTCGACACGCTCGCCACGGCCACGCTGATCCCCGCGCTGCTCACCACCGCGATTCTGCTCATGCGAGCGCGCGGCCGACGCCTGGTGCCGCTCGTCGCCCTGGTCCTGCTGGTGGTGGTTCTCGCCACCTCCATCGCGGTCAACCTGCCGATCAACGCCGACCAGGCCGACTGGGTCGTGCAGAATCCGCCCGCGGACTGGGCCGCGATCCGCGACCGGTGGCAGGCGGCCCATCTGGTCCGCACGATCGCCGCGCTGGCGGCCTTCGGGGCCCTGGCCGGAGCCGCGGTGGGTCCCGCCAGGCGGACCTGAGCGGCAGGTTCCTGGCCCGGGCATCTAGGCTGGGCACGCGATGAAGACCTTTGAGGAACTGTTTGCCGAGCTGGGCGACAAGGCACGCACGCGTCCGGAGGGATCCGGGACGGTGGCGGAGCTGGATGCCGGCGTGCACACGATCGGCAAGAAGCTGGTCGAGGAGGCCGCCGAATCCTGGATGGCCGCCGAGCACGAAGGCCAGGAGCGGGCCGCCGAAGAGCTGTCCCAGCTGCTGTACCACGCGCAGGTCATGATGATCGCGCTCGATCTGAAGCTCGAAGACGTTTACCGACATCTGTAGGGAGTCCCGCAGACCCACCGGTTCAGTTTCGACAGATTGGGCAGTGCCATGCTGCGCGTCGCAGTACCGAACAAGGGCTCGTTGAGCGAGTCCGCGATCGAGATCCTCACCGAGGCCGGCTACAAACAGCGCCGGACCACCAAAGACCTCTCCCTGACCGACGTCGCGAACGAGGTGGAGTTCTACTACCTCCGCCCGCGCGACATCGCCGTGTACGTCGGCGAAGGCACCCTGGACGTCGGCATCTCCGGCCGTGACCTGGTGCTCGACTCGCACGCCGACGCCGACGTGATCCTCGGGCTCGGCTTCGGCAGCTCCACCTTCCGCTTCGCCGCCCCGCCCGGGACCGCGTCCTCGGTGAAGGACCTGGCCGGCAAGCGGATCGCCACGTCGTACGCCGGAGTCCTGTCCGACCACCTCGCCGAGAACGGGGTCGACGCCTCCGTCGTCCGCCTGGACGGCGCGGTCGAGTCGGCCGTCGCACTCGGCGTGGCCGACGTGATCGCCGACGTCGTCGAGACCGGTACGACGCTCCGCCAGGCGGGGCTCGAGATCTTCGGCGAACCGATCCTGCAGTCCGAGGCGGTCCTCATCAAGCGCCACGGTGTCGACAATCCACCGAACGGCCTGCAGCAGCTGGTACGGCGGCTCGAGGGCGTCCTGATCGCGCGGAACTACGTGATGATGGACTACGACATCCCGGCCGAGCAGATCGACGCGGCGACCGCGGTCGCGGCCGGTCTGGAGTCGCCGACGGTCTCACCGCTCCACCGGGCGGGCTGGGTCGCCGTACGGGTGATGGTGCAGCGGGCCGAGGCGCAGCGCATCATGGACCAACTGTGGGAGGTGGGAGCCCGTGCCATCCTCACCACAGACATTCACGCGTGCCGCATCTGAGATGACCAGTACCGACCGCTTGTTCATGTTCCATCCGCGGAGCATCGCGATCATGGCGTCGGTGATGGGGTTCTCGCTGATCGCGCTCTTCGGGGTGATCTGGACCCAGTTCGACGACGGCACCCGGGAGACGTTCAGCTGGTTCCAGCGGTTGACGCTGCTGGCGTTCTTCGGCGCGATTCTGTTGCTGCTCTACCGGATGGCCACGGTTCGGGTCACGGCGTACGCCGACCGGCTGCAGATTCGCAACGTGTTCAAGTCGTACACGCTGCCCTGGTCGGACGTCAGTGCGCTGCGGTTCCGTTCGGGTGACGCCTGGTTGCAGCTGTTCGATGCCGAGGGCAACCGGATTGGTGTGCTGGCGATTCAGGCTGCTGAAGGTGGTCGGGCGAGCAAGGCCGCCAAGGAGTTGGCGGCCGTTGCCCGTGCACACGGCGCTGGGCCTAAGCAGACACCCGAAAACTAGTCTCGTGTGACTGACCGGGTTCCAGGACCACCAGGTCCTGCCCGGTCACGAACGCGTCCGGCGGACACGTCATCGGTTCCACGGCGAGCGCCGTACGGCCGATGGCGTTGCCGGTGTAGAGCTGCATCCACGGGGTGTCCGCGCTGAGGGTCGCTCGGGCTGTTGAGTCGGGATCCGACAGGGTGACGGACCATGCGTCGCCCAGTCCGGTGAAGGCGTTGTCGATGTCGAGTTGCCCGAGGACCCGGCGGCCGGTCGAGAAGTCGTACGGCGATCCGGTCACTGGCGCCAGGCCGATCGGCGAGAGTTGTTCTGGCGAGGTCTTCAGCCAGTGCTCGGCGTTGAACTCCAGCACGCACTCGTCGATCGGCCGACCCACGCTCAGATACGGGTGCGCGCCGTACCCATAGGGTGCCGCCGTGGTGCCGACGTTCACGGCTGTCGCGGTGACGGTCAGGCCGTCGTCCAGGCGGTACTGCAGGCGGAGTTCGAGCTGATGCGGGTATCCAGGCTGGCCGTGCAGTCGATGACCGGTCTCCAGGTACGACGGGTCGCTGCCGTCGTCGAGGCGGATCCAGTTCGCCCACCGGGTCAGGCCGTGGATCGCGTTCCGCCGGGCCGGCTCGGTCAGGTACAGCTGTTGGTCGACCCCGGCGAACGAATACTTCCCGTCGGTGACCCGGTTCGGCCACGGGAACAGATGCTGCCCGATCCCCGCATGCGCCGCCTCGTCCTCCCCGAACCCGAGCAGCAGCTCACGCCCCTCGAACGTGAGCCCGCGCAGCCCACCACCCACACTCACCACAGTCCCGGCGTACCCACCGCCCTCGATCGTCCATTGCTCACCGCTCGGCAGAACGCTCATGGGTTCATCCTCGCTCATGTCGTCGCAACGACAGGATGTAGTCGTCTACGTAGACCCCGCCGCCAGCGGGGAGCCGCCGCGCGAGCGCCCATCTCATACCTATACGTCCTGTTCTTCGGAAGGCCTGTCCATTTGGGGCTGACCCGTTCGTGGTGATGCTGTAGACACGCCAACAGGAGGTAACGCTGTGAAGTACTTGCTGCTGATCAACGCTGGTGAACTCGACCTGACCGGTGGAGCGGTCGGATGCGAACCGGAGGACTGGATGCGGTTCGACAAGGAGATCACCGATGCCGGGGTGGTCGTGGCGTCGGAGTCGCTGGCGGACCTGGTCACCCAGACCCGGGTGCAGGTGGCCAACGACGGCAAGCGGACCGTGACCGACGGGCCGTTCGCCGAGACCCGTGAGGTGCTCGGCGGGTTCTACGTGATCGACGTACCCGACCTGGATGTCGCACTCGACTGGGCCGCCAAGTGCCCGGGCTCGCACGCCGGCGGTTCGGTCGTCGTCCGGCCGGTCGCGGAGTTCCCGGGCGCATGACGATGGACCAGGTCGAGGCAGTCTTCCGGGAGGAGCGCGGCCGGTTGCTGGCCGCGTTGGCCCGGCGGTTCGGCGACCTCGACCTGGCCGAGGAGGTCGCGGCCGAGGCGATCGAGACGGCACTCGTCCGCTGGCCGGTCGACGGCGTACCGCCGAACCCGGGCGGCTGGCTGATGACGACCGCCCGGCGCAAGGCAGTCGACCGGCTGCGCCGGGACCAGGTGTACGCCGCCAAACTCGCGATCCTGAAGGTGGATGCCGACCGAGCCGAACCGCCGCGGGCTGGCGGCGAGTTCCCGGACGACCGGCTGGAACTGTTCTTCACCTGCGCGCACCCCGCGCTCGCCCCTGAGGACCGCGGCGCGCTGACCCTTCGCTGCCTGGCAGGACTCAGTACGCCGGAAGTCGCGCGAGCGTTCCTCGTCCCAGCGGCCACGATGGCGAAGCGAATCGTCCGAGCCAAGTCGCGGATCCGCGACGCCCGGATCCCGTTCCGGGTGCCTTCAGCTGATGAGTTGCCGGAGCGGTTGCCCGGCGTACTGCAGGTGATCTACTCCGTCTTCACCGAGGGATACGCGGCCAGCTCGGGACCGTACCTGCAGCGGCTCGACCTCGCCGAGGAAGCGATCCGGCTCGCCCGCATCCTGCACAAACTGCTCCCGACCGAGCGCGAAGTCGCCGGCCTGCTCGCGCTGATGCTCCTCGTCCACGCCCGCCGCGACGCCCGCACCGGCCCCGAAGGCGAGGTCGTCCTCCTCGAACACCAGGACCGCACCCGCTGGGACCACGACCAAATCACCGAGGGCCGCGCCCTGGTCGTCAGCGCGCTGACCGGCGGCCCGGCCGGACCATACGCCGTACAAGCCGCCATCGCCGCCGTACACGACGAGGCGGCGAGCTTCGCCGCCACCGACTGGCCGCAAATCGTCGCACTGTACGACGTCCTGTCCGCACTGGACCCCTCACCGGTAATCGCCCTCAACCGCGCCGCCGCAATAGCCTTCCGCGACGGCCCCGAGGCCGCCCTAACCCTCCTCGACTCCCTCGCGAACGAACCCCGCCTCCGCGACTACCACCCCTACGCCCTAGCCCGAGCCGACCTCCTCCACCGCCTGAACCGCCGCACCGAGGCAGTCGCCGCCTACCAACAGGCACTCAAACTCGCCGGCTCCGACCCCGAGCGCCACCACATCAGCGCCCGCCTGGCCGACCTCACGGAGACCTCATGAACGACATCCAGCACCGCATCGAGGCTGAGCGCCTCGACTTGGCCAACTTCCTCGACACCCTGACCGACGCGGACTGGGCGGTGACCTCGCTCTGCCCCGCGTGGACTGTCCACGACGTCGTCGCGCATCTCACGCTCTCCACCCGCACCACGCTGTCCGACGTACTGCGCGGAGCGATCCGTGCCCGCGGCAACTGGGAGCGCATGGAAGCCGACGCAGCCGTCTCGCGGGCGGCGGCGTTCACGCCGGCTGAGCTAATTGCTCAGTTCCGCGAAACCGCAGCCTCGACCAAGCGCTCACCCGGCTCGAAGCCCCTCGACACCCTCACCGACGCCCTCGTCCACGGCCAGGACATCGCGATCCCCCTCGGCCGCGACCGCCAGATGCCCCTCGACCTCGCCCAAGCCGCCCTCGACCACGTCCTGAAGAGCCCGTTCTACGGAGCCCGCAAACGCTTCCGCCACACCCGCCTAACCGCAACCGACACCACCTGGTCAGCCGGCCACGGCCCCACCGAACTACGCGCCCCCGTCCAAGACCTGCTCCTCCTAGCCACCGGACGCGAAGCCCGCGCCAACCAGACCATCAACTAGCCCACCTTGTCAGCCGGTACACCGAGTGCCAGCCTGAACAACCATGGAGACCCTGTACGACGCCGCGAGTGGAATGGATGGGATGGTCCGCCTCGCACACGCGTGGCATGAGCGGGTCCTCGCCGACGAGGTGGTGAGCCACGCGTTCAGCCACGGGTTCCACCCGGACCACACTCAGCGGTTGGCGGCGTACTGGGCCGAGGCGCTGGGCGGGCCGACGGCGTACACGGGGGTGTACGGCGACGAGACGACAGTGGTGTTCATGCACAGCGGCAACGGCGAGCACCTGGAGATGGATCGGCGCGCGATCGCGTGCTTCGACGAGGCTCTGAACGACGTTGGACTGACCGACCCGTTGAAATCGGTCCTGCACGACTACTTCGCCTGGGCGACGTCGGTGTCGATGGCTCGGTACCACGGCTCGAAAGAGCAAGTGCCGGAGGGAATGAGCATCCCACGGTGGTCGTGGGACGGGCCTCAGGAGGCGGCTGAGTCGTGAGGTAGGGCTACCGACTTGGCGACGAGCTCGACGGTCGGGTCGTGCGGAACGTCCGGGTTGCCATCGACGACCACGTGGGCCCGGTCTCGGGTGGACTGGGTGGCGAAGTGGTCGCGTTCCCAGCGCATCCATTCGAGCCAGTGGTCGCGGAGGGCTTCGCCGTCGCGTTCGATGCCGCGGTCGAGGCGGACCTCGTTGGTGGTTTCGATCCAGAGGCGGAGGGACTGCCAGCCGTCGGCGTCGCGGTCGCAGGAGGTGACGCCTTCGACGACGAGGAGGTCGACGGTGACCGGTACGACGTGGAGCTCGGCGTACGCGCCGGTGTTCCAGTCGTAGCGGCGGTAGCGGCCTTCGCGGCCGTCGGACAGTCGCTGCAGGACGTGGTCGCGGAGGAGGGCGAATCCGCGTTCGGCGCCGGCCCAGCCGTCGTACAGGTCGTCCATGTGGATGACGAACGTGTTCAGGCCGCGGTTGTTGGCGCGGGCCTCGAAGCGGGCGGCGAGGGTGGACTTGCCGGAGCCGGCCGGGCCGTCGACGGAGATCAGCCGGGTCCGGCCCAGCCGCGGGGGCGCGGCCTGGACGTGGTCGAGCAGGGAGTCCAGGGTCAGGGGGGTCTCAGTTGATTCCATGGCGCTTCAGGATGTCCTCGATCTCGTCGAAGTCCGACGAATCCTGCTGCCCACCCTTGGTCTTGGGAGGAGCAGCTTTGGCAGGGGCAGCCGACGCGGGGGCCGGTCCGGTGCTGGTCAGTTCACCGGCGGGCTTGGCCTTGGGTTTGGGCTGCTTGGGCTCCTTCGGGCTGCGGCCGCGGGCGACGCCGGAGACGACGTACAGCACCACCGAGACGCCGAACAGCGCGACACCGGCCCACACGGTCGGCGAGAAGATCAGATGGGTGACCCAACTGACCGCCGACCGAACCACGTCCCAGACCAGCTCGAGCAGCCCGGTCAGATAGAGCGAAACCGGCAGCAATGACCAGGCCACTCCGCGCGTCCCGGCCGCGAGCCCGCGCCGCCGCCAGGCGACCCACGAGCCGATCAGGCCGAGCAACGTGAGGCCCACGCAGAACGGCAGCAGCGTCAAATCGTTGAAGTCAGGCACATACCCAGGCTCGCACAGTCAGCCCGCGATCCAAGGGGGGAAGAGCCCTGACGCCACCCTGAAACCGCGCTCCGGGGACAATAGGCGCGTGCAACCAGCAGAACGGCGTTTGGCATTCACAGGCTTCGACAACGACGACGGTACGGCGGACGCCGGACTGGCGGCGGCTCTCGCGGCCGGGGATCACGGGGCGATGCTGGCGGCGCTGACCCGGGCGCGGCTGCTGGTACCCGTGGTCGCGATGCTCGGCGAGGTCGAGTACGACGAGAAGGGCCTGGCGCACGACAAGACGTCGGACATGGCAGTCGCCCTGCTGCAAGGCCAGGACGGCCGGAACGCGCTACTGGCGTTCACCGGTACCGAGAGCCTCGCCCGCTGGAGCCCCGAGGCCCGCCCGATGCCCGCCCAAACCCAGTTGGTAGCCACCGCCGCCATCCAGGAAGGCGCCGCCGCAATCGTCCTCGACATCGCCGGCCCGGCCCCCGGCGTGATCGAAGAAGACGACGTACGCCGCCTAGCCGCCGGCCTCCAGGTAGTCCGCCTCGAAGACGGCACCCACGGCTGGATAGAGCCCGCGGGCCCTCATTTGGCTGGCTAGGCACTCAGATCGCGTTCAGCCGACGGGGGAGGCTAGGGCGTCCATGGGCTTGGGGCGCATGGCGATCCGGCCGGTGATGGCGGTGGTCGGGAGGACCAGGAGCAGTACGACGGCCACCCAGGCGAGCAGGATCCAGGGCGGACCGGCGGGGATCGGCCAGCCGCGGCTCGCGACCGCGATCGGGAGCACGGTGAAGGCAGCCGCGATCAGCCCGATCACCAGCCCGAGGCCGGCGATCACGAGGCCTTCCAGCATGAGCATTCGCGATACCTGTCGGCGGGTTGACCCGGTCAGGCGCTGGAGGCCGAACTCCCGGCGCCGATCCAGTACGGCGACGGCGATCGTGTTGACCGAGGCGATCGCCGTGTACGCGACCGCGATCCCGGCCAGCAGGTAGGCGATATACGCGTCGACTCCGAGACCGGCGTCGTACCCGTCACCCAGCAGCTCCCGGCCGCCGACCGTTGCCCCGGGCCACTTCTTCGCCACGTCGACGGCCTTCTTGTCCGAGGTCTTGATCAGCAGCATGCTCGGCAGGCCGGTCGTGGTGTGCGCGGCTAGCAGGTCGGCAGGTAGCAGGAGTGGTTCGTAGCCCGACGGGCCCTCGGCCAGCGCGACCACCTTCACCTTGACCAGCGCGTTGTCCCCGAGCCGGACGCCGAGCTCCGAACCCACATCCACCTTGAGCTTCTTCGCCGTACCGGGTGGCAGCGCGATCGTCGAACCGCGCAGATCGTCGAGCGAACCCTTGGTGACCTTTCCCTCGTACACGGGCCCGCTCAGACCGAGCAGCGGCCAGGCGTCGCTCGTGTGCGAGTCGTCGTACGGCGCTTCGATCCAGCCCTTGCTGCGGACGAGTTCGGAAACCGCGGTGACGCCGGGCAACGTTTTGGCGTACTCGGTCAGCGGAGCCGGGATGCCGCCGGTCGAGCTGGTGATGACGACATCCGCGGCGAGGTTGCCAGTCGCGGCCTCGACGGCCGCCTTCTGCTGGGTGGTCTGGGCGTAGATGTTGCCGAGGGCAATGGTCGTGGCGATGGTGATCGGGATCAGGATCGCCGCGAACTGCACGGCCCGGACCCGGAGGTTGATCACCGCGAGGACCCCGCTGGTACCGCGCTTCTCTAGTGCAGTAGCTAACCGCGGTACCAGCGCGCGCTGGATCACCAACGGCGCGAGGATCGCCACCGCGATCGATCCGGTCAGACCGGCCGGCCCGCCGATCGCTGCGGCGTTCGTGGGGCTCATGAAGAGGGTGGACACCGCGATCGACACGGTCACCCCGGCGAAGATCAGGCCGAGCAGGATCCGCACCCGGCCGAGCGCGACAGCCGGTACGGCGGCCTCCGCGAGCGCCTGGATCGGACGGATCTGCGCGGCCTTGCCGGCGGCGAGTCCGACAGTGACCCGCAGTACGACGAAGGTCAGCAGCGCGGCACCCGCGAACGGCAGCGGCCCCTGGTCGAACCGCAGTTGCGAAGGCACGATCCCGCCATCAGCCAGCAACCCGAAGATCCACCGCCCGGCGAACCGCCCGCACAGCAACCCAATCACCAGCCCGAGCACGCCAACCACCATCGTCTCGGCGACCACCATCTTCCCCCCCTGCCGAGGCGTCGCCCCGCTAGCCCGCAACAACGCCAACTCCCGCCGCCGCTGCCGAACCGACAACCCGATAGTCGCCGAAACCACCAGCGCCATCACCACCGCCACCATCCCCCCGAAAACGCCGGCCATGATGATCAACGGCAAACTCGTAGCAATCCCCCGATACTCCGCCACCCCCCGATCGTCACCGCTGTAAGCCTTCGCCCCCGCAGGAAGTGTGAGCCCCTCCACCGCCGGCCACACCCCAACCGCATCAGGCGCGGGCGACAGTTGCTCAGCCTCCGAGTCCGCAAAAAACACCGACGGTACGTCGACCTGTCGCTCAGCCACCGCAACCCCAGCCACCGTGTACTCCCGCGGCGTACCGCGCACAGTTACGCTCACCCGGTCGCCAGGCTCGGCGGATCCAGCCAGCCGCTCGTCAAGCACCACCTGTCCCGGCTGAGGCGCGCGACCCGCAGTCAGCCGGTACGGCGTGAGCGCCGCAGAAGTCCACCCATGCCCAATCAACACCTCACCCGCGGCAGCGCCATCCGCACCGCCCGACCCGCTTGCGCCATTCGCTCCTCCCTCCCCGCCCGACCCGCCCGGACCGCGGGATCCGGTGCCTGCGTGCGTGACCACGGCGGGGAAGGAGCGGTCCGCGATCACCTTCGCGACTCCCGGCGTACTGGCGAGCTTGTTCACCAGGTCCGCGTCCACACGGTGGCGTTCGGGGAAGGCGGCTGAGCCCGAGCCGTTGGGTGGGTGATAGGCGGGGTCGCCGGTGATGACCACGGGAGCCGCGGCGAGGCGTTGGGGCGGGGCGTTCAGGCGGAGGCCGGTTTCGAGGAGACCGCCGGCGGCGGCGAGGAGGGCGCTGCCTAGGAGCAGTGCGACGAAGATCGCCAGGAAGGCTGCGGTCCGGTGGCGCAAGGTGGTGAGCGCGAGTCGAAACATGATCTGGTCTCCGAGGGGTCGTGGCTCAGGGCTGGCGGGCAAGAGGCTGGGGCGTGGGAAGGAGAAAGTGAGGGCGTGGGTTGAGGGAGTGGTGAGGGGTGGGGAGTGGCTGGGGGGTTAGGGGCGACGGGGAAGAGGCTGAGGCTTGGGGGTTATGGAGCGGGCCGTGAGTGAGGGTGGTGAGTGGCTGGGGGGTTAGGGGGTGGCGGGGGAGAGGCTTAGGTGGGCTAGTTCGGCGGCTACGGTTTCGGCGGTGGGGTGGGTGGACTCGGACACGATTCGGCCGTCTACCAGGAAGAGGACGCGGTCGGCATACGACGCTGCGACTGGGTCGTGGGTGACCATGACGATGGTTTGGCCGAGGGCTCGGGACTGGTCTCGTAGGAGGGCCAGGACTTCCAGTGCGGTCACGGTGTCGAGTGCACCGGTTGGTTCGTCGGCGAAGGTGATGGCTGCGCGTCCGGCCAGGGCTCGGGCGATTGCGACTCGCTGCTGCTGGCCGCCGGACAGTTCGCTGGGGCGGTGACCGACGCGCTCGGCCAGACCGACGCGGCTGATCACCTCGTGAACCCACGGCTCGTCCGGCGACTTGCCGGCCAGCGTGAGCGGCAGGACGACGTTCTGTCGGACGGTTAGCGCGGGCATCAGGTTGAAGGACTGGAAGACGAAGGCGACGTGCTCACGACGCAGTTCGGTCAGTGCGGTCTCGTCGAGTCCCAGCAGCGACTGCCCGGCCAGCGTGACCTGTCCGGACGACGGGGTGTCGAGACCGGCTGCACAGTGCAGGAGCGTGCTCTTGCCGGAGCCGGATGGCCCCATCACCGCAGTGAAGGAGCCTTCGGCGAATCCGTAGGTGATACCGCCCAGCGCGGTGACTGCGCCCGGACCAGTGCCGTAGACCTTCTGGACGTCCGTGAGCTGGACCGGGGCGTTCACACGCCCACCTGTACGTCGGTCTTGCGGTGGTACGACTCGTGTGTCCACCACAGGATCCCCACGACCATGCCGAGCCCCAGGTCGGACCAGAGCCACCACGGCCAGTCGAAGTGCCCGAAGACGGCCAGCGTGACCCAGATGACGAATTGCACGACGCAGGTGACCAGCCAGACCCCGGTGACCGCTCGCAGCGCGACAGTCAGACCCCGCGGCGGAGTGGCGTCGGCAACCCCGGCGAAGACCTGTCGCAGATCACCGCGGTTCCGGGCGTTGGCCAGCAACGACAGGCGGTCGCTGGCAGCAGGTGGGGTCAGCGCACCTCGCCGTACGGCGCTGTCGAGCTTGGCGGTCGCGGAGCGGCGGTCGGCGTCGGTGAGCACGACCTGGTCGGGGAGCAACAGCGGATCGAGAAGAACGGTGTTCATCGGAGGAGTCCTTTCGCGGAGTGGCTATGAGAAATAGCGTAGGGGTTGAACAGTTCGACTCGCCGGGTGTCCAAGACCCGAAGAGGGGTGGAGTTAGCACCCCTCTTCCGCGGGGATCGACCGCTCCGGGCGACGCGTGCGGGAGGATGGAGACATGACCGACGACCTGCCACCCGGCCTCGCCCTGGCCTGGGGTGTGCAGCCGGTCGGCCGCCGGGGACCGAAGCCCGGTCTGTCGGTCGAGCAGATCGTCGATACCGGCATCGAGTTCGGGGACACAGCGGGATTCGAGGCGATCTCATTGCAGAAGATCGCGGCGCACCACGGCGTCACCACGAATGCGATGTACCGCTATGTGCGCTCCAAAGACGAGCTGATCGTCCTTGTCCACGACAAGGCGCTCGCCGCCCCGCCTGAGCTACCAGCCGGCTGGCGTCCGGCCGCGACGGCCTGGGTGCACGCGCTGGTCGACCGCTACGCCGAGCGTCCGTGGCTGCTCGACGTACCGATCCGTGGGGCGCCCAATACGCCGAACATGATGCGCTGGGCCGAGGTGATGCTGCAGGCCTTCGCCGAGACGCCGTTGAGCCAGCACGACGCACTTGGCTGCCTGATGCTGCTCGACGGGTTCGCCCGCAACTACGCGAACCTGGCGCGCCAGATGGGCGCGAACGACGACGTACCGGTCCAGGCCGAGCAGGTCGGCGCCTTCCTCGTCCCACGCCTGATCGAGCACAACTACCCCATGCTCGTCAGTCTCTACAGCAACGCCGAGTACGAGGACGGCCTCGACGACGACCTGGAGTTCGGCCTCACCCGCACCCTCGACGGCATCGAGGTGCTGATCAAGGCAGGGTGATGCGGACCGGCCCTTCGGTCCGCGCGGCGACCCACTGGAGGTGGAATTCGCTGCCGGGGGCAACTTCCGGCCGCCGCTCCGGCTGGGTGCGCAGGTTGATCGGCGCGGTCAGCGTGGTCACGGCGGGTTCAGCCGGTACGCCGTTCGTCCGCACCGAGGCGACTACGCCGGCCAGCGCCTGGGCGGCCGGCTTGCGTTCGTGGTCGACGGTGAATAAGCCCAGGTCGTACTCGCGGTCCGGGAAGTCCAGCAGCCGCCGGTCGATATCGTGCGACGACCACCACGTCACGCCGTACAAGGCTGGATTCGGCAGCACGTGCTCGACCGTCCGCCGCGTGAACTCCGCCTGCAACTCGACCGGGATGTCCGGCCCCGGGACGCCGACCTCCTGCAGCCAGACCGGCCGCGACGGATCCAGCGACGTCGCAGCCGCGAGCTCGACCAGGTAGTCGGCATGGCTGAGCGTCGCCGGACCCATCGGCCCGTCCACTCGGGAGACCCCGTTGAACACCCAGGAGTGGACCGTACTCAGATCACCGAGATCGACCACATCGGTCGGCAGGAACGGGTGATCGGCTTTGTACCAGGCATCGTCGAACACCGAATGCAGCGCCAGTACGTCGGGCGCCGCCTTCCGCACGGTGTCCAGCAGCTCGGTGGCCCACGAGGTTGACGCCCCGGCGGTGCTCGGGCTGTCGGGCCAGAGGTTGTTCACCTCGTTCCCGAGGGTGATCGCGAACAGATTCGGCTTCTCCGCGACCGCGCGGGCCACAGTGTCGACGTACGCCGTCAGTCCGTCGCGGACCGTCGGATCCTCGAACAGGCTGGCCTTGTGCCAGGTGAGCACCCATGACGGCAGGAAGTCGAAGCTGGACAGGTGTCCCTGGATCAGGTCGACCGCGACGCTCAGCCCGTGCTCGGCCGCGGCATCGATCGTGTCGAGCAGATCCGTCAGAGCGCGCTCGCGGATGATCGCCCGGTTCGGCTGGATCCACGGCCAGACCGGGAACACCCGCACGTGGTCCAGGCCCAACCCGGCCAGATCCGCGAAGTCCCGCCGTACGGCGTCGCCGTCGTAGTCGAGCCAGCTGTAGAACCAGCCGCTCGAAGGGACGTAGTTCGCGCCGAACCGCGGTTCCAAAGACATGATCCGCATGCTAAATCGGTTTAGCCACCCCGAGCAACCCGGGTTGCCCACTCACCCAAGGGGTTGCCCCTCCAGATTCTCGCTGGGCAACCCCTCATCTCAGGGGCTGCCCGTTCGGTTGGGGGGTTGCCCGTCCGGATTCTGGCTGGGCAACCCCCTGGCTCAGGGGGCAGGCGGGCGGCGGGTCAGGCGGGTGGGGCGGTGGACTCGCGGACGGTGAGGACGGGGTCGGCGGTACGGCGGTTGACCGGGACCTCGGGGTTGGCGATCACCTCGAGGAGGACCTCGGCGGCTTGGCGGCCGAAGTCGAAGGTGTCGCGGGACATGGCGGTCAGGGCCGGGTGCATGAGCTGGGTGAGGATCGAGTCGTCGAAGGCGACGATCGACAGGTCGCCGGGGACCGAGACGCCCATCTCCATCGCCACGCCGAGCCCGGCCACGGCCATCACGTCGCTGTCGTAGACGATCGCGGTCGGGCGATCCGGCTGGGCGAGCAGCCGGCGGGTGGTCGCGGCGCCCTCGGCGTCGCTGAAGTCGGTGGTCAGGGACGGCGCGTCGAGCAGGCCGAGCCGCGGGGCCGCGTCGCGTACGGCGCGGATCCGCCGCTGCGTGTGCTGGAAGATCGGCGTACCGGCGACGTGGGCGATCCGGCGGTGGCCGAGCGCGGCCAGGTACTCCACGATGGTCAGCATGGCGTCGCGGTCGTCGGCCCACACGGAGGCGAGCTGTCCTTTGCCGCCGCGCCCGCCGATCACCACCGCGGGCAGCTCGAGCTCCTTGAGAGCGTCGATCCGGGGATCGCGCACGGTCAGGTCGACCAGGATCACGCCGTCCACGCGGTGCTCGGACGTCCAGCGCTTGTAGACCTCGACCTCGGTCTCGGTGTCCTCGACGATCAGCAGCTGTAGCGAGATCGACTCCGCGGACAGCCCCGACTGCACGCCGGACAGCAGATGCGCGAAGAACGGCTCCACACCGAGCGTGCGGGCCGGGCGAGCAATCACCATCCCGACCGAGTCCACCCGGGACGCACCGAGCGCCCGCGCGGCGCTGTGCGGCCGCCAAGCCATCTGCTCGGCGATCCGCAGGATCCTCTCCCGGGTCGCGTCGCTGACACCGGGCCGCCCGTTCAGCGCGAACGACACCGCACCCTTGGACACGCCCGCCCGCTGTGCGATGTCCGCAATCGTCGGTCTGGCCACGGTACCTCCCTCACCCTTGACAGCGGATTCTACGATGTGAATAGTTCGGGAGCTATACCGGTTTATCAAACCCTGGAGAATCCCCATGCGTAGACGCCGTTCGGCGCTGGTGGCGTTGCTCGCCACCTCGGCCCTCACTCTGGCCGGCTGCGGCCTCGGCTCGTCCGACAGTTCCGGTGACGGCGGCGCCAAGCCGACCGTCGGCGCGGACGCCCAGGTGACCGGTGAGGTCTCCTTGCAGACCTGGGCCCTGAAGCCGAAGTTCACGTCGTACGTCGAAGGTGTGATCAAGGCCTTCGAGGCGAAGTACCCGGGCACCAAGGTGACCTGGTTGGACCAGCCTGGTGATGGTTACGACAAGAAGGTCCTGAGCCAGGCGTCGGCCGGGCAGCTGCCCGACGTGACCAACCTGCCGCCCGACTTCGCGCTCCCGCTGGCCAAGCAGAACCTGCTGCTCGACGTCGCCGCGGCCGACCCGAAGATCAAGGACGAGTACGTCGAGGGTGGCGTCGCGGCGTACCAGTACCAGGGCCTGAACGGAACCTTCGGTTACCCGTGGTACCTGAACACCGACATCGACTACTGGAACTCGGACAAGTTCGCCGCGGCCGGTCTGGACGTGAAGAACCCGCCGAAAACCTTCGACGAACTGCTCGCGGCCGCCAAGGTGATGCACGACAAGACCGGCGGCAAGGAATACCTGATGAGCCGGCTCCCGGGCATCGGCGACTTCACCAATGCGGGCGTGAAGATCCTGTCCGACGACGGCAAGAAGTTCACCTTCAACACCCCCGAGGCCGCCGCGCTGCTGGACAAGTACCGCGACGCCTACAAGGCCGGCTACCTGCCGCGCGACATCCTGACCCAGGAGTACCTGGGCAACTCCAAGCTCTTCACCCAGTCCAAGGTCGCCTGGACCACCGGCGGTGGCAACGCGATCCAGGACTTCACCAAGGACAACCCGTCGCTGAAGGGCAAGATCGTCCCGTCGCCGGCGCTCGACACCCCGCCGCTGTACGTGCAGGGTCTGTCGGTCTCGGCCAAGACCAAGAACCAGGCCGCCGCGATCGCGCTGGCCCGCTTCGTCACCAACGCCGAGAACCAGGCCGCGTTCGCGAAGATCGTGAACATCTTCCCGTCCACCAAGGCGTCTGCTTCGGACCCGTACTTCTCGAAGAGCGACGGTACGCCGGAATCCGACGCGAAGGTGCTCGCGTTCGAGTCGCTGGCCAAGGCGAAGTCGCTCACGCCGGCGATCATCAGCGGTGCCACCAACGACTTCATCGGCCAGCAGATCTCGCTCGCGATCTCCGGCAAGATCACCTCGCAGGCAGCCCTGGACGCGGCCGTCAACAAGGCCAACCAGCTGCTCACTCAGTAAGGCCTCTGCTCAACTTAGGGACGGTATGCGCTACCAACGCTGGTTTACCCCGTGGGTGCTGGTGATTCCAGCACTCACGTGGTTGCTCGTCTTCAACCTGTGGCCGTCGATCAACACGGTGATCCTGTCGTTCACCAACGCCAAGCCCCTGGGTGGCGGCACGTTCGTCGGCCTGAAGAACTTCGAGACCCTGCTGCACGACGAGCAGCTGCGATGGGCGCTGCTGAACAGCGTCATCTACATGGTGGTCTGCCTGCCGTTCCTGACCGTCCTGCCGCTGCTGCTCGCCGTACTGGTCGAGAAGAAGCTGCCTGGGATCACCTTCTTCCGGACCGCGTTCTACACCCCGGTGGTCGCCTCGGCCGTGGTCGTGGCGCTGATCTGGCAGTGGATCCTGGATGACCGCGGTTTGGTCAATGGTCTGGCCGAGAAGCTCGGGTTCATCTCCGGGCCGCTGCCGTTCCTGTCCGACCAGTGGCTGTTGTTGCTCAGCGCAATCAGCCTGACGATCTGGAAGGGGCTGGGCTACTACATGATCATCTACCTGGCCGCCCTCGGGAATGTCGGCCGTGAGTTGCACGAGGCGGCGGCGGTCGATGGAGCCGGCCCGCTACGGCGGTTCGTGCACATCACGATCCCGGGCGTCCGCGGCACGATGATCCTGATCTCCATCCTGATCTCGGTGTCGGCCCTCCGGGTCTTCTCCGAGCTGTTCATTCTCAGCGGCGGCAAGGGCGGTCCGGGCGGTCGCGACAACTCGGTCGTGATGCTGATCCAGCAGTACAGCCAAGGCTTCGAAGGCAACCTCGGCTACGCCTCGGCCCTGTCCATCGTCCTGTTCTTCGTCACGGTGGTCCCGATGCTGGTGCTCGCCCGGCTCAACCGAAAGGGTGCGGAGGCATGACCGTCGTTACAGATCCCGCGCGGCCGGTCGCTGTGCCTCCGGAACCTGGTACGCCGAAGCGGCGGCGGAGCGGGACCTTCGGATTCAACACCGTGTCACCGCGGGAGAAGATTGCCCGGTACGTCCTGCTCGTGTTCGTGCTGCTGATCACGATCGGGCCGTTCCTCTGGCAGTTGTCGACCTCGCTCAAGGGTTCGGGCGAAGACATCTACACCCGGATCCCGCGGCTGCTCCCGTCGCAACCGACCTTCGACCACTACAAGGCGGTCGCCGACACGATCCCGGTCTGGGATTACGCGCGGAACTCGCTGGTGGTCGCCGTACTGGTTGTCGGCGGCAACGTCATCGGCGCGTCACTGGCTGGGTTCGCGATCTCGCGGTTGCAGTTCAAGGGCCGCAAGCTGGTGCTCGGCCTGTTCCTGGCAACGCTCGTCCTGCCGGGCGAGGTCACGATCATTTCGCAGTACGTGACAGTCCGGGAGTTCGGCCTGGCGAACACCCTGTTCGGTGTCGCCCTGCCCGGCATGATCGGTGCACTGAACGTCCTGCTGATGTACAACGCGTTCCGCTCCCTACCGATCGAGGTCGACCAGGCCGCGATCGTCGACGGCGCGAACGCCTGGCAGCGCTTCCTCTTCATCGGCCTGCCCTCGGTCCGCGGAACCATCAGCGTCGTGGCGATCTTCGCCTTCATCGGCGCCTGGGACGACTTCCTCTGGCCCCTGATCGTCCTCACCGACCCCGACAAATACACCCTGACCGTAGGCCTGCAATACCTTTCCGGCACCTTCAGCAACAACCCCCGCCTGATCGCCGCCGGCACGATGATCGCCTTCATCCCCATCGTCATCGTCTTCGCCACCCTCCAACGCTTCTTCTTCAAAGGCGTAGAAGAAGGCGCCGTCAAGGGCTAACCCCCAACCGACAGGACGTATACCCCCACTAGCCGTCGCCGCCGCGCTCACCAGCACCGCACCGACGTCCAGATCGGCGTATACGTCCTGTTCCTAGGAGGATCGCGTCGCGAAGGACACGTAGTAGTCGACCCGCCGAGTGCCGCTCACGCCTGCGGACCGACGCCCGGCTCGCCCCGATGGGCGCCACTACGTGTCGTTACCGACGTCGAGCCTTCGCCGCCGAGGCGTACTGCCGAGTCTCCGATCGACAGGACGTATAGGGCTACTTGCCGGCCTCGCCACGCTCAGCGCCGTCGGCTGCGGCGCCGGATCGGCGTATACGTCCTGTTGTTATGCAGGTCCGTAGCGGGTTGCTACGAATTGGCTTAGGCGGGTGGCGATGGTGGCTAGGGCGGCTCGGGCTGGGTGGCGGGAGTCCCAGGCGCTGACCAGGCGGACGGAGAGGGGGCCGTCGGTGGTGCGGATCGACAGGGGGTGTAGGTCGAACTGGGGGTCGTCGGAGACTACGGCGACTCCGCGGCCGGCGGCGGCCAGGGCCTGGGCGACTGTGCCGTCGGCGGCTTCGACGGGGTCGGCGTAGGAGAGGCCGTCGCGGCGGAGAGCGGCCTCCAGGGAGATGCGTGAGGTGAAGGTCGTGGGCGGGAGGATGAGCCGCTCGTTGACCAGATCGTTCAGGCCGACTCGTGAGCGGCGTGCCCAGCGGTGGTTCGAGGGGACGCAGGCCCAGACGGGCAGCACGGCTAGAGGCTTGGTCTCGTACGGCGCTCTGGCGGGGGTGCTGGTCATTGCCAAGTCGGCCCCGCGGCCCAGGACCTCGGCTGCTGTCTGACCGTCCGCCTGGAAGACCTCGGGGGTGGGGTCGTCGGCGTCCAGGGTGGCGATGAAGGGGGCTACCACATCCCGCAGGGTCGTCAGGGGAGCGCCGATGGTGATGCGGTCGAGGCGGCCCTGCGCTTGGTAGGTGGCGGCCACCCGGAGAGCGTCCGCGCGGGCTAGCACCTCCTGGGCGAGCGGCAGGAGGGCTTGGCCGGCCCGGGTCGGGGTCAGTCGGCCGCCGGTGCGGTGGAAGAGCTCTACGCCGAGCTCCTGCTCGAGTTGCCGGAGCTGACGGGACAGACCGGGCTGGGTGATGTGCAGCCGGTCAGCGGCGGCGGTGACGGTACCGGCGTCGACCGTCTGCACGAAGTACTGGAGAGTGCGCAGTTCCACCGATGCCTCCCAAGCATGCAGATCGTGCGAAACAAGTATTGGACAGCATAGATCGAGCGTCGAAGACTGGATGGATGACGATCGAACAGCGGCGCATCCTGAAGACAGCGATTCCGGGGCCGGTCTCGGCCGGGCTGATGGCACGTAAACAAGGCGCGGTCGCGGCGGGTGTCGGTACGACGCTGCCGGTGTTCGCGGTCGCCGCCGACGGCGGGGTCGTGGTCGATGCCGATGGCAACCAGTTGATCGACCTCGGGTCCGGGATCGCGGTCACCACCGTCGGTGCAAGGGCGCCGAGGGTGGTCGACGCGGTCAAGCAGCAGGTGGACGCGTTCACCCATACCTGCTTCATGATCACGCCGTACGAGGGCTATGTCGCGGTCGCCGAGACGCTGAACCGCCTCACCCCGGGCGACCACGAGAAGCGCACCGCCCTGTTCAACTCGGGCGCCGAAGCGGTCGAAAATGCGGTCAAGATCGCGCGCGCCTACACCGGTCGCCAAGCCGTCGTCGTCTTCGACCACGCCTACCACGGCCGCACCAACCTGACCCTCGCGATGACCGCCAAGAACCAGCCGTACAAGCGCGGTTTCGGCCCGTTCGCGGCCGAGGTCTACCGCGCGCCGGTCTCGTACCCGTACCGCGACGGCGGGCTGGACGGCGCGACCGCGGCGGCCCGGGCGCTCGACGTGATCGAGAAGCAGGTCGGCGGCACCGAGGTCGCGGCCGTGGTGATCGAACCGATCCAGGGCGAGGGCGGTTTCGTCGAACCGGCCCCCGGCTTCCTGCCGGCGCTGGCGGAGTGGTGCCGCGCGAATGGCGCGGTCTTCGTGGCCGACGAGGTGCAGAGCGGGTTCGCCCGCACCGGCGATCTGTTCGCCTGCAACCACGAAGGCGTCGTACCGGACCTCGTCGCCACCGCCAAGGGAATCGCAGGCGGTCTGCCGCTCTCGGCCGTGACCGGCCGGGCCGAGATCATGGATGCCCCGCAAGTCGGCGGCCTCGGTGGCACGTACGGCGGCAACCCGCTCGCGTGCGCGGCCGCGCTGGCGGCGATCGAGACGATCGAGGCCGACGGACTGGTCGCACGGGCGCGGCAGATCGAGGAGCTGATCAAGTCCCGCCTGCTGCTCGCGCAGAAGGAGGACGACCGGATCGGCGACGTCCGCGGCCGCGGCGCGATGATCGCGGTCGAGCTGGTGCAGCCCGGTACGTCGGACCCGGCGCCGGACCTGGCGAAAGCGGTCGCGACTGCTTGCCATCAGCAAGGAATCATCGTGCTGACCTGCGGTACCTACGGCAACGTCCTGCGCTTCCTGCCGCCCCTGACGATCAGCGACGACCTCCTGGTCGAGGCCCTCGAGATCGTCATCGCATCCCTGCGGGAGATCGCATGATCAAGGTATTGAACCCGGCCGACCTGACCGTCGTCGGCGAGGTCCCCGACGGCACAACACAGGATGCGACCGCAGCCGTCGAGGCGGCCGCAAAAGCCTTCCCTGCTTGGGCTCGCACGGCACCAAGAGCCCGTTCCGAGATCCTGCACAAGACCTTCGAACTGATGTTGCGCGACCGCGACAAGCTGGCCGAACTCATCAGCCGAGAGAACGGCAAGTCCCGCGCCGACGCATTGGCCGAGGTCGGTTACGCCGCGGAGTTCTTCCGCTGGTACGCCGAGGAGGCGGTTCGCCCGGGCGGTGACTACGGCTCGGCTCCGGCCGGCGGCGTACGGACAATTGTCACCGCCAAACCGATCGGTGTCGCAGCTCTCGTGACGCCGTGGAACTTCCCGGCCGCAATGGCGACCCGCAAGCTCGCCCCGGCTCTCGCCGCAGGCTGTACGGCGGTCCTCAAGCCGGCCGCCGAAACCCCGCTGACTGCGCTGGCGATCGCCGAGCTGCTCACGGAAGCCGGCGTACCCGATGGGGTCGTCACCGTCGTGACCACCACGGACGCGGCCGGCGTGGTCTCCACGTGGTTGTCCGACGCGCGAGTGCGGGTGATCTCGTTCACCGGATCGACCCCGGTCGGCAAGGCGCTACTGCGACAGGCGGCCGACCGAGTCGTCGTGACCGCGATGGAACTCGGCGGCAACGCGCCGTTCGTCGTCACCGAGGACGCCGATCTCGAACAGGCCGTCGCAGGCGCGATGATCGCGAAGTTCCGCAACGGCGGCCAGGCCTGTACGGCGGCCAACCGTTTCTACGTGCACGCCAATGTCGCCGACCGCTTCACCGAACTGTTCGGTCGCGAGGTCGAGAAGTTGGCCGTCGGCCCGTATGCCCAGGGTGCTCAGATCGGCCCGCTCATCTCAGCGACCGCCGTACAGCGAGTCACCGCAGTTGTCGATGAGGCCGTCGCAGCCGGAGCCCGCATTACCCACCAGGCCGCCGTACCGGCTGCTCCCGGTCACTTCTACCCGCCGACGGTACTGCGCCATGTCCCCGACGACTCGACCTTGTTCACCGAGGAGATCTTCGGCCCGGTCGCATCGATCGCCACCTGGCAGTCCGACGACGAACTCATCGCCCGGGTCAACGCATCGGAGTACGGACTGGCCGGTTACGTGTACGCCGGTGAGCTCGGCCGGGCGATCCGGATCAGCGAGGCGCTCGACGTCGGCATGGTCGGCGTCAACCGCGGTCTCGTCTCCGATCCGTCCGCACCGTTCGGCGGTGTCAAACAGAGCGGGCTGGGCCGCGAAGGTGCTCGGGACGGACTCCGTGAGTACCAGGAGACGCAGTACCTGAGTATCGACTGGCCCTAAGTCAGCGGGCAGCGGTCGGGTAGACGGCCCCGGTGTACTTCTCGCCGGGGCCGGCGCCGGGTTCGTCCGGGATCGACGAGGCTTCCTTGAAGGCGAGCTGCAGCGAGCGCAGGCCGTCGCGGAGCGGGGCGGCGTGGTGGTGACCGAGGGACGGCGCCGCAGCGTCGAGCAGGCCGGCCAGCGCGTCGATCAGGGAGCGGGCCTCGTCGAGATCCTTGTGCTCGGGGAGGTCCTCGGCCAGGCCGAGGTTCACGGCGGCCGCGCTCAGGAGGTGCAGGGCGGCGGTCGAGATGATCTCCACACTCGGTACTTCGGCGATGTCGCGGGAGGCGGTTGCAGGCTGCGGAGTGGAGAGTTCGTCGGTCATGGTGTTACTGTTGCATAGCGACCGATCCGGTCTGGCGGTGCCCCATGGGTGGAATACCCGAGGAGCTCCGGTGGTTGGATCCAAGCGGAGGGCCACCTCCCACCCAGCTGATGAACAGTCGGCGGGTCCCGGTCAACGCCGAGATTCCGGTCTCGGCGATCGTACGGCGTACCACCGTGAAAACGGTTGGTGAGCCGGGGATCAGGGAATTGGGCCTTCGTGTGCACGTCGCACGAGGGCCTTTCGTCATTTCCGAGGGAGTCCCTGCGAAATGACGAGTGGCACCCGTATCAGAACAACCCAGGAGGACCCATCACCATTGAACTGCGCGTCAACGAGCGCATCCGCGTTCCCGAGGTGCGACTGGTCGGACCGAACGGTGAGCAGGTAGGCATCGTCCGGATCGAGGACGCACTGCGGTTGGCACAGGAAGCCGATCTCGACCTGGTCGAGGTTGCGGCCACGGCACGCCCGCCGGTCTGCAAGCTGATGGATTTCGGCAAGTACAAGTACGAGACCGCGCAGAAGGCGCGCGAGTCCCGCCGGAACCAGACCAACACCGTCATCAAAGAGATGAAGCTGCGGCCGAAGATCGACCCGCACGACTACGAGACCAAGAAGGGTCACGTCGTCCGCTTCCTCCGTGCCGGTGACAAGGTGAAGATCACCATCATGTTCCGCGGTCGCGAGCAGTCGCGCCCGGAGCTCGGCTTCCGGCTGCTGCAGCGGCTGGCCGAGGACGTCAGCGAGCTCGGCTTCGTGGAGTCGAACGCCCGCCAGGACGGCCGGAACATGATCATGGTTCTCGGACCGCACAAGAAGAAGTCCGAGGCGCGCGTGGACGTGGACGCCGAGAAGGCGAAGAAGCAGGCCGAGCGTGAGGCCGAGCTGGAAGCGGAGCGCGTCGAGCGCGCCGCCCAGGTCAAGGCGCACGAGGCCGAGATCGCCGCCGGTGCCACGAAGAAGCCGAAGGGTCCGGCAGACAACCTCGAC
The DNA here is from genome assembly GCF_042674205.1 of Kribbella sp. NPDC056951. Taxonomy (NCBI): domain Bacteria; kingdom Bacillati; phylum Actinomycetota; class Actinomycetes; order Propionibacteriales; family Kribbellaceae; genus Kribbella; species Kribbella sp. NPDC056951. The sequence goes on from NZ_JBHUQZ010000017.1 coordinate 124,045, forward strand.
CCGGAGTGACGGTTCGCTCCGGCCGGGGCGACCGGCCGGAGCACCACAGCACTGTGTTCGAGTCAACGAAAGAACAATTCAGGAGTTCATTAGCCATGCCGAAGATGAAGACCCACTCGGGGATGAAGAAGCGCGTCCGCGTCACGGGCTCGGGCAAGCTGCGCCGCGAGCAGACCGGTGTCCGCCACCTCGCCGAGGCGAAGTCGTCGAAGCGTAAGCGTCGGCTGAGCGGCACGGTCGAGGTTGCGCCGTCGTTCGCCAAGAAGGCCAAGAAGCTTCTCGGCATCTGAGGCTCCCGCCTCCACCGGGCCCCGGCCCTTCCCCCGAACAACCCCGCCGTACCGCCTCAGCACGGTCGCGGCGCAGAACCAAGGAGTAACACCTCATGGCACGCGTGAAGCGGGCAGTCAACGCCCACAAGAAGCGCCGGGTCGTACTCGAGCAGGCCAGCGGTTACCGCGGCCAGCGCTCGCGGCTGTACCGCAAGGCCAAGGAGCAGGTCACCCACTCGCTCGTCTACGCCTACCGTGACCGCAAGGCGCGCAAGGGCGACTTCCGCAAGCTGTGGATCCAGCGCATCAACGCTGCGGTCCGCGCCGAGGACCTGACCTACAACCGTTTCATCCAGGGTCTGCGCCTGGCCGAGATCGAGGTCGACCGCAAGATCCTCGCCGACATGGCTGTCAACGACCCGGCGGCGTTCTCCGCGATCGTGCAGCTGGCCAAGGCCGCCCTCCCGGCCGACGTCAACGCGCCGACCAGCGCGGCCTGAGCACTACCGTTTCCGGACGTAGCACCCGAGTGGCGAGCCCTGGTCTGCTGACCGCGCAATCCGTGCGGATCAAGCAGGCCCGGCGGCTCGCCACTCGTGCGTTCCGCCGCAAGACCGGCCGCTTCCTGGCCGAAGGCCCACAGGCAGTCCGCGAGGCGCTCGAGCATCGCGAGCTCGTCCTCGAGGTGTACGCCGAACCTTCCGTGGCCACGCGTCATCGCGATCTCCGCGACCTGGCCGCCGCGGCCGACGTACCGTGGTTCGACGTCGACCGGGCCGGCGTCGAGGCCCTGAGCGAGACCGTCACCTCACAAGGTGTTGTCGCGGTCTGCTCACTCGTCGACGTCTCCTTGGAGCAGGCGGTTCTCCCGACTGCCCGCCTGGTCGCCGCCGGCTTCCAGGTGCGCGACCCCGGCAACGTCGGGACTTTGATCCGTACGGCGGACGCCGCCGGCGCGGATGCCGTCGTACTGTCGACCGAGTCCGTCGACCCGCACAACCCGAAGGCCGTCCGGGCCAGCGTCGGCAGCATCTTCCACCTGCCGATCACCGTCGACGCCGACCTCGCCACCGCCGCCACCACCTGGCGAGCCCAAGGCCTCCAGGTCCTCGCCGCCGACGGCTACGGCACCACCGACCTCGACACCTGCATCGACGACGGCACCCTCGCCAAACCCACAGTCTGGCTCTTCGGCAACGAGGCCCACGGCCTCCCCGACGGCTTCGACGCCTTCGTCGACCACTCCGTCAAGGTCCCCATCTACGGCCGCGCCGAGTCCCTCAACCTCGCCACCGCCGCCGCCATCTGCCTCTACGCCTCAGCCCGAGCCCAACGCCGATGACGGTATAGTTCGGGGCAGCGCGCGCCAGGGCGCCTCTTCTTCGCGGCAAGCACTGAGTGCACCTGGGAGTACGACGAACTTGTGATGGCCGGTGACCCCTTCGGGACGGCCTGGTTCAGCGGAGCGGGTTGTCCTGGAAGGATCGTCATGTCGACCATGCCGCTGCCTGCGAAGGCGAGTTTGAGTCAGTTGCGGACGCGAGCCAAAGAGTTGCGGAAGGCTGTCAGCAAGGGACGGCCGGATGCGATCGAGCGGGCTCAGGCGCACCATCCGGCGTACGTGGATGCGGAGAGCTTCACGCTGCGGGACGCGCAGCTGACGGTGGCGCGTGAGTACGGCGTCGTCAGCTGGGGTGAATTGATGGGGAAGGTCGCCACCGAGCTGGTCGAGGGGCGCGAGCTGCATCGGTACTTCGGGGTTGAGCTCAACAACGAGACCTGGGATCTGCTTGACCAGATCGACGAGACCAGCCCGGTGCTGGACCAGGAACGACTCCTGTACGGCGCCTATGCCGCCTGCCTGCATTGGCTCGAAGCCGGTAACGAGGCGAACCATGCCCGCGGTGAGCACCTGATCGCCCGAGTCGCGTTGCGGATCGGTCGGGCCGAGCTAGGTCTGAGCCACGCCCGACGTTGCCTGCAACTCGTTCAGACCCACCCCGACCAGATGGCCGACTGGGACGAACCGTTCGCCCGCGAAGCCCTCGCCCGAGCTCTCGCCGCAACCGGCGCGCCAGCCGAAGCCGGCGCCGAACTGCGCCGTGCCCGCCAGCTCACCGAACTCGTCGCGGACCCCGGGGATCGCGAAGTCCTCAACACCGAACTCGCCAAGGGCCCCTGGTTCGGCCTCACCGCGTGATCCGACCCCAGCGCCCGGCGAGCTACCTCGGGCGCTGGGACTTGGCGGTCAGGCCGTCGAGGATCAGTTCGAGGCCGTAGGTGAAGGAGTCGTAGAACATGCCGTCGATGTCGCCGGTGGCGCGGCGGCGGGCGGACTCCTGCATGACGGGGTCGGCGATGTTCTGGGTGCTCTCGAGGACGTCGGCGGCGAGCTGGTCGACGGACTGGCCGCCCCGGCGGGCCATTTCGCGGGTGGCGACCTCGCCGCCCGCGCTGCCGAGGATGAAGGACATCACGGTGCCGAGCGCGAAGTCGGCGGTGCGGCCGGTGATACCCGCGGCGGCGATCAGGGCCAGGCCGCGGGTGCCCATCGTCATCGCGTTCGGGCCCATGCTCGGGCGGGTGTACATCACCTCGGGGAGCCAGGGGTGCCGGATGATCGTCGAGCGCATGCTGTGCGCGAACAGCAGCAGGCCGCTGCGCCAGCCGGCCAGTTCGGGTTCCGGGATGTCGATCTCGCCCCAGGCCTCGTCGATGAGCAGGTCGATCAGGTCGTCCTTGGTCGGGACATGCCAGTAGAGGCTGGTCGCGCCGGAACCGAGTTTGGCGGCGAGCTTGCGCATGCTGAGGCCGGCCAGGCCCTCGGCGTCGAGTGACTCCAGGGCGGCGCGGACGATCTGCTCCCGGGTGAGCGTCTCGCGTGCGGGTGCCGCCTTCTGCTGCCTGGTCCAGATCGATTCCTTCACGCAGAACATCCTACTGGAACACTGTGCGAGTTGTGTCGTACAGTGTGCGAGTGACTAGTACGCCGTACGAGTCCACAGTGACCGGACACCCGCGACGCTGGTGGATTTTGCTGATTCTGTGTCTGAGCCTGATGGTGCTCGTCGTCGACAACACCGTGCTCAACCTGGCCATCCCGTCGCTGATGCGCGATCTGGGGGCCACTCCCGCCGACATCCAATGGGTGATCGACGCCTACATCCTGGCTTTCGCGGGTCTGCTGCTGACCGCGGGCAGCCTGTCCGACCGCTTCGGCCGCCGGAAGATGCTGCTGATCGGCCTGGTCCTGTTCGGCGCCGCGTCGCTGCTGGCCACGCTGGCCGACACACCCTGGCAACTGATCGCCGCCCGAGGTCTGATGGGGGTCGGCGGTTCGCTGCTGATGCCGAGCACGCTGTCGCTGCTGTTCACGGTGTTCCCGCCGGAGGAGCAGCGCAAGGCGATGGCCGGTTGGTCGATGGTCGCGATGGTCGGCGTGATCGCCGGTCCGACCGTCGGTGGCGTGCTGCTGAACCACTTCTGGTGGGGCTCGATCTTCCTGCTGAACGTGCCGATCGCCGTGGTCGCGATCATCGGTGCCATCGTGCTGATCCCGGAATCCCGCGGCCCGGCAAGGAACGTCGACCCGATCGGCGCCGTACTGACTGTCATCGGTATGGCGTCCGTCGTGTGGGCGATCATCGAGATCCCCACCAAGGGGTTCGGTTCGGTGGAAGTCCTTGGTGGGCTGGTGGCCGGGGCTGTCGCGCTGACGGCGTTCGCGTTCTGGGAGAAGCGGAGTGCGCACCCGATGGTTCCGCTCGAGCTCTTCAAGGACCGCCGGTTCAGCGGGACCAGCTTCTCGATCGTGCTGCTGTCCTTCACTGCCGGCGGTCTGATGCTCGCGCTGACCCAGTACCTGCAGTTCGTCCTCGGCTACAGCCCGCTGAAGGCCGGTCTCGCGTTGATCCCGTACGCCGTCGCCGCGACCGTCTTCAACGTGCTCGGCGCGACGTTGGGCAAGAAGCTCGCCGACCGGACGCTGATCGCGCTCGGCCTGGCAGTCATCGCCGGTGCGTTCGCGATCCTGTCCCAGGTCTCCGGTACGACGGGCTACGGCCTGCTGATCGCTGGTCTGATGGTGATGGGGATCGGCGGCGGCCTCGCCGGACCGGCGGCGTACACGCTGTTGATGCAAGCCGTCCCCGCCGAACACCGCGGTGTCGGTTCCGCGATGAACGACACCGTCCAGCAAACCGGCGGCGCGCTGTCGGTCGCCGTACTGGGCAGTGTCCTGGCCGCCGCCTACTCCGCCAACCTGCCCGCCGCGGTCCCCGAAGCAGCCCGCGACTCCATCGCCGCCACCCTCGCCCTCGGCTCGGAGTTCGCCGCCGCGGCCCGCGAGTCCTTCACCAACGCCATGACCATCGCCATGACTGTAGGCCTGGTCGGCGCCCTAGCCGGAGCCCTCGTCGCCCTAGCAGTCCTCCCACGCCACTCGGCGACCCCGGACACCCCGGCGACCCCCGACGACACCCCGGACCCCGTCGCCTCCGCCGAGCGCGATTTGGCTGGCTAGGCACTGAAATTGGGGGTTCTGCACTCATAACCAGGGTGCAGAACCCCCAACGCGAGTGGCTAGCCAGGCAAATGCGGTCGGGTGGGGGAGCGGGGGGTGGACGGCCGATTCACGGTCTGGGGGTGGAACTTCTTAGACTGCAAGTCGCAGAAGTTCCGAACCGAGAGCGAGCCATGTCCGGTCCCAACACGCAGTACGACCCGGTCGAAGTGACGCCGTTGCATGCCGAAGCGCTGGAGCGGAGCCGCGACGAGGCGCTGAAGGCGTTTACCGAGGCGGCCGATCTGGCTGCCCTGCAGGAGGCGAAGGCGGCGCACCTGGGCGAGAAGTCGCCGATCGCGCTGGCGAACCGGGAGATCGGGGCGTTGCCGCCGCAGGGGCGCAAGGAGGCCGGGCAGCGGATCGGTTCCGCGCGGAAGGCGGTCACCGAGGCGTTCGCCGCGCGGCTCGTGGTGCTCGAGGCCGAGCACGAGGAGCGGATGCTCGCGACCGAGCGGGTCGACGTGACGCTGCCGTGGCACACGCCGGAGCTCGGCGCGCGGCACCCGTTGTCGCTGATCTCCGAGCAGGTCGCGGATGTGTTCACCGCGCTCGGCTGGGATGTCGCCGAGGGGCCGGAGATCGAGGCCGAGTGGCTGAACTTCGACGCGCTGAACTTCCAGCCTGATCACCCGGCGCGGCAGATGCAGGACACCTTCTTCGTCGAGCCGGCCGGCTCCGGCAAGGTGCTGCGCACGCACACGTCGCCGGTGCAGGCGCGCTCGATGCTGACCCGCAAGCCGCCGATCTACGTGATCTGCCCGGGCCGCGTGTTCCGCACCGATGAGCTGGACGCGACGCACACGCCGGTCTTCTACCAGGTCGAGGGCCTGGTCGTGGACGAAGGCATCACGCTCGCGCACCTGAAGGGCACGCTCGACCACTTCGTCGTGTCGATGTTCGGTGAGGGCCTCGAGGCCCGCCTGCGGCCGAACTTCTTCCCGTTCACCGAGCCGTCGGCCGAGGTCGACCTGAAGTGCTTCGTCTGCCGCGGCGAGTCCGTCGGCAACCCGGACCGCCCGTGCCGCACCTGTGGCAGCGAGGGCTGGATCGAGTGGGGCGGCTGCGGTGTGGTCAACCCGCGCGTCCTGCGCGCCTGCGGGATCGACACCGACCGGTACTCCGGTTTTGCCTTCGGAATGGGGCTGGAGCGGACGCTGATGTTCCGCAACGGCGTCGAGGACATGCGGGACATGGTCGAGGGTGATGTGCGGTTCAGCCGCCAGTTCGGGATGGAGATCTGATGCGGGTCCCACTGTCGTGGCTTCGTGAGTACGTCGAGCTGCCGGCCGAGGTGACCGGTCGTGCGCTCGGGGAGCAGCTGGTCCGGGCCGGTCTCGAGGTGGAGACCGTCGAGGAGTCCGACCTGACCGGTCCGCTGGTGGTCGGCAAGGTCCTGACGTACGAGAACGAGCCGCAGAAGAACGGCAAGACCATCCGCTGGTGCTCGCTCGACATCGGCAAGGACGAGCCGCAGTGGGTCGTCTGCGGTGCGCACAACTTCGAGGTCGGCGACCTGGTCGTGGTCGTGCTGCCGGGTGCTGTGCTCCCGGGCGGCTTCGCGATCTCCGCCCGGAAGACCTACGGTCACGTCTCCAACGGGATGATCTGTTCGAGCACTGAGCTCGGTCTCGGCGACGACGGTACCGACGGCATCGTCGTACTGGAGCCGGGCGAAGGCACCCCGGGCGACGACGCCATCGCGCTGCTGTCGCTGACCGACGACGTCCTCGACATCGCCGTCACGCCGGACCGCGGCTACTGCCTTTCGATCCGTGGTGTCGCCCGCGAGGCAGCCACGGCGTACGGCGTTCCGCTGAAGGACCCGGCCGCGCTGAAGCTGACCGGCTCGGGTGCGGGTGGTTACCCGGTGCGGGTCGACGACGCCGAGGGCTGTACGACGTTTGTCACGCGCACGGTGACCGGGATCGACGCGCAGGCGTTGTCCCCGCGGTGGTTGCAGAAGCGGCTGCTCGCGGCCGGGATGCGGCCGATCTCGATCGGTGTCGACGTGACCAACTACGTGATGCTCGAGCTCGGCCAGCCGATTCACGGCTACGACAAGGACCGGCTGAGCGGCGACATCGTCGTACGGCGGGCCACGTCCGGCGAGAAGCTGGTGACGCTCGACGATCAGACGCGTGAGCTGGACACCGAGGATCTGCTGATCACCGACGACTCGGGCGCGATCGGTATCGCCGGGGTGATGGGTGGCGCGTCCACCGAGATCTCCGACGCGACGACCGACGTGGTGATCGAGGCCGCGCACTTCGACCCGATCGTGATCGCGCGCGCGTCGCGTCGGCACAAGCTGTCGTCGGAGGCGTCGCGGCGGTTCGAGCGCGAGGTCGACCCGCAACTGCCGCGGTACGCCGCTCAGCGCGTGGCTGATCTCCTGGCCGAGCTCGCGGGTGGGACGATCCTCGCCGACGAGACCGTGGTCGACACGCACCCGCAGCCGGCGCCGGTCGTCATCCGCGCCGACCACGCTGCTCGGGTGGCCGGTGCGCCGATCACGATCGAGGAGACCCTGCGCCACCTGCACGCGGTCGGCTGCGAAATCGAGCCCGCCGCGGCAGACGCCGTACCGGCTGCGTTGGCGGTTGGCGTGCATGCTCCGGCGCTCGCGATTGTGGGGGAGCGGAACACCCCGGCGGGTGCGCATGGCCTGGCTGGCGACGACCTGTTGAGCGTGACTCCGCCGTCGTGGCGGCCCGATCTGCGGGATCCGAACGACTTTGCCGAGGAAGCGATTCGGCTGTTCGGGTATGACAACGTGCCGTCGGTGCTGCCGCCGGCGCCGGGTGGGCAGGGGCTGACGGTGTCGCAGCGGCGTCGTCGCCGAGTCGCGACCGCGCTGGTCGGGGCCGGGCTGACCGAGGTCGTGTCGTACCCGTTCACCGGTCCGGCCGACTTCGACGCGATGGGCCTGCCGGCCGACGACTCCCGCCGTACGACGGTGAAGCTGGTCAACCCGATCTCGGACGAAGAGCCGTCGATGCAGACGACTCTGCTCGCGACGCTACTGCGGACCGCCGAGCGCAACACCGGCCGCGGTCAGACCGACCTGGCGATCTTCCAGACCGGCCTGGTCTTCAAGCCCAAGGCCGAGACGAAGGCCGCGCCGCTGTTGTCGGTCGAGGGTCGGCCGACTGACGCCGACGTCCAGTCCCTGTACGACGCTCTGCCCGACCAGCCGCTGCATGTCGGCGTGGTACTGACCGGTGCGTTGACCCCGACCGGTTGGTGGGGCAAGGGCCGCCCGGCCGGTTGGGCCGATGCGGTCCAGATCGCGCGTCTGATCGCCTCGGCGGTCGGCGTCGAGCCGATCGTGAAGAACGTCGAGCTGGCGCCCTGGCACCCGGGTCGCTGCGCGGAGTTCTCGGTCGACGGCAAGGTCGTCGGTCACGCTGGTGAGCTGCACCCGAAGGTGTGTCAGGCGTTCGGTCTGCCGACCCGGTCGAGTGCGGTCGAGCTCGATCTCGAGGCGCTGATCGCGGCCGGTCCGGAGTCCGTGACCGCCGTGCCGTTCTCGTCGTACCCGGTCGCCAAGGAGGACGTGGCGCTGATCGTCGCGGCCGACGTGGCCGCGGCCGAGGTCGAGGCGGCGCTGGTCGAAGGTGCGGGCGAGCTGCTGGAGTCCGTGCGGCTGTTCGACCTGTACACCGGTGAGCAGATCGGCGAAGGCAAGAAGTCGCTAGCGTTCGCCCTCCGCTTCCGCGCCACCGACCGCACCCTGAAGGACACTGAGGTGGCCGAGGCCCGCCAAGCCGCCGTCCAGGTGGCCGTCGACCGCTTCGGCGCCGTCCAACGAGTCGGCTGACCTCAATGCATCAGACACAGCGATGAGCGGCTCCCATCCGCGGGTTGCGGTCGCCGCGCCAAACGCGGCGGCCGCCGAGGCCGGCGTACGGGTTGCTGCTGAGGGCGGTAACGCGGTGGACGCTGCGATTGCGGCGACGCTTGTCACGATGGTGAATGAGATCGGCGTCGTGTCGCCGGCCTCGGGTGGGTTCGTGACCCTGCAGGTTGCGGGATCTGAGGCCGTGACGATCGACGGTTGGGTGGAGATGCCCGGCCGTGGTCTGGCGCCGGAGTCGTTTGGGCGTGGCGTCTGGGATGTCACGACCGACTACGGCGGCGGTACGACGACCACGGTGGGGCACGGGTCGGTCGCGACACCGGGCGGGTTGAAGGCGCTCGACCTGGCGCACCGGCGATCCGGGAAGGCGCCTTGGCGGGAGGTTGTGCAGCCGGCGATCGAGGTGGCTCGGGATGGGTTCCCGCTCAGCCGGACTTCGGGCTACTACCTCGGGTTCACGCACGAGATCATCTTCGGCTGGCATCAGCCGAGCCATGGCGTCGTACACGACGAGGACGGCACGGTCATCAAGGCCGGCAGCACGGTGATCATCCCGGAGCTGGCCGAGGCGCTGCAGCTGATCGCTCGCGACGGCGCCGAGACGCTCTACACCGGCGAGCTGGCCCAGCTGCTGATCCACGACATGGCCGAGAACGACGGCATCCTCAACGCCGAGGACCTCGCGGCGTACGAGGCGATCGTCCGCCCGGCGCTCATGGTCCGGCAGAACGGATGGCGCCTCGCCACCAACCCGCCTCCGGCCGTCGGCGGAGTGGCAGTCGCGGCGATGCTCGCGCTGCTGGACGGCGTCCCGGCCGACGGCAGCTGGAACCCCACCGAGCTCGAGCGACTGGTCGACGTACAGCATGCGGTTCTCGGGCGGCGGCTTGCCGAGCTCGACGCGGAAGACGTCAGGCAGCTCGAAGGGCAGAAGCTGCTCGAGCTCGCGTCGGCTGGTGACCTGCGCGCGCTCACCTCGCCCAGTACGGCGACAGTGTCGGTGGTGGACGACGAGGGCGACGCCTGCGCGATCACGGTCTCGTCCGGCTACGGCTCCGGCGTACTGACTCCCGGGACCGGCATCTGGCTCAACAACGCGCTCGGCGAGCAGGAGCTCCTGCACGGCGGTCCGCACAGCCTCGCGCCCGGCACCCGCCTCACCTCGAACATGGCTCCGAGCGTGGCCCGCCGGGACAGCGACGGCGCCGTACTGGCGATCAGCTCGCCCGGCTCGGACCGGATCCCGACCGCGCTCGCGCAGGTCTACGCGCTCTACACCCACGGCGGGCTGCCGCTGGCGGAGGCGGTCGAGCACCCGCGGCTGCACGTGCGGGTCCGCGACGACGTCATCGTCGACTACGAGGACGACCTGCCATTGGCCGGTACGACGAACCTTCCGTCCCGCCCGATGCCCCCGCACTCGATGTACTTCGGTGGAGTCGCAGCCGCCTTCTGGGACCCGTCGGAAGGCCTGATCGCGGTCGGCGACCCCCGCCGTACCGGGGCAGTGGCCATCTCACCGCCCGACTAACAGATGCTGTCCACGCTCGTTAGACAGGCGTGGACATCGACCCCGAGCTCTCCGTCGTGGTGCCGATGTACGACGAGGAAGCCGTGCTGCCGATGTTCTTCGAGCGGATGCACCCGCTGCTCGACGGCCTCGGTCTGCCGTACGAACTGCTGGTCGTCGACGACGGCAGCCGGGACGGTACGGCGCCGCTGCTGCTCGAGGCGGCCAAGGACTGGCCGCAGCTCCGGGTGATCCGGCTGCTGCGCAACAGCGGTCACCAGGCGGCGCAGTCGGCCGGTTTCCGCAGCGCCCGCGGTCAGTACGTGGTCACCATCGACGCCGACCTGCAGGACCCGCCGGAGACGATCGCCGAGTTCCTGCACGTGATGCGTGAGCGCGACCTCGACGTCGTGTACGGCGTTCGCTCGGACCGCTCGAGTGATTCGTGGCCGAAGCGCACGACCGCGCGGCTCTACTACCGGTTGATGTGCCGCCTGGTCGGCAAGCAGATCCCGTTCGACGCGGGCGACTTCCGGATGGTGTCGCGCCGGGTGGTCGATGCCGTGAATGCGCTGCCCGAGGATGGCCGGGTGTTCCGCCTGGTGATCCCGTGGCTCGGCTTCCCGAGTGCCGAGGTGACCTATATCCGTGCCGAGCGCGCGGCCGGGTCGACGAAGTACAACCTGACCAAGATGACGCGGCTGGCCTTCGACAGCGTGACCGCCTTCTCGGCGGCGCCGCTGCGGCTGGCGACCTGGCTCGGTCTGCTCGGTGGCCTGATGTCGGCGCTGTTCGTCGTCGGTGCGCTGGTGATCAAGCTGACCGGTCGCGGTGTCCCCGGCTGGACGTCGACCGTGCTCGCGGTCAGTGTGATCGGCGCGATCCAGCTGCTGTGCCTCGGACTGCTCGGTGAGTACGTGGCGCGGCTGTTCCAGTCGAGCCAGCGCCGGCCGCAGTTCCTCGTCGGCTACGACAGTCTCGAAGACCAGAAGCGTGTGGAACCGGTAGCCACCCGGTGAGGCGGGCTTTGCCCTGGCTCCTCCCACTTCTGGTCGCTGTTCATTCGCTGGACGCCCTCCGGTACGCCGTCTACTTCGCACTGGCGATCGCTTTGCCGGGAACCCTGCTGCTGCGGGCGGTCTGGCGCAGTCTGGGCAACTGGGCTGAGGACCTCGGCCTCGGTGCGATCGTGGGTGCCGCCTGGATGCTGGTCGGCTGGGCGCTGTTCACCGCGGTGGGCTGGCAACGCTGGCTGATTGTCTGGCCGGTGCTGACCCTTGCTGTCTTCGGACTACCGCGGCTGCGCGGGTGTTGGCGCATTGCTCAGCCAGAGCCGTTGCCGCTGCGGTGGACGTGGGGACTCGCGATCGCCTCGGCGCTGATGCTCGCGGCCACCATCCGCGGGGTCATGGCGTACCACGTGATGCCGCCGGACGGGACGTCGTACTACCAGGACCTGCTGTACCACCTGTCGATGGTGAGTGAGCTGACGCGTGCTGTGCCGCCGGAACTGCCACAGGTCGTAGGGGAGCGGCTGGAGTACCACTGGTTCGCCAACGCCGACATGGCCGCGGCCGTCGATATCACTCGGCTCAGTCCAGTCATGGTGCTGTTTCGGTTGTGGGTGCTGCCATGGCTCGTGGTTGCGCTGCTGGTGTGTGCCACGCTCGCCCGGACAGTCAGCCGGACCTGGTGGACCGGAGTACTCGCCGCGGCCGCTCTAACCGCGCCACAGCTCTACCTGCTCGTCGATACCAGCATCAACGTGAATCCACCGGTCAGTTTCCTCAGTCCGTCGCAAACCTTCGGCATGATCGCCTGTGTCGCAGTCGGGATCTTTCTGATCGAGCTGCTCTTCCGCAACGGCCCTCGGTCGCTGTGGGGGCTCATCCTCGCGTTGGCCATCGTCGGTGGCGGTTCGAAACCCACAGTGCTGCCAGTACTGGTCGGTGCGGTCGGACTGGCTGCTCTCTACCAACTCCGTCTCAAGACTGTCGTCGCTGGCGCCGTGTTGGTAGCGGTCGGTGCGCTCACTCTGCTCACGGTTGCTGGAAGCACCAGTGGATCGCAGCTCCAGTTGCTGGCGATTCTGAAGACCAGCCCCGGCTATTCGAGCCTCACCGGCGACCACACCCCAGCTGGCGTTGGTGGACTGGTCGTCCCGTCACTGGTCAACGGCGCGGTCCTCGGCACCGGGTTGATGCTCCTGAGCGTTCTGCTGATCCAAGCCGCGTCCCTGGCCGGCTTCCTCGTCGTACGGCGTGATCCGGTCGCGTGGTTCCTGATCGGCGCCATGGTGGTCGGCTGGCTCGGCTACCTCTTCATCGACCACCCGGGGGTGAGCGAGTCCTACTTCCTCTACACCGCCACGCCGTTCAGTCTCGCTGCGGCTGGCTGGGTGGTCGCCACAGCCCGGAAACGCCTGGCCGTCGTGGCGCTGGTTCTCTTGTTCATTTCACCGGTCAAGAGCTTCGTCCAGAACGCCATCGAGGGTGACACCGAGGCAGGTCCGGTCTTTCGCTCCGGACCGCAGTGGGTCTACCCGGATGAGCAGGCAAGCGCGGCGTGGCTGGCCCAGAACAGTGCGCCGACCGATGTGGTCGCGACCAACACCTGGTGCCGTCCGGTGACTGCGAGGACACCTGGTTGCGATGCGCGCGGTTACATCGTCAGCGGACTGGCCGGCCGCCGTACCGTCATTGAAGGCTGGGCGTACACCAACGAAGCCATGACTGCGCAAGGCGTCGGCGGTCGGCGGTATACCGAGCAGCCGTCCCCCTGGCCCGACCGCGTCGCACTCGTCACCCAGGCCTTCGCCAACCCCACTCCCGACCTGCTGAAACGCCTCCACGACCAGTACGGCGTGCGTTGGCTGTACGCCGACTCGCGCGCCGGTGCCGTCTCGCCGAAACTCGCCGATCTGGCGCCGTTGCGACACAGCAACGGCAAGGTCAAAATCTACGACCTCGGAGGGTAGCGAAGCCGTAACATGGAGTCCGCGCAGGCCGTTAAGGTCTACGCAGGCCCGCCCGCCCCGGCGCCGATGCATGCGGAAGACGTGAATGCTCGGGAGGGCGGCACCATGCGGGCGACACGACCGGCGGCGTTGGTCTTGCTGACGGCTGTGGTGCTGGCGATGACAGGTCTGGAGACTGCCGCCTATCAGGTGCCGGTGGAGCCGTTCGAGCAAGGCGATTCGGCGACTGGGACGATGCCGGGCTCAGGGCTGAAGCAGACGATCACCGTCACCGGTGCAATCGAGCTGCTCGACGAGACCACCGCAGGCATCCGCGGTACCGGACCGACGACGTACAGCCCGCCGATCGCGCGGACGACCCCGGCGCAGGACCTGATCGTCAACACCGGCGACTGTGCGGCGATCGGGAGCTGCGGCGAGCGCGGCACGGTGACGATCGCGTTCAGCCGGCCGGTGCGCAATCCGGTGCTGCATCTGGCCGGGCTCGGCGGTGCGGTCACACAGACCGTCAACGGTAAGCCGACCGCGCAGTCCGAGCTGCACTCCGTGCTGCGACTCACCACTCCGGGCCTCAGCCTGAGCAAAGCGGGTCAGGGCAACAACCTGGCGGTCACCAGCGACACCGTCACCGCCGCGAACCACGACACCGGTCCGAACTGCATCAACAGCAAGACCGGTACCGGTCCGGATGCCGGTGCAACCGCGGCCTGCGGTTCGGTCCGGGTGAACGGTGTTGTGAGCACGGTCCGCTTCGATGTGACGGCCTACTTCACCAAGCACGCCAAGCTGCCCGCGTTCAACACCAGCTCCTCCGGTGACGCGTTCTCGGTGCTGGCCTCGGCTGGCGAGGACTTCGGTGACGCACCGGCGACGTACGGCGCGGCCTGGTCGGTGCTGAGCGATGTGCGGCTCGGCAAGGACGCCACCGAGGACAACTCCACGGTCGCAAATGCAACCACCGGTCCGACCACACCCGATGCTGCTGACGACGGAGTGATGTTCCCGCCGCTGCGGACGAACGCCACGTCGTACGGCGTCGAGGCCAAGCTCGCTGGTGCGTCGAAGCCCGGTCAGGTGTGCGCATGGCTCGATCTGGACCGCAACGGCTCGTTCGAGTCGAACGAACGCGCCTGTGCTGATTTCACTGCCGGGCAAACCAGGGTGAAGCTCAGTTGGCCGAAGATCGCCAAGCCGACGGCCGGAGCGACGTACGCGCGGGTGCGGGTCGGGTACGGCGATGCTGTGGCGAAACCGACCGGTGCGGCCGACGCTGGTGAGGTCGAGGACTACGAACTGCAGATCACTCCGCCGCCACCGCCGGTTCTGCACGACGATGTCATCACTACTGCGTTCAACACCGATGTGTCGGTCAAGGTGCTTGGCAACGACCTGCCGGGTGATCCGGCCGCACCGCTCGAGCCGGGCTCGCTTTGCCTGCTGGATGGCGACAAGTGCGGCGTGCTGCTCAGTGTGGTCGGACAAGCGAAGTACGTCGCCAAGCCGGACGGCACAGTCGCGGTAGAGCCGGTGCCTGGTTTCGTCGGGATCGCCAAGCCGGTCAGCTACCGCGTGGCCGACAGCAACGGCATCACTGCGACCGCCAAGCTCACTGTCACTGTCGCGCTGCCTGCTGCTCCGGTGGCGACTCCCGACATCGCAAAGACGCCGCAGAACGTCAGTCTCGCGCTCCGGCCGCTTTCCAATGACCAAGCGGCTCCAGGGGTGACGCTGCTCGCCGGCTCGGTGGTGCTGCGCGATCCGGCCGACACCACGTTCAAGAAGACCGTGGTGATCCCCGGTGAGGGGCAGTACACCGCGAAGCCGACCGGGGCCGTCGACTTCGTCCCGGTGCGGCAATTCACCGGGGTCGGGACCTCCATCGGGTACCGCGTCACCGACACGACCGGTCAGACCGCCGAGTCCACCCTCACCGTCACCGTGACGCCAGTGCAGCCGATCGCCAACGGGGACTCGGCCTCTACCGCGTTCGACACCGACGCCGTCGTACCGGTGCTGGACAACGACCTGCCGGGCTCACCGGATGCACCACTCGACCCTGCCACCCTGAAGCTGGTCGATCCGGTCAAGCACACGCTGGTTGACACCGTGACGATCGCGCGTGAGGGCACGTACGTGGTGGCCGGTGGCAAGGTCGCGTTCCAGCCGACTCACGGCTTCCATGGCGTCGGTACGCCGCTCACCTATCAAGTGCTCGACAAGAACGGCACTGCGGCGCGCGCCAAGCTCACAGTCGCCGTTGACGCGCCCGGACCGCCAGTGGCGAACCCGGACACGGTCGCCACGCTGCAAGGCCGGTCCGTCGTGGTCGCGGTCCTCGACAACGACAAGCCGGGCCCGACCGGCGCCGTACTGCGGCCGGACACTCTGCGGCTGGTCCCGCCGACCCGCACCGAGCCGGTGACGACACTGGTCGTGCCCGGGCAGGGCAAATACACCGCGCGCCCGGACGGCAAGCTCCTCTTCGAGCCCGTGCCTGCGTTCAACGGTACGGCGACACCTGTCACTTACCAGGTCGCCGATGCGAACGGGGCGATCGGCAACGCGCCCCTGACGATGCGCGTCACGAAGGTGCAGCCCGATGCGTCGGACGACACGGCAGCGACCGCCTACGACACCACAGTCACGATTTCGGTGCTGTCCAACGACCAGGCCGGCGACCCCGCGGTCCCACTCGTGCCGAGCAGCGTGCGAGTCCTCGATCCGAAGACACAGGAGCCGAAGACCACACTGGTCGTCGACGGCGAGGCGACCTACACGGTGACGCCGGACGGCGAGATCACGGTCGACCCACTGCCGACGTACGTGGGAGTGACGGCAGCGCTCACCTACCGCGTCGCAGACGTCAACGGTTCGGCGGCCACTGCGCAGCTGACCGTGACAGTCGCGAAGCCGCCTGCGCCGACCGCGAAACCGGACACCGCAACGGGGAAGCAGAACGTCCCGTTCACCCTGGACCCGCTCGCGAATGACACCGCCGGGCGCGGGACCGGGCTCGATCCGCTCAGTGTCGCGGTGCTGGATCCCGCTGACGGGTCGATGAAGAAGCTGGTGAAGGTCCCGGGGCAGGCTGCCTACCAGGTGAATCCGGACGGGACGGTGACGGTCGATCCGCTGCCGGGCTTCACCGGTACGGCGACTGCGCTGACCTATCGGGTGATGGACTGGTTCGATCAGGTCGCTCGGTCGACGATCGCGGTGACCGTCACGCCGATCACTCCGGTGGCGGTCGACGACACCGCGCGGACGCCGTACGACAAGCCGGTCACTGTGCAGGTGCTGGCGAACGACAAGCCGGGCGACCCGACCGCACCGCTGCTGCCGACCAGTCTGCTGCTGACCGACCCGGCCGACGGGTTGCTGAAGGCGACGGTCAGCATCCTGAACGAGGGCGTCTACACGGCCGCCGGGGGAGCGGTCCGGTTTGATCCGGGCGCGACGTTCCGTGGGCCGGGGACGCCGCTGACCTACCAGGTGGGTGACAGCAACGGGACGCTGACGACCGCCAAGCTGACCGTCGCTGTTGGCTTCCCACCGGTCGCGGTCGCGGACCGCGCCACCACGCTGCAGGACCTCACGGTGAGTGTGAACGTGCTGTCCAACGACAGTCCGGGTACCGACGCGAAACTCGATCCCACCACCGTTGAGCTGCTCGCGCCGGCGGCTCGCGCGAAGGGGTATGGAAAGACGATCACGGTGGCTGGGCAGGGGACTTACACCGTGCAGCCGACCGGGATGGTCGTCTTCGATCCGCTGCCGAAGTTCCACGGTCCGGCGACGCCGATCACCTATCGCGTCGCGGACTCCAACGGCACGTTCGGCATCTCGACACTCACGATGACGGTCACGCCGATCTGGCCGGTCGCGGTGGACGACTCGGCGATCACGCCGTTCAACCAGGCGATCACGGTCGACGTACTGGCCAATGACAAAGCGGGTGATCCGTCGGCGCCGCTGGTTCCGGCGAGTCTGGTGCTGAAGACGAAGGACGGGTACGGGAAGACGTTCACGCAGGCCGGTGAGGGCACCTATACGGTCACCGCCGACGGGTCGATCACGTTCGCGCCGGTGAAGGACTTCCAGGGGGTGACGACACCGGCGACGTACCGGATCGCTGACGACAACGGGACTACGGTCGAAGGCCTGCTGTTCCTGACGGTCGGCAAGGGGCCGGAGGCGGTCGCCGATGTCGCGACGACCAAGCAGAACGTGACGCTGGGCGTGGAACCGCTGGACAACGACAAGCCCGGGACCGGCGCCGAGTTGGAGAAGGGCTCGGTCGAGGTCTACTCCGTGAACACGCGGAGCTGGGTCCGGATCGCGGCGCTGACCGGCCAGGGGATCGTCACAGTCAACGAGACGACCGGTCGGGTCGTGGTCGATCCGGTGCCCGCATTCCGCGGCGTACTGTCGATCGCCTACCGGGTGAAGGACTCCAGCGGCAACCTCGCGACGTCGACGATCGCGGTGACGGTCACGCCAGTGGTTCCGGTCGCGGCAGACGACAAGGCGGTCACGCCGTACGACACCGTGCTGACGGTGCCGGTGCTGGCGAACGACAAGCCCGGTGATCCATCGGCGCCGCTGGGTGCGGTTCGGTTGATCGATCCGGGCTCGGGTGAGGTCGTGTCGGTACTGAAGGTTGAGGGGCAGGGGCTGTTCACCGTGCAGCCGTCCGGTGGGGTGCGGTTCGCGCCGGCCGTCGGCTTCGTCGGTACGACGGTTCCGATCGGCTACCAAGTGGTCGACGGCAACGGCACGATCGGTACGGCGACTGTGTCGGTCACGGTCCAGGCGCGTCCGGTCGCTCATCCGGATCAGGCGCGCACGAAGCAGCACCTGCCTGTGGTGATCGATCCGATCGCGAACGACGTACCGGGGCCGGGCGCGAAGTTCGATCCGGAGACGCTGCTGCTGGTCGGCCCCGATGCCGCGCTGGTCAGGCAGGTCACAGTCGCCGGACAGGGCGAGTACGTCGTTGCCGATGGCAAGGTCACGTTCACTCCGGAGGCGCGGTTAGTCGGCGGCACGCGGCCGGTGGCCTACGAGGTGAAGGACAGCAACCGCAACCGCGCCCGCTCCACGCTGAGTGTGACGGTGACGCCGGTCCTGCCGGTAGTGCGCGACGACAGCGCCCGGACAGCCTTCGGTACGGCGGTCGCGGTCGACGTACTGAGCAACGACCGCCCTGGTGATGCGTCAGCGCCACTGACCCCGGCGAGCGTCGTACTGCGTGATCCGGGCGACGGTCGCGACAAGAAGACCGTGACTGTGTCGGACGAGGGTGTGTTCGCGGTTGGTGCGGACGGGATCATCACGTTCACCCCGGTCAAGGACTTCATCGGCTCGACCAGATCACTCGCCTACCGCGTCACCGACGAGAACGGCACCACCGGCAGCGCCCTCCTCGACGTCACCGTCGACCCACCCCGCCCAGCCCGCGCCACCGCCGACGCCGCCACCGGTTCACCCGGTGGCGCGGTCGCCGTCAACCCGTTCCTGAACGACACCGGCGCCACAGGCCCTGTCTGCCTCCGCGTAGACCCCGCCACCTGCACCCGCCAGACAACCACCACCGCCGGCACCTGGACCGTCACCCCAGACGGCACCATCCGCCTCACCCCGGCACCCGGCTTCACTGGCACCGCCAAGCTCACCTACGAACGCCCCTCCACCAACGGCGCACCCCCAGTAGCCGCCCCCATCCGCTTCACCATCGCCGCCACCCCCGCCCCAGACCCCCGCCTGCTCAATCGAGGCGACCTCCCCGAAACCGGCGGCCCCCCACCAGTCCTTCTAACCCTCGGCTCCCTCCTCACCGCCCTGGGCGCCACCCTCCTGGCCCTCGTCCGCTCCCGCCGCTGACCTACAGGTCGCGGATTAGCATGATTTCGTCGCGGTAGTCGTTGGGGGCTACGCGGATGGCTTGGGGGTGGCGGCCGACTATGCGGTAGCCGAGGGGTTGGTAGAAGTGCTCCAGGCCTAGGCCGTCGCGGATGGTTAGTTGGAGTTGCTGGAGGCCCAGGTCGGTGGCTGAGCCGCGGAGGCCTTCCATCAGGATGCGGCCGGCGCCGGTGCCCTGGTGTTTCGGATGGACCATGACGCGCAGGACTGTGCGCCAGTGTGCGTTGAGGGTGCTGCCGCGGTTGGAGAGCAGGCCCATGCCGGCGTACCGCGAACCGTCGTGCAGTACGCCGAGGAGGTCGGTCCCGGCGGCGACTCGGTCGAGGGCCTCGTCCAGCGTCTGGGCGACCTGTCGCACCGGTGCGGGGGCGGTGAAGCCGACTGCGCCGCCGGCGTCGGTTGCCGCCACCCAGGTGTCCAGCAGGTCCGCTCGCAACCCGGGGGCGCGGGCCTCGTCCGGTTCCACGACCACGTACTTCACGGCACCTCCATGTGCGACTGAGTTGCACTTAGTCTAGAGCGTGCCGCGCGGGGACCGTGGTGAGCTTGTCGGGGTTGCGGATCAGGTAGAGCTCGGTGATCAGGTCGCCGGAGGTCTGCACGAAGGCGACTGTGTCGGGCTCGTCGCCGTAGTACACGACGAACGCGACCTCGCCGTTCAGAGCCACCGGCTGCAGGTCGAAGCCCGGGTAGGTGCTCATCACGCCGAACAGCCAGCGGGCGATCTTCTCGGCGCCGTGGATCGGGTTGAGCGCCGCGGTCTTCTTGCCGCCGCCGTCGCTGATCAGGACCGAGTCCGGTGCCAGCAACGCGACCACCCGGGCGAAGTCGCCCGAACCGGCCGCCGCCATGAACTGCATGGTCAGCTCGGTGTGCCGGGCCTTGTCGACGCGGTGCCGGGGCTGCCGCGCGTGCACGTGCCCGCGCGCCCGATGAGCGAGCTGCCGTACGGCGGCCTCGGAGCGACCGAGCGTTTCGGCGATCTCGTCGTACGGCAGGTCGAAGACCTCGCGCAGCACGAACGTCGCGCGTTCCAGCGGGGAGAGCGTCTCCAGTACGACGAGCATCGCCATACTGACCGAATCCGCCAGCTCGACCGCGGCTTCGGGGTCGGTGGCCGGCGTCTCGCAGCGCACGATCGGTTCCGGGAGCCACGGACCGACGTACTGCTCGCGGCGAGCCTTCTGCTGGCGGAGGCGGTTCAGCGCGAGCCGCGTGGTGATCCGGATCAGGTACGCGCGCACGTCTCGCACCTCGTCGTGATCCACCCCGGCCCAGCGCAGCCAGGTCTCCTGCACGATGTCTTCCGCATCGCCGGCGCTCCCGACCACCCGGTACGCCGCACCCAGCAGCACCACCCGGTGCTCATCGAACTCTCGCGCCAGCTGGTCGTCCGTCATCCCGCCCACCTCTCGAAGTCTGCCGTACCTAGTGGGACACGACAGCCCTCCCAGTTGTGACAAGCGGTCAGGCCAGCACCTCCATCTGGATCACGGACACTCCTATTGCCACCAGGAGCGCTCCGCCGTACGCCAGGCTCCCGTCGAGGACCGGGTGGAGGTGGCGGAAGAGCGCCACGAGCACCAGTCCGGCGAGCCAGCCGAGCAGGATGCCGGGGGAGAGGGCGAGTACCGCGAACGACACCGGGTTGCCGAACATCTCGTTCGGGGCCGGATGCCGATCGGCGTGGACTCCGAGCGCGATCACCGCCAGAATGCCGAACAGGGTCCAGCCCAGGTACACCAGATATGCGGTCTTCATGCATCTCAGCGTCCGGCGTGGGGCACCCGCCGCGCGTGAGTGGTTCTACCCGAACCCCCTGAGTAGTTGGATATTTTTCCATTGCATGGCATACTCATTCACATGAGCGTGAAGGTGGCGGTGGCCGGGGCCAGTGGTTACGCGGGAGGCGAGCTGCTTCGGCTGCTGAGTGCGCACCCCGAGGTCGAGATCGGCGCCCTCACCGCCGGCGGGAACGCCGGTACGGCGCTCGGTGCGCATCACCCGCATCTCGTGCCGCTGGCCGGGCGCATCCTGGTCGAGACCACGGCGGAGCAACTCGCCGGTCACGACGTGGTGTTCCTGGCGCTTCCGCACGGACAGTCCGCCGGACTCGCCGAGCAGCTCGGCGAGGACGTCACCGTGATCGACTGCGGCGCGGACTTCCGGCTG
The DNA here is from genome assembly GCF_042674205.1 of Kribbella sp. NPDC056951. Lineage (NCBI taxonomy): Bacteria > Bacillati > Actinomycetota > Actinomycetes > Propionibacteriales > Kribbellaceae > Kribbella > Kribbella sp. NPDC056951. Next base: position 145,321 of record NZ_JBHUQZ010000017.1, read on the forward strand.
ACCGAGGCCGAGGCGTGGGTGGAGTTCTACGGCGGTGAGCACGCAGGCTCGTGGCCGTACGGGCTCCCGGAGCTCCCCGGTCAGCGGGACAAGCTCCGCGGTTCGCACCGGGTCGCCGTACCGGGTTGCTATCCGACTGTCTCCACCCTCGCGTTGATGCCCGCCGTCCAGCGTGGCCTGGTCGATCCGGCACAGCTCGTCGTGGTCGCGGTCAGCGGGACATCCGGGGCCGGCAAGGCTCCGAAGGCGCATCTGCTCGGTGCGGAGGTGATGGGCTCCGCCTCGGCGTACGGCGTCGGTGGCGTGCACCGCCACACCCCCGAGATCGAGCAGAACCTCACGCCGTACGCCGCTGGTCCGGTGAGCGTTTCGTTCACCCCGGTCCTGGTGCCGATGTCACGCGGCATTCTCGCGACCTGTAGCGCACCTGCTGTCGAAGGCACCGACCTGGCGACACTGCGGCAGGCCTACGAAGAGGCGTACGCCAGCGAGCCATTCATTCACCTGCTGCCCGAGGGGCAGTGGCCGCAGACGCAGGCCACGCTCGGTGCGAACACCGTGCAGCTACAGGTCACGATCGACCAGCGCATCGGTCGCGTCGTCGTCGTGGCCGCCATGGACAACCTCACCAAGGGCACCGCCGGCGCAGCCGTGCAGTGCATGAACCTCGCCACCGGTCTCGACGAGACCACGGCCCTGCCTCTCGTAGGAGTAGCCCCGTGACCGTTGCAGTCACTCCCGCCACCCAAGTCGATCGGAGCGCCGGAGTGACCGCGCCGGCCGGCTTCCGCGCGGCCGGGGTGATCGCCGGGATCAAGCCCGCCGGTACGCCGGACCTCACCGTGGTCGTCAACGACGGCCCGCATGACGTGGCCGCCGGAGTCTTCACCACCAACAAGGTGAAGGCCGCACCGGTGCTGTGGTCACAGCAGGTGCTCAGCGCCGGCAAGCTCAAGGCCGTGGTGCTCAACTCCGGTGGCGCAAACGCGTGCACCGGACCGGAGGGCTTCCAGGACACGCACAAGACCGCAGAGAAGCTGGCTGAGGTTCTGAAGGTCGGTGCGGCCGAGATCGGTGTCTGCTCGACCGGTCTGATCGGTGAGCGGCTGCCGATGGACAAGGTGCTCTCCGGTATCGACCAGGCAGTCGCTGCGCTGTCCCATGGCCCGGATGCCGGCCTGGACGCCGCCACTGCAGTCATGACGACCGACAACGTGCCGAAGCAGGCTGCGCTGACCACTCCGGGTGGGTGGAGCATCGGTGGGTTCGCCAAGGGCGCCGGGATGTGCGCACCGAACATGGCCACGATGCTCAGCGTGATCACGACTGACGCCGTACTGGATCAGCCGCACCTCGACCACGCGCTCCGGAACGCGGTCGGCAAGACGTTCAACCGGCTCGACGTCGACGGCGGTACGTCGACCAACGACACCGTGCTGCTGTTGAGCTCGGGCGCCTCCGGCGTGACGGTCAGCCCGGACGAGTTCGAGGCCGCGCTGACCGTGCTGGCCGGTGACCTGGTGAAGCAGTTGCAGGCCGATGCCGAGGGTGTCACCAAGCACGTCAGCATCACCGTGCAGAACGCAGCCACCGAGGCCGAGGCACTGGCCGCCGCGAAGATCGTGGCCGAGGACAACCTCTGCAAGACCGCCTTCTTCGCCTCTGACCCGAACTGGGGCCGGATCGCGATGGCCGTCGGCAACGCCCCCACCGCGTTCGACCCGGCGCTGCTAGACATCACCCTGAACGGCGCCGCGATCTGCATCGCCGGCGGCAAGGGCGTCGACCGCTCCGAGGCCGACATCAGCGGTCTGGAGATCGACGTCGTGATCGACCTGCACGCCGGCCCCGCCTCCGCGACTGTGCTCACCACGGACCTCTCGCACGCGTACGTCGAAGAGAACTCGGCGTACTCGTCGTGAACATGGCTGCAGCGGTGGAGAAGGTCGCCGTACTGACCGAGGCGTTGCCGTGGCTGAAGGAGTTCCACGGCAAGACGATCGTGGTGAAGTACGGCGGGAACGCGATGGTCGACGACAAGCTCAAGCAGGCGTTCGCGGAGGACATCGTGTTCCTCCGGTACGCCGGGGTCCGGGTCGTCGTGGTCCACGGCGGCGGACCGCAGATCAGCGAGATGCTCGGCCGGCTCGGCATCGACAGCGAGTTCCGCGGCGGGCTGCGGGTCACCACGCCCGAGGCGATGGACGTCGTCGGCATGGTCCTGGTCGGCAAGGTCGGCCGCGAGCTCGTCGGCCTGCTGAACGCGCACGGTCCGTTCGCGGTCGGTATGTCCGGTGAGGACGCCGGCCTGTTCACCGCGGAGCGGCGGGGCGCGATGATCGACGGTGAGTCGGTCGACATCGGCCTGGTCGGCGACGTCGTCAACGTCCGCCCGGAGGCCGTGATCGATCTGATCGACGCCGGCCGGATCCCGGTCGTGTCCACGATCGCACCGGACGAGGACGGCCAGGCCCACAACGTGAACGCCGACACTGCGGCCGCCGCGCTGGCATCCGCGCTCGGGGCCGAGAAACTCGTCGTACTGACGGATGTGGCCGGCCTCTACCGCAACTGGCCGGACAGCGAGGACATCATCACTCAGATCGACGCGACTGAGCTCGCTGAGCTGCTGCCGTCGCTGGCGTCCGGCATGGTCCCCAAAATGGAGGCCTGCCTGCGCGCAGTGCAGTCCGGCGTCTCCCGGGCCACCGTGATCGACGGCCGCGTACCGCACTCGCTACTGCTCGAAATCTTCACCGACGCCGGCTCAGGAACCCAGGTGATCCCGTCATGACCGAGTTGCTCACTGTCGATGGCACACAGGCCGCACTGACCGAGCGCTACGCCGGTGCGTTGATGAACACCTTCGGTGCGCCGAAGCGGGTGCTGATCCGCGGCGAGGGCGCCTACCTGTGGGATGCCGACGGCAACAAGTACCTCGACCTGCTCGGCGGACTCGCGGTGAACTGCCTCGGCCACGCGCACCCGTTCGTGGTCTCCGCGGTCACCTCGCAGCTCGCCACCCTCGGCCACGTCTCGAACTTCTTCGCCTCCGCCCCACAGATCGCACTGGCCGAGAAACTGCTCAGTCTCTTCGACACTCCCGGCAAGGTGTTCTTCACGAACTCCGGCACCGAGGCGAACGAGGCGGCGTTCAAGATCACCCGGCGGACCGGCCGGACCAAGATCGTCTCCACCATCGGTGCCTTCCACGGCCGCACGATGGGCGCCCTCGCGCTGACCTGGAAACCGGCGTACCGGGAAGCCTTCGCGCCGCTGCCGGGTGACGTCACCTTCGTCCCGTACGGCGACGCTGACGCGCTCGCAGCCGCGGTCGACGACCAGACGGCGGCCGTCGTACTGGAGCCGATCCAGGGCGAGAACGGCGTCGTCGTACCGCCAGACGGCTACCTGCAGGCGGCCCGCCGGATCACCTCCGAACACGGCGCACTGCTCTGGCTCGACGAGATCCAGACCGGCGTCGGCCGGACCGGCTCCTGGTTCGCCTTCCAGTCCGAAGGCATCACGCCCGACCTCGTCACCCTGGCCAAGGGCCTCGGCGCTGGCATCCCCATCGGCGCCTGCGTAGGCCTAGGCGCCGCCGCCGACCTGCTCCAGCCCGGCAACCACGGCACGACGTTCGGCGGCAACCCAGTAGCCGCAATCGCCGGCCTCGCGGTGTTGACCGTCATCGAACGCGACGGCCTACTAGCCCAAGTCAATGCCGTAGGCAACCACCTCGCCTCGTCCCTGATCGCCCTGGACCACCCCCTCATCGCCGGCGTCCGCGGCCGCGGCCTACTCCTCGCCATCGAGCTGACCCAACCAGTCTCCGACCAGGTAGCAGCCCTCGCCCTAGAAGCCGGCTTCGTCATCAACAACCCCATTCCCAACGCCCTCCGCCTCGCACCCCCCTACATCCTCAGCAAGGCCGACGCAGACAGCTTCGTCGCAGCCCTCCCCACCCTCCTCGACCAGGTGAAGGTGTCATGACACCCGCACCCCTCACCCCACCCGCCGCACTTCCCGCGCCCCTCACCACAGGTTCGGAGGCCTCATGACCGTCCGGCACTTTCTGAGAGACGACGACCTCAGTCCGGTCGAGCAGGACGAAGTACTGACGTTGGCTCAGCAGTTGACGAGCGACCGGTACGGGCATCAGCCGTTGGCGGGGCCGAAGTCGGTGGCGGTGATCTTCGACAAGGCTTCGACGCGGACGCGGATCTCGTTCGCGGTCGGGATCGCGGAGCTTGGTGGTGCGTCGCTGATCATCGACGCGCAGACCTCGCAGATGGGCCGCGGTGAGCCGATCGCCGACACCGCGCGGGTGCTCGACCGGCAAGTCGCCGCGATCGTCTGGCGGACCGCGGGGCAAACCCGGATCGACGAGATGGCCGCAGCCTCGCAGGTACCCGTGGTCAACGCGCTGACCGACGAGTTCCACCCGTGCCAGATCCTCGCCGACCTGCTCACCATCCGGCAGCACAAGGGTTCCACAGCCGGCCTGAAGCTCGTCTACTTCGGCGACGGCGCCAACAACATGGCCCACTCGTACCTGCTCGGCGGAGTCACCGCCGGCATGCACGTGGTCATCGCATCACCAGCAGACTTCCAGCCGGACCCCGCAATCCTGGAGCGGGCCGTCGAGATCGCAGCCGAGACAGGTGGCTCGGCTGCGTGGACCGACGACCCGTACGCCGCAGTCGACGGCGCCGACGTGATCGCCACCGACACCTGGGTGTCGATGGGTCAGGAGGGCGAGGCTGCCCTCCGGGAGGCGCCGTTCGTGCCGTATGCAGTGACCGAACAGCTGCTCGCAAAGGCGAACTCAGACGCGATCGTGCTGCACTGCCTCCCGGCGTACCGGGGCAAGGAGATCGAGGCCGCGGTCCTCGACGGTCCACAATCGGTCGTGTGGGACGAAGCAGAGAACAGACTGCACGCGCAGAAGGCGCTGCTGTCGTGGCTGCTGGCTAGGAGCTTCAACGCATGAGCATCGCCGTTCCGACGACCAAAACGGCACGACAGCAGCGGATCGTGGACCTGCTCGGCCGGCAACCAGTCCGGTCGCAGACCGAGCTGGCTGACTTGCTGTCCGCCTCCGGGCTGGTGGTCGGCCAGGCGACGCTGTCCCGCGACCTGGTCGAGATCGGAGCGGTCAAGGTCCGCGACTCCTCCGGCCAGCAGGTGTACGCCGTACCGGGGGAGGGCGGTGACCGCACTCCGCGCGCCGGTGAGGCGGCCGCGTTCGAGGCTCGCCTGGCGCGAGTAGCGAACGAGCTGCTCGTCTCGGCCGAGGGCAGCGCCAACCTGGTCATCCTGCGAACCCCGCCGGGAGCGGCCCAGTACCTCGCGTCGGCGATCGACCACGTGGGACTGGACGACGTTCTCGGCACCATCGCCGGCGACGACACCGTCATGATCGTCAGCCGCAACCCGGCCGGCGGCGAGGCCCTGGCCGCTCGCCTGCTGTCTCTGGCCGCCCGAGAGCCTAGGTAGCGAACGCTCCCGCCGGTTCGCGCCAAGTACGAGGCGACGGTAGACCGGCGAAGGGGGAACACGGGATGGACGACTGGTTCGCGGCACAGGTGGAACGGCATGGACCGGACATCCATGCCTACCTGAGCCGCCGGACGGCCGACGGGGTCGCGGACGACCTGCTCGGTGACGTGTGGGTTGCTGCGTACGGCGGGCGCGCCGGATTCGACCCGAATCTCGGCACACCGCGGGCGTGGCTGTTCGGCGTCGCCCGGCACGTGCTGCACGGTCACTACCGCAAGCATCGGCTCCGCAGCACCATGGCTCGCGTCATCGGTATCGACCGCCCGGCCGACGAGACCGCCGCGATCGACGCCCGTCTGGACGCCGCAGCGCTCGCACCGCAGCTACGCGCCGGCCTGCGGTCGCTGCCAACAGCTGAACGCGACCTGCTGCTCCTGGTCGCCTGGGAGAACCTCAGCCCGACCGAAGCCGCGCAGGTGCTCGGCATCCCCGCCGGTACCGCGCGCTCCCGGTTGCACCGCGCCAGACAACGCATGGACGAACGCCTCTCCGGTTCGGCCCAAGTAGTGGACGAAACCACCCGACAGGAGGCTGACCGATGAACGACGACAACTGGACCACCCTGCAGTCCGCGGGCAAGGTCCCGCCGCCCTCACCCGAGGTGCTCGCCCACGCCGCCCAGCGCGTCGAACAGACCGCCTCCCGCAGCACCCGCCGCCGTACCGTGCGCCGCTTCCTGGCACCCGCCCTGGCAACCACGGCGACCGCAGCGGTCATCGGCGTCGTAGCGCTACAGCAGGGCGGCACCCCCACCGCGATACCAGTCGCACCGGCCAATACCCCCACCGTTTCCGCCACCACCTACCCGCCGAGCAAGCCGCTGGGTGACCCCAACGTCTCGCACTCCTGCGCTTACCCACTCACACCGGAGCGGTTCGCCAAGGTGCCGGTCGCCTTCGACGGCACTGTGCTCTCCGCGGTGGAGATCCCCCGGACCGACGAGTCCTGGCCCGCGAGCTGGAACGTGACCTTCGAGGTGAACGAGTGGTTCCGGCCGGGCAGCGGCAAGCAGCAGTTCACCGTGCAGATGGGGATCGGGCCGGGACATCTGGTCCAGACGAGCGTGACCCACGGCTACGAGATCGGCGATCGGCTCCTGATCTCCGGGTACCCGAGAACAGAAGGTGGCGACCCTCTGGACCGGCCGTTTGCCGGCGCCTGCGACTTCAGCCGGACGTATGACGAACCGACCGCCGCTACCTGGCGGAAGGTTCTCGGTAAGTGACTGAGAGGATGTTGGTGTGAGTTCAGGTGAGAGTGCAGCCCTGTGGGGCGGACGGTTCGCGGGCGGGCCGGCCGACGCGCTGGCGGCGTTGAGCAAGTCGACGCATTTCGACTGGCGACTGGCGCCGTACGACATCGCGGGGTCGAAGGCCCACGCCAAGGTGCTGCACCGAGCGGGGCTGCTGACCGACACGGACCTGGACGCGATGCTCGCCGGGCTGGACGGTCTGCTGGCCGATGTCCTCAGCGGCGCGTTCCTGCCGGCTGAGGACGACGAGGACGTGCACACCGCGCTGGAGCGTGGGCTGCTGGAGCGCCTCGGGGCTGAGCTGGGTGGGCGGCTGCGCGCCGGCCGCTCGCGGAACGACCAGGTCGCCACGCTGTTCAAGAGCTACCTGCGCGAGCACGGCCGCATCATCGCCCGCCTGGTCCTGGAGCAGGTCAACACGCTCGCAGACCAGGCCGAGAAGCACCTTGGTGTCGCGATGCCCGGCCGGACGCACCTGCAGCACGCACAGCCGGTCCTGCTCTCTCACCACCTCCTCGCCCACGCCTGGCCGCTCATCCGCGACCTGGACCGGCTGGCCGACTGGGACGCCCGCGTTGCGGCCGATTCGCCGTACGGGTCTGGTGCACTGGCCGGCAGCTCGCTCGGGCTGGACCCGCAGTACGTCGCCACCGAGCTCGGCTTCACGAACTCCTCGGCGAACTCGATCGACGGTACGGCGTCCCGGGACTTCGTCGCGGAGTTCGCGTTCGTCACCGCGCAGGTCGGGATCGACCTGTCCCGGCAGGCCGAGGAGGTGATCATCTGGGCGACGAAGGAGTTCGGTTTCGTCGAGCTGGACGACGCGTTCTCGACCGGGTCGAGCATCATGCCGCAGAAGAAGAACCCGGATATCGCCGAGCTCGCTCGCGGCAAGGCGGGCCGGCTGATCGGCAACCTGAGCGGGCTGCTCGCGACCCTGAAGGCGCAGCCGCTGGCCTACAACCGCGACCTGCAGGAGGACAAGGAGCCGGTCTTCGACTCCATCGACACCCTCGAGGTGCTGCTGCCCGCGTTCACCGGGATGATCCGCACCCTGCGCTTCAACACCGAGCGCCTCGAGGAGCTGGCCCCGCAGGGCTTCTCTCTGGCCACCGACATCGCCGAGTGGCTGGTCCGGCAGCAGGTCCCGTTCCGGGTCGCGCATGAGCTGGCCGGTGCCTGTGTCCAGGAGTGCGAGAAGCGCGGCATCGAGCTGTGGGACCTCACCGACGCCGACCTGGCGGCGATCTCACCGCTACTCACGCCGGACGTCCGCACGGTCCTCACCGTCGAAGGCTCACTCGCCTCCCGCAACACCCGCGGCGGTACGTCGGTAGACCAGGTCACCCACCAGCTGGCCGAACTACACGCCCGCGCCGCCCAGTACACAGCCCGCCTCACGTAGTGCGCCGCTCCCAGCTAGCGGGGCCCGTCCTAGACGTCGCCCCGCTACTACTAGGCACAATCCTCCGCACCACCGCAGCGGAAGGCACAGTCGCAGTCCGCATCACCGAGGTAGAGGCCTACGACGGCCCCAACGACCCGGGCTCCCACGCCTACCGAGGCGAGACACCTCGCAACGCAGTCATGTTCGGCCCACCCGGCCACCTCTACGTCTACTTCACCTACGGCATGCACTTCTGCATGAACGTAGGAGTGGGCCCCGCCGGCACTCCCTCAGCCGTCCTACTCCGCGCAGGCGAAGTCATCGAGGGAGTGGACCTAGCCCGCTCCCGCCGAGGAACACCCACTTCCAAGTCGAACCGGGACCTGGCGCGGGGTCCCGCTCGTCTGTGTGTTGCTCTTGGCATCGATCGGGAGCAGAACGGGGTGGACCTGCTGGCGAAGGACTCTCCGGTCCGCCTGCTCGACGGACCGGGTTTCGACGGTACGCCGTCCACGGGTCCTCGCGTGGGTCTTCGCGAAGCGCCGGACTGGCCTTGGCGGTTCTGGATTCCCGACGACCCGACAGTCTCGCCGTACCGCCCGCACGTCCCCAAACGTCGTACCTAGCGGTTCGCCAGCTCCACGACGTAGTCCAGCTGCGGCAGACCGTGCTCCACCTCTGGGTCCGGGAACAGCCCGATGTGGTGCACCCCAGCCGCCTCCAGCTGATCCAGGTGCGCGGCCGCGTCCTCGACAGTCCCGACGGCACCGATCGCCGTCCACCAATCGACCGGCATCCCGACCAGACCGGCCTCACCGGACTCGGCGTACAACTTCTCCAGCTCGTCGAAGAACGGCAGCGCAGCAACCCCGGCGTACTTCGTCCGGATCCGCTCGCCCAGCCACGGCGCAGTCCACTCGTACGCCGCCTTCCGGTCCGGCCGCACGCACATCGCCGTGAACACCGCGACCACGAACCTCTCCGGGTTCCCAGCGAGCTCCAGCGACTGACGCACGTACGCCGGCGTGGCCGGCTCGGCCAGCACCAGCCCACCGCCGACCCGCCCGGCCAGCTGCATCGACTTCGGCCCCATCACACCCAGCAGAATCGGCGGCGGAGTCACCGGGGGAGCGTCGAGCTGCACGTCCTTCAGGTACACCGTCTTGCCCTCGAAGCTGACCTTCTCCCCAGCCAGCAGCCGAGTGACCGTCGTCGTCACCTCGTCGAGCGCAGTGAGCGGCGACTTCGCCCGCACCCCCATCTGCCCCATCCACTCCTGCACACCGTGCCCGATCCCCGGCAGAAAACGCCCAGGCGCCAGCGCCTCCAGTGTCGCGAACTCCATCGCCGTGACAGCCGCCGTACGCGCGACCGCCGGCACGATCCCGAGCCCGACAGTCAGCCGCTCGGTCGACGCCAGCGCAGCAGACACCAGCGACGGGCCGGCGGTGTAGAAGCAGTCCTCGATGATCCATAGCTCGTCGGCACCACCAGCCTCGAGTCGGCGAGCCACATCGGTCACCAGGGCGGCGGGAAAGGTCCGGGGGAAGCACATCCCGACAGCAGCAGCGGTCTGAGTCATGCGAAGACCGTAGAGGCCGGCACCGACAGTTCGGTAAAGGTCTGTCCAGGCGTCAGCTCCGGTGCGCGTAGCGGCCCCGCCTGCGGGTAGGTTTCGGGTATGGCCCGTCCGCACTACGCATCCCGTCTCGAGGACTGGTTCAACCTGGGGGTGCAAGCGATTCTCCGGCGCCGCGGGTGGCGCGAGCGGATCATCCCGCAGGTCGGTTACGGCACCACGGAGTGCGTGCGGGTGCTGGCACGCGTCGTACTGGGTCGTGACCCGCGCAACCAGCCGCGGTTCGACGAGGACCAGGTGGTGCGTGGCTGGCGAGTCTTCGTCACCGCGCCGGCAGTGAAGGTCCCAGTGACCGTCACGGTCGAGGGGCAGACGTTCGAGACCGTCACCGACCGGGGCGGCCTGGTCGACTTCACCGTGCCGGTGGTGCTGCCACCGGGATGGCACGAGATCAATCTGGGTGTGCACGGTGAGCGGCAGGCCAGAGCGAGCATCTTCGTCCCGGATCCGGAGGCGAAGTTCGGACTCCTCAGCGACATCGACGACACCGTCATCCTGACGATGCTGCCGCGGCCGCTGATCGCAGCCTGGAACACGTTCGTCCGCGAGGAGCAGGCGCGTCGTGTCGTCCCCGGCATGGCCGAGATGTACCAGGAACTGCTGGCCGACCACCCCGGTGCGCCGATCTTCTACCTCAGCACCGGCGCCTGGAACACAGCACCGACGCTGACCCGCTTCCTGGCCCGGCACGGCTACCCGCTCGGCCCGCTCCTGATGACCGACTGGGGACCGACCAACACCGGCTGGTTCCGCAGCGGCCAGGAGCACAAGCGAACCGCACTGCGCCGGCTAGCTCGCGAGTTCCCCGATGTGCGCTGGGTGCTGGTCGGTGACGACGGCCAGCACGACCCCCAGCTGTACGGCGACTTCGCGCAGTCGCACCCGGATCACGTGCGAGCCATCGGCATCCGTCAGCTGACACCGGCCGAGCAGGTGCTGTCCCACGGTCTGCCCGTACCGAACCAAGACCCCGGTGCGCACGATCCGCACCGCCCGACGGCGGCAACGGTGCAGGGCCCGGACGGTCATGCGCTCCGGCCGCAGCTGCGCGACATCCTCGCCCGGCCCGAGCCCAGTTAGGTCCGACTCCTCGTCGTACAGGACACTTGGGGTGTACCGACGTACTCGAGGAGAACAAGTGACGGACAGCGGGACCGAACGCCGTACTCAGGTGCTGGACGAGCTGGAGAGCCGCGGTTTGATCGCGCACTCCACCGATCCGGACGCGCTGCGCAGCGCCATGGCGGCTGGACCGATCACCTCCTATGTCGGCTTCGACCCCACCGCACCCAGCCTGCACATGGGCAACCTGCTGCAGCTGCTGACGCTCCGTCGGCTCCAGCTGGCCGGTCACAACCCGATCGGTCTGGTCGGTGGTGCCACCGGTCTGATCGGTGACCCCAAGGAGAGTTCCGAGCGGGTGCTGAACCCGAAGGACGTCGTGGCCCAGTGGGTCGAGCGGGTGCGCGGGCAGGTGGAGAAGTTCATCGACTTCGACGAGTCGCTGCCGAACCCGGCCCGGATCGTCAACAACTACGACTGGACCAAGGACCTCAACACCCTCGACTTCCTGCGAGACATCGGCAAGCACTTCCCGGTGAACCGGATGCTCGGGCGCGAGGTGGTCAAGGCGCGGCTGGAGCAGGGGATCAGCTACACGGAATTCAGCTACGTGCTCCTGCAGTCGCTGGACTACCTGGAGCTCTACCGCCGCCATGGCTGCACGCTGCAGACCGGTGGCAGTGACCAGTGGGGGAACCTGACAGCCGGCGTGGAGCTCATCCGACGCTCCGACGCCGGCAAGGCACATGCACTTGCCACCCCACTGGTGACCAAGGCCGACGGGACGAAGTTCGGCAAGACGGAGTCCGGCACAGTGTGGCTGGATCGCGAGCTGACCTCGCCGTACGCGTTCTACCAGTTCTGGTTCAACACCGACGACCGCGACGTGATGCAGCTGGTGCGGTACTACACGTTCCGCACGGCCGAGGAGATCGCGGAGCTCGAGCAGGCGACTGCTGAGCGACCGCACGCTCGGGAGGCGCAGCGAGTGCTCGCGGAGGACATCACGACGTTGGTGCACGGTGAGGGGGAGACCCGCGCTGTGCAGGAGGCGTCGAAGGCGCTCTTCGGCCAGGGGGAACTCGCCGCATTGGACGGCGAGACCCTGCGCGCTGCACTGCGCGAAGCACCACACGTAGAACTGGCCGCCGGCGAAGCGATGCCGACGTACGGCGATCTGCTGGTGAAGTCCGGTCTGGTCGCCAGCAAGTCGGCCGCGCGACGCACGGTGGCCGAGGGCGGTGGGTACCTCAACAACGAGAAGGTGAAGGACCCTGAGTACGTGCCTGGTGCAGAGGATCTGTTGCCTGGTGGCGTGCTGGTCCTGCGGCGTGGGAAGCGGTCGTTCGCAGGGGTGCTGCACTCCCACAACTAGGTTGCCGGGGGCAAATTACAAGCTTGTGATTCAGCCCACCGGAAACCGATTTGACCGTCCACCCGGCAGCCACGTAATGTTCTTCTTGTTGGAAGCGAGTGCAGGACGCTGAAGCGGCCGGACCTTCCAACTCCCCCCAAGCTAGTGCAGCTGAAACGCGTCTACGGACTCGGGTCGGCAGCCTCCCAAGTGGGGAGAGAGTCGGAAAAATCAAGACTTGACTTGGTTGATCCACTCCGGTAAAGTACTGCAGGTTGCCCCGGAAGCCCTGAACCGTAAGGTTCGGCTGCGGTGTGCGTCCGATTCTTGAGAACTCAACAGCGTGCCGAAAGTCAATGCCGAAATTT
>NZ_JBHUQZ010000018.1:0-157132 GCF_042674205.1 Kribbella sp. NPDC056951
GCCCCTGACGAAGACGGATCCCATCAAAGACAGCGTCGTCAGTGCTCAAGCGAGTCATCCGCCAAGGGCCACAACCATCATCACTGTGCTCAAGGCGCGCTGGTCGGGCGACCTCGAGCACGGTTCGACCGTTTCGCCGGGCGTCGGATGGTTGGTGGGCGCCCAAGGTGAATCTCGCCCCGCGATCTCGGGTCCCCCCGGGCGGCACGCCCGTCTGCCGATCGCAACCTCAGCGCTAACGTCCGACGATGTGGGCGGACGCCGACATCTCGGACTGGCTGGAAGGCGCCAAGACCCAACTCGAATGGCTCACTGCGGCCGACGTCGCCGCGACCGCCGCCTCGCCGCCTCGGGTGAACTTCCAGCAGGTCACGATCATGCCGACCGGTCAGCCGAACTGACGAGCTTCAACAGGTCGGTCATGGTGTGAGCGACGGGTGGTTGGAAGCCGGGCTCGGGGTGGGCGTCAGTGTCGTCACTGCGGAAGAGGACGGGCTGGAAGCCGGCCGCTTCGGCGGCGATCAGGTTGGTCGGCCGGTCGTCGACGAAGCGTGTGCGGGCAGCGTCCAGCCCTGGGTGTGCGAGCACCGGACGGTACGCCGCAGGATCGGGCTTGCGCGCGCCAATCGCGGAGCTGACGAACCACGTCTCGACGTAAGCAGTCAGCCCGAACCGGAGGCGCAGCTGTTCCGACCACGGCACCGCGTCGTTGGTGAGCACCAAAGGCGTGATGCCGGCCTCGCCCAGTCCTCGCAAGACCTCCGATACATCCCGCGTCAGCTCGTGACGACCGCAGTAGTCAGCATCGCTGGCGGTTGCCGCCACGCCGAGCGCGGACCAGAGTTCGCCGGTGGAGATCGCGCCCACCGTGCACCGGCGGTATACCTCACGAATCTCCGCCTCGGTATGAGTGCAGCCGTGCTCACGCAGGTAAGGGATGAGGACGCCCCGCACAACGTTCCCGTGCCGATAAAGCACGCCCATGGCATCGAACACAACAAACTCGCGCTGCACACCCGCGATCATCCCAGCCCTCGACGATCGCGTCCCGCCGATTTCCCCGCACGCCATCGCAATCGCATGGGTGAGCGCGAGGGCCCGGGGCTACGTGGGTGGGGTGGGGGCGAACTCGACTCGCACCCCGAGCAGCCGGACAGGGCGGCGGAGTTCGAACTTTTCCAGCAAGGCGAGTGCGGTCGCCGCGATCACCTCGGGGTCCTGCGTCACCGCCTTCAACTTGCGGCTTTTGATGGGGGTGAAGAACGAGGTGAAGCGGACCTTCACCCAGACACGTTGAATACTGCGCCCCTCCTTCACCACCTCCCGGGTCACCTCGACGGCGATTCGGCGTAGCTCGTCGGCGATCTCGGCCGGCTCGACCAGGTCGCGTTCGAAGGTTTCCTCGTGACTGCGGGACACCGGTTCGCGCGGTACGTCGGTTACCTCGGTATCGCCGAGGCCGCGGCCGAGGGCGGCGTACCAGGTGCCCATGTTCGGGCCGAACCGCTTCTTCAACGCCTCAACGTCGGCGGCTGCGAGGTCGGCCACCGTGTGCAGCCCGAGCTCCTGCAGGTTGCGTTCCATCCGGCTGCCGATGCCCCACAGTTCGCGGACCGATCGGTGGTCCATCACCTCACGCCAGTTATCGGCGGTCAGGCGGTAGACGCCCGGCGCCCCAGCGCCAGCACCCTCAAACGCAGTGGCGTGCGAGCGCGGCTGTTTGGCGAAGGTGGTCGCCAGCTTGGCCCGGGTCTTGTTGTCGCCGATCCCGATCGAGCAGGTCAGCCCGGTGCGTTCCACCACCGCCGCTCGCAGGGCGGCTGCGAGTCCCTCGGGATCGTCGGTTGTAGCGCCGACGATGCACTCGTCCCAGCCCCACACCTCGACCACGACCGGGAACGTCCGCAGCGTGTCCATCACCTCGGTCGACGCCGCCTCGTAGGCGGCAGGGTCCGACGGCAGAAAGACCGCGTCCGGACACTTCTTGTACGCCGCCCGAATCGGCATCCCCGAGTGCACCCCGAACTCACGAGCCTCGTACGACGCCGTCGCCACCACCTGCCGCGGTTTCGTCGGATCGCCCGACCCGCCGACCACGACCGGCAGGCCGCGCAGTTCGGGCCGGCGCCGGATCTCGACGGCCGCGATGAACTGATCCATGTCCACATGCAGGATCCACCAGCCCATCGCAGCCCTCCCTTCAACCACTACTCAGCGACGACCTCAGCTCGACGCACTCGCGTACGTCCGCAGCCCACGCTGCCACAACAACCGGATCAGCAACACCGCAATCACCGACAGCCCGATCCCTAGTGCCACCGGTCCCCAGCCGAGCGAGCCCGCCAGCGCCTGCACCGGGTACGTCGTCGCGAACGCCACCGGGAACACGAACGTCAGGAAGCTCCGCACCGCCACCGGGAAGAACGTCAGCGGATACCGCCCAGCCTCAACGACGTTCAGATAGATGATGCCGACCGGCCCGACCGACTGCAGCCAGAACGCCAGATACACCAGCGCCGACCACACCACCGTGAGCAGCACCAACCCACAACCCGCGAGTACGACGGCCTGCAGCACCTGACCCACATTCGGCGTGAGCCCCGACTGCACCAGCCCGAACGCCAGCACAATGATGCCGCTGGCAACATTGCTCAACTCCGCAACGTTGATCCACCGGAACGTCAGGTAGAACTGACTCGACACCGGACGCAGCAGTACGGCGTCCAGTTCACCCTCGGTCAGGTACGTCGTCATCCGGTTCAGGTTCGGCGCGATGAACGTCGCCATCAACCCCGTGATCACCTGATACATGCCAACCAGCGCGATCACCTCCGCGCGCGTCCAGCCGTGCACCTCCGAGGTGAACCCGAACAGCAGGAGCGTCGGCACGATCCCGAGCCCCAGCTGCACCAGCCCGACCAGCAACGTGGTCAGGAAGTGCGCGCGATAATGCGTCTCCCGTACGACGGCCTGTGCGAAGAACCGCCGCCACAACCGCAGGTGCCTCATCATGCGCCCACCGCCGAGTACGCGCGGATCCCGGCCGCCCAGACGACACGGGCGAGCACGCCGACAGCGACGACGTACCCGAGTTGGACGCCGAGCCCTGTCAGCAGTTCGGAGCCGGACAGGTTCCCGGCGACGATCTCGACCGGGAACGACACGGTGTACCGATACGGCTGGTAGTCGACGAACGTGCGCGACCACTCCGGCATCAGCGCCAGCGGTACGACGGACCCTGACAGCACCGAGCCGATGATCACCCGCGCCTGGACGAGGGCACTCACATCGTCCATCCAGAACGCGAAAGCCGCGATCAGGATGTCGATCGTGAACAGCAGGATCGCGCCGAGCACGAGAGTGACGAAGAACAGCGCCCACCGGCCGGCACCCGACGGCACATGCATCGAGCCGCGGAAGATCCACCACACCAGCCCGATCATCGGGACCAGCGCGAACAGCTTCAGGAACTTCTCCGACAGGTTGTTCGCGACGAACCCGACGAGCAGCGACGCCGGCCGGATCATCCAGCTGGACAGCTTGCCGAGCCGGATGTCGTTCGCGAGGAAGCCGGCCATCCACGACGAGGTGGCCATGGTCGCGAAGCCGAGCAGCACGAAGTACGTCGTGAGGTACCGCTGATCCACGGGGAGTTGGGCGCCATTCGCGAGCGCGGTCCGCCAGATCAGCAGCGAGATGAGCGGCGTACAGATGTTGGCCAGCATGAAGATGACCCACGCACCGCGGTAGACGGACTGCTGCGCGATCTCGGCCGCGACCATCCGTCGCAGTACTCGCAGGTTGCGGACGAACCCCTTCATGACGCCTCCCCGCGGCGCTCGAAGAGGTCGCGCATGATGTCCTCGACATCGGCGTCCGCGACGTCCAGGTCGACCAGCGGGCCGAGCCGGGTGAGCTGCTCCAGTACGTCGCCCGTCCGCTCCCGATCGGCCTCCAGGCGGAGGGTCAGGCCGGACACCTCAACCCCGCTGACCCCGGTGAGCCCACGGCCGTCCACAGGCGTCGCGTACGTCGCTCGCACCAGCTTGCGCGGTTGCGCGGTCCGGACGAGTTCGTCGAGAGCGCCGTCGAACTGCAGGCGGCCGTGGTCGATGATCATCACCCGCGAGCAGAGCGCCTCGATGTCGTCCATGTCGTGGCTGGTGATCAGGATCGTCGTACCGCGGAGCCGATTGACGTCGGCCAGGAAGCTCCGGACCCGGGCCTTGGCGACCACGTCGAGCCCGATCGTCGGCTCGTCCAGGAACAGGATCTCCGGACCGTGGACGAGGGCCGCCATCAACTCGAGCTTCATCCGCTCACCGAGGGAGGTCTTGCGGACCTGGACGTTCAGCAGGTCCTGCACCTCGAGCAGTTCGGCGAGTTCGGCGACGTTGCGCTCGAACACCGGCGTGGACAGGCCGTACATCTCCTTGTGCAGGAGCAGGCTCTCCATCGCCGGCACGTCCCACCACAGCATCGTCTTCTGCCCCATCACCAGCGCGATCCGGCGCAGGTAGTCGGGCTTGCGGTCCGACGGCGTGTGGCCGAGAACCTCTAGATCGCCGGACGTCTTGTACAGCAGCCCGGACAGCATCTTCAGGGTCGTGGTCTTGCCCGCGCCGTTCGGGCCGAGCAGCCCGACGACCTCACCGGGCTCGATCGCGAACGAGACCCGGTCGACAGCGAGCCGGGTCTCGTACTTGCGCTTCACCAGGCTCTTCAAGGCTCCGCCGAGACCGGCGCGCTGCTGGTGGAAGGTGTACGTCTTGGTCAGATCATGCGCAGAAAGGGCATGGGTGTGCGTCACAGTTGGGGCACCGCTTTCGAAAGAGCTGGACAGGACCGGGCAGCAACCCAAGGCCCATCACGGCACCGCGATCCAGCAGGATGGCGGGAAAATCAACCGTGCGCGCAGCTATCTCGAAACGGGGTAGTCACCGCATCGACGCTAAGCCGAAGCAGAGCGTGATGTCCAGTGGATTTCAGTCGAAGAGATTCTCCAGGAAGGACTTCTGCTTCTTCTTGTGCGAGTAACCGCGGTCGTCGTACCGCCGCTGGTCCTCGTACCGACGGTCGTCCGAACGGCGGTCGTCATAGCGCCGATCGTCGTCGTACCGCTTCTTCTCGTCGTACCGCTTCTCTTCGTAGCGCTTCTCCTCGTGCCGCTGCTGCTGCGGAGCGTTGAAGCGCGCCTCGGCATCCACCAGCCGCTCCAGCTCACCCCGGTCGAGGAAGATCCCACGGCACTCGCCGCACTGGTCGACCGTGATCCCACTACGTTCGTAGGTCCGCATCCCACCGCGGCATTTCGGGCAAATCAGGCTCTCCATCCAGAAACCCTAAGTGACGAAAAGCCCGGAACGCCGCGTTTTCAGCCAACTCTCAGCAACTTCGGCGCGTCACAACCGGTCGATCCCCGCCAGCCCCCGGACGACCAGGTGGTCGCGGCCGGCCGGCGGCTCGTACGGCTCCGGCCACGTTCATGGGTCGGACGGTAGCGGGCTCCACCGACACTTTGCCGATGGAGCTGACGGCTACTTGAAGCGGGCGAGGAAGTTCTTGACGATCGGGCCGGCTGCCTTGCCGCCGGACTCGCCGCCTTCGACGATGACCGCGAAGGCGACGTCACCGCGGTAGCCGACCATCCAGCCGTTGGTGCCGACCTTGCCGTTCGTCACGACCTCCGCCGTACCGGTCTTGGCGCCGACGGTGCCGCTCTGGGCGAGGATGTGCGCCGTACCGCCGGTGACCGTGGTGCGCATGAAGGTGCGGAGTGCGGCGACGGTTGCCGGGGGCAACGGAGAGGCCGCGGTACCGGCGGCGTCCTTGCCGGGAACCAGGACCGGCTTCATCGCGGTGCCGTGGGAGACGGTGGCGCCGACCAGGGCGATCGACAGCGGGCTCGCGGTGACGGTGCCCTGGCCGATCATCGAGGCGGCCTCCTCGACGTCGTCCTTCGGGGCCGGAACCTTACCGCCGTACGCCGGGATGGAGAGCTGGAGGTCGCGGCCGATGCCGAACATCGCGGCCGCCTTGGTCATCCCGTCCTTCTGCAGGCGTGCGTGCTGCGAGATGAACGCGGTGTTGCAGGACTGGTTGAACGCCTTCTGCATGGTGCCCGCGCCGTACGCCGCGAGGGCGTCGTAGTTCTTGAACGTCTTGCCGAACACGTTGATCGTGTCGGTACACGGGAGCGAGCTGTTCGTGGTGAGGCCGTTGCTCAGCAGCGCGGCCGAGGTGACGGTCTTGAACGTCGAGCCCGGGGCGTAGCGGCCCTGGAACGCGCGGTTGTAGCTCGTCACGTCCGGACCGTTCGCCGCGGCCAGGATCTGGCCGGTCGAGGCCTGAACGGCGACCAGCGAGGCGTGCAGCTTCTGGCTCGCCAGCGCGGCCTCGGCGGCCTGCTGCATCTTGGTGTCGATCGTGGTCTTCACCGGCTTCCCGGGGGTGCCCTTCTGGGTGAAGACCTCCTTGATCGTCAGCTTGGTCTTGCCGTCGCGCAGGCTCACCACGCCACCGGGCGTGCCGGCCAGCTGCTGCTGGAACGCGTACTGCAGGCCGTTGACGCCAACCTGGTCCTGCGCCGATGCGGTCGGGCCCGCGTTCTTCAAGCTGTCCTCGTTGGCCAGCTTCATCGAGCCGAGCAGCGAGCGGGCGAACGTCGGGTTCACCGCCAGCGACTGGGTCCCGCCCATGGTCAGCACGCCGGGCAGCTTGCCCATCGTCGGCCGCAGCTTCTCCCACTGCTCCGCGCGGATCGTGATCGCGTCAACGAACTGACCGGCCGGGGCCGCCTTCGCCCGCTTGGCCAGCTTCGCGCCGTCGACGTCAAGGTTCTTGGTGAACGCCGCGTACGTCGCCGCGGTCGCCACGTTGCCGGAGGCGACACCGACGATCACGACCGGTTTGTTCGAGGTCAGCGCGGCGCCGTGCCGGTCCTGGATCGAGGCCCGGGCCGGGAGAGTGCGGACGCGCTTGAGGTAGTTGGTCCCGTCGCCGAGACCCGGGTAGATCGTGTCGCCGGCCGCCTTGACCTTCCAGACATCGCCGACCTTGACCGCGGTCGCCGTACTGGTCCACTTCATCGCGCCGATCCCACGCAACTGCGCCTCGACAGCGAGCTCCTGGGTGCAGGTCGCGTCGTCGGAACACTTCGCGTCACCCTGCGGTACGACGGTCACCGTGCTGGCCGCAAGCGCTGAGTCGACATCGTCCAGCCGCTTGCCGAACGCGGTCGGGTTGTCGGTCAACGCGGCCGCGTCGGTCGGCTTCCCGTCCGGCGCCCAGGCCTTCACCCAGGCGTCCGCGAACTGCTTGACGACCTGCGCGGAGGCCTGCTTCTCGTTGTTCGGATCGGCCTTCCCCCCGTCGCCCGACTTGCTGTCGGAACAACCAGCGGTGATCAGCAGACTACTCAGGCAGACGACAGCAGTGGTTCGCTTCACGGTTCCAACTCTCGCACGACGATTGGCAAACACACGGGCGAAACTACTCAACCCACCCAAGTACGACGCTTGTGGCGGCCCGTTGGTTGGTTCCGGAAGCGCGTATCCTGCACGATTGTGACCCGCCTAGCCCTGCACAGCCGGCTCCTTCCCGGTACCGAAGAGGCCTACGAGCTCGAGCACGCCCGCGTCTGGCCGGAACTCATCACCGTGATGAACGCCGCCGGAATCTCCGACTGGTCGATCTGGCGCAGCGGCCGCGACCTGTTCCATCTCGTCGTCTGCGACGACTACGAGGCCGCCGTCGCCGAACTCCGCCAGAACCCCACGGACCAGCGCTGGCAGCAACACATGTCCCAGTTCGTAGAAGGCTTCGCCGAAGGCGGCAAACCCCTCCCCCACGTCTGGACCATGACCCAACAAACCGACTAACGACACCGCCTCCGGCGGCGGCAGCACTCTTGGCGCCTCCGGCGCAGTCGGCCGCGGTCCGACCCCCACCACCTGCGGCAAGTGATACACGCTGTTGTGGGGATGGGGCGCCTCCCACACGAGCACCTCGGCCCCCGCGGTGAGCCGACGACCACCGCCGCGCAAAGGACACCGCCTTCGGCGGCGGCTCCTTCTTCTGGCGCCTTCGGCGCGGTCGGCCGTGATTCGGCCCTCACCAGATGCGGCAAGTGATTCATGGGGTTGTGGGGATGGGGGCGTCGCCGGAGTGCCTGTCCGTGGGGGTGGGTGCGGGGGCGCTTGGGGAGACTGCTGTGCATTCGCCGGACTGGTCAGGGGGAGCGTTCGCGCAGCTGGTGGGCGCACAGGACTGCGTGATCGTGGGGGCCGGGGGCCGGGGGGGGTGCGGGGACGCTCGAGGGAGGCTGCTGTGCACCCGCTGGGCTGGTGAGGCTCGACGACCTTGAGACTCCACCAACCACCTGACACCTGTCGAAACGGTCGAACCGTGCTCAACGTCGCCGGACCATCGCACCTTGAGCGCCACTCAACCACCCTCCGGGCGCGGACATGGTTGACCCGTGCACAACGTCGTACCGGTCCGTGCGGAGAGCCCCTGGCAGGAGGCCCCGGCGTGGAACCCCACACGCCGAGCAGAAGAACCGCTAGTACATCTCCCAGACGAGTACTTCGGTGCCGGTGGGGCCTGCGGTGAGCTGACGGCCGCCTGAGTCGGTTAGGCGGGCGGTGTCCGCTGTGGCGAGGTCGATGCCTTCGAGGGTTGCTGTTCCGTCGGCTATGAACACGTGGAGGTGTGGGGCTTCCGGCAGTTGGACGTGTTGTGCGGGTGCCAGGCGGGCTACGGAGAGGCCGGCGGATTGTTGGTGTAGGGGGATCGCTGTGCTGGTGGCGTGGTGGGGGAGGCCGGAGACGACTGGGGTTAGTTCGCCGGTGGTTAGGTCTATCGGAGACTGGGCGTAGGACGGGGGGAGGTCTAGCTGGTCGGGGCGGACCCACATTTGGACGTAGTGGACTGGGTCGGGGCCGTCGTTCCATTCGGAGTGCTGGATGCCTGAGCCGGCGGTCATTCGTTGGACCAGGCCTGGGTGGACGACGCCGTGGCGGCCGAGGGAATCGCGGTGGGCCAGGGCTCCTCGTAGTACCCAGGTGACGATCTCGAGGTCCTGGTGGGGGTGGGTGTCGAAGCCGGTGCCGGGCGCGACGATGTCGTCGTTGTGGGCTACCAGGAAGCCGAAGCCGATGTTCGCGGGGTCGTAGAAGGGGCCGAACGAGAACGAATGGCGCGACTCGAGCCAGTCGGACGAGGTCACGAAGCGATCGTCTGCCCGGCGGATGTCCATGGGTACTAGTAATACCCGGTTTGGCCGTCGGCGAGTTCGCGCATTGCGTCCAGGTGGCCGACGTGGCGGGCGGTCTCTTCGACCATGTGGATGACGATCCAGCGCAGGCTCGGCTGGAACTCGGGGTCCTGCGCGATGTCGTCGAGGCTATGGGCGGCGACGATTTCGTTCGAGCGGGCCCACTGCGCGTCGTACTGGTCGAGGAGCTCAGAGAGCGGTACGCCGGGGACCAGCATCTCGGCGTTTTCGACATCCTTGCGGAACGCCGGGTTCTGGTCGCGGGGAACGTCCCGATAGACCACCTCGAACCACAGGTGTTCGACCCATCGCAGGTGTGAGACGAGGCCGGCCGGGGTCATCAACGGTGACTGGGGTAGCAGCGCTCGGTGCTCGTCCGCGGGGGACAGGCCTTCGAGTTTGTGGCGGACCAGGACGCGCTGCAGGTCGAGCCAGCCGATCAGCTGGGTTCGTTCGTCGGCCACGATCGGCGGGCGGGCCTCGTAGAGATTCATGGCAGGAACCCAACCACAGAACCCGACCACACAAACGGACTCCGGCCGCTCGGTGGGCGGCCGGAGTCCTGACGTGGGGTGTGTCAGCCGGTCGGCTTGCCGTCGTCGGAGCCGAGGGTGGCGGTGACGTCCTGGGATTTGCCGGCCCGGGTGATGGTGACCTTGACCTGATCGCCGGGGCGGTGCGAGCGAACTGCGGCGACCAACGCGTCCCCTGACGCGATCGCCTTACCGTCCACAGCGGTCACCACATCGCCCGCTTGCAGACCGGCTTTGTTCCCCGCACCGCCCGGCGTGACCTCGCGGAGGGTTGCTCCGTTCACGAGCCCGTCGGAAGACTGCGCGTCGCCGACCGACACTCCGAGCCGCGCATGCGTGGCCTTGCCCTTGGCCACCAGCTCGTCGATGATCGGCTTGGCCTGGTCGATCGGGATTGCGAACCCCAGGCCGATGTTCCCGCCGGCGGATTGTCCCGATCCGCCCGCGGTTTTGATCGCGCTGTTGATACCGACCACCTGGCCCGCGAGGTCGATCAGAGCGCCGCCGGAGTTGCCCGGATTGATGGCGGCGTCCGTCTGGATGGCTGGGAAGACCGTGGTACTGCTCTGCTCCTCGTCGCCCGAGGTGACCGGGCGGTTGAGCGCCGAGACGATCCCACTCGTCACGGTGGACTGGAGGCCGAACGGCGAACCGATCGCGACCACGCCCTGGCCGACGGCGAGTTTGCCGCTGGAACCGAGGGTCGCCGGCGTCAGATCGGTGGCGTCGGCGTGGATCACGGCGAGGTCGGTCAGCGGGTCGAGCCCCTTGACCGTGGCCGGGACCGTGCGGCCGTCGTTCAGGATCACGGTGAGCTTGGCGCCCTGCCCGGCGGCGCCGGCCACCACGTGGTTGTTGGTGACGATCAGGCCGTCCTTGCTGATCACGATGCCCGAACCGGTCGCCGCGCCCTGCTGGGTGGCGACCGCGATCTTCACCACGCTGCCGAGCACCTTGGCCGCTGCGTTCTGCACCGAGCCGTCGGGTGCCGAGGCCGGTGCGGCCTGGTTACCGTTCAGCGGTGCGGTCACCGACGGGCTTGCACCTGTGTCGTTCGTGGCCGAATACACCGCGGCTGCGCCCACGCCACCGGCCGCCCCGACCAGTAGCGCGGTCGCGGCCACGATTGCCAGGCCCATCCGCTTCGGCTTGCCCGGTGTGGGAGCCACCGGCTGCTGCTGCGGACCGAAGGGCCAGTTCGGGCCGGGAGACGCCCCCTGATGCGTCCCCGGCGCGGCGAACTGCGGGTAAGCACTCCCACCTGAGGGGTGCTGACCCGGCTGACCCAGCTGCTGCTGTCCACCCTGCGGCGCGAAATGCTGTTGCTGATGTTGCCCAAGGCTCGAATACCCAGGCATCGGCAACTGCTGCATACGCTCCGGCGGGTTGGAGCCGAAGGGGGCGGGCCCACTCTGCGGCTCGGGCGGCTGGTTGTCGGTCATGACGAGTACTTTGGCTGCCGGACCTGAGAACCCCCTGAAGATCCCGTCAGAGCTCCCGAAGAACTCTGTGAAGATCCCCTGAAGGCGCCCAGCAAACTCCCAGCTTTAGCGGGTTTGGGTGGCGGCGTGGGGGAGCCAGAGGGTGAATTGGGCGCCGGCGCCTGGGGCGTTGCGGGCGTAGATCATGCCGCCGTGTTGTTCGGCTGCGTGTTTGACGATGGCTAGGCCTAGGCCGGACCCGGGGCGGCTGCGGGCTTCGCTTGAGCGGTAGAAACGCTCGAACACATGCGGTAGGTCCGCGTCTGCGATTCCTGGGCCGGAGTCGGTGACAGTTAGTACGCCGTCCTGTAGGCGCACGGTGACCAGGCCGACGATGCGGCCGTCGGTGGGTGCGTCCTCGGGGACCGAGTACTTCGCGGCGTTGTCGAGCAGGTTGGTGACCGCTCGACCTAGTAGCCGCTCGTCGCCCCACACCGGGAACGGCTCGATGCTGACATCCCACTCCAGGTTCGGAGCACGTCGCCGTACCTTGATGAGGGCGTCTTCGACGACGTTGGACAGCTCGATGAGCTCGGCGTTGCGGATCTGCGGGGTGTCGCGGGCGAGCTCGGTCAGGTCGCCGATCAGGTTGGTCAGCTCGTCCATCTGAGCCCGTACGTCGTCCAGCAATTGCTGGCGGTCTTCCGGGCGCAGCCCGCCGCGTTTGTCCGCCTGAGCGAGCAGGTCGAGGTTCGTCCGGATGCTGGTTAGCGGCGTCCGCAGTTCATGCCCGGCATCACCGATCAGCCGGCGCTGGCGATCCTGAGAGCGCGCCAACGCGGCCAGCATGGAGTTGAACGACACCGCGAGCCGGGAGATCTCGTCCGACCCGTCGACGGGGATCGGCCGCAACTCCGCCGTCCGCGCGACGTGCTCCGCCGCACCAGACAGCCGCGCCAGCGGCCGAAGACCGGAGACGGCGATCGCGTTGCCGGCAATGGCTGCGCCGATGACGCCGAGCAGCCCGACCGCCCACAACACGATGCCCATGTTGTGCAGCGTGTGGTCGATCGGCTTCAGCGACTGCGCTACCACCAGGGCAGCGGGCTCCCAGACCCCCGGCCCGTCGGGTTCACACTCGTCCCGAATGGTCTCCTGTGGGCAGAACTGCGCTGGTACGGCGACGACGCGGTAATGCTGACCCGTCGCCGCGTCCCCGACAGTCCGCTGAGTGATCTGGTTCTGGCTCTGAGCCACCTCGAGCTCCGGCTCCTCCATCGGAGGAAGCGGGCTCTTCGTGCTGCCGATCCGCTGGCCGTCGGCGGTGTAGACCCCGAGCAGTGTGTCGCTGAGACCGAGCGCCTCGGGTGGGATCCCCTCCAAGGCGACCTGCTGGGTGAGCACCCGCCGCTTGGCGACCTGGCTGGCACGGTCGGTCAGGCTGTCGTCGAGGTTCTGGTACATCTGCTGGCGGACCGTCAGGTACGCGGCGACGCTCACGAAGGCGACTGCCAGACCCACCGCGACCGCGGCGAGTAGCGTCACTCGCGAGTGCAGGCTCAGCTTGTGCAGCTTCTCCTGCCACCAGCTCTGCGTGTTCGCGACCATCCGCCGTCCGTTGCCGTTGGCAACAGGTCGTGGCTGGGCTTCCGGCCGTGGTTGGGGTTGCGGTGCGCGGCGGGCATACGAGGGGAAGTTGTCGGGACCGCTCACGGTGGCGTGTCCCGCAGTACGTAGCCAATGCCGCGGACGGTGTGGATCAGTCGCGGCAGATCGTTGACCTCGGTCTTGCGGCGCAGGTAGCCGATGTAGACCTCGAGCGAGTTCGCGGTGGTCGGGAAGTCGTAGCCCCAGACCGCGTCCAGGATGACGGCGCGTTCGAGCACCCGGCGGGGGTTGCGGATCAGCAGCTCGAGCAGCGAGAACTCGGTGCGTGTCAACTGGATCGGTACGTCGCCACGGTGCACCTCGTGCGCGTCCACGTCGACCACGAGGTCGGCGTACTGCAGGACCTCGCCGCGCGGGCCGCCCTCGCCGGGGGTGCTGCTGCGGCGCAGCAGCGCGCGCAACCGGGCCAGGAGCTCTTCGAGCGCGAACGGCTTGGTCAGGTAGTCGTCGCCGCCGGCGTCCAGGCCGTCCACCCGGTCTGCAACCGCGTCCCGCGCGGTCAGCACCAGGATCGGCACGTTGTTGCCGGCGGCCCGCAGCGCCTTGGTGGTCTCCAGACCGTCCAGCCGCGGCATCATCACGTCCATCACCACGACGTCGGGATCGACGTTCCCGATCACGGCCAGCGCCTCGGCGCCGTCGGCGGCGGTGACGACCTCGAAGTCGTTGAACTCCAGCGAACGGCGCAGCGAGTCCCGGACCGCCCGGTCGTCGTCCACCACCAGTACCCGCATATCGCTCCCCGCTCGAGGTCAAGTGGGCGGTCCAGCGCAGACCACCGCGGATCCGAGCGTAGGCGGTCCGCTTGAGAAACGCCTGAGAACCCGCTGATCACTCGCTCAAGAGTAGGTTTGGGCGGGTGGATGTCCTCGAGTTCAGCCCCGAGCCCAACGACTACACCTGGACCTTCGGCGGTGCACCGCCGCTGCATCGGGTCAAACCCGGTACGGCGTTGCGGCTGTGGACCGAGGATGCGTTCTGCGGACGCCTGCGGAGTACTGCGGATCTGGCCAGCGCGAGTCTGACCATGCCGTTCGTGAATCCGCAGACCGGACCGTTCTACGTCGAAGGCGCCGAGCCGGGCGACACCCTGGTACTCCACTTCGTCGAGCTGACCCCGGCCCGCAGTTGGGGCGCCTCTGCGACCATCCCGTTCTTCGGTGGGCTGACCAGTACCGACCGGACCGCGACGCTGCAGGACCCGCTGCCGGAGCGCACCTGGATCTACGAGGTGGACACCGCTCGGCAGACGGTTGGGTTCCAGGCGCAGGGCAGCGATCTGGAGCTCGCGCTGCCGATCAACACGATGCTCGGCACGGTTGGCGTGGCTCCGGCCGCGGGCGAGGTGCGGTCATCGCTGGTCCCGGATGTGTTCGGCGGCAACATGGACACCCCCGAGATGAAGGCCGGCGCGACCTGCTTCCTCCGGGTCAACGTCGAGGGCGCACTGTTCTCAGTCGGCGATGGTCACTACCGCCAGGGCGAGGGCGAGTCCTGCGGTACGGCGGTCGAGGGCGCGATGAACGTCGTACTGATCGTGGAGCTCCTCAAGACGCCCGGACCGGCCTGGCCGCGGATCGAGAACGACGACTACCTGGCCGTGGTCGGGTCCAGCCGCCCGCTCGAGGATGCATGGCGAGTTGGTCAGGTCGACATGGTCGGCTGGCTCAGCGAGCTGTACGGGCTAGACAAACTCGATGCGTACCAGTTGCTGAGCCAGATCAGCGAGGTCCCGTTGGCCAATGTGGTGGACGCCAACTACAGCGTGGTCACCAAGGTCCCGAAGCGGCTCCTCCCGCAAGTCGATGCCTACAGCAACATTCACGTCCACCTGCGCGAGTTGGCCGCAACCCTCTAGCCGAAGGCCGGTACGACGTCTGCTGCGAATCGCTCGAGTGGTTCGTGGTCGTACGCGACGCCGGGGATGTAGACGACGACGTACTGGATCCCGGCCTCCTGCAGTTGCTCGAGCTGAGTCCGGATCTGCGCTGGGGAAGCCATCGTGGCCGGTCCGGCGGAGCCGCCGCCTCCGCCGTTCGCCAGGAACTCGTCGACGGTGTAGCGACCGCGGGCCTTCGCGCTCGCGGTGACCGGGTCGGCTCCAGCGGCTAGCGGGAACAGGTTCAGGCTGGTCGACTTCACGATCTCGTCGTAGTCGCGGCCGACGGTTTCGCAATGCGCTCGCAGGATCGAGAGTTTGCGTTTGATGATGTCGACCTGGCCGGTGCCGAAGTTGCAGGCGTCGCCGTACTGCGCGACCAGACGGAGTGTGACTTGCTCGCCACCGCCGCCGATCCACAGGGGTGGTTTGCGGCGTGGTTCGACGATCGGCTTGTCGACCGAGTGGTATTTGCCCTGGAAGACGACGTCGTTCTCGGTCCACAGCCGGTGGATGAGCTCGACGGATTCGGCGAATGAACCCATCCGGTCCTTGAGTGTTGTCCACGGGTAGCCGTAGGCCTTCCACTCGTGTTCCGACCAGCCTGCGCCGAGGCCGGCGTACAGGCGTCCGTGGCTGGCGACGTCCACGGTGGCGGCGATCTTCGCGTACAGGGCGGGGTTGCGGTAGCCGTTGCAGCCGACCATCTGGCCGATGTTCACCCGGGTGGTGTCTCGAGCGAGGGCGGCGGTGGCTGTCCAGGCCTCGAAGACTGTCTCGCGGGCTGGTTCGGGGACGGTGTGGAGGTGGTCGAACAGCCAGATCGAGTCCCAGGGGCCGGCGTCGGCGGCTCGGGCGACGGCGGTCATCGCCTCCCATTGCTCGACCGGGTCATCGAAGTCGACGAGGTCCATCCGCCAGCCTTGGGGAACGAATACTCCGAACTTCATCGGCCACTCCTTCGGGAGATTGCTACTCCGGTGAGGCACAGCGCGCCGCCGGCCAGGGTGAGGAGGGCCGGGGTTTCGCCGAGGAAGAGCCAGCCGAGCGCGATGGCTACGACGGGGACGGCGTACACGGTGACGCCCATCTTTCCGGCGGTGGTACGGCGGAGTGCGAACGCCCAGGTGGTGAAGCCGAGCGCGGTGGGGAAGGCGGCGAGGTACACGGCCCACCAGATCGCGCCTGCGCTCGCGGTGCGGAGTTCGTCGATCAGGGTGGGGGCAAACGGGAGGCACGCGACTGCGCCGACAGTGCAGGCGAGCCAGGTCACCTCGGCGGCGGGGAGCCTGCTCAGCAACGGCTTCTGGGTGACGACACCGACGGCGTACGCGATGGCGGCGACGATGCACAGGACCACGCCCCAGGTCTCCGCGTGGCCGGTCGAGGTCGACGTACCGATCACGATGATGCCGGCGAACGCGACCAGGCCGCCGATGACGAGTCGGCGCGGGAAGCCCTCGCCGAGGGTGAGGCCGGCGAGTACGGCGATCAGGAGGGGCGCGATGTGGACGAGCATGGCCGCGGTACCGGCGTCGAGGCGGCGCTCGGCTTCGTTGAGGGCGATGTTGTAGACGCCGAACCAGAGCAGACCGCAGGCGAGGAGTTGCGGCCAATCGCGCTTGGCCGGCCAGCGGCGTACTGACGGCTCTTGGCGGGGGCGCGCGAAGAGCATGGCGCCGAGCAGGAGACTGCCGAGGCCGAGGCGGGCCAGCGACAAGGCGCCGGCGGAGAACTCGGTGCCGAGGTGGCGGATCGCGACGAACGACGAGGCCCAGAGGACCACGGTGATGGCTGCTGCGGTGGTTGCTTGCTTACTCACCCGATTACCCTAGGAAGGTCGCTCGTGGTTTCCCATGGCGATCTGAAACCTGGAAGGTGCTGATGGTTGCCGGAACGAATGTCGAAGGCGGGCAATACCTTCAAACCGAAAAGCCGGTGCTGGATGAGCTGAATCTGCGGCTGCTGCGGGAGCTCTCGGCGGATCCTCGGTTGCGGACGACCGAGCTGGCGCGGCGGCTCGGAGTTTCGGCGCCGACGGTGCGCGAGCGGGTCACCCGGCTGGAGGAGTCGGGGGTGATCCGCGGGTATCGGCTCGAGGTGGATCCCGGTGCGTTCGGTCTGCCGGTGGCGGCGTGGGTGCGGCTGGCGCCCGGGCCGGGGCAGATCCCGAAGATCATCGACCTGGCCGCGCGGACGCCGGAGGTGGTTGAGTGCCATCGGATCTCGGGTGAGGACTGTTTCCTGATGCGGGTTCAGGTGGCCGCGATCGCGGGGTTCGAGGATGTGCTGGACAAGTTCCTGGTGCATGGGCGGACGACGAGCTCGTTCGTCGTGTCCACGCCGGTACCGCCGCGGTCGGTGCCACTCGGCTGACTTTCGTTGGCGCGCCGGATGCTTTGGAACGACGTACCGGTCCGGTTGCGCTCGGTAGCGTCCTTTCATGAGACGCGTTGCACCGGCGATCGGCTTGTTCCTGCTGGCGCCGTTCGTCGGGGAGTTCCTGCTCGGGAACCTGCGGCTGGATGAGCTCGGGATCGGTCTGATCCTTGCTCCGATGTATGGCGCTGGTGCGCTGCTGATCCGCGAGGTCGCGCGCCGTACCGGGCGTGGCTGGCCGACCATGGTGCTGCTGGCGATCGCCTACGCGTTGATGGAGGAAGGCCCGATCGACCAGCTCCTCTGGAACGACTCGTACGCCGGGCAGGATCTTCTGCACGGTGATTCGTATGTTTCTGCGTTGGGCATGAGCGTTGAATTGACGGTCGCGATCATCGCGCTGCACACGGTGTGGAGCATCTGCGTGCCGATCGCGTTGGTCGAAACCATCACCAGCCGCCGTACGACGCCGTGGCTCCACACACCGGGTTTCGTCGTCGTGGTGCTCGTGTACGTGGTTGGCGCCGTACTGGTCTTCCTGGGCAACTACTCCGAAGAACACTTCCTAGCCAGCCCGTGGCAGATCGGCGGTGTCGCCGTGGTGATCGCCGCCCTGGTCGCCGCAGCCTTCCGCCCATGCCCAGCGGGTCCGGCTGCGCCGGCCAACAGGATGGGAGAGCGCGAGCCGCGCGCGGCTGCGGGTGGAGTGGTGGGCGAGGACGCGGCTGCGGGCACGGGGCTGGCGGGGCCGGCTGGCTCCACGGGACGTGCGCCTGCGCCTTGGGTGGTGGGGGCCTTTGGGCTGGTGGCTACTAGTGCTTATTGGGGGCCGTCGACGTTGGTGACTGCTGGTTGGTACGAGTGGGTGAACGTGGTGACCTTTTGTGTGGTTGCAGGGGTGGGGGTTGTGGTGGTTCGGCGGTGGGCTGGGTTGGTGGGGTGGGGGCAGGGGCAGGTGTTCGGGTTGGCTGCGGGGGCGACGCTTACTTATGTGTGGACGGCGTTTCCTACGGTGCCGGAGAGTGGCGGATCGGCGGCGGGGGATCTGGTGGGGAACGCGGTGTTCGGGGGGATTGCGTTGGTGGTTCTGGGGGTGGGTGTCCGGAAGGTGGGCACCGACCACCATTAGGAGTGGTCTGCATCACTACGCTGTTGGTGACTTCAGCGACCTTCGGAAGGACCCTGACCCATGGCTGCCGACAAGTCTGTCCGCAGAGTTGCCCTGCTCACGGCCGGTGGCCTTGCGCCGTGCCTGTCGTCCGCCGTCGGCGGGCTGATCGAGCGCTACACGGAAGTGGCGCCCGACGTGGAGATCATCGGGTACCTGAACGGGTACCACGGCCTGCTCAGCGGGCGGCATGTCGTCGTCACGCCCGAGGTGCGGGAGAAGGCGGGGCTGCTGCACAAGTTCGGTGGTAGCCCGATCGGGAACAGCCGGGTGAAGCTGACCAACACCGCGGACCTGGTGAAGCGTGGGTTGATCGCCGAAGGCCAGAACGCACTGCAGGTGGCTGCGGAACGCCTGGTGGCGGACGGTGTCGACGTACTGCACACCATCGGTGGTGACGACACCAACACGACTGCTGCGGACCTGGCGGCGTACCTGCAGGAGCACGACTACGACCTGACCGTGGTCGGCCTGCCGAAGACGATCGACAACGACGTGATCCCGATCCGGCAGAGCCTGGGTGCGTGGACCGCGGCCGAGCAGGGTGCGTTGTTCGCGCGCAACATCGTCGCCGAGCACAGCTCGAACCCGCGGATGCTGATCGTGCACGAGGTCATGGGCCGCAACTGTGGCTGGCTGACCGCGGCGACCGCGAAGGCCTACCGCGACTGGCTGGACCAGCAGGAGTGGAACCCAGGCATCGGTCTCGACGAGTCGAGCTGGGACGTGCACGCGGTATACGTGCCGGAGGCAACGATCGACCTGGACGCCGAGGCCGAGCGCCTGCGCAAGGTGATGGACGAGAACGACTGCGTGACGATCTTCCTGTCCGAAGGCGCCGGCGTCCCGTCGATCGTGGCCGAGATGGAGGCCCGCGGCGAGGAGGTCGGCCGCGACCCGTTCGGTCACGTCAAGCTGGACACGATCAACCCCGGCGCCTGGTTCGCCAAGCAGTTCGCCGAGCGCATCGGCGCCGAGAAGACGATGGTCCAGAAGAGCGGCTACTTCAGCCGCTCAGCCGCCGCCAACGACGCCGACCTCGCCCTCATCAAGCAGTGCACCGACTACGCAGTCGACGCCGCCCTCCGCGGCGAGAGCGGCGTAGTAGGCCACGACGAGGACCGGGGTGACGAACTACGCGCCATCGAGTTCCCCCGCATCGCCGGCGGCAAGGAGTTCGACCCCACCGTCGCCTGGTTCGTCGACCTGAAATCCACCATCGGCCAGTCCTAACCGCCCCGCCGGCTGCTAGCCACTCCCCCGGTTATCCTCCCCAGCTGTTGTGGCCTGGCCGGTCGGCGGGGGCTGGGGAGCGCGAACGGTCGTTTTCGGGTGGTTTCGGTCCCCAGCCGGCGTGCAGTTGTTGCGGGTGTGAACAAGAAATGGGGGCCGTGAACAAGGCATAACTTGTTCAAGCCCCCCGCACCGGGTGCACACCCCCGGGATGTTTCCCATGGACTCCCCCGCCCTCGCATCAGTAAGGAATCGGCGGGCAAGGGGATTCAGCCGCGGAGGCGTGAGACCCAGCGGTCGGCCGCCTTCTCGATCTGTTGCAGGACTTCGTCGAAGCCGGCGTCGGCGCCGTAGTAGGGGTCCGGTACGTCGGCGTCGGCGAAGAGGGAGATTGGTACGTCGGCGCGGCCGCGCGACTGGCGTGTCAGCGCGGCCAGGTGGCCGGTGTCCATGGCGAGGACGAGGTCGCGGGAGTCGAACCATGCGCGGTCGAATTCGCGGGCTCGGTGGGAGCGGCCGTCGTACCCGCGGCGGTGGAGGGCGGCGGCCGCGCGTGAGTCCATCGGGTCACCGGCGTGCCAGCCGCCGGTGCCGGAGCTGGTGACGACGACATCTTCGATGCCGGCTTCGGCGAGTTTGGCGCGCAGCACGACCTCACCGATCGGTGACCGGCAGATGTTGCCGGTGCACACGACCTCCACGTATCTCAGCGGAGTTCGGCCTTGTCGGGCAGCACGGCGTTGATGATCATGCCGACGACGCTGATGATCAGGGCGCCGAAGAGGGCTGACCAGAAGCCGTCGACGTGGAACTGGACGTCGAGCTTGCCGGTGATCCAGGAGGTCAGCAGCAGCATCGCGGCGTTGATGACGAAGGTCAGCAGCCCGAGCGTCAGGATCAGCAGCGGCAGTGACACCAGCTTCACCACCGGCTTCACGATCGCGTTCACGATGCCGAAGATCGCGGCGACGATCAGCAGCGTGAGGATCTGCTTGCCCCGGGTCGCACCTTCCAGGGTGATCCCGCTGACGAGCCAGGCGGCGATCGCGAGGGCCACCGCGTTGGCGAGCAGCCTGATGATCATGTTCTTCATACCTCGATCCTTCCACCCCGGTCCCAGTCACACGCTCCGTACACGCCCTGACTCACCCCTGAACTCTTGACAGGCAAATGACCAAGTGATCAGATCAATTTCATGTCACGACGAAGTCTGGCCGGAATTGTCGCGCTGTCCTTGGCAGCCGCGAGTGTCACAGCGATTGGAACAGGGCCCGCCGCAGCGACCCGGGCGGACTGCAATGCCGTGGGGACGAACTGGACTGCTCAAGCCCAGCCGCATGCGGCCCCAGAGAGCCTGCTGAACGCCTACAGCGACACCGGCAAGGGCTGGACGGGTGCCGACAGCACCTACTCAGTCGCGCTCTCCGGCGGCCGGACGGCGTGGATCTTCTCCGACACCTTCCTCGGTCCCGTCAATCCGGACGGCAGCCGCCCGCGCACGACGCCGTTCCTGAACAACTCGTTCGTGATCCAGCAGGGTCAGACGCTGAAGACAGTGACCGGCGGTACGGCGTCCAACCCGACAGCGCTGGTCCCGCCGCCGGCCAACGGGTGGTACTGGTTCGGTGCCGCACAGACGAGTGATGCGGGCCGCAAGCTCGATGTGGTCGCACTGCGGTTCGAGAAGACCGGAACGGGCCAGTGGGACTGGCGCTGGGCCGCGAACTACCTCGCTCGTTTCGACAGCCGCACGTACAAGCTGTTGAGTCTCACTCCGCTCCCGTCCACGGCCAATGTGCAGTGGTCCGGCTGGCTGCAGCGGGACGGCGGTTTCACCTACATCTACGGCGTCGAGGACCTGGGCGCGTCGAAGTACCAGCACGTCGCCCGAGTGCGCGGCGATGACTTGACCAAGCCGTGGGAGTACTGGACCGGCAGTGGCTGGTCGGCCGACGAGACTGCGTCGGTCAGAACGCTAGAGGGCGTGGCCAACGAGCACAGCGTGACCAGGTGGAGCGATGGCTACCTCTTGGTCACTCATGACACCAAGGAGCTGTTCAGCCGCCGAGTCGTCGGGTACTTCGGCTGCTCGCCGACCGGTCCGTTCGTCAAGCCGGTCGAGCTCTACCAGACCCCGGAGACGGGTGGGAACCACATCACCTACAACTCCCACGACCATCCGGACCTGCGCTCGGGTTCCCAGTTGCTGGTGAGCTACAACGTCAACAGCCTGGTCAGTGACGAGCTGTACGACGACGTGAGCATCTACCGACCGCGGTTCGTCGGTGTGACTCTGCAGGCGGCCCGATGACTGCCGTCGTACGGCGGAGCCTCCTCGATGACCTGGCTGCGTCGATGCTGGGGCTCATCGCGGACCGGAAGCTCGCGGTCGGCGACCAGTTCGAGTCGGTGCGGTCGTTGGCCGAGCGTTTCAGGGTCGCCGTACCGACTGTGCGAGAGGCGTTGCGCCGACTGGAGGCGATCGGAGCCCTCGAGCTCCGGCACGGCTCCGGCGTGTACGTCGGTCCGAACGTCGGCCGGCTCGTCCTGGCGAATCCACTGGCGCTCACACCGTCAGCTGACCGACTCGTCGAGCTCCTGCAGGCACGGGCCCTGATCGAACCACCGGTCGCCGCACTGGCCGCCAAGGCGCGCAGTGAGGCCGCACTGGTTCAGATGGAGCAGGACCTGGAGCAGGCGGCCGAGCTGATCGCTTCTGGCGACCATGACCGGCTGGCCGAGATCAACATGGACTTCCATCGTGCGCTGGCGCAGGCGTCCGGGAACGCGACGCTGGCTGAGGTGGTCGAGTCGGTGACCGTGGTGAACGTCCGCGAGCAGCTGGAGATCCTGCACATCCACGGGGACCGTGAGACCGACCTGGCCGAGCACCACGCCATTCTGGCCGCGGTCCGGGCCGGCGACGACGTACTGGCCGAGCAGTTGACCCGTGCGCATCTGGACGGCGTTCTCGCCGTCATCAACGACCGCGTGAACCCCTGACTTCTTCGGAGGACGCACCACCATGCAACGCATCAGCCATTGGAAGGCGCTCACCGCCCTCACCATGACCGGAGCCCTCGCGCTCACCGCCTGTGGAGGTGCCGGTGGCGCCAAGCCCGCGGCCGACAAGCCGGTCGAGTCGCTGAAGTTCTACAACGACAAGGGC
Organism: Kribbella sp. NPDC056951; assembly: GCF_042674205.1. NCBI lineage: Bacteria > Bacillati > Actinomycetota > Actinomycetes > Propionibacteriales > Kribbellaceae > Kribbella > Kribbella sp. NPDC056951. Next base: position 22,728 of record NZ_JBHUQZ010000018.1, read on the forward strand.
GGCTGGAAGGACGCGTTCACCCAGGTCGGTGCCGCGAGCAAGCAGGACATCGGTGTCGGGATGGAGCCGGTCGGCTACTCGGACTCGAACAGCTACACCGCCTTCATCCGTTCGTCGTTCCGGACCAAGGAGAAGGCGGACCTGTTCACCTGGCATACCGGTAAGGAGCTGGAGGACCTCGTCGACCAGAAGCTGGTCGCCGAGACCACCGAGCAGTGGACCAAGGCGGTTGCCGACGGCAACGTACCCGAGGCGCTGAAGCCGTACTTCACCTACGACGACAAGCAGTACTGCGTCCCGCTGAACGCGGGCTACTGGGTGATGTACTACAACAAGGCCGTCTTCAAGAAGGCCGGGATCACTGCGAACCCGAAGACCTGGCCGGAGCTGCTCGCCGTTGCGGACAAGGTGAAAGCCGCCGGGGTGAAGCCGTTCTACCAGACCAGCATCCTGTTCAGCTTCGTCTGGTTCGAGACGCTGCTGGCCGGCAAGGACCCGGACCTGTACGACGCTCTCGCCGCGGGCAAGGCGAAGTACACCGACCCCGGTGTGGTCGAGGTGATGAACGACTGGAAGAAGCTGATCGACGCCGGCTACTTCAGCGACCCGGGAGCGAAGACCGAACCGCAGGCGCAGCTGAAGAGCGGCGATGTCGCGATGGTCAACTTCGGCACCTGGTTCAGTGGCTCGCTGAACACCCTGAAGATGAAGGCCGGTACCGACTACGACTTCTTCGTCATTCCGAACGTCAACCCGGCGCTGCCGAAGACCTCGATGATCTTCGAGACCGGTCCGGTCTGTTCGGCCGCGGCGAGTGAGCACAGCTCGACAGTCAAGAAGTGGACGGACTGGTGGGTCACTCCGCAGGCTCAGACCGCGTGGGCGAACTCTCGCGGCGACCTGTCCTTCAACCCGAAGGCGGAGGTCAAGGACACCGGACTGGCTGCACTGAACAAGGACGTGAGTGGGGACGGCTACCGGCTGATCAACCGCTGGTTCGAGGCGACTCCGGTCCCGGTGGCGAACAAGGCGCTTGAGGTGTTCGGTGCGTTCGTCACCAAGCCGGGTGACCCGATGCCGGGCCTGCAGAAGATTCAGGCCGAGGCGGACGCGTACTGGGCCAAGCAGAAGTGAGCCGGAAGGGGTTGAGCAGCCGAACAGGGGCGCGGGCGGCGCCGCTGTTCGGCCTCCCGGCCGCCGGGGTCGTCGCTCTGCTGCTCTACCTGCCGTTCCTGTGGACGACGTACGTCAGCTTCACCTCGTACGACGGTCTGGCGTCGCCGGTGTGGGCCGGGCTGGCCAACTACCAGGCGATGTTCAGCGACCCCGATCTGATCGGTGCACTGGTCAATACGCTGCTGTGGGTCGTCGGGATGGTGACTCTGCCGGTGGTACTCGGGCTACTGGTCGCCGTACTGACTTATGGGCATCGGTGGGGGAGTTGGCTGCGGCTGCCGTTTCTGTTGCCCTATGCGATCTCTGGTGTGGCCGTTGGGGTCATCTGGGGCTTTGTGCTGCAGCCGGATGGCGCACTGGGTCAGGCGCTCGGGTTCTTTGGGCTGCCTGGTGCGCATACCGGGTGGCTGCAGTCCGGGCCCGGGAACACGCTCATGATGATCGTGGCGGTCACGTGGCAGGCAGCGGGAGTGAATGCGCTGCTGTTCGTGGTGGGGCTGCAGTCCATCCCTGGTGAGCCGTTGGAGGCTGCGCGGTTGGACGGTGCGGATGGGTTCCGGCTGTTCCGGCATCAGTTGTGGCCGCAGCTGCGTCCGATCACCACTGTGGTGGTTGGGCTGTCGATCGTGGGCAGTCTGAAGACTTTTGATGTGGTGTGGGTGATGACGCAGGGCGGACCCGGTACGTCGTCCGAGACGCTGGCGTTGTCGATGTACAAGGAAACGTTCGTTCTGAACGACTACGGGCAAGGTGCGGCGATCGCGTTGTTCCTCAGCCTGGTGACGTTCGCCGCGTCGATCCTCTACCTGCGCTACCAGTTGGGGGACGCCCGTGAGCAGGCTTAGAACCGGACTCCTCGTCGTACTCGGGCTGCTGTGGCTCGCGCCGATCTACCTGCTGGTGGTGAACGCGGCCAAGCCGGTCGACGGGTACGACGCCGACTCGGTATGGCGGCCTGCCGGCTTCGCGTTGTTCGCGAACTTCGGGGACGCGTGGTCGAAGGCGGCTCTCGGGGACACGCTGGTGGCTACGACGCTGTATAGCGTGGTGGCGCCGGTGCTGGCGGTGGTGATCGGTGCGGCGGCTGGATACGCGATCGTCGTACTGCGGCTGCGGCGTGGGTTCTTGTGGTTCGTGTTCATCTTCGGTGGGACGATCTTTCCGTTGCAGATGGTGCTGATGCCGCTGTTCTCCGGGTATGCGTCGTCGGGTCTGTACGACACGCGGGTCGGGATGATCATCGTGTACACGGCGATCAGCGTGCCGTTCTCGGCGTTCGTGATGCGGAACTTCTTCACCGGGATCGCGCGGAGCGTCTTCGAGGCTGCTGTCGTTGACGGTGGTGGGTTGTTCCGGATCTTTCGGAGCATCTACCTGCCGATGGCCGGGTCCGCGCTGGCCGCGATCTTCATTTTGCAGGCGACGTTTGTCTGGAACGACCTGTTGCTGGGGTTGACGCTGAGCCAGTCCGAGTCGGTGCGGCCGATCATGCCGGCGCTGACCGGGCTGCAGTCGACGTACGGCGGTGCTGCGTTGCCGACTGTCCTGGCCGGCGGGCTGCTGGTGTCGCTGCCCACGGTCGTGCTGTTCCTGGCCGCCCAACGTTTCTTCTCGCGCGGACTGGCCCTCGGCCAGTTCTGAAAGGACCTCAATGTCTCGCACCGTTGTCGTCACCGGTGGTGCCGCCGGAATAGGCCGAGCCGCCGTAGAACGCTTCCTCGCTGCCGGGGACTCTGTCGTTGCTCTCGACCGTGATGCTGCCGCGCTGGCGACTCTCCCTTCTTCTGTGCGCGGGATGGTCGTTGATGTGGCTGATCGTGCTGCCTTAGCAGGAGCTGCAGAACAGGTCGGTGGGGTGGATGTGCTTGTGTGCGCAGCCGGGGTGCAGCGGTACGGGACGGTGGTTGATACGCCGGAGGATGTGTATGACGAGGTGATGGGGGTGAATGTCGGCGGGGTGTTCTTTGCTTGTCGGGCGTTTGTGCCTTTGGTGCCTCGGGGCGGGAGTGTGGTGGTGGTTGCTTCCGTGCAGGCTTATGGGGCGCAGCGGGGGGTGGCGGCTTACTCGATGGGGAAGGGGGCGTTGCTGAGTTTGGTGCGGGCTATGGCGGTTGACCATGCGGCGGAGGGGATTCGGGTTAATGCTGTTTGTCCGGGGTCGGTGGATACGCCGATGTTGCGGAGTTCGGCGGAGTTGTTCGGGGCTTCGGTGGAGGAGTGGGGGCGGTCGCATCCTTTGGGGCGGGTGGCTGAGGCGAGTGAGGTGGCTGAGGTCATTCACTTTCTGAGTTCGCCGGCGGCTTCGTTTGTGACGGGGGCTGATGTGAAGGTTGATGGCGGGCTTACTGCGCAGATTCCTGTGGTGTTGCCGTGAAGATCGTCGATATCCGGGCCACCACGGTGACTGTGCCGTTGGAGGCGCCACTGAGACACAGCAACGGGGCGCACTGGGGGCGGTTCGTTCGGACGGTGGTTGAGGTTGAGGCTGACAACGGGCTGATTGGGCTGGGCGAGCTGGGTGGTGGCGGACAGAGTGCTGAGGACGCCATTGCTGGGCTGAAGCCGTATCTGGTTGGGCATGACCCCGCGCGGACGGAGGCGCTGCGGTGGATGATCGCCAACCCGACTGCGAGTCTCTACAACAACCGCACGCAGTTGCTGGCGGCTATTGAGTTCGCCTGTCTCGACTTGCAGGGGCGGGCGCTCGGCGTTCCGGTGCATGAGCTGCTGGGCGGCAAGGTGCGCGACCGGGTGCCGTTCGCGAGCTATCTGTTCTTCCGGCATCCGAATGAGGACGGTACGGGCGAGATCCGGACTGCTGACCAACTGGTGGCGCATGCGCGGGAGCTGGTTGATCAGCACGGGTTCAGCGTGCACAAGCTCAAGGGCGGTGTCTTTCCGCCGGACTACGAGCGGGACTGCTTCCGGGCGCTGGCTGAAGCGTTCCCGGGGCACCGCGTGCGGTTCGATCCGAACGGCGCGTTCGGGGTCGAAGAGGCGATCCGATTCGCGCACGGGATCGAGGACCTCGACAACGACTATCTCGAGGACCCCACCTGGGGGCTGAACGGGATGCGCCGGGTCCGCGAGAACACGCGAATTCCCCTTGCTACCAACACGGTTGTGGTGAACTTCGAACAACTCGCCGCCAACGTCCGAGACCCGGCGGTCGACGTGATTCTGCTGGACACCACCTTCTGGGGTGGAATCCGCGCGTGTGTGAAGGCGGCCGGGGTCTGCGAGACCTTCCAGCTCGGCGTGGCCGTCCACTCCTCCGGCGAACTCGGCATCCAGCTGGCGACGATGCTGCAGCTGGGCGCCGTCGTACCGAACCTGTCGTTCGCCGCGGACGCGCACTACCACCACCTGCGCGACGACATCATTGCCGGCGGCAAGCTTCCGTACGCCGACGGCGCGATCGCGGTCCCGGACGGACCAGGGCTTGGCGTCGAGCTCGACCGCGACAAGCTGGCCGAGTACGCCGAGCTGTACCGCGAGCTCGGCAACTACCCCTACGACCGCGACCCGGCACGCCCGGACTGGTACCCCCTGCTCCCGAACACCGATTGGGCCGACCCCTCATGACCATCCCGCGCAGCCGCGACTTGGCCAGCGACGTCCTCACCCACACGTACGACGACATGTTCAACCCGCCCGGGCTGACGAACTTCCTCGGTACCGCACAGGTCGACCTGGACGTGTTCGCGATCCGCAGTGTGAACTTCCCGCCGTACTCGCACGGCGACTGCATCACCGGCCAGCTGTACGTCGACGGTCGGCTGGTCCGCTCGTACGGCGGCACGGTCGAAGTGGTGTGGCGCCCCGACCACGTGGTGCGGTCCACCACCGTCGACGGGCTCACCCTGCGCACGACCACCGCCTGTGCACCCGGCCGCCCGGCAGTCGTCGTACAGCTGGAGGTCACCGGCGCCCCAGGGCGTGAGGTCGAGCTGGGACTCACCCTGGCCAGTACGGCGACCGGTGCGGCCGGAGGCTGGTCGAACTACATGCCCCCGTCGGAGCCGAACACCCTGCACGAGGTGGACGGCAGACTACTCGGTGTCGGGGAGTCCGGAACCGCAGTGAGTCTGCAGGGCCTCGACATACCGGCCGTGGTCGACAGAAGCATGCTGAAGACCACCATCACTCTGGACGCCGACGGCACAGCCCGCCTGGGCTACGTGCACGTGCTGGCGAAGGACCTGACCGAGGCGGAGGACCACTTCGAGGTCTGCGTCTCCGACATCCCCGCGGTGATCGCGGTGGCGGAGGGCGTGTGGGACGTGGCGTTGTCTGACGCCTTCGACCCGGACAGCGACGGCTTCAGCGGATCGCTTCCCGTCCTCGAGACCACCAATGAAGCGCTGCAGAAGCTGTACTGGTGGGGCGTGCTGGGCGTGATCTGGTTCCGCCGCGACAACCCGGCCAGTGTGCTCGGACGCGCCTACGACACCCTGATGCCGCGGCACTGGGCGACGACCACGTTCATCTGGGACTACAGCCTCTCGTCGCTCACGCACGCACTCCTCGACCCGGTACCGATGCGGCGACACATCGAGCACTGGATCGACCTGGACATCCATAAGCACTTCGGCACCGAGTGGCTGACCGGTGGACCCGTCGGACAGTGGTACTCGGTCAACGACTTCGCCATGACTCGCCTGGTCCGCGACTACGTCCGATTCACCGGCGACAACAGCTTGCTCAGCCCTGCAGTCACCGATCACGTGGTCGAGTGGGCGACCGCGTGGCGCGGTCTGCGTGGGAAGCACGCCCTGGCCGACTATGGCGGTATCGACAACCTGCTGGAGTGCGTGAGCAGCTACGTGCACGAGGTGGCCAGCTTCAACGCAGCCAACGTCTGGTGCATGCGGGTGGCGGCCGAGATCACTGGCAACCACGACCTGCTGAAGCAGGCCGACGAGCTAGCCGGCCACGTCAAGGAGCTGTACGTCGAGGGCGCCGGCCACTGGACCGCACGTCAGCCCGACGGTGAGCTGGTCCCGGTCCGGCACTGCTACGACTTCAACATCATCGGTACGACGATCGCCGACGACCTCTCCGAGTCGCAGCAAGCGGAGATGGTGGCGTTCTTCCAGCGCGAGCTCCAGACACCCACGTGGATGCGCGCACTCTCGCCGTACGACGCGGATGCGTCCTTCAGCCTGCGCCCGGATCACCAGTGGAACGGCGCCTACCCGGCCTGGCCGGCTGATGCGGCTCGCGCACTGATCGCCTTCGGCCGCACCGACGTCGTACTGGACTGGCTGCCCGGTCTGGCGCGGTCAGCGAACCAGGGCCCTTGTGGACAAGCGCACTTCGTCGAGGAGGGTGCACCGCTGATGGCAGGCGGTGCCCGGAAGGCTCCGCCGCAGGACCCGTACCTGATCGACTGGGCCTGCTCCTCGTCCGGCGCCTGGGTCTCACTCGTCCTGGAAGGCCTCTTCGGTGTCGAGGTCGATCTGGACGGCACAGTCACCGCAAACCCGCGAGTCGCCGCACTGGACCCCTCAGCACGACTCCGCGGTCTCAAAGTCGGCAGTACGACGTACGACGTCAGTGCCGACGGACTGCAGCAGGTCTAGGCCGGCGGGGTGGCGATTGCTTCGAGGAGGGACTCCTCGGCGCCGGCCAGGTGACGGCGGAGCTCCTCGACGCACTCGTCCAGCTCGCCACGCTCCAGCAGCCGGATCAGCTTGCGGTGCGAGGCGACCTGCTGGCGGGCGTCCTGACGCAGGGCGTCCACCCGGGCCAGGGCGAGCCGGGCCTCGCCGGTGATCGAGTCCTGGGTGGCGATCAGTCGCTCACTGCCGGTCAGGGCGACCAGACTGCGGTGGATGGCCAGGTGGGTCTCGGTCATCGCCTCCGGGTCAGCGCCGTCCTGGGCGGTCGCAGCGAAGGTCCGCATCGCCTTCCGGACCTCCTCCCGGGCGTCCTCGTCGGCGTCGAACCAGGCCCGGATCCCGGCCGACTCCAGCACGAACCGGGCGTTGCAGATGTCGGCCACCGCGGCCGGGTGCAGGATCGCGACGCTGACACCCTTGTTCGGCTCGCGGATCGCCAGCCCTTCGGTGACCAGCATCGTCATCGCCTCGCGGACGGTACTGCGGGCGACGCCGAGCGCCTCGGCCAGTGGCTGCTCACGGAGCGGCGTACCGGGTTCGAGGTCGCCGGCGAACAGTGCGGAGCGCAGCGCGTCGACCACCCGGTCCACGGTGGTCGAGCGGTCCACCCGCAGCTGTTCGTACATAGAAAGATTCTCTTCCAATTGGCCGTCGTTGTCGCGTGCGGCACGGTACCCGGGCCGACCTGTGGATAACTCACGACACAATGACCTCGATCTGCGAGAAGATCTGCTGAGCAGTTGCCGCCCCGACGCGCCGAGGAGAGCAGGATGGACAACAAGGGTCCGCTGATCCTCGGTGGCGTGCTGACGGTCTTCTTCCTGCCGCTCATCATCGCCATCGCGCTGATCATCGGCAGTCTGATGAGCCTGCCGGACGCCGAGGCCTCCGGCTGCGGTGGACCGAGCGGCGGCGAGGTGAAGCCGTTCTCGTGGCCGACCGACGAGAAGGAGATCGACGAGGAGTGGTCCGACGACCACAAGGGCGTCGACTTCGATGTCGACGAGAAGAGCCCGGTTTACGCGGTCGACTCCGGCGAGGTCATCAAGAACGCCGACAACGAGATCTGGATCCGGCACGAGAAGGCCGTCGAGTTCCACTACAAGTTCTTCCACGACATGCCGGTCAAGGTCGGCGACAAGGTCGCCCGCGGCCAGCAGATCGGCACCTCCGGCTCGGGTGACGAGGAGGAGGGCGCGAGTGGCGAGCACCTGCACTTCGAGCTCTGGGTCGACGAGAAGGGTGACGGCAAGCTCGTCAACACCGACCCGAAGGAGGAGTCGTTCGGCGACACCCCGCCGCCCGCCGGCGGTGGCGGCTGCGGCTGTGGTTCCGGCCCGCTGATCGGCACCGACAACCAGCAGAAGGCCTTCAACTTCCTGGTCAGCAACGGGTACTCCAAGGAGCAGGCCGCCGGTGCGGTCGGCAACATGGTCGTCGAGTCCTACGGCGTCCGGCCGCTCCAGTTGCAGGACACCAAAGAGGGCGCCGAGACGACCGCGCAGCAGGCCGAGGGCAGTTCGGCCGGCTGGGGCATCGTCCAATGGACGCCGGCCAGCAAGATCATCAGCGCCTCGCGCCGCGACGGCGTCCCGTACGAGACGATCGGCACCCTCGAGCACCAGCTCAACTTCCTGCTGAAGCAGCTGCAGACCAACGAGAAACCCGCCAGCGACCAGCTGAAGAGGACCACCACGCCGGAGGATGCGGCGTACGCGTTCGGGCACTACTACGAGCGGTTCGCCGGTCACGAGGGGGACCCGAACAGCCAGAACTACCGCGAGCGCAAGACCGCGGCCCGCCTGGTCTTCACCACCTTCTCCGGCGCCAGCCCCGGCGCGAATCCGGGCGCCACGCCGGCCACCGCCTGCGCCCAGGGCAGCGGCGACATCGCGGCCGTCGCCAAGAACCTCGCCTGGCCGAACCAGCGCCCGGAGTACAACCACCAGGGGTCGAACGCCGCGGATGCCAAGGTCGCCAAGCCGGAGTTCGTCCAGGCGATGAAGGACTTCAACGATCCGAACGGTGACCGTGCCTACACCGACTGTGGCCGGTTCGTCGCGACCGTCATGCACATGAGCGGGGCCGACAAGAGCTTCCCCAAGGTGTCGACCGGCGACCAGAACACCTACATGAGGTCGTCGGGCAAGTACGACTTCTGGCACGGCGAGCCGCCCGGCGGGATGAAGCCGGGCGACATCCTGAACGGCCCGGGCCACACGTACCTCTACACCGGACCGTGGGGTGAGGAGGGCAAGGGGTACAACTCGGCCTCCGGATCGCTCGGCGACCACGTTCCGTACGCCACTTACCTCTACAAGGTGGGCACGCAGTTCACCGTGTTCCGGTTAAAGGTCGCCCCGGCCGGTCCGGACAAGAAGTCCTGAGGAGGGACGCCAGATGGAGAGCGAAGGCCAGCACCGGATGCTGATCGGCGGTGTCGTGCTCGTGGTCGTCGTCGTGGTGCTCGGCAGCTTCCTGATCTTCCGGGACAAGGGCGCCACGATGCAGGTCACCGCGATCCCGAACGACCTGACCCTGACCCTCGACGGTCGGCAGGTCGACGCGTCGGGCGAGATCAAGGTCAGCTCCGGCCGGCACACGCTGGTCGGCGAGCGCCGCGGCTTCCAGCCGTACTCCACCACCTTCACCGCCGAGAGCGGCGACGAGATGAAGCTCAAGATGTACCTGTACGCCAACAGCGCCGAGGGCCGGGACTGGACGCGGAAGAACCCCGAGGCCGAGCGGGAGCTGGAGGCCGAGGCGGGCCGGAACTTCGACGAGGGGCAGCGGCGGATCGTGGCCCGCTACCCGATCATCCAGCAGCTGCCGCACCTCGGCCGCGGGTACAAGGTCGACTACACGACGTCGAAGAGCGACCCGCAGAACCCGGAGGCGCTGTCGATCCGGATCGCGACGTACACCGCGGACGGGAAGGACAACGCGCTCTACTGGATCACGTCGAACGGCTGGAATCCGGACGCGCTCGACATCATCTACACCACGATCAAATAGCGGTCAGAGCGGCAGGTGGAGCTCGCCGCCCGGGGTGCTGATCGCGGTCAGCGGGAAGTCGAGTGGGTTCGTCATGCAGCGGGCCGAGCCGCCGCCCTTGTGGAACTCGCTCAGGTCGACCAGTACGACGCGCAGGCCCAGACCGGTGAGGATCTCGTGCAGCCGCGGTGAGCAGGCCGGCATGATGATCGTCTCGTTCACGACCAGCGAGTTACCGCTGAAGGCGAAGGCCTCCTCGTCGGTCAGCACGATCGGGTCCGGGACGATCCCGGCCAGTTCGGCCTGGCTCGCGGCGTCGAAGGCCGGCGGGTAGATCATCGCGTGCGTGCTGTCGACCGGGCAGAACGGCAGGTCGAGGTGGTACATCCCCTCGTGCGCGATCCGCAGCCCGCGGACCCGGATGTCCCACTCGGTGGCCAGGTGCTTGAGCGCCTCGGCCTCGGTGCGCGGGCCGTAGCCGACGACCAGGCTGTCACCGAAGACGAACGCGTCGCCCGACTCGAAGTGCGGCCCGACACCCTCGGTGCCGGTCCGGCCGAGGTCGAAGCCGTGGCCGACGAACCAGTCGGCGGCGGTCAGGGACTCCTTGCGCCGGGGCTCGAAGCGCATGTGCGAGAGCATCGCCCGGCCGTCCGCGGCCGCCAGCCCGAGGTTCATCGCGTAGACCATGTCGGGGGAGTCCGGCCGCTGGGCCAGCACCTCGACCTCGCCGCCGGCGTCGACGATCGCCTGCCGCAACGCGTCCCACTGCTTCAGCGCGAGCTCGGCGTCGGGCTGGTCCTGCGTCGACATGTACGGGTTGATCACGTAGTCGATCCGGAAGTGGTCCGGGCGGACCATCAAGTAGCGACGACCCCACTCCAGCGACTGACCCATGACCCCTCCAGAAATGACTGATTGTCCGACAATCAGTCATTGTGCAGCCCGGTTCCTCTGCGCGCAACACAGCTCGGCAGGGCGCTCGTCACACCGCCCGGCAGGGTCTGGCCGGAGCGGGGTGTCAGGACTAACCTGCGGCTATGACTCCTGACAAAGGGCTCCCCCCGGGCGTTCGCTTCCGCGGTTGCCTGGACGACGTCGCGGCTTACAAGCCCGGTCGTCCGCCCGCGACCTCAGACGGCAGGCCGTCGTACAAGCTGTCGAGCAACGAGAACCCTTATCCGCCGTTGCCAGGCGTGCTGGCGGCCGCGACCGACGCTGCCCAGCACATGAACCGCTACCCGGACATGGGCGCGGTCGACCTGCTGGAGGCGCTGTCGGAGCGGCTCGAGGTGCCTACCGACGACATCGCGGTCGCGACTGGGTCGGTGGCGCTGCTTTACCACCTGCTCCAGGCCGCGGTCACCCATGGCGACGAGGTCGTCTACGCATGGCGATCGTTCGAGGCGTACCCGATCGCGGTCCAGCTGACCGGTGCGACGTCCGTCCAGGTCCCGCTGACCGAGGACCACCGGCACGACTTCAAAGCCATGGAAGCGGCGATCACCGACCGGACAAAGGTCGTCCTGGTCTGTACGCCGAACAATCCGACCGGCCCCGTGGTTCACCGCGACGAACTGCTCGCCTTTGTCGAGGCAGTCCCGTCCAACGTGCTGATCGTGCTCGACGAGGCGTACCGCGAGTTCGTCCGCGACCCGGAGGTCGTCGACGGGGTCGAGGTCTACCGCGACCACCCGAACGTCGTCGTACTGCGGACGTTCTCGAAGGCCTACGGCCTGGCCGGCTTCCGGGTCGGGTACGCGGTCGGCCACCCGCCGGTGGTCGGCGCGATCCGCAAGTGCGCGCTGCCGTTCGGGGTCAGCTTCGTCGCGCAGGCTGCGGCGATCGCTTCGTTGCAGGCCGAGGACGAGCTGCTCGCCCGCGTCGAGGACCTGGTGACCGAGCGGACCCGGGTCGTCGAAACACTGCAGGCGTCGGGCTGGCGGGTGCCGGACACCCAGACGAACTTCGTCTGGCTGGACCTGGGCGAGGCCACCGTGGAGTTCACCGCCGCGGTACAGGCCGTGGGAGTGTCGATCCGCCCGTTCCCCGGAGATGGCGTGCGCGTCAGCATCGGTGAGCGCGAGGCGAACGATCTGTTCCTCGAGGTCGCCTGCGCCTGGAAAAGCCCATAAAAAATCCGGCCCGCGCTGGGACGAGGGCCGGAATGAGTGCGGCGCCGGGAGGAGTGAGGCTTTCTCCCGGCGCCGCCGGTAGTGCATCCGAATCAGTCACCCCACCGAGGTGGCTCTTTCGGGTCCTGCATCACTGACCAGGGAGAAGGTCAGTTGTTCTGCGACGTGGCCTGCTCGCAGGTCTTCAGCGAGTCGATGGCGTTGTCGTCGTTGTCCAGACCCAGGACACCGGCGATCGTGTTGATCGGCACAGCCGCGCCGATGCCCGATCCGGCGATGTCGTTGTGGCAGGCCTGGAACGGGCCGACGCGGTTGTCGCTCACCGAGACCAGGTCGTCGTTGCCGACGCGGTACCACTTGCTGTTGTCCTGCTTGGTGCCCTGCTCGCAGGTCTTGACGGCGGTGACCGAGTTGCGGTCGTTGCCCAGGCCCACGATGCCGATGACATCCTGAACGCTCACGGCGCCGCCGATGCCGGTGCCGGACGCCTGGTTGTGGCACGCCTGGAACGGGCCGACGCGGTTGCCGTCGACGCCAACCAGGCCGCCGCCCTTGGTGATCCAGTACCACTGCTTGCCGCCACCGTGGCCGTAGCCCTTCGAGGCGACCGACGCCGCGTCGGCCAGACCGCCGACCTCAGCCTTCTTCTGGGTGTCGTCGAGAACGTTGGCGCTCACGACGGTGGCCAGGCCGAGGGTGGCGACAGTCGCCACAGCCGCGGCAGCGGCGATCTTACGAGTTACCTGCATTGTGCCAGGTTTCCTTTCGGGTTTGACGGGATCGTCTTAGTGGTAACGACACCTGGCAAGGCCGGTTACAAACTTTTTTGTCAGCTATTCGAGTCATAATCCAGCTGTAATGAGATGCCTGACGCGGCATACAAACTGCCGGAAAGTTGTGTCGGGGTGGGCCGTAACCGGTCGATGGGTCCGTCGTTGAGTCAGCGCGGGTGACGGAAAAGTCCGGTGATTCGGAAGATTGTCGTCGATGGGCTCGGTGGCCGTCGAATAGGCGATACCACGATGAATCCGGAAATCGTCGGAACTATTGCCGGGGTTTCGCGCCGTGTTTTTTCGGGGCAGGGCGCGCCGCCTGGCAACTCATGCCCGCTGCCGCGCGCATCGGCAGCGGTGGGAGACCCGGGTCCCCTAGGGGCCCGGGTTTTTCCGTTCCGCCGACACCACCAGGGCGACCCCGGAGATGATCACCGCGCCGCCGGCGACGATCTGCCAGGTCAGTGGCTCGCTCAGGATCAACCACCCGAGCAGTACGGCGACCGCCGGGTTCACGTAGGCGTAAGTACTGATCAGCGAGATCGGCGCGTTCGCCAGTAGATAGGAATAGGCCGAGTAGGCCAGCAGTGATCCGAACAGGATCAGGTAGCCGAGCGCGATCCAGCCGCTGCCGTGGATCCGGTCGAGGTGCAACCGCCCGGGCTCGCCGCGGATCACGCCGAGCAGGACCATCGCCGTACCGCCGAAGAGCATCTCGTAGAGAGCAGTCACGAGCGGGTCGCGCGGCAGGCCGAGGCGCGGTGAGAAGCGGGAGCCGGTCGCCCAGGAGATCGTGCCGAAGATGATCAGTGCGATCGAGAACGGCTTCGCGCTGGTGTCGCCGCCGGACAGTGCCAGTACGGCGACGCCGCCGAACCCGATCAGGACGCCGAGCCAGGTCAGGGCGCGTGGGCGTTCGCCGCCGCCGACCCGCAGGGCCATCAGCCACAGCGGGGTCGCGGCCACCAGGAGAGCGGCCAGCCCGGACGGCACCGTCTGCTCCGCGACCGCGACCGCACCGTTGCCGAAGGCAAGTAGCAGCAGACCGACCGTGGCGGCGCCGAGCGCCTCGCGGCGGGTGATCCGCAGCCGCTGCCAGCCGGACTTCAGGGCCAGTACGGCGGCCAGCAGGGCGCCGGCGACCAGGAATCGGCTCGCCATCCCGAGCATCGGCGGGATCTCGGCCTCCACGACGACCCGGATGGCCAGGTAGGTGGAGCCCCAGACGACGTACACGACCGCGAGCGCGGACCAGATCATCGCGGCGGACGCGGTCCGGCCGGTACCGACGACCGGTGCAGCCTGGGCGGGAGCGGCCATCCGAGCCTCCTGAGTTCGCCACCCCGAGGCAGCCGGCGGCCGTCAGGAGTGTCTTTGCATGATGATGCTTACGCTATGGCCTCCCGGGGTGGGGTGCAAGGGTTTTCCTGCCAGGGGCAAATGATGGGGTGGCGCATGTCACATCGCTGGAGTTCCCGCTCGGCGGCGGGCGGTGGAGGCGAAAAACCTGACCAGTGGGTGGACTGGTGTCTCGTGTCGAGACCGATTTCGGTACCGCCGTACCCGCGAGCGTCCAGACTGTTAGCGGATCAGGCAACTGCTCGGTACGGTGTGCCGCAAGTGGTGTGCATCAACCCCTGGATCCATGTGGTCCTGCCTGCGAAGCCTCATCCGGCACAACGGCCGGGCCCGTGCAACGTTGCGGTCGCGGCGATCCCGCGCTCGAACCCGAGGAGTGCATGTGAGTGAGTCGGTGCCGGGGACTCCCCCGGAAGTGTTCGCACCCGTCGAGGTGCCGGTCAGCCCATCCCAGCCTCCCGAAGAGGTCGAGTTCGTCCAGCTCCTGACGCCCGAAGGTGAGCGCGTCGAGAACCCGGACTACTCCTTCGACCTCGGCGACGACGTCATCAAGGGTTTCTACCGGGACATGACCCTGGTCCGCCGGATCGACTCCGAGGCGACCGCCCTGCAGCGTCAGGGTGAGCTCGGCCTGTGGGCGTCGCTGCTCGGCCAGGAGGCCGCGCAGATCGGCTCCGGCCGCGCGCTGAACAAGAAGGACATGGTCTTCCCGACCTACCGCGAGCACGGCGTGGCGTTCTGCCAGGGCGTCAACCCGCTGAACCTGCTCGGCCTGTTCCGCGGTGTCGACCAGGGCGCCTGGGACCCGAAGGACAACAACTTCGCGCTGTACACGATCGTCATCGGCGCCCAGACGCTGCACGCGACCGGGTACGCGATGGGTCAGCAGCGCGACCACGCGGTTGGCGACGCTGACAACGGCGAGGCGACGATCGCGTACTTCGGCGACGGCGCCAGTAGCCAGGGTGACGTGAACGAGGCCTTCATCTACGCCTCGGTCTTCAACGCCCCGGTCGTCTTCTTCTGCCAGAACAACCAGTGGGCGATCTCGGAGCCGATCGACCGGCAGACCCGGATCCCGCTGTACCAGCGCGCGGCCGGCTTCGGTTTCCCCGGTATCCGCGTCGACGGCAACGACGTTCTTGCGACGTACGCCGTCACTCAGCAAGCGCTGAAGCGCGCCCGCGAGGGCAGTGGCCCGACACTGATCGAGGCCTACACGTACCGGATGGGTGCGCACACCACCTCCGACGACCCGACGAAGTACCGGCTCTCCGAGGATCTCGAGCACTGGAAGCTGAAGGATCCGATCGAGCGGGTGCACGCGTATCTGACCCGGCATGCCGGGGTCGACAGCGACTTCTTCGACGAGGTCGAGGCCGAGGCGGACAAGGTCGCGGCCGAACTGCGGGCCGGCTGCCTCGCGCTGCCGGACCCGACGATGACCGACTTCTTCCAGCACGTGTACGTCGAGGAGACGCCGCAGCTCGCGGAGCAGCGCGACCAGTACGCCGCCTACGCGGCATCGTTCGAAGGCGAGGGCTGAGCGATGGCGAAGATCACTCTCGGCAAGGCCATCAACGCCGGGCTGCGGGCCTCGATGGAGGCCGACCCCAAGGTCGTCGTGATGGGTGAGGACATCGGCAAACTCGGCGGGGTCTTCCGAATTACCGAAGGTCTCCAGAAGGACTTCGGCGAGGACCGGGTGATCGACACCCCGCTGGCCGAGTCCGGCATCATCGGGACCGCCGTCGGGCTCGCCCTGCGCGGGTACCGTCCGGTCTGCGAGATCCAGTTCGACGGGTTCGTCTTCCCGGCGTACGACCAGATCATCAACCAGGTCGCGAAGATGCACTACCGGTCGATGGGCAAGATCAAGATGCCCGTCGTGATCCGGATCCCGTACGGCGGTGGCATCGGCGCGGTCGAGCACCACTCGGAGTCGCCGGAGACGCTGTTCGCGCACGTCAACGGGCTCAAGGTGGTGACCTGCGGCGACCCGGTCGACGCGTACTGGATGATCCAGCAGGCGATCGCCTCCGACGACCCGGTCGTCTTCTTCGAGCCGAAGCGGCGCTACCACGAGAAGGCCGAGCTGGACGAGTCCGTCCCGCCGGCATTGCCGCTGCACAAGGCGAAGGTGGCGCGCGAGGGTACCGACGCCACGCTCTTCTGCTACGGCCCGATGGTGAAGACCTGCCTGCAGGCCGCCGAGGCCGCGGCCGAGGACGGGCGGAACCTGGAGGTCGTGGACCTGCGTTCGATCTCGCCGTTCGACCTGGAGACCATCTTCGCCTCGGTGAAGAAGACCCGGCGCGCGGTCGTGGTGCACGAGGCCACGCTGTCCTTCGGGCCTGGTTCCGAGATCGCCGCGCGGGTGACCGAGGAGTGCTTCTACCACCTGGAGGCGCCGGTCCTGCGCGTCACCGGCTACGACACCCCCTACCCGCCGTCGCGGATGGAGGAGGAGTACCTGCCCGACCTGGACCGGGTCCTGGACGGTATCGACCGGGTGATGGAGTACTGATGGCCATCCAACGCTTCAACCTCCCCGACGTCGGCGAAGGCCTCGTCGAGGCCGAGATCGTCAGCTGGAAGGTCAAGGTCGGCGACACGGTCAAACTCAACGACACCATCGTCGAAATCGAAACCGCCAAGTCCCTGGTCGAGCTTCCCGTCCCGTTCGCCGGCACCGTCCACGAACTCCTGGTCCCCGAAGGCGAAACGGTAGACGTCGGTACGCCGATCATCGCCGTACTGACCGATGCCCCCGAGCCGGCCGCCGTACCCGACGAACCCGCCGACGGCGGCCGCACCGCCGTGCTGGTCGGCTACGGCCCCCGAACCACCGAAGCCAAACGCCGCCCCCGCAAGGGTCCTGGTGGTGCTGCGGCTCCTGCCGCTCCCGCAGTACCAGCTACACCTCAGCCGGTCGCGCAGGCCCAGCCTCCGTCCGCCCCAGCCCAGGTTGCGGGGCTTGGTGCGGCCGTCTCCTCCTCGACATCACCGGTTGCCGTGGGCAACGGGGTGGGGGCGCATGTCCTGGCCAAGCCGCCGGTGCGGAAGTTGGCTAAGGACTTGGGGATCGACCTTGGCGCGGTGACGGCTACCGGACCAGGCGGAATCGTCACCCGCACCGACGTGGAGAACCACGTGGCTGCTCCGGCTGCACCGGCGTACGAGGCTGCTCCTGTGGTTAGTGGGCGTGGGGACACTCGGGTGCCGGTCAAGGGTGTGCAGAAGGTGATGGCGCAGGCGATGGTGGCCAGCGCTTTCAGTGCGCCGCATGTGACCGAGTGGATCACCGTCGACGTCAGCGCCACGATGGAGTTGGTCGAGCGGCTCAAGGGTGACAAGGCGTTCCGCGACCTCCGGGTGTCGCCGTTGCTGATCGTGGCGAAGGCGGTCACCTTGGCTGCGCGGCGGACGCCGATCATCAACGCGGCCTGGGATGAGCAGGCTCAGGAGATCGTCTACAAGGGTGCGGTCAACCTCGGCATCGCCGCGGCCACCCCGCGTGGACTGATCGTCCCGAACATCAAGAACGCCGACACCCTCACCCTGCCGGAGCTCTGCGCGGCCCTGGGCGAGCTCGTCGCCACGGCCCGCGAGGGCAAGACCTCACCGGCTGACCAGGCCGGCGGTTCGTTCACGATCACCAACGTCGGCGTCTTCGGCGTCGACGCGGGGACCCCGATCATCAACCCCGGCGAAGCCGCGATCCTCGCCTTCGGTGCGGTCCGCAAGATGCCCTGGGTCGTCAACGACGAGATCGTCCCCCGCTGGATCACCACCCTGGCGCTGTCCTTCGACCACCGCCTCATCGACGGCGAAAAGGGTTCCACCTTCCTCGCCGACGTAGCCAGCATCCTCGAAGACCCCGCCCGAGCCCTGATGTTCTAAAGGACACCGCCTTCGGCGCGGCCGCCTCCCGCGGTCGCGCCGAACTGCTTTCGACGGACAGCAGTAGACCATTCGAGCCTGGCGGAATGTGTTGGTTTGTGGGGCTTCATGTCTTGTCGGGGAGGTGACGTCGCGTGTAGCTTCCCTCGCAGTGAGTGCCGCCCCACCCACGGATGGAGTCCGCCATGCGCCGACGTCTGCTCGCTTCCGTTCTGAGCTTGGTCTTGTGTGCTGTCGTCGTGCCGGCGACCGCGCAGGCCGCGCCGCAGGCGAAGCCGGATCTTGCGCCTACCCCGCCGATGGGGTGGAACAGCTGGAACACATTCGGCTGTGACATCAACGAGGCGCTGATCCGCGATACCGCTGATGCGATGGTGTCGTCGGGGATGGCGGCGGCTGGGTACAAGTACGTGAATATCGACGACTGCTGGATGGCGCCGCAGCGTGATGGGAGCGGTCGGCTGCAGGCTGATCCGACGCGTTTCCCGAGCGGGATCAAGGCGATCGCCGACTACGTGCACGCGCGTGGTCTCAAGCTCGGCATCTACTCGTCCGCCGGTTCGCACACCTGCCAAGGCCTACCGGCCAGCCTGGGCCACGAGACCGTCGACGCGCAGTCCTGGGCGAGCTGGGGTGTTGACCTGCTCAAGTACGACAACTGCGGGCAGCAGAACGGCATCCCGGCCACGACGCGGTACAAGACCATGGCCGACGCCCTGCAGGCCACCGGGCGCCCGATCCTCTACAGCATCTGCGAATGGGGTCAGAACCAGCCATGGCTCTGGGCCGCCAGCGCGGGCGGTCACATGTGGCGCACCACGGGCGACATCGCCAACAACTGGTCCAGTGTGATGTCGCTGCTCGACCAGCAGGTCGGGCTCGAGCAGTACTCCGGCCCGAACGCCTGGAACGACCCCGACATGCTCGAGGTGGGCAACAGCGGTCTCACGTACGCCGAGAGCCGGGCGCACATGAGCCTCTGGTCGATCATCAACTCACCGCTCATCGCCGGCAACGACCTGCGCTCCATGCCGGCGTCGACGCGCGACCTGCTCACCGATCCCGACGTGGTCGCCGTCAACCAGGACTGGGCAGGCCGACAAGGCGCCAAGCTTCGGGACGACGGTGACATCGAGGTGTGGTCGAAGAAGCTGTCCGACGGCTCAGCCGCGGTCGTCCTGCTCAACCGCTCGCCGAACGCCGCAACGATCAGTACGACGGCATCCGCGCTCGGGCTCCCCGCATCATCGGCGTACACGGTGAAAGAGCTGTGGAGCAACGCCGTACGGGCGTCTGCAGGGACTGTGCGTGCGGCGGTCGGTGCGCATGATGCGGCGATGTTCCGGGTGACCCCGGGGGCCGGGGCCGACGTTGCTCCGATGGTGGTGCCGGAGGCTGTGCCGGTGAAGCCGTACGTCACTTCGGCTGCAGGGCGGGCCGATGTGCAGACGAAGCTGTACAACGACGGGCCGACCGCAGTGACCGGTGCACAGCTGTCCCTGAGCGTTCCGGCCACGTGGGCAGCCACTCCGGAGGGTTCGACCCAGGTGGGCACAGTGGGAGCCGGACAGACCGGCTCAGTGACCTGGCACCTGACGACAAACCAGTCCGCCCTTGGACCGGTCGCCCTGACCACAAGTGCCAGCTGGTCATGGAACGGGACCTCCCAGACTGGTACGGGCGCAGGTCGCTTCACAGTGGCCGATCCGCCACCTCTCGGCCGTACGACGCTGTCCGACCAGCCATGGGCCTTTGCTGACAACGGCTGGGGACCTGTCGAGACCAACACGAGTGTCGGCGAGCAGCCGGCCGGTGACGGCAAGCCGCTGACCATCGCCGGCACGGTCTACCCGAAGGGCCTCGGCACACACTCGCCGGCTCGGGTCGGCTACTTCCTGGACGCGCAGTGCACCCAGCTGACCGTGAAGGCTGGTATCGACGACGAGGTCGGCGACAGGGGCGACGTACGGTTCGAGGTCTGGGGTGACGGCACCCGCCGTGCCCAGGCCGACGCGACCGGAGCAGGCGGCGCAGTGACGCTCAGCGCTGACCTCACCGGCGTACAGGTGCTGGAGTTGCGGGTGGACCCGAAGGACACGCCTGACTTCGACCACGCCGACTGGGTGACGCCGGAGATCAGCTGCCTCGGTGCGCCGCCGCCTGCGGGCAAGTCGCGGTTGGGTGACCGCCCGTGGGTGTCGATGACCAACAGCTGGGGACCGATGGAGCGGAACCGCAGCGTCGGCGAGCAAGCCGCGGGTGACGGTCGCCCGCTCACCGTGGCCGGCGTCGTCTACGGGTCCGGTCTGGGCGGCCACGCCAACAGTTCGGTCACCTTCCACCTCGCCAAGCGCTGTACGACGCTCACGACCGGGATCGGTATCGACGACGAGGTCGGCGACCGCGGCCAGGTGCACTTCGAAGTCTGGGGCGATAGCACCCGCCTCGCGCAGGGCGACGCCGTCGGCACCGGTGGCATCACCCAGCTGACGGCCAACCTCACCGGTGTCACCATGCTCGAGCTCCGGATGGACATTGCGGGCGATCAGAACTACGACCACGCCGACTGGCTGACGCCCGAAATCACCTGCACCTGAGTTGCTGTGTCATGAGGCCGAGGAATCGTATCCTCGGCCTTATGACCTGGTTGCTGGCTTTGCTGGGTGGGGGCGGACTGGCCGTCGCCGGCCGCTACCTGTGGGATCGGCGGGCCGCCCGGCAGGGTGACGCTGCCGAGCTGGAGCAGGTGAAGAAGCTGGCGGACGAGGACGTGACGCTGCTCGGTGAGGAGCTCACGAGGCTGGGCGCGGTGGTGGAGGGCCGGGAGCTCGATGCGGAGACTCGGCTCGACTACCAGCGCGGGCTGGATGCTTATGAGGCTGCGCAGCGTGCGGTGGGTGGGGTCAAGCGGGCTGATGGCATCAGTGCAGTGACCGATGCGTTGGCGACCGGGCGGTACGCCATCGTGTGTGTCCGCGCGCGAGTCGCGGGTGAACCCGTTCCGGAGCGGCGGGTGCCGTGCTTCTTCAATCCACAGCACGGACCGTCCACCACTGATGTGGTGTGGAACCAGCCGAGGCGTGGCACGCGCACAGTGCCGGCGTGTGCGCAGGATGCGGCCCGGCTGAAGGCAGGCGACGAACCCGAGGTCCGGTACGTCGTACTCGGCCAGCGGCGCGTTCCCTATTGGGAGGCCGGCGCGGCGGTCGCGCCGTACGGGCAGGGGTACTTCGCAGCCGGTGCCGGCGCCAGCTACTTCGCGCTGGGTTCGTTCGACACCCAGGTCGATCCCGGCGGCGCCTGGGGTGGGGGGTGGCACGGTGGTGGTCACGACGGTGGCGGATTCGGCGGTGGGTACGACGGTGGCGGTTATGACGGTGGCGGTGGTGGCGACGGTGGCTGAGGCTTCTGACCTGCAGCTGAGAAATCGTTGGCTGAGGGCCGCGGTTGTCGGAGAGACTCGGCGGCGTGGCCGTCGATCTGCAAGCACTGCTGAAGAACTGGGGTCTCGGTACGCCGAGTGAGATCGCGGCACCGTCCAATGGGACGAACAACTGGGTGCGGCTGCTGCGCTTCGGAGCCGACGGCTATGTCCTTCGAGTGCAGCACCATGCCGATCCGAGCAAGGTGGACGCCGAGCATCGCCTGCTGGCTGAGCTCACGCGGTGCGGACTGTCCTTCGACGTACCGGCTCCGATTCCAGCGACGGATGGGACGACTGCGGTCGTGACGCCGGTCGGTCTGGCGACCCTCAGCCGTCAACTGCCCGGTGCGCACCCCGCACGTTCGGAACGCGAGCTGGAGCTGGCAGGACGGGCTGCGGGCGAGCTGTGTGCCGCCCTGGCGGACCTGCCGCTGGAGCTCGCCCCATCGGACTGGCGACGACCACTGGACACGATCCGCCCGGAGCTCACCGAGGTGTACGCAGTACTGCGGCGTGAGCTGCCGGGTACCGCGAGCGAGTGGCTCGCGAAGCGTGCGCCTGAGATCGACCTGGCCATGCAGGAGTTGCGGCAACGCCTCCCGGTTCAGATCGTCCATGGCGACTTCGGCCTCAGCAATCTGCTGATCGCCGACGGCCGTGTGAGCGCCGTACTGGACTTCGAGATCGCGGGACTCGACCTGCGGTTCGCCGACCTGGTGACCGGGTTCGCCCACTCCACTCCTGAGCAGCTGACGGCTTTCCGGCGCGGGTATGCCGCGTTCACCGTCCTGTCGGCGGATGAGGAGGCGGCGCTGCCGACGATGGTTCGGCACCGTGCGATCGGGTCGGCGATCTGGCGGGCCGGAGTCTGGAAGGCCGGCCACGCGACGCTGGACGACATCCGGGTTCGCCTGGAAGCTGCTCACGAACTGGATAGGTCCGGACCAATCACCACACTATGAGAAGGTGGAGTCGTGCTGGTTCTGGTGGTGGTCCTGGCTGCTGCGGTGTTGCATGCGACGTGGAATGCGATGGCGCATGGGGCGGTGGATCGGGTGGCTGGGCTGGCGTTGTTCGAGCTGGCGGCGGGTGTCATCGGGCTGGTGCTCGTGCTGGTGCAGGGGTTGCCGCCGGCTGACACCTGGGGCTACATCGCCGCCTCGGCTGTCCTGCACCTGGCGTACCTGGGTGGGCTGCTGGCGTCGTACGAACTGGGGCAGTTCAGCCAGATGTACCCATTGGCCCGCGGTACGTCGCCTTGGGTCGTTGCAGTGGTGTCAGTCGTGGTGCTGCAGCAGACGCTGGCCCCCGGCGTACTGGTCGGCGTACTGCTGGTGTCGGCCGGGCTGATCGGGCTGGTGTTCATCGGACGGCCCGGTCGGCGGCAAGTGCCCGCTCTAGCCGCGGCAATGGGGACCGGTCTGACCATCGCGGCGTACACAGTGGTGGACGGGCTCGCGGTGCGCCAGATGCCCGTGCTGACCTACATGGGCTGGGTCTTCATGCTGCAGGGTTTCGCCATGCCGCTGCTGGTGATCGCCTGGCGAGGACCGTCTGTACTGCGTCTGCCGCGTGGAGCCGTACTGTCCGCGCTGGGCGGCAGTCTGGTGTCGATGGTGGCCTACGGGCTGGTGCTGTGGGCACAGACCCGGGGCACGCTGGCTGCGGTCGCTGCGTTGCGCGAGACCAGCATCATCTTCGGGGCGGTCATCGGCGCGGTGTTCTTCGGCGAACGGTTCGGACCGCGGCGGGCGATCGCGGCCGCGGTGGTCGTCGCCGGCATCGTGCTGATCAGTCTGGAATGAGAAGCGAGTGGGGGTCCCGGGCGGGAGACCCCCACTCCGATCAGGGTTAGTAGCCGCGCTTGACCGCGTCGAGTGCGTCCACGTTGCCTTCACCGAAGAAGGCGTTGTTCGCCGTGGTGCCGGTGCAGCGTGCGTCCGGGGTGGTCGGGCAGGCGGTGTCGTCGGCCTGCTTGCGCAGTGCGGCCTCCAGCTGCAGCGGGCCCCACCACGGGTGCGCCGACTTCATCAGGGCGGCCACGCCGGCCACGTGCGGCGAGGCCATCGACGTACCGCTCATCGTCTGGTAGCCGCCGCCGGGCACGGTGGACAGGATCGAGCGGCCAGGAGCCGCGACGTCGATCTTGTTCAGGCCGAAGTTCGAGAAGGAGCTCTTGGCGCCGCCCTTGTCGGTCGAGGCCACCGTGATCACGTGCGGCAGCTCGGTCGGCATGTCCAGGCAGTTGTTGTCGATTGTCCGCGGTACGGCGGTCGAGTCGTTCGGGCTGCTGTTGTCGACGGTCTTGTTGGCCAGGTCGTAGTTCGAGTTGCCGGAGGCCGCGACCGCGAGCACGCCGCGACCGGTCGAGTACGCGACGGCCCGCCGTACTGCTTCCTGGACCGCGCCCTGGTCGCCGTTGTCCTTGCACCAGAACATGTATGGGTCGATGAAGTAGCTGTGGTTCGTGACGTCCATGTGGTGCTCGGCCGACCAGACGAAGCCGCAGATCGCGTACTCCGGGTAGATGTAGCCGGCGTCGTTCACAACCTTCACCGACGCGATCCGTACGCCGGGCGCCACGCCGACGATGCCGACGCCGTTGCGCGCTGCGGCCACCGTGCCGGCCACGTGCGTGCCGTGCGAGCTGGTGGTCTGGCGCCAGGCACCTGCAGTGGTGTCCGGTACGCCGTTGTTCACGCAGCTGACCGAGTTCTTCGCGTCGAAGTTCGGCGCGAGGTCGGGGTGGGTGTCGTCCACGCCGCTGTCGTTGATGCCGACCAGGACGCTGCGGGAACCGTCGGTGATCGCGTGGGCCTGGTCAGCCTTGATCTGGGTCAGGTCCCACTGCTCGTTCTCGCGCGGGTCGGCGACCGGGGCGCCCACAATCGCGCGCTCGGACGCCGCCCCGGCCGCAGCCGGTGCCGCCGCAGCCGCGGTCCCGTCGGTCACTGCCGCCGTACGGGTGGCGCCGACGGACTGGACCTCTCGGCCGTCACGGCCGGACTTGAGCGCGGTCTTGAAGTCCGGGTTGGTCGACTGCGCGACCACGACGCCGAGCTGCCGGTACGAGACCAGGACGGTGCCACCGGCGGCCTTGACCGCGTTCTCCACCTTCCGGATGTGACCGGGGGAGGGCTTGGTGTTCACCACGTAGTTCATCAGCGGGCCGGCCTCGGCAGCAGCTGCGAGCGGAGCCGGTACGGCGCTCGCGGCGGTGGCGCCGAGGGCGGTCAACGCCAGGGCGGTGGCGGCCAGGCCGGCGGACAACCGGCGCGGGCGGGACAGAGGGGACACGCTGCCTCCAGAAGGGCGGGGCCTGGATCGGACGGGACCAGGCTCGATCACTCGTGACTCTAAATCTCATCGTCGGTGAGTGGTCTGGTTTGTCCACAAGACAGGGGAAACCCTGCGTTTGTCACTACCGATAGTTCGGCAGTTCACGCTCAGTTACCCACATCATGTGGATCACCCTGTGGATAACTCGTGGAGAAGTTGGGGACAGCCAGTGGATTGCCTGTGGGTGTAGGATAGATACAACAGAGATACCAAGTGCGTTTTAGGGTGAGGTTGTGCAGTTCGAGCTGGGGGAAGAAACCGCCGAGATCGCTCGGGTGGTCGTCGAGGCAGCGCCGGGAGTGGAGAAGATCCCGGCCGCTGAGCGGGTGTACGCGTATGTGAAGGCAGCGATCCTGGACCGGGTCTACCCCGGCGGGGAGCTGCTGACGGAGGGCGAGCTCGCCACCGCGGTCGGCGTCTCGCGCACTCCGGTCCGGGAGGCGTTGCTGCGGCTGGAGGAGTCCGGCCTGGTCAAGCTGTACCCGAAGAAGGGCGCACTGGTGCTGCCGGTGCTGCCGCAGGAGATCAACGACGTGCTCGAGGCTCGCGAGCTGATCGAGTCGCACGCGGCCGCCAAGGTCTGGCCGCGACGCAAGCAGCTGATCGAGAGTCTGTCGGAGCGCGTCGACGAGATGCGCGCGCATCGCAAGGCGAATGACGCGAAGAGCTTCCTGGAGGCCGACCGTGCCTTCCACGAGGCGATTGTCGGTGCCGCCGGCAACGAGATTCTCGCCAAGCTCTACAACAGTCTGCGCGACCGTCAGGTGCGGATGGGTGTGCCCGGTATCGAGGTGCAGCCGGCCCGGATGGACAGGTCGATCGCGGACCACCAGGAGATGATCGACGCGCTCGGAGGGAACAGCGTCAAGCGGTTCCGCGAGCTGGTCGTCGCCCACATCGATTCCGCTGCGGCGGACCTGCGGGGCATTCGGTGACCGAACTCCTCTTCCCCCTGGGCGGACGGCGTGCCTGGGCGGTTTGGGCCACTGCTGTCTTCACCTACCTGGTGACGGTGCTGCACCGCGGTTCCATGAGTGTGGCCGGACTACAGGCCGCCGAGCGGTTCGACATCTCCGCATCCGCGCTGGCCAGCTTCACCGTCGTACAGCTGACTGTGTACGCCGCCATGCAGGTGCCGGTCGGCGTACTGCTCGATCGGTACGGCTCGAAGCGGCTGCTGATCGCTGCGTCCGGACTGCTGTTCGTGGCGCAGTCCGCGTTCAGCATGGTCGACTCGTACCCGGCCGCGCTCGCTGCGCGCGCCGTACTGGGTGTTGGTGACGCACTGGTCTTCATTAGCGTGCTGCGCGTCGTCATGGCGTGGTTCCCCGCACTGCGGCAGCCGGTGATGTCTCAGGCGACCGGAATGCTCGGTGGCATCGGTGCGATCGTTTCGACCGCTCCGATGGCCGCTGCGTTCCACGCGTTCGGCTGGACACCGACGTTCGCCGGGGCGAGTGTGCTGAGCCTGGTCGCGGGCATCGCCGTACTGCTGCTGCTCAAGAACACCCCGTACGACGAGCCGCTGCGTAACGCCAAGCAGTCGGTCACCGAGGTTCGCAAGAACCTCCGGCGGGCCTGGAATGAGCCGGGTACCCGGCTGGGGCTGTGGACACACTTCACGACCAGCTTCTCCGGCAGCACGTTCGGTCTGCTTTGGGGCTACCCGTTCCTCGTGCAGGGACAGGGTGTCGCGCCAGGGACTGCTGCGGCGATGCTCATCCTGCCTGTGCTCGCAGGGCTCTGCTACGGACCGCTGGTCGGCCGGTACGCCGCCAAGTTCCCGTTCTACCGGTCGTGGATCGTGCTGGCCGTCATCGCCGGCTCGGTGCTGATGTGGACCGTCGTACTGGTGTGGCCGGGGCAGGCCCCGATGCCGGTGCTTCTGCTGCTGATCGTCGTACAGGCCGCTGGTGGACCTGGCTCGATGCTCGGGCTGGACTACGCGCGGACCTTCAACCCGAGCACTCGGTTCGGTGCGGCCAACGGGATGGTCAACACCGGCGGCTTCATCGCCACGCTGATCTGCATCGGCATGGTCGGCATCCTGCTGGACGCCTCGTCTGGTGGCGCTCCGCAGACGATCGGTGACTTCAAGTACGCACTGGCCTTCCAGTACGTGCTGTGGGCGATCGGTATCCGGCAGATCCTCAAGTACCGCCGCCGGGCGCGTGGTCACCTGGCCCGCTACAACCCGGAGGCGTACCAGGCGCTACTCGCCAACAAGGTGGTCCCGCTCAAGGGCTGAGGCCCCCTGCCAGAGCGATGCCAGCCCCGTGCCAGCGCAGCAGTGGACGGTAGTCCCAGTGAAGTGAGTCCACTGGGAGGAAATCGATGAGTACATCGAACCAGGTCGCCATCGAGGCGGTCGGCTTGGTCAAGAAGTACGGAACCACGACTGCGCTGGCCGGGGTCGACCTGACTGTCCCGACCGGGACAGTGCTCGGAGTGCTCGGGCCGAACGGCGCGGGCAAGACGACAGCGGTCCGGATCCTCGGCACGCTGCTGCGTCCCGACGCCGGGCACGCGACGGTCGGCGGGTACGACGTCGTACGGGATGCCGCCAAGGTCCGCGGGATCATCGGCCTGACCGGGCAGTACGCCTCGGTCGACGAGGACATGTCCGGCCGCCGCAACCTGGTCATGATCGGCCGGCTGCTGGGCATGTCCCGGCCGAATGCCCGTAGTCGTGCGGAGCAGTTGCTCGAACGCTTCGAGCTGATCGACGCCGGCGACCGGATCGCGAAGACCTATTCCGGCGGTATGCGGCGCCGGCTCGACCTGGCCGCGAGCCTGGTCGGCAACCCCCGCATCCTGTACCTCGACGAGCCGACGACCGGTCTGGATCCGCATGCCCGCAACGGCGTGTGGGAGACGATCCGCGACCTCGTCCTGGACGGGACCACGGTGCTGCTGACCACGCAGTACCTCGAGGAGGCCGACGCACTGGCCGACTCGCTGATGGTGTTCGACAAGGGCCGCGTGGTCGCATCCGGCCGACCGGCCGAGCTCAAGGCACAGGCCGGTAAGCAGACGCTCGACGTACGGCCGTCTGAGCCCGCACACCTCGAGCGCGTCGCCGCGATCGTCGCCGAAGCAGTCGGCGTCCGACCGAGCGTCGACGTCGTCAACGCCCTGGTCAGTGCACCGGTCACCGACGGTACGGCGATGCCCGTGGTGGTCCGCCGTCTCGACGAAGCCGGTATCGCGGTCACCGAACTGGCGCTGCGACTGCCCAGTCTGGACGAGGTCTTCCTCGCCCTGACCGGTCACGCCGCCGAAGAACGTCCCGCCGACATCCTGGAAGGAGCAAGCCGATGACCACGGCAACTCTTGAGCACGCACCCGCCGTACACAGGTCCCGGCCGTTCGCCTGGGTGCAGCAGAGCCTGACCCTGGCCTGGCGCAACATCGTCCGGATCCGGCAGAACCCCGAAGCCCTCGCGGACGTGACGTTCCAGCCGATCATCTTCCTGACGCTGTTCCTGTTCGTCTTCGGTGGCGCGATGAACCGGGGCGAGGGCTGGCAGGGCTATCTGCCCTGGCTGCTCCCCGGCCTACTCGTCCAGACCGTCGTCTTCTCCACCATGGGTACCGGCGTCGGCCTGAACGACGACTTCGCCAAAGGCGTCTTCGACCGCTTCCGCAGTCTCCCGATCGCCCGCATCTCCCCGCTGATCGGCGCCGTCCTCGGCGACGCCGTCCGCTACATGCTCTCGATCGTGATCCTGATGACGACCGGTTTCGCCCTCGGCTTCCGCTTCGAGAACGGCCTCGGCTACGGCCTGCTCGGCCTCGTCATCGTCCTCGGCTTCGCCCTGTCGATGTGCTGGATCTGGGTCTGGCTCGGCCTGACCATGAAGACCGCCCAAGGCGTCCAGGGCATCGCCTTCCTGGTGATGTTCCCGCTCACCTTCGGCAGCAACATCTTCGCCCCCACCAGCACCATGCCCGCCTTCCTCCAGGAGTTCGCCAAGTACAGCCCGATCCCCTACCTGGTAGACCTCGAACGCGCCCTGATGGGCGGCGGCGCCATCCAGAAACCCCTCCTGGTCACCCTGGCCTGGATGATCGGCCTGGTAGCCGTCTTCGCCCCCCTCGCCATCCGCGCCTACCGCCGCCGCACCTGAAACCACGCGACCGGATATCCGGTCTTGTGGTCATTGCGGGATGTCGGCGAAGGCGAGGGGTTCGCGGGTGCAGAGGTAGGTTGCCCAGTGCAACTTTGTGGGGGTGCCGTCGGGGGAGCGGGTGATGGTGAGGAGTTCGCCGGTTTCGCGGCCGGAGGTGGTTCGGTAGGTGTCTTCGGCGATGCGGTCGAAGACGGCGGGGGCCTGCCAGTCGGCGGCTGCGGGGGACTTGGCTTGGAGGACGCCGGCCTTGACGGTGAAGTTGAAGGGGGAGCCCTCGGTCCACCAGGTGCCCAGTACGCCGGTCAGTTCGGCGGGGACCGGGGTGCCGGGGAGCCAGGGGTCGGCGGGGAGGGGGTCCAGGTCGAGGACCTTGGTGATCAGGTCGGTGGCCAGGAGGGATGGGGCGGGCGCCGAGGTGGAGGACTGCAGGCAGATGCCGGCGGTGCCGGACTCGCGGTGGACGAAGGTGGAGGTGATGTGGCCGGGCATGCCGCCGTCGTGGCCGACGAAGAGGTTGTCGCCGCGGCGGAAGAGCATGAAGCCGAGACCGAAGGCGAGTTGCCAGCGGGCGGTGTCGGCCATGATCTGGACCTGGCACATCTCGTCCAGGGTGTCCTTGGACAGCACCTCCGAGACCGGGTTCGCGATGAACATCGCCCACTTCGCGAGGTCCTCCGCCGTACTGGCGAGGCCGCCGCAGGCCGCCATCGCCTTGATGTCGAGCAGCGGTTCCTGGACCGGTACGTCGGTGAACGGCGGCACGTAGTAGCCGGTCGCGGCCGGGCCGCCGTCCATCCCGACTGTCGTCCGGCGCATCTCCAGCGGATCGAGGATGCGGGCCTTGATCGCGTCGTACCAGGGCTTTCCGTCGAGGCGGGCGACTACCTCGCCGAGCAGTGAGTAGACCAGGTTCGAGTAGTGGAATCGGTGGTGCGGCTTGCCGACGCGCTCGGCGTCGTTCCAGCCTGCGACCAGTTCGTCACGGTCGGGGAACTTCATCAGGTCCCAGACGTCGCCGACCGGTTCGCGCTGCATGCCGCTGGCGTGGCTGAGCATCTGCCGCAGGGTGACACCGCCGTGCTTGCTCTCCGGAACGTGCGTCTCCAGAGGGTCGTCCAGGCTGAGCTTGCCCTCGTCGCGCAGCGCCAGTACGGCGACCGCCGTCAGCGTCTTGCTCTGCGAGGCGATCAGGAACTGCGAGTCCGCCGTCGGCGGTACTCCCGGGGTGTCCAGATCGGCGGAGCCCGCGCCGTGCGACCAGACCAGCGATCCGGCGCGGGCGACAGCGCCCACCAGTCCGGGGACGCGGCCGGTGGCCTGGCGATCAGCGACGAGTCGAGTGAGGGCGGTTTGCGTCTGCGCGGCGAGTTCGGTCACGACAGTCGACAATAAGCGAGGGTGATGACAAAAGGCAGAGGCCCCGGGGCACCTGGATGTGCAAGGCTGGGTAGGTGCGCATAGCGGTGCTCGGTCCTCTCGCGATGTGGGCGGCCGACGGGACTCCGCTCGACGTCCGCGGGGTTCGCCTGCGCGGACTGCTCGCCCGGCTCGCGCTGAGTGCCGGGAAGCCGGTCAGTGTCGAGACGCTGGTCGACGGCCTGTGGGGGACTGCGGCGCCCAGTGCCAACGCGCTGCAGTCGCTGGTGTCCCGGTTGCGTGCGAGTCTCCCGGCGACCGAGTCGAGCATCTCGATCCAGTCCGGCCCGGCCGGCTACACACTGACCATCGGTGCGGACTGTGTCGACGCCCAGCAGTTCGAAGACCTGGTACGCCGAGGGCGCGCGCTCCTCGGCTCTGATCCGGAGCAGGCGTACACACTGCTCGCCCAAGCCGAGAAGCTCTGGCGTGGTGAGGCCCTCGCGGACCTGCGCGACCTGCCGTTCGCAGCGATCGAGGCGGACCGTCTGACCGAGCTACGGCTCGGAGCGGCCGAGGACCTCGCCGAAGCCGCGGTCAGCTGCGGCCGAGCCCGCGACCTGATCACCGAGCTCGAGCACCTCGCTGTCACGCATCCCCTCCGCGAACGCCTCCACGAGCTGCTGATCCGTGCCCTGTACGCCGATGGCCGCCAAGCCGAGGCCCTGACGGCGTACGAGCGAGTCCGTACGACGCTCGCCGACGAGCTCGGCGCGGATCCGGGCACACGGTTGCGTGACGTACATGTCGCGGTCCTGCGCGGTGACGCGGTCGATCCGGTCGCGGTGTCCACGCCCGCGCCGATGCCGGCCGTGCCGCGGAGCAATCTGCGCGCACCGGTCACCAGCTTCGTCGGCCGTCATGAGGATGTCGCGGAGCTCAGCCGACTGCTCAGCAACGGCACCAGACTCGTCACCATGGTCGGCCCCGGCGGTGCCGGGAAGACCCGGTTGGCGACAGAGACCGGTCGGACCTTGGTGGAGCAGAGCGGTGACGGCATCTGGTTCGTCGAGCTCGCGCCACTCGGCGACGCGGCCGACGTGGCACCCGCCGTACTGTCGGCGCTGGGAGCCAGCGAGTACGTCGATCTGACGCCACCGTCGAGTCTCGTACCCAAGCAGCTGCGGGCGAGCCGCGCCGCGACCGATCGTCTGGTCGAGGTGATCGCGGACCGCCGGATCCTGCTCGTGCTCGACAACTGCGAGCACCTGGTCCAGGAGGTCGCCGGACTGGTCGATTCGCTCCTCGCGGCCTGCCCGCGGCTGCGGGTGCTGACCACGAGCCGGGAGCCCCTGAGCATCCTCGGCGAACACCTCCATCCCGTCGGTCCGCTCGGACTCCCACCCGAGGCGATGCCGGCGGGAGAGGCGCCGTACGACTATCCGGCGGTGCAGCTCTTCGTCGACCGGGCTCGCGCGGTTCGCCCAGACTTCGCGTTGACGCCCACCAACTGGGCCGCGGTCGCCGAGATCTGCCGCCGGCTCGACGGGATGCCGCTGGCGATCGAGCTCGCCGCGGCTCGGCTGCGCGCGCTCACTCCGGAGCTGATCGTGGATCGGCTCGCGGACCGATTCCGCTTGCTGACCAGCGGTTCGCGGACGGCGTTGCCGCGGCATCAGACGTTGCGCGCGGTCGTCGAGTGGAGCTGGGATCTTCTCGATGCCGACGAGCAGGCGGTTGCTCGCCGACTCTCACTGTTCTCCGGTGGGGCCACACTGGAAGCCGCCGAGCAGGTCTGCAGCGACGACGATCTGCCGTCCGAGGCGGTCCTCGGCGTACTGGCTTCTCTTGTCGACAAATCGCTTGTCGAGGCGGTCGCCGGTGACCGGTCGGTGCGCTACCGGATGCTCGAGACAGTCCGCGCGTACGGCGCCGAGCAGCTCGCGGCCGCTGGTGAGCGGGATCGGTTCCGGCAGGCGCACACCGAATACTTCCAGCGGTTGCTGCGGAAGGCCTCGCCGAAGCTTCGGACCGGTGCGCAGGTCGAGTGGATTGCCCGGTTGAAGGCGGACCACGACAACCTGACCGACGCTCTCCGTACGGCGATCGACTCCGGTTCGGCACGGGCTTCGGTGCAGATGGTGTCGGTGCTCGCCGAGCTGTGGAACATGAGCGGCCGCCCGACCGAGGCGGTCGGCTGGATGCGCGCAGCGCTCGCCGTACCGGGGCCGAGTGTGCCGGTCGAACGGGCGATCACGTTGATGATGCTTGCCTTCGGCACCATGTCCACCGAAGAGGACTCGGAGTCGATGGTCCCCAAGGCGCTGCGTTCGCTGGCCGAGGTCCGGCTGTTGTCGCGGCGGTACCCGACCGTCTGCGACTCGGCCGTCGGCCGGTTCACCAACGCGATGTGGGCAGCGCTCCGGCGGGACACGTCGGCGTCGTTCCTCGAGCTCGAGGCAGCGCGTGATCATCAGGATCCGTGGACGCGGAACATGGCCTCGCTGCTGCTCGCGATGTTCCGCGACAACGAGGGTGAGCCGGTCCAGATGGACGCCGATCTGGGTGTCGCACTCGAGGGCTTCCGTGGTCTCGGTGACCGCTGGGGTACGTCGATGGCGTTGCGTGGACTGGCCAGTCTGCAAGCCGCTCGTGGTGAGCACGAGGCTGCGTTGGTATCCCTCGAGGAGTCGATGAGTCTGTTCGAGGAGCTCGGCACCACCGAAGGGATGGGGCAGCTACTCGGTTCGGCGGCGATCAGCCGGCTCGAGCTCGGTGACGTCGAGGGTGCCCGGGCAGTTCAGCAGCAGGCACTCCGGATCGCCGAGGAGAACGGTTCTCGCGAAGGCGAGGCGATGTCGCTGTTCGGCTTCTCCCGGATCGAACTGCGGGCCGGCCGGCTCGACGAGGCGAAGGAGCTGGCCGAACGCGCGCGCTCGATGCTCGGCCCAGCGTTCGACCGGGCTCCGCAGGCGATGGCGATGCTGCTGGCCCAAACCGGCCGGGTCGATCTGCGGCGTGGCGACCTGGAGTCGGCCAGGACCTTGAGCCGGGAGGCGGTCGAGCTCGCCCTGACCAGTTCGGACATGCCGATCACCGCGGTGGTCGTCGATACCGCAGCCGAGGTCGATCTCGCGTCGGGCGACCACGAGGCGGCCGCACGGACCCTCGGTTTGGGCGCCGCGCTGCGTGGGATGCGGAGCGTGCCGGATGCCGACGTTCGCGCCGTCACCGAGCAGCTCCACGAGCTGCTGGGTGACGACGCGTTCGAGACGGCGTATGGCGCTGGTGCGGCGATGACGCGCGATGACGCCCTCGCCGAATTGCGCAAGCGGTTCAGCTCGTCATGAGCTGAATCGCCAACTCCTGCAGGGATTTCTGCACCTTCTGCTCGGGCGGCCGCGGGTCGGCGAGCATCCAGTCGTAGATGACCGCGTTGACCGCCCCGAAGAAACTCAGGCCGACGAACCGGAAGTCGCGCCGTTCGATCTCGCCCTTGGCCGCGGCACTGTCGCCGAGGTCGCGCACTCCCGCGATCAGCAGATCCCGGAACGCGATCCGCTGCTCCTCGACGGCCGGGCTGGTGCCGACCACCTCGACGAACGAGATCCGCGCCCGGCGCAAATCGGCCATGATCGTTTTCAGATAGCTGTCGACCGCTGCGGTGATCCGCTCCTTGACCGGTCGACCGACGGTCTGCCGGATCGCGTCACCGGTGTTCCGCACGGTCAGCTCGATGACTTGTGCGTGCACCGCGAGCAGCACGGCTTCCTTGTTCTGGAACTCGTGGTAGAAGTGCCGCGTGGACACTTTCGCCTGTGTGCACAGGCGTTCCACCGATGTCGCCGGGTACCCTTCGGTCCCGAACAACTCCACCGCGGCGGCCAGTAATCGCTCTCGGCGCGCTGCCTTCCACTCCTCGACCGATCGCCCGGAATAACGGCGTACGGAGGGTTCCCTCATCACACCTCTTGTCGCTACCCCGTGCCAGATCCCGGACATCCTATCCACCCTTCGGCGCAACAGGAACCGGCACGGGGTCCGACATCAGTTCATCGACTCGTACCCGGTCCCGCCGTCGAGCAGTTCACGGACGATGTCGAGGTGCCCGAGGTGCCGCGCGGTCTCCTCGATGAGGTGACACAGCACGTACCGCACCGAGGCCTGCCCGCTGTCCCGCACGACTGCGCGCTCGACATCACCAAGGTCCATCGCCGCGACGACCGCGTTGGATCGCGCGTTCTCCGCCTCGTACTCATCAAGCAACTGCGCCAGCGGTACGTCGTCCACCAGCATCTCGGCATCGGGATGCCCATCCGGTGTCCACGGCGTCTGCCCGGTGTCCGGAACCCCAGCAAGGTTCTGCTGGAACCACGAGTACTCCACCCACCGCAGATGCGCCACCAGCCCGGCCACATTGGTCAGCGGCGAAGTAGGCAGAACCACGCGATGCGCATCCTCTTCACTCAAGCCTTCACACTTCACCCGCACCAACGACCGAAGGTGGTCGAGCCAACCAACAAGCTGTGTCCGCTCGTCACCGGTCAGGGGTGGTCTCATGCAATCTCCTCAAGTTTGGTGTAGCCGGTTCGGCCATCGATCAGTTCACGAATGATGTCGAGGTGCCCGACATGGCGGGCGGTCTCCTCGATCAGGTGACAAAGCACGTACCGCAACGACGCGGCTTCGCCCTTCGCGGCGTACGGGCCTTGTTCGAGAGTGTCGAGCGAGAGGTCGGCGATCGTCTCGTTGGATCGCGCACACTCCGCGTCGTACTCGTCGAGGAGCTGGGCGATCGGTACGTCGTCGACCAGCATCTCGGCGTCGGGATGGCCGCCCTCGGTCCACGGGGTCTGGCCGGTGTCGGGGACACCGAGCAGGTTGAGCTGGAACCAGGCGTACTCGTTCCAGCGCAGGTGGGCGACGAGGCCGGCCGGGGTCATCAAGGGCGACGTCGGCACGACGTTGCGGTGGGCATCTTCTTCGGACAGTCCGGTGCACTTCATCCGGACGAAGGAACGCTGGTGATCGAGCCATCCGATCAACTGCTCGCGCTCAGG
Organism: Kribbella sp. NPDC056951; assembly: GCF_042674205.1. Taxonomy (NCBI): domain Bacteria; kingdom Bacillati; phylum Actinomycetota; class Actinomycetes; order Propionibacteriales; family Kribbellaceae; genus Kribbella; species Kribbella sp. NPDC056951. The sequence goes on from NZ_JBHUQZ010000018.1 coordinate 58,004, forward strand.
TGCGGTCAAGGGTGGACGCGGTACGTCGGTCATGCGAAAGCTCCTGTGATGGGGAGCCACCCGACCTCAGCCGTGGGTACGGCGGACGGGCGGCGCGACGGTTCGGTACGACATCGCACTCACCTCCTTCCGCGTAGGGCAGCACCGTAGCCACCCGGCTCCCACGGTGGCAAACACATTTCTGGCAGTCTGTGGATCGACACCGCCCGCCCGCGTGAAGGGGTTCGACGTGGATTCACGGTTTGACCGGCCGTTGTACACGCGTGCCGAGGTGGCGTTGCATCTCGGGCTGCCGGCTACGACGCTTGGGGACTGGTTGCGGTCGGGGGCGTTGGCGGCTGGGTCGGGTGGGCGTGGGGAGCCGACGATCACGTTCGCGGGGCTGGTCGAGACCCACATGTTGCGGCAGCTTCGTCGTACTGGGTTGTCCTTGCAGGCGATCGGCGAGGCCGCGGTGGCGTTGCGGTCGCGGGCTGGGCGGCAGTACCCGCTGGCCTGGTCGGGGCTTGCGCATGACGGACGCGACCTGCTGATCGAGATCGCCGCCGAGGGGCGCGAAGCCGGGTGGGAACGCATCCGCGACAGCCAGGGCGGTCTGCCGGGTGTGCTGCGGCGGGGCTCGGCCGCGATCGGGTGGTCCGATGACGGGTACGCCGCCACGCTGCGACTCGTGATTTACCACGACATCGACGTCATCGTGGATCCGTCGCAGTCGCGCGGTCAGCCGGTTATCGCCGGCTCCGGCGTTCGCGTCGAGGACGTCCTCGACCGCATTCGCACGGGAGCGTCGTACCGGGAGATCGCCGGCAAGTTCGACCTGGAGGACTTCGAGGTCGAAGCCCTCGTCCGCCCGCACATCCGTCCGCCGGCCTTCCGCAAGTCGCGTTCGCCGGAGCCGCAGGACGCGCTGATCTAGCGATACAGCGCGAGTGCTCCGGTTAGGGAGTCGACGGCCTGCCGCGGGCCGTGGATCGCGAGGCCGAGGTATTCGACGTCTTCGGGCTTGGTTCCGGCCAATGTGTCGCTCATCTGCTGATAGGTCCTCGCCTGCTGGGCGATCTGGTTCATGTCGTGCACGACCACGTCGTCGCGTGCCGCGGCCTGTGCACGCAACTCGTGGAGCCGTTCCGGCGACGCCTTCAGGACCGGGATTGGGTACGCCGACATGCCGGTGTGCGGATTCCCGCCGGCATCCACGGTGTCGGCCCCGACCGTCTCGGCATGCCGGTGGCCGAGGCCGACCCCGAGCAACGCCGCGGTGTTCAGAGCGACGCCAACCGGGGCGTCGGCGGAAATGATGACCACGATCTTGTTCGTCAGCACAGTCGGAACGTATCCCGACGTACAAGATTTCACCCGTGCAACCGAACATCATTCGGCAGATCTGCGAAAATCGTGCTCATGGACGAACTTGATACGGCGTTGCTGCGGATCCTGCAGAACGATGCCCGGCGCACCAACCGCGAGATGGCGGCCGAGCTCGGCATCGCCCCGTCCACCTGCCTGGAGCGGATCCGTTCACTGCGCGAGCGCGGGGTGATCAGCGGCTACCACGCCGCGGTCGACCTGAAGGCGATCGACCGCGCCATGCAGGCGATCATCTCGATCAAACTGCGCCCGCAGGCGATGGCCGTCGCCACCGCGTTCCAGGACTACGTGATGCAACTCCCGCAGACCCTCGACATGTTCATGGTCTCCGGCGCCTCCGACTTCCTCGCGCACGTCGCTGTCCGAGACGCCCAGGCACTCCGCGACCTCGTCCTCGACCTCGCCAAACGCCAGGAGATTGCCGACATCCGCAGCTCGGTGGTCTTCGAGCACCACCACCGAACCACGGTCCTCCCGCTGTAGAGGGTCAGCGGTTGTCTTTGATGCGTTTCGCCTTGCCCAGCGAGCGTTCCAGGGCGTGCGGGTCGAGAACCTCGACGGTAGCGGTGACGCCGATGCGGTCCTTGATGCGACGAGACAGTACGGCGGCCGCGGCGCCCCGGTCGGTGAGTCCGGGGGCGGCCTCGACCTGGACGGTGAGTTCGTCCAGGCGGCCCGGGCGGGTGAGGACGCAGAGGTAGTGCGGGGTGAGGCCGTCGACCTCGAGGATCTGTTCTTCGATCTGGGTCGGGAAGACGTTCACGCCGCGGACGATCATCATGTCGTCGGTGCGGCCGGTGATCTTCTCCATCCGGCGCATGCCCGGGCGCGCCGTACCGGGGAGCAGGCGGGTCAGGTCGCGGGTGCGGTAGCGGATGACGGGGAAGGCCTGTTTGGTGAGGGTGGTGAAGACGAGTTCGCCTTCGGAGCCGTCGGGGAGGACCTCGCCGGTGACCGGGTCGATGATCTCGGGATAGAAGTGGTCCTCCCAGATGTGCAGACCGTCCTTGGACTCGACACATTCCTGCGCGACGCCCGGGCCCATCACCTCAGACAGGCCGTAGATGTCGACCGCGTGCATGCCGGTGCGTTGCTCGACCTCGGTGCGCATCTGCTCGGTCCACGGTTCGGCGCCGAAGATGCCGATACGCAGTTGGGTGTCACGCGGGTCGAGGCCGCGACGTTCCATCTCGTCGATGATCGCGAGGAAGTACGACGGGGTGACCATGATGATGCGCGCGCCGAAGTCGCGGATCAGGTCGACCTGCCGCTCGGTCATCCCACCCGAGACCGGTACGACGGTGCAGCCCAGTCGCTCGGCGCCGTAATGGGCGCCAAGCCCACCGGTGAACAGGCCGTAGCCATAGGCAACATGACAGATGTCGCCGGCCCGGCCGCCGGCCGCGCGGATCGAGCGAGCCATCAGGTCCGCCCAGGTGTCGATGTCCTGCTGCGTGTACCCGACGACGGTCGGCTGGCCGGTCGTCCCGGACGAGGCGTGCACTCGCGCAACCTGGGACTGCGGTACGGCGAACATGCCGAACGGATAGTTGTCCCGCAGATCCTTCTTGCCGGTGAATGGCAGTCGGCTCAGATCGGACAACTCCTGCAGATCACCGAGCGCGAATCCGACCTCGTCCAACGCTGACCGGTAATGCGGCACGTTCTCGTAGCACCGCCGTACCGTTGCCTGCAGCAACGACAATTGCCGGGACCGGAGCTCGTCGACCGACAGTCGCTCACCTGGATCCAGCAACTCCTCGGGACACGCATCACCGAGCATCTTCAGTACTCCTAGGGACGAGCCAGCAAGGTCGCGATGCCTTGCCCGACGCCGATACACATGGTGGCGAGCGCGTACCCGGCGTCGCGGTGGCGAAGCTCCAGGGCGGCGGTGAGCGCGAGGCGGGCGCCGGACATCCCCAGGGGGTGGCCGAGGGCGATGGCGCCGCCGTTCGGGTTGACGTGCTCGGCATCGTCGGGGAGGCCGAGTTCGCGTAGGACGGCGAGCGACTGCGACGCGAAGGCCTCGTTCAGTTCGATCGCGCCGATATCGGACAGTGCGACACCGGTTCGCGCGAGAAGTTTGCGGGTGGCCGGCGCGGGTCCGATGCCCATGATCCGAGGCGGTACGCCGGCCGTCGCGGTACCGACGATCCGCGCCAGCGGAGTAACACCGAGCCGCGAGACCATGTCGCCGCTCATCACGAGCAGGGCGGCCGCGCCGTCGTTCACGCCGGACGCGTTGCCCGCGGTAACCGTACCGCCGTCACGGAACGGCGTTCTGAGTCCAGCCAGGGCTTCGAGGGTGGTCTCGCGCGGGTGCTCGTCGGTGTCGACGACGGTCACCGCACCGCGCTTGCCCGGGATCTCGACCGGCACGATCTCCTCGGCCAACCGACCGTTCGCCTGGGCCTTGGCTGCGCGCTGCTGACTGCGCAGCGCGAACAGGTCCTGGTCTTCACGCGAGATGTTGTAGTCAGCGGCAACGTTCTCCGCCGTCTCCGGCATCGAGTCGATCCCGTACTGCGCCTGCAGTGCCGGGTTCACGAATCGCCAGCCGATCGTGGTGTCGAACACCTCGGCCTGCCGGGAGAACGCAGTCGTTGCCTTGGGCATCACAAAAGGTGCCCGCGACATCGACTCGACGCCACCGGCGATCAGTACGTCGTTGTCTCCGGCAATGATCGATCGAGCGGCATACGCCATCGCGTCGAGACCCGACCCGCAGAGCCGGTTGATCGTCGTACCGGGAACCTCGACCGGGAGACCCGCGAGCAGGACGGCCATCCGGGCTACGTTGCGGTTGTCCTCACCGGCCTGGTTCGCACAGCCGAGCACGACATCGTCGATCAGCGCCGGGTCGAGAGTCGAGTGTCTGGCCAGCAGGGACCGGATCGCGTGCGCGGCCAGATCATCCGGGCGAACGCCGGCCAGCGCACCGCCGTACCGGCCGATCGGGGTCCGGACTCCGTCGACCAAGAACGCCTCGCGCGTCATGACTGCTCCTCAAGGATTGTTCCCGACAACTGGCGGCTGCGGCCGCGGAACTCGGCGATGATTTCGTCGCCGCGGCGGACCGTCACGTCGTAGATCGCGTTCCGGCCGAAGGTGGTGCGCTCGGCCGCCTCGGCGACGAGCAGGTCGCCGCGGTGGGCGGGCGCGACGAAGACGATGTCGCAGGCCTGCGCGACGGTGACCTGGTTCCGGGAGTTGCAGGCGAACGCGAACGCGGAGTCGGCCAGGCTGAACACGAAGCCGCCATGGGCGATCCCGTGCCCGTTCACCATGTCGTCGCGGACCGGCATCTCGACCGACGCCGTACCGTCCCCGACCGCGACGAGGCGCATACCCAGGCCGGCGCTGGCGGTGTCTTCCGCCCACATCGCCGCCGCCACGCGGTTCGCCAAGTCGCCCATGCGTAATTGCCCCTTCGGGACGGGGGTTTGTGACACTCTAGCCCCGATAATGCCTCTGACTGTAACATCGCCAGCATGACCGATCTGCTGGCTGCTCATCGTGACCGTCTCGACGCCGCTCTGACCGCGATCCGCAGTCGCGGCTACCACTCCGCGTTCCCGGAGTCCCCCAGCCCGCGGGTGTACGGCGAGACGGCGGCAGCCGACGGCCAGGCCGCCTTCGAGGCCCACCTCGGTACGACGTTCGCCGTGGAGACCCCCGGCTCCCGCGGCACCGTGATCACCGAGGAGTCGCCGTTCGGGATCAAGCTCGACGTGTCGTACCCGCGGACTGTCGAGTCCGGTCTGGATGAGTTGATCGAGGCGTCGCGCAAGGGACTGACCGCCTGGCGCAACGCCGGGGTCGACGGCCGGACCGGAGTCGTACTGGAGATTCTGGACCGGCTGCACAAGCGGGTGTTCGAGCTGGCCAATGCCGTGCAGCACACCAGCGGCCAGGCGTTCGTGATGGCGTTCCAGGCCGGTGGCGCGCACGCGCTGGACCGCGCGCTGGAGGCGGTCGCCTACGCGCATGAGGAGATGAGCCGCTACCCGGCCGAGGCGCTCTGGGAGAAGCCGGCCAAGGGCGACCCGATCCGGATGCAGAAGAACTTCACCGTCACCGGCCGCGGCGTCGCGCTGGTGATCGGCTGCAACACCTTCCCGACCTGGAACTCCTGGCCCGGCCTGTTCGCCTCGCTCGTCACCGGCAACGCGGTCGTGGTGAAGCCGCACCCGCTCGCGGTGCTGCCGCTGGCGATCACCGTCGAGGTCTGCCGCGAGGTGCTCGGCGAGGCCGGTTTCGACCCGAACCTGGTCACTCTGGCCGTCGAGAAGGCCGGCGACGGCCTGGCCAAGCCGCTGGCCACCCGGCCCGAGGTGAAGCTGATCGACTTCACCGGGGGCAGCGAGTTCGGCGACTGGCTTGAGCAGAACGCCACCCAGGCGAGTGTCTTCACCGAGAAGGCCGGCGTGAACGCAGTCATCATCGACTCCACCGACGCCTTCAAGGCGCTGACCGGGAACCTGGCCTTCACGCTCGCCCTGTACTCCGGCCAGATGTGCACCACCACCCAGAACCTCTTCATCCCGGCCGGCGGTATCGAGACGGACGAGGGACACAAGTCGTTCGAGGAGGTCGGCGCCGGGATCGCCGGTGCGATGGGCAAGCTGCTCGGCGACGACGCCCGCGCGGTCGAGATCCTCGGTGGCATCGTCAACAACGCCGTGATCAGCCGCCTCGACCTGGCCGGCGAGTACGGCGACGTCGTACTGGAGTCGCGGGCGATCAAGCACCCGGCCTTCCCGGACGCGGTGGTTCGCACGCCGCTGCTGGTCGCGCTCGAGGCCAAGGACACCGATGTGTACGGGCGCGAGTGCTTCGGGCCGGTGTCGTTCCTGGTGAAGACGGCGGACACCGCGGAGTCGATCGAGCTGTTCCGGCAGACCGTCACCGAGGGTGGCGCGATGACCGCGGGCATCTACTCGACCGATGCCGGTGTCCTCGACCAGGCCCGCGAGGCCGCGCTCGACGCAGGGGTCGCGCTGTCGGAGAACCTGACCGGTCCCGTGTTTGTGAACCAGTCGGCTGCGTTCAGTGATTTTCACGGCACTGGGGCCAACCCGGCGGCGAATTCGACCTATACCGACGGCGCATACGTTGCGAGCCGCTTCCGGGTCATTCAGTCTAGGCGTCATGCCTGACGCTTTGGATGCCGCCAACCTTCGCGAAGCTCTCACCTACTACGACCGCTGGCTGGCGTTCAACCAGCGCTACCAGCGGGTGCCTGGAGTTCAGACTGCTGTCCACGCCGCGGACGGGATCGCCTTCTCCGCGGCGTACGGCCTGGCCGACGTCGAGAACGCCGTACCGCTGACCGAGTCCCACCTGTTCCGGATCGCCTCGCACTCGAAGACTTTCACCGCGACGGCAATCTTCCAGCTGGTCGAACAGGGCCGCGTGCGGCTCGACGACGCGGCCGCGCAGCACGTGACCGAGTTGGTCGGTACGCCGCTCGGTGAGCGCACGGTCCGCGAGTTGCTCGCGCACTCCGGTGGGGTGACGCGAGACAGCGGCGCGGCGGACTGGTGGCAGTTGGCGACACTCTTCCCCGATCGGGATCAGCTGCTCGCCGTACTGCGGGATTCGGGTGCCGCGGTGTTGCCCGAGAACGACCGCTTCAAGTACTCGAACATCGGCTACGGCCTGCTCGGACTCATCATCGAGGCTGCGAGTGGTACGTCGTACAACGCGTTCGTGCAGACCGGGATCGTCGACAAGCTCGGGTTGAGCGGGCTCGGTCCGGAGCTGGATGCGGCACGGCTCGGTGAATACGCGGCCGGGCACAGCGCGCTCTCGTACGCCGAGACGCGGGTGCCGATCGAGCATGTGGACACCCGGGCGCTGGCGTCCGCGACCGGGTTCTTCGGGAACGCTCGTGACCTGGTGACGTACTTCTCCGCGCACTTCCCCGGTGATGAGCGGCTGCTGTCCGACCGCTCGAAGCGTGAGATGCAGCATCCGCTGTGGAAGGCGGGCAAGGACGACGGAGTGCGGTACGGGCTCGGTCTGCAGGTGACGAAGATCGGTGAGCGGGACTACTTCGGGCACGCCGGCGGCTACCCGGGGCACATCACCAAGACCTTCGTCGACGGTTCGCGTCGCCTGGCGATCTCGGTGCTGACCAACGCCATCGACGGTCCGGCCGCGCAGTTCGCCGAGGCCGGTTTGAAGCTGATCGACCTGGCCTCGTCGAAGGATCGCGGGGACGCGGCCGGTCTGCACCGCTTCGTCGGCCGCTACGCCAATCTGTGGGGCGTCACGGACATCACCGTCCTCGGCGGTCGGCTGTACGCGATCGACCCGACCGACACGGACCCCGCCGACGACCCGCAGCCGCTCGAAGCCGACGGCGACCGCCTGCGCGTCACCGGTGGATCCGGGTATGGCGCGTACGGCGAGTCCTACGGGTTCACGTTTGATCCAGACGGGGCTGTGGAGTCGGTGCGCGGTTCCAGCGGACTGCTCATGCACCCCATCGACCGGTTCGCCCTACCCGCCCGGGTTACCGTGCAGGAGTGACGATCCACGGCGACCACCCGTTTCTGCCGCCCGAGTCCGAGCGCAGTCCGGTACGCCGGCTGCGCGGGCGGTTGCCGTCACCGGTCGGTCTCTGGACGACGTCGTACGGCGGGAAGCGCGCGGGGCTGACGGTCTCGTCGATGCTGATCGCCGACGGCGAACCCGGGTTCGTGATCGGCCTGATCGACCCGGACTCGGACCTCTGGGAAACGTTGCACAAGGCAAGGACCGCCGTGGTGTCGCTACTCGGCGGTCCGCACCAACAACTCGCCGACGCCTTCGGCTACGTCGCCCCCGCCCCCGGCGGCCCGTTCCGCATGATCGACTGGACCGACACCGACTGGGGCCCGGCCCCCGCAGGCGTCTCCACCTGGGCCGGCTGCACCCTCGTCACTCCTGACCCGCCCGAGATCGGCTGGGCCCTCCAAGTCCAACTCGAAATAGCCCACGTCGAACTCGCCACCGACGAAATCCCCCCACTCGTCCACCGCCGCGGCCGCTACACCACCCTCTGACTCGACACCCCGGTTGTGCGCGTGGTTCCGTGCGGATCGCCTTGTGTGGTTCAGTGACAACATGCGAGCCACCACGATCCATGCGCCGTACGACATCCAGCTGACCGAGGTGCCGGACCCGAAGATCGATGGGCCGACTGATGCGCTGGTGCGGGTTGTTGCCTCGTGCATCTGTGGGTCGGACTTGTGGCCGTATCGGGGGGAGAACAAGATTCGGCCGGGGAGCCGGATCGGGCATGAGTTCGTGGGAGTCGTCGAGGAGATCGGCGCCGACGTGCGGACGGTCAAGCCGGGGGACTTCGTGATCGCGCCGTTCGTGGTCAGCGACGGGACGTGTGCGCATTGCCGGGCCGGGTTCCAGACCGCGTGCGAGAACCTGGTCGGGTACGGCAGCAAACAGGCCGACGGCGGTCAGGGTGAGTACGTGAAACTCCCGTACGCCGATGGCACGCTCGTTGCGACTCCGGAACCGCCGGACGAGTCGATGATTCCGTCGCTGCTAACGCTTTCCGACGTGATGGGGACCGGCTGGCACGCGGCTCGGTCCGCGCGGGTGAAGGCCGGCGACGCGGTGGTCGTGGTCGGCGACGGTGCGGTGGGACTGTCCGGCGTACTGGCCGCGGCACGGATGGGCGCCGAGCGGGTGATCGCGCTGTCGCGGCACGAATCGCGGCAGCAGTTGGCGGTCGAGTTCGGTGCCACGGACATCATTTCGGAACGCGGTGACGAGGCGCGGGACGCCGTACTGGCACTGACCGGTGGAGTCGGGGCGGACGCCGTACTGGAGTGTGTCGGGACCGGGCAGTCGATGGAGACCGCGTTCGACGTGGCGCGGGCCGGGGCCACGGTCGGGTTCGTCGGCGTACCGCACGGGGTCGAGGTCCCGATCGGGACGATGTTCCGGCGCAATGTCGGGCTGGCCGGTGGGATGGCGCCGGTGCGGGCCTACCTGCCGGAGCTGATGGCCGACGTACTGGCCGGGGAGATCAACCCCGGGAAGGTCTTCGATCTGGACCTACCGCTGGCCGAGGTGGCCGACGGCTACAAGGCGATGCACGAGCGCCGGGCGATCAAGGTTCTCCTCCGCCCATAACGCTCTGTGGTCACGCAATAACCGACAAAAACGCGCGAAACCGCTCGTATGGTCTCGCTCTCACAGCAGTTGTGCGGTGCGATGACGGTTGCGCAACGCGCTCGCGCGCAGCGTTGACACCGGGGTTCGGGATGCCCAGAGTGGGGCGGTGTCAAGGGGGCATCGTTGTCATCGGCGGCGCCACAACTGCTTGATCGGAGAGTGGAAAATGCGTGGTGGTCTGAGCAAGACCTTCGCGGTGCTGGGCGCGGCGGGTCTTCTCGCTGTCAGCGCCTGTGGCAACAGCGACGACGGCGGTGGCAGCGGGAACACCGCCAGCAAGGACGTCACCGTCTTCACCTGGTGGGCCGACGGCGGCGAGAAGGCCGGTCTGGACGGCCTGGTGTCGGTGTTCAAGACCGACTGCAAGGACTACAACTTCGTCAACTCGGCGGTTGCCGGCGGCGCCGGTTCGAACGCCAAGCAGGTGCTGGCCAACGACCTGCAGGCGGGTAAGCCGCCGTCCACCTTCCAGGCGCACGCCGGGGCGGAGCTGAAGGACTACATCAACGCCGGTCAGGTCGACGACGTCAGCGGGCTGTACAAGGACTTCGGTCTGGACAAGGCTTTCCCGCAGAACCTGATCGACCAGCTGACGGTCGACGGCAAGATCTACTCGATCCCGGCCAACGTCCACCGCGCCAACGTGGTGTGGGCGAACCCGGAGGTCCTGAAGAAGGCGCAGATCGACGGCAGCAAGGCACCGGCGAACGTCGACGCCTGGATCGCGGACCTGACCAAGCTGAAGAACGCCGGGGTCAAGGCGCCGCTGGCCGTCTCCAAGGGCTTCGCCCAGGAGATGCTGGTCGAGGCCGTACTGCTCGGCGAGCTGGGCACGGACACCTTCAACGGTCTGTGGGACGGCAAGACCGACTGGGCCGGTGCGAACGTGACCGCCGCCCTGAACAAGTACAAGACGCTGCTGAGCTTCACCAACGTCGACCGCGAGGGTATCGACTGGCCGGACGCGCTGCAGTACGTGAACAAGGGCCAGGCCGGCTACACGCTGATGGGTGACTGGGTCGCCGCGCAGCAGCTCGCCGACAAGGTGCCGGACTCGGCGTACACCTACTGGCCGTCGCCGGGTACCGCGGGCACGTTCCAGTTCCTGGCCGACTCCTTCACGCTGCCGACGAACGGGCAGAACCCCGAAGGCACCAAGTGCTGGCTGAAGACCGTCGGCTCGGCCGAGGGCCAGAAGGCGTTCAACACCAAGAAGGGTTCGATCCCGGCCCGCTCGGACGCCAACGCGGCCGACTACCCGAAGTACCAGCAGGTCGCGATGGCCGACTGGAAGAAGGACAAGATCGCGGGCTCCTGCGCCCACGGCTCGGCCTGCTCCGCCGGTCAGAACAACGACATCCTGTCCGCGCTGAGCCAGTTCAGCGGTGCCCAGGACGTCGCGAAGCTGCAGACGGCACTCGGTACCGCGATGAAGACGAGCTGATGCACAGCGAGTTGGGGATCTGAGCATGTACGGAAGAATCCGGACCTGGGGCCCTGGCGCCCTGGTGCTGTTGCCGACCGTGCTGCTGCTCGGGTACTTCGTCTACGGGTTGATCGCGTGGTCGTTCAACACGTCGCTGACCGATCGGCACACGGCCCGCAAGGGCCCGGCCGATTACGTCGGCTTCGAGAACTACGCGAATCTGTTCGGTGAGGAGCGGTTCCTCAACTCGCTGAAGAACCTCGGCGTGCTCACGGTGGCGTTCATCGTGGGCACGCTGATCTTCGGCCTGCTCTGGGCCCTGCTGCTGGAGAAGGGCGTCCCGGGCGAGAGCATCTTCCGGTCGGTCTTCCTGTTCCCGATGGCGGTCTCGATGATCGCCTCGGGCGTGGTCTGGGCCTGGTTGCTGAACCCGTCCCAGGGCGACGACGCCCGCGGCCTGAACCGGCTCTTCGGGATCCTGCATCTGAACTTCCTGGAGAATCCGTGGTGGACCGCCGGCAGCCGGTGGACCACGATGGCATCGATCGCGCTCCCGGCGGTCTGGCAGCTGTCCGGCTACATCATGGCGCTGTTCCTGGCCGGCTTCCGCGGCATCCCGAACGAGCTGCGCGAGGCAGCCCGGGTGGACGGCGCCTCGGAGTTCAAGCTCTACCGGCACGTGCTGTTCCCGCAGTTGTCCCCGATCGCGCTGTCGGCGCTGATCATCCTGGGGCACATGTCGCTGAAACTGTTCGACCTGATCTACGCGATCACCGGGCCGAACCAGTTCCGCACCGAAGTCCCCGCGGTCTACATGTGGAACACCTTGTTACGCAGTGACCAGGCCAAGGCGGCGGCGATCGCGATCGTGCTGCTGGCGTGTGTCGCAGTACTGGTCATCCCGTACGTCGCGTACACCGTTCGGCAGGAGGCAGAAGAGTGAGCGCCGCAGATGCGACCGGTTCGGCCGCGGCGGCAATCCGTCGTACGCCGAAGAGCCGCGGGGTGATCGCGGACGGTTCCACGCGCAAGAGCCGGACCGTGCGCTATATCCTGCTGATCCTGTTCCTGCTGTTCGTGCTCACGCCGGTCTACGTCGTGGTCATCACCAGCTTCAAGACCTCTGCTGACACCACGGCCGCCGACCAGTGGGCACTGCCCCAGACCTGGACGCTGGAGCCGTGGCGCAAGGCGTGGGACGTCCTACAGCCCTACATGATCCGCTCGCTCACGCTGGCGATCCCGTCCGCGATCATCGCGTCGATGATCGGTTCCGCGAACGGGTTCGTGCTGGCCCGCTGGCGGTTCCCGGGTGCGAACCTGGTGTTCGCGTTCATCCTGTTCGGGATGTTCATCCCCTACCAGGCGGTGATGCTGCCGCTGCGCACGACGTTCACCGAACTGGACGTCACCCGCGGAGTGCCGACGCTGATCATCGCGCACTGCATCTACGGCATCCCGATCTGCACGCTGATCTTCCGCAACTACTACGCGACCATCGTCCCGACGGAGATCATCGAGTCGGCCCGGGTGGACGGCGCCGGCCTGATCCAGACCTACGCCCGGATCATCCTGCCGATCTCGATCTCCGGTTTCGTGGTGACGCTGATCTGGCAGTTCACCTCGGTCTGGAACGACTTCCTGTTCGCGTTGTTCCTCACCCAGCAGAACAACGGCCCGGTGACCCTCGGGCTCGCCGCGCTGTCAGGTGGGCAGAAGGTCGACTACGCGGCCAGTATGGCGGGCGCCCTGATCACGTCGTTCCCGACGCTGATCGTCTACATCGTGCTCGGCCGCTGGTTCATCGGCGGCCTGATGGCCGGAGCCCTGAAGGGCTGAGTCGTTTCGTGGTGACGGTCCGTACATCTTTCCCGTTCGGATGTACGGGCCGTTGTCATGTGCTCACGGCGTGTCTCAATAGTTGTCCACAGGACGCGCGCATGGGCCTGCGGCGAGTTAGGCGTGGACTGTAATCTCACGAAGGTGACCAAGTCACCCCGAGGGCGAGACGGACGGCGCAGCCACCTGCGGCTCGTCGATTCGAACCCGGATCCCACCCAGGCTCCCGCGGCCGGCGTCGACGTCGACACGACGCCGAGTGTCGCCGTGCTCGAGACCCTGCTGGAGACGCTGACCCTCGACCTGGCCGCCGCCCCGCGCAGTCTGCACCCGGTGATCGCCGAGGCCTCGGTGGCCCGGTCCGCCGCGATGCTCGCCGACCAGCTCTGGCCGGCCGGACGCCCGGACGAGATCGGTGAGGTCGAGCGGTTCTTCTGGGCCGACGCCGCACGCGTGCTCGGCGAACGGCGTGACCCCGAGTCCTTCCAGCTACTGACCTCACTCGCCCGCACGGTCGGACCGGCTGGGCGGCTGCCGCTGCAACGCGCGCATCTGTCTCGGTTACGCACCGAGGACGAGGTGCCCGACTGGGTGACCCGGATCGCCGGTTTCCGGCTGACCAGCGCGATCGTCTCCGAGGACATCACCGGCGACGGACTGAGCGTCGTACTGGATTATGACGACGAGCAGCATCCACACACCGTCGTCGTCTTCATCGACAACAACATCGGCGCCATCGTGAAGGACGTCTTCGTCGGTCCACCGGTCGACCGCGTGCTGGACGCCTACCAACGCGGTGGCCGAGTCACGATCCGCACCGTCCGCCCCGCAACCGCAGCCGGCATCATCCTGCAGGCACTCGGCGAAACCAACGACTACGACGACCCGCCGGTGACCGAGGACTTCGAGTTCTTCTCGGCCCTGCTGGTGAATCGCCTCACCCAGTTGCCCGAACGCCCCATCCGGCCGCCGATCCGCCCCCTGCTGTCCCGACGCCAGCGCGACCAACTCGTCGACGAGTTCCTCGAATCCACCTTCGCTTGTGAGCTCCCCGATGACGCGGCCGACATCGTCCGCCTCTGGATCGACCACGCCGTCGACCACACAGTCGGCGGTCCGCTGCGAGTGAGCGCCGTACTGGTCGAGCTCTTCCTGGCCCACTGGCTACCCCGCAAGGTCCTTGCTGACAGCACCTACTTCGCCGCCGTACCCACCGTCGTCAAAGCCTGGCTCGCCCACGCCGGCGACCGCACCCAACTGGCCCTGGACGTAGTAGAAGAAGCCGTCGACGCCGTAGACGTCTGGACCCCAGCCCTGGAAGCCGCCGCCATCATCGACCCCGTCGGCGAACGCGTCTTCCTCGACGACACCACCAGCGACCTGGAAGACGCCTACCGAGCCCTCTCCGGTCTGGGTTCCCCACCCCAACCAGACCTCCAAGGCCTCGACAAGTCCCAAGCCGCCACCCTCTCCGTCCTAGCCCCCCACGCCTGGCTCATGGCCGGCGAAACCCTAGGCACCGCCTACGCCCCCGACGCCTTCGACATCGCCGAACGCCTAGTCCGCGACGCTCCCGACTTGCTGGCCAAGGCTCGCCTCTCCACCTGGCCCCGAGCCATCGTCTGGCTCCTAGCCCACCGCCACCGCCTGGTAGGCCCCGGCGAACCCCTAACCCCCTACTCCCTAGCCACCGACCTGGCGTCGTCCCCCGCCACCCTCCGCAAAACCGCCAAGCTACTGACCGACACCCTCATCCTCCCCCGCTGACCCGACACACGCAGCCTTCGGCGCCAGCCACCAACTGTCCGTTGGGAGGAGCTGCTGCGGCGCGCACCCAGCCCCGCAATCACCTCCGGTCGGAAGGCTGCTGCGCGCACATCCACCTCCGGGTTGGGAGCTGCAGCGCGCGCCCATCCACCCGCAACCACCTCCGGTTGGGCTGCTGCGCGCACCCTTCCGCCCGACCGCGTTCGCCGGGGCGTGCAGCAGCAACCCACCACCTCAGCCAGTGGGGAGCGACACCCGCGGCACGCCCACCCCACCCAACCGCGGTTCAGCAAGCCGCGTGTCCGCGACGGAGGAGCGGGCGGGAGCGGCGGCGGTTGCGAATGGACGGTTGGCGGAAGTGTTGTTGTGAGGAAGCGGCGGCAGCCGCGTGGACGGGTGGGTGGGGCGTGCGGGGTGGGTAGCACGCGACGTAGGAGCGCGCGTGCCCCGGAGCGGGGGTGCTCACCGCGGTGGGTGTGCCCGGAGCGTGGGCGCGGGGTGGAGGGTGAATGGGGGCGAGCGATACTGGATGTATGCATGTGCGCGCGCCGGAGCTCAAGGGTCGTGGGTGGTTGAACACCGGGGGGCGGGAGTTGGCCTTGGCTGACTTTCGAGGACGCTTCTTATTGATCGATTTTTGGGCGTTTTGTTGTGTGAACTGTTTGCATGTGTTGGACGAGTTGCGGCCGTTGGAGGAGAAGTACGGCGATGCGCTGGTGATTGTCGGGGTGCATTCGCCGAAGTTTGCGCATGAGGGGGAAGAGGCGGCGGTTCGGGCCGCGGTGGAGCGGTATGAGGTGGGGCATCCGGTGCTGGATGATCCGGAGTTGGTGACTTGGCAGAATTACACGGCGCGGGCTTGGCCGACGTTGGTGTTGGTGGATCCCAACGGGTACATCGTGGCGCAGTACTCGGGTGAGGGGCACGCGCATGCGTTGGATGCGTTGCTGGCGGAGCTGATCGCCGAGCACGAGGCTGCCGGTACATTGACGCGGGGGAAGTCGCCGTACGTCGCTCCGGAGCCGGAGTGGTCGGAGTTGCGGTTCCCGGCGAAGGTGATTGCCTTGGACAACGGGAATCTGTTGGTGGCCGATGCGGGGAACCACAGCATCGCGGAGCTTCAGGCTGACGCAGAGACGTTGGTACGGCGGATTGGCACCGGGCAGCGGGGTTTCGCGGACGGGGTGCAGGCGAGTTTCTCGGAGCCGAATGGGTTGACGCGGTTGCCGGTTGAGGTCGCTGAGCAGGTTGGGTACGACGTGGTCGTGGCGGACACCGTCAACCACGCGCTGCGCGGGATCGACCTGACGACTGGTGAGGTCAGCACGCTCGTTGGGACCGGCAAGCAGTGGATGGATGGCGACAGCACCGACGTACTGAGTTCGCCGTGGGATGTCGCGTGGTTCCAGGACAAGGTGTGGATCGCGATGGCCGGGGTTCATCAGTTGTGGACGTTCGACCCGATCACGAAGGTGACCGAGGTGGCGGCCGGTACGACGAATGAGGGGTTGAAGGATGGTGAGCCGCGCGAGGCGTGGTTCGCGCAGACGAGTGGGCTGGCGGTGGACGGGGATCGGCTGTGGTTGGCCGACTCGGAGATCTCGGCGCTGCGGTGGATCGACAGTGAGGTGCACACTGCTGTCGGGACCGGGTTGTTCGACTTCGGGCTGCGGGACGGGAAGGCGAGCGAGGCGTTGCTGCAGCACCCGCTCGGGGTGACCGTGCTGCCGGACGGTTCGGTGGCGATCGCCGATACCTACAACGGCGCCGTACGGCGGTATGACCCGCGTACCGACACTGTCGACACGATGGCGACCGAGCTCGCCGAACCGAGCGGTGCTGTTGTCGTGGGCAACGAATTGCTCGTGGTGGAGTCGGCCGCGCATCGGCTGACCCGGATTCCGCTCGGGGCTTCGGCGACGGCGTCCGAGTTCAGCACGCGGACGCAGCGACCGCCGATGGATATCGCGGCCGGCGAGGTGACGCTCGAGGTGGTGTTCACGCCGCCGCCCGGTCAGAAGCTCGACAACCGGTACGGTCCGTCGACGCGGCTTCTGGTCTCGTCGACCCCCGACACGCTCCTGCGCGAAGGTGCCGGCGACTCCACCGATCTGGTCCGACGACTCGTGATCGACGAGCGCGTAGGCGACGGCGTACTGCATGTCGCAGTGCAGGCCGCGTCCTGTGATGACTCGGATGCGGTCGAGTTCCCCGCTTGCCACATGCATCGGCAGGACTGGGGTGTGCCGGTCCGCGTCACTGCTGACGGACCGGCACGGTTGCAGTTGGTGCTGTCAGGCGGCTGAGCGCCTACTCCTTGACGTCGCGGTGGTGCTCCTCGACGACCCAGTACTCCTCTTCGATGGCCGGGTCGATGGCGTCCGTCTCCACCCGGCGCCGCCGGTTCGTGATGTAGAACGACAACACGATCCCAGCCGCTCCGGCCAGCAGGAGGATGTAGCCGACCACCTGCAGGTTCACCGCATCCCAGGTGTCCCGGACCGCGAACGCGAAGATCGCGCCCACCACCATCAGAAAGATCCCCACACCGATGCTCATCCGAGCCTCCTAGTGAAGTACGCCCTACCAACGACGCTACTCCGTGCTAGCCACCGAATCCATCACTTGTCAGACACGCCACCAGTACCCCACCAGAAACACCCACAAGCCCCTCACCACGTTCCCCTCTGAAGGTGGTGAGGGGGATGAAGACCGCAGCCCCGGTGTGCCCCCAGTTCTCGCACACCGGGTTGTGGGTTTAGTTGTGGCGGAGGTCGATGTCTCCGCTGACGGTGGTGGCGGTGAGGGTGTGGGTGGCGGCGGTGTCGTTGCCTAGGGTGTTTTCGACCTCGCCGGAGCGGGTGTTGGTGGTTACTCGGTAGCCGGTGGGGGCGGTGATTTCTACGTCGCCGCTGGTGCCTTTGACTTGGATGTCGTTGGCTTCGGTGAGGTCGAGGCCGATGTCGCCGGAGGAGGTCTCGATGTCTACGGGGCCGCCCCGGAGGCCGTCGGCGTCTATGTCGCCGGAGTTGGCTTTGATGTTCAGGCGGCCGGTGAGGTTCTGGATGGAGACGTCGCCTGAGGTCAGGTCCAGTTTCACGTCGCCGGTGACGTCGTTGAGGTCTACCTCGCCGGAGCGGGAGGTGGCGTCGACGCCGGCTACTCCGGTGAAGGAGAGGTCGCCGCTGCCGTTCTCGCCGACGACCTTGGTACCGCGCGGGACGGTCACCTCGTAGTCGGCGCTGCAGTTCCAGCCGCAGTCGCCGTCGAGTTTCAGGGTGCTGCCGTCGACCGAGTAGGCGTCGCTGCGCTTGAAGAACCAGAAGTGGCGCATCTGCTTCACCGTCGTGGTGTCGTCGTCGGAAACCTTGATGTTGATGTCGGCGTTGTCGGCCGCCAGCCGCACCGTGTCGATCTTGGCGTCGATGCGGTGCTCGTCGTCACTGTCTCTTCCCCCGAACTGCCATAACCCGACGCCGGCCGCGATCACCAGCACCACGACCCCCAGCTGCCTGCTCTCCATCGTCCGCCTCCCAGCGTGTCAGCCTCGACCGTAGGTCGCGGACACCATCCGCCGGATCAGGCAGAACCCCCTAGCCGCCCCTGAGCCGAACCTCAGGGACACCTGAGGTCAGGAGCGGTGGTCGCCGCGCGACACCGCTCCGGCGAGGTCGTCGCCGAGTGCACCGAAGAAGGTCCGCGCCCAGAGATCGTCGCCATGCCAGTACGGCCCGTCGCTCCCGGGCAGCGACGACGGCGCCTGGCCGCGTTCGAGCGCGCGGCGACAGTCGGCGCACAGCGGCAGCGTCAGGGTGGCACCGTCGGACTTCACCTGGGTCTTCCGTCCGGACGACCGGCCGTGCAGTGGGTTGAACGCACACAACTCCGGTACGGCGTCGATCGGACGGTCGGCCGCCACCGCGACCGCGGCGTCGTACTCGCGCCTGGCCTTGTCCAGCAGGACCATCGCACCGACCACGTCGACGAGATCCTCGGACGAGTCGAGCACCTTCTCCGCGGCCTGGCGCGCGTCGAGGGCGGCTTGCTGATGCGACAGACCCAACCCGTGGGCGCTCGGCAGGGCGGCCAGCTTCGAGCCGAGTGTGGTCAGCTCGAGCGCGGTCTCCCGAGTCAGCCGCCGGCGCTGCTCGGCCGCCACCGTGGCAGCGACGTGCGGCGGGATGCTGAACGACTTCTCGCGGCGCAGTCGGCGCAGACCGCCGCCACCCCGGCGAGCCAGGCCGATCACAAGCCCGAGGACCACCACGCCGACAATCCCGAGTACGACGAACAGCGCGACCGCGCCACCCGACGAGCCCGACGAGCCGTCCGAGTCCCGACCCGCGTCGCGTCCCCCACCAGTGGTCGGCTTCGACGGCGGTAGCGCGGGCGAAGACAGCAGCTCGTACATCCGGGCGAGCACCTCGGTCGGACCGGCGTCGTACCCGGTGTCGGCAAGGGCGCGCTGCCGCACCGGCCGAAGCCGGTCCTCGTCGAGCTGCGGCAGCTCGTGCACCTGGTACCACGGGAACCGGCTGCCGCCATCAATCACGACGTACAGGCCGGGCTTGTCCATGGCGTCGATCACCAGCGTGAGGACGTTGCTTTCCTTGCCCTGGAAGGCGTCGCTCGGGGTCAGCGGCAGCACGATCGAGTAGACCGGGTACCCGAGCGCCTTGGCCTTCGCCCGAACGTCGGCGCGCATGCTCTCCGGCAAGGCAGCCTGGTACGCCGGATCGACGTACAGCCGGTCCTTTTCCAGGGCAGTCGCGATCTCGCGCGCACGTTCGGCCGGGGTCTGCGTGGTACCGGCCTGGGCCGGCGTCACGGTCAGCATCAGCAGCGTGACCAGCGCGGTCAACACCACGGCCGTCAGTTTGGGCAGCACCTTCACGAACGTCCTCCACGTCTTGGCCCGACCAGGGCCGCCACTCCCAGCACGACACCGGCCAGCAGCGCGCCCCCGGCCATTCCGAGCGCTCCGCCGCCGAGTCCGTTGCGGATCGCGTCGCTGGTGGTGAACCGTTCCGGTTCGGGTTCTGCGACCGGCCGCGGCGTCAGTGGCGTGGTCCGGGCCGGCTCGGCGTCGTACCGGTCGTTGAGTTTCACTCCGTCGAGGAAGTCGGAGAGCTGGCTGCTCATCGCCTGCTCTCGGCCCGACGACCAGGTCGAGCCCCCGGCGTAAGCGTGGATCTCGTGCGCGACCCCGTGAGTCTCGTCGCCGTCCATCATGACGTACACGCCCGGCTTGCTGTTCGCGTTCGCGAGCCAGCCGGCCAGCAGTTCGGGGTCGCCCTTCTCCTGGAACCACGTGCCGCTCGGTACGACGGCGACGTACACCGTGGCCGGCGCCGTGCGAATCTCTGCCAGCATCGGCCCGACATCGGCCACCGAGGCATAGTCGGGGTCGACATACAGCGGGGTGGTCGCCCAGGCCTCGATCGCGGCGGTAATCCGGGGATCATCCGGAACTGCGGCCGTGGCGGCCATCGGGATCCAGAGCACCGCAACCGTTGCCAACAGCAACATCATGGCCCGCCTCATCGGACATCCTCCGGCCGCTTGCAGACGCGCTCGGCCAGGTCATCGGTCAGCGCGCCGAAGCCGGACGCGACCATCGGGCTGTCCTCCGGATCCAGGGTCCAGTACGGGACGACCTCGCGACCGCGACCGAGCAGACCGGTGCGGCGGCTCACCTGCAGTCCGTACGGCGTCTTGCCCTTGCGGAGTCGTTGAGTGCACGTCCGGCAGGCCGGCACCTCGACGCCGTCGGCCCAGGCGACGCGGGTCGTCCCGGTTCGGTGGGTCGGATCGAAGAAGCAGGGCGGCTTGACCGAACCGCCGCCGACTGCTTGCTGAGCCTGCCGAGCCAGCACCAGAGCGCCGGTCACCGCAAGTAGGTCGTCCGGCTGATCCGCGCGCAGGGAGCGGGCAGCTTCCAGTCGGCGGTTCGCGTCGTCGCGCTGGTCGAGCTGCGTCAGCGACAGGTTCGGCCGCTTCTCCAGTTGCCGAATGGACCGGGCGGCTCGCTTGATCAGCTGGTCGGCCTGCTGACGGATCTGGTCCCGGTACGCCGTCGGTTCGTCGGCCTTCGGTCGTGTCCCCGGTCGACGGCGGCGGCGGTTGAGAACCAGGACCAGAACGAATCCCGCGAACCCGCCGACGCCGAGTCCGATGAACGCCGCGCGGTCCTCCTGGTCGGTGATCGACGGGGTGTCCGCCCGACGCGGCGGTTTCAGATCGCTCGCCGGAGCCGCCGGCAACTGGCGGCCGTCGTACGCGGTCTCAGCCTGCTGGATGGTTCGGACGATCTGGGGTGCAGGCCGGTCGTCGACGATCTGGCGACGCTGCGGGTCGTCGGCCCGGACGCTGGTGATGTCGCGCCCCTTGAGACCGCCGGGCCGGAACAGCTGCTCGACGCCGGTCCAGTAGTCGTCCGACACGACGCGGACGATGTACAGGCCGGGCTGCCCGACCCGCGCCTGCAACAGCGTCGGCAGGTCGTAGAGCTTCTCCCGCAAGTACGGCGTTCGTGGGACCAGCGCGACGTACACGGCGAAACCGGCCCGCTCGGACTCGGCGCGGATCCGGTCGAGCTCGGTGGTCGGGATGGCCGGGGCGATCCGGGAGTCGACGAAGATGCGGTCGGTCTGCCAGGCGGCCGCGATCCGGTCCGGGATCGATGGGGTGGCCGCGTGGGCGGGGAGAACCGGCAGGGCCACGAGGACGGCGAGCAGCGTGGCGAGGCGGCGGAGCTTGGCGGACATCGCGGACAGCCTACGGCGACACCCGCAGCCCTGGCTCGGACAGGGGAAGCCAAGCCAGGGATGCAGGTGCCTCGGGCAGAAACGCTGCTCCACGGAACCGCTTCAGGAGAAGGGCAGATGACGGGGCAGATCGATCTGCCCGTCCCCTGATGCGGAAGGAATCAGAACGCCGACTCGGGCAGATCCATGATGTCGAGGTCGGTCAGCTCGGCCTTGATCCGCTCGGCGCGGACCGACGGCATCGTCGACCGCACGAACCACTGGGCCGCCGCGACCTTGCCGCTGTAGAAGTCCTGGTCGGCCGGGGTCAGCTCGCCGCCGAGCCGCTCGAGGGCGACCTCGGCCTGGCGCAGCATCAGCCACGAGCAGACCACGTCACCGAGGACGAACAGCAGCCGCGAGGTGTTCAGGGCGACCTTGTAGACGTTCCGCGGGTCGCCGTTCTCGGCCTGCGGGTTGCTTGCCATCAGTGCCTGGCCCATGATCCCCAGCAGCTTCTGGGTGTCCTCGAGGCCCTTCGCCAGCAGCGCGCGCTCCTCCTTCAGACGGCCGTTGCCGGCCTCGGACGCGACGAAGCCCTGGATCTGCTCGGCCAGGTGGCCGAGGGCCTTGCCCTGGTCCTTGATGATCTTGCGGAAGAACAGGTCCTGACCCTGGATCGCCGTGGTGCCCTCGTAGAGGGTGTCGATCTTGGCGTCGCGGACGTACTGCTCGATCGGGTAGTCCTGCAGGAAGCCGGAACCACCGAACGTCTGCAGCGACTCGGTGCCGAGCAGGGTCCACGACTTCTCCGAGCCGTAGCCCTTCACCAGCGGCAGCAGCAGGTCGTTCACACCTTCCGCGACCACGTCGTGCTCACCGGCATACCGGGCCTGCTCAGCGCGGTCCTGGTAGGTCGCGGTGAACAGCACCAGCGCGCGCAGTGCCTCCGAATAAGCCTTCTGGGTCAGCAGCGAACGCCGTACGTCGGGGTGGTGGGTGATGGTGACCCGCGGCGCGTCCTTGGCCGGGTTGGTCAGGTCGGCGCCCTGGACGCGCGTCTTGGCGTACTCAAGCGCGTTGAGGTAGCCGGACGACAGCGTCGCGATCGCCTTCGTGCCGACCATCATCCGCGCGTACTCGATCACCTGGAACATCTGCGCGATGCCGTCGTGCACCTCGCCGAGCAGCCAGCCCTTGGCCGGTACGCCGTCGCCGAAGGTCAGCTCGCAGGTCGTGGAGACCTTGATACCCATCTTCTTCTCGACATTCGTGACGAAGGCGCCGTTGCGCTCCCCGGTCAGCTCGCCGGTCTCCAGGTCGAAGTGGTGCTTCGGTACGACGAACAGGCTGAGCCCCTTCGTCCCGGGGCCGCCGACCCCCTCGATGCCCTGCGGGCGGGCCAGCACGAGGTGGACGATGTTCTCGGTCATGTCCTGCTCACCCGAGGTGATGAACCGCTTCACGCCCTCGATGTGCCAGCTGCCGTCGTCCTGCAGCGTGGCCTTCGCGCGCCCGGCGCCGACGTCGGAACCGGCGTCCGGCTCGGTCAGCACCATGGTGGCGCCCCAGCCGCGCTCGATGATGTGGTGCGCGATCTTCTTGTCACGGTCGATGCCGTTGCGCCACAGCACGTGGGCGAAGTTCGGTCCGGCGGCGTAGATGTGCACGGCCGGGTTGGCGCCGAGAACCATCTCTGCCGCGGCCCAGCGCAGCGACGGCGGAGTCGGCTGACCGCCCAGCTCGGCCGGCAGCTCGAGCTTGAACCACTCGGCGTCCATGTAGGCCTGGTAGCTCTTCGTGAACGACTCCGGCATCCGCACCTCGTGCGTCTCCGGGTCGAACACCGGCGGGTTCCGGTCGGCGTCCTCGAACGACTCGGCGATCTCGTTCTTCGCCAGCCGGTCGATCTCGCTCAGCACCTCACGCGCGGTGTCGACGTCCATGTCGGCGTACGGTCCCTGCCCGAGCACCTCGCCCCGGCCGAGAACCTCGAGCAGGTTGAACTCGATGTCCCGCAGATTCGACTTGTAGTGACTCACAGGGGTCTCCCTCGACCTATACTCGCCAGTAACTTGAGTATATACCGGCCGGTAATAAAGGCAAAGCGGATTCACTGTTCGCGTGACCACAAAGCTGATCTACGAGACGCACTCCACAACGCTCGACAACGAGAACGGCATCGCCACGGGGTGGCTGCCGGGCGAGCTCTCGGCCGAGGGAAGGCGACACTCGGCGGAGCTGGGGGCGCGAAATCAAGGGGTCGACGTGATCTTCAGTTCGGATCTGCGACGCGCCGTACAGACTGTCGAGCTGTCCGGGCTCACCGCCCCGCACCTGAGGGACTGGCGGTTGCGTGAGTGCAACTACGGCGAGCTCAACGGGGCCCCGAGGGATGCGCTCGACCCGAGAGTCGAGCGCATCCGGACGCCGTTCCCCGGCGGTCAGAGCTACAACGACGTGCTGGAACTGACGCGGTCGTTCCTAGCGGACGTCAAGCGCTGGTACGGCGGCAGCGTGGTGCTCGTGGTCGCGCACTCGGCGAACAGATGGGCGTTGGAGCACCTGCTCGGCGGGGGCGTGCCGTTGGAGAAGCTGATCGCCGCACCGTTCAACTGGCAGCCGGGGTGGGAGTACGAGCTCTAGGGCGTGTAGACGGTGTTCTTGCCGTAGAGCTTCTGGGTGAAGGCGGACATGTACGACGCGGTGTTCGCCTCGGTGAGGTTGTAGGTGAGGAAGACGCCGTACCCCTCGCTCACCGTGCGCCCAGCGAGGCTGGCGGCCGTTGCCTGGCTGGTGGCGGTGTAGCTGACGGCGGCGGGCGAGTACTTCGACTTGTCGAACTCCTTGTCGGCCCCCCAGGTGCCGTAGTACGGCTGCCAGGCGTAGTCGAAGGTGCTGTGGATGTCCACTTCGCCGCTCTTCAGTCGATCCGATGCCGGGCCGATGTCGTACAGCGTGATGAGCTTGCCGGCCGGCATCTTCGCGCGCAGGGCCTGGACCAGCCAGATGAACGAGTCGGCGTTCGGCTGGCCGGTGCCGTTCTTGCCGTACTCGACGTACTCGTCGTCGAAGTCGATCCCGTCCAGGCCGTAGCGGGCGACCGCGTCGGCGAGTTCCTGGGCGAAGGCTTCGGCGGCGGCCTTGTTCGGGAAGTTGGCGAACCCGGCGCCCTCGTGGTTGCCGAGGATCGAGAGGGTGACCTTGATGCCCTTGGCCTGCAACGGACGGACCTGGGTGGCGACGTTGTTGAGCACGTTCGTCACCTGCGTGTTGAAGTGCAGGTACGCCTTCTTGGTCGTCGTGTTGTAGTTGATGTTCGCGGCGAAGATCACCGCGATGTCGATCACCTGACGGCCGTCATTGGCCAGCTTGTACTTGCCGGCGCTCAGCATGCTGTGGTCGTTGACCTCGATGTAGGCCACCGTGGTCGGCTTCTTCACCGCTCGGCAGGCCGCGGTCGCGGTGGCGGTGCCGGTCGCAGCCACGGCGGTACCCGCCGCGATAGCTGTCAGAAGGGTCCTTCGGCGCATGAGTTCGCTCATTCGGTCGGCTCCTCGTCACAAGGGTGGGCGGTCCGCTACACCGGTCGAACTAAACCGGTATAGCGGACTGATCATCGGCCGGGCCCAAACCCAGTGTCAAGGGATCAACTCGGAGTGACTACGACGATCTCCGTCCGGGCCGGAGTCTCGACCTTCACCTCGACGTCCTCGCCGTGCGGAATCAGCAGCGCGTGCTTCGAGGTCGCGCTCCACGCACCCTCGCCGTACCGGTAGGAGAGCGTGGCGTCCTTGGCGGCGACCGCCCAGCCCTGGTTGTCCGGCAGCCTGATCTGGACGGGCAGCGCGGCGCCGCGGTTCGGCTCGCCGCCGCCGATGATCTGCGCCTTCCCCTTCGCCGGCTGCAGTACGGCGTACACACGGCTCGCGTCGGTGTCGATCTGCTGCTCGCCGAGGTAGACGGAACTGCCGTTGGCCGTCACGCCGTACCCGATCCAGAGCGATGCCGAGAACATGTAGTGCTCCGGGTCGGCGGCCGCTCCGACGGTGTTGGTGAAGGTGTCCCGGGCGTCGCCGGCGAGTTGCTCGGCGCCCGCTGACATCGGCCAGAGCCCGTCGTTCGGGATGTCCGACGACCAGAGTCGATCGTCCGGCGTCGAGTTGCCCATGGTGTTCACTCCGCCGTTGGCGATGGCCAGGTCGGACGGGCCCTGCGCCGGCAGCGTGTGCAGAGCCAGCTTCTTCGCGTCGGTGTTCTCCGGGAGCTTGACGACGCCGACGCCGTTCTTGAACTGCACCTGCGTGTACTTGCGGCTGCTGCTGCCGTTGCTGTCGTCGTACTCGCGCGCTGGTGACCAGCCGACCTTCTTGCCGGTGTCGAGCACGACCAGGGTGTTCCTGGTGACGAAGCCGGTGGTCAGGCTGACGCCGGGTGCCGGGTAGCTGTCCGCGACGACGGCGGGTTTGCCATCCGTGCCGTCGGCGACGAATCCGACCAGCGTGTGCACACCTTCGCGGTCGAGCTGGATGTTGTCGTGATGGCGGAGATCGGAGTACTGCCCGATGATCGCGACCCGCCCGCCCGGGGTCTTACCGGCCCAGAAGACCTGCGGTTCGCCCTGCATGCGGTCGAAGATCCCGCGGTCCCGGTTGCCCGAGTTGCGATGCGACTTCTCCCACGCGGCCAGTGCCTGGTCGAGGTAGTTCTGGTCGCCGGCCAGGTCGCCGCGGGTGTGGCCCTTCATCAGGAAGCCATAGGGATCGTTCTGGACCGGTACGCCGGCCACTGGCGGATCCGTCAGTTGGTGGTAGAGCGAGGGACCGGTCAGCGTGACGCCGCCGACCGCCAGCACGACCATCGTGCTGACCGCGAGCGTGGTCAGGCGCCGGCGGCGGAGCCGGCGGGCACCGCCGACGCGGACCCGATCGAGTACGTCGGGCGCGGCCTCGATCTCGTCGACACTGGCCATCAGCCGGTCCTTGAGTTCGGTCTTGGTCATCGCAGTCCTTCCAGGAGTGCGGGTTCGGTGATCAGGCGGAGGCGGTCGAGGCCGCGGGAGGTCTGACTCTTGACGGTGCCGAGTGAGCAGTTCAGCGCTTCGGCCGTCTGCGCCTCGGTCATGTCCTCGTAGAACCGCAGGACGATCACCGCGCGCTGCCGTGGCGGGAGCTCCTGCAATGCCGCGAGCAGTCCGTCCCGGACGGCGTACTCGTCCGATCCGTCGGGTGCACCCTGGTCATGGTGGTCGGCGAGCGCCACCTCGGGCTTACGGCTCTTGCTGCGCCACCTGTTCGCGGACAGGTTGGCCAGCGTCTTGCGGGCGTACGGTTCCGGCGACCCGTGGATCCGCCGCCATTTCACGTACACCCGCTCGAACATCTCTTGCACGAGGTCCTCGGCCGCGGCCCGGTCCCCGGTCAGCAGTACAGCGGTCCGCAGCAGCCTGGTTGCGCTGCCACGGACGAATTCGTCGAAGTCGTCGCCCCGAGACACCCGGTGCTCCTCCCCGTGATCTGGTCTGTACCGAGAATGACACCGGCAAGGACCGCAAGGTTGAGACAGAATGTTTGTCGTGACCAACCCACCCACTTCGCACCGGCGCTCGCTGGTCGCGGGCACGGTCGGCAACTTCGTCGAGTGGTACGAGTTCGGCGCCTACGGCTTCTTCGCCACCGTGATCGCGGCGAATTTCTTCAGTACGACGGCCACCAGCGACGCCGAGAGCCTGATCAAGACGTACGCCTCGTTCGCGCTGGCGTTCTTCTTCCGGCCGATCGGTGCCGCGATCTTCGGCCGGGTCGGCGACCGGATCGGCCGTCGCCCGACACTGATCCTGGTGCTGCTGCTGATGACCGGCTCGACCACGCTGATCGGCGTACTGCCGACGTACGCGACTGTCGGGGCCTTGGCGCCGTGGCTGCTGACCCTGGTCCGGGCGCTGCAGGGGTTGTCGGCCGGTGGTGAGTTCGGCGGTGCGGTGTCGATCATGACCGAGTTCGCGCCCGCAGGTCGTCGGGGCCGGTACGGCGCTTGGCAGTCGTTCACCGTGGCTCTCGGTCTGCTCGCCGGAGCGGGGCTGGCGGCGATCCTGGCCACCGTGCTGAGCAAGGAGGCGCTGACCGATTGGGGCTGGCGGGTGCCGTTCCTGGTCGCGCTGCCGCTCGGTCTGGTCGCGCTGTGGTTGCGGCTGAGACTCGAGGAGACGCCAAGCTTCACCCGAACCCAGACCGCTGCTGCTCAGCCCGGGGCGGCGGGCGCTGCTGAGCCGGGGCGAGCGGGTGCCGGTGAAGTTGCCAGGGCGATTGCTCTGGGGATCGGGCGGCTGATGGGCTGGTCGGCCGCCGGATACACCTTCCTCGTCGTGATGCCGTCGTACCTGCAGGCGACGCTGAATGCGACCTTCCAGCAGGCGCTGGTCGCGACCGTGCTGGCGAACGCCGGTTTCGCCGCGTCGATCCTGCCGGCCGGGGCACTGAGTGACCGAATCGGGCGTCGGCCGGTGATGATGACCGGCGCCGCGCTCGTCGTCGTACTGGCGTTTCCGCTGCTCAACCTGCTCCAGGACAAGGACGCCGGTACGGCGGCCAAGGGTGCCGCGGTCTTCGTCGCCGGGCTGGTCGTGGGGTTGATGGCCGGGCCGGGACCCGCAATGCTGGCCGAGATGTTCCCGACCCGGGCGCGCTACACCGGGCTCGGCCTGGCGTACTCGCTGTCCAACGCAGTGTTCTCCGGGTCGGCCGGCTTGATCATCACCGAGCTGATCAAGCGGACCAAGAACATCGATATTCCGGCCTGGTACGTCGTGGTGACGTGTGCGGTGAGTGTCGTCGCACTGGCGACGTTGCGCGGCGACGATCATCGACGGGAGTTGCGGGACTGAGATGCGAGTCATCGGCTTGATGTCCGGGACGTCGTACGACGCGATCGACGCGGCGGCGGCCGACCTTCGCCTGGACGGGGACCAGTTGGTGCTGACCCCGCTCGGGATGCTCAGCCAGGCGTACCCGGACGAGGTCCGTCGGGAGTTGGCCGGGTTGTTGCCACCGGCAAGTACTTCCGTTGAGCAGGTGTGCCGGTTGGACACCGGGATCGGGCAGGCCTTCGCTCGGGTGGCGCAGCAGGCGGTCGAGCAGCTCAGCGGTGGGTACGCCGATCTGATCGTGTCGCATGGGCAGACGGTGTTCCACTGGGTCGACGACGGGCAGGTGCGCGGCACACTGCAGCTCGGGCAACCGGCCTGGATCGCGGAGGCGACCGGTACGACGGTGGTGTCGGATCTGCGGTCCCGCGATGTCGCGGCCGGTGGGCAAGGTGCGCCGCTGGTGAGCATCATCGACGTCCTGTGGTTGCGCGGGCGGCCCGGCGTACCGATCGCGTTGAACCTCGGTGGGATCGCGAACATCACCGTGGTGGACGGGGACCCGGTCGCCTTCGACACGGGACCGGCGAATGCGTTGATCGATGCGGTCGTCACCGAGCTGACGGTTGGGCGGCTCGGGTTCGATGTCGACGGGGTGATGGCTGGGCGCGGGCAGGTGCATGCGGAGCTGCTGGAGCGACTGCTCGCGGAGCCGTACTACGCGTTGCCGGCGCCGAAGACCACGGGCAAGGAGCTGTTCAACCTCGCCTACCTGGCTCGGATGATGGAGGGTCTGCCGGAGATCCCGGCCGACGACGTGGTCGCGACAGTCACTGCGCTGACCGCCCGCACGGTCGCGGACGCCGTACGGCGGCATGGTGGGACCGAGGTGATCGCCTCCGGTGGTGGGATTCGGAACCCGGCCCTGATGCAGCGGCTGGCTTTAGAACTCGAAGGCGTGCCGGTTCGGACCAGCGACGAGTTGGGACTGCCGTCGGCGGCCAAGGAGGCGCTGGCGTTCGCCGTACTGGGGTTCCTGACCGTGCACGGGCTCGGCGGGACGGTCCCGAGCTGCACCGGCGCGCGGCACTCGAGCGTGCTCGGATCGATCACTCCGGGTCTGGGTGGTGTGCCGCATGTCTCGGCCGATGTTCGACCTCCCGCGAGCCTTCTGATCGAGTGAGCGCGACACTAGTTCCGTGACGAGGTTGTTCGTGGTGACAGGTGCGCCCGGGGCCGGTAAATCGACCGTGGTTCCGGAGCTGGTGCGGTTGAATCCGGGCAATCTCGTCGTGATGGACATGGACGAGCTGCTCGACGACCAGGGGCGGTTGCTCGGGATCAGCATCGCGAGTCCGACCGCGGCACCCATCTGGCCGGCGTACAACGCTGTTTGGTTGCGGATCACCGAGCTGATCCGGCGGTCCGGGATTCCCGTCTTGCTGCTGACGCCTGGGTTGCCCAGTGAGCTGCCGGAAGGGCGCTGGCTGCACCTCGACTGCCCGGACGCCGTACGGCGCAAGCGGTTGGCTGCGCGCGGATGGCTTCAGGATCAGATCGACGACGCGCTGGCTGATGCGGCTGAGCTGCGGAAGTACGTTCCCCGGTCGGTGCGTGGGGATGTCTCGCCGGAGCGGGTCGCGCGCAGCATCCTCGACTGGATTCGCGGCGAGCGCTTCGGTAAGACCCTTAGTCTCTGGACGCGCTTCCGCAACTAAGACCTGTAGGGGAGGAGCGTCCCTTCCACGCCGCGTGATGGACAAGACGCTGTCCAGATGACAACATGTTGTCCATGACGATCCCGCCCCGCGCCGACTGGCCGAAGCCGGCCGAGGAGACCGAAGGCGGTGCCCTGTTGACCGACGTCATCCTCGCCACCTTCCGCCTGAACGCCCGCCTCCTGGAGGCGGCTCAGGACCTCGCCGCCCACGGCGGCCTCACCGCAGCCTGGTGGCAAGTCCTCGGCGGTGTCATCGACGAACCCCGCTCAGTAGCCGACGTCGGCCGCATCATGGGCGTCAGCCGCCAAGCCGTCCAACGCATCGCCGACCTCCTGGTCGACCGCGGCCTGGCCGAATACCGCCCCAACCCAGCCCACCGCCGAGCCAAACTCCTCGCCTGCACCGAACCCGGCTACTGGGCCATCCGCCAAATCTCCGTAGCCCAACACCCCTGGGCCGCCGACCTCAGCGCCGACCTCTCCCTCAAAGACCTCCAAACCACCCTAACCACCATGCAATCCCTCATCGCCAGGCTCGAACATGGGTGATGACGCTGGTGAGCGCACGGCGGAGAGCATCACCGTTCGCACGGATCCGGAGATCGAGCGGGCGCTCGACGTACTGACCCGGGGCGGCACTCCGCGGCCGACGGTCATTCGGCAGGCTGTCCTCGAGGCGGCCGCGCGGCTGGAGCGTGCTGTGGCGATGCGGCGAGCAGTCCTGCGCATGCCGCTCGGGGATCCAGATGGTGTCGAGGCCGGCGCCGCACTCGCGCATGAGCGGCAGGACCACGCCCTGCCTTGATCGCTCACCAGGCTCGAACGAGCTTGATGGTTTGGGTTTTGCCGTGGGTTTGGTGGGTGGTGAAGGTCAGGCGGGTGCCGGTGAGGGTTCGGGTGACTTGTACGCCGGGGGTGGGGGTGGCTGGGCGTAAGTATTGGGCCCAGAGGTTGAGGGTGATGGTGGCTCGGGTGGTGGTGGGGTCGGCGACGGCGACTGTGGTTTCGGTGGGGGTTCGGCGGAGGAGGGTTGCGGCGGGGCCGTCGATGGTTAGGCCTGGGAGGTGGTGAGGGCCTGGGGTGAAGGTGTTGGCGGCGGTCAGGCGTAGGCGTTGGTGGTGGATCGCCTGCAGGCGTGGGGTATTGGCCAGTACGGCGAGTCGGCCGTGGTGGTAGGCGCGGAGTGCTGACTCGGTGGCGTTGGGGACTAGCGCGTAGGCGAGGGCACGGGTGGATCCAGCCGGCTGGGCGGCGGTTAGGGCGAAGACTTGTTTGGTGACTGGGGTGTCGGGGTTCGCGGTACGGATCGTACGGCGGCTGCGCGTGACGTCTTGCAGGGTTGACGAAACGTCGGTGGGCGCGAGGAAGTAGTAGCCGACGGCAACGTTATCGGCCGCGTATCGCAGCCAGCGGGGGTCGCCGGATCCCGTCCAGGCGCGACCATCTCGCCGTACGCCGGTGATGGTGACGGGCTCGCCGGGCGCGGCGATGCGGGTGTCGAGAGTGGTGGTGACCGGGCGGTCGGGGTCGTGGAGACCGGCGGCGAGGACGACGATCTCGTCGTCGAGCAGGAACCACGACTTGGTTGCCGACGCGTTCCGATACGTCACGAAGTCGGCCGGGAGTTCGTCACGGGAGGCGTAGGCGAAATCATCCGACTGCACCCAGCCGACTGCGCCGTACGCGTCGAGGGTTGCGCCACCGGAGTGCTGGTTGGTGCCGGTCGGGAAATAGACGTACGTGTTCTGCGCCTCCGACGAAGGCGTGAACTCCGGCGGACGGTTGTAGTACGCCGTCCCGTAGAGCTCGGGGATCGTCTTGCGGGTCTCAACCGGCGCGGTTACCCCGCCGAGCGCGTACGGCGAGACGGTGGTGAAGTAGTCGACGCCGTACGAGCGGGTCTGGTCCTGACCGCTCAAGTACAGGTAGTGCGCGCCGTCGCCCTGGAACCACGGCATCAGGTTCTCGCCGCTCATGTACTCGTACTTGCTGATCCGCTCCGAGTTCCGCGCGAGCGCGAACGCATACCCCGGTCGCCGGTGCACAGTCCGGTCCATCGCGTTGAACGCCGTACTGCTCGCGGCCGGGTTGAGGTCCGCCGGTACGACGGTCGGGTCGGCGCGCAGATCCGCGAACCGCGCGATGCTCACCGGCGAGACGAAACTGTTCGGGTTGATCGTCGGCCGCGCGGTGAACTTCGCGAACGCCTTCAACCGCGCCGCGTCCTGCGCTCCCGCGTAATCGGCGAGGTCGACGACCGCCTCGACGATCACCGCCACGTCGTCGTACCCGGTGCCTGGTCGGGAGACCGCACGGCCCTTGACGATCTCCATCATCCAGCCCTCGAAGATCAGCGGGGCAAACCCGTCCTCGACCCAACCCTGGACGACGCCGATCAGCTCACCGGTCTGCGCGTACGACGTACCGGCGAGCACCTTGATCGTCTGCACGACTCTGCTGAGCAGCGCCTTGCCGTAGGAGCCCGTGTACGCGACGGACGAGTGCTGGATGAACGAGCCGTCGGCGTAATACCCGTCGGTGACGCCGTGCTGCAGGTTGTACGGATCGATGGTCGCGAACACGGTGAACTGATCCGTCAACGCTTTCCGCATCCGCGCGTCGTCGTTGAGTAAGGCGCCTTGCAGGACACGGTTCGCGGTGATGTCGACCAGGTTCGCGCCGGTATGGAACCGCGAGTCGAGGTCGACGTCGCCGTTCTTCCCGTTCCGCAGGTAGGAGTCCATCGACGCGACGTACTGCGTGATGAGGTCGGTGGGCGCGTCGATGAGTGCGAGTGTTTTGGAGACGAACGTGGAGATGCCGATCTCCCAGGTGAACCAGTTGCCGTAATACCCCTTGGCCTGGTCGCCGTACCAGCCGTCGTGGAGGCGGCGGAGTCCGTCGGCAACCCGGGTGCGGACCTGCTCGTTGCCTTGCAGGTCGGAGGCTGGGCCGGGTCGGCGGTAGGCGAGGGCGATCTCATAGAGGTGCAGGTACGACGCACTCAGATTCGGATCGCTGGTGCCTAGTGGGAGTCCCGCGAAGAGCTCGTTAGCGCCGGCCCGATCCATCGCGGCCAACCACGTCCGCGCGGTCGCGTCCATCGCGCTCAACTTGGCGGCGACTTCCGGCCGCACGTTCGATTCCGCCGTACCGGCGTAGATCGCAATCGCATTGGCCAGCAACAAGCTCGCCTCGTTCGTGGTGGCCGCGGTGGCGCGAGCCGGGTTGACCGCAGTCAGCAGAGTGGCGGCGGGGACGAACGACAGCAGGCGGCGGCGACTGATGTACACAAACACTCCCAGGGCGATGGGAAAACCTCACCCCAGAAGTCAACCAGCCGCAACTATCTTCCAGCAAGCGTTTACCACCTCCCAATCGCGCGCACGCAACATGCTGAACCGGCAGTTGTGGGCAAGGGCGTGCCGCGAGCGGTGGCGACTTATGCGCTCTCCCCACGACCCGGTACGACGTTGGGCACGGGGCAACCATCTGCGCGGGCCGAAGGTGGTCGAGTGGTGCCCAAGGTGCGCCGGTCGGGGCGACCTTGAGCACGGTTCAACCGTTTCGGCGGGTCCCGAATGGCTGGTGGGTGCACAAGGTGATCGCCGGCCCGCGATCTCGGGCCCCGGGGGATATCTGGCGCGTTGATCGGAGCATTTTCGGCGCGTGGACCCGAAAATCCTCCGACTAACGCAAGACCTCGAGCATCACGCACCTCAGCCACAGCCCGTCAGCCCCAAGCGACGCGCAGCCGCGGTCGCCGGCCTCGCCATCTGGCCCAGCCACCTGCCTGGCCCGCCCTCTTGCTTTGTCGGCCGCCTTTGGTGGTCGAGTCGGGGCACAGGCCCGAAAGAACTCGGCCGGGGACGACCGCTCTGGCTGATCGCCGCCTCCGGCCGACCAAAAAGAAAGCGTGGCCGGGCGCCGCGGTGGCTGAGGCGGATGGCGAGGCCCGGCGACCGCGGCTCCCCGCCGCCTAGGGTTGCCGGGCTGTGGTTGCCGGACGGGACAGAGGCCTGCTGGCAGCTGACCCACCCCGCCACCTCACCAAACCGCGCCGCGCCCCATCAACCGCGCCGCGCATCATCAGCCACCCCGCGCGTCATCAACCGCGCCGCGCCTCACCACACGCGCCGCGCCCTCATCAACCGCGCCGCGGCTCACCAAACCACCCCGCGCCCTCATCAACCGCGCCGCGGCTCACCAAACCACCCCGCGCCCTCATCAACCGCGCCGCGGCTCACCAAACCACCCCGCACCCCACCAAACCACCCCGCGGCTCACCACACGCGCTGCGGCTCACCAAACCGCGCCGGGCCTCGTCGTGTGGGCAGTGCGGTGGTGCGTTGGTCGGTACTTTTTTCGCGGATAGCGCACCAAAGTTACCGAGCAGCGCAACCTCCGCGGCCAACGTCCGGTGATCCGGCGACCAGGGCTGCGGGCGGACGTTGTGGCAGCGGTGGGGCGGGGGTGGTTAGGAGCCGCCGGCTCCTACTAGTTGGCCGTCCATGGAGAGGATTCGGATGGGCCCGCCGGTGGTTTTGGAGGGGATGACCAGGGCGATCTGGTGGAGGTAGTCCTGGTGCAGGGTTTGGGTGAACTTGACCATGCTGCTGAAGGCGGTTGCTTCGCCGCTCGTCCAGTAGGCGTTGGAGCCTGGTTCTACTCGTTGCAGGTACTGCTCGGTGAGGGTGAGGAAGACGAGGCCTTCGCCGTCTGCGGTCATGAAGGTGACGGGGGTGCCGGTTGGTTTGTAGGTGTCGGTGACGGCGGCGATGTAGGGCTGGGCGGCGTCGGCGACCTTTGATTTGGCGCGCTGTTCGAGCAGCTTCGTCGTACCGGGGGAGGCGGTGAAGAGCTTGGCCTCGGCTGCCTTCGGACCGCCGCTCAGGTACGCCGCGAGGGTCGGGGCGACTGCGGTGGGGTGGGTGGCGAGGTTGGCTACGTCGGCTCGGCTTGGAGTGCGCACGCCGTCCATTGACGGGAGGTCGATGGAGGGGCCGGGGTAGACCGAGTGGGTGAGCAGCCAGGGTGCGCCGGCGCTCTCTCGCTGCCAGACGCCGAGCTGCCGGGTGCCTGCCGAATTCGAGACGCCGGTGGTGACTACGAAGCGCATCGGGTACGCCGTGAACTCCGGTGCGCCGACCACCGGATCGGTGAAGGTGAACGGCTTCCCGATGGTTTTGCCGGCCGTGTCCAGTTTGCGGCCGATCTGGTAGCCGGCGAGGGTCTGGGCCAGGGTCGGTTCGGCCTCGATGGTCGCGGCGAGCTTGTTGTCGCGGGTCTGGTTGGCCTTGTTGTTGAGTTCGTTGTACTTCGTCACCACGGCTTTGGCGTCGGCGACCGTGACGGCGGGCCGGCGGTCGGGGACGGTCAGGTTGTTCTTCGGCGGCATCAGGCCGCAGCTGGTTGCCGTCAGCAACAAAGCGCCGCTGGCGAGGAGTGCCGCCGTCCGCTTCACCGCCTCATCACTCTTGGAGAACTCCGGCGACTCCACCAACGGCAACGTCTCGGTGGGCGGGGTGGTCGGGGCCTGCTCGGGGTCGGCGGTGGAGGCGGGAGCCGACGCGGCGACGGCGACCGGTGTGGAGGCGGCGTACGAGGTGGTGGGGGAGTTGTTTGTCGTGAGGGTTGCGCGGGACTTCGCTCTGGCAACCTCTGCGGGAGTCATCAGCATCGGTGCCGAGCGCAATGGCTGTACGCCTGGAATCGGTCGAGCGGGTCGCGGCCGGACCGGCGCTTCGGTCTGAAGTTGCACACCCGACGAAGGCCTGGGCTGGGCGATCACCGCGAGCTTCTCGGTTGCCTCATCGGCAACCACCTCAGGAGCCCGGTACGCCGGAACGTCGTCCGCCGGGGCGAACGGGCTGGTCTCGCGGGCGGGCGCCGCCGTACTCAGTGCGACTGCTGTGGCGACCGGGACCAGCAGTTCGTCGGTGGTGTGGGACGGCGAGCGGCGGAAGGCTAGGGCGATGCCTAGGGCGAGGGCGACTATGCCGGCGCCGAGGATGAGGAGGCTGATGCCGAAGGAGCGGTGTAGTTCGATGCCGAAGCTGACGTTCGCGTCTACCGCGGGGGTGCCGTCGGCGTTCATGACGACGACTGAGTAGCGGCCGTCTTGCATGGGCCAGGCGATTGACTGGTTGCCGTTGCCTCCGGACTTCGCGACCCACCAGTCCAGGTCGCCGGGCGGCGTGAGCTTGTGCTCGAAGCCGCGCATGGTCTGGGTGCTGATCGTGGAGGGGACGTCGTACCGGATCACGCGGGTGTGGGCGGCGCCGTTGAGGTAGTCGGTGACGTCGAGGTCCTGGGCGATGCCGACGAACACGGGCTTGGACCCGGTGACGCTGACGCGCAGGGTCGGGCCGTGGCGGTCGAGCAGGTCGGGTGCGGTGACCACGGCGACGCCGTCGCTGGTCAGCGTGCGGCCTCCGGTGGAGATGGTGTTGTCCGGGCCGACCAGCCAGAACGCGGCGGCGGCACCGGCGATGCCGACGACCAGGCCGATCAGGGTCAGCAGCAGGCCCAAAGCAGTGCGGGCGAAACGCATCAAGAGCTCCCGTTGGTACGACGAGGCCGGCCCGCGGACGGGGGACCGGACAGCGGGCTCAGCCGCGGGCCCCGTCGGGGATCCCGTACTCCACCCGTTGCCGTACCTAACTGACGGCGCACGGATCTGTTACGATCCCGTCAATAGTGAACGACCATTCGTAAACTCCGGAGGCCTTCGTGGCGCGTCCGCGGCTGGTCGATGACGACGCGATCCTGGACGCGACCCGGCTGGTGCTGGCCGAGGTCGGCCCGGCGAAACTCACCCTGGCCGCCGTCGGTGCCCGGGTCGGTCTGGCGCCCCCGACGCTGATGCAGCGCTTCGGCAGCAAGCGCGGTCTGCTGCTGGCCTCGGCGGCCCGCTCGACGCAGCTGGTACTCCGCGCGGCCGCAACAACAGAGGCCGCCAACACCTCCCCGCTGGCGACTCTGCGCGACTTCGCGCTCAAAGTGGTCGCTCAAAGCGAGCAACTCGACTTATCCGATCCGGAGTTCCGCGAACACGCCCGCGCTCACGCCGCCGCCATCGTGAACACCTGTGCCCGCTTCTACCGGGCCGCGGTGACAGCCGGCGAGCTCCGGGAAGAAACCGACGTACCGGCGTTGGCGCGGCACACGCTGGTCTGTCTCAACGGGGCGATTCAGGTCTGGGCGGTGAACGGCTGGGGCACGCTGCCGGCGTTCCTCACCGAGCAGCTCGACCTGATGCTCGAGCCGAAGATCTGGGCGGGGGGCGCCGCCCAGCCTCGCGATATCAGGGCTTGACGGCCAGTACGGCGCCGATCAGGCGTCCCCAGGCTGTTACTTCGTCGGGCTCGTCGACCGGGCGCCACAGGGCTGCTGGGACCAGGCCCGGCGGAAGGATCGTGATGCCTTCGGGGAGGAGGGCGAGGATCTCCTCGTCGGAGCGCCAGCGACCGCGGCCGATGGACTGCTGGACGACCTCCTGCAGCTGGAGGCTGCGCGGGTCGTCGGCGCTGCGGAAGTGGCTGACGAAGAAGTAGCTGCCGGAGGGGACGCGGTCGTACCAGAAGTTGACCAGGTCGGCCGGGTTCTCGTCGTCGTTGAGGTGGTGCAGGATCGCGCTCAGGATGATGGCGACCGGCTTGTCGAAGTCGATCAGCGAGCGGGTCTCCGGGCTGTCGTAGATCGACTTGGGCTCGCGCAGGTCGGCCTGGAAGACGACGGTGTTGTCGTTCTCGGCGAGCAGGGCGCGGCCGTGGGCCAGCACGATCGGGTCGTTGTCGACGTAGACGACCTTCGACTCGGAGGCGTGCCGCTGGGCGATCTGGTGGACGTTCTCGGCGCTCGGCAGGCCGCTGCCCAGGTCGAGGAACTGCCGGACCGGCGTGGTCTCGACGATCTCGCGGATCGCCCGGACCAGGACGGCTCGGTTGTCGAGGGCGAGCGCCGGCGAACCCGGCATCTCACTGACGATGTGGTCGACGAGCGCCCGGTCGACCGCGAAGTTGTCCTTGCCGCCGAGCATGTAGTCGTAGGCGCGGGCGATGCTGGGGGTGCTCAGATCGATACCAGGAGGAGCGGTCTCTTCGCTGTCCTGGGGTACTTCGTCGGCCATTACGGCAGTCCTTCCGGTCCCTTGGCGTGTAACTCCCGTCACTCTATGTCGAGTCCATGGCCGCGCGCACCGGCGGGAGCCCGGTGTTCTTTCTTTCGTGGTCGAGAGGACCGGCTCCGTTTCGGCCGGGGCCGGAAACATTCGTGGTTTCCGGGGCCGCAGAGAGCGGATGTCAGAACATTCGAAGGGGCCCGAAATGACAGAACGCCAGATCCGAAGACCTGGCGTTTCTCATGGAGCGGGTGACGAGAATCGAACTCGCACTGTCAGCTTGGGAACTGACTTGTCAACCATACGACGCCTGAGCGCGCCCACGCCTAGGCGCCAATGCGAGGCCGACTGACCGCTGTTGACCGCCACCAACCGGCGCTAGCCCTCCGATCGGGCACGGATCGGGCACACCGGGCCTATCGTTGGCAGCGTGCCCAAACGGTCGAACGACTATCAGCGGGTCGTGTACTACATCCACAAGCACCTCTCACCTGATGCCGTCGTCACCGAGTCGGCAATGTTGACAGACTCGCGGACGGGCAAGCCGCGCGAGATTGACGTCCTGGTCGAGGGTGAGGTGGGCGGATATCCAGTCCGGATTGCCATCGAGGTGCGAGATCACAAGCGACCGGCAGACGTCCAGTGGATCGAGCAGGTCTCGGGGAAGTACGAGTCGCTGCCGGTCGACAAGGTCGTGGTGGTCTCCCGGGCGGGGTTCTGGTCGACCGCACTTACCAAGGCCGCCTCGCTTGGCATCGAGGCTCTGACGCCGACACAGGATGTGAGCGATAGCGGTCCACTTGCCGAGCTCAAGGTTGACGTATCGACGGTGAGCTATCGGTGGACCCGGATGGTTGAAGGTAAGGCATGGGTTGATGGCTCCACCGAGCCACTGGAGGTTGTCTCGGGGACGATGCTGTTCACGGATGAGGGCGTAGAGGCTGGAACCCTCGGGCCATGCACGGCCGAGTGCCTCCTGGACCAACTTCAAGCGGAAGAGAGTCACCCGACAGCCGCTGGGACCTACCGACTCGCCGGATCATTCGGAGCTCTGCGAGGGCGCAACAGTGCTACGGGGGAAGAATTCGAGCTCATGCTCCGAGCTGAGCCACCCGATGGGAGACTGCTTCACCTCGATCGGGTAGAGGTCCTTTGGGAGGTCGAAATGGTTCTCAAGCCGGTGAGTCTGGAACACGGGCGGCTCCGCCAGGCTCCCTTCGCGTTCGGCCGCGTCGGCGTCGGCCAATCGGGCGGAGAGGTGCTCGTGATCGTGAATCCGACGCTGGCGGAGAAGCCGACCGGTCACTCGCACTAGAGGCGATTAGGCGCGGCAGGGTTCTCGATCCGCCGGCGAGCAACAGGCCAGCCCTCCGACCGGCCTGGATCGGCATGCTTCCTCGCTTCGCGCGAGCAGTACTGAGGTTCAGCCGACTCCCGCGAAGTACTCGCGCGCGAACGGTCTCAGCAGTGGCGCCCGCCCCGCCCAGTGAGCCATCATTCGGGAGCATGGGGTGGATGGAGTTCGTATCGTCATTGGTGGGGCATCTCGTTTGGCCTCTCGTGGTCGTGGTGCTGGTGTGGATATTTCGGTCCTCGATCGCTGGCCTCATTGGCCAGCTCAGCTCGTGGGAGGGCTTGGGCCAGAAGGTTCGGTTCGGACGCGAGTTGGCCCGAGTTGAAGAGGGCGTCGCCGAGGTTGCGGAGCGTGTCGAAGCGCAAGCCGACGCGGCTGCCGTGGAAGGCAAGTCGCCGACTCCAGAAATCACCGAATCTGACCCGTTCATAGCTCTTCGAAAAGACGCGGAAAGCAACCCGTCGCATGTGATTCTTGCGAGCTGGGAACTTCTAGCTGGATCCCTCAAGGATCTCTTCGGGACCGTCGCTGCTCACAGGCAGTTGTCATCAGTCGGTGACAGGATTTGGCAGGACGCGGTTCAAATGACTCGACGTCTTGAAGTAGCTGGGACGGTCAATCACGATATGACCAACAGTGTCGAAGAGTTGCGCCGCCTTCGCAATCTGGTCGCGCACGGGAGGTACAAGCCCACGCCCGGCGAGGCTCTTGCATATGAGGAAACCGCCCGAGAACTTTCCCGGGCCGCGATCGTGCTCGCCAATCTTGAGGTTCAGCAAACAGCAAGGAGTCAGTAGGGCGTGCGCATTGCCGCCAGTTCAATCGCGTGCTGCCAAATCGCCGAAGCCAAGCGATGCGGCCGTGCGTGAAATGGGGTCGATCTGTAAAATCCGGGGGTGACATCCCGGGCTAAGGAGCCTTCGAAGGTGCGCTCATCAATCCCAACTGGCGAGACCATGGACCTCGGCAATCTGCCGGTCTACTGGCGGCTCATTGCGCAAGAATTCCGAAAACTGGAGGCTCTGCCCTCGCTGGCATCAAATCGCATACTTTCTGCACGCGCGTTTGACGAAGCCCAGCCAGCCGGCCACCGGACGTACATGGGCGTAACGCGGTACCTCAACGTCGCGAGAGACAACCATGAGGCGCTCCTGGGCCTACTTGAGCATCACGGCGCCACCATGTGGGCGCCGTGGAGCTTGCTTCGGCCGACCTTCGAGAGCTCATTCCTCGCAGCCTGGCTGCTCGACCCTGAGGACGGCCGTGAGCGTCGAGCGCGAGGACTCCGATGCGAGATTGTCGATGCTCATGAGCAACGCAAGTATCGGGCAGAATTCAAAGTGCTCCAGCAAGCAAAGGATCTCCTTGCGGCCAGCGAGAAGAAGTGGGAAAGCGGATCACTCAAGACTTATCGCACCGAGGCGGCAGCACTTGGCCGCACATTCGATCAACTGAGACAGCGGATCGACGTGGCAGGAGAATTGCCCAAGCTGAGCTTCGTGCGGGAGCAGAAGCAACTGAGCCCGTTTCTGGTCGCAACCTGGCGTCAACTGTCGGGATTCGAGCACGGATTCGGTTGGGCATTGCTGAGCGGAACTGACCGCAAGGTTGAGGTCGAGATTCCCGGCGGGGTAGACGCGCAACTCGTCATCAACGACGAGTCATTTGTCAATGCAGCGAAGACCACGTATTTCCTTCTCCTCAATGCCTGTGAAATGCTCGTGCGTCGGCACACCGAACCTAGTCGGAAATAGGCGTTGAGAAAATTGCCATCAGGATCCGTGCTCTTGGCTAGCTTTGTGGATTCACGGCGTAACTCAGGTGATCTGGAGGCGAGATGGTCAACAGTCCGTCCATCACTGGTATAGGTATCTGTCGTTATCG
This sequence comes from Kribbella sp. NPDC056951, assembly GCF_042674205.1. NCBI lineage: Bacteria > Bacillati > Actinomycetota > Actinomycetes > Propionibacteriales > Kribbellaceae > Kribbella > Kribbella sp. NPDC056951. The sequence goes on from NZ_JBHUQZ010000018.1 coordinate 99,282, forward strand.
AGATATCCGAGAGCCTGCTTATATCGGACCGCTCGCCCAGATGAACGTCCTTGGGGGTGTAAATAACGCTGGCAAGTCGAGCATCCTGGATGCGGTCTACGCCTATTTTCCGCCACTCAATGCTCCTGGACAGGCCCGGAGCATTCCTCTGGATAAGCCCGCCGGTCTGGATGAACCTCAGCTTCCTTCCTTGAACGGGTTCAAGGTCGGGTACGAGATCGACTTCGGCGCCGTGGACGGCCTTAGTGTCTCTTTCCTGGAAGCGATTTCGGGCGTCGAACGTACGCTGACGCATGAGGCGCGCGAAGTTCTTGACAAGTTTCTTCGCCAACCCGGGTTGATGCGTCCTGGGCAGAATGTTGAAGAATCGACTGCTCGCTGGATTTGGGGTGTGCCTGGCGTCGGCGACCACATATTTGAGGAGTTCGCTAATACCGTCACGGAGCCCGACAAGCATTTGGCAGATTCGGCGTTGAACATTGTGACGTCCGTCGAATATACCGGAGATCACACTTGGAAGGCAGTCTTCCATCGCTTGCTAACTCAAGCCGCGGGAGGGCCGACCCAGGTAGTCCACATTCCGCCGGTCCGGAGGATTCTGGCCTCTCAGCACAAAGACATCAGCCTCCCTGGGAATAATGGGGAGGGTCTGCCTGGCATGTTGCTTAGTCTGTTGGCGCCCAAGGCCCAGGAGTTCCGAAAGGCCAAAGATCGACTCTTCATCATCAACGAGTTTCTTAAGCTGGCACTGGGGAGAGCGAGTGCTGAGTTGCTGGTCCCGTACGACGCCGACACGGTCCATGTCGCGCTGGAGGACCGAGTCCTTCCTCTGAGCCATCTCGGCGCTGGCATCGAGCAATTGGTACTGCTGGCCACCGTGTGTACTGCGTATCAGGACGCTTTGGTGCTGATAGAAGAGCCTGAGCTATTCATGCATCCGACGCTGCAGCGCCAGTTTGTTGGGCAACTTATGAATATGACGAACAATAAGTACGTCATGACTACCCACTCCGCGGCGCTACTCGACACGGATGTTGCGAACGTGTTCAAAGTCGATTGGTCGCAAACTTCCGGTACGACGATGGAATTGGTTAGCTCACCGAATGCCAGAGCGATGCTCGCAACGTCGCTCGGATTTCGTGCAAGTGATCTAGTTCAGGCGAATGCAATCATCTGGGTGGAGGGACCTTCCGACCGGATCTACCTTAAGCGATGGCTCGCTCTCGCCGATCCATCCCTGTTTGAAGGCGTGCACTATAGCTTTATCATGTATGGAGGGCGTCTTGCGGAGCATTTGAGTGCGGTTGATGGAGAGCAAGGTCAAATTACCGAAGAGTCTATGGATCGATTCTTGAATATCGTTCGTATCAATCGAAATGCCGTCTTCGTCATGGACTCAGACTTGACTTCTGAAAGTCAACCTTTGGCTGGTTACAAAGAACGGATAGTCAACGAGATCGCAACTCACGGGAATGGTCTGGCGTGGGTTACTTTCGGTGTGATGATTGAGAATTATCTCACGTCGGAGCAGTTCTCGGCCGCCTACGAGAAAGTTCATACAAGGACCAAGGTGGCGGGCTATGACGGAGGCATGGATGCGAATCCATTCAGTGAAGGCGTGAAGCAGCCAGACAAGGTTCGGATTGCTCAAGTGGCGGTTAGTGAGCAGGTGGACATTCCAGACCGAGGTGACCTTCATGCCCGCCTCAATGAGGTGACCGCATATATTCGGAAGGTCAATGGGATGCATCCGCTCGCTCAGATGAGCGAATAGCGTCGTCGATCGTCCTGAGTTTTCGATATCGATACCAGACGATCTCTAGGAAGGCCTCGGGCTTCGTTCCAGCACGCTTGCCACATCAGGTGGCTTGTACAAGTCGCTCTTCTGGACCTTGCCGTTGCGCTCGATAGGTCGCCCGTTGCGATCGAGCTTGGTCATGTTGGCCCGGTGGATCTCGGTGATGACGGCATCCAGGTCGATGCCGTAGCTGATGGCCGTTCCGTAGGCGGCGTAGACGACATCGGCCAACTCGTGGGCGATCTCGACTAGGTTGCCGCCCTGGGCTGCCTCAGCGACTTCACGGACTTCTTCGTCCAGGATGCGCTGGCGGGCTTCGGCGAGTTCGGGTTCCAGGGGAGTTGGCCGGTCGGGGTGTGACAGGCCGAAGACCTCGTGGAACTCGCGGACTTTCCGCCAGGGTGACTCACTCACCGGCGAAGGTCTGCCGATTAGCCGGCGCGGTCTCGACAGGCTTCGGTTCGGGGTGGCGGCCGTACTCGGTGTAGAGCGGGGAGCCTTGTGCAAGCGCTTCCTGGGCACGGGCGATCCGCCGGACCATTGAGGGGCGCATGCGGTCGCTCGCCTGGTCGAGGGTCATGAACTGGAAACGTCGCGCTTCGGTGTCGTCCAGTGTGATCTGGGCGATCTGTTCGTCGGTCAGTACGCCGCCGTCGAAGATGAACATGATGCCGTCGAACCACGGGCCGGATGCCGGGATCCAGTCCACGACTAGGGGCGGGCCGATCTCGATGTCGATCCCGATTTCCTCGCGGGCTTCACGGCGAACGGCGTCTAGTGGCGATTCGTCGAACTCGGTTACCCCGCCAGGGATCTCAAGGGTTGGCTTGTAGACCGCCTCAAGGAAGAGGATCAGACCCTCGCTGTTGCGGACGAGGGCACCCGCCGCTGTTGTCTTCTTCGGCAGTCGAGCCGCGATTCCGGCGTTGAACTCTTTCTCCGGCTCGCCATCGGCTGCTACGTCGGCTTGGCGCTGGGGGTGGGTCATTTGCCTGCACCTTCTGGGTTGAGCCCGCTTTGATCAAGGAAGTCTCGAACAACCTGCGTGTTCTTGTGTGGCTTGAGTTTTTCGGCCAGACGTTCGAGGTGGCGACGGGCGCGGTTGGAATCAACGTTGTCGGTCAGCGCAACTATCTCCGCGCCGTAGTGACAAGCGAGCTCCAGTTCGCCTTCTCGGGTGGCCGCTATCCCGAGCTCGGCAGCGCTATAAATTCGGCGTCTGGGTCGGTCTCCCGATCCTTCCCAAACTATGGTGAGATGCCGCCTCGCTTCCTTCGTGTTGCCCAGGTCGTTCCAGCAAGTCCCTGCGTGGCTGGCGAACATGATTTCATCCCACTGCGGTTCCCATGCGCGCGGTTCGGCGGCCTGGATTCGTTCGTATGACTGCTCCGCCTGGTGCAGCGCGGCTGTGGCGTCGCCAACAGCGCCGAGAGCCGAGTGCGAGCGGGCGACGAGCAAGTCAGCTTCGACGAGTACTTGTGGGCTGCCAGCTGTCTCCGCGACATTCCTGGCGGCCTTGGCAACCCGCAGAGCGGCGCTCGACTGCCCCACGTGTAGTGCCTGGTGAGTGATGCTTGTGAGCAGGTACGCCGACAGGGCATGGTCGCCGACTTCGCGGGTTAGTCGGAGGGCTTGCGTGAAGTATGCCTGTCCCAATCCATGCTGCCCGGCGTCGTAGTACATCCATCCGACGATCTCGCAAAGCTCGGCCACGGCGGAGAACAGCTCCGAGCGGGCGTTGGTCTCGATCTCGCGTTGGAGCATTGGCAACGCGACCTCGTGGAGGTATCGGCGTGCGGTCGCTCGACAGTCGGCCCCGCCCGCCCGGCGCTCGATGGTGTCGATGGCGGAGATCATCGTCCGGACCTGCTCAACGTTGCCACGCGTAACCCGACGTCCGTCGGCGGTGGCAACGGCCTGCCCGACCGCTGAGGTGAGCCAGTCGAGCACCGTCGCGAGAAGATCTTCCGGCCGGTAGACAGCGTGCTCAGCTGATGACTCTGCAAGACCTACCAGGGTCGTGATGGCCGCATCGAGCGCAGATGGATACGTCGTGACGGACAGGTCGGAAACGCCGGCAAGGGCGTGGGTGGGGAGCGGGCGCATCTCCCGGTACCGCGCAACCACCGCTGGCGGTGCCTTTGAGAGCGCGCGGCTCAGCTCCCGCTGGACGTCCTTCCTGAGCTTGGTTTGTGGACGGCTCCGCCAGTTGTACAGCGTGCGTGTTGCGATCCTCAGGACGTCCTGCGCGAAGTCCTCGTCTGTCATTGCCGGGAACACGGAGCGGTAGGCGTCTTGCAGTACCTGGACGGTGGCCGGTGTCCATACCTCGGCCTGAAGGTCCATTCAGCCCACCCGTGGCATGCGGGTTCCGGCTGCAGTCCTCTCGCAGACTGTCACTGCGAGTCAGTGAGCCTCAGCGCCTGGAGCACGTCGTCGGGCGCACCCTGCAACAGCTCACGGAGACTGATCTTCAAGGCGGCGCAGAGCGCGACCGCATCGGCCAAGGTAATTCGCCGCTTGCCGGACTCGAGGTTGGTGACCGTCGCGCGCGGCCAGCCCATCTCGTCGGCTAGGTCTTCTTGCCGCTGCCGGGTGCGGGCGCGAGCCGCGCGCACGTTGCCCGCAATCAGCGCATCCAGCTCTTCCGGCGTCACGTCTCGATCCTGCCCGCTGGCATCAGGCAACGTCATGGCTAAAAACACGACGTGACGTAACTCAAGTTACCCAACGGTCTGACGTGAATACCTCAAGTTAGATATTCTGACTTCATGTCCAAAAATTCGACACAAAGTGACTCGTGCTGGCCCGAGGGTCACGGTAGTGCTGAGGGCCACGATGAGACGGCTTCCAGGTCACCGGCGATCGTGCTCGTCCAGGTGTGTCGCATTCTCGATGACCGGCGGCCAGCCGAGGAGACGATTCGCGCCATCCGGCGAGTGCTGGAAGCCCCGGCCGACCGACGCCCTGTTGAGCGCACCAGTCGTGGTTGGCCGGTGCTGCGGGCATCGATAGTGGGGGCGCGGGATGGCATGGGCATGCGCCAACTCGCGCCGCTCGACTGCGACGGAGTCCATTCGGCTACTGGTGAGGCCTGTGCTCTCGTCGACCATCACAAGGGCTTCCATCGCTCTGTCGGCGGCTCGGAGTGGGTTGACGACGAGTAGTCCTCGTGATCGGCGGGGCCCCGCGCCGACCTGTGACTGATGTCCTCCCTTGCGGGTGGGTCGGCGGTGGTCCCGCAATCGCCATGATCTGCGCCCCGTTGGAGGCCAACTGTGGCGCGCCGCCCGGCATGTCGGGGCGCGGTATGTGCAGGCAAGTTGCAGACGAGCAAGGCGAGTTGCAGTCGGTTGTTCATGGTCTGGACGTCGGATCCGCCGTTGACTTACTGGCATGAGCTTCCAGAGATTCAAGTCGCGCGGCGAGATCCTCGACCGTTCTGCGCAAATCGGTAAGTTGGCCTTCGATCGTCTTCCCCTCCGGGCCGTCTGTCGCCTCGGGTTCGGCTGGCTCCTCGCTCACGAAGGTGCCCCGGCCGCGCGAGGACACCACGAGACCTTCCCTTTGCAACTCCCGGATCGCCGCATGGACGGTCATCTCCGCCACGTCATACGCGGCCGTCAAGGCCCGCAGTGGCGGCAGTTTCATCCCCGAGGTGAACTCACCCTCGCGAATCCGCCGGCGGATGTCCTCTGCCACCTGCGCGTGCAACGGCTGCGCGCCACCTCGATCGATTGCCACCTGCCCACGGTACAGGGAATCACTAGGGCACGGCAGTGTATTGACAGGCGACAAAACCCTAGGGCACGCTAGGGCAATCGAAGTGACGCCCCGGCGGGTGCAACCGCCGAGGCGTCTGGGCCGCACCAATCCATTGCCTAGAGGAGCACAACCCAATGAGCATCATCCACCTTCCGAACCTTCGGGACGATGAGCCGTCCGCCGCTGATCTGGCGGCAATCGAGCTGGAATGGCCGTTGATCGCGGCCGAACAGCATTTGCTGGATGCCGAGATCGCATTCATCAATGCGGGGAACAACGTCTCGGCCCTGGACCGCCGCCGGATCCGCCGGGCAGAGCACCGGGTGCAGGTGATCGCTGGCGCTTTGGGCTTCCGTGAGGTCTGGACGGAGGTCGTCGCATGACCAGCTTCGACCACGCCAACCAGGCCACGCAGCCGGTTGAGGACGGCGACCTGACGAGGGCGCAGAAGGTTCACGACCTGGTGGCCGGATCGATCGGCAAGGCCGACGCCAAGGCCGGTTTCGTCGCCACACTGAACACCGCCGTTCTGGCCGGCGTCGTCGCCCTGGTCCAGCTCGACCACCTCGGCACCGCCGGGCGGATCCTGGTGTCACTCGGCTTGGTGTTGATGGTCGCTGCACTGCTGTGCGCGGTCGCGGTTGTCCTGCCGATCCTGCGGGCTCGCCACACCAAGCACGGCGCGGGCAGTGTCCTGTACTTCGGCACCGTTCGGCACTACACCCCGGATGAGCTGGCCGACCGGCTGGCGGCGGAGGACACGGTTCGGGAGGTCTGCGCGCAGTCGGTGATCTTGAGCCGGTTGAGCTGGCGCAAGCACCGCCTGTTGCAAGCTTCCATGCTCGCCACTATCGCCGGGGCCACCATCACCGGTCTCACGCTGCTGATGACCGGCGGTGCTCTGTGAACCGCCACCCGATGACCCTGCCGCAGCGGTGGGCCGCCGAGCTCGGCATGGACAGCGCCGCCGACGTCACGACCGGGCTGCGCGAGCGCTTCGAGCACCTGTCGCAGTTCCTGCTAGCCGACGAGATGCCCCGCGCCGGTGAGATCTCGGCTGAGGCCGCGACCGCCTATGGCGACTTCTGCATCTTGGTCGGCTTCCTGGCTGACGCCCACGACGTTCTGACCCGGAAGGAGACGCACCGATGAGTACCCCGCTTCGCACGTCGTACCCGGTCCCGGTGACCGACCTACTCCCGGCCGCTCAGAAGCTCGCGGCTGACCTGGGCTCGACGCCGTCTCGGAACCGGATCATGAAGGAGTTCCGGATCGGTGCCGACAAGGCGAGGCTGCTACTCGATGCGCTCGCGGCTTCGGCGTCGCCGGGATCGCACCTGCATGCGGTCCCGAACCAACCCATGACCGGGGCGACTGTCCCGGTCTCAGCGAGTCCCACCGCGCCACAGCCGGGCGCATCCGTGCAGGTCACGCCGCACACAGACCCGGTCTCGCCGGTTCGGTCGGGTTGGCGGAAGTGGGCTCCGCGGTTGTTGCAGCGCGGGGGCATCTCCCCGGCCGACGAGACGACCACGGAGACCGACTCCGAGACCGAGACTGACGCGCGTCCGATCCGGTCGTGGCCGGTGCTCTTGCTGGCTCTGCCCGCGTTCGTCGCGGTCTGGTCCGGCTGGGTCGGACTCGGCGAGCTGACCGGGTTCGGAGTCGTACATCCGCTGCCCGGGATCGCGGACGGCTTCACGATCAACTCGGCGATCACGCTGCCGATCGGTGTCGAGACCTATGCAGCGTTTGCGCTGCGGGTGTGGCTGTCCGGCCGCGTCCCGGCTCGTGCCCGGAGGTTTGCCAAGCGCACCGCGCTGTCCGCGCTGGCGCTGGGTGCGCTCGGGCAGGTCGCCTACCACCTGCTGGACGCCCAGGGCGTCACGTCGGCCCCGTGGCCGATCACCACCGCCGTTGCCTGCCTGCCCGTTGCCGTGCTCGGCATGGGCGCTGCGCTGGCCCACCTGATCCACACCCGCGACAACGGGAGCAACCGATGACTGAGCCGATGGGCCACGAGCTGCCCGACCCGATCGACCTGGACGCGCACCGCGCCCGCCGCGACGACGACTCGCGCACGCAGGACGAACGCGCCGGCGCGCTGGTTCCGCTGTCGCCGGGCGAGGTGGAGTCGATGGACACCGCCTATGAGATCGCTATCGATGACGCCGACGACGACCCCGCGACCGGCAAGGTCATGGTGCCGGTAGACACTCCCGGACTGCCGGTCCCGGTCGCCGATGGCGTCCGGTTGCCGATCATCCCGACCCATCTGCGGCCGCAGAACCTGCGCGCCACGACCACCCGCACCCTGGCTCGTGCGGGGCACGTGACGGCGTTTCACGCGGTCCGATCGCCTTGGTATGCAACGAAGTTCGGTTGGTTCGCCAGCCGTGGCCTGACCCGGATCGTGGGCAAGCAGATGCGGTGGTGGTGGGTCCCGAACTCGGTCGCGCTTGAGCAGAAGGCGGCTGATGCGGGGGAGCTGAAGGAGTGGGAGAAGATCCACCGCCAGTTGAAGGCCACTCGCATGTGGCGCGGCGGTGTCCTCGCATTGCAGAACCTCGGCCTGCTGATTGCAGCGCCGGTGCTGTGGAACGCCGCCCCTGCGGCCGGTCTCGTGGCAGGTGCGGTCGCTGCGGTGGCGGGGTTGGCGCACTATGGCCGCCCGGCCGGTCAGACCCTGGTCGGCACTGCCGTGGTCGCGCCGAGGTTCCGCAAGCTGAACTCGGACATCGTTCTGCGGGCCTACTACGCGGCCGGTCTGGGCAAGTTCGACAAGGCCGACCAGGAGGTGCGCTTCGGTTCCCCGATGTCGCGGGACGCGCGCAATACCGGGTCTCAGGTCGTGGTCGATCTCCCGTACGGCAAAGGCTGGTCCGACGTGGCGGGCGCTCGGGAGAAGATCGCCTCCGGCCTGGATGTGCACGTGAATCAGGTGTTCCTGACCCCGGACAAGACCAGTTCCCGGCGGCACACGCTGTTCGTCGCCGACCGGGACCCGCTCGCGGTGCCGGTCGGGCGCACGGATCTGCTGGACTGCAAGCCGCGCTCGATCTGGGAGCCGGTGAAGCTGGGCAAGGACGAGCGAGACGCGCTGGTCACGCTGTCGCTGATGTGGAACTCGCTGCTGATCGGTGCGCAGCCTCGCAAGGGCAAGACGTTCCTGGCCCGGCTGGTGGCTCTGCACGCGGCATCGGACCCGTACGTGAAGCTGATCATTGCCGACGGCAAGAACAGCCCGGACTGGCTGGCGTTCAAGAAGGTTGCCCACCGCACCGTGTTCGGCACGCACCCGAACCCGAACGACAACAACCCGATCGAGCGCTTGAACGCGGTGCTGGACGAGGTGCTCGCGCACATCGACAAGGTGAACTCGATCCTGACCAGCCTGCCGGTCGCGATGTGCCCGGACGGCAAGCTCACCAAGGAACTTGCTCGCGACCCGCGCTACCCGGACCTGCGCGTGATGGTGCTGGTGATGGAGGAGTTTCAGGTCTACTTCGAGACCGAGGACCAGGCGGTCAACAAGGAGATCGCGGCGAAGCTGTCCCGCATTCAGGCGGTCGGTCCGTCGGCCGGGATCATCATCGAATCCAGCTCGCAGAAGCCGTCAGGTGTTGGCGCGGGCGACGTGGCTCGGTTGTTCAACCGCTACCGCGACAACCACTCCCTGCGGGCAGCGCTCAAGTGCGGCAACCGGATCGTGTCCGAGGCGATCTTGGGCGGCGACGCCTACGCCGAAGGATTCGACGCCGCCTCGCTGCCGGTTGGCGACGAGTACCGAGGTGTTGGCTACCTGTACGGGGCCAGCGACCACACGCCCACGGTGCGCACGTTCCTGGCCGACGCGACCGACGCGGACAAGATCCTGACCGCCTGCCGCAAGTACCGCGAACAGCTCGGCATCCTGACCGGCGAAGCAGCAGGCGAAGAGATGGAGCGCGCCAGCCGGGACGTGCTGGCCGATCTGCTGGCGGTCATGGGGCCGGACGGCCGGGCGCACTGGGACACCCTGGCCGGGCGGCTCGCGAGCCAGATGCCGGAGCAGTACGACGGCACCACGCCCGATGCCATCTCTGCGCAGGCCCGTGCGCTCGGTGTCCCGAGCGTGAACGTGAAGCGGGACGGCGTGGTCCGCAAGGGCGTCAGCGCCGACGACATCCGCGCCGCGATGTCCCGCCGGGACGGCTCCGGCACCTAAGCCGCGGAGCAACACAGAGTAACCAAATCCATGAAGGGTGCGGGGCGGTCCAGGTAGCGGTCATGACGCTACCGGTAGCGGCAACGCTACCCGCCCCGCTACCCCGCAACCCGGACCTGACCAGGCCGTTCTTTCCCGCGTAGCGGGTAGCGGCCATGGCTCCTCACGTCCAAAAACAGCCCGTTGGAGGCTTCCCATGCTGTCCCGCGCCGCTACCGCTATCCCTGACCCCGCTACCCACGGTAGCGACCAGATCCACGCCGTCGCTACCCTCACCGCCGCCGCCCACACCGCCGGACAGGTCGCGACGGTCCTACTCATCGTGACCATCGCTGTCGGCTTCTACCTGCTCACCTGCCTGGTCTGGCCGTTCGGCAAGTGCCGCCGCTGCAAGGGCGTCGGCAAGTTCAAGTCCCCGTTCGGCAACGCCTTCCGCCACTGCGGCAAGTGCGACGGCTCCGGCCTGCGCGTCCGGCTCGGACGCCACCTCATCAACCACATGCGCGCCGTACGCGGTGCCGGGCAGAACTCGACCAGTAAAGGCGGCAAGTGATGACTATCCCGATGAACCGGACTACCGCCACGGCACTCGCAGCACTCGTCATGGCTGTGGCCACTGGGTGCGGGCCGACCGGAACGGTCGTGGACAAGGACCAGCGCACCCGCCAGACCATCGTGAACGGCAAGCCCCATTACGAGCCGTGCTGGTGGATCAAGATCCGCGACAGCGCCGGTGAGACGCACGCGTTCTGCACCTCGCGGGCCAAGTGGCGCAAGGTCGGCAAGGGCGACACCTGGAGTGGCGAATGACCACGCCGACGATGGCCGCCGCATTGGACGCGGCCGGACGGGGGTGGCCGGTGTTCATGCTGGGTCGGTCCAAGCGGCCGGTTGCCAACTGCGACGACTGCCCGAGAGACGCGCACGACCCGGCGACCTGCGGGCACCTGACCTGCCACGGGTTCTATGCCGCCAGCACCGACCCGGACCGCGTCGCGGCCATCGTGGACGCCGTACCGGGCGGTCAGCTCGCCGTACGCACCGGTGCGTTGTCTGGGCTCGTGGTGGTCGACGTTGACCCCGCGCACGGGGGAGCCGACAGCCTCGCCGAGCTCGTGCGCTGCCAGCTCGTTCCGCGCACGCTCTGGGTCCTCACCGGATCCATGGGACAGCACTTGTACTACCGCCACCCCGGCCACGACATCCCATCGCGGCCAATGCCGAACCGGCCCGGGATCGACATCAAAGCCGATGGCGGATACGTCGTACTCCCGCCATCCATCCACCACCGCACGCACCGTTCCTATCAGTGGGCCGCCGACCGGAGCGAACCCGTAGAGATGCCCCCGCCACTGGTCGACGCATGCCAGCCGCCCGCGCCGGCCAAATCTCCCGCCGTGCGAGCCGACGCCCCAACCCGCAGCGGCGGGGGCATCTCCAACCCGCAACGACTCCTCACGTCGAACCTCAACGCCGTGCGCAACGCGCCCGAGGGCAGACGCCGAACGACGCTCTACGGCGTTGCTCGGGGTGTCGCGCGGATGGTGCTGGCCGGAGCCATCGACCAGGCCGACGCCGTGGCCGTGCTGACCGCTGTGGGCCACGAGGTCGACCAATCCGCCCGCGACATCGCAGCCGCCATCACCGGCGGCTTCCGTGACGAAGGGATCGCCGCATGACCACCACCGACACCACGCCTGAGCAGATCGACGGTGCCGAACTGCTGGACGACGTAGCCGCGACCATCGTGCGGTACGTGATCCTGCCCAGCACTTCGGCGCTGACGGCGGTTGTTCTGTGGATCGCTGCATCGCACGCCATCCCGGCTTGGAACTGCGCACCCCGGCTGGTGATCCGCGCCCCTGAGAAGCGCTGTGGGAAGTCACGGCTGTTGGACATGGTCGAGGGGATGTGTCACCGGCCGCTGATGACCACCAATGCCAGCCCTTCGGCCGTCTACCGGTCCATCGGCAAGCGGCCGTCCGATCCGCCCACGCTGTTGATCGATGAGGCCGACACGATCTTTGGCGCGAAGGCTGGCGACAACGAGGACCTGCGCGGGCTGCTGAACGCCGGGCACCAACGCAATCGGCCGACGCTGCGCTACAACGCGAGCAAGGACGACGTTGAGGACATCCAGACGTTCGCCATGGCGGCGCTCGCGGGCATCGGCGTAATGCCCGACACGATCGAGGACCGGGCCGCGATCATCCGCATGCGTCGACGTGCGCCCGGTGAGAAGGTCGAGCCCTACCGGGTTCGCCGCGATGGTCCGCAACTGGGGGAGCTGCGTGGTCGGCTCAACCAGTGGCTCAGTGCGCACCTGGACGTGCTCACGGCCGCTGCACCGGACATGCCGTTAGAGGACCGCGCCGCCGACACCTGGGAGCCGCTCATTGCCGTTGCCGATCTGGCAGGCGGCAACTGGCCGCGTGCCGCCCGCAAAGCCGCTGTAGCGCTGACCAGCGACCGTGACGCGGGCGACGAGACCTCGCTGCACACCCGGCTCCTGACGGACTGCCGGATCGCGTTCCAGGATGCTGACGCGCTGCCGACCGCCGTACTGCTGGAACGGCTCAAGGCCGACCCGGAAGCCCCGTGGGCCACTCACGGAGCTAGCGGGCTGACCCCGATGAAAATGGGCAACCTGCTGCGTGACTTCGAGATCCGCAGCGCGAACATCCGGTTCACCACCGGGCAGGCGAAGGGGTACACCCGCAGCGACTTCATCGATGCGTGGAATCGCTACTGCCCCGAACCGAGAACGGCCGCCGATGGGGAAGGCGTCCCAGCCGTCCCAGGCGTCCCCGCCCAGGTCAGCACGGGGACGGCTTCCCCCAGTGGGACGGCTCAAGCCGTCCCAACGCACCAAGCCGTCCCCGGCGTGACCTGCGATGCAACGGCTGGGACGGCTGGGACGGCTTGGGGACCCAGAGCTGTTCCGGCCCTCTTCGATGTCGCCGACTCCGCCCGCGAGACCGCATGAGTACGACCCCGACGAAACGCGTCACGACCCCGAGGAGAACGACGTTGCCGACGTCAACGACTGACTCTGACCGACTTCTGGATGTTGAGGAGGCAGCCATCATGCTCGGCACCTTCAACACCAGCGGTGTCCGGTTTCCCCGCCGCCTGATCGCGGAGCGCCGAATCCGGTTCGTCCGTATCGGCCGGTTGGTGCGCATCCCCGAATCCGCGATCCGCGAACTGATCGACGCGAACACCGTGCAGCCGATGCGTGTCGGCTTCGAGAGGAAGGCTGCCTGATGACGAAGCGACGTTTCGGCCGGGTCCGCAAACTTAACTCCGGTCGATGGCAGGCTCGCTACCCCGCCCCCGATGGAATCGACCGCCCGGCCCCGGAGACATTCGCCACGAAGACAGACGCGGACCGATGGCTGGTCAACAAGGAAGCCGAGATCCTCAGCAAGCGGTGGTTCGATCCGGCCCGCGCGGCGACCCCGCTTGAGGAGTTCGCTCAGAGCTGGATCAACGAACGCCCGGGCCTGCGCCCGAAGACGCTGGTTCTGTACAACGGCCTACTCCGTAATCACATCAAGCCGCACATAGGCAAACGACCGCTTAACGAACTAACCCCGCCCGAGCTCCGGGCGTGGCGGAAGTCGCTCCTGGATGGAGGCCTTGGGCCTGTAACCACCGCGAAGGCCTACCGACTGCTGCGCTCGATCCTGGGAACCGCTGTGGAGGACAGAATGCTCGAGTTCAACCCGTGCTACATCAAAGGCGCCTCGTCCGAAAAGAGTCCTGAGCGGCCTACGCTGACCCTGCCAGAGGTGTACAGGCTCACGCGGGCGATCGAACCCCGGTTCCGCGCGCTCGTTCTGCTGGCAGCCATGGGGAGTATGCGCTTCGGTGAACTCGCAGGCTTGCAAAGGCGGGATGTCAGTCTGAGCAGGGGAGTGGTGAAGGTCCGCCAGGCCGCGTTGGAATTGCCGACCGGTGCCCTACGGATCGGGCCGCCGAAGTCCGATGCCGGCATGCGTGAGATCTACCTGCCCGACTTGGTCGCCGGTGATCTGCACGTGCATTTCGAGTTGTACGTGAAGCCCGATGCGGATGCGTACGTCTTCACCGGGGCCAAGGGTGCGCTCCTTCGACGTTCGAACTTCCAGCGCTCCTGGCGGAAGGCAATCCGAAAAGCAGAACTTCCGCTCAACCTGCACTTCCATGACCTGCGACACACCGGCAACAACTGGGCTGCTGAATCCGGCGCGACTCTTGCCGACCTCATGCAGCGGATGGGACACGCCAGCACGAGAGCTGCCGTCCGGTACATCCACACTCGCGACAGTCGGCAGCGAGAGCTTGCCGAGCGGATGTCAGAACATTTGATCGCCGATCTAAACGGCGCGGCGGTAGAGGGCCGCGACGAGGATGACGGCGGCGCGGTTCCGGCTCTGACGGGCACGTAACGGGCACGGACACGCCGTAGAGGTCCTGAGAACGCGGAACGCCAGGTCAGGAAGTGGCCTCTGACCTGGCGTTTTCTCGTGGAGCGGGTGACGAGAATCGAACTCGCACTGTCAGCTTGGGAAGCTGATGTTCTGCCATTGAACTACACCCGCATGCGTCGCCCAGCAGCGGCGAGCGGAGAAAGCATAACCGATGGGTGGGGGCGCCGGTACGGCGGGTCCGGCGCGCCGCCCGAGGCAGTTGTTGCGCGGTCAGCGGAATAGGCCGGAGAAGGTGGCCGAACGCATCGAAAAGCGGTCCGGGACGGTTTGCGCGGGGGGTTCCGGGGCAGTTTTCCACAAAGGGCACGTCCAAGGACTGGGCATGCCCGTCATCTTCTGGCAGATTAGAACGCGTTGCCGGGGGCAACATTCGACGCAACGTGAGGATGCGGTCCTTGCCGGGACCGGACAAGATGGTTGCGGGGCAACTGGATGAAGGGGTGAACGGTGGCAACAGACACGAGTGACGCGCTGGAGAACCTGGAGAAGGAGCTCGTCACGTTGGCACGGCGGCTGCGCGGTCTGCAGCGGACGCTGTCCGACGAGGCGCATCCGGACCTGGAGCCGGCGCAATATGCGTTGCTCAACCACGTCGAGGAGCTGGCGCCGGTGCGGATGGCCGACCTGGTCGCTGCGCTCGAGGTGGACAAGGGACCGGTCAGCCGGGCTTGTGCGCGACTCGAGGAGGAGGGCCTGCTCAAGCGTGCCGCCGACAAGACGGACGCCCGGGCGACGCTGCTGACGCTGACCGCGGCCGGCAAGCGCAAGCTCGCCTCGGCCCGCAAGAAGCGGCACAAGGTGATCGAGGACCTGCTCAAGGACTGGTCGCCGGCACAGGTGAAGACCTTCGCCACCCAGGTGGGGAAGTTCAACAAGCTGTCCGACTAGTTCGTTGCCTCGGGCCACAGGAGTGGTGGTGTCTCACGCCGGGGAGCTGAGGGCTCCGGACGATCCATCACCAGCCTCCTGTGTACCGCCGGGGTAGGTAGGAACTGGGCGCAGAGCAGCACGCTTGCTACCGTGCATCCGTGCTGCTCTCCGACCGCGACATCCTGGCCGAGCTCGACGCCAAGCGCGTCCAGCTGGAACCCTTCGACGCCGCGATGGTGCAGCCGTCGAGTGTCGACGTACGGCTGGACCGGTTTTTCCGGGTCTTCGAGAACCACCGGTATCCGCATATCGACCCGGCCGAGGAACAGCCCGACCTGACCCGTGAGGTCGAACCGGAGGGTGACGAACCGTTCATCCTTCACCCGGGCGAGTTCGTGCTCGGATCGACCTACGAGCTGGTGACGCTGCCCGACGACGTCGCCGCCCGGCTGGAGGGCAAGTCCTCGCTGGGGCGGCTCGGCCTGCTCACCCACTCCACCGCCGGGTTCATCGACCCCGGCTTCTCCGGGCACGTGACCTTGGAGCTCTCCAATGTCGCGACGCTGCCGATCAAGCTCTGGCCGGGGATGAAGATCGGCCAGCTGTGCTTCTTCCGGCTCTCGTCACCGGCCGAGCACCCCTACGGTTCGGCGAAGTACGGGTCGCGCTACCAGGGGCAGCGCGGCCCGACACCTTCGCGTTCCTACCAGAAGTTCCACCGCACCGACATCTAGGCGGTCGGCTTCATCGCGATCAGGATCTTGTCGACGTCGTAGTTGTCGGCCTTGTCGTTCTGCAGGTAGGTGGCGCCGTACTCGGTGATGGCGGTCGGCGACGGCGTCCCCAGCTTCGGGTCGAACAGGGACAGGTCCGAGCCGAACTTGTTGCCGACGTCCTGGCTCGGGTCACCGGACGGCGCGCTGCTGCTGGTGCCGTCGGTCGGCGTGGTGCTCGTCGACGGGGTCGAGCTCGGGTCGCCCGAGGGCTGCGGGATGTCGGCGCCGGTCTTGGCGTCGAGCATGATCGGCTGCTCCTGGGCGGTGCCGTAGACGACGCCGTGGAAGGCGCCCGTGGTGAGCGGGACGACGCGGCTGGCCGAGTTCTTGTTGTAGCCCCAGACCTTCTTGCCGGTGGTGTCGTCGATCCCGATGATCTCCTCGGTACCGCCGTTCTGGCCGGTGCTGCAGACGATGGCGGTCGCCTGGTCGCTGAGACAGCTGTAGCCGTAGGCCTTCTCGGTGCCCAGCGTCGACTTGGTCTGGCCGACCAGCGTGCCGGTCGCGATGTCCACGGCGTACAGGCCGCTGTTGTACGTGTACACCATCGACTTCGGGTTCGGCACGTACGACGAACCGTTGAAATAGGCGTGTTTGGTGCCGCTGGCCTCGGGGGTCAGGTAGTCCATCTTGGTCGGGATCTGCTTGCTGATCTTGCCGCTGGCCCCGTCGAAGATCACGATCGTGCCGTCGTGCGCGCCCTCGTTGTTGGAGGCCTTCGCGCCGACGACCGTGCCGTTCAGTACGGCGGCCGGTGCGATGAAGGGAGTGATGGTCGCCTTCTGCGTCTTCGGGTCGGCGAACACGGTGAAGTCGCGGCTGCCGTTCTTACCGCCGTCGGAGCTGTTGGCGTGCAGGCCGATCGCGACCTGGCCGGTCGCGGCGTCGTACGACTGGGAGCTGATGTCGCCGGCGGTGGTGCCCGGCCCGAACTTCTCAGTGAAGTCCGTCGTCGTTTCGGCGATCGTCTTGCCGTCGACGGCGTCGATCCACTGGACGACGAGCAGGCCCTTGGCCTTCTGGGTGCCGTTGCCCTTGTCGATCTGGCTGTAGGCGATCACTGCGACGTCCTTGCCGTCCAGCTCGACGGGCATCACGTCGCTGTGGTCGGCGGTGGTGATCGTTTCGGTCTTGGTGGTGGCGAGCACGGTCCACGGGTCGCGCTGCCCGGCGATGTGGCGGCCGGTGAGACCGGTCTTGGCGGCGACCAGCGCGGTCTGGCCGACCATCCCTGCGGAGAGCGTGTCGTCGTCGGAGGCGCCCTTCTCGACCGGGATGCCGTACGCCGCGACGGGCGTGAGGCCCTTCGGCGGGTCGAACGATGCGACCGGCGGGGGCGCGGGAGTGCCCGGTGTGTCACCGCCACCCTGGGGTGCGTCGCTGCCCTTGTTGTCGTCCTTGCCGCCGCAACCGGCGACCAGGATCAGCAGGGCGGCGGCGGTGGCGACGGCCTTGGCTGTCGGACGCTGCATCGTTGCTCTTCTCCCCAAGTCAAACGAAGTGATCGCTTGAAACCTAGCAGCGTCCCCGGGGCCTGATCGCGGTTACCCACAGGCGTTGCACCAAGCTGCAACACAAGAGGTCAGCGCACGATCGAGAGGCCGGTACCGCGGGCTTCGGGGCGGGCGTGCCGGCCCTGCGGCGCCGGGGTCGTCAGCGGCTCGAGCTTGTCGGCCAGCCGGCGCAGGGCGATCGCCAGGCCGTGCCGGGGACCGCTGTCGGTGGACTGGTGCTCGTGCAGCAGCGCACGGGTCTCGGCGGCCCGGACCTGCTCGGCGACGCGGTAACGGGCGACCTCTTGGTGTTCGGTGATCATGGCCGTACTCCTTCGCGTGATGGTTTTTGGCAGTGCTTCGCCCAGGTCCCGCCGGACCGATGCCGGCGAGACCTCCTGGAGGCGTGGTTCAGACCTTGACGATGGTGATGTCGCCGGTGACGGTGCGGGCCCGCAGAGTCAGCGAGCGGGCGCCCGCCTCGGGCTTCTCGCTGGGCTCCAGCTCGGAGCGGATCCGGCCGGTGACCGTCTTCAGATCCAGGTACGTCGGGATGCCGTCGGGAACCCCGACGCGGACATCCCCGTTGGCCGTCTCGGCCTGGATGCTCGGCCCGTCGGCCACCTCGACGGTGACGTCGCCGGAACCGGAGGTGGCGACCGAGTGGTCGCGGATCCGCTCGATGGTGATGTCACCCGAGCCGACCTTGACGCTGGCGGGTCCGGTCGCGTCGCCGATCCGGACGTCGCCGGAGCCGGTGCTGAGCCCGATCGTGTCGGCAGCCTCGCCGATGTCGATCGAACCCGAGCCGGTGCTGCCCTTGGCGACACCGGACACGTGCGAGACCCGTAGGTCGCCACTGCCGGTGCTGACCGCGAGGTCGCCCTCGACGACCTCCAGGCGGATGTCGCCGGAGCCGGTGGACAGTCGAGCGGAGCCGATCGGGATCTCGGAGGTGATGTCGCCCGAGCCGGTCTTGGCCCGCACGTCGAGCACGGCCGACGTCGTGATCCTGAGGTTGATCTCGGGTCCGCGGCGAGTGCTGAACCGCCTGCCCTTACGCAGCTCGACGATCAGCTCGCCGTCTTCGACGGTGTAGACGACGTCCTCGTCGGTGCCGTCCTCGACCTCCAACTCGACGAACGTCTGGGTGCCTTCACCCTGGACGAGCAGGACCTGGCCGGAGCCGATCTCGATCCGCGCCTTGGTGACCTCGCCGTCCTCGGCGATCAACTGACTCGTGAAGCCGCTCACTGTGCCCACCCCTGGAATCGCTGGCTCGAGCCGCGCTCACCGCGGCGGTGCTCCTTCTCCTCGCGACGGCGCTCGCCCTCGGCGCGGCGCTGGTCGCGCTCACCGCGACGCTCGTCACGGCGGCCGTCACGCTCACGCCGGCCTCGGTCAGGACCGAAGACGCCGTTGTCGCCGAAGGGTCCACCGGGACCGAACACACCGTCCGGGCCGAAGACACCATCGGGTCCGAGCGGACCGTCGGGGCCCAGCGGGCCGTCCGGGCCGAACATCCCACCGCCACGCGGCGGGCGCGGCGGCCGCGGCGGGCGCCCCGGGCCACCACGGCGGCCTCGGTCGCTCAGCGACATCATCACCGTGCGCATCAGCCACGCGTTCGAGGAGATGCCCTCGGCGGTCGCGGCCTCGTCGACCTTGTTCTTCACCGACATTGGCAGCCGCAGCGTGATTCGCGCGGTCGGCTCGTCGGCCTCCGGGGCCAGGTCGTTGACCTCGGAGTCGTTGTCGTCTTCCAGTACGTCGTCCGTGTCGTCGGGTCCGGTCAGCTGGCTCGGGGCCGGCGTGACCACGAACTCGGGACGGCCACCGGCCATCCGGAGCTCGACCGAACCGGGGGACAGCTCACGGCTGATCTCCCCGGCGGCGTCGGACAGGGCTGAGATGAGGGCCAGGCGGCCGGCGTCATCCAGCGTGGCTGCGAGGCGCTGGGCCACGGAGCGAGTTTGGTCGTCGGCCAGGGCGGTCGCGTTCTCCACGCTCCGCCGGACCGACTCGAGATAAGGCTCAAGTTCCATGACGCCAACTATGACGTCATCGTGACGTCACTGTCAACCCTGTCTGATGTCACCAGGGCGTCAGAGGCAGAATGGGTGACACCACAACCATGGAGGAAACGTGTCCAGAGGAGTACTCGTGACCGGCGCATCGCGCGGGGTCGGAGCCGCCGCAGCCATGGCCTTCGCCCAGGGCGGCGACCGCGTGGTCCTGCATTGCCGCGGCTCGGTCGAACGCGCCGAAGAGGTCCGCGCAAACCTGCCCGGCGACGGCCATGCAGTGGTCGCCGCCGACCTCGGTGATTCGGCCGCAATCCCTTCCCTGGTTGAGGAATCAGCCCGCCTGCTCGGCCGGATCGACGTACTGGTGAACAACGCGGCCATGTACGTCGACGAGCCGGTCGCGGGGTCCCGGCGAGTCGGGCACCCGCTGGCCGAGACGTCGTACGAGGAGTGGGTCGCGGCCTGGCGCCGTACCCTCGCAGTGAACCTGGAAGGCGCCGCTCACGTGACCTGGTGCGTCGCTCGCCACATGCTCGACATCGAGCCGTCAGACGGTGTACGGCGGGGTGCGATCGTCAACGTGGGGTCGCGCGGCGCCTACCGCGGCGAGCCCGACGTACCGGCGTACGGGGCTTCGAAGGCCGGATTGCACGCGATGGGCCAGTCACTTGCCGTCTCGCTGGCGCCACATGACATCACCGTGACGTCAATCGCGCCCGGCTTCATCGCCACCGACCTGACGGCCGACTTCCTGACCGGCCCCGGCGGCGATGCGATCCGCGCCCAGAGCCCCTTCAACCGAACCGCCACCGCCGAGGAAGTAGCCGCAGCCATCCACTGGCTTGCCTCTTCCCCGGCAGGCTGGTCCTCCGGCGCCGTCCTCGACTTCAACGGCGCCTCCCACCTGCGCTGACGGGAGCGGTCAGCTGCCGTAGACCTCTAGTTCGACGATGCGGGAGTAGGTGTTGCCGTTGCCGGCCAGGCAGAGGATGCGTACGGCGTCCGCCTGGACCGGATCGAATGTCGATGCGACGTGGCCGAGGGTGTTACCGCGAACCTGGGCCACGGTCTGCCAGTCGCCGGTGCCGCTGCGGACCTGGACGTCCCAGTCGCGCAGGCCGTTGGTCGCGGCTGGGTACTTCACCGAGTCGAGCGTGTAGAGCTCGACGCGGTTGATCGTGGTCGGCGCGGCCAGGGCGACGGCGTAGTTGTCCGGGAAGACCGCGCGGGTGCCGTCGTTCCAGCCGGTCAGTGTGTCCCAGTGCTCGGAGTCGTGGTCGCCGTCGACCCCACCGCAGACCGCGAAGTTTCCGTGGGTCGACGAGGCCGTGGCCTGTTCGCCGAGTGCCACGTTGCTGCCAGGATCCTTTGAGGGCAAGGGATTCACGGTCACCGGCACGGTCACCTTGGATCTGTCGACCTCGAGATCGATCGAGTAGTTGCCGGGCTGGGTGTCGCGCGGCACGCGGACCTCGACCGGCGCGGAGACCGGCTGGTCGGGGTCGATCGCCGGGAGCCAGGACGAGAACAGTCTGCGGGACAGTTGCAGCGGACCACGTGGGTCCAGCGTCAGATCGGCGTACCGGTCCTCGGTGCCGGTGTTGGTCATGGTGAGCGTCAGGTAGCCCGGGAAACAGGGCAAACCGACGACGCTCAGCTGTGTGGGCTGCACCGACACCTGTACGTCGGACCGCGGCGGTGCGCCATTGGTTGCCTGGGGCAACGCAATCGCGGCCGCGACCGCCGTACCGAGGGCGACGGCCGATTGCCATCGAATCGTCATCGCTGTCTCCTCAGAGGGTCTGGATGCCCGGGCGGCCGTCCTCGACGAGGAGTTTGGCGCGGGTGCTGACGGTGCCGTTCGGGATGCTGACCTTGTCGACCACGCGGTAGTCGGAGATCCAGCGTTGCGGGGTGACACTGCAACTGACGTAGCCGCGCTGGAAGTTGCCGAACTTGATGTGCGGGTTCTCCTTGAGCAAGGTCACGCCGCCCGGATCGAGGTCCATGCCGTCCATCGCGGACGAGATCGACGTACCGACGAACTCGGTGCCGACGGTCGGTGAGTCGGGGTTCGCGAAGTCCAGCTTGAGGTCGGACGCCACGCTGCGGTGCAGGTCGCCACCGATCGAGACCAGGTTGCGGAGTTTGCGCTCGTAAGCCGCGCCGAGGACGCGGTTGCGGGACGCTTCGTAGCCGTCCCAGGTGTCCATCGGGACCAGGATCTCCGGGCCGTCCTTGACGTCGAGCTGGGCCAACGCGTTCTGCTGCGCCAGCACATTCCAGCGCGCCGGTGAGGATGCCCAGCCGTCGAGCAGCCACTTCTCCTGAGCGTCTCCCGTGATCGAGCGGGCCGGATCCTTGGTTTCCGGGCCGGGCGCCTTCGAGCCGTCGCCGTACGCCTGGTCCGAGCGGTACTGCCGGGTGTCGAGGACGCTGAACTCCGCCAGCCGGCCGTACTTGATCCGCCGGTAGAGGTGCATGTCCGGACCCTTCGGCAACTGCGCGAGCCGCAGCGGCATGTGCTCCCAATACGCGCGGAAGGCGTTCGCGCGCCGTACCAGGAACTGCGCGGGCGGCGCGCTCGTATGTGCCTCGTCGGCCCAGTTGTCGACCACCTCGTGGTCGTCGAGCGTGACCACCCAGGGCGCGGACGCGTGCGCCGCCTGGAGGTCGGCATCCATCTTGTACGCCGCATAGCGGGTGCGGTACTCGTCCAGCGTGACCGTCTGTTGCGTCATCCAGGGTTCGTTCGAATGCGGCCGGATGCCACGGTCGATCCCGAACTCGTAGATGTAGTCGCCGAGGAAGAACACCACGTCGTGCTCGCGCCGGGCCATGTCGGCGTACGCCGTGTACCAGCCCTCCCACCAAGCCTGACAGGACGCGAAGGCCAACGACATCTCACCAACAACCGCACCCTCCGCCGGCGCCGTCCGGGTCCGGCCGACCGGGCTGAGCTTCCCGTTCACCCTGAAGCGGTACCAGTACGGCCGCCACGGACGCAGCCCGCGGACATCGACGTGCACCGAGTGACTCGACTCCGGCCGAGCCTTGGTCGTGCCCTGCCGCACGATCCGCCGAAACCGCGGATCCTCGGCGACCTGCCATCCGACCTCGACCGGACGACGATTCATCCCACCGAACGGTGCCAGCGGCTCCGGCGCGAGCCGGGTCCAGATCACCACCGCATCCGGCAGCGGATCCCCGGACGCCACGCCAAGGGTGAACGGATCCCGGCGATCACTCCGACCGGTAGCCCCAGCCAGCGCCTGCCCCACCCCAGGCAGGTCGCCGGTCAACGCCAACGCCGCCGCCGCTCCGGTGACCGTCAGAAAGCTCCGTCGAGTACTCATCGGCCCACCCGATCATCCGCCAGTGACAACTTCCGCCGCAGGTAGGTTTCCACCCGCCTAACGCCACGTTACGAGAAGTTCTCACACATCAGCGTGAAATGACCGATTCCGGACTCAGCTCACGATCTTGCTCGCCGGCGGCGCCGTGATGCTGACCGGCTTGTTGTAGTCGGACATGGTCATCACCATCGAGGAGCCGCTGATCTCGAACTCCATCCGGCGGATGAGGTGCGACTTGTCCATCCACATCGTGTACATGATCGTCGCGGGCATCCCCTTGGGCACCTTCTTGCCCTGCGCGGCCAACGCCTTCGCCGCGTTCAGGTTGACCTCGTACTGCTCCATCTTCTCGCCGACGATGGTGTCCTCGCCGACGAATTTGATGCTGACCAGGCTCTTGTCGAACGACTTGAACGCCTTGGTCGGGTCACCGCTGTCGAGCAGCTGGTCGAGTTGGTCGATCTGTCCGGACTTGAACTTGACGTACTTCCCGGCCGGAGTCGCGCCGGGGATCGACGCGTAGCCGGTGCCCTTGGTGACGATCATCTTGGCCGTCTTGCCCTTGAAGGCCGCGCCGCTCATCTCCATCGACATCGCCGCCGGATTGAAGGTCTGGACGCCCCGAATCGTCATGACCGTTTGGGTCCCGGCCTTCAGCGTGGCGAACGTGCGCCACGACTTCTGCTTGGTGAGCGCGGTGTTCATCGCGGGGACGAAGGTGACTCGGTCGAGGCGGGTGACGGCGGGTGGCGGGGTGCTGACTGCCTTTTGTGGTTCGGCGGTGGTGGGTACCGAGACCGGCGCGGGTGGGGCCGCGGCTGGCTTGTCTGCGGACTTTTCAGAGCCTCCGCAGGCGGCCAGGCCGAGGGCCAGGGGTACGACGGTGACCGTGGCGACGGCGGCACGGAACTTCATGAGTGGTTTCCTCCCCAGGTGATTCAAACCCCGGATCCTACGGTTCGAACCACCTGAGAAGGAAGGGAATTGCACGTTGCTGCAATTAGCCTCGTTTGACGGAGGCGAGGAGCAGTTGGGCGACGTCCTGGACCTCTACTTCTTCGCGGGCGGAGCCGTCGGCCTGCTTGGCGGTGAGGCCGTCGGACAGCATCACGCGGCAGAACGGGCAGCCGGTGGCGATCTTGTCGGCGCCGGTTTCGACGGCCTCGGTGGTGCGGTTGACGTTGATCCGGCTGCCGATCTTCTCTTCCATCCACATCCGGGCGCCGCCGGCACCGCAGCAGAACGACTTGGTCTTGTTCCGCGGCATCTCGGCGTACTCGGCGCCGGGGATGATGTCGAGCAGTTCGCGCGGGGCGTCGTACACCTGGTTGTGCCGGCCGAGGTAGCACGGGTCGTGGTAGGTGATCTTCTGGCCGTTCAGCGTGCTGTCGGCGGGAGCGACCGGGGTCAGCTTGCCCTCGCGGACGAGTCGGTTGAGCAGCTGCGTGTGGTGGATGACGTCGAGCTCGACGCCCAACTGCGAGTACTCGTTCTTCAACGTGTTGAAGCAGTGTGCGCAGGTGGAGACGACCTTCTTCGCGCCGGTCTCCTTGAAGACCTCCGCGTTCTGCATCGCCAGCTGCTGGAAGACGAACTCGTTGCCGGACCGCCGCGCCGGGTCACCGGTACAGGTCTCACCATCACCCAGTACGGCGAACGAAACGCCGGCGATGTTGAGCAGCTCGGCGACGGCCTGCGTGGTCTTCTTCGCGCGGTCCTCGTAGGCACCCGCGCAACCGACCCAGAACAGGTACTCGACCTCTGCCAGCGTCTCGACATCGGTGCCGACCTGCTTGACCTCGAACGGCAGGTCCTTCGCCCAGTCCATCCGGCCGGACGGGCTCATGTTCCACGGGTTGCCCTTGTTTTCCAGGCCCTTGAACAGCCCGTTGAGCTCGGACGGGAACGACGACTCGATCAGCACCTGGTAGCGGCGCATGTCCATGATCGCGTCGACGTGCTCGATGTCGACCGGGCACTGCTGCACGCATGCGCCGCACGACGTACAGGCCCAGAGGGCTTCTTCGTCGATGACCGCGACGTCGGCCGGGCCGACCAACGGCTTCTCCTGCTCGTCGAGCACCAGTTGGGACAGCGACTTGCGGTCGTCCTCGGCAGCCAGCAGGTACGGCGCTTTGGCGTACGCGTGCTCGCGGAGTCCCATCATGATGAGCTTCGGCGACAGCGGCTTCTCGGTGTTCCAGGCGGGGCACTGCGATTGGCAGCGACCGCACTCGGTGCAGGTGGTGAAGTCGAGCAGGCCCTTCCAGGTGAAGTCCTCGACCTTGCCGACCCCGAGTGCCGCGTCCTCGTCGAGCTCGTCGATGTTCTCGAAGTCGATCGGCTCGCCCTTGACCATGATCGGCTGGAGCGCGCCGAGCGCCGTACCGCCGTCGGCCTTGCGCTTGAACCAGATGTTCGGCCAGGCGGTGAATCGGTGCCACGCGACGCCCATGGTCGCGTTCAGCGAGATGGTGATCATCCACGCGAACGAGATCAGGATCTTGACCATCGCGACCAGGTAGACGGTGTTCTCGAGCGCGTGCTCGGACAGCCCGCCGAACAGCGCGTCGCCGACGAACCAGGTGCTCGGGAAGTGGAACCTGCTGCCCGCACCGAGGGCGTACTCCAGGCCGCGCAGCAGCACGATGCAGACCAGTACGCCGAGGATCGTGTACTCGACGTAGTACGCCTGCCAGGCCGTGGAGCCGAAGAATCGGCTGTACCGGCCCTTCTCGCCGCGGGGGAGGGCGCGCAGCCGGATGGCCATCAGGCCGATGATCGAGACCAGACCGGTCCAGGTCAGGAACTCGCTGACCCACTCGAAGACGAACCAGTGCCCGATGATCGGCAGCGCGAAGTGCGCGTCGAACAGCTGACCGAACGCCGTCACCAGGCTGAGCACCAGCCCGAGGAAGCCGAACGCGACGAACCAGTGCAGGACGCCGATGTGGCTCCACTGCAGCATCCGCGTGTGCAGGAGGGTTTCCTTGGCCAGCGTGGCGCTGCGCTGCCCCGGCTGGTCGGTGCGGCCAGGTGCCGGCTGCCCCAGCTTGATGACGGACACGATGTGCCCGATCGTCTTGCCGAACAGCGCGACGCCGACCAGGGCGATCGCGAGCGACACGATGATGGCGAGGATCTGCATACCAGCGATGTTATTGGTTGGTTACCGATCAGTCATGTCGGTGTCGGGCTCGTCACGCGTGAGATGTGACCGTGATCAAACCTCCACAGAGCGTTACCGGGAACTCCTTGCCGCGGAGTAGACCAATCCGTAGGTTTCCAACCACTGCGAATGCAGAGATGGAAATGATTTCACGGGAGCATAGATGCGTTTTCAGCGGGCAGCGGTCGCAGGCGCGGTGCTGGCGAGTGGGTTGCTGGGGCCGAGCGCGGGTACGGCGAATGCGGCGTCGGTCGACCCGGAAGTCCGGGTCGCGAAGAAGTGCGACACCAAGACGGTCTACTGGTACACGCGCGGCGGTAAAGAGGTCTACGTCGGGACGAACCTCTACAGCGAGTGGCTCGAGGGCCCGGGCCGGATCACCTACCAGAAGACAGCGACCTCGGAGTCGAACTCGGCCTGGACCGGTGACCTCGGGGTGAGCATCCCGCTGGTGATCGCGGAGATCCAGAGCAAGTACGCCAAGACCGTCGGCAAGTCGCACTCGGTCTCGCAGACCTGGTCGTACACCGCCGAGGTCCCGGCCGGAAAGATCCGTCGCCTCCACCAGCTCAAGCAGTCCTGGCGCGTCCAGGTTGTCCGCTGGCGCTACACCACGTCCGACTGCAAGAAGACCAAGGAACTCAGCAGCAAGACCGCGACCTTCCCGGTCAAGAACCGCGACTACATGTGGATCCTCATCGGCCGCGAGTGAAGGTCAGTCGGCGAGGCGGTGGAGGCGGGCGGCGACGGCGCCGCGGCGGCGATCGGCCGGCGGCAGGTTCGCCGCCAAGGTCTCGAAGATCTCCAGGTCCTCGGCGCCGGTGGCCGTCTGCGAGAAGTGCCACAGCAGGTCGGGATCGCCGGCGTCGAGCACGCTGCGCCGGACGGTCGCATCCAGCTCGTCGCGCTCGGCACGAAGAGCCGGAGCGTCGGACCGGGTGAGCAGTGGGCCGGTATAGAGGTCGACTGCGGTCCGCAGATCACCGCGGCGCAGTGCGTCCTGTACGTCGGTCACGTCGCCGGTCACATCGGCGATGATCCGGTACGGCTTCGTGTCGAGGACCCCGCCACCGAGCAGGTTCCGCAGCCGGTGCATCTCGGCGCGAACAGTCGTCGGGTTCCCCTCGTCGCCGTACAACTGCAGCATCAACTGCTCTGCGGTCAGCCCGGACGGATGCAGGAGGAGAAGAGTCAGTACTTCGGCCCTCCGCAACGTGAGAGCGATCTCGCGGCCGCCGACGACCGCGATCGGCTGGCCGGCGCCGAGCAGCTTGAGCCGCAACGACGGTCGGGTACGGCGGATCGGCGTACCGGGGATGCGGAGCAGGTAGCCCTCATCGAGCTGTTCGACCAGGCCCTCGCGGCCGTCACCGAGGTCGATCCGGTCGGTGTCGGCCGGCACTTCCAGGCGGTCTGGAAGCCACTCATGCGGTTGTACGGCGAGGACGCGCCCGGTCGGC
The DNA here is from genome assembly GCF_042674205.1 of Kribbella sp. NPDC056951. NCBI lineage: Bacteria > Bacillati > Actinomycetota > Actinomycetes > Propionibacteriales > Kribbellaceae > Kribbella > Kribbella sp. NPDC056951. The sequence continues at coordinate 126,678 of NZ_JBHUQZ010000018.1, forward strand.
GTGAGTAGCGCGCCCGGCGCATCGCCAAGCGCGACCAGGTGCTGCATGTTGCGGGCGCGGAGCTTCTCGTCGGACGCGGCCATCCGGACCCGCAGTTGCCCCTCGGCGAGCTGAGCGGCGGCAGTCACCAACGCCACCATCGCAGGATGAACAGTGCGCAGCGGACCGGAGACGTCGACCGCACCGAGCAACTTGCCGGTGTCCGGGTCGTGCACCGGCGCGGCCGCACACGTCCACTCGTGGATCCGGCGGACGAGGTGTTCGGCCGAGTGGATCTGCACCGGCTGGCCGACGGCGAGCGCCGTACCCATGCCGTTGGTGCCGATCTGGTCCTCGGACCACACCGCCCCTTCCGACAAGGCGATCCGATCCGCCTGACGCCGTACGGCGGCCGACCCTTCGCGCCAGAGGATCATCCCCTGCGCGTCGGTGATGATCATGATGTGCGACGCCTCGTCGGCGATCGTGGTCAGCGTCTGCCGCAGCACCGGCAGCACAGCCTGCAGCGGGTGGTTGGCGCGGACCGCCTCCAGTAGGTCGTGGTCCATGACCACCGGGGGAGCGTCCAGCTCGGGATCGACCGCAGCCGCCAGCGACCGCTGCCACGATTCCGCGACCAGTTGGCGCGGTGCCCCGGGCACCCGGTGACCACCGAGCACTTCGTCGTACAGCTCGCTCAACCGGCGCGCCTGGTCCGCCGCGTCCATCGCCTCACCTCGCGTGCAACGTCGGTGCAACGTCGCGCTCCGTAGATTCCGCCTCAGGTATCCCGAGGAGGACCTATGACGATCTTCGCAGCTCCGGGGCAGGATGGCAGCCCGGTCACCTACAAATCCCGCTACGAACACTTCATCGGTGGTGAGTGGGTCGCGCCCGCGAAGGGTGCGTACTTCGAGAACCCGTCGCCGGTCACCGGCCAGAACTTCACCGAGATCGCCCGCGGTACGGCGGACGACGTCGAGCGCGCCCTCGACGCCGCCCACGGTGCCGCGCCGAGCTGGGGACGCACCTCGCCGGCCGAACGAGCCGACATCCTGAACAAGATCGCCGACCGGATCGAGGCGAACCTCGAACTGCTCGCGGTCGCCGAGAGCTGGGACAACGGCAAGGCCGTCCGCGAGACGCTGGCCGCCGACCTCCCGCTCGCGATCGATCACTTCCGCTACTTCGCCGGGGCGTTGCGGGCGCAGGAGGGGTCCGTGTCGGTGATCGACAACGACACGATCGCCTACCACTTCCACGAGCCGCTCGGCGTGGTCGCGCAGATCATCCCGTGGAACTTCCCGATCCTGATGGCGACCTGGAAGCTGGCGCCCGCACTGGCCGCCGGCAACGCCGTCGTACTGAAGCCGGCCGAGCAGACGCCGGCCTCGATCCACGTACTGCTCGAGCTGATCGCCGACCTGATCCCGCCGGGTGTGCTGAACGTGGTCAACGGCTTCGGCGTCGAGGCCGGCAAACCGCTTGCCTCAAGCAACAGAGTCGCCAAGGTCGCGTTCACTGGTGAGACCACGACCGGCCGGCTGATCATGCAGTATGCCTCGGACAACCTGATCCCGGTCACGCTGGAGCTCGGCGGCAAGAGCCCGAACATCTTCTTCGAGGACGTCGCCAACACGCGCGACGAGTTCTACGACAAGGCGCTCGAGGGTTTCACGATGTTCGCCCTGAATCAGGGCGAGGTCTGCACCTGCCCGTCGCGGGCGCTGATCCAGTCGTCGATCTACGACCAGTTCCTCGGCGACGCGACCGCGCGCACGCAGGCGATCAAGACCGGCAACCCCCTCGACACCGACACGATGATCGGCGCCCAGGCGAGCAACGACCAGTTCGAGAAGATCCTCGCCTATATCGAGATCGGCAAGGCTGAGGGCGCCAAGGTGCTCACCGGTGGCGATCGGCTGGAGCAGTCGGGCGATCTGGCCGGCGGCTACTACATCCAGCCGACCATCTTCGAGGGCGACAACAAGATGCGGATCTTCCAGGAGGAGATCTTCGGTCCGGTCGTCTCGGTGACCCGGTTCGACGACTACGCCGACGCGCTGAAGATCGCCAACGACACCTTGTACGGTCTCGGGGCCGGCGTCTGGTCGCGCGACATCAACACGGCGTACCGGGCCGGCCGAGAGATCCAGGCCGGGCGGGTCTGGACGAACTGCTACCACGCCTATCCGGCGCACGCGGCGTTCGGCGGGTACAAGAACTCCGGCATCGGCCGCGAGAACCACAAGATGATGCTCGACCACTACCAGCAGACCAAGAACCTGCTGGTCAGCTACAGCCCGAACAAGCTCGGGTTCTTCTGATCGTGGTCGACAAAGTTCTGTTGAGTGAGTCGGCGGGCGAGTGGCTCCGTCGACTCACCGACCTGCACGGCCCGCTGATGTTCCACCAGTCAGGCGGGTGTTGTGACGGCAGTTCGCCGATGTGTTTCCCGGACGGTGAGTTCCGGATCGGTCCGGCCGACGTGCACCTCGGCGACCTCATGGTCGAGGGGCTCGCGAAGCCGGTCGGATTCTGGATGGCCGCCGATCAGTACGAGTACTGGAAACACACGCAGCTCACTGTCGACGTCGTGAAGGGGCGCGGCAGCGGCTTCTCGGTCGAGGCGCCGGAAGGCGTCCGCTTCCTGATCCGCTCGCGCCTCTTCACCGACAAGGAGTCCGAAGCCCTCGGACTCCTCTGAAGCGAGTGCCGACCGTCCGGTGGCGTTGCCGGGCGGCCGGCACTCTTCTACAGATCCAGTACGGCGTTGTAGATCGCGCTGCTGTCGATGTCCGCACCCTTGAGCCGCAGGATCGTACGGCGCTGCTCGTCTGTGCACGCCGCCACTCGCTGCGCGAACTCCACGTGCGGCCGATCGATCACATGCAGCCAGAACGTCAGCTCGATCTTCCAGGTGGCTGTCCGCAGTACGGCGTAGTACCGCTCATCGGTGATCGCCGGAGTCGGCCGCCGGTCGCCGCGCTCGTCCCGGAAGTCGATCGACTCGATCTCCACCCGCTGTGCGAGCGTGGTCAAACCGCCCAACACCGTCGGCCCGGTCGCGTCGGGCGCGTCGAACATGACGTCGAGATCGCGCACGACCATCAGGCCGGACAGCGCGCTGCCGATCAACGTCGGTGGCCACGGGAACGCCGTACCGAGGTCTAGCCGGTCGAACAGTTCGTGGGCCTCGGATTGCAGGGCCTGGGCGCTCTCGACGAGTGACATGGACCCATTCTCCGGAAAGTCGCGGGGAATCCTTCGGTATTTTCCCGATCGGGCAGAACGCCGGATTCGCGCGGAAAATCGGTGCTTCCATAGGCGGCTGTCACGGGTCGGCCCATGACATTTGTCAGAGGCGTGATCGCTGGCTTCCGGTCGGCTGCCGGGCGGACGATTTCGAGCACCAAACCCGCCCAAATCGAGGAGTTCTGTTGAGGCAACGGAATCTCGTGTCCGCCCTGGGCGCCGGCGCACTCGCCGTCGCGGGACTGACCGCAGCTCAAGGGGCCTACGCGGCCCCGATCACCCCTTACACCGCCGGAAAGCACGCAGCGCAGGTCTGCTCGGCCGCCAAGGCCAAGCACACCGCGAGCTGCCACGCGATCAAACTGGTCGCGAGCAACGGCGTCACCCCCAGGACGGCCACACCACCGGCCACCGGTCTCACCCCGACCGGCCTGCGGAACGCGTACAAACTGAACGGATTGAGCGCGGGCGGCCGAACCGTCGCGATCGTCGATGCGTACGGCTACCCGAACCTGGAGCGCGACCTCGGCGTCTACCGCTCGCAGTTCGGCCTGTCCGCCTGTACGACGGCCAACGGGTGCCTGCGCATCATCAACCAGACCGGCGGGACCACCCTGCCGACGTTCAATGTCGGCTGGGCCGGTGAGCAGGCGCTCGACGTCGATGCGGTTTCGGCGGCCGCGCCGGACGCGAAGATCCTCGTCGTACAGGCCAAATCGGCCAGCTTCGCCGACCTCGGTACGGCGGTCCAGACGGCCGCCAAGCAGGCTGGTGTCGTGGCGATCTCGAACAGCTACGGCGGTGGCGACGCCTCCGACAGCAGCTACGGCCAGTACTACAATCACCCGGGGATCGCGGTGACGGCGTCGACCGGTGACGACGGTTACCAAGGTGGCAGCTACCCGGCATCTTCGTCGTACACAACGGCTGTCGGCGGTACGTCGCTGGTTGCCGCGAGCAACTCACGCGGCTGGACCGAGACTGTCTGGGACGGCGCCGGGTCGGGCTGTTCGACGTACAACACGGCTTTGAGTGCGGCCGCGTCGTTCGGAACTGGTTGCTCGAAGCGCGCGATGGCCGACGTGTCGGCCGCGGCCGATCCGGGCAAGGGCGGGATGGCGGTCTACTACCCGACCAGCAAGACGGCGTCGACCTGGGCACAGTTCGGCGGGACGAGTGAGGCCGCGCCGATCATTGCCGCGGTCTACGCACTGTCCGGCAACACCGCGGGCTACGCGAACGCGCTGCCCTATGCGCACCCCGGCTCGCTGTTCGACGTGACCAGCGGCAGCAACGGTAGTTGCCCCACCACCCAGTGGTGCAACGCCCGCACCGGCTGGGACGGGCCGACCGGACTCGGTACTCCGAACGGAGCAGGCGCGTTCTGAGTACCGACTGAAGCAGCGGCCGGGTCCCTAACCGCGATGGGGACCCGGCCGCTCGGTTACGTCCCTTTGCGCGTTGCTTTTAGTAATGTGCCGAGCACGAAGGACAACCCTCGTCTCCGCGCCATTCCGGGGAGTTCTCTTCCCCGGCACCGCATCCAGGCTTAAGGTCGGGCGCGGACGGGTCGCGGAGGGCGATCCGCGCAGGTGACTTTTCTGGAGTATCGCTGTGACCACATCACGCAGGCGACGGGGGCTTCTCGCTATCTCCGCCGTCTCCGCCGTCAGTCTGCTGGCCGTCTCGATGGCCAACGGCGCGACGGCCGCCCAGACCGCCGGCCCCGGCGAAGGCAAGGCCGCCAAGTCCGAGGGCATCGCGAGCAAGGAGCGCAAGGGCAACTACGACGCCCGGACGCCGAACGCGAAGACGACGTACACGCGGGCCGCCAAGGTGGCCGGCAAGGAGTCGGACGCCTCGGAGAAGTTCCGCAACTCGCTCGGCACCCAGGGTGTCGTCGAGCTCGACGCGAACACCGGGACCCCGGCCCAGGTCACGAAGCTGGACGGCTTCCTGACCGGTCGCAGCGCCAAGAAGGCCCAGGACGTCGCGCTGAACTACGTGAAGGCGCACCCCGAGGTCTTCAAGCTCGCCGCCGCCGACCTGGCCACGCTGAAGCTCCGCAAGGACTACGTCGACGACCTCGGCACCCACCACATCTTCTGGTCCCAGGTGGTCGACGGGATCGAGGTCTTCGGCAACGGCCTGAAGGCCAATGTCACCAAGAACGGCCAGCTGATCTCGGTGATGGGCTCGCCCGTCGCCGGCCTCACCGCCCAGGCCGAGGCGCGCTCGGCCGCCCCGGCGGTCTCCGCCGGCGACGCCCGGGCCAAGGCCGCGAAGGACCTCGACGGTACGGCGAAGTCCGCGACCACCAAGTCGGTCGGCTCGACCGTTGTGTGGAGCAACGGTGACCAGGCCAAGCCGGTCTGGTTCCACACCGCCGACGGCCTGCGCAAGGGCTGGATGACGTACGTCAACCTCGGCGGCACCAAGATCTACACGCACGTCATCGACGCGCAGTCCGGCAGCCTGCTCTACCGCCGCGACCTGTCCGCCGAGGGATCCGGTGACGCGCTCGTCATCGACAACTACCCGGGTGCGGCCGCCGGTGGCAAGCAGCGGGTCGAGAACCTGATCTACAACAAGTGGCTGCCGAAGAACGCCAAGACGCTGCTCGAGGGCACGTCGGTCCAGGCCTTCGCCGACGTGAACGACGACAACCAGCCGAACACCGGTGAGACCGTCAAGGTGCCCGGCACCAAGACCGGCGCGGAGTACAAGCTGACGACGTTCAACAGCAACCCGCTGTGTTCGGCGGCGTTCGTCTGCACCTGGGACCCGGCCAAGCCGGACTCCTGGAAGACGAACATGAACGAGGACGTCACCAACGCGTTCTACCTGGCCAGCAACTTCCACGACTGGCTGGCGAAGCCGCCGATCAGCTTCACCCCGGCGGCCGGTTCGTTCGACGCGGCCGGCGGCGACGCCGTGAAGCTGAACGCGCTGGACGGCGCCGCGACCGACCCGAGCGGGGGCCCGGACGCGAACCACATCAACAACGCGAACATGAACACCCCGCCGGACGGCATCGCGCCGACCATGCAGATGTACCTGTTCGGTGAGCCGGGCGACGACAAGACGGTTCCGAGCAGCTCGTCGACGTCGGCCGAGATCCTCTACCACGAGTACACCCACGGTCTGTCGAACCGCCTGGTCGTCGACGCCGGCGGCAACTCGACCCTGAACAGCATCCAGGCCGGCTCGATGGGCGAGGCGTGGAGCGACTTCTACGCGCTGGACTACCTGGCCTCGCACGGTCTGGAGAAGGACACCGTCGCCAACGGTGAGATGCGGATCGGCAAGTACGACACCGCCGGCGGCTCGATCCGGACGATGCCGAACGACTGCCGCGTCAAGGCCAAGGAAGCGGCCTGCGTCGGTATCGACGGCTCGCAGGGCGGCTACACCTACGGCGACTTCCCGACCATCGGCGGCACCCCCGAGGTGCACTCGTCCGGTGAGGTCTGGGCCCAGACGCTCTGGGACCTGCGCGAGCGCTTCGGCCGCAGCTACGCGGTCAGCATCATCACCCGCGCGATGGAGCTGTCGCCGTCCGACCCGACCATGCTCGACATGCGCAACGCGATCGTGCAGGCCGACCTGGTCGCCAGCGGCGGCAAGAACGCCGGCATCATCTGGCAGGTCTTCGCCAACCGCGGCATGGGCTGGTACGCCGGTGTGATCGACGGCGGCGACGCCTTCCCGGCCGAGGACTTCCACAAGCCGCCGACAGGCAAGACCACCACGCTGTCCGGCACCATCACCGACAAGGACACCGGCAAGCCGATCAAGGGCGCCCTCGTCTTCATCGGTGGCCACTCGTCCGGCTTCGCCGGTGACTACGCAGCCACCACCGACGCGGCCGGCAAGTACACCATCACCAAGGTCGCCCCTGGCACCTACCCGAAGTTCGTGGTCGCTTCCCCGGGCTACGAGCTCGCCGTCAACCCGGTCGTCGTCAAGGCCGGCGCCACCGCGAGCTTCGCCGTACGGCGTAACTGGGCCGCTGCCTCCGGTGGCGGTACCGTCACCGACTTCAACGGCCCGGACCTGAGCGACTTCGGCTGTGGCCCCGGCGGTGCGATCGACAACGCCCAGGGCACCGGCTGGGGCAGTACCACCGGCGACGACGACGGCACCCCGACGAACGTGATGATCCCCAAGCACATCGACATCAAGCTCCCGTCGAAGGTGACCATCGACTCGTTCAAGGTCGACCCGTCCAACGTCTGCGGTGACCCGGGCAGCGCCTCCACCGGCCAGTACCGGATCGAGACGTCGGTCGACGGCACCACCTGGGCCACCGCCCAGGAGGGCACCTTCACCGCCGCCAACCGCGGCAAGTACAACGTGGTCACCCCGACCGGCAACGCGACCGGCGTCCAGTACGTCCGGTTCGTGATGCTGGCCCCGCAGGTCCCGGGCTGGCCCGGGGCATGCCCCGGGCCGTTCGGCGGCTGCCAGTACACCGACATGACCGAGATCCAGGTCTTCGGCAAGCAGTAGTCACCAGCAGTACCTGAGAGAGCCGGCCGGGCAGCAGCCCGGCCGGCTTTTCGTTGCCCGGGCGCGGCATCCACATACTGGGACCGGTCCAGTAAGTCTACTGAGTTGGTTTAGTTTCAGAGGGTGGATGCAGGGAGCGGTCGGTCGGCGCTCCGCTCAGGTGGGCGGAGCGCTGACCGAGCCGCGCTCGATCAAGGTCGGTACGACGGTGGTGCGGCGGACCCGGCGGTTGGTGTCGACCGTGGCGGTGACGCGGGCGACGACGTCGGTGACGAGGTCGTCGAGGGGCCAGTGAAAGCTGGACAGGGGTGGCGTGAGCAGCTGGGAGAGCGGCTGGTCGTCGTAGCCGAGCAGCGACAGGTCCTCGGGGATGCGGAGGCCGAGCTCGCGGCTGGCGGCATACACACCGAAGGCCATCGAGTCGGCGAGGGCGAGGATGCCGGTCGGGCGCGACGTGCTGGTGAGCAGGGTGCGGGCCACGTCGGTGGCGCCGGCGAGGTCGTGTGGGCATTGCACGATGCGGATTCTGAGTTTGAGGTTGACCGCGATCCGGTGAGCGATCTCCTCGGCCGGGCGGTCGATCTCGGCGCGCAGGGTCGGGCTGAGGACCGCTACCTCGCGGTGACCGGCCTCGGCCAGCCGGCGCAGCGCCGTACTGACTCCCGTCTCGTTGTCGAAGACGACCTCGGACTTCGCTTTCGCGCCGGGAAGGGCGTCGCCGATCGCGATCACCGGGGCCTGCTCGGCGATCGCGGACCAGCCCGGCGCGGCCGGGTCGATCGGGATCACCACGATCGCGTCGGCGCGGTGGTCGACCAGGTGCTGGGCCAGCTCGAGCTGGCGGCCGGCGTCGCCGGCGGAGTCGATGATCCACGCGTTCCGGTCCGGGGCGAGGAGCTCGCGGCCGAGAGCGGCCGCGAGGCGCTGCTGCCAGAGGTCCTCGAGGGACGCGCACAGTACGCCGATCGAACCGCTTCGGCCCGAGGCCAGCGCGCGGGCCACCGGGTCGGCCTGATAGCCGAGCCGCTCGGCCGCCTCCTGAACCCGCTGCCGGGTCTCCGGGGTGCCGTGCAGGCCGCGCAGTGCGTAGGACACCGCGGCCATCGACAGGCCGGTGTCGGCCGCGATGTCTTTGAGAGTCGGCCGTCGGCTTCCGGACATGCTCAGAACCCTAGCCCGAGGCTCGGACAGAAACTTGACAAGAGTGTCTTTGAAGCGCTTCACTCTCTAACTACTGAAGCGCTTCAATCTGATCAAACCGGACCTTGTGAGGAGGGGCTGTGATCGACGTTCACCAGCACCTCTGGCCGGCCGAGTTCATCGACCGCCTCCGGGCTCGGACCGAGCCGCCGTACCTGGACGGCTGGACGCTGCACACCGCGACCGAGACGCCGTACGAGGTGGATCCGGCCGCGCACGACATCGACGCCCGGGTCGCGATCGAGCGCGAGTTCGGCACCGACCTCGCGGCAGTATCGCTGTCGAGCCCGCTCGGGATCGAGTCGCTTGGCGACGATGCCCTGCTCGACGCATGGCACACCGGTGCGGCTTCGCTGCCCGAGCCCTTCAAGGCCTGGGCCTCGGTGCGACTGCCTGAGCCGGATCTCGATGAGGCGAAAACCCTTCTGGACAAGGGATTCCTGGGCTTCCAGCTGCCCGCGCACGTGCTGACCACGCCGGCCGGCTGGTCGACGTACGGGTCCCTGCTCGAGATCGCGGAAGGCTGGGACCGGCCGGTGCTCGTGCACCCCGGGATCGCCGAGCCGGCCGGCGACGTACCCGGCTGGTGGGCCCCGGTGGTCGACTACAGCCAGCAGTTGCAGGCCGCTTGGTGGGCCTGGCACGCGTACGGCGGGCGTCGCGAGTTCCCGCGGTTGCGGATCTGCTTCGCCGCCGCGGCCGGCCTCGCCCCTGTGCACCACGAGCGGCTGACCGCCCGCGGCGGCCGCCTCGGCACCATCGACACCAACCTGTACGTCGACACCTCGAGCTACGGCCCGCAGGGAATCGACGCGGTCGCGCGCGTCCTGGGCATCGACCAGGTCGTCCACGGCACCGACCGGCCCTACGCCGGTATCACAGAGCTCCGCCAAGGCGCCGCCGCAACCGCGGTGATCCGCCACGACAATCCGAACCGGTTGCTGTTCGGGGGAAACCCCAGCGCCGGCCGTCCATCTCCTGAGAGGGGAGTGCAGTGACTGCTCAGCCCATCGACGCACCCGTCGTCCCGGCACGTCAACCCAGCCGGCTAGTGGATCTCAACAACTGTCTGTCGCTGGATGACCTTCCGGGTCGCGACCTCACCCCCCAGGAGCTCGCCGAGCTGGCCTCGTCGATCGCTGCCCAGCCGCACCTGTGGGAGGACAAGGTCGCCTACAGCGACGACGAGCGTGTCTTCGCCTCCCTGCACCGCGACGCGAACGTCGACGTCTGGCTGATCTGCTGGACCCCCGTCAACGACACCGGCTGGCACGACCACGACACCTCCTCCGGTGCCGTCGCCGTCGCCAAGGGCACCCTCGTCGAACACAACCTCGCCATCGGCACCGAGTCGATCGAGACCGAGGTCCCGGCCGGCACCGTCTACGGCTTCGGTCCCGACCACATCCACCGCATGGTCGGCCGCGACAAGGGCAGTGTCAGCGTCCACGCCTACAGCCCGCCGCTGTGGCGGATGGGTCAGTACTCCGTGAAGGACAACGTCCTGCGCCGGGTCTCGGTCTCCTACGCCGACGAGCTGCGCCCGATCGACTGAAACGCCCTGCGATAACCGATCGGGGAGGTCCGCACCTGGCGGGTGAAGTGCTGGCGCATGTTGATCGCCGTACCGAACCCGCAGTGCTGCGCGATCTCCTCGATCGGGATCGTCGTCGTCTCCAACAGCTCCTGCGCGTGCTGGATGCGCTGCCGCAGGAGCCACTGGAGCGGCGTCGTACCGGTCTGTTCGCGGAACTTGCGGTTCAGCGTGCGCGGGCTCACGGTCGCGTACGTCGCCATGTCGGCCAGCGTGATCGGTTCGGCGAGGTGATCCCGGATCCACCGCATCGTCGGCTCCAGTGAACCGCAGTCCGGACCGGGCTCCGGGTGCACGATGAACTGAGCCTGCCCGCCGTCCCGCAACGGCGGTAGCACGATGTGCCGGGCCACCTCGGCGGCGACGGCCGACCCGAAGTCCTTGCGCACCATGTGCATGCACAGGTCGAACCCGGTCGCCGCCCCCGCCGAGGTGAGGACATTGCCGCAGTCGGCGAACAGAACACTCGCGTCCACCTGAACGTGCGGGAACTGCTCGCCTAGCGCCTCGGCCGACGTCCAGTGTGTCGCCGCGACCTTCCCGTCCAGCAGGTCGGCCGCGGCGAGCACCAGCGCGCCACCGCAGATCGACGCAATCCGCACACCGCGCGCATGCGCCTCCCGCAGCAACGCCACCAGCTCGGCCGACGGATGGCTCACGTTGTGCCCACCCGGCACGACGATCGTGTCCGCCGTACGAGCGTCCTCCAGTGTGTAAGGCGCGTTGATCTGGAACAGCTCCAGTCCACCCGGCCCCCACATCGACGTCCCCGGACGCTCGGCACACACGATCACGTCGTACAGCCGCGGGCCCCACAACTCACCCGCCGCCTTCTCCAACGACCGCGCCGTCCCGAACACCTGCGCCGGAATAGCCACATCCAGCACAGCCGACCGCTCCGCGACCACCACCGCCACCCGATGCATGACCACAATCTATCGAACAACGGCATTCTTGCCACTGTCTGATCCGATCACCAGACAGAACCATGAAACCCATGCTCCTTGTCCGGATCGCTGTCTATGCCCTCGCACTCCTCCTCATCGTCCTCCTCGGCTACCTCGCCGACCGCCTCCTCAATCACGCTGCCCCACCCCGAAAAGCAACCCGCTCGCCTGCACCATCTCAGGATGCCGATCAGCAAGCCGCGCGCATTCAAGCGCAGTCTCCAGCGGATCCGGCTCGCGGAGGCTGTCCGGCAGTGCCAGTCCCTTGTAGTGACTGTCGATCATGACCGTCAGCCACCCGCCCGGCCCGGTCAACCCATGGATCGACACTGCGCGCAGCCCAGCGCCTATCAGCTCGGATCGCAGCTGGGCCACCGTGTGGTACGTCGCCTGGGCCAGCCGATCGTTCCCGGCGCTGAACCCGTCCCGGAGAATGTCGGCGACGACCTCGCGCCGTTCGATCAGTTCGTTGGCCACCGTGGCGCCGATCAGGTTCGCCGTACGGTTGATCGCGACCACCGCCACGAATCCGCCGTACTTCGTCACCCGCACTGCCTCGCGCAACGCTGTACGCCGATCGGCTGCGTCGACCAGGTGATACATCGGGCCGGCCAGGAACGTCGCGTCGAACTCCTCGTCCTCCCACGGCAGTTTCCGGGCATCTCCCAGTACGGCGTTGATCCCCGCCGCCGACGCTTCCGCGACATGGCGCAGTACCGGATCCAGCAACTCGACGTCGTACCCGTCCGACTGCAACCACTGGGCATGGACCCCCGGTCCACCGCCGATGTCCGCAACCCGCGCCGGCGGCTCCGGCAGGTAGCGGCCCAGTAGCTCGCGCACCCGCGCCAGCTCCAGCCGCCCCTTGACGCTCGAGCCCAACCGGCTCGCCTCGTCACACCGCTCTGTATAGAAATTCTCGAGTTCGTCATGAATCGTCATGACAACCGAGTCTCAGCACATCCCCCCGTCCCGGGGAGGGCAGATCGCGGGGCATCCAGGGGATTCCAGGGGCAGATCCCCCGCCTCCCCGCCCCCCGCCGGTTCTCATTTGCCTGGGTAGGCACCGAGCTTGGGGGTTAGGCACCGTCAACCACGGTGCTTAACCCCCGATTTGGCTGCCTAGCCAGGCAAATCGGGTGGGATCTGTCAGGCCCAGGATTCGGCGTGGGTGGGGATGCCGTTGGGGGCGGAGAGTTCGGTGGTGATGTCTTCGGCGTCGGGGTCGAGGGGGTCGAAGGGGGTTTCGGGGACTACGTAGGCGCGGGCGCCGGCGAGCATTTCGATGCCGGGGAGTTCGAACCAGGCTTCGCCTACCTCGCGGCTGATCTCGAAGATGGCTTGTTCGGCGGTTTCGACGGGGTCGGGTTCGCCGCCTTCCTCGAGTTCGGCGGGGTGGCGTTCCTGGGCGGCGCGGCCGGCTTCGAGGAGGGTGTCGAGGTCTACGACGCGGAGGTCGAAGCGGGAGACGACGCTGATCACGTGGTCTTCCTCGGTGTCGTCCTCGGCGTCGGGGTCCTCGGTTTCGTCGAGGAGGAGGGGGGTGGTGCCGGTGTGGTCGAAGACGGCGTCGTTCCAGTCGGCGACGAGTTCTTCGAGGGCGGCGTTCTGCTCGTCGAGGGACTCGTGGTTCTCGGCGCCGGTCATCGCGAGCAGGGCCTCGGTGTGGGCCTGGAGGCGCTCGGCGAGCTTGCGGCTGGCCTCGGCGAGGGCCTCGCGGCTCTCGGTGGAGAAGAACTGCTCGGCGGGGGCGGTGATGTCCAAATCAGTCACTGGCGGTTCTTCCTCAAATCGGTGGGGCTACTGCCACGCGTAAGTATGAGAGAGACGCGTGAGAGCTGTGTCAGCGGGTGTGAGAGAGCTGTGAGAAGCCTCCTGACCGGGCAGCGAGCGGTGTGCAGTGGAGCCATGAGCAATGTGAGGTGCAGTCGTGGCTGACGTGACCTATCTGGCTGTCACTGCCGTCGTGTTCGCGGCCGTCTGGTTCGCGCTGCGTGGAGTGGAGAAGTTGTGAGCGCCGAGAACATCGCCGGGCTGGTGGTGGCCGTGGCTCTGGTCCTCTACCTGGTCGCCGCCCTGATCTTCCCCGAGAGGTTCTGATGTCCGACACCGCCGCCGGCCTGTTGCAGGTCGGCTTCCTGGTCGCGTGCCTGGCCGTGGTCTACCGGCCGCTTGGCGGGTACATGGCCCGGGTCTACACCTCCGAATCCGACCTGCGGGTCGAGCGGGGAGCCTACCGGCTCTTCGGGGTGGACTCGAAGGCAGACCAGACCTGGGCCGTCTACGCCCGGTCGCTGATCGCGTTCTCCGCGGTCAGCCTGCTCTTGCTCTACATCCTGCAGCGGGTGCAGAGCCACCTGCCGCTGTCCCTCGGTCTGCCGAACGTCGAGTCCGGACTGGCCTTCAACACGGCGGCGTCGTTCGTCGCCAACACGAACTGGCAGTCGTACTCACCCGAGGCGACGATGGGCCACCTGGTCCAGTTCGCCGGCCTCGCCGTACAGAACTTCCTCTCCTCCGCCGTCGGTATCGCCGTCGCGGTCGCGGTCATCCGCGGGTTCGCCCGGTCCAAGACCGACCGGCTCGGCAACTTCTGGGTCGACCTGACCCGGACGGTACTGCGGGTTCTCCTCCCGATCGCCGTGATCGGGACACTCGCGCTGGTGGCGATGGGCGTCGTACAGAACTTCTCTGGTGGTCACGAGGTCACCTCGGTGGTCGGCCAGGCGCAGACCATCCCCGGCGGCCCAGTGGCCAGCCAGGAGGTCATCAAGGAGCTCGGTACGAACGGCGGTGGCTTCTACAACGCCAACTCCGCGCACCCGTTCGAGAACCCGAACGGCCTGTCCAACCTGTTCGAGATCTTCCTGCTGCTGCTGATCCCGGTCTGCCTGACCCGGACGTTCGGCCTGATGGTCAAGGACAAGCGCCAGGGCTACGCGATCCTCGGCGTGATGGGCACGCTCTGGGCGGCCTTCACCTTCTCCGCGACCTTCTTCGAGGTGCGCGGCAATTCGCTGGAGGGTAAGGAAACCCGCTTCGGCGAGTGGGCCTCGGCTCTGTTCGCCAGCTCAACCACCGGTACGTCGACCGGCGCGGTCAACGCTGCGCACGACTCGTTCTCCCCACTCGGCGGCGGTACGACGCTCTTCCACATGATGCTCGGTGAAGTCTCGCCAGGCGGTACCGGAACCGGTCTCTACGGCATGCTGATCCTCGCCGTACTGACGGTGTTCATCGCCGGACTGATGGTCGGCCGAACCCCGGAGTACCTGAAGAAGAAGATCACCGCGCGCGAGATGAAGCTGGTTTCGCTGTACATCCTCACGACACCGACCGTCGTACTGGTCGGGGCGTCGATCGCGATGGGTCTCGCGGTGGCGCGGGCGTCGATCTTCAACACCGACAGCCCGCACGGGTTCTCCGAGGTGCTCTATGCGTTCACCTCGGCGGGCAACAACAACGGGTCGGCGTTCGGTGGGCTCAGTGCGAACATTCCCTTCTACAACACGGCTCTCGGCATCGTGATGCTGCTCGGCCGGTTCGTACCGATCGTGTTCGCGCTCGCCCTGGCGGGTTCGCTCGCCAAGCAGCAGCCGGTCCCGGTCACCCAGGGCACGCTGCCCACCCACAAGGCGCTGTTCGTCACGATGCTGGTCGGTGTCGTCCTGATCGTGACCGGCCTGACCTACTTCCCTGCTCTTACTCTCGGACCCCTCGCGGAGGGACTGTGACCACGCTAGTAACGACCCCTCCTGCTGAGCAGAAGACGGTCGACAAGAAGGCGCCCTCGGGGCTGTTCGACCCGAAGATGCTGCTGACCTCCCTGCCGGACGCGCTGCGCAAGCTCGATCCGCGGGTGATGGTGAAGAACCCGGTGATGTTCGTGGTCGAGGTCGGCGCGGTCGCGTCAACCGTGATCGCCTTCACCGATTTCACCGTGTTCGTCTGGTGGATCGTGGTCTGGCTTTGGCTGACGGTGATCTTCGCCAACCTGGCGGAGGCCGTGGCCGAGGGCCGGGGCAAGGCCCAGGCCGAGACCCTGCGCCGGGCCAAGACCGAGACGACTGCTCGCCGGCTCACTGAAACTGGAGAAGAGGAAGTGCCGGCTGCTCAGCTGCAGCTCGGGGACCTCGTCGTGGTCGAGGCCGGTCAGATCATCCCCGGTGACGGAGATGTCGTAGAGGGTGTGGCGAGCGTCGACGAGTCGGCGATCACCGGCGAATCGGCGCCGGTCATCCGTGAGTCCGGTGGCGACCGCAGTGCGGTCACCGGTGGGACGAAGGTGCTGTCGGACCGGATCGTCGTGAAGATCATGACCAAGCCCGGTGAGAGCTTCATCGACCGGATGATCGCGCTCGTCGAGGGCGCTGCCCGGCAGAAGACGCCGAACGAGATCGCGCTGAACATCCTGCTGGCCAGCCTCACGATCGTGTTCATGATCGCCACGATCACGCTGCCGACCTTCGCGAACTACGCCAACGTGCACCTCAGTGTGGTGATCCTGGTGGCCCTACTGGTCTGCCTGATCCCGACCACGATCGGTGCGTTGCTGTCCGCGATCGGCATCGCCGGGATGGACCGGCTGGTGCAGCGCAACGTGCTGGCGATGTCCGGTCGCGCGGTCGAGGCGGCCGGTGACGTGAACACCTTGCTGCTGGACAAGACCGGCACCATCACCTTGGGCAACCGGCAGGCGGCCGAGTTCATCCCGGTCGACGGGGTGACCGACACCGAGCTGGCCGATGCGGCTCAGCTGTCCAGCCTGGCCGACGAAACGCCGGAGGGCCGGTCGATCGTCGTACTGGCGAAGAACGGCTATGGGCTGCGTGAGCGGCACACCGGAGAGTTGCCGCATGCAACGTTCGTCGAGTTCACCGCACAGACGCGGATGAGCGGTGTCGACATCGACGACCGGCAGGTCCGCAAGGGCGCGGCCGGCGCGGTCAACAACTGGATCAACAGCCACGGCGGTACGTCGGATCCGCGGCTGGGTGAGATTGTCGACGGCATCTCGGCCTCGGGCGGTACGCCGCTCGTCGTGGCCGAGGCGGTCGGCGGCACGGCTCGTGCGCTCGGCGTGATTCACCTGAAGGACGTGGTGAAGGCCGGGATGCGGGAGCGGTTCGACCAGATGCGCGCGATGGGCATCCGGACCGTGATGATCACCGGTGACAACGCGCTGACCGCGAAGGCGATCGCCGAGGAGGCCGGGGTCGACGACTTCCTGGCCGAGGCGACGCCCGAGGACAAGATGGCGCTGATCAAGAAGGAGCAGGAAGGCGGCCGGCTGGTCGCGATGACCGGTGACGGTACCAACGACGCGCCCGCGCTCGCGCAGGCCGATGTCGGGGTCGCGATGAACACCGGGACGTCGGCGGCCAAGGAGGCCGGCAACATGGTCGACCTGGACTCCAACCCGACCAAGCTGATCGAGATCGTTGAGATCGGCAAGCAGTTGCTGATCACCCGGGGTTCGCTGACCACGTTCTCGATCGCGAACGACGTGGCCAAGTACTTCGCGATCCTGCCGGCCCTGTTCGCGGCGGCGTACCCGGGACTCGACCGGCTGAACATCATGCAGTTGCACTCACCGGAGACGGCGATCATCTCCGCGATCGTCTTCAACGCGCTGGTGATCGTCGCGCTCGTGCCCCTGGCGCTGCGTGGGGTTCGCTACCGGCCGTCGTCGGCCTCGGCGATGCTGCGCCGCAATCTGCTCGTGTACGGCGTCGGTGGGCTGATCACGCCGTTCGTCGGTATCAAGCTTCTCGACCTGGTGATCTCGTTGATCCCGGGTCTCCGGTGAAAGGTCGCATGATGAGGCAGTTCGGGGTTGCAGCGCGAGTGCTGCTGGTATTCACGGTGGTGCTCGGTGTCGCCTACCCGCTGGTGATGACCGGGGTTTCGCAGCTGCTGTTCCACGGCAACGCGAACGGTTCGATCGTGAAGGTCAACGGCAAAGAGGTCGCCTCTGACCTGATCGGGCAGTCGTACACGATGGACAGCGGCAAGAAGGACGACAAGGGCGACGCGATCATGGTCGCCGACCCGAAGTGGTTCCAGACCCGGCCGTCGGCGGCGTCGTACGACGGGAAGGCGAGCGCCGCCTCGCAGTACGGGCCGAACAACCCGGATCTGCTGAAGCTGCTCAACGAGCGTCGGCAGGAGGTCGCTCAGCTGGAAGGAGTCGACCCGTCGCAGGTGCCGGTGGATGCGGTGACGGCTAGTGGAAGTGGGCTCGATCCGGCGATCAGTCCGGCGTACGCCGCTCTGCAGGTCAACCGGGTTGCGCGGGAGCGCGGGCTGTCGGTGCAGCAGGTGCAGCAGCTGGTGAAGGAGAACACGCACGGTCGCGCGCTGGGCTTCCTGGGGGAGCCCTACGTCAATGTCGTCACTCTCAACGCTGCGCTGGCATGATCGCTGTATGAAGCGCGGGCAGCTGCGGGTCTATCTCGGCGCCGCGCCTGGCGTCGGGAAGACCTACAAGATGCTGGGCGAGGGGCAGCGCAGGCTTGCCCGCGGCACCGATGTGGTGATCGGCTTCGTGGAGACCCACGGCCGGCAGCACACCGCGGAGATGCTCGAAGGACTCGAACTGGTACCGCGGCGGATCGTCGATTACCGCGGTGCCAGCTTCACCGAGATGGATCTGGACGCCGTACTGCGGCGGCGGCCCGAGGTCGCGCTGGTCGACGAGCTCGCGCACACGAATGTGCCGGGCAGTCGGAACGAGAAGCGCTGGCAGGACATCGAGGAGCTGCTGGCTGCCGGGATCGACGTGATCTCGGCGGTCAACATCCAGCACCTCGAGTCGATCAACGACGTGGTCGAGAAGATCACCGGCGTACCGCAGCAGGAGACCGTGCCGGATCGGGTGGTCCGGTCCGCGGATCAGATCGAGCTCGTTGACATGACTCCGGAGGCCCTGCGGCGCCGGATGGCCCACGGCAACGTTTATGCGGCCGACAAGATCGATGCTGCCTTGGGCAACTATTTCCGGGTCGGCAACCTGTCGGCACTGCGCGAGCTCGCACTGCTCTGGCTGGCTGACCGCGTGGACGCGGGTCTGCAGCAGTACCGGCAGCAGCACGACATCGACTCGACCTGGGAAGCCCGGGAGCGGGTGGTGGTTGCGCTCACCGGCGGTGCCGAGGGCGAGACGCTGATCCGCCGGGCGGCCCGGATCATGGCGCGTTCGTCCGGTGGGGATCTGCTGGCCGTCCATGTGGCTCGCTCTGATGGATTGACCGGGGCCGATCCGAAGCGGCTGGCCGAGCAACGCAGTCTGGTCGAATCGCTCGGCGGCACCTATCACCAGGTGGTCGGGGACGATGTTCCGGCCGCGCTGCTCACGTTCGCCAAGGCCGAGAACGCGACCCAACTGGTGCTGGGCGGTTCACGCCGGTCGCGGTGGTCGGCGATCACCGGGCCGGGGATCGGTTCGTCGACGATCCGGGATTCGGGCGATATCGACGTACATATCGTCACGCACTCGCAGATGGGGCGCGGGCGGTTGCCGCGGCTGCGCGGGAGTCTGTCGCGGCGGCGCAAGGTGCAGGGGTTCGTGCTGTCGATCGTGCTGCAGCCGATCCTGGCGTTGGCGCTCGATCTCGGCGGCGACCGCCTGAACCTGACCAGCGACGTACTGGCCTTCCTGCTCGCTGTGGTTGTCGTTGCACTGGTCGGTGGGCTGTGGCCGGCGCTCGTCACCGCGATCGGTGGATCGCTGGTGATCAACTACTTCTTCACGCCACCGACCAGGACCTTCACGATCGCCGAGGTGAACAACGCCCTTGCGCTGGCAATCTTCGTGCTGGTCGCGGCGCTGGTGAGCTCAGTCGTCGACCGGGCTGCTCGTCGTACCAGACAGGCCGCCCGATCGGCCGCCGAGTCGGAGACGTTGTCGACCCTGGCCGGTTCTGTGCTGCGCGGCGAAACCGCGTTGCCTGCTTTGCTCGAACGGGTTCGCGAGGCCTTCGGGATGACCGGGGCCTGCTTGATGGAGCGGGTCGACGAGGACGAGCTGACCGAGGTTTGGCGCCCGCTGGCCTCGGCCGGGACCATGACCTGCGGCCGACCCGAGGAGGGCGATGCCGAGGTACCGGCGCGTGACGACCTCGTCCTGGTGCTGCAGGGTCGCCAGCTCGCCGCGGACGAGCGGCGGTTGGTTGGAGCGATGGCCTTGTACGCCGCCGCGCTGGTTGACGGGGAGCGGTTGGAAGAGGCCGCCGCTGAGGCGAAGCCGCTCGCTGAAGCGGACAAGCTCCGTACGGCGTTGCTTCGGGCGGTCGGTCATGATCTGCGCTCGCCGTTGGCGTCGGCCAAGGCCTCGGTGACCTCACTTCGCAGCGATGATGTCGAGTGGAGTGAGTCGGAGCGAGCCGAGTTGCTGGAGACCGCGGACGAGTCGCTCGACCGCCTGTCGCGGCTGGTCGACAATCTGCTCGACCTGAGTCGCCTGCAGGCCGGCGTACTGCCTGTGTTCACTCGGCCGATGGCGCTGGACGAGGTGATTCCCGGCGTACTGACTGAGCTTGGTGACGACGGTGAGCGGGTCGTCGTGGACATCCCGCACACGTTGCCGCTGATCGAGGCAGACCCGGCGTTGATCGAGCGCGTGATCGCGAACCTGGTGGCGAATGCGCTGCGGTACTCACCGCCCGAGCGCGGGCCGCTGGTGACCGGGAGTTCGCTGGGTGACACGGTGGAGATCCGGGTGATCGACCGGGGTCCGGGGATTCCGCGCGAGGATCGGGATCGGGTGTTCGCGCCGTTCCAGCGGCTAGGCGATACCGACAACACGGTCGGGGTGGGGCTTGGGCTGGCGCTGGCTCGGGGCTTGGCCGAGGCGATGCAGGGGTCGGTTCAGCCGGAAGACACGCCCGGTGGTGGGTTGACGATGGTGGTGTCGGTGCCGGCAGCCGTCACCGCCGACCTGCCGGTACCTGGAACGCGGGAACGAACGGGGACAACTTCTGATGACTAGAGTTTTGGTGGTCGACGACGAACCGCAGATTGTGCGGGCGTTGCAGATCAACCTGAAGGCGCGTGGGTACGAGGTGCATCTGGCCGGCACCGGTACGGCGGCGTTGAAGGTGGCGGCGCAACATCCGCCGGAGCTGGTGATTCTCGATCTCGGGCTGCCGGACTTCGATGGGGTCGACGTGATTCGTGGACTCCGCGGTTGGACCGAGGCGCCGATCCTCGTGCTGTCGGGGCGAACCGATCAGACGGACAAGGTCGAGGCGCTGGACGCCGGGGCGGACGACTACGTCACCAAGCCGTTCGGAATCGACGAGTTGCTGGCGCGGATGCGCGCCGTACTGCGGCGAAGCAATCTTGCACAGGATGAGCCTGTCGTCACTGTCGGTGGGATCCGCGTGGACCTTGCTGCGAAGCGAGTCACGTTGGAGACCGGTGAGGACATTCGGCTGACCCCGACCGAGTGGCATCTGCTTGAGGTCCTCGTCCGGCATCCGGGCAAGCTGATGGCGCAACGCCAGTTGCTGACTGAGGTTTGGGGGCCTGGGTACGAGAACGCGAGTGGAAACCTTCGCTTCTACATGGGTCAGCTGCGACGCAAGCTCGAGGATGATCCGGCCCGGCCAAAACATCTGCTGACCGAACCCGGGATGGGCTACCGTTTCGAGCCGTGACTACTACGGGGGACCCACGCCGGGCCAACTACGCCAAACGTACCGCCGATACGCACGCGGCCTTTTTCACAAGGCATTTACGACCGGGAATCAACCTGCTCGACCTCGGTTGCGGACCGGGATCCATCACGGTCGGACTGGCCGAGCGAGTACATCCAGGCACGACGACAGGCTTCGATCTCAACCCAGGCCTGCCTGAAGGGGCAGACGCGATCACTTTGGTACCAGGTGATGTGACGAAAGGACTTCCCTTCGAGGACGGAACCTTCGACGCGATCTTCTCCAGCGCGATGCTGCAACACCTTCCGGATCCACTCGCTGTGATGCGTGAAGTACGCAGGGTGGCGCGTCCCGGTGCGGTCGTCGGTTTCGTCGACGCCGATTGGGACGGTCAGTTGCTCTACCCGACGAATCCGTTGCTAGAGGCATCTTTCGAGGTGATGCGCCGGTTGCGCGCCGGTACGTCGCCGTACGTCGGCAAGCAGTTGCGTTCGCTACTCGTCGAGGCCGGTTTCGTCGACTGCGAGAGCTACGCGCGGGTCGTGCACCACGGGACGCCGGAAGAGGTCGCGGGTGTCGGTACCTTCACCGCGAGTCTGATGTCCGGTCAGCGCGCCCAGATCATCGAGAACAACATCGCGACCGGCGCCGAGGTCGACGAGATGGACCTGGCTTGGCAGAACTGGTCCCAGGAACCTGGTGGATTCCTGGCCCGATTCTGGATCGAAGCCGTCGGCTGGGCGCCGGAAGGCTAGAGCGTCCGATTCGTTCAAGACAGCCGGGTCGTGGGTGCGGGAAGCTCTGGGTATGGACATCTTCAGCGCAGGTCGTGATTTCGTACGACGCGAGGCCCGGCTGGTCGAGAACCGGCTGTTCTCCGCTGTCTTCGACGGCGCCGATTCTGCTGGGGTCGTGGACGCTTTGCGTGGCTATCAGAACGCGGACGGTGGTTTCGGCCACGGTCTGGAACCGGACAAGCGGTGCCCGGACAGTCTCGGACTCGACGTCGAGACAGCGTTCGACATCCTGCTGGCGTCCGGTGCCCGGGACGAGACGATGGTCCGCCGGGCCGCTGATTGGCTGGCGTCGGTCGCCACGGCCGAGGGCGCGGTGGCGTTGGCGGCGCCGGTGATCGAGAACTATCCGCGGGCTTCGCATATGAGCGAGTGGACCTACGAGCCCGGTCTCAACCCGACCGCGGGACTCGTCGGCCGGCTGCACGAACTCGGTGTCGACCACCCTTGGCGGTCATTGGCCGGTTCGTGGTGCGCTGCCGAGCTGGATCGCGGTCTGCCGACCGAAGCGCACTCGTTCCACGAGGCGCTGATATTCCTCGAGCACACCGACGACGTGGACCTCGATCGGATCCGCGAGTGGCTGCCCAAGCTCTCGTTTTACCGTGCAGATGCGGACGATCCGTCGTACGGTGTGACGCCCTTGCACCTGGCCTCGACTCCGGACAGCCCTTGGCGTGCGTTGTTTTCCGAGGCTCAACTGGACGCGCACCTCGATCGGCTGATCGCGGATCAGCAGGACGATGGCGGCTGGGCGATCACTTGGGAACCGCCTGGTCAGGCCGCGACCTTGGAGTACCGCGGCATCGTGACGGTTGGTGCACTGCGAACCTTGAAGGCCTACAACCGGTTGTGAATCAGGCGGTCCGCTAGTTCGGTGCGGGTGTAGAGGACTACGCGGCCGGCTCGGGCGCGGGCGACCAGGCCGTTCGCGTGCAGGGTGGCGAGGTGCTGGGAGATCGCGCTCGGGCTGACACCGCGTCGGCGGGCGAGCTCGATGGTTGAGGTCGGAGCGTCGAGTGCCATCAGGAGGTCGGCGCGCGTCTTGCCGAGTAGGTCGGCCAGCGCCCCGGCGGCCGGTTCCGGTCGCGTTTCCCACAGTGTCCCGATTCCGCGCGCTGGGTAGGCGACCGTGGGCGGCTCGTTCGGGTTGAGCGGGGCGATCGTGTGTTTGGCGAACAGGGTCGGGACGAGCCAGAGTCCGCGGCCGCTGACGTCGGTCTCGTAGTCCAGCTCGTACGACGAGATGCGCATCCGCAATGCGCCGTTGGACCACACGACGCTGGGGTCGAGTCCGGTCAGTACGGCGGCCGCGCCTTCGCGGGCGAGCAATTGCGCTCGGTGGATCATGTCCGCTTCGAGCAGGGCGCGCATTCGCGGCCAATGCGGTTCGATCGCGAGTGTCCAGTACGCGGCGATCGCCGTACAGACCCGGTCGCGGAGTCGGCGGGGGCTGGCGCACAGGTCGACGAGCACGGGTGGGAGCGGGCGGCCGTCGTACGCGCGGATGATGTCGGCGACGGCTTGCCGGGGTGGGGTGGCGCGGATCTGGGCGAGCTCGTCGTGGACGTCGGGGAGTGGTGACGACGGGCGTGGGGTGAGGAAGTCCGGCAGCCAGTGGAGTTGCGGGGAGACCAAGGCCATCAGGAGGTCGCGGTCGGGCCAGTCGGCTCGTGCGGCCGTTTGCCGGATCCAGGGGAGGTGCAGGACGTACGCGGACGGCTCGGTCAGGGCCCACAGACTGGTCGCCGTCTCGAGCAACGGTGAGCATGCGAAGCGCATGTCGGCGATGTCGTCGACGCCGAGCTGGTAGGTGATCATTAAGGCATAGGCTAACTTTCTGGCGGCGCTTGGTGGTGTTGTCGTTTGCTGGCCGGCATGAAAGAGATCCGCCTGGTGTCGCGTCCGTCCGGCTTCCCGACCGCTTCGCAGTTCGAGCTTGTTGATTCGCCCGAGATCGAGTTGGTGCCGGGAGCGGCGCTGGTCGAGAACCTGTGGCTGTCGGTCGACCCGTACATGCGGCAGCTGATGGACTCCTTGTGGCCGGTCGGGGAGGTCGGCGAAGGCCGTGCGCTCGGGCGGGTGCTGCAAAGCTTGACCCCGTCGTATGAACCCGGCCAGATCGTGTTCCACCGGCAGGGCTGGCGGACCCATGCGGTGGTCACTCCCGAGGACAGCCGCCGGATCGACCGTGTGCCTGGCGTCCCGTTGTCCGCGCATCTCGGAATCCTCGGTGGTACCGGGCTCAGCGCGTACGTCGGCTTGAAGCGCATCCTGCAGTTGCAGCCGGGCGAGACGCTGTTCGTTTCGGCGGCAGCCGGTGGCGTCGGTACGGCGGCCGCCCATCTCGCGCGGTTGCTGGGCGCCGGCCGAATCATCGGGAGCACCGGGTCGGCGGAGAAGGCGAAGTGGTTGACGACCGAGGTCGGGTTCGATGCCGCGCTGAACTATCGGGACGGGTCATTGGCCGAACAACTGGCCGCGGCAGCGCCGGACGGGATCGACGTCTGCCTGGACAACGTGGGTGGTGAGCACCTCGCGGCGGCGATCGACGTACTGAAGCCGGGCGGGCGAATCGCGTGGTGTGGCGCAGTGTCGACGTACAACGGGGAGGGGGATGTTGCTCCGCGCAACCTGTTTGAGGTTGTGGAGAAGGGTTTGCGGCTGGAAGGGTTCCTGGTTCGCGACAACCTCGATCTGCGGCCCGAGCTGATCGACTTCCTGACGCCGCATCTGCAGGCCGGCGCGGTGGTGTCGGACGAGACAGTCGTGCACGGCATCGAGGGCACGGTCGACGCGTTCCTCGCGATGCTCCGCGGTGAGAACCTCGGCAAGATGCTGATCCAGCTCTAACGACAGGACGTATATGCCTGCAACGCCGTTCGCGCGGTGAGGTCAGGCGGGCGCGAGGCAGTACGTAGGTCTATACGTCCTGTTCTTAGGCGGATTCGGCGGGGTGTTCGACTTGGCGGTCGCCCCATTGGGTCAGGATGCCGCGGGCGATTTCCAGGTCTTCGCGCAGAGAGCGGTCGGTGAGGTCGTCGGGGAGGGCGGCCAGGGCGTCGGCGAGCCAGGGGGCGATGGCGGCGGGGGCGAGGTCGTCGGGGGTGAGGCCGGCCAGGCGGATGGCGCGGACCGCGGTGACTAGTTCGCTGGCGATGACTTCGCGGAGGGCGTCCAGGAGCTGAGCAGTCAGTACGGCGGCCTGGGGCGCGAAGCTGGCGTGGTGTTCGGCACCCCGGGACAGGGTGGCGGTACCGAGGGTGGCCGGCTGGGCGGCGGAACGAACCGCGGCCAGCGCGTCGTGGGCGACGTACTCGATCATCATCACGCCGGAGCTGGCCTCGGCGCCGCTGGCCAGGAAGCGGCTCAGGCCGGTGAAGTCCGGGTCGACCAGGTTGGCGACGCGGGACGTCGAGAGCGTCGCGACACTGTGCAGACTCAGGCGGAGCGAGTCGAGGGCGAGGGCGATCGGCATCGCGTGCCAGTTGCCGTTGTGCAGCACGGTGTCGCCGGCAACCAGCGGGTTCTCCGCCGAGGCGTTGATGTCGATCCGCAGACTGTTGCCTAGGGCATCCACATGGTCGACGGCCGGGCCGAGTACCTGGGCGAACGCGCGCAGACCGAACGGGTCCTGGATCCGGGCCGGCGGGAGCGGGAGACCGTCAAGCAGACCGCGCATCCGGCGGGCGACGCGGACCTGACCCGGTTGCGGTCGGGCCTCATGGACGCGGATGTCGTAGACCTCGGCATTGCCGCGCAGGGCGACATGCGAGAGGGCGCCGACCAGGGGTACGACATTGATCAGGGTGGCCGCCTCGACGTACGCGAGGCAGCACTCCGCCAGCGTGAGGGCGTTGCTCGACAGCAGCGGTAGAGCGCTGGTGCCGTCGATGACCGGGCCGAGGGCGAGACCGAGTTCGGCGAGTGGGCCGAGGTCGCCGGTACCGATCGCGCCGCCGCGGTGCAGATCCGGGAGCACATCATCGTTGAGCAGGGCAACGATCGCGTCGGCGACCGCCGGTTCGAGACCAGAGCCGCCCGAGGCCAACTGGTTGACCCGGATCAGCAGACCGAGCCGAATGACGTCCTTCGGGTACGACGTCGTACCGGTCGTGGAGTGTGATCCCAGCAGGCGCGCGCCGTGCTCGGGGTCCGACGTGAGGACGTCGCGGTTGGCGCCGACGCCGGTGGTCCGCCCGTAGACCGGTTGGCGGCTGGCCACTTCGGCGACCGCCAGGGCCGACTCGTGCATCCGCTTCCGGGCGTCGTCACCCAGCCGCACCGCGGTCCGCCGCTGCGCCAACGCAACGGCCTCCAACGGCGCCAATCCACCCCCGGACAGCTCCACCGGCTCCATTGGCCCAGTGTGAGACCGCCCACGCCCCGCGAGTAAGCGCCGCGCCCGGATCGGTGTCTGAAATCCGAGACGTCCGCATCTGGGCAAGCGAAAGGGCCCATCCCGCCCCGGATGAGCCCTTCGCTGCTTTGGTGGACTACTTCTTGCCGTAGCGCTTCTGGAACTTCTCCACGCGGCCCTGGGTGTCCATCACGCGCTGGTTACCCGTGTAGAACGGGTGACTGGCCGACGAGATCTCCACGTCGACGACGGGATAGGTGTTCCCGTCGGTCCAGACGATCGTCTCGGTGCTCGCGCTGGTCGAACCGGTGAGGAAGCTGAAGTTGCCGGACTTGTCCCGGAAGACGACCCGGCGGTAGTCGGGGTGGATGTCTTTCTTCATGCTGCACTACTTCCTTCCAGATAAGGGGCGAACGGGTCGGTCAGGTTGTGGACCGTTTCATCCGCACGAAGGACACAACCATCGAGGCGCGCCCGTAATTCCCGGGTGTCCAGACCGACTCCGGTGATGGACAGGTACGACGCCCGGTCGCCGTACTCGGGGTGCCATTCGAGGGCCGACCGGGCCTGGTGCTGCTGACCGACGCCGGCCCAGCGATCCGCGGGCAGGTCGGCCAGCCACGGACCCAGTACGCCGATCGAGATGTTGGTGCCGAAGCTGTCCCAGCTCAGGCGATTGCGGTGCTGGGTCGCGATCCAGACGGTTCCGCGACCGCGCGCCGTACCGGTGACGAGCTCCTCGAGAACCTCGTAGAGCCGCTCGGGGTGGAACGGTCTGGCGGACTGCCAGACGAGGGTTTGTGCTTTTTTGTCGTCCTGGAGTGGTGCAGTAATAGAGCCCGGCTCGGTGCGGGTCTCGGCCGCATCCGGATCATGCAGCCGTACGGCGAGGAGCCCGGCCGGCGTGGTCTGCACCCGCGCCTGCGGGTTGATCGCTTGGATGAGCGCGCTGGCGGTGGGGTCCGAGGCGCTCAGTACGACGGCATCCGCGTACTCGAGCTGGCGCGCAACCACCTCCGCGATGACGCGACCGTCCTCGGCAGCGGTCGCGATTCCGCGGTCCTGGATGAACTGGTCGCCGGTGAGGTCGTCGACCACGGTCGCGGTGTCGACCGCCGTGATCACCGCATCGACCCGAAGCTCGTCCTCGCGGGCAATCTCCTCCGCCAGCGACTGCGTGTCCCCGGCACCGGGCACCGACACGATCGCGACGCCGTACCGGTCGACGGCGGCAATGCTGGCCAGCAATTGCACCAGCGATCCGCGCATCGCGCACGACACACACGGGTGCCCCATCCGGATCGTCTCCTGGTCGATCACCCCGGTCGCCGTCCGTGCGATCCGCACGACAGAACCGCTCGGCAGGTCGCTCACGTCGTACTCGATCAGCACGCCCGTGGGACCCGCGGCGGCCAGCAGGTTCGCACCCACGGCCCCTCGGAATCCCTCGTCGACACCGGTCAGCAGGGTCACCGGCAGCATCCGCACTCCCACCTTATTGAAAATGATTACCAGTACAATGTACACTCTCGGCAGAGGAAAGGAACAGCATGGCCAAGCACAACGAACTCCGGCCGATCGTCAAGCTCCGCAGCACGGCCGGCACCGGCTTCACCTATGTAACGCGGAAGAACCGCCGGAACAATCCCGACCGGCTCGTCATCCGCAAGTACGACCCCAAGCTCCGCCAGCACGTCGACTTCCGCGAAGAGCGCTGATGGCCAAGACCAGCAAGATCGCCAAGAACGAACAGCGCAAACGCACCGTCGCCCGGTACGCCGACCGCCGCGCGTCGCTGAAGCGCATCATCGCGTCGCCAACGTCGTCCTCCGACGAGCGCACCGCCGCCCAGCTGAAGCTCCAGAAGCTCCCCCGCGACGCCAGCCCCATCCGCATCCGCAACCGGGACGCCGCCGACGGCCGCCCCCGCGGCTACCTCCGCAAAGCCGGCATCTCCCGAGTCCGCTTCCGCACCATGGCCCACCGCGGCGAACTCCCCGGCATCACCAAGTCCTCCTGGTAAACCTCCAGCCCGCCGCGACGTGGATGCCGCGGCCCCCGACGGCCCTCCGCAAAGCTCAGGTGGCTTCGCGGAGGGCCGTCGTACTTCTACTTCCCTCGCCTTTCACCCCTCCACCCTCTCTTTCTACCCGTGCAACCGCCGGGTGAGGGCGGTGGCGGCTTGGCGGAGGCGGTGGGTCAGGTGGAGGCGGTCGGCGGGGGTGAGGGTGTCGGTGCGAAAGGTTACGGAGATGGCGGCGGCTGGGTGGCCGGCGTGGTCGAGGGCCGCTGCGGCTAGGGAGGAGACGCCGGGGGTGATGTGGCCTTCTTCGTAGGCGTAGCCCTGGCGTTTTTCTTCGGCTAGTAGGCGGCGGAGCTGGGTCAGGGACTCGGGGCCTTTGTCGGTACGGCGGACGAAGGAGTCGGTGGTGGGGAAGAGGGCTCGGACCTGGGCCGGGGGGAGTTCGGCGAGGAGGGCTCGGCCGGAGGCGGTGAGGGTGGCGGGGAGGCGGACGCCTACGTCGGTGACGAGGGTGACTGGGCGTGGGGGTTGTTCTTTGAGCAGGTAGACGAGTTCTCGGCCGTGGAGGACGCCTAGGTGAGCGGTCTGGCCGATCTCGGCGACCAGTTGGCCCAAGAGCGGGCGGGCCAGGCGCTCCAGTGGGTCGTGGCGGAGGTAGGCGGAGCCGATTTCAAAGGCGGCTACGCCTAGGCCGTAGCGTTTCTCCTCGGGGAGGTGGACGACGAAGCTCTCGTCCATCATTGCCCGGAGCAAGTGGTACGTCGACGAGCGTGGCAGGCCGACCGCGGAGGCGATGCGCTCCATCGGTACCGGCCCGGGCTGGGTCGCCAGGAACGTCAGCACCCGCAGGGTGCGGGTCGAGGCGGGAACGTTGCCGCTCACAACGGCAGGGTAACCGGCCTGTCTCAGATTCCGGACGATTGGCGAGCCGAATTCTTTCCGGAACGTCGGCGTAGCCACGACCGCAGCAGTTCGCCGACCACTGCGAAGGCGAACAGAGCGGTCGCGATCGGCCAGTCGAAGTAGTCGTCGCCGGAGAGCAGGAAGCCGACGCCGACCGCCAACGCCAGGAAGAAGAGCAGGGAGAGTACGAGCCGGATCACAAGTCCTTCTCCGCGGTCCAGGCCGAGCCGGCGATCCGGTATCCGAGCCATTCGTTGACCGCCAGCATCGGCTTGTTGCCCGAATCGTTGCCGGTGTACGCACTCACCAACCCGGCGTCACGGGCGCGCCCGAGGGCGACCGCCTTCACCAGCTTGGCGAGTCCTTGGCCGCGTGCAGCCGGGATGGTCCCGGTGAGTGCCGACCAGATCACCTTCCGCTGCGGATCGGCCGTCGTGGTGACGAACGACAACACCGAAGAGCCATCCAGTACGGCGATGCTCAGGTCGCGCCGCAGTTCCGGATGATTCCACTCGACGGCGAACCATTCGTCGTACGGCGGCGCTGACGACAATCCGCTCGGATCGCCATGCGCGACCGCGACCGTGGCATGCCAGATCTGCTCGGGCTGTACGGCGTTGTAGTCGACCAACCGCAGTCCGTCGGGTACCGGGGGAGCAGCCGGTACGGCGCTCAGTTCCGCATGCGAGTGACTGAGCTCCCGACCGATCGTGAATCCGCGGTTGACGGCGAAGTCCCGCGAGTCGTTCGATGCGACCACGAGCAGTCGCGCGGCGCCGGCCTCGATCGATCGTGCGGTGATGCGTTCGAGGATTGCGGAGCCGATGCCCTGTCCGCGGAACTCCGGCAGCACCTGCACGGTGATCCGGACCCGCGATGCGACCGCGTCGGGAGCCGGCAGGTAGATGTTGCCGTAGCCCACAATCTCCGGACCGGTCGTCGCGACCAGCACCACCCGGTTCGGATTGTTCCGCAACCCGGCCTCGACGCCACGCGCTGTCATCACCAGATGCGGCATCGCCGCCGCCCAGACCGCTGCAATTCCAACCGCATCCTCCGGCACCGCCGTCCGGATCTCGAACACCATGCACACACCGTAGTCCCGCCCCAGGTCCAGCCAGCCCGCCATCGTTTGCTGGGTGAACCCCAAGGCCGGTTAGTTAAGGCGGGTTGGGTGGTGTCAAGGGGCGTGTTGAACGTAAAGCAGCGGAGCTCTGTTGGGTAGACAG
>NZ_JBHUQZ010000019.1:0-85720 GCF_042674205.1 Kribbella sp. NPDC056951
CAAACAAGCAAAAATCAACCGCACCACCTACAAAGCCACCATCACCATCGACATCCTTGACACACCACCCTGACCACTAACTAACCGGCCTTGGGATTAACCCTTCAGACCCGACATCGTGATGCTGTCGGTTAGGTAGCGCTGGAGTAGGCCGAAGACGAGGAGGCTGGGGATGACCGTGATGGTGGCGCCGGCCATGATTTGGTTGATGGGGACTGACTGGGTTTGGAGGGTGGCTAGGCCTACCGTCAACGTTTGCATGTTGGCGGATTGGCCTATGACCAGGGGCCAGAGGAAGTCGTTCCAGTGCCAGAGGAAGACGAAAATTCCTAGGGTGGCCAGGGCTGGGCGGATCAGGGGCATCACGATCAGGGTGAAGATTTTCCATTCGGGGGCGCCGTCGATTTCGGCTGCTTCGAAGAGTTCGTCGGGGAGTTGGCTGATGAACTGGCGGAGCAGGAAGACGGCTTGGGAGTTGGCCAGGGTGGGGACGATCAGGCCCCAGTAGCTGTCGACCCAGTCGAGGCGGGAGATCAGGATGTACGAGGGGATGAGGGTCGCCTGGAAGGGGACCATCAGGGTGGCCAGGAACGCCCAGAACATCAGCTCGCGGCCGGGGAAGCGCTTCTTTGCGAAGGCGTAGCCGGCCATGGCGGCGAAGAGCAGGACGAAGACGACGGACACTAGCGAGTAGAGCAGTGAGTTGACTGTCCAGCGGGGGATGTCGGAGCTGGACAGGACTCGGGTGAAGTTCTCGAAGGTCCAGCGGGACGGGTAGAAGGCGTCGGGGAAGGTCTGGCCGCTCGGGGGTGCGAAAGCGACGAGCACCATCGCCACGAACGGGAGCACGGTGACGATCGCGGTCAGTGCGAGCAGCGTCGGCAGCGTCAGCCGGGCCACCGGTCGCGACGGCTTCAAAGATGAAGTCGACGACGCAGTACGGCGGGTTGATGGGCGGTCGAGGAGGTTCACCATCAGTCGTCGTCCCTCCCGACGAGGCGGCGTTGGACGAGCGAGATGATCAGCACGATGAAGAAGAGCATGATGCCGATCGCGCTCGCGTAACCGAAGTCGAAGAACTTGAAACCGCTGTCGTACAGGAGATAGACGAGCGAGTAGCTGGACCGGACCGGGCCGCCGCCGGTCATCACGTACATCGCGTCGAAGACCTGGAAGGCGCTGATCGTCTCGATCACCAGCACGAAGAACAGCACCGGCCGGATCTGCGGGATGGTGATGTAGCGGAACCGCTGCCAGGCCGAGGCGCCGTCGATCATCGCGGCCTCCAGGTACGACGGCGGGACTGCCTGCAGGCCGGCGAGCAGGATCAGCATCGAG
Organism: Kribbella sp. NPDC056951; assembly: GCF_042674205.1. NCBI lineage: Bacteria > Bacillati > Actinomycetota > Actinomycetes > Propionibacteriales > Kribbellaceae > Kribbella > Kribbella sp. NPDC056951. Next base: position 1,339 of record NZ_JBHUQZ010000019.1, read on the forward strand.
TAGCCGAAACCCTTCCAGGCGGACGTGACCGCGATCGACGCCAGCACGGAGTTGTCCGAGCCGAGGAAGTCGACCGGGCCGATCGAGACCAGCCCGAGTACGGCGTTCAGTAGCCCGTCCTGGGCGTCGTAGATCCACTTCCAGATGACCGCGGCCAGCACGATGCTCGTCACGTACGGGAGGAAGAAGACGCCCCGGAAGAACCCGCGCTGCCAGACCACTTGTTGCAGCAGCAACGCCGTGCCGAGCGAGATCAGCACTGTCAGGGGGACGAAGATCAGGGTGTAGGTGAGGGTGACCACCAGGCTCTGGTGGAACAGCTCGTCCTGCAGCAGCCTGGTGTAGTTGTCGAAGGCAATGAATTTCCAGCGGCCGCTGAGCCGGTAGTCGGTCAGCGACAGCCAGACGGCGCCGACCGCCGGCAGGAAGCGGAAGGCCAGGAACAGCGCCAGCATCGGCGCCACGAACACCAGCCCGACCCACGCCCGCCGCCGCGGACCGTGCCGCCCCCTGAGAGGTACGGGTCGCGGGCGGCGGGCGGGGGAGTTCCGGTCGACGCCGACCTGGGTCATCGACCCAGGAGGGCGTTGCCCTGCTTGGCAGCGTCGTCGAGTGCCTGTTGCGGTGTCTTCTTGCCGGTCAGCACGGCCTGGATCTCGACGCTCAGCAGCGCCATGATCTGGCGGGCGGCCGGGTTGGGCTCACCGGGGAAGGCGTACTGCAGCGCCGGGCCGAACTTCTGCGTCAGCGGATCGGTGACCTCCACCTTCGCGTCGGTGCGCGGGGTGAAGTAGCCGGTCGCCTTGCTCATCGCCTCGAGCTGCGGCGGCTGGATCATGAACGAGAGGAACTTCTTCGCCCCGTCGATGTTCTCCGAGCCCGCGTTCACCGAGAGGCCGCCGGGGATTCCGTACCCGACCTGCTTGGCGCCGGTCAGCGGTGCACCGACCTCGGTGTTGTCGACGCCCCAGCTCTTGGCGGCCAGTGCCGCGTTGGCCGGCGTGGCGGTGAAGGCCATCGCGACCTGACCCTTGCCGATCGGCTGGTTCTCGATCGCGTTGCCGTTGGTCAGCGCGCTCTTCGGTACGGCGCCCTCGTCCCACAGCGTCTTCAGGAACGTCAGCGCCTCCAGGCCCGGGGCCTGGTTGAACGCGACGGACTTGCCGTCGTCGGCGAAGACCTTGCCACCGGCCTGCCAGAGCAGCGGGTAGAAGTTCAGGTTCAGCGTGGCCTCCGGCGAGGCCGAGTAGTCGAGGGTTGAGAACCCGGCCGCCTTCAGCTTCGGCGCGGCCGCCTTGATCTCGTCCCAGGTGGCCGGCGGCTTGGTGATCCCGGCCTTGCCCAGCACCGTCTTGTTGTAGATGGTCGTGGTGACGGTGTGGTAGATCGGCGCGCCGTAGACCTTGCCCTCGACGGTCAGGCCGGGGATCGCGTTCGGCAGGAACTTGCTCTTGTCGGCCTCGACCACGTCGCCGACCGGCTCGAGCGAGCCGTTCTTCACGTACTGCGGGAGCTGGTCGGGGATCAGCAGGACGACGTCCGGACCCTTCTTGCCGGCGAACGCGGTGGCCAGCTTCTCGTCGCGCTTGTCCCAGGGCTGCGGCTCGATGTTGAGGTCGAACCCGGAGTTGGCGGCCTCGAAGTCGGTCTCGACCTTCTTCCAGTAGGTGTCACTGGCGGCCTGGTCGGCGATCACCGGGTACATCCAGAGGGTGACGGTCTTCTTCTTGTCGGAGGATCCGTCGCTCCCGCCACACGACCCGAGGGCGGCGGTGAGGACGAGTGCGGTCAGTGGCGCCGCGATACGGCGGACGGTGGATTTCATCACAACCCCCTGGATGCCGGCACAGGCCGGAAAGTTGTTCACCGAATAACGGTCAGGACCGAAAGTAGTGGGAAGGAATTTCTGCTGTCAACGTTTGATATCGACTCGGAACAGTTCGGGCCCGTTGCTGAAGATCAGCCGCTGCCCACCCTGGACGGCGAGCCGCCGGTGCGGGTGCTCGAGGTACAGCTTCGGCGTCGCCCGGTCGCCGGGGGCGATCCGGTAGATCTTGTTCATGTCGATGCTGACGTACACCCCGTCCCTGGTCGCGACGATGTCTCCGGTCTGGGAGGTCGTCCCGAGGACGAAGGACCTCAGCACTGTCCCATACCACGGGTCCATCGCGAACACGGTCTTGCCGGCCACGCCCCACAGCGTTCCGTCCGGCCCGAATGTCACCGACGACACGGTCGGCGCCTTGGTCACCGGCACCGTTTCCCAGAGTTTCCGCTTGCCCTCGACATCCCAGGCGAACACGGTTCCGGACTCCCGGGTCGGCTTGGTGGTACCGAGTCCGCCGGTGATCGACGTACCGCCGTACACGATTCCTTGACGAGCGGTCAGACCGAAGACGCTCTCGTCCTGAACGACGTTCCGGTACGTCTCGGTGGTACCGGACTGTGGATCGTAGAAGGCCAGCGCGCCGCCGAGGCGGTCGCCCTCCGGGACGGTGCCGACCGCGATCTTCCCGTTCACCTCGACCAGCGCGCGGGCGCGGTTCTGGAAGACGGGCTTCAGGTTGACCGCGAGCTTCGGGTTCTCCGGGCTGCCGACCGGGCCGGGTGAGTACTCGACACTGTTCCAGGTCTGGCGCGGGTCGTAGGAGTAGAGCCGCGCCTCCGGATAGGTGCCGATCCAGACCTTGCCGTCGGAGCCCTCGTAGGTCTGCTCGGTCTGCGAGAAGCGGTTGAACTTGGTGACGCCGGTCTTCGGATCGGTGACCGAGACTCCGCCGTTCAGATAGCCGCCGGTGTAGACGTTGCGGTCACCGCCGGACAGGCCGAGGATGTCGATCGGTTCGCGCCGGACGTTGGTCAGGAAGATCTCCGACTTGCCGGTCTGCGGGTTGTAGCGGAACTCCTCGCCGCGCCACAGCGTGCCGATCACACTCGTCCCCGGATAGTCAGGCAGGCCGAGGTTGGCGTACCCGATCGAGCGCGCGTTCTGGATCCGGCCGGTGAACCGCAGCCCGGTGCCGGTCAGCGTCTTGGTGGCCGGGTCGTACTTCCGCAGCTCGCTGGCCTGGATGAAGTACAGCTCGCCGTTGGCGCCGAGCGGCGAGATGTCCAGGCCGTGGGCCAGCGGGATCTCGTCGACCCAGGTGCGGGATGCGATATCCCAGACATACATCGGCATCGGGAACGCGCCGCCGACTCGGATGTAGACGCGGCCACCGCGGACGCTGAGGTCGTAGACGGACTTGAGTTTCGGGTCGCCGAGGTTCGGCGGCGGGGGAAGCTCGGTGGCGGCGCCGGTGGTGGCGTCGATCTCCATCACGTGCGCGTCGGGCAGGGATCCCGTGTAGAGCTTGCCGTTCGCGTAGCCGATGCTCTTGACGTACGGCTGGTCCGCGATGATCTTGCCGTAGTCGCGGATCGCGCCGGTGGTGTCGTCGAACCGGAACACGCGGCCGCCCGGGTAGGTGCCGCCGTACACGTTGCCCTGGTCGTCGGTGGTCAGCGCCCAGATGAAGGACTCGCTGGCCAGCGGCCGGCCGAGGTCCTCGACCGCGGTCGCGCCGGGGCGCAGCCGGTACAGGTGGCCGTTGTTGTAGCTGCCGACGTAGATCGTGCCGGCCGGCGTCGCGACGACGGTGTAGCTGCCCTCGGCGCCGGGCAGTGGCGTCGAGAGCAGGCTGGTGCCGTTCACCGGGTCGAGCGCGTTCAGGTACGCCGGTACGCCGGACGAGATGTTCCAGATCGCGGTCTTGCCGCCGGGTCCGGGCGCGACGGTGCCGCCGATCAGCAGTACGTCGGACAGTGGTACGCCGAGGGAGACGGCCTCGGCGTGTGGCGGGCCGGCCGCCACGGTGGGCACTGCCGGGGTGGCGATCAGGGCAGTGGCAACGGTCAGGGCGAGGAGCGGACGGAAGAAACGCAACGAAGCCTCCGGGGGTGCCGTATTTACGGTCCTGTCCGAAAGTAAGCGCCGATGGCATGATTAAGTCAACGGCTCGGCATGAATTGCCACTTGTGGCAGCGTGAGCGAGGTTTCGGGGGTGCCCGTTAGAGCACGGGCATCTTCGCGAGCAGCGTCTTCAGCTGGTCGCGAGTGCTGGTGAAGAAGCTGTCCTGGCGATGCAGGGCCCGGTGGAAGGCGGCCAGCTCGGCCTCTGACGCGGTGGCGGAGAAGGTGCTGATCTCGGTCAGGTCGAGCCGTCGGTTGAACAGGTTCACCGTGTCCCGCCAGCGGTGCAGCTCGCGAACCAGCTCGGCGTCCCGGTGCAGACCGAGTGCGCCGGAGACGAGAGCCAGGTCGACCGCTGACACCACCAGCCGCGGATAGATGTGTCGGGTGGACGGTGCCTCCGGCGAGAAGCGCGCGTCGTTCAGCAGGCGGGTGTTCTCACGCAGCTCGTCGCCGACAGCCCGCAGTACTTCGGTACGGCGTTCTGCCTCGGCCGTCAGCCGTTCGACGAAGATGCCGGTGAGCCCCGCGACCAGCGTCAGCGAGTTGACCGCGGGCTCCCAGCGGGAGTTCTCCGGCCAGAAGAACCAGATGACCCCCAGCGTGAACGCCAGGCCGAGCAAGCCGTAGCTGATCGCCGTGACGACGGTACGGCGGTGGGTCGCCCAGCGACGTCTCATCGCGCCCAGATGTCGTCGGCCAAGGTGCGGTCGTGCTCGCCGGAGGATGCCGGGGCGAGCAGCAGTAGCTCGAGGCCGAACGGGTTCGGTCGGCGCTGATACCGGAATTGGGACTGGATCGCCTCGATTGGCGTCAGCTCGCAGGCAGTGGTGAGCCGCTTCAGCCGGGTGGTCGAGTACTTCCGGGTCGTGTAGAGCCGGATGGTGTCGCCGATCGGCAGCACGACCTCGGTGTGGTCCGGCAGGCCCATCCGGATCGCCTCGCGGGTGTCGTTCTGCCAGACGACCTTCACCAGCAGCGCGTCGTCGTCCTCGATCTCGCCGATGAACTTGATCTGGTCGTTGTCGACCTTCAGATCGGTGTTGTAGCGCAGCGCGCTGGTGACGAACTCGGTGAACGCCCTGGTCTGGTGGTACTCGTCAGCGGCCGCCTTCGCCGACTCCGCGTCCAGCCGGGTCGTGCTGGCCACCTCGAGCAGCAGCCGGTCCTGCGGACGCAGTACGTCGGTGATCAGCTGCAGCAGGTCTTCGTCGTCGTCGAAGTTGGCCAGCGTGTTCCCGGTCAGGCTGTAGAGCAGCGGCTCGTCACCGATCAGCCGGCCGAGCATCTGGGCCAGCTCGGACATGTTGTCGCGGATCGAGAAGTCGATCTGGACCGGTAGCACCTGGGAGATCGGGAAGTGGCCGCTGCGGACCGATTCCTGGCCGCCGAGCCGGAGCATCTCCGAGCTCATGTCGACCGGGATGTAGAACATGTCCGGGTTGCGCCGGCGCAGGTCCTCCAGGATCGTCCGGTCCTTCACGCCGGTCCCGATACCGAGGCTGACGAAGTGGAAACCGCCCTTGTCCACATGCGGTTTGACCTTGCGCCAGTGCCGCTGGAAGGACTCGGTGCCGGCCTTCATCACCAGGTAGAACGGGTCGCTGGTCGCGTTCGCCCAGGCGATCGTCGGGCCGATGCCCCAGTAGGCGAAGCCGGAGGTGATCTCCTTGCCGTCGCCGGTCTCCGAGACCGGGCCGCGCAGGTCACCGGTCAGCGTGGCGAGCTTGTCGGTCTGGTCCTCGCCCACCAGCACGAACGTCCACGAGAAGTCGTCGTCGGCCAGCGCCTTCTCGAGCCTCCGGACCACGTGTACCGGCTCTGTCACGTTCTCGGACCCCTCCCACGGTGAGTGGTCAGGTTACCGGTTACCGCCGACAGGCGCAGTCCAGAAAACGCCGTACGTCAGACGGGCGTGACGGCTTCGGCTTCGCGGCCCTTGGGGCCGTCGATGATCTGGAAGTCGACGGGCTGGCCGTCCTCGAGGGTCTTGTAGCCGTCGGAGACGATCTTGCTCCAGTGGACGAAGACGTCGTCCTGCCCGTCCACGGCGAGGAAGCCGTAGCCCTTGTCGGCGTTGAACCACTTCACGGTGCCGCGCACCATCTCGGAACTCCTGTGACCACGGGACCCGTTGCACCCGGACCCCTCGGGTAGCTGGCCCACCGGAACCCCGATGAGCGGACCTCAGCCTAGCTCACCCGCGGTGCGAGGCCGCCAGGCCGATGATGCCCGCGCCGAGCAGCAGCAGGGCGCCGGTCAGGCCCAGGTCCTTGGTCTCCAGGATGCCGTTCTCGTTCAGCATCCAGATCGTCGCGCCGCCGGTCAGTACGGTCCCGGCGATGATGCCGGCCACATCCGGCTTCGGCTTCGGCTTGTTCATCCCCGCTCCACTTTGATCGAGCCCAGTTTGACGTCCAGGTCCAGGACCACTGACTCCGGTCCGGTCTTCTGGTCGGCGCCGAGGTCGTTCAGCGTCAACTTTGCGTCCCGGCCGCTCTGCTTCGCGTTCGGTGCGACCAGTTCGCCGAGGTCGGCGTTCAGTTGGCCCTGTACGTCGACGTTCCGCGGCAGCTTGATCACTACCTCACCCGCCCGCCCGTGGACCTCGATCTTGGCGCCGGGGTCGAACTTGGCCTGGGTCAGGTCCAGGTGCACCGAACCGGCGTCGAACGTGTACGGCGTCCCGGTGCCGGCCGTCGTGATCACCTGACCGGCCGGCGCGACGTATTTCACGTCGGCGAAGTTGCGCGGCACGTTCGGGAACAGGTTGCTCGCGATCGCACCTGCCGCGAGCAGCAGGCCCAGCGGGAGCAGTGCGGCAGTCCGGCCGACGAAACCGCCGAACAGCATGCCGGCGCCGAGCACTGCGACTCCGATGACCAGCATGGTCGCTGTGGTCGCTCCGGCCAGAGCCGCGATTCCGATCGCGACACCGGTCAGCAGTACGACGACAGACTTGACTCCGCGAGCCCCCTTGACCGGTGGCTGCGCCGTACGGGTCTTGGCTGGTGCCGCGCTCGGTGGCTCGTCGACGTACAGGCCGAGTGGGTCGTCGTCGGTCCAGACCGGCTGGACTGGCGGCGTCGGCTCGCTCACGCGGTCCTGCGGGCGCTGCTCAGCTGCGGGGGCCGCAGTGGGCGTTGTGCTCTGGGTTTGGGTCCAGCCGGGCTGGCCGTGTGTCCAGGCGCCGTTCGGACCGGACCACTGGGCGCGCGGGTTGCTGCGCCCGCGGCGACCGCCCTTGCGGTGGTAGGCGACCAGTCCGATGAGCGCGAGCACCAGCAGCGGGCCGGGGACGAACTCACCGAAGTTGAACGAGGACATCATCGCGATGGCGGCGAACACGGCGATACCGACGATGATCGGGCCCAGCCACGGGTGGTCCGGCCGGACGCGGTCTCCGAGCAGCCCTTGAGCGGGGGAGCGGTCGCTGCGCTCGTCCGGCATCAGCAGCCAGCCGGCGATGTAGAAGATGACACCGGGACCAGTGAGGATCAGCACGGCCATCACCACGCGGATCAGCACCGGGTCGATGTTCAGCGCCCGGCCGATCCCGCCGCAGACCCCGGCCAGCATCCGGTCCGACCGGCTGCGCTGCCAGTTCTCCACGTTCTGCAGGCGGCTGCGGTCGAACCCCCCGGGGCCGCTCGAGTTCTGGTCCATGGCACCGATACTGCCGCCTCGACCGGTCCGGAGACATCGGGGATCCCCCCTGACCTGCCCCGGGTGTGTCGGCGGTCGGGGTTTCCCCCGAGGGGACCCTGACCCGGCCGGGGCGCCTGGTGAGGAGCCGGCCCGGGACAAGCCTGCTGGTGTCGGCCCGGTCGACATGTGACGATCGTGGTGATGAGTCAGCCAGCCTCCGCCGCGCCGACGGGTGGGACCTCCGGCAACGGAGCCCCAGCCGAGTCGCCGCCTGCCCAGGGGCAGCCCAACGGCTCGGAGCAGTGGCGGTACAAGGGCTGGGGTCCGCAGGGACCCAGCCAGTACCAGGGCCCGTACGCCGCCTACGCCGCGCGCCAGGCGGCCGCCCTGGGCCCCGGCGCGCCCGCTCCGCCGCCTCCGCCTCCCGGACCGTCTTTCGGCCCGCCCCGCCCGTCGTCCGACCTACCACCGGTACGGCGGGCCTATCGCCGTACCGAGGGTCGTGTCGTGGCCGGTGTGGCCGGCGGGGTCGCGGACCACCTCGGTATCTCGGACACTCTGGTGCGGCTGGTGCTGATCGCTGCCACGGTGTTCGGCGGGTTCGGTGTGCTGATCTACGCGGCGCTGTGGTTCCTGATGCCGCTCGGAACGCCGGTCGCCCCGGCGGCGCCCGGTCTGGCCGCGCACACCCGGAGCGGGATGCGGTCGGACGAGCAGCCGCCCCCTGTGACCGAGGCGAAGGCGCAGAAGCGGGAGAAGAGCCGCGGCCAGGTGACCGCGCTGGTGGTCGTCGGAGCCGCCGTACTGCTCCTGCTGCAGGCCGCCGGGATCGGTATCGCCGGGAAGATGTTCTGGCCGCTGGTGTTCGCCGGGACCGGTCTGGCGCTGATCTGGCGGCAGGCGGACGAGGGACAGAAGCAGGAGTGGACCAAGGGCGTCCGGGTCCCGGTCGTCGGCGCAGTGCTCGGCAAGGGCGGCGTGAAGTCGGTGATCCGGCTCGCCGTCGGCGTGATCCTGGTCGGTACGGCGGTCGGCGTCTTCCTCGTGCAGAACGGCAAGCTGTCCCAGGTCGGCAACGTCCTGATCGCTGTGCTGCTCGCAGTGGTCGGCCTCGGAGTCATCGCCGGGCCGTGGGTCCAGCGGCTGAACCGGGACCTGAACTCGGAGCGTGCTGAGCGCATCCGGTCCCAGGAGCGCGCCGACATGGCTGCGCACCTGCATGACTCGGTGTTGCAGACACTCGCCCTGATCCAGAAGCAGGCCAATGACCCCCGTGCGGTCACCACGCTCGCCCGCTCCCAGGAGCGTGAGCTGCGGGCCTGGCTGTACGACGAGGATGACAAGACCGACCAGACACTCGCCGGAGCCGCCAAGCGGGCCGCCGCGGAGGTCGAGGACTCCCACGGGGTGCCGATCGAGGTCGTGACGGTCGGGGACTGTGAGCTGACCGAGGGGATGTCGGCCATGGTGCGGGCTGCCCGTGAGTCGATGGTGAATGCGGCCAAGCACTCCGGTGCTGCGAAGATCGATGTGTTCGTCGAGGTGGACGGCGACCGCGCTGAGATGTTCGTCCGGGACCGCGGCAAGGGCTTCGACGTGGACGGCGTACCCGACGACCGGCTCGGGTTGCGGCACAGTGTGATGGGCAGAATGGAACGGCACGGCGGACGCGCGACAGTGCGCTCCGATCCGGAGACTGGGACCGAAGTGCGACTGGAGATGGACAGATGAGCAGCAGGCGCGTTGTCGTCATCGATGACCACGACATGTTCCGGGCCGGAGTGCGCAGTGAGATCGGTGCGTCGGTCGACATCGTCGGGGAGGGCGCAGACGTCGACTCCGCGGTGAAGGCGATCGTCGCGGCCGAGCCGGACGTCGTACTGCTCGATGTGCACCTGCCCGGTGGCGGTGGCACTGAGGTGATGAAGCAGGTGCACCAGCGGCACCCCGAGGTGAAGTTCCTCGCGCTGTCGGTGTCGGACGCCGCAGAGGACGTCATCGGCGTGATCCGGGCCGGTGCCCGCGGCTACGTCACCAAGAACATCAGCGGTACCGAGCTGGTCGACGCGATCAACCGGGTGGCCGAGGGAGACGCGGTGTTCTCGCCTCGGCTGGCCGGCTTCGTGCTGGACGCCTTCTCCGGAGCGATCGACATCGCGTCGGTCGACGAGGACCTGGACCGGCTGTCGCAGCGCGAGCGTGAGGTGCTGCGGCTGATCGCACGTGGGTACGCGTACAAGGAGGTGGCGCGGGAGCTCTTCATCTCGGTGAAGACCGTCGAGACCCACGTCTCGTCGGTACTGCGCAAGCTGCAGCTCTCGAACCGTCACGAGCTGACCCGCTGGGCGACTGACCGCCGTCTGGTCTGACGGCCCTTTCCACTCAGCGGAAGAGCCGCTGGCGCGCAGAGCGCCGTACCGAGACCTTTCTGGGAAGCCTGGCCGGGATCCGCCCGTCCGGCGGACCGGAGGTCTGATGTCAACGGTCTCGACGTCTCGGAGCGGCTGGGTGCGGCCGCTGTGCTGGAGTGCCGTCCTGCTGGACGGATTCGACCTGGTGGTGCTGGGGACGATCACCCCGGTCCTGCTCAGTGACAAGGTGTGGGGCTACACGCCGGCTGTCGCGGCGACGGTGTCGACGGCCGGTCTGGCCGGGATGACGCTGGGTGCGCTGACGATCGGGACCGTGACAGACCTGATCGGCCGCCGGAGGGCGTTGCTGGTGGCGGTGGCCGGCTTCTCGTTCTTCACGCTGCTCTGCGCGTTTGCCACGAGTGCTGGCACCTTCGGCGTACTGCGGTTCCTGGCTGGTCTCGGTCTCGGCGGATGCTTGCCGACAGCAATCACTCTGGTGACGGAGTACTCGCCACGTGGTCGGAACGGCGGGCCGACGACACTGGTGATGACCGGGTACCACGTTGGTGCTGTGCTCACTGCGCTGCTCGGAATCCTGGTGATTCCGTCGCTGGGCTGGCGGGCGATGTTCGTGATCGGTGCGGCACCTGCGCTGGTGCTACTGCCGCTGATGCTGAAGTACTTGCCGGAGTCGCCTTCCTTCAGTCGGGAGGCGTCCAAGCAGGGGCTGGAGCCGGTGAAGTCGTTGCTGCGCCCGGAGTTCCGGCGTTCGACGCTCGCGTTCTGGGTGACGTCGTTCATGGGGCTGCTGCTGGTCTACGGCCTGAACACATGGCTGCCGCAGATCATGCGGGAAGCTGGCTACCCGCTCGGTGCCGCACTCAGCTTGCTGCTGGTGCTGAACCTCGGTGCGGTCGCCGGACTGCTGCTGGCCGGCCGCATTGCCGACAAGGTCGCGCTGCGGCCAGTCACCCTGGGCTGGTTCGCCGGTGCGACGATCACGCTGGCCCTGCTGAGCATTCGACTCCCCAGTGTGATCCTGTACGTCGTCGTACTGCTGGCTGGCGTCTTTGTCTTCGCTGCGCAGGTGCTGGTCTACGCGTACGTCGGTCGTCTGTATCCGGCCGCGAACCGTGCGACCTCCCTTGGTTGGACCGCAGGTGTCGGCCGGCTCGGTGCCATCGCCGGACCGATCCTGGGTGGTGCCCTGCTGTCGGCGGGACTCGCGTTCCCGTGGGGCTTCTACGCTTTCGCGTTGGTGGGCGGGCTCGCGGCCATTTCGGTGAGCGTGGTGGAGCGGCGCTCAGCTGTGGTGGTCGCCTCGGACTAGGGTGACCGCATGGACTTTGTGCATCACCTGTTGACGTTTCTGCACCTGATCGGCTTCGCGGCGTTGTTCGGCGGGTTTTTCACCCAGCTGAAGACGAAGACCCCGGTGGTGAACGCCGCGATGCTGCACGGTGCGCTGACCCAGTTGGTGACCGGTGTCCTGCTGGTCGGGATCGCCTCCGGCATCAAGGACGACGACTTCACCGTGAACAACACGAAGGTCGGCGTGAAGCTGCTCGTCGTACTGGTGATCGCCGGACTGCTGTTCGCCTACCGCAAGAAGCCGGCGCTGACCCGCGGCACCTTCTTCGCCATCGGCGGCCTCACCGTGGTCAACGCCGCCATCGCCGTCTTCTGGTGAGGGTGAGCTACTTGGAGGTGTAGGGCAGCAGGGCCATCTCCCGGGCGTTCTTGATCGCCCGGGAGACCTGCTTCTGCTGCTGCACACTCAGCCCGGTCACGCGCCGGGAGCGGATCTTGCCGCGGTCGGAGATGAACTTCCGCAGCAGCGCGGTGTCCTTGTAGTCGATGAACGTGATGCCGTCCCGGTCCAGCGGGTTCTGCTTGGGCTTGCGCTTGCCGGTCACCGGTGGTCGTCGCGCCATGACTCGTCGCTCCCTTGGTATTGAATGTCGTTTTCATTTAGCATAGCCCCATGGCCGTTCCGAAACGCAAGATGTCCCGCTCGAACACCCGCAACCGGCGGGCCCAGTGGAAGGCCGCTCCGGTCGACCTGGTGCCGATCGTGGTGGACGGCAAACAGCTCCGCGTGCCGCGCCGGTTGGTCCGTGCGTACCAGCGCGGTCTCATCTCCTGAGACCGGCCGGCCGAACCGGGTGGCTGGTTGTGGACAGGGCACAGATTCGCCACCCCGGCAGGGGCGGTGCACGCTTGGTGGCTGAGATACCGTCGATGGTTATGGAGCGGAATCTCACAACCGAACAACTCGCGCTCTTCGAGAAGGAGTTCGCAGCCAACCCGCAGTACCGGGTGATGCAGAACGCCGTCACGCAGACGCCGGTGAACGCCATCGCACTCGACCGCCAGGTCGTCACCTCCATCGACCATTCGGTGTCGAACCTGCTGGACGACTGGAAGGTCACCAACCAGAAGAAGAGCGGGCGGTGCTGGCTGTTCGCCGGGCTGAACCTGCTGCGCGTCGGCGCGGCCGAGAAGCTCGGGGTGAAGGACTTCGAGTTCTCGCAGAACTACCTGCTCTTCTGGGACAAGTTCGAGCGCTCGAACTTCTTCCTCGAGGCGATCATCGAGACCGCCGGCCGCGACGTCGACGACCGGACGGTGGCGCACCTGCTGTCCGACCCGATCGGTGACGGCGGCCAGTGGAACATGTTCGTCGCGCTGGTTCGCAAACACGGCCTGGTGCCGAAGTCCGCGATGCCGGAGACCGAGAGCTCGTCGTCGACCGGCCAGCTGAACGACACGCTCCGCAAGCTGCTCCGCCAGGGCGCCCGCGACCTGCGCGGCCTCGACAGCGCCGAGGCGCAGCGGGAGCGCAAGCGCGAGATCCTGACCACCGTGCACCGGGTGCTCTGCATCCACCTCGGCACGCCGCCCCAGAAGTTCCTGTGGCAGTGGAAGGACAGCGACAAGGCCTTCCACCGCGACGGCTGGACCACCCCGGCCGAGTTCGCCGCGGCGTACGTGCAGGTCCCGGTCGACGACTACGTCTGCCTGGTGCACGACCCGCGCGAGTCCAGCCCGGTCGGCAAGACCTTCACCGTCGACTACCTCGGCAACGTCATCGACGCCCCGCCGGTCGTCTACCTGAACGTCGAGATCGACCTGATGAAGAAGCTCACCCAGGACGCCATCGTCGGCGGCGAGCCGGTCTGGTTCGGCTGCGACGTCGGCAAGCAGATGAACGGCGACCTCGGCATCTGGGACGCCAACCTGTACGACTACGGCGCCGTCTACGACACCAGCTTCACCCTGGACAAGGCCGAGCGCCTCCTCCACCACGAGACCCTGATGACCCACGCCATGCTCTTCACCGGCGTCGACGTCGTCGACGGCGAACCCCGCCGCTGGCGCGTCGAGAACAGCTGGGGCGACGAGAAGGCCGACAGCGGCTTCTGGACCATGAACGACTCCTGGTACGGCGAACACGTCTTCGAGATCGCCGTCCGCCGTTCAGCCCTCCCCGCCGACCTCCAGGCCCGCCTCGCCGACGACCCGATCGTCCTCCCGGCCTGGGACCCGATGGGCGCTCTCGCCGACTAAAGAATCAGCTCTAGCGCTTCGGAAGGCCTCTCCAGGGTTGGCAGGTGACCTGCCCAGGGGAGGTCTTTTCGTTCTGCGTTCGGGAGCCGGTCCATCAGGTACGTCGCGGAGTCGGCGAAGAACTGGTAGTCGTGGGCGCCGGTGATGAGGCGGACGGGCATGGTGAGGGTTTCGGGGGTGACGGGGTATTCCTCGTTGTCCACGTCGCCGGCGGGGATCTGGAGTTCGTAGGCTCGGCGCTGCATGGTGCGGAGGAGGTCGCGGGCGGCGTCGTCCGCGTCGGGGCCGATCCAGTGCTGGACGGTGAGTTCGGTGGCCGCTTCGACGTCGCCTGCTTCGACCAGCGTGTTTTCCTCGGCCCACAGGGCTTGGAGGGCTGCGTCCGGCTCCACGTTGTCGGTGGGGGCGCAGAGGAGGACCAGACGGGTGAAGCGGTCGGGCTGCTGACTCGCCGCCTGCTGGAGGACATAGCCGCCGTACGACGCTCCTACTGCCGCAACCTGGTCGAGGCCTAGGTCGTCCAGGAGAGCCAGGACGTCGCCCGCGTCGGAGTACTTGGGGACGACGGGGTTTTCGCCGTAGCCGCGGAGGTCAGGGGTGATCACCTGGTGGGTGGCGCTGAGCGCGTCCACCTGGTGCTGCCACATGCGGCTGTCGGCTACGCCTGCGTGGAGCAGGAGGAGAGGGGTCATGCGCCCAATCGGATCACAGTGAAAGCTTCGGCGTAACTGGTTTTCGGCAGGCCGGCGAGGGCGGCGCGGTGCTGGGACAGCCGGCGCATGTGGGCGGCCAGGGAGTCGGGGTCGCGGTGCTGGCTGGTGTGGGAGAGCAGGGCGGCGATCTTCTGGTCGATGGTGTCGGTGATGTCGACGTAGTGGTTGATCTCAGGGTGCTCGACCAGCCAGAGCTCGTTGAGGTCCCAGGGGTCCTCGGTGAGGTCGGGGAACGCGTAGGGGTTGCCTGCTGCGGGGTAGAACGCGCGGACGGTGGCTTCGCCGGTGGCCAGGTGGTCGGGGTGCGAGACCTGGAGGCGTTGCCAGTTGCGCTCGGGGGAAGAGGTGATGAGGCGCTGCGGGCGCACCTGGCGGATCACTCGGACGATGTCGCGGACCAGATCGGCGGTCGGCTCCACGGCACCATCGGCGTACCCGAGGAAGTGCAGGTCCTGTACGCCGGCGTGCCCGGCCGCGGCCGTCTGCTCAGCCCGGCGGACTGCGGGGATCTCGGAGCGGTCCCGGTCCGGCTCGAAGCCACCCTCCTGGCCGTCGGTGACGATGCAGTAATGCACCTCGATCCCGGCCTTGGTCCACGCTGCGACGGTTCCGGCCGCGGCGAAGTCGATGTCGTCGGGGTGCGCGACGACTGCCAGTACACGCTCGATTTCACTGTCAGGACGCGGTTTGGCTGCAGGAACAGTCACATCATCGACCTTACTTGCCCTATCTGGGCACAGTGGACCTGTGGAGTTCGGCGGCGAGTGCGACCCGCTCGAGGTGGGTCTGGACGCTGCTCGGTTGCGGACGGCGATCGAGCAGGCACAGACACGTCGCGGCGCGGCTCAGCTGTGCGTGATCCGGGACGGGCGCGTGATCGTCGACCGCTGGTTCGGGTGCGAACCGGAGTCGCTGTTCTGGTTGTTCTCCGCGAGCAAGCAGTACGTCGCGATTCTCGTGCACCAGCTGGTGGAGTCCGGCGTACTGCATTTCGATGACGAGGTGGCGGCGTACTGGCCGCAGTTCGCGGGGGAGGGCAAGGACGGGGTCACCATCCGCGATGTGCTGCGTAACCAGTCCGGTGCTGCGGCACCCCGGGCCGACGTACGGGCTATGACCGACTGGGCGAAGTCGCTGCGCCGGATCGAAGAAGCGCCGCTGCGCTGGCCGCTCAGCTCGCTCGCTTTCGGGTTCATTCTGGGTGAGGTGGTCCAGCGGATCACCAGGCATCCGATTCAGGTGGTGCTGGAGGAGGCGGTGCTCCGGCCGCTCGGGGTGGCCGACACACACCTGGGTCTGCCGCCAGAGCTGTGGGGCAAGCAGGTCCCGGTCAAGGGCAGTCGGCTGGTGAACCGCCGCAGTACCCGGGAGGCCGTCGTACCGGGTGAAGGTGTGTCGGCAACAGCCCGTGACCTCGCTGCGCTCTACCAGATGCTGCTGAACCACGGCATCGGTACGGCGGGCCGCGTACTGCGGCCGGAGTCGGTCGCAGCCGCGGTTGCGCCAACCAGTGACCCGGCGTTCGGTCAGCAGAGCAGTCCGCGGACGTTCGGTCACAACGGCAGCAACTGCTGTGTCGGGTGGGCGGACCCCGACCGGCAGCTCGCCTATGCCTATGTGACCGACCGCACCGCTGAACTCGCTCACCACGTGGCCGTGGCCGACCGCGTCCTCGCGTCGGCCGGCTAGCTGAGGACCGGTACGGCGACCCGTTCCTGCACCACGCGGTCGACGATGCCGTACTCACGAGCCGCCTCAGCGGTCAGCACGTGGTCGCGGTCGGTGTCGTGCCGCAGCCGCTCGATCGTCTGGCCGGTGTGCTCCGCGAGGATCGACTCCACCTGGGCGCGGACCCGCACTACCTCGTCTGCCTGCAGGATGAGGTCGGGAATCGTGCCCTGACCCCGTGCGGCCGGCTGGTGCAGTACGACGCGCGCGTGGGGCAGCACTGAACGCCGTCCGGGCGCACCGGCCGCCAGCAGAACCGCACCGGCCGCAATGGCCTGTCCGACGCAGAAGGTTGCCACTGGCGCCGAGATGAGCCGCATGGTGTCGTAGATCGCCAGTGCGGCCGTAGTGTCACCGCCCTCGCAGTTGATGTAGAGGTTGATCTCCCGCTCGTTGTTGTCGTACTCCAGGTGCAGCAACTGCGCGATCATCGCGTTGGCCACGCCGGAGTCGATCGCCGTACCGAGGTAGATGATCCGCTCGGACAGTAGGTGCGAGTAGACGTCCATGACCCGCTCACCGCGCGGGGACTGGGCAATGACGTTCGGAATCATGTAGCTGCTCATGCGGCTGCTTCCTTCTGCGCGGGCATCACCTGGTCGAACGACGAGACGATGTGATCGATGAAGCCGTAGTCGCGGGCCTCGTCGGCGGTGTACCAGTGGTCATGCAGGGAGTCCTCGTGCACGGTCTCGAACGACTGACCGGTGTCCTCGGCGATGGCCGACAGGAAGGTGTCGCGGAGCTGCCGCAGGTCGTTGGCCTGGATCTCGATCTCCACCGCGGAACCACCGATCCCGGCCGAGCCCTGGTGCATCAGGATCCGCGCGTTCCGCAGCGCGTACCGCTTCCCCGCCGTACCAGCGGACAGCAGGAACTGGCCCGCGCTACAGGCCAGCCCGATCGCCAGCGTGGACACGTCGCACGGGACCAGCCGCATCACGTCCCGGATAGCCAGCATCGACGGCACCGAGCCACCGGGTGAGTGGATCCACAGGGCGATGTCGCGGTCGGGGTCCTCGGCCGCCAGCGTCAGGATCTGGGTCGCGAGCAGCGTGCCGTTGTCGTCGTCGAGGACACCGTCCAGTACGACGACGCGGCGGTCGAGCAGCCGCTGCCGGGCGGACGGGTTGAACAGCGGTGGTTTGGTCTCTTCTGCCATGTGTCCACTGTGGGCGCGCAGAACCGTCGTACCCCAGTTTTTCTGCTGACGGCAAGTCTGCTGAGAGCCGACAAGATGCTGTGGCAGGCTCCTCCACTGTGAATCTGAGCGATACCGCAATCCTGATCGCGGACGACCTGTCCGAGTCCGAACGCAACCTGCTGGAGCGGACGGCCACTCCAGCCGCCACCCTGCTTGGGGCGGTCTCGATGATCCTCCGTACGTCGCTCTTCACCGAGGACCCCGCTGCCTGGGTCGACATGTGGCAGGCCCGCCCGGACTTCGCCCGGATCGAATGGCTCGACGGTCCGGAGCTCTCGGACGTCGTAGCACTGCTGGCCGCGAAGGACTACGAGGGCCAGATCGAGGGCGTCCCCGGTCTACGCATCGGCTCCTGCAACGACCACACCGCGAAGATGCACTGGCTAGGCTCCGCCGTACCGGTAGAACTCCAGCTCACGCGTCAGCTGTCCTGACCGCACGCCCCAGGATGTGCGAGGCGGCCGGGTTGAACCCGGTGGCGGGGAAGTCGAAGCTGTCGAGCTCGGTGATCGTGAAACCGGCCGCTGTGATCGCGGTCGCGGTGTCGCGGTGCAGGTGGCAGCCGCCCGAGAGTATTGGGTAGCCGGTGGCGTCGAGCACGCGCTGAAGACGTCCTGGTACGGCGGCGACGTGTTCGTAGAAGCGGAGCTCGCCGTCGGGGCGCAGTACTCGCTTGGCCTCGGCTAGCGCGACGGACTGGTCGGGGACCGAGCACAGGACGAGTGATGCGACCACTGCGTCGACCGAACCGTCAGTGAGCGGCAGTCGGTCCGCAGTGCCGTGGACAACTTGCACTGGAACCGGAGCGGTGTCAGCGGCCCGCTCCGCCTGACCGCGCAGGTAGGGCTCGGGTTCGACGGCCAGGACCTGTGTCACGGCGGGTGGGTAGTGCGCGAAGTTCCCGCCGTCACCTGCGCCGATCTCGACCACCGCACCGGTCAGTCCGGCGAGTAACCGCTTCCGGTGCTCGCGGACGCCGTACTCGTCCATGCTTGGTCGCATCCGTGCGTAGACCCTGGCGAAGATCGCGTGTCCCATGACTACAGCAGCGTAGCCAGGCGTTGGGCGAAGTCGGCTGGGAATGCGTGGGCTAGGCCGGGCAGTCGCTCGATCTTGCAGGCGGATAGGTGGGGCTCGGCTGCGTCCACTACCTCGAGCAGGTCGTCGTCGGTGCCGATCCAGATCGTTGCCGGGGACAACGAATTGGCTGAGTCGTCCGGGAGTTCACGCAGTGCCGGGGCCATAGCCAGTACGCCGGCCGCCGGTGCCGGTCGCGCGGTGAGCGCCCAGTTGAGCGCGACTCGACCACCGGCCGAGAAGCCGGCGGCGATGAGCGGGAGACCGGTCAGTTCGGTCGGGAGTTCGGCGAGTGCCCGCGCGATGTCAGCCGCAGCTTGTTCGGGGTCGGGCCAGGTGCGGTACATCGGCGACATCCGGCGAGAGGATTCGACACAAACGAGCGCGTACCCGAGGTCGAGCACCCCCGCCCAATCCCGTCGAGCATGCTCGGCGCGCTGTCCCGCCCCATGAAGAGCAACCACAACACCCCGAGCCCGAGTCGGGTCGGGAAGGTTGTTGTCGCGGAGGGAATCGTCGGAGGGGGCGCGCCCGGGGAGGCCGCTCCCGGATGGGGTGTCGGGGGAGGTGTCGCCCTCGGGGAGGGTGATCAGGGCGGGGGTGGGGGCGTCGGTTGCTCGGGTGGCGGACTCGGCGACCAGCTGTTGGAACTCTGGGTGGTTGGTTAGGGCGGCTAGGTCGTCGTCGTCCGTGAGGATCTCGGGGCGCCACCAGCTGCCGGCGCGGCTTGCGGTCTGGAGGGCTTGGAGGGCGCCTTCGGGGTCGCCGGAGGCGCCTAGGACGCAGGCTCGGAGGTGGGCCAGTTCGGCGGTCCAGGGCGCGAGATCGGTCGCGGCATCCAGTACGGCGATCGCGTCGGCGTACCGGGACTCGGCGTACAGGGCTTCGATCTGGTCCACGAGGGCGTCGTACCGGGTGTCGTCCATGGGTGGATCTTTTCATTCGATCGAACCTGTTTTCGGTAACTGTCGGCGGGTGCGCCTATGGTGTTCGGTGATGACTACGCTCTTCTCGCCTGACGAACTGCCGGTGCCGCTCGAGGAGCCGAAGAAGCACCGGACCGACCCCGAGGCGCTGCTGGACGGGCTGAACCCGCAGCAGCGGGCTGCTGTCGTGCACGCGGGGAAACCGCTGCTCGTGGTGGCCGGTGCCGGGTCGGGGAAGACGCGCGTGCTGACGCGGCGGATCGCGTACCTGCTGGGTGCCCGCGACGCGCACCCCGGGTCGATCCTCGCGATCACGTTCACCAACAAGGCGGCGGCGGAGATGCGCGAGCGGGTCGTCGACCTGGTCGGGCCGCGGGCGAAGCTGATGTGGGTGTCGACGTTCCACTCGTCGTGTGTGCGGATCCTGCGCCGCGACATCAAGAAGTTCGGGATCAACCCGACGTTCTCGATCTACGACGCGACCGACTCGCGCCGGCTGATGACGCTGGTCTGCCGTGAGCTCGACCTGGACGTCAAGCGGTACAACCCGCGCGCGGTGCTGAACTGGATCAGCACCCAGAAGAACGAGTTGATCGACCACGAGACCGCCTCGGCGAAGACCTCCAACCACTTGGAGGAGACGTATGCCGAGTGCTACCGGATCTACCAGGAGCGGCTGGCGCAGGCGAATGCGCTGGACTTCGACGACCTGCTGATGACCACGGTCAACCTGCTGCAGGCCTTCCCCGAGGTCCGGGAGTACTACCGGCGCCGGTTCCGCCACGTGATGGTCGACGAGTACCAGGACACGAACCACGCGCAGTACACGCTGATCCGCGAGCTGTGCGGTGAGGACGCGCCGGGCGCGAGCCAGCCGACCGCACCGCCGGCCGAGCTGATGGTGGTGGGCGACTCCGACCAGTCGATCTATGCGTTCCGCGGGGCGACGATCCGCAACATCCTCGCCTTCGAGGAGGATTTCGCCGGCGCCGAGACGATCCTGCTCGAGCAGAACTACCGCTCCACCCAGACCATCCTGAGCGCGGCCAACGCGGTGATCAGCCGCAACGAGGGCCGGATGGCGAAGAACCTCTGGTCCGACCAGGGGCAGGGCGAGCAGATCGCCGTGTACGTCGCGGACAACGAGCACGACGAAGCGCAGTTCGTCGCGGACGAGATCGACCGGCTGGCCGACGCCGACCAGGTGAAGCCGTCCGATGTCGCGGTCTTCTACCGGACCAACGCCCAGTCGCGAGTCTTCGAAGAGGTCTTCATCCGGACCGGCCATCCGTACAAGGTGGTCGGTGGCGTCCGGTTCTACGAGCGCAAGGAGGTCCGCGACGCGCTCGCGTACCTGCGCGTGCTGGTGAACCCGGAGGACACCGTCTCGCTGCGCCGGATCATGAACGAGCCGAAGCGCGGGATCGGCGAGCGGGCCGAGGCTGCGATCGAGGCGCTGGCCCAACGGGACCGGATCTCGTTCGCAGCCGCGATGCGCCGGGCCCAGGACGCACCGGCGATGGCTTCGCGCTCGGCGAACGCCGTACAGGGGTTTGTGGACATCCTCGACGACCTGACCGCGATGGTCGACTCGGGTGCGCCGCCGGACGACATCCTGGACAGCGCGCTGCACCGCTCGGGGTACTACGAGACTTTGCAGAAGTCGCCGGATCCGCAGGACGAGACCCGGCTGGAGAACCTGGACGAGTTCATCTCGGTGGCCCGGGAGTTCGTCGAGGAGCGGACCGCGGCCGGTGAGTCGGCGGATCTGCAGGCGTTCCTGGAGCGGGTCGCGCTGGTCGCCGACGCGGACCAGATCCCGGATGCGGACGACGACGGTGGCGTGGTCACGCTGATGACCCTGCACACCGCGAAGGGCCTGGAGTTCCCGGTCGTGTTCCTGACCGGGATGGAGGACGGCGTCTTCCCGCACTCCCGGTCGCTGACCGACCTGAAGGAGCTCGAGGAGGAGCGCCGGCTCGCGTATGTCGGCATCACCCGGGCCCGGCAGCGGCTGGCGATCTCGCGGGCCGCGGTGCGGTCTGCGTTCGGTGCCCCGCAGCACAACCCGCCGTCCCGGTTCCTCGAGGAGATCCCGGCCGAGCTGCTCGACTGGCGCCGCGACGAGTCCGCGATCACCCGCTGGTCCGGATCCGGTACGTCGTCGGGCGGCGGCATCCCGAGTCGCTACGAAACGTCGCGCCGGAGCTCGACCGACAAGCCCGTGATCAACCTCGATCCCGGCGATCGCGTCGTCCACGACAGCTTCGGCATGGGCACGGTCGTGGTCGTCCGCGGTGAGGGTCAGCAGGCGCAGGCCGATATCGACTTCGGCTCCGAAGGTGTGAAGCGGTTGCTGCTTCGGTACGCACCGGTGGAGAAGATCTGAGCCGCGTCGGGTGACGGGCTGATCGCAGAGATCGGGCAACTTTCCGGACCAATGCGTTGCATATATGCCGGAGATTGAGACAATCGAGCATCTTGCGCCCACCTGTGGAAGCGTCGTCCCCATGCCCAAGCCCGTAGCAGACAGTCACCGCCGGATCATTCTGGCCGGGGCGAACCCTGGGCTGCGGCTGTTCGACGAGGCCGGCAAGGTGACGGCGTACGCGTCGATCTGGATGGTCGACTGGTCGATCCGTGGGTCCGGGACGGCGGTCGTGCTGTGGTTCGACGGGATCGTCCGAGTGGTTTCGGAGGACGTCGACCTGGCTGCGTGGCTCGAGCGGTACTTCGTCCGCTCGTTCCTCGAGGTGCAAGGGCTGCCCTGGCACGAGCCGGCGATCGAGCGCGATCTGGTCCAGGTCTCGATGAACCTGGCCGACGGTCTGAGCGCGAAGGCGGCCGACATCCAGATCGAGATGGGCGGCGTCCTCGACCGGCGTCTCTTCGCCACCGACAACTTCCAGCTTGCCGACGGCAACCACAGCCTCAGCCTGGTGATCGCTCCCGTCCGCTCCGCCACCGTCTCCATCGGCGGCGCCTCCGTCCCAGGCTTCGTCCAGGTCGACGGTTCCCCCGACAAACCCGGCTCCTCAGCCTTCCTCACCACCGCCGAGGTCTGGCGCCGCTGAAGGCCCACCAGTTGTCCATGCGGGGGACGGCGGTGGTCTGGGCTTCGATCCGGAAGAGGACGGTGGCGATGCCGGCGGCGCCTTGCATCCAGCCGATTCCGGGTGGGAGGAGCGGGTCGTCGTTCTTGTGTTCGAGGAAACGCCAGTACGGCGAGGAGCCCGCGTTCGCAACGAGAGTGTCGGCGAGATGCGTGGCGAAGGCGAGGTCGGCCGGGTCGTTGGTGCGTTGGTAGCTGGTGAGGAAGGCGTCAGCCACGCCCGCGGTGCCGCAGCAGCGGCCGTCGTTGTCCCAGAAGCCGGGGTGGAGGCGCTTGGGGATGCCGGAGTGCCGTACGGCGTCGAGGAGGCGCTGGCGCCAGGTAGCCGACGAGACACCGGCTAGTGCGTCCACACCGGCGTACTCGAGTGCATCGAAGAGCAGCGCGGTGCCGGCTGGGCCGTGGCACCAGTTGTACGTGTACTCGTCGCCGTGGCGTTCGGACCACGGGATTACGCGCGGAACCTCGAAGCCTCCTCCGGCAGAGCGGCCCAGGGTGATCAGGTGCTCGGCACCCAGGCGAGCGGTCTCAACCAGCTCGGGACGATCCAGCTCAGCCCCAGCCAGAGCCAGTACGGCGGCGATGCCGGCCAGACCGTGGGTGAGGTTGGGCATCTCGAGCGGCGGTGGTTCGCGGAGGTAACGCCGTGGCACGAACAACCAGTTCACACCGGCCGCGGTCTCCTCCTGCTCAGCCAGCAGCCGTTCGATAGCCCGATCGGCCAGCTCATGAGCCGGCACTCCATGCCGAATAGCCCAGAGCGCCCCCAGCAGCACACCACCGGTACCAAGCGTGAGGTCGTTGCACACAGCACCCGGCTCATACGAGTCCGACTCGGCCAGGAACCCCTCCTGCCAGCCGGTCGCCGTACCGATCTCCAACGCCCGCTCGACAGCCGCGTCGACCCCCGGCTCACCCAACACGGTCAGCACGCCGATCGAACTGACGAGCCCATCGAAGAACGAGATCGAGGAGTCGGTCGGGATCGAGCCCCGCACGCGTGCTGCAATCCCGCCGGCAAGCTCCCGCTCGGCACTCGTCCAGGGCCGAGTGAGCTCGATCTCGGCAAGCGCGTACGCCAGCCCGCCGACCCCGGTGTAGGTCCCGTGCAGGAACTCGGTCGGCTTCTCGGCACCCAGGGACTCCGGGATCCAGGGGCCGTCGTCGTCCCACTGCACCTGGTCGAGCACCCAGGTCCAGGCGGCCTCCGCCAGTTCGCCGTACTTCATGCTCGCGCGTTCCGAAGGCGAATCCCGCTGAACTCAAGCGTGCTGGTGATGACCTCGGCCCAGAAGTCGTGCAGCCGGTTCAGGACCCGGAGCTGGATCCCGGCCTCGTCGTGCAGCTCGAAGAGATCGCCGACGCGTTCGGGCGGCCCGAACGGTTTCACGTCGGTGGTGGCGACGAGGGCTGCGTCATGCAGGCTGAACTGCGCGGCGGGGAGGCGGTAGGCGTAGAGCTCGACGGTTCGCATCGCCTCGAGCCAGCCGTATTCGACCGCATGGACGCGGGAGCCGGAGCCGGGGCCGATGATGCGGGCCTGGTCTTCAGGGGTGGTGGAGGGGCCCAGCCACGCCATGGCGCGGGGGCACTGCCTCGGGAACCAGTAGTCGGGGGCACGGTCGTGGCCGACCGCCCAGACGTAGGTTGCTTGGGGCCGGAAGACCTCGATGGTGGGGTCTTCGGAGAAGTGCAGAACCTCTCCGGCAGCTGGGCGCATGCCGGGGATCCTAGTACTGCGACGGTGTTGGGTTCAGACCGGTTACGGGTTCAGACCACAGTGCGAGCGCAGCCACGGCATCGGGTCGATCGGGTCGCCGCCGTCGGGACGCACTTCGAAGTGCAGGTGCG
The DNA here is from genome assembly GCF_042674205.1 of Kribbella sp. NPDC056951. Lineage (NCBI taxonomy): Bacteria > Bacillati > Actinomycetota > Actinomycetes > Propionibacteriales > Kribbellaceae > Kribbella > Kribbella sp. NPDC056951. The sequence continues at coordinate 25,474 of NZ_JBHUQZ010000019.1, forward strand.
GGCCGGTGACGTTACCGGTGGAGCCGACTGCGCCGACCTGGTCGCCGGCCATCACGGTCTCGCCGACCGAGACGCTGAACTTGTTCATGTGGTTGTACCAGGTGACGGTGCCGTCGGCGTGCCGGACCTGGACCTGGCGGCCGTAGGGGCCAGCCCAGTCGGCGAAGATCACGACGCCGCGCATGACGCTGCGGATCGGGGTGCCGGTGGGGGCGGCGAAGTCGGTGCCCGTGTGGTTGCGGGCCCAGCGGCTGCCACCCTGACCGAAGGTCGCGGTGATGTGGTAGCCGGAGATCATCATCTCGCAGCGGTTCAGGGACTCGCGGAGCTTCTTCGCCTCGGCCTTCTTGGCCAGGGCCAGCGCGGTGGCGCGCTTCGCGGTCAGGGTGTTCGTCGCGTTCAGCTTCGCGGCGCGGGCCTTGGCCAGCGCGGCGGCGGCCGCCTGCTTCTTGTTCGTGTCGTTGCCGGCCAGGGTGACGCGGGACGAGTCACGGGTGGCGAGCTGGCGTGCCTGGATGCGAGCAGTGGTGATGCCGGACAGGTTGCCGTTGTCGAGGCTGGCCGCGGCAAGGTTCACCGCTGTGTTGGCCTGCGTGGGGGACGACAGGGCGCTGTGGCTGAAGCCTACGGCTCCCGCCGCCGCAGCAAGCGCTGCGGTCAAACCGACGATCTGGGTACTGCTGGGGGTGTTACGCCTGGCAACACGATGTTTGGCGCTGTGACGACTTGCGCCGGTCTTGCGCGCAGCGTTGCCTGGCGTGACGCGGTTGCCCGCGGCACGATGCTGGGACACAACGTGGCCTTCCGGTCACAGGGGAGGGGTTGGGGTGGTACTTGGCTCTGCAACCTTTCGCCCTCATCGGGGGTTTATTCCCGGTGAGGACTTGAGCACGATAACGGAAGAGTCACGAGCCGACAAACCCTGCCACCCAGTTTTCCGCAGCACCTTCACGAAACTTTTGCATGAGCCGCTGCACGTGCATCAGCCGTGTGAGCGCCAAAAGGCTGCCTGATCAGGCAGTTTGCGGTTGGTCGTCCAGATGCGCCAGGACGCCGGTGATCTCGTGAACTGTGTCCCCGTGGAACGGCAACGAGAGATGACCCACCCCGCGGACCCGGACGTTCCGCGCGATCAGGTCGGGATGCCGCAGCCGAGCACGCCGCTGCGGCACGATCAACTGGTCGACATCGCTGTAGAACGCCACGAACCGCGTCGGTACGCCGGGCGCCGGTTCCGCGAGCTCTTCCATCAGATCGCTCTCCGGCCGCAGCTGCTTCACCAGCGGCCAGGGCAGGAGTCGGGCCGCGACCGTCCCCTGATGTGGTGTCCCCAGCGTCACGCAGGTGTGGACGCGCTCGTGACCGCCGAGCTTCTGGATGTAGTACCGCGCGATCAGCCCGCCCAGGCTGTGGCCGACCACGTGGATCTGGTCCGACCCCGACGCCTCACAGATCGCCTCGATCTCGGCACCCATCCGCTCGGCCGTACGGCGGACGTCCACCGTCAGTGGTGAGTACGAGAAGGTGTGGATGCTGCTGAATCCACGCCGCATCAGCTGCCGGCGCATCAGCGCGAAGATCGTGTGGTTGTCGATGATCCCGTGCGCGAGCAGGATCGGCGTACCGGCCGCGCGGACGTCGTTGACCAGCAGACTGCGCTGGGACGGCGTCAGACCGGCTAGGGAGAGCCGCTCGGCACGCGAACCGGAGCCGCCGAGCAGGCCGAGCGGATACATCGCCAGGTGCGTCGTCATCCAGCCGATCTCGACGGCCGCGCCGTGCAGCACCCGCGGGGTGATCGCCGATCGGGCGCCGTACGCGAGGCCGTCCAGCGCGCCTCGCACCTCGTCCTGCCAAGAAGTCATTTGCGGCTCCTCACAGCAAACCAGACCCCCCGGTGGTCCGATCTCTCTTCCACGGTAACCGGTTCCCCACAACCGTGGCGGGGAACACACGTCTCCGTGTCTTATCCGTGAGATTGGCACCGGCTAACCTGCGAATATGCCTTCAACCAGCACTTTGCGCGTCGTCGTCGCCAAGCCCGGCCTGGACGGCCACGACCGGGGTGCGAAGGTCGTCGCCCGCGCGCTGCGCGACGCCGGGATGGAAGTCATCTACACCGGGCTGCACCAGACCCCCGAGCAGATCGTCGAGACTGCGATCGCCGAGGACGCCGACGCGATCGGCCTGTCCGTCCTGTCCGGGGCGCACATGACCCTGTTCAAGCGGGTCCGCGAACTGCTCACCGAGCGCGAGGCCGAGGACATCGTGGTGTTCGGCGGCGGCATCATCCCGGACGCGGATCTGCAGCCGCTGGCCGAGCTCGGCGTGCACAAGATCTTCACTCCCGGCGCGACCACCACCGAGATCGTCGAGTGGGTCCGCGGCCATGTCGGCGACGCCTCGGCCTCCCCGGCCTAGTGTGGGGTGTCGCGGCTGAATCTCGGCACTGGCGGCGCCCAGGCAGGCACCTCGCGGCGTTGGAGGGAAAGCCACGATGGAAAAACATCGAGGCTTCCCCTCCGCCTTGCGATGCACCCACCTGGACACCGCCAGCACTCGAGCTTCAACCACGACACCCCACAAGTTACTGTTTGGTAATACCGAATCGTTAAGAAACACCTGGTTGTGCAGGCTCTCGAATCGCGGTCGCATACAGCCATGCGGTACGTCCGGTAACTGAACCGTTCAGTGACGGGTGTGTAACTCAGAACACATCACCCCCGTCTTCGGTTACTGTCCGGACAGGTGGCGTCACAGTGCGGTGGGGGCCTGGACGCCGCTCGCGCAGGGACGATGCGATTCCCATCGGGAGAGGGCAGGTAACGATGAGGTTTGAACGATCACACACTCGCAAGGCGGTCGCTCTGGCCGTGGTGAGCAGCCTGGTGTTGCTCACGGCGGCGTGTGGCGGCGACGAAGGCGGCGGTGGCAGCAACGGTGCGGCCGGGGGTGCGCTCGAGGGCCGCGGGCCGATCAAGTTCGCCACCGGCAAGGACACGTCGGGCAACCTGACGAACCAGGTCAAGGCCTGGAACTCGCAGCACCCGGACGAGCAGGTCACGGTGACCGAGCTGCCCGAGTCGGCCGACCAGCAGCGCGCACAGATGATCTCGAACGCCCAGATCAAGTCCGACGAGTTCAGCGTGCTGAACCTGGACGTCGTCTGGACCGCCGAGTTCGCGGCCAACCGGTGGATCACCCAGCTGCCCGAGGACCAGTTCCCGGACCTCGGCAAGCTGCTGCCGACCACGGTCGACACCGCGAAGTACCGCGACAAGCTGTACGCCGTACCGGTGACGTCCGACGGTGGTCTGCTGTACTACCGCAAGGATCTGCTGGACAAGGCCGGTGTCGAGGTACCGAAGACCTGGCCGGAGATGGTCGCCGCCTGCGCCAAGGTGAAGGCGCTGCCCGAGGGCAAGGCCATCAACTGCTACGCGGGTCAGTTCGAGAAGTACGAAGGCCTGACGGTGAACTTCTCCGAGGCCGTCAACGGCGCCGGCGGTGTGGTCGTCGGTGACGACGGCAAGCCGAACGTCGACACCCCGGAGGCACTGGCCGGTCTGACCGCGCTGGTCGAGGGCTTCAAGACGGGCTTCATCCCGAAGGCCGCCATCACCTACCAGGAGGAGCCGGGACGCCGCGCGTTCCAGGAGGGCAACCTGCTCTTCCACCGCAACTGGCCGTACGTGTACGCGCTGGCGAACAAGACCGACGGCTCGTCGAAGATCGCCGGCAAGTTCGCGGTCGCGCCGCTGCCGGGCCTGAGCGGGCCGGGCGTCTCGACGCTGGGCGGTCACAACTACGCCATCTCGGAATTCGCCAAGAACAAGGCGACCGCGGCGGACTTCATCAAGTTCATGTCCAGTGAAGAGCGGCAGAAGGCGAACGTCGAGAAGACCTCGCAGGCGCCGACCTGGGCGTCGCTGTACGACGACCCGGCGCTGAACAAGCAGTTCCCGTACCTGGCTCCGCTGAAGGCGTCGATCGCCTCGGCGAAGTCGCGGCCGAAGGTGGTCAAGTACGGCGACGTGACGACCGCGATCCAGGAAGCGGCGTACGGCGCACTGAAGCAGCCGGGCGGTACGGATCCGAAGCAGGCACTGACGGATCTGCAGACCAAGCTGAGCACACTCATCACCCAGTGACCCGGACGTGGGGCCGGTGTGCGGTGAACGCTGCGCACCGGCCCCGCGTTGTCACCGCCCACCGGAGGTGGGCGGACAGAGAAGGAGGCATGAGGTGAGTGATTCCGCCTCGGTCGTCGAGCCGGGCAAGAAGGTTCGGCGTACGTCGTTCAACGAGGGCACCGGCCGGCTGGCCGCACTGCTGCTGTCACCGACCCTGATCGTGCTGGTCCTGGTCGTGCTCTACCCGATCCTGTCGGCGCTCCGCGAGTCGCTGTACCAAAGCGGTCAGCGGATCGACGAGGACGGCTTCATCATCCAGGGCTCGCAGTTCGTCGGGCTGGACAACTTCGCCGCGATCTTCTCCGGCGAGACCGGCGACCGATTCTGGAACGCGTTCTACAACACCACGTTCTTCACCGTCGTCTGTGTCGTCCTCGAGACGCTGCTCGGTGTGCTGATGGCCCTGGTGATGCACAAGGCGTTCAAGGGCCGGGCGATCGTCCGGGCCAGCATCCTGGTTCCGTGGGCCATCCCGACCGTGGTGTCCGCGCTGCTGTGGAAGTGGATCTTCCAGGCCGACGGCATCGCGAACGTCGTCGCCGGCACCCAGATCCTGTGGTCGACCGAAGGCTGGCAGTCGGTGCTGTCGGTCATCATCGCCGACACCTGGAAGACCGCGCCGTTCATCGGGCTGCTGGTGCTGGCCGGTCTGCAGACGATTCCGGACGAGGTGTACGAGGCCGCGAAGGTGGACGGGGCGAGTCCCTGGAAGACCTTCACCCGGATCACGTTGCCGCTGGTGAAACCGGCACTGCTGGTGGCAGTGCTGTTCCGGATCCTCGACACCCTGCGGATGTTCGACCTGCCGTTCGTGCTGGTCGGCCCGAACAAGTCGTCGGTCGAGACACTGTCGATCCTCGCCTACCTCGAGGCCAACAACACCCGGTACGGGCCGGCCGCGGCGTACGCGACGTTGCTGTTCATCTATGTCGCGGTGGTCGCCTACGCCTTCGTGAAGCTGCTCGGAGCCGACGTCATCGGTGAGGCCCGCGCTCGCGTGGTCAAGCCGAAGAAGTCCCGCGGGAAGGTTGGTGCGTGATGGCCGTTGCTGAGAAGGCGCCGAAGAGAGTCGACATCAAGGCGGCCGAGGCACCCTGGTATCGCAGGTGGTTGCCGCTCGTCGGTGTCGGGATCATCGTGCTCTACTGCCTGTTGCCGTTCTACTGGATGCTGGTGTCGGCGTTCCGCCGGCCGACCGACCAGTTCGACAACTCGATCATTCCGACCCGGTGGTCGATCGACAACTTCACCGATGTGTTCAAGCCCGGTACCGGGTTCGGCCGCGGTCTGCTGAACAGCCTGATCGTGGCCGGCACCGTGACGATCCTGACGCTGGTGATCGGCATGGTCGCGGCGTACACGATGGCCCGGCTGGACTTCAAGTTCAAGAACGCCGTCCTGGCGATCATCATCACCACCTCGATGTTCCCCGGGATCTCGCTGGTGATCCCGCTGAAGAAGCTGTTCAGCGACATCGAGTGGATCAACACCTACCAGGCGATGATCGTGCCCAGCCTGTCGTTCGCCCTGCCCCTGGCCGTGTGGAACCTGACGGCGTTCTTCCGTCAGATGCCGCGCGAACTCGAGCAGGCGGCCATGGTCGACGGCTGTACGCCGGCCCAGGCCTTCCGCAAGGTGATCATCCCGCTGGCCGCACCCGGTGTGTTCACCACCGCGATCATCACCTTCATCGCGGCCTGGAACGAGTTCCTGATCGCGCTCAGCATGGTGAACCGCAAGGAGATCCAGACGGCCAACGTCGTCATCGCCGGGTTCACCGGTACGTCGGGTCGCGACCAACCGTTCGGCAGTCAGATGGCGGCCGGTGTGGTCGTCACCATTCCGCTGGTGATCGCCGTACTGATCTTCCAGCGCCGAATCGTCGCCGGCCTCACCGCAGGCGGCGTCAAGTAGTTCTCGTTGTGTGGAAGGCCGGAACCCTGGTCAGGGTTCCGGCCTTCTGCTGTCTCAGCAGTTGATCGTGGTCCAGCCGCGCCACGCGTAGCCGTCGCCGTAGTTGCAGTAGATGTGTCCGGTGGTGCCGAGCACGCGGAGCGTCAGGTTCTTCACCCGGCCGTTGGGTGAATAGACCACCTTCCAGGTGTGGATGCCGTCGCCGCTCGGATCGTTCTTGGCGACGCCGTTGCCGAGTTGGGTGAACGCACCGCCGTGCTCGGCGCGCATGACCTTGTGGGCGTCGCCGACCGTCACATATTCGTGAGCCCCGTTGGCCCACTTGATGTCGGCGAATCCCCGGTAGTTGTTACAAGGGACCGTCGTCCAGAACCTCGACGTACCGTCGGAGTAGAAGCGCTTGGGACAGTTGGTGTGGAACCACTGCGGGTTCTCCGCGGCGACTGCGTTCGGGGCGGTTGCCAGGCCGGTGGCGACGGAACCGATTGCCAGCAAGGCAACCAGGAATCGAGTTGTCATGTGGGTGTCCTCTCGATAGGGCGTGCGTTGGAGAGGAGACTCCTGGCGTGGGCGGGCTGGTTGCAGTTTTCTAGGAAGGCCGGCGGAGTGACTTGGCTGCGGTGACGAACGCGGTGGCCAGGGCGCAGCCGATGGCGATCACGATGAAGCCGGTGGCTGGGGTGGCGTGGTCGACGATGGGGCCCATGGCTAGTAGGCCGATCGGGCCTGTGGCCAGGGCGATTGAGGTGTAGCTGCCGATGACTCGGCCGCGGAGGTTCTCGGGGGTGCGGGCCTGCATGATGACTGCGACGACTGGGTTGATCGGGCCGGTGGCGATTCCGGTGGTGAAGGCTAGCGCGATCATCAGGGGGATGGACGGGAGTAGTGCGAAGGCGGCCAGGCCGATGGTGCTGATGACGAGTGAGCCGATCAGTACGCCGCGTTCGCGGAGGCGGTGGCCGACTGCGCCGTACAGGATGGCGCCGATCAGGCCGCCGGCGGCGAAGGCGGCTACGACGAAGCCGTAGTAGTCGGCCAGGCCGTTGTCCTGGAGGTGTGCGTTGAGGACGACGGACTCGAATGGGGCGATGAAGCCGACCAGGACCGCAGCGGTGATCGCGACGGTGCGCAGGCCGGGCTCGGTGATCAGGAACCGGAGGCCGGTGGCGATCGAGCGTAGGTAGGGCTCGTGGGCCGGTGCGGGTGAGAGGTGCTTCGGGATGGTGAGGGCGGTGATGGTTGCCGAGAGCAAGAACATGCCGACGGTGACCCAGAGGACGTTGAAGCCGCCCATCGCGACCAGGAGTACGCCGGCGATGCCGGGGCCGGCCAGTGCGCCGATCGCCTCGGCGGCCTCGCCCCACGCGTTGACACGGGTGAGCGGCGTACCGGTGGCGCGGGCGACGTCCGGCCGGAGCGTCTCGCGGGCGGCCGCGCCGGGACCGTCGAACAGCGCGCCGAGGGCGACGAGCGCGAGGATCCCCCAGAACGGCAGACCGAACGCCTCGTCGAGAATCGCGAGCAGGGCAACGGCGATCGCGCTCAACAGGTCGGCGCCGACTGCGCAGAACCGGCGGCCGAGGCGGTCGATGAGCGCGCCGCCGAAGAGTGCCGACAGGACGATCGGCGCGATCGCTGCCGCCCCCGCGACCCCGGCTGCCGTGGCACTGCCGGTCCGCTGGAAGATCAACCAGGGCACGGCGACCGCGACGATCGCGTTCCCGGTGACGGACAGCGCGGTGGCGCCGAGCAGGCCGTGCAGTGGGCGAGCGAGGCTCACGGTGCGACCCCATGCAGAAGCGTGCGCAGCGTCAGCGGTCCGGCGTCGCGCGGGGCGAGTTTGCCGGCGGCGATGCCGTCCCAGGCGGAATAGGTGAGCGAGTAGATCGTGGCGACGACCCACCACGGGGTGAGGTCGCGCGCGATCAGGCCGGCCGCCTGGGCGTGGGTGACGAAGCGCTCAAGTGGGGCGTCGAGCTCCTCGATGCGGTCGTGCAGCTCCTGGTCGACGCTCGCCCGCGGATGCTGCAACAGGAAGTCGATCCGCGGACCGAGCGGGATGAGCGCCTCGACCACGCGCTTGAGTACGGCGTCGAGCTCCGCCGCCGGAGTGTTCGCGTCGACCGCCGCCACCCCGGCCTCGACGAAGGCCGCGGCGCAGTGGTCGAGCGAGTCGTACGCGAGCGCGAGCAGCAGCGCCTCCCGAGTCGGGAAGCGGTTGTGCAGCGTGGTCCGGCCAACCCCGGCAGCGCTCGCGACATCAGCCAGCGAGGCTGCCGGGTTGGCGGTCAGGACCTTGGCGGCGATCTCCAGGATCGCTTCCGACTGAACACTCATGTTCAGAACTATACAGCGATGTTCAAATAGTCAGCCAGGCGGTCGCGTCCGATGCCAGCTGCCCGTCGAACACCGGGGCGCTGGTGAGCAGCAGTTGCTGGTACGGCGGCAGCGTGGTCGGCGCCGTACCGAGGTTGGTCACGCAGCGGAACGACCCGCGGGTGAAGGACAGCACGTCGGCCGGCGCGTCCTCGTCCCAGGTCAGCCGGCCCTCGCCCAGCTCCGGGTGCTCCCGCCGGATCTGCAGTGCGGCCTTGTAGAGACTGTGGTGAGAATTCGGGTCACCCACCTGAGCCTCCGCAGTCAGCGGCGCCCAGTCAGCCGGCTGCGGCAACCACGGCTGCCCGTCACCCGGCCCGAACCCGTACGGCGGCTCCGTCCCGGACCACGGGATCGGCACCCGGCACCCGTCCCGACCGCGGTTCGTGTGCCCAGACCGCTCCCACACCGGGTCGTCGAGCACCTCCTCCGGCAGGTCCTCGACCTCGGGCAGTCCGAGCTCATCACCTTGGTAGATGTACGCCCCACCCGGCAGCGCGAGCTCCAGCAGCGCAGCCGCCCGAGCCCGGCGCAGCCCTCGCTCCAGATCGGTCGGTACGACGCCCGCCCCCTCCAGCGCGTCTTCCAGAGCGCGCCCGTACCGAGTGCGGTGCCGGATCGTGTCGTGGTTGCTCAGCACCCAGGTCGCGGGCGCACCGACCGCCCACAGGCTCCCCGTGGACCGGTCGATCACCTCGCGCAGGTCCTTCGCGTCCCACGAAGCGCGCAGCGCATCGAAGTTGAACGCCGAGTGCAGCTCATCCGGCCGCACGTACTTGGCCAGTCGCTCCGGTGGCGACAACCACGCCTCGGCCACGAAAACGCGCGGGCCCTGCGGCGTACCGGCGTACTCATCGGCGATCGCTCGCCAGCGCTGGTGGATCGGGTGCACACCCGGCTGGTCGTAGTACGGGTTGCCGACATACTTCTCGTGCGTCGGCTGACCGTCCTTCAGCGGTACGTCGGGCAGTGTCGCGTCCTTGGCCATCGAATCGGCCACGTCGATCCGGAACCCGTCGATGCCACGGTCGAACCAGAACCGCAGGATCGAGTCGAACTCCTCGAGCACCTTCGGGTGGTCCCAGTTCCAGTCGGGCTGGGAGATGTCGAACATGTGCAGATACCACTGGCCGTCATCGATTTGCTGCCAGGCGCCACCGCCGAAGCTGGCCGGCCAGTTCGTCGGCGGACGGCCATCGACCCCGTCGCGGAACCAGAACAGGTCGCGCTCGGGCGAACCCTTGCCGGCCGCGAGGGCGGCCTTGAACCACGGGTGCTCCCAGGAGCAATGGTTCGGGACCAGGTCGATCAGGATCCGCAGTCCGAGGGCGTGCGCCTCGGCGATCAGGGCGTCCGCGTCGGCCAGGGTGCCGAATTCCGGATTGATGTCGCGATAATCGGAGACGTCGTACCCGCCGTCGAGCAGAGGGGACGGGTACCAGGGGCTGATCCAGATCGCGTCCACGCCGAGGTCGGCCAGGTAGGGCAGCCGGGCGCGGATACCGTTCAGATCGCCGGTGCCGTCACCGTCCGCATCCGCGAACGAGCGCGGGTAAACCTGGTAGACGACGGCGCTACGCCACCAGTCGTCAGCTGGTCTGGTGCCGGTTTCTGTCATGGCACCCAGCCTGACACGGACGACCGACAGCGCTGTGACGGTCGTCTCAGCGTGTACCCCGACTGTCGCACCGGGTGCCGAGGTGGCTAGTCTCAGGCCGACGGAACGCGCCGGCGACCGTGCCCTCTGCACCGCAGCCTGCCGTGCCTAATCTGGACAACGCGGGACTCGAACAGGCGAGAGAGGGACCACAGTCGTGGACTTGATGGAGTACCAGGCGAAGACTGTCTTCGCCAAGCACGGTGTAGGGACGACGGTGGGTGAAGTCGTCACCACGCCGGAGGACGCCCGCGCGGCGGCCGAGAAGCTCGGCGGCGGCACGGTGGTCGTGAAGGCCCAGGTGCTGACCGGCGGCCGCGGCAAGGCCGGTGGCGTCAAGCTCGCCGCCAACCCGGACGAGGCCGAGGCACGCGCTCGCGAAATCCTTGGTCTGGACATCAAGGGTCACGTCGTCAAGACGCTGAACATCGTCCCGGCCGCGGCGATCGCGGAGGAGTACTACTTCTCCTTCCTGATCGACCGGGCCAACCGCAACTACCTCTGCATCGCCTCCGCCGCCGGCGGGATGGAGATCGAAGAGGTCGCGCACACGAACCCCGACGCGGTCGCCAAGATCTCGATCGACCCGGCCACCGGTGTCGACGAGGCCAAGGCCCGGGAGATCGCCACCGCGGCCGGTTACCCGGCCGACATCATCGACGCCGTCGCGCCGGAGATCGTCAAGCTGTACGGCGTCTTCCTGAGCGAGGACGCGACGCTGGTCGAGGTGAACCCGCTGGTCAAGCTGAAGGACGGCCGGGTCGAGGCCCTCGACGGCAAGGTCTCGCTGGACGAGAACGCCGACTTCCGGCACCCGGAGCACGCGGACTTCGCCGACTCGTCGGCGGCCGACCCGCTGGAGGCCGCGGCCAAGGCCAAGGGCCTCAACTACGTGAAGCTCGACGGTTCCGTCGGCATCATCGGCAACGGCGCGGGCCTGGTCATGTCGACGCTCGACGTCGTCGCGTACGCCGGTGAGGAGTTCGGCGGCGTCAAGCCGGCCAACTTCCTCGACATCGGCGGCGGCGCCTCCGCCGAGGTGATGGCCAACGGGCTCGAGATCATCATCTCCGACGCCCAGGTGGAGAGCGTGTTCGTCAACGTCTTCGGTGGCATCACCGCCTGTGACGCGGTCGCGAACGGCATCGTGCAGGCCTTCGAGCTGCTCGCCGCCCGCGGCGAGGCCGTCAGCAAGCCGCTGGTCGTCCGGCTGGACGGCAACAACGCCGAGGAGGGCCGCCGCATTCTCGACGAGGCGGGCCTCGCCGGTCTGGAGCGGGTCGACACGATGGACGGCGCCGCCAAGCGGGCCGCCGAGCTGGCTGCGAAGTAAGGGATCGCTGAAATGTCTATCTTCCTGACCAAGGACAGCAAGGTCATCGTCCAGGGCATGACCGGCTCGGAAGGCACCAAGCACACGACGCGGATGCTCGCGTCCGGCACGAACATCGTCGGTGGCGTCAACCCGCGCAAGGCGGGCCAGAGCCAGGACTTCGACGGTACGTCGGTACCGGTCTTCGGGACCGTGGCCGACGCCGTCAAGGAGACCGGCGCGAACGTGTCGGTCATCTTCGTGCCGCCGAAGTTCACCAAGGACGCCGTACTGGAGGCCGTCGCGGCCGAGGTACCGCTGGTCGTGGTGATCACCGAGGGCGTGCCGGTGCACGACACCGCCGCGTTCTTCGCCGCCGCGCAGGCCTCCGGCACCACCCGGATCATCGGCCCGAACTGCCCGGGCATCATCACCCCCGGTGAGTCCAACGCCGGCATCATCCCGGCGAGCATCGCCGGCGCCGGCCGGATCGGTCTGGTGTCCAAGTCGGGCACGCTGACCTACCAGATGATGTACGAGCTGAGCGACTTCGGCTTCTCCACCGCGATCGGCATCGGCGGCGACCCGATCGTCGGGACCACGCACATCGACGCCCTGCAGGCGTTCCAGGACGACCCGGACACCGACGCGATCGTGATGATCGGCGAGATCGGCGGCGACGCCGAAGAGCGCGCCGCCGCCTTCATCAAGGAGAACGTCACCAAGCCGGTCGTCGGCTACGTGGCCGGCTTCACCGCCCCCGAGGGCAAGACCATGGGCCACGCCGGCGCCATCGTCTCCGGCTCCTCGGGCACCGCGGCCGCGAAGAAGGAGGCCCTCGAGGCCGTCGGCGTCAAGGTCGGCAAGACCCCGACCGAGACCGCCAACCTGATGCGCGAAATCATGCAGAACCTGACGAAGTAAGCACCAACCGAAAGCCCCGGAAACCGTTGGTTTCCGGGGCTTTTGCGTGCCTCTTACTTGTACGACGCGGAGCGTTCGGCGGCTCGGCGGAGGGTGTCGACGAAGGCGCTGTCGGTGATGTCGAGGTCGGGGAGGACGGGGAAGAGCAGGTAGACGGCGTGGTTGCCGGCGGCGGCGACGCCGATGCGGAACCTGGCCTTCTTGCCGCTGCCGGTTTCGAAGGAGGCTTCCCAGGCCTCGCCTTTGACGCCGCCGGTGGAGATTGTGCCGACCGAGCTGACCTTGGCGGTGGAGACGGCCTTCTGGCAGCCGTCGACGTTCTTGCGGACGAGGCTGACGTAGGCGGCCGCGGCGTTCGGGGAGGCGAAGCGGGCGACGGTGTCGTCGAGGCCGAATTCGGTGGGGACCTTGGCGCCGGGGGCCAGGTAGGTCTGGGTGGCGTACTTGGCGGCCTTGGCCTTCTTCGGGTCGGTCCGCTCGCACTGGGTGGTGTTGCCGACCTTGCCTGGCGTGCTGACCCACGGCTTGTCGACGGCCGCGATGATCGGCAGCTCGGCGGGAGCCATGAAGCCGGCCGGCTCGGAGGTGGGCAGCAGGCTCGCCTTGGCGGCAGGCGTGCCGGAGCCGCAGCCGCCGGTCTGCGGGCAGATCTTCTGCAGGGCCGCGGCGGTCGCATTCAGTACGGCGTCCGGCTTCGGCGGAGTGGTGCCGTTGGTGTCGTGCTCGACCACCAGGGTGGCCTGGCCGGCCAGCGTGACCGAGATCGTCCGGTACCGCGTCTTGGGGCCGGTCGCCTGTCCGAAGACCGCGATCCAGCCCTTGTCGCCCATCCCGCTGAGCAGGTAGCTGGTGTTCAGGCGGGTCCGCTTCTCGGCGGCACACTGGCTGAACCAGCCCACGATCGTGCCGTATGCCTTCTCGGCGGCCGCTGCGTCGTTCGACACCTCGACGTACTGGACTGCGGAGTCCTTGGTGGTCGGGTTGGCGAACTTCCGCACCCAGGTACGCAGGCCGGACGGGTCGGCGAACCGCTGCGACTGACAGACGTAGTCGTGGTCCCCGGCGCCGCTGCCGTCCGCGGTCGCACTAACCGACCAGGTGCCGGTCGAGCCGAGCGCCTTAGCGCCGGCCACGTCGAGCAGGCCCTTGTCGTCGGCGAGCACCTTGGAGTCGCTCGACTTGTCGTCGCCCGGGCCCTTGCCCTTCTTGGCGTCGCCGGAAGAGTCGTCGCCGCCGAAGGCGTTCAGCGCGGCGATACCGCCGCCACCGACCAGCACCACCACCGCCACACCGGCAGCGATCGTCTGGTTCCGCTTACGCGCCTTCTCCCGGCGTGCTTCCCGGGCAGCGGCGCGACCGCCGCCACGTTGTGCGCGGTGGGAACCGGCCAAAGCTCGACCTCCTGAGTGATTCCACCCGACAGTACTGGGTGGACCCTGTTCGCCCACACTCAGCTACCCCATCGACACCGGTGGGGACCGAGCGTAAGCAAGCGCGCTGAAGTCTCCCATATCCGGCGTGTCTGGCCCAGCCGTGTCCAGTAGCAGAGCGACGATGGGAGTCAGATGACCGACATGCTCAGCCGCCCGGGCAGTCCCGGCGGCGATTCTGCCCCGCCACCCGGCCCTGTGGACGCCGTGCCGACCAAGCCGGTGATCGTGTCCGCAGTGCTCTCGGCGGGAGCGTGCCTGCTCACCGGTCTCCTCACCTGTACGGCGGTCGCCGTCATCGGCTGGCTTGCCGCAACCTTCGGCGGTGCGTCCGGAGCGATCCGGGCCGGTGCGTCCGCCTGGCTGGTCGCGCACAAGGCGGGCGTGACGCTGGGCACCGGCACGATCTCGATCGCACCGCTCGGTCTGACCCTGTTCTTCGCGTGGTGCCTCTACCGCGGCGGCAAGTCCGCGGCCCGCAGCAGTGCGGCGGACGAGACCAAGGACCTGATCCTGCTGTCCGCGGTGTACGCCGGTGTCTACGGTCTGGGCGGTCTGATCGTCGCCCTGCTCACGGCTGACGGCACACTGCACGTCTCGCCGCTCTCCGCGTTCCTGGGGACCGCATCACTCGCACTGGTCGCCGGGACGATCGGAGTACTGGTCGAGTCCGGTGCGGCCGAAGACATCGCCGACGCGACTCCACCTGGCCTGCGCGACGCCGTACCGGCCGCTGCAGCCGCCGTACTGACCGTCATCGCCGTCGCCTCTGTTCTTTACGGCGTACTGCTCGCAATCCACTTCTCTCGGGTCACTGCGATGCTGGAGCTGCTAGACGCCGGGGTGATTGGGTCGGTCGTGCTGTTCGCGCTCTGCCTGATGCTGGTGCCGAACATGGTCCTGTACGCCGTCTCTTTCCTCGCCGGACCCGGATTCCAGCTCGGTACCGGGACGACGATCGCCCCGACCGGCGTGGACGTCGGCAACCTGCCTGCGCTGCCGCTACTGGCCGCCGTACCGGCAGACGGCTCCACTCCGACCTATCTGCTCGTACTGACCGCGCTGGTGCCGCTGGGAGCCGGTGCGATGGCCGGACTGGTAGTAGTACGGCGTGGGCGCGCGGAGCAGCACGCAGACGCGCTCGGCTGGGATGCGTTCGCGCTACGCGGCGGAATCGCGGCCCTACTCGCCGGAATCGCGTTCTACGTGCTGATGGCGCTGTCCGGCGGTTCGGCCGGGCCCGGGCGGATGGCTGCCGTCGGAATCCCGGCTGCGCTGGCGGCGGCCGGCGTACTGACGGCTGGGATGGCGATCGGGGCTGCGATCACCGCGGCCGTGGTGGCTGCCCGCCGACCGGCTGAACCGGAGCCTGAACCCGAGCGATAGGCTTCCCGGCGTGACAGACCCGGTTGCCCCCACCCCTGAGCCCGCCAGGCTCGTCGTGCTCGTCTCGGGCTCCGGGTCGAACCTGCAGGCTCTGCTGGACGCTGCCGCCGACCCGGCGTACGGCGCGCAGGTGGTTGCTGTCGGTGCGGACCGCGACGGAACCGTCGGTCTGGAGCGCGCCGCCGCGGCTGGCGTGCCGACGTTCGTGCACAAGGTCAAGGACCACGCCGAGCGAGCTGACTGGGACAAGGCGCTGACCGCGTCGGTGGCGCAGTACGAGCCCGACCTGGTCGTGTCGGCCGGGTTCCTGAAGCTGGTCGGTGACGACTTCCTGGCCGCGTTCGGCGACCGCTACATCAACACCCACAACGCGCTGCTACCCGCGTTCCCCGGGATCCACGGTCCGCGGGACGCGCTCGCGTACGGCGTCAAGGTCGCCGGCGCCACCCTGTTCTTCGTCGACGGCGGGGTCGACACCGGCCCGATCATCGCGCAGGTCGTCGTACCCGTCACCGACGACGACACCGAGGAAACCCTCACCGAGCGGATCAAGGAGGTCGAACGCCGCCAGCTGGTCGAGTGGGTCGGCCGACTGGTCCGTCAGGGCTGGACCATCACCGGACGAAAGGTTCGACTGAAGTGAGCACCGACCGCAGGCCGATCCGCCGGGCGCTGATCAGCGTCTACGACAAGACCGGTCTGGAGGAGCTCGCTACCGCGCTGCACACGGCCGGCGTCCAGCTGGTGTCGACCGGTTCCACCGCCGCCCGCATCGCCGCGGCCGGCGTACCGGTCACCAAGGTCGAGGAACTGACCGGCTTCCCGGAGTGCCTCGACGGCCGCGTCAAGACCCTGCACCCGAAGGTCCACGCCGGCCTGCTGGCCGACGTACGGAAGACCGACCACGTCGAGCAGCTCGCCGAGATGCGGGTCGAGCCCTTCGATCTCCTGGTCAGCAACCTCTACCCGTTCACCCAGACAGTCGCCTCCGGCGCCTCGGTCGACGAGTGCGTCGAGCAGATCGACATCGGCGGCCCGTCGATGGTCCGTGGCGCAGCCAAGAACCACGCGAACGTCGCCGTACTGACGTCACCGTCGCAGTACGACGAGCTCTACACCGTGCTCGACGAGGGCGGCTTCTCGCTCGAGGAGCGCCAGAAGCTGGCCGCCGCCGCTTACATCCACACCGCCGAGTACGACGTCGCCGTCGCCTCCTGGATGGGCAGCGTGCTGACCGACTCCAGCGAGGGCTCCGGCTTCCCGGCGTGGGTCGGCGCTGCGTGGGACAAGAAGGCAGTGCTGCGGTACGGCGAGAACCCGCACCAGCCGGCCGCGCTCTACGTCAACGGTCGTGGCGGTCTGGCCGCGGCCGAGCAGTTGCACGGCAAGGAGATGTCGTACAACAACTACGTCGACTCCGACGCAGCCCGCCGTACGGCGTATGACTTCGCCGAACCGGCCGTCGCCATCATCAAGCACGCCAACCCCTGCGGCATCGCCATCGGCACCGACATCGCCGAAGCCCACCGCCGCGCCCACGAGTGCGACCCGGTCTCCGCGTACGGCGGCGTCATCGCCACCAACCGCCCAGTCACCGTCGAACTCGCCAAGCAGGTCGCCGAAATCTTCACCGAGGTCCTCGTGGCCCCCGCCTTCGAAGACGGCGCAGTCGAGGTCCTCCAGGCCAAGAAGAACATCCGCCTCCTGGTCGCCCCCGCCGTTTCAGGCTCTGAGCAGGTCGAGATGCGCCCCATCAGCGGCGGCCTGCTGCTCCAGCACACCGACCGCTTCCAGGCTGAGGGCGACGACCCGTCCGCCTGGACCCTCGCTGCCGGGGACCCCGCCTCGCCCGAGCTCCTGGCCGACCTCGCCTTCGCCTGGAAGGCCTGCCGCGCCGTCAAGTCCAACGCGATCTTGCTGGCCGCCAACGGCGCCTCAGTAGGCGTAGGCATGGGCCAGGTCAACCGAGTCGACTCCTGCCGCCTAGCAGTCTCCCGAGCCGGCGACCGCGCAGTCGGTTCGGTCGCCGCCTCCGACGCCTTCTTCCCCTTCCCCGACGGCCTAGAGGTCCTCATCGAAGGCGGCGTCAAAGCCGTAGTCCAGCCCGGCGGCTCCATCCGAGACGAAGCCGCCATAGAAGCCGCCACCAAAGCCGGCCTCACCATGTACTTCACGGGTACTAGGCACTTCTTCCACTAGTACGCCGCCCGCTGCGCGGGGAGTGTGTGGGCTTGTCGCCCCCGCCCCCCCGCGCACGACCCGCTCGCTCCGCTCCCGTCTCGCACGCTCCCCCACCCGCCCTTGGTACCGGGCTACCGCCCGGACCTGTGCGCTACCGCGCACGGTGTGCGAGCTGCCGCCCGCGTCCCCCGCGCACAAGCCACTCGCTGCGCTCGCGTCTCGCACGCTCCCACCCGCCCTGCGTGCCGGGCTACCGCCCGGTGATGCGCTACCGCGCACGGGCCGGCTGTCGCCGGATGACTACCTCGGGATTGGCCCGGATCCGGCGCGACTCGTCACATGCGTCAAAGTAGAGGCGTGACTGATCAGGACGCCTCGACCGAACTCGCCCGCCTGCGCGGCACGATCGACAACATCGACGCCGCCCTCGTGCACCTGCTCGCCGAGCGGTTCAAATGCACGCAGCAGGTAGGCGAACTCAAAGCCCGCAGCAGCCTCCCGCCCGCCGACAAGGCGCGCGAAGAACGCCAGATCACCCGCCTCCGCTCCCTGGCCACCGACGCCGGCCTGGACCCGGTCTTCGCGGAGAAGTTCCTCAACTTCATCATCGCCGAGGTCATCCACCACCACGAACGCATCGCCGAAGGCAAGTGATCAGCTGAGCACGAGTCGCTCGTCACCGAACTCGGCGATGACCTCGAGCTGCCCGCCGAGTGCCTCGACGTACTTGCGAATGGTGCCGAACTCGGATCGAGCCAGCTCACCCCGCTCAATCTTGGACACCGCAGTCTGCGTGATGTGCAGTTGCTCGGCCAGAGCTTCCTGAGTCAGCCCTCGTCGTCGCCTCAGCTCGGCGAGCTGGTAGCCCCAGATCTCTGCCAGCGCCTCCTCCCGGTAGGCGGCAACCGCGGCCTCGTCCTCTGGTGTCTTGATGAACCTTGCCCGCACTTCTTCATGTGTGTAGTACTGCACCGTCGCCCTCCGCCCGTTCGACGCGCCGTCGATATGGACACCGTACGGGTTCCTCGTTCTATGCTGCAAACGTCTGCAAACCTCACGATGGAGGACGATCATGGCGCTTCGATACATCGGTGTGGACCCCAACACGCCCAACACTGGCTCTCCGACGATCTGGGTCGACGAGGCCGATGGTGACCTCATCATCCAAGGCCTCAAGATCAATGACGAAGCAACGATGAACGGCATCAAAGCGACCGGTCCGAAATGGGAGACCATCCCTGGCCACGAGACTGTGCTCCGGCTCCCTGCCCGCATGATCCCGATCCTGAAGGACGCAATCGGTGACCGCTGAACCAACGACCTATCAACTGTTCCGCGCCGCCGAACGCCGAGCGATGCACCTGGAGACCCGCGACTCCTACACCCCGGACGATCCGGACTGGAATGAGTGGCGAGGCGGAGGCCGATTCAATCCGGCCGAGCGGTGGAGCGACTGGTTCGACCTGATGCGGGAGACCACTGGACGAGGTGTCCAGATTCAGCGGGCCAGGATCGTTTCGGAGCCGATCAGCGAATACATCCAGTTCGAGTACGACGTCACGAACGACCACAACATTGCGGCCGGCGAGCTGGTCAGGTGGCTACCTCGCCGACTGTCGGCCGGCCTCACCGTTCCGCCAACCGACTACTGGGTCTTCGACGAGCAGATCGTTGTCTGGAACCACTTCGATGGAAACGGATCGTGGGTGGGCGAGGAGCGCGTCGACGATCCCGAGTTGGCAAAGCTCTGTGCGACCGCGTTTGATGCAGTCTGGGAACGTGCGATCCCGCACGCGGAGTACCGACCGGGCTGATCAGAGAGGCGCTTGGCTTTGCCATCTCCCCCCGCCTTCTCGAGCGCGCAGAAGGCCAGACGTGACTTAGGGGCCCGTCTCGGTGAGCTTCGGCGCGATGCCGGGCTGACCGGGCGGGCCCTCGCCCGACTCTGTGCGTGGCACGAAGCGAAGGTCTCGCGCATCGAGAACGGCAAGACGTCACCGTCCGCCGACGACATCCGCGCATGGGCGCAGCACTGTGGCGCTGCCGAGCAGACCGCCGACCTCATCGCTTCGATGGAGGCGATCGAGGGGATGTTCGTCGAATGGCGTCGAATGGAGCGCACCGGCCTGAAGCGCGCTCAGCAGTCTGTTCTGCCGCTCTGGGAACGCACCCGAAACTTCCGCACCTACTCGCCCTGGATCGTCCCGGGCGCCGTCCAGACGGTCAGCTACACCCGCGCCGTGCTGCGGTCGTTCATGGAGCGGCGCGGACTGCCGGACGACGTCGAAGAGGCGGTGAAGGTACGGTCCGACCGACTCCGCCTGCTTCACGAGGGTGACCACCGCTTCGCGGTGCTTCTCGAGGAGTCGGTCCTTCGAACTGTCATCGGCGACAGCGAGATCATGGCGGCCCAGCTCGGCCACCTGATCGCCGTTGGTGACCTGCCGTCGGTGTCCCTCGGCATCATCCCGATGGGTATCCCCCGCAACTCGATCTGGCCGGTAGAGGACTTCTGGATCTTCGACGACCAGGTGGTCAACGTCGAGCTCATCTCCGGTTTCCTCACCATCACCCAGCCAAGCGAGATCGCGATGTACGCCTCGGCCTTCGGCCGGCTGAGCGAGCAGGCGGTGTACGGCGCGCCGGCCCGGCGGCTGATCACAGCGGCCATTGACGCCCTGGAATAGCTGAATGCAAACTCGTGCAAGCTTGTAGCTGACTGGCCACCCACAGTCATATCTTCTTTCCACGGTCTGGGCGGCGGGTGAGCCCTTGAGTACGCGCAGAGTTGTGCGTGGCTCCCGCCCCGTCTCCCAGGCCGATCCAAAGACGCGGCCCGATCGAGTGGTCGCGGCGTCCGGGGAGAGGTCATTCAGGATGGGGTCGACAGAGAAGCTGCAGGGACCATGGCCGGTCCTGAAGTCTGCCAACGAGTTTTCCTGTGACGGGCGCGATCCGCGCACAGATGATCCCTGCCTCCTGGGTCAGCATCGCGGCCACCACCGCGACGAGACGGGCGACGAGTGGCTCGACGACGGCGACCTGGCAAAGCCAGACTGGATCACCACCACCGGCTTCAGCAGCGGACTCACCTGCCGTCGCGAAGGTGGACGATCTCCTCTGCGAGCGGTACACGCAGACCGCGTGTGTTGGCACACGAACTGTCCCTTCAAGGACGCTGCATTTTGCAGGAACGTGCAGGTGCTTGGTGATTGACGGGGTATGCGAAGTGGGGTTTCGATGAAAATACGATTCCGGAGGACCCGTTCAGGGACCAGGTGACGTTCTTGTGGTGGCCGAAGGGTCGCATAAGCGGTGACGGATGCGCTGCCAAGGTATCTCGAGCCGGAATATGGTTGCTTTAGGGGGAAGTTGTGAGGCGTAAGAAGATTGCACTATTTGTCATTTGTCTGCTGGCCGTAGGGCTCTTGCAAGTGCCGTCCGCGACGGCAACTGGTCCGCTCTCAGAACCCAGCCCTCGCTTGAATGACGCTGACCAGCGGGCCTGTATCGCCGCAGCTGAGCGCTCGGCGGCGGTGGCCTGGATGTGCATGGGCGGCACATTGACAGCGCAGTACCCGAAGGCCGGCGGAGGAACCCGCACGGAAGAGAAGCAAATCGGGTCCGGGCGAGTGCAAATGACTGCGTCGCCGACCATTTCGAAACAAGGAGCGGTAGACGAGTTCGGAGTCCTGGCTGACGATTACGACTCCTGGTGCGAGTTTGGAACAGTTTGTGCTCGCAAGATCAGTGACTACATCGCTGAAGTGAAGGGCAATGGGGCGTACGGAGATGGTGACGGTGTTATCGGCAATATCGACTTCATTGTCCGGCAGGCGTTCAACGGAGCCTATCCGCGGTGGCGCGGCCTGATCATCTGGGACAGCGGACCGGTGATCCGACCGAACCTCTTCTGGGCCGACTGCCGCATCAACCGGACCGGTCCTGATGGCTTCTGTGGCAACGCGGAGCTCGACTTCTCCAACATCTCTTCCACCAGCCAGAGGTCATGGGCCCCCTCAGCGACCACCTACAAACAGCTGAGCGGTGCTCTGTCCAACAACACGACCTATCACGACGACCTGCATGGCAGTTTCAAGGCCGACGGATATCCCCAAACGTTCGGCACTGGCACGATCCACACCGGTCGTTGGCGCCAGTGTGGTCCAAACTGCAAGTACTACCAGGTTCCTTGGACACCAAACCCGTAGCCACTGGCGACAGGCGTTCCTGATCGCAATGAGCTAGACCTCGAACAGCGCACTCACTGTTTGTTGGGTGTGACGAACGAATTCTGCATTGCAACTCGGCAGCAGTGGGCTGCCGGGTTGCAATGACGGTTCAAGTACCAACTCCAGGACCTTTTGAACCGACGCGAGCTTCGATGGTGCCTTCAGCAACCATAACCGGCCGACCGGTCGTGCTGGGATCCCAGCTTGTGCCAACAGCTCATTATGATCCGCCTCCACCTCTGCGTGGAGTTCGTCGGACCACGGCACGCGCTCGACTACGACGCCATCTCGCGAATGCTCGACCCAACGCGTCGAACGATCAGCAACCCATACTCGATGTGTGCTCGGCCATACCGCGGGCAGGAAGACCCACATCGGCTCGTCGGGCGCAAGGGCCCAACCCGTGCGAAGCAATTCCATGACTTCCGGAAGATCGGGTGCTGCCAATGGCAACCGCTCCCCGCCAGGCGCGGCAGCGGGGGTTTCGAGACCCCAGTCGACATTCAACACAACAACACAGTAACGGGTGAGCATCGTAAAACGGTGATGATCGCCTCTACGGTCAGTTCGACCGCAGCCGGTCCGTGGCTGCGAATCCGTTGATCGCCGGTGCGAGTCCGTCGGGTGCCTAGCGACGCCAGGTGGTCGATCGCGCGATGAGCGCGCCGCCCGGAAGGGAGCTGAGGGCGGGCGGGCAGCGCGCGTAGCTGACGCGACGGAGGAGCGGCTGCGTAGCACGCGGGGGGAGGGACGTTAGTTGGGGACGATGAGGGCTAGGCCGGCTATGGCGGCGGCTGTCAGGAGGAGGAACGCGGTGTCGAACATGCGGCCTCGGACGTGGAGGAGGCCGGCGGCTCGGTCGGTGAGGGTGGCTCGGAGGAGGGCTGCTACGCCGGGGGCGGCGGCGAAGATGAGGGTGCCGTTGCGCCAGTTGTAGAAGGTGAGGATGACGAGGCCGGTGGCGGCTACCAGGAGGGAGAGGGCCAGGGGCCATTCGGTGGTACGGCGCTGAGCCTCGCCGGCCATCAGCACGTCACGCTCGCTTCGGGGTGGCGGTGGACTCGGCGGCTTCTACGACGTTGGTGAGGAGCATGGCGCGGGTCATCGGGCCGATGCCGCCGGGCATGGGGGCGATCCAGGCAGCGGCTTCGCGGGCCTCGGGGGCGATGTCGCCGACGATCTTGCCTTCGGCTGAGCGGCTGGTGCCGACGTCGAGGAGGACGGCGCCGGGCTTGATCATGTCGGCGGTGATCAGGCCGGCCGAGCCGGCGGCGGCGATGACGATGTCGGCGGTGCGGACTACGGCGGCCAGGTCGATGGTGCCGGTGTGGCACTGGGTGACGGTGGCGTTCTCGGAGCGGCGGGTGAAGAGCAGGCCCATCGGGCGGCCGGCGGTGACGCCGCGGCCGACGACGACCACGTGGGCGCCGGCGATCGGTACGTCGTACCGGCGGAGCAGCTCGACGCAGCCCTTCGGGGTGCAGGGGAGCGGGCCGTCCTGGCCGAGGACGAGTTTGCCGAGGCTGACCGGGTGCAGGCCGTCGGCGTCCTTCAAGGGGTCGATCAGACCGAGGATGGTGTTGGTGTCGACGTGCTTCGGCAGCGGGAGCTGGACGATGAAGCCGGTACACGCCGGGTCCTCGTTCAACCGCGCGACCTCGGCCGCGATCTCTTCCTGGGTCGCGGTGTCCGGGAGCTCGACCTGGATCGAGGCGATGCCGACCGCGGCGCAGTCGCGGTGCTTGCCGGCGACGTAGGCCCGGCTGCCGGGGTCGTCGCCGACCAGGATCGTTCCCAGCCCGGGAACCACACCCTGCTCCGCCAGCTTCGCGACCCGGACCTTCAGTTCGTCCTTGATCGCCGCCGCCGTCGCCTTGCCATCCAGAATCTGCGCGGTCACGAGGCAAGAGTCTGCCATGTGGAGGCCGGGGAATAGCGCCCACCCTTGCCGCGGTTCGGGTAGATAGTTTATTCTTGAACTACTTAGCCCAGAGGAGACCCGAGATGCCCGCCGTGACCGTCAGCGACATCACTGTGCTGCCCCGCATCCACCAGCCGGACCCGGCCGTCGCGCGGGAGCGGGCGGTGCGGTCCGTGACGACTGCCCCGAGTGGTTACGAGGGCGAGGGCTTCCCGGTACGGCGGGCTTTCGCGGGCGTGGATCTGAAGGATCTGGACCCGTTCATCCACATGGACCAGATGGGCGAGGTCGAGTACGCACCGGGTGAGCCGAAGGGCACGCCGTGGCACCCGCACCGCGGATTCGAGACCGTGACGTACATGCTCGACGGGATCATGGAGCACCAGGACTCGAACGGTGGCGGCGGTGTCATCTCCAACGGCGACACCCAGTGGATGACCGCCGGATCCGGCCTCCTGCACATCGAGACCCCGCCGGAGCACCTCGTGGCGAGCGGCGGTCTGTTCCATGGCGTGCAGTTGTGGGTCAACCTGCCGAAGGCGCAGAAGTGGGCGGCACCGCGCTACCAGGACATCCGTGGTGGCGACTCGGCGTTGCTGTCCTCGCATGACGGTGGCTCGCTGGTCCGCGTGATCGCCGGCTCGGTCGACGGCCACGACGGACCGGGTTCGACGTACTCGCCGATCAGCCTGGTGCACGCGACGGTCAGCCCGGGTGCCGAGCTCGTGCTCCCGTGGCAGCCGGACTACAACGCGCTGGTCTACGTTCTCGCCGGTCAAGGCACGGTCGGCGCCGAGCGGCGTCCGTTCCGCAAGGGCCAGTTGGCCGTCTTCGGTCCCGGCGACACCATCCGTACGGCGGCCACCGTCAACCAGCCGCAGGCGGAGCCGAACCTCGACGTACTGGTCATCGGCGGACGTCCGATTCGCGAGCCGATCGCGATGGCGGGGCCGTTCGTGATGAACACGCGGGCCGAGGTGGTCCAGGCGTTCGAGGACTTCCAGGCCGGCAAGCTCGGGTCGATCCCGGCGGTTCACGGTCTCGGCACGGAGCTTCACCAGTCCAACTGAACTACAGCAGGACAGAGCCTGCGGCGGCCGAGGTAGCGGTCAGCCCTCGGGGTAGAACAGGAACAACGTGCAGCCCACGGCCGACTGCGGTACGTGCGAGGACCCGGCCGGAGCATGGATGAACGACCCGGCGGGATAGTCGCGCTCGCCGTCGTTGAACACACCATCGACCACGAAGACCTCCTCCGGACCAGGATCGTGGACGTCGATGCCTTCCCACGACGACCCCGGTTCCATCTCCAGCAGGTGCGCCGACGCGATACCGCCCTTCCAAAGCGTCCGTAGCCGGATGCCGGGGAAGAGCTCGCGGGCGGGGACGTCTGCTGCCGAAATCCATTCCATACCGTCAATACTGATCAAACGGCGCCGGCAAACCCAGTGTCTGAATAGTCCCGAACGGGTACTTTTCTGCCATGAGCCCTCATCGCGTGGTGGCCCTCGTCTCAGCCCCGCAAGGCAGTTTCGAGCTTGGCTGTGTGGCCGGTGTCTTCAGTGCGGATCGCTACCGGTTCACGATCTGCGCCGAACGCCCCGGCCCGATCCGAACCGTGCAGGGCTTCGACCTGGTGGCCCCACGCGGTCTCCGCGCACTCGATCATTCGGACACCATCGTCATCCCCGGCTGGCTCCCCAACCACAGAGAGCCCTCGCCCGCCGTACTGCGCGCGCTGAGAAGAGCGCACGACCGAGGCGCGCGACTCGTCAGCATTTGCTCGGGCGCTTTCGCGCTGGCCGCGACCGGCCTGCTCGACGGCCGCCGGATCACCACGCACTGGCGGTACTGCGACAACCTGCAGGACCGATTCCCCGCCGTACAGGTGGATCCCGACGTGCTCTACATCGACCACGGTGACATCGCGACCAGCGCCGGATCCGGTACCGGATACGACCTCTGTCTGCAGTTGGTGCGCAACGATCACGGCGCCGCGTACGCCGCCCGGATCGCGCGTCGGATGGTGATGCCGCCACACCGCGAAGGCGGTCAGGTCCAGTACCGCGCCGACGAGGAACCGCCGCCCGGCGAATCGCTGGCCGCCTTACTGGACTGGGTTTCCGGCCACCTCGCCGAGCCGATCACCGTCGACGATCTGGCCGCCCGCTGCAACGTTTCGCCGCGAACCTTGGCCCGCCGCTTCACCGACCAACTCGGTACGGCGCCCGGTCAGTGGCTGCTCGCCCAGCGGATCGCCAGAACCCGTGCCCTGCTGGAGGAAACCGACCTCCCGATCGAAACCATCGCCGGCCACACCGGGTTGTCCTCGGCAACCAACCTCCGCCGCCGCTTCCAGAAAGCAGTCGGTACGACGCCGAGCGCCTACCGCAGGTCGTTCCGCGCATCGAAGGCGCCCGATTGGTCCAGTGTGATGTAGGACTGGAGCCGAGGGTCGTCGAAGTCCCCGCCGTACGCCGCGACGAACGCCCGCGCGGCCAACGGTCCGCCGTACTGCGGGTTCAGGCCGTTGGAGAGGCTGTTCACCATCAAAGCGAGGTCGAGGTAGCGATCGCCGCTGCCGAGTCGGGCGAGATCGAGTACGCCGGTGAACTTCAGCGTCTCGGGGTCGACGAAGACGTTCGGCGCGCAGTAATCGCCATGGGTCACGGCAGTCGCCGTACCGGGGAAGGGCGAGTCGAACGGGCAGCCGGACAAGGCGTCCAGTTGTCGCAGGCCCTCCGCGAGTGCGGCGATCACGGCCGGGCGGTCGGCCTCGGGCCAGGGCTGCGACGCGTCGCGACCGGGCAGTTCGGCGGTCAAGAGCCAATTGTTGCCGCGATCAACGACTTGTGGGCAGGGGAAGCCGACCGAGGCGAGCCACTCCATCCGGTCCGCCTCGTCGCTGATCGCGGTGACGAGCGGACCCTCACCTGTCTTGTAGTAGAGCCGTTCGCCCCGCCGAACGAGCCGAACGACGGTCGCTCCAGACATACCGAGCAGGACCGGTTCGGCGGCCGAAGCGCCGAACCGGTCCATCAAGCGTTGAAGATCCACTCAGCGAAGATTACGGTGCAACGCCGAAATGAGCTCCCCATTTGCTGTGTCACCGTCGAGCGACCAGATCATCGCGCCACCGAGGTTGCGGTGCGAGATGTACTGCGCCTTGCGCTTCATCTCGGTCGGGTCGTCCCAGGTCCAGAACGTGGTCCCGTCGAACAGCCAGGCGAAGCCGGCCTTGGTGTCGCGGTGGACCGTGAACGACGACAGCTTCGACTTCAGGATCCGGTAGTCCTCGTAGCCGGCCTCGTACGTCGCCGGCGCCGGGCCGGTGGCGTTCTGGAAGAGACCGTTGTTCGCGTTCGTCACGCCGGTCCAGCCGCGCGAGTAGAACGGCACGCCCATCACCAGCTTGCTGCGCGGCGCACCGCGCTGCAGGTAGGCGTCGATGGTGACCTGCGAGCTGAACTCGGTGGCTGTCGGATCACCCGCCGGCCCGTCGATCGAGGACTGCTGGTTGGTCTGCGGGTCCCAGGCGCCGTGGTAGTCGTACCCCTGCGTGGTCCCGAAGGTCAGGTCCTTGAAGACGTTGCGAACCTCGAATCCCCGGTCGACCTGAGCCGGGTCCGCCGGGAGGAATGCGGTCAGGTTGTAGCGGCCCTTGAACGGCCACGAGAGCTTGTCCAGTTCCTTACGGTACTGATGAACCAGACCGGTGAAGTTCTGCTTGTCCTCGGGCCGGATCACGTTGCCCGGGTTGCCTTCACTGGCCGGCCATTCCCAGTCCAGGTCGATCCCGTCGAAGATGCCCTTCGCGGCGCCGGCCGGCAGACCGGGCAGGTTGCCCTTGATCCACAGATCCGTACAGGACTTCACATGAGCAGCCCGGACGGAAGGCAGTGCGGCGTTCGAGAAGTACTTCGAGCCGGTCCAGCCGCCGAGCGAGATGCTGATCCGCAGCTTCGGGTACTTCGCCTTCAACTGCTTGAGCTGATTGAGGTTGCCGTTCAAGGCCTGACCAGGCTGGTCGGCAACTCCGCTCACGCTCTGCTCGGCGCTGAACGGCCGCTGGAAATCGGCCCACGGGTCGCTGCTGTAGCAGTTCCCCTGCTCGTCGACGAACCCGAACGCATAGTTGATGTGAGTCAGCCGCGCGGCCGACCCGTTCTTCACGAGGTCACTGACCAGGAAGTTCCGGTCGTACCCACTCCACTGCGTGTAGTAGCCCACCACGCGCTGCTCGTTGCCATGTGCTTCGGCCGGTACGGCGGTGGTTCCCGCCAGCACGGTCGCTGCGGCAACCAACAGCCCAATACTTCGACGCTTCATTCCACTCCCCAACGGGCGGTCAAGGGACAAGTGGGCTCACAGTAGAGCCGCTCCAACGATTTACACAATGTCCCTACCAAATCTCGTCGTTACGACTCGTCGGTAGGGTCGCCGGTATGACGAATGTGCGTGATGATCTGGCACCGACCGGCGTACTGCGGGCGTCGATCAACCTGGGGAACCCGGTCCTGGCGCAGGGGACACCTGATGAGCCGCGGGGCGTGACCGTCGACATCGCGCGCGAGATTGCGCGCCGGCTCGACGTACCGGTCGAGTTCGTCTGCTTCGACGCGGCCCGGAAGTCGTTCGAGGCGATGGTGACCGGCCAGGCGGGCCTCTGTTTCCTCGCCGTCGACCCCGCTCGGGCCGACCAGGTCGCGTTCACCGAGCCGTACGTCGTCATCGAAGGTGTCTACGTGGTCGGCAAGGACTCGGCGCTGACCACGGTCGCCGATGTCGACGGTCCCGGGATCCGGATCGGCGTGAAGGAGGGTTCGGCGTACGACCTGCACCTGAGCCGGACCGTCCAGCAGGCCACGATCGTCCGCGGTGCCGAGGGCGTCGACGTCTTCGTCGACCAAGGGCTCGAGGCCGGCGCCGGCATCCGCGAACCGGTCACCCAGTTCGTCGCCGAGCATCCTGACCTCCGGATGATCGACGACCCCTTCATGGAGATCCGGCAGGCCGTCGGCACCCTCAAGACCCGCCACCCGGACACCGTCGCCTACCTGTACGGCGTCGTCGAGGAACTGAAGGAGTCCGGCTTCATCGCGCAAGCCCTCGCCCGCTGAGGGAACCCCGCCGGTTGTTCACGACACAGATGGGTCAAGACAACCGATTGGGGACCCATCGTGGCATCCGCTCCACGATCGAGACGGTACGGCGTCATCGCCGTCGTCGCGATCGCAACACTCGGCCTCCCGGCGCAGAGCCAGCCGGCCCAAGCTCAACGGGCCCAAAGCCAGCCGGCGATCAGCCAGCCGGTTCAGGGGCGACCAGCTCAGCCGGCGGCCGAGGTACGGCAGCTCAACGGGCAAGTCACCCTCATCACCGGCGACCGGGTCACGCTGCGCGAGGGGCGCGTCTCGGTGGATCCCGGGCCCGGCCGCGAGAAGGTGCGCTTCACGACTCGCATCGTGAAGGACCAGGTGGAGGTGCTGCCGTCCGACCTCGGGCGGCAGTTCGCCGCCGGCCGGTTGGACCGGCAACTGTTCGACGTTGCCGCGCTGATCAGGGCCGGGTACGACGACCGGTCGACGCCCTCGATCCCCGTTGTCGTCACGTACACCGGGAAGGCCAAGTCCCGCGCAGCCGTCGTCGGCGCGACCGTCACCCGGCAGTTGCCAGTGCTGAACGGCGTCGCGCTGAAGATCGACAAGGCCAAGGCCGGCGCATTCCTGACTGGTACGACGACGGCCGGCGTACAGAAGATCTGGCTCGACGCGAAGCGGAAGCTGAGCCTGGACGAGTCCGTCCCGCAGATCGGTGCACCGACCGCGTGGCAGGCCGGCTACACCGGCAAGGATGTCAAAGTCGCCGTACTCGACAGCGGCGTTGACACCTCGCACCCGGATCTGGCCGGCCAGGTCGTTGCTGCGCGCAACTTCACCGACACCGATGACGGTGACCGGAACGGTCACGGTACCCACGTCGCCTCGACCATCGCCGGTACGGCGGCCGCGTCGGCCGGCAAGTACAAGGGCGTCGCGCCGGCTGCCAAGATCTACGACGGCAAGGTCTGCGACGATCACGGCGACTGCCCGTTCTCCGCGATCCTCGCCGGGATGGTGTGGGCGGCGACCGAGGTCAAGGCCAAGATCGTCAACCTCAGCCTCGGTGGTGGCGACACCCCGGAGATCGACCCGCTCGAGGAGGCCGTCAACCGGCTCACTGCGCAGACCGGCACGCTCTTCGTAGTTGCCGCAGGCAACGAAGGGCCGGGTGCCGGGACGGTCGGTTCGCCGGGGAGTGCCGATGCCGCGCTGACGGTGGGCGCGGTCGACAAGCAGGACAAGCTGGCCGAGTTCTCCGGTCGCGGCCCGCGCGTCGGTGACGGCGGTCTCAAACCGGATGTGACCGCGCCGGGCGTCGGCATCGTCGCCGCCAAGTCGAGTACGTCGGTCATCGGCACTCCCGTCGGTGATCGCTACCTACGACTCAACGGGACGTCGATGGCCACCCCGCATGTCGCGGGCGCCGCCGCACTGCTGGCTCAACAGCACCCGGACTGGGATGCCGGAGTCCTCAAGGCCGCGCTGATGGGATCCGCGAAGCCGGCCGCCGAGCAGACGCTGTTCGAGCAAGGTTCAGGCCGGATCGACGTCGCGAAAGCCGTCCAGCAGAAGGTGTTCGCCGAACCGGGCAGCCTGTCGTTCGGTGTTGTTCGGTATCCGCATGACGATGATCAATCGATCACCAAGCCACTGACGTACCGCAACACCGGCGATCAAACGATCACTGTGCAGCTCGACGCCGTACTGACCGGCCCGGACGGCAAGCCCGCGCCCGCCGGAGCGATCAACCTGAACACACAATCCGTCACTGTGCCTGCCGGTGGAACAGCTGTTGTGCAGGTGACGATCAACACCAAGCACGACGGGCCGAACGGCGCCTACGCGGGTCGCGTCACTGCTACCGCCGGCAGCGCCACGGTGGCGACTGCGCTGGCGGTCACCAAGGAGGTCGAGCACCACACGGTCACGGCCGAGGTCATCGATCCCGACGGGAAGCCGGGCACCTTCGAGGAAGTCATGGCCTACAACGTCGCAACCGGTGACCGTACGACCGCGATGTGGCCGAACCCGGGGCCGGTCAGCTTCCGGCTGCCGAAGGGGGAGTACTTGCTCGACACGTCGCAGTTCATTCCGAACCCGACCGACCCTGAGGCCACGGGGCGTAGCTATCGGATGGTGCAGCCTCGGCTGAACCTAACTGGCGACAGCACAGTGGTGTTCGACGCGCGGAAGGCGAAGAAGGTCACGATCACGGTGCCGCGCCCTGAGGCCAAGGTCCTCTCGGCGACCGTCGGTTACGTGCGCAAGGCGGCGGCCGACGCCGAGGGTGGGCTGACCTCCATGTCGCTCGGCGCCTCCTATGACCCTGTGTACACCGGGCAGGTCGGTCCGTCGGCAGAGCCGGGCACGATGACCGGGTTCCTTGCTGCGCAGTGGGCTCCGCCCGGTACCGACGGGCAGGTCCGGAACGCGCCGTACGTCTACAGCCACTTCGACGGCTTCCCCGGCGGATTCCCGACCGGCCTGGACCGGGCGATGACGGACCGGGATTTCGCCGCGGTCGACGTACAGCTCAACAAGACGAATGACCGGAAGGCCCGTCTCGGTGCGTACGGCATGGCGCCCGGGATGTCCTGGAGCTTCGGGAAGGCGCTCGAGTTCGATCAGGCGCGGACCGTCCGGTTGCTGCTGGGCGGTCGGTCGGCCGTGTGGAGCAAGGGCTTCGAGGAGATTCATCCGGACGATCCCGGCAACTGGGCGACCGACCTCCGGTCGCGGTACCGCGAGTACCGGGCGGGAACGTCGTACCGGGAGCGGATCAACTCCGCCGTGTTCACGACCGCGCCCGTCTGGGCCTTCCGCGATCGGAATGTCCTGAACATCCTCGACTACACGCTGATGGATGCCGATGGGAACAAAGGGGAGACCGGGATCGACACGCAGTCGGGCCGGTTGCTGCGCAACGGCGAGGTGATCGCCGAGGGCTTGTACGGCGACATCTACGTCGAAGGGGTGCCGGCGGAGCAGGCGACGTATGTGCTGGAGAGCTCGCTGACCCGGCAGACGTGGTCCGACTTCAGCACCCGGACCGATCGGAAGTGGACATTCACCTCGGCGGCAACCGATCGGAAGACACAGTTGCCGGCGATTGGGATCCGGTACCGGCCGAAGGTCGGGATCGACAACGTGGTGGAGCGGACGCCGGTGACGGTGCTCCCGATCGTCCTGGAGGCGCAGCGTGACGGGGTACTGCCGAAGATCCGGAGTGTGGAGATCCGGGTGTCCGGTGACGACGGCAAGAGCTGGAGCAAAGCGTCGGTGCAGGCGGACAGAAGGGGTGGCTACCGGGCAGCATTCGTGACCCCGAAGGCTGCTCGATCGGTCTCGCTGCAGGCGCGGATCGTCGACTCCGCCGGGTTCGTGACCGAGGAAACGACGATCGGCGCGTATCCGTTGCGGTGATTCCAACCCACTGCGGAGGGTGAACGGGTGGTCACTCTTCTTGCAGGTTCCTGCCATGTCCTCTGGTTCGTGCAACCGAATGGGCTAGACCGGACATCTACCGGTAGTGGCCCACCGGCTCCGCTCTGTGAGGAGGGCAGGTGGGCCACGTGAGGACAAACCGAAACGGGAGGGACTCATCGTGGTATCTACACCACGATCGAGGCGTATTGGCGTTGCCGCCGTCGCCTCGATCGCCGCCCTGGGAATCGGCCTGTCGGGCATCGCCCAGGCATCGGCTACTCAACCCAGACCGACATCACTGGCCGAAAAGGCCCAAGCCAACAAGGCCGCCGTCAAGGTCACCCTGGTGACCGGGGACCGGGTCACCGTTCATGGGGACGGCAAGGCGACCGTGGAGCCCGGCGCGGGCCGGCACGGGATCGCCTTCGGCAGCTACCGGGTGCAGGGACACCTGTACGTCGTTCCGTCCGACGTCCGGCAGCAGGTTGCGAGCGGGCGCCTGGACCGGCGGCTGTTCGACGTGACCGGTCTGATCAAGATGAAGTACGACGACAAGTCGTCCAAGGCGATCCCCGTGATCGTCACCTATGCCGGGCAGGCGAAGACGCGAGCCGCCGTACCGGGAGCGACGGTGACCCGCCAGCTGCCGGTCGTCAACGGTGCGGCGCTGAGCGTCGACAAGAGCAAGGCTGCCGCCTTCCTGGCCGGTGCCGGCAACAACGCTCGCTCGGCAACCGCGATCGAGAAGATCTGGTTGAACGGCAAGCGCGAGCTGCTGCTCGACAAGTCCGTACCGCAGATCGGTGCGCCGGAGGCCTGGAAGGCCGGCTACACCGGTAAGGGCGTGTCGGTCGCCGTACTGGACACCGGCATCGACGCGACGCACCCCGACCTGTCGACGCAGGTGGCCGGGGCCAAGAACTTCACCACCGAGTCGGCGGACGACGTCATCGGTCACGGGACGCATGTCGCGTCGACGATCGCTGGTACGGGTGCCGCGTCGGGTGGGAAGTACAAGGGCGTGGCACCGGACGCGAAGCTCTATGACGGCAAGGTCTGCGAAGCGTTCGGCTGCTTCGAGGACGACTTGCTGGCCGGGATGGAGTGGGCGGCCAAGGAGGTCAAGGCCAAGGTCGTCAACTTCAGCATCGGCGGTGCGGATTCACCGGAGATCGACCCGCTCGAGGAGGCCGTCAACCGCCTGACCGCGGAGACCGGGACGCTCTTCGTCATTGCCGCCGGCAACAGTGGCCCTGGTGCCGGAAGCGTCGGATCGCCGGGGAGTGCGGAGGCTGCACTGACGGTCGGTGCGGTCGACAAGCAGGACAAGCTGGCCGAGTTCTCGAGCGTCGGCCCGCGTGTTGGTGACGGTGCGGTCAAGCCGGACGTCACCGCGCCCGGTGTCGACATCGTGGCTGCCCGGTCGAAGGACGGCTCCATCGGTACGCCGGTCGGCGACAAGTACCTGAGTCTCAGCGGTACGTCGATGGCGACGCCGCACACCGCGGGTGCCGCGGCGATCCTGACCCAGCAGCACCCGAACTGGAAGGCGGGTGAGCTGAAGTCGGCGATCACGGGTTCCGCCAAGCCGGCGGCCGACCAGACCACGTTCCAGCAGGGTGCCGGCCGCATCGACGTGGCCAAGGGCATCAAGCAGACCGTGGTCAGCGACCCGGGCAACCTGTCGTTCGGGACCGCGGTCTGGCCGCACAACGACGACGAGCCGGTCACCAAGACGCTGACCTACCGCAACCTGGGCGACCAGCCCGTCACGCTGAACCTGGCGGCGACGCTGACCGACCCGACCGGTGCGGCCGCTCCGGCAGGCTCGTTGCAGCTGAGCGCGAACTCCGTCACGGTTCCGGCCGGTGGCACCGCCTCGGTCCAGGCGACCTCCAACACCAAGCACAACGGACCGGACGGCGCGTACTCCGGTCGGGTCACCGCAACTGGTGGTGACACCTCCGTGGTCTCCGGGATCGGTGTCAACAAGGAGGTCGAGAGCTACAACCTGAAGGTGAAGACGAGCGGTCCGGACGGCAAGCCGCTCCCGCCGTTCATCGTCGTCCTGGGTCTCGACGACCACTCGTTCAACTTCTACTACACCGACAAGGACGAGCTCAGCCTGCGGCTGCCCAAGGGTGGCTACCACCTGGAGGCCTCCAACTTCCTGGTCGACCCGAACGACCCGGAGAAGGGGTCCTTCTACGAGGTCGTGCAGCCCGCGTTGCAGCTGACCGGGGACGCCAGCACCGACCTCGACGCCCGGCTCACCAAGCCGGTCAAGGTGACCGTCCCGAACGCCGGGGCGTCGCTCGCGGTCGGATCGGTCGGCTACGAGCGGTACACGCCCGACGGTCAGAGCGGGCTGGGTTCATCGGCGTTGCTGTTCGACTTCGACAATGTGAACACCGCGCAGATCGGTCCGGCGTTGCCGCCCGAGCAGCTCACCGGGTTCGTCGGCTCACAGTGGGCCAAGAAGAACAGCGAGGGCCGGTTCGACAACTCGCCGTACCTGTATGCCCAGGGTGAAGGCACGCCCGGCGTCTTCCCGACCGGGTTGATCCGGAACGTGCAGGCGAAGGAACTCGCCGAGGTCACCCAGCAGATCAACGCGGCGAGTGACCGCAAGGTCGAGCGGGTCGTGTTCGGTTCGGCAGGTGGCTGGGCCATCATCCTCGAGTACGACCAGCCGGCCACGACCAAGCTGCTGGCCGACGACAAGCCGGCGCAGTGGAGCACCCAGATCAGCGAGATCGTGCCCAGCACGGATCCGGAGAACCCGTTCCCGGACACGATCACCCAGCTCCGGTCGCCGTTCCGGGAGTACCAGGCCGGCAAGAAGTACCAGGAGCGCTTCAACGCTGCTGCCTTCACGCCGTCTCCGGCCTTCGCCGGCCGGGCCGGGAACGACCTGCTGGTGCTGGCCTACGGCCTGACGGATGCCGACGGCAACCAAGGCGCCACCCGGGCGGACTCCGAGTGGAGCAAGTTGCTGCGCGACGGCAAGGTGGTCGCCGAGTCCAAGTACTTCGGTGAGGCCTTCGCCGAGGGCCTGCCGCCGGAGAAGGCGAAGTTCACCTTCCAGTCGTCGATGACGCGGCAGACGTACTCCGCGTTCAGCACCCGGACCGACCTGACCTGGACGTTCTCTTCGGCGAAGACCGCCGAGGAAACCCAGATCCCGCTGGTCGGCGTCGGCTACCACCCGAAGGTCGACAAGCACAACGTCGCCGACCGCAAGCCGGTCAGCGTCCTGCCGTTCACCCTGCTCGCCCAGGAGGGCAGCGCGGTGCCGGCCGTCAAGAAGGTCGAGCTCCAGGTCTCCGGCGACAACGGCAAGACCTGGCACAAGGCCTCCGTCGTCCCGGCCGGCCACGGGTCCTACAAGGCGATCTTCGCCACCCCGAAGGGTGCCAAGACGATCTCCCTGAAGGCCCACGTAGTAGATGCCCAGGGCAACACCGCCGACCAGACCACGATCGGCGCCTACCCGCTGCGCTAGCAGCACAGCTGAACGAACAGGGCGTCGCGACCATCCCGGTCGCGGCGCCCTGCAGCGTTCGGCGCGCCCACGCCACCTCCACCGAAGCCCGCGCCCCAGTCGGCTTTGAAGCAAATGCACCAGGTCACTCTCGTCACCGGCGACCGCGTCACCGTGCGCGACAATCAGGCGAGTGTCCGGCCGGGCCCCGGCCGCAGCCACATCACCTTCAACACCTACCGCACCAAGAACCGCCTGTACGTCGTACCGTCGGACGTCCAGCGCGATCTCGCCGGCGGTCGGTTGGACCGGCGGTTGTTCGACGTCAAGGGTCTGACGACGATCAGGGCTTATCCGTTGCGTTAGGAGATTGGGACAAACCTCGGTGGGGGCTGTGTCGTCTTAGGTTCCGACGGCCGGGACTGGGGAGATACGGATGAAGTTGACGGGCAAGCGCTGGATGGTGGCAGGCGTCGCGGTGGGGGTGACCGCGGCGCTTGTCGCCATGGGGGCGGGCGGGGGAGCGCAGGCGGCGCCACAGCCGGTGGGGGTACCGGTTGTGAAAGCGGCGGCTCCGGATCGGGTGGTGACACTGATTACCGGGGACCGAGTGGTGGTGCGGGGTGGGGACCTGAAGAAGGTCACCGTGACTGCCGGCAAGGAGCGCGAGGGGGCGATGTTCCGGATCGGGCGGGAGAACGGGCGGTTGACCGTGCTCCCGCTGGATGTGGCGAAGGCGGTGGCCGAGGGGCGGTTGGATCGGCGGTTGTTCGACATCACCGGGCTGCTGGCGATGCAGTACGACGACGCGCACACCTCCGCGATTCCGCTCTTGGTGGAGTCGGCGGGACCGCGTGCGGCGTTGCGGGGGACGAGTTTCGGGCCGGTGCTTGGTGGGTCGGGGTTGTCGGCGGCCAAGGTGGACAAGGCGTCGGCGGGTGCGTTCCTCACCGGCATGAGGGCTCGCTCTGCGGGCGGCACGATTTGGCTGGACGCCAAGCGGCAGACCCAACTCGACCAGAGTGTGCCGCAGATCGGCGTACCGGCGGCGTGGAAGGCGGGGTTCACCGGCAAGGGGGTGCCGGTGGCGATCCTGGACAGTGGGATCGATGCCGGCCACCCGGACTTCAAGGGTCAGATCGTGGCCAGCAAGAACTTCACCGAGGAGCCGGCCGGTGACGCGCTTGGGCACGGGACGCACGTCGCCTCGACGGTTGCCGGAACTGCGGCGGCATCGAAGGGTAAGTACAAGGGAGTTGCGCCGGGCGCGCGGTTGATCGACGGCAAGATCTGCGATGGCGAAGGCGGCTGCTCGGATTCGGCGATCCTGGCCGGGATGGAGTGGGCTGCGGTCCAGCAGAAGGCTCGCGTGATCAACATGAGCCTGGGCATCTGGGACGAGCCTGGCGTGGACCCGATCGAGGCTGCGGTCAACCGGCTGACCGCCAAGACCGGTGCACTCTTTGTCGTTGCAGCAGGCAACGAAGGGCCGGACGGCCGAACCGTCCGCTCACCCGGTACGGCGGCGTCCGCGCTGACCGTTGGTTCGGTCGACAAGAAGGACGTTCTCGCGGATACCAGCAGCCGTGGACCGTTGCTGGAAGGGTCGGCGATCAAGCCCGATGTGACCGCGCCTGGGGTGGACATCGTTGCTGCCAAGGCGAAGAACTCGCAGATCGGTACGCCGGTCGGTACCAACTACCTGCAGTTGAGCGGTACGTCGATGGCCACGCCGCACGTCGCCGGCGCGGCCGCGATCCTGGCTCAGCAGCACCCGAAGTGGAAGGCAGCTGAGCTCAAGGCAGCGCTGATGGCGACGGCGAAGCAGTTGCCCGGTCAGTCGGTGTTCGAGCAGGGCTCGGGGCGGATCGATGTCGCGCGGGCGATCACCGACTCGGTGGTCTCGGTCCCGGGCAGCATCGGTTTCGGTACGGCGTTGTGGCCGCACGCGGACGACAAGCCGATCGCCAAGAAGCTCACCTATCGCAATCTCGGGACCAAGCCGGTCACTCTGTTGCTGCAGACCAGTTCGACCGTCGGCGGGAAGCCCGGACCGGCCGGTGCGTTCAAGCTCAGCGCGCGGAAGCTCACGGTTCCGGCCGGCGGTACTGCCGCCGTCACGGTCACCTCCGACACCCGTCACTCCGGCCCGGACGGCCTGTACTCCGGTCGCGTCGTCGCCACCGCGAAGGGTGTCAGCGTCGGCACGCCGCTGGCTGCGGACAAGGAGATCGAGAGCTACAACGTCACCGTGCGGCACCTGATGCTCGACGGCAAAGGCACCGAGAAGAACTACACCCGGATCTTCTCGCTGGACCAGGAGAAGATCATCGAGGTGCCGACCGATGCGAACGGCGTCGCGAAGCTCCGGATCCCGCGCGGCCGCTACCTGGTCGAGGGCCTGCTCGGTGACACGAGCGACCGCCTGTACCAGCTGCTCTGGCCGAACCTGACGGTCGATCGGGCGATGACACTCGCCGTCGATGCACGCAAGGCGAAACCGGCCGCGTTCACGATGCCGCGCAAGAACACCGCGCTGGTCGAGGCGCAGTTCGACTACCACTGGGAGGGCAAGGACTTCTTCTGGGAAGGCAACATCTCCACCCAGAACCTCGACAAGCTGTACGTCGGATCGATCGGAGCGCCGCTGGACGGATTCACCGCCACGATCAACTCGCGCTTCGTGGTGCAGCGCAAGGCCGGTGACAACCGCAACGCGCCGTACGACTACAACCTGGTGCAGAGTCGGAAGCGCACCTACTTCACCGGCTACCGGCGGACCGTCCGCGAGGCTGAGCTCGGCCGGATCCAGTCGCAGTACGCCGTCGATGTCGCCGGGCGGATCGTGACCGACGAGCGGTTCGGCTGGCTGCCGGGCGCCGGGGGCAGCACGGCCGGGATCAGAGTCGAGTACGACGGGCCTGTGACCGCGACGCACTTCGTCGAGGCCCGTGACGGCGGCGGTGCGATCTCGTGGGACGGGAATGTCAGCTACCTGCATCGCGAGGGCGGTAACGACGACGAGCTGTGGTCGCTCACCTCGGAAGGCCCGAAGTCGAACCCGGGTCAGCAGTACGGCGAACGGTGGGGTCGCTCGGTGGTCAACGCCGGGCTGCAGAGCGGCGACAGCAGTTACCGGACCGGGAACGAGTTGGCGTTGTTCATGTTCCCGCTCACCGACGCCGATGGGCATGCCGGGACTGGACTCACCGGGGCCGAGGACGAGTGGACCAAGCTGTACCGCAACGGCAAGCTGGTCGCGTCCGAGTCGGTGGCCGGGCAGATCTCGCTGGACAACGCGCCGGCCGAGAAGTCGACGTACCGGCTGGAGACCTCGGTGCAACGCAGCAAGTCGCAGCTCGGGACTCGCGTCGACCACGTGTGGACGTTCGCCTCGCAGAACACCGGCGACGCGAAGGTGGTGCTGCCGTTGCGCGACGTGCACTTCCAGCCGGCCGTCGACGCTCTGAACTCGGTGCCGCGGACGACGGTGACCACGTTGCCGTTGACCGTGGTCAACCAGCCGGGAGCGAAGCCGGCGCCGATCGAGTCGGTGGCCGTGCAGTTCTCCGCCGACGCCGGGAAGACCTGGCAGCGGGCGATCGTCGTACCGGGGGTCGGCGGCAGCTACTCGGCAGTCTTCCGGACGCCGGCCGGCAAGGTCGTTTCGCTCCGTTCCACGGTCAAGGACCGCGACGGCGGAACGGCCACCCAGACCGTGATCAACGCGTACCGGATTCGATGAGGATGGAATAGTCCGGTTGATGCAACCCCACGGAGGGTTTCTGACGTCTCGGCTGCAGAGAGCTCATCCGAAACCCCTGGGGAGGACCCGTCGTGACTCGGAGTTCGAGGACGAGACCCGCGATCGCCGTACTGGCTGTCGCGGGTCTTGCATTGACTGGCTTGAGCGGGCAGGCGGTGGCAGCGCCGGCACCGGCACCCGCCGCGCCGGCGGCGCTTGGTGGAAAAGATGTGCAGGTCACGCTGATCACCGGTGACCGGGTTGTGCTGCATGGCGGTGATCCGGCGAAGCAGACCGTGTACGCCGGACCGGGCCGCGAGGACATGGTCTTCCAGAAGGAGCGGACCAAGGACCACTCCTATGTGATCCCGGCCGACGCCGTGAAGGCGGTCGGCGAGGGACGGCTGGATCCGCGGCTGTTCGATGTGACCGGGCTGATCAAGGCCGGGTACGACGACGCGTCGTCGAAGGTGATCCCCGTCCTGGCGACGTACGACGGCAAGGCCAAGCGGAGCACGCCGGTCGGGGCGAAGGTGACGCGCCAGTTGCCGTCGATCAAGGGCGCGGCGCTCGACGTGGACAAATCGAAGGCCGCTGCCTTCCTTGGCAAGCCGACGGCTCGATCGGCCGGTGGGTTCGCCAAGCTGTGGCTGGATGGCAAGCGCAAGGTGACGCTGGACGAGTCGGTGCCGCAGATCGGTGGACCGGCCGCGTGGGCCGCGGGATACACCGGTAAGGGCGTGACGGTCGCCGTACTGGACACCGGAGTCGATGCGACGCACCCGGATCTGGCGACGCAGGTTGCCGGGGCGAAGAACTTCACAACCGAGTCGGCCGAGGACGTGATCGGTCACGGGACGCATGTCGCGTCGACGATCGCCGGGACGGGCGCGGCTTCGGGCGGCAAGTACAAGGGCGTGGCGCCGGACGCGAAGATCTACGACGGCAAGATCTGCGTCGAGGAGGGCTGCTACGAGTCCGACATGCTCGCCGGGATGGAGTGGGCGGCCAAGGAGGTCAAGGCCAAGGTCGTCAACTTCAGCATCGGT
Organism: Kribbella sp. NPDC056951; assembly: GCF_042674205.1. Lineage (NCBI taxonomy): Bacteria > Bacillati > Actinomycetota > Actinomycetes > Propionibacteriales > Kribbellaceae > Kribbella > Kribbella sp. NPDC056951. The sequence goes on from NZ_JBHUQZ010000019.1 coordinate 65,806, forward strand.
GGTGAGGACACCCCGGAGATCGACCCGATCGAGGAAGCCGTGAACCGGCTGACCGCGGAGACGGGCACCCTCTTTGTCGTTGCCGCTGGCAACAGTGGGTTGGCCGGCGCCGGGTCGGTCGAGTCGCCGGGCAGCGCCGAAGCCGCGCTGACCGTTGGTGCGGTCGACAAGCAGGACGGCCTGGCCTACTTCTCCAGCATCGGCCCGCGGGTCGGTGACAGCGCGGTGAAGCCTGACGTCACTGCGCCGGGTGTGGACATCGTTGCGGCCAAGGCGAAGAACTCTTCGATCGGTGAGCCGGTTGGGGATCAGTACCTGCGACTCAACGGTACGTCGATGGCGACCCCGCACACCGCTGGTGCCGCGGCATTGCTGGCGCAGGAGCACCCGTCGTGGAAGGCAGGTGAGCTGAAGAGCACGCTGATGGGTTCGGCCAAGGTGGCCGCCGATCAGACCTCGTTCCAGCAGGGTGCCGGGCGGATCGATGTCGCGGCTGCGATCAAGCAGACCGTGGTCGCTTCCGAGGGCAGTCTGTCCTTCGGTCTGGCGACCTACCCGCACACCGACGACGAGCCGGTTGTGAAGACGCTGACGTACCGAAACCTTGGCGATCAGCCGATCACGCTGAACCTGGCGACGACGTACAAGGACGGCACGGGGGCGGCCGCTCCGGCGGATGCCCTGCAGCTCAGTGCGCCGACCGTGACGGTCCCGGCCGGCGGAACCGCTTCTGTGCAAGCGACCTCGAAGACGAACCACAGTGGGCCGGACGGCCTGTACTCCGGTCGCATCACGGCCACGGGCGGCGGCCAGACGGTCGTCGTACCGGTCGGTGCCGACAAGGAGGTCGAGTCGCACACGCTGACCGTGCAGACCCTCGCTCGCGACGGAAAGCCGTCCGACTACCCCGTCAAGGTCTATGCCGTGGACAAGGGCGAGCTGCTGTCGTTCGACCCCAACGCCGATGGCGTGGTCAAGGCCAAGCTTCCGGCGGGCGAATACCTGGTCGGCCAGTTCCAGGAGTTCGAACGGGGCGAGGAGGACTGGATCTTCTTCCAGTTGGTCGCACCGCAGGTACAGGTCGACGCCGATCGCACGGTCGTGCTCGACGCCCGGCTGGCCAAGCCGGTCGTGACCAACGCGCCGAAGGCCGGTGCCGAGCAGGCCACGTCCGCCATCGGCTACGACCGGACGAAGCCGGGCGTGAACGCGGGATACAGCAACGAGTCAAGCGGCTTCGGCAACGGCGAGATGTTCACGTACAGCACCGGCCCGAAGCTGACGGAAGCCGAGATGATCGGTCATATCGCGTCGCAGTGGGGTGTTCGAGGCGAGGAGGGCTTCTTCTTCAACACTCCGTATCTGTACGCCCTGGCGGAACGGCAGCTGGGCGAGTTCCCCACCGGGTACAACCGGACCGTGCGGCCGAAGGACCTCGCGGTGGTCGACACCCAGGCGCACGCGACGACCGACCGGCGGGCAATCGCGTTCATCTTCCCGGCCCTGGAAGGCGTCGGCTGGTCCGGCGCACGAGCCATCTACCTCGACACGCCACGATCGATCCGGTACTACGTCGACGCGAAAGCCGGCTGGAACACGAACATCGAGGAGGCAGCGTCGCCGGAGGATCCGTTCGCGCGACCCAGGTGGCAGCTCGCTGGTCAACTAAAGAACTACCAGGCAGGCCGGACCTACCACGAGCAGCTGAACGTGGCAGCCTTCGGCCCGGCCGGCGGTACGTCGCGCATCGGCAACAACCTCGGTGTGTACGTCGGCAACTACGGTGACGCCAGCGGTGCAAGAGGATCCGTCCAAATCGATTCGGGGAGCAGCATCCTCACCCGCAACGGCGAGCAGGTCGCGACATCCAACCGCTTCGGGTCCGTCGAAGCAAGCGACCAGCCGGCGGAGAAGACGACGTACAAGCTCGTCACCACCGGCACCCAGTCGGTCTCACCCTTCGCCACCCGAGTCGACCTGGACGCAACCTTCACCTCAACCGCAACCACCACCTGGACCCAGCTGCCGATCATGACAGCCCGCTTCCAGCCCCCGGTCGACGCCCACAACCGGGCTGCGCGCACCAAGGTGACGACCCTCCCGCTGGTGATCGACGGCGCCAAACACCTCAAGTCCGTGAAGGTCGAGGTCTCCGGCGACAACGGCACCACCTGGACCACCGCCAAGGTGACCAGAACCGCCAAGGGCTACAAAGCCACCTTCACCACCCCCGCCGGCACCACCATCTCCCTAAGAGCCCACCTCATTGACCAAGCCGGCAACACCACCAACCAATCCACCACCTCCGCCTACCACCTGAAGTAACCCCACCCACCGCCGCCGAAGGACACCACCTTCGGCGGCGGCTCCATTTGCCGCCGCCCCAACGACACCGCCTCCGGCGGCGACAGACCTTTGGCGCCTCCGGCGCAGCCTCCCCGGTGGATCCGCCCTCGGCGGGTTTCGTCAACTTCGGTACGGCGGTCGGTGGCTGGGGCGCGCTGGTCTGCGGCCTGGAGCGTGGGTGCCGAGCCCTCGCCGCTGCGGCCGGCTCACAGAGGTGGTGCGGCGGGGCGGATCTGTGGCTGGGCTGCTTGGCGAGGTAGCGACTGGGTGCAGGTTGCCTGGGGCTGACGGGCTTTGGTTGCTGTACGAGAGCTGTGTGGAACATATGTGGCCCGCATGTGACGAGAAGTTTCCCCAAACACCAGCACCCAAAGGCGAAACGACGCTTTGCGGATACCTACTGCCGCTATGAGACTCTCCTGACCCATCCGTGGGTAGCTCGCGGGTCTGTCAGGCCGGCGGGCACCTGCGATCGCCGGGCTCGGCCGGTGTGATCGCCGAATGTGGGGAGTGCGTCGCCGACTGAAAGAACTCTGCAGCTGGATATCGATTTCTAGCGGCAATCTCCTTCCACTCGACACCCGGCCGGCTGTTACTAGACGGCGAGCGAAGCCACCGTGCAGACCGGTGCGAGGGGAGTTGGCCGGAGGAGGTTGGACACAGGCGCAGGTCCGTTCCGGGGAGTCGGCGGGACACAACTCGGGGGTGCATACCCCACGCCGGGCCCTTGAACAGGTCATGCCTTGTTCAAGGCCACCATGTCCTGTTCACACCCCCAGCAACTGCTCGGCGCGGCCACGCCGAACTACCCACGGATAGGTCAGAAGAGCCGGATATGAGTACCACCGCAACAGGCTCTCTGTGGCAGTGATCATCCGTGGATGGTCGTCGGTCGCGCATTTCGCAACGGGAGGTGGAGTGTGGGGTGCATCTTGGGCCGTTCGGGCCCAATACATTCCCCGCACCGGCCAACACCAGCCGCCCGGGCGCAACGGGCTCCCCACACCGGCCAAACGAGCCGCTTGAGCCCAAGAGGCTCCGCGCAGTGGCCGAACCACCCGCGGCGGTCACCTAATTGGCAACCTCGTCTTCAACCGCAACCGAAGCCCGTCAGCCCTAGGTGACGGGCACTCGATCGCCGTCCTCGCCATCCCCCTCAGCCACCCGCCCGCACTAGCCACACCCCTCTGTAAGCCGGCCGCAGCGGCGAGGGCCCGGCACCCACGAATCCGGCCGCATTCGAAGCTGCCTGAGCCGCCCGAGGCGCCGAGTGCATTTGAGGGTGGAAGCACGAAGCCCCCGCCGGGGCGAGGGCTTCGTTCGATGACCACGTATTGGCCGGGATCACGGCCGGCGGGATCCCGGTGGAGGCTGCGCCGGAGGCGGTGTCCGTGTCAGCCGAGGAGGTTCAGGGCTTGGACGGCGTCTCGTTCTTCGGCTAGTTCGGCGGTGGAGGCGTCGATGCGGGCTCGGGAGAAGTCGTTGATGTCGAGGCCCTGGACGATTTCCCAGTTGCCGTCCTTGGTGGTGACGGGGAAGGAGGAGATGAGGCCTTCGGGGACTCCGTAGGAGCCGTCGGAGACGACGGCCATGGAGAGCCAGTCGCCGTCGGCGGAGCCCTTCAGCCAGTCGCGGGTGTGGTCGATGGTGGCGGCTGCGGCGGAGGCGGCCGAGGAGGCGCCGCGGGCTTCGATGATGGCGGCGCCGCGCTTCTGGACGGTCGGGATGAAGTCGTTCTCGAGCCAGTCGGTGTCGGCGGTGAAGTCGGCGGTGTTCTTGCCGGCTACCTCGGCGTGGAAGATGTCCGGGTACTGGGTGGCCGAGTGGTTGCCCCAGATGGTCAGCTTCTTCAGGTCGGTGACGTGGACGCCGGCCTTGCGGGCCAGCTGCGCGAGCGCCCGGTTGTGGTCCAGCCGCGTGAGTGCGGAGAAGCGCTCGGCGGGGATGTCCGGGGCGTTGCTGCGGGCGATCAGGGCGTTGGTGTTCGCGGGGTTGCCGGTGACAGTGATCCGGATATCGTCGGCGGCGTGGTCGTTCAGTGCCTTGCCCTGGCCGGTGAAGATCGCGCCGTTGGCCTCGAGGAGGTCACCGCGCTCCATGCCCTTGGTCCGCGGCCGGGCGCCGACCAGCAGGGCGACGTTCGCGCCGTCGAAGATGACGTTCGGGTCGTCGCCGATCTCGACGCCGGCCAGGGTCGGGAAGGCGGAGTCCTCGAGTTCCATGACGACGCCCTCGACCGCCTTCAGCGCCGGGGTGATCTCGAGCAGCCGCAGCTCCACCGGGGTGTCCGGGCCGAGCAGGGCACCGCTCGCGATCCGGAACAGCAGGCTGTAGCCGATGTTCCCGGCGGCTCCGGTGACGGCCACCTTTACCGGTGTAATGCTCACGACAGCTCCAATCTGTGCATTCTTGTGCTTCGGACGCTAGCAACATCCGCAGGCGGGCCCAACCCTGGGTCACCTCCGACTTGCTCACATCATCAGCGGTTCGTTCACCGAGCGGTCATCTGCCGGACGCAGAGGTAGCAGAAGGTTCTCGACAGTCCCTGACTTGTAAGGAGTAAGTGCATGAAGCGGTTCGTCCCCGTCGCCGTCTCGGCCCTCGCGGTCGGTACGGCCCTGCTGGCCCCGCAGGCCGTCCAGCAGGCCACCCAGCAGAACGGCGATCAGGCTCAGGTCGCCGGTTCGGCGTACCACCACCGCGACGACTTCGTCATCGTCGGCCACCGTGGCGCCTCCGGATACCGCCCCGAGCACACCCTGGCGTCGTACGAGCTGGCCGCCCGGATGGGCGCCGACTACATCGAGCCCGACCTGGTCACCACCAAGGACCGGGTCCTGGTCGCCCGGCACGAGCCGGAGATCGGCGGTACGACGGACGTCGCGCAGCACCCGGAGTTCGCGAACCGGAAGAAGACGAAGGTGCTCGACGGGACCTCGCTGACCGGCTGGTTCACCGAGGACTTCACGCTCAAGGAGCTGAAGACGCTCCGCGCGGTCGAGCGGATCCCGGCGATCCGGCAGCACAACACGGTGTTCAACGGCCGGTACCAGATCCCGACCTTCCAGGAGGTCATCGACCTGAGCAAGCGGCTGTCCAAGGAGCTCGGCCGCCCGGTCGGCATCTACCCCGAGACCAAGCACCCGACGTACTTCCAGCAGCAGGGTCTCGCGCTCGAGCCCGAGCTGGTGAAGACGCTGAACCGCAACGGCCTGAACCGCCCGGACGCCAAGGTGTTCGTGCAGTCGTTCGAGGTCTCGAACCTGATCGCCCTGCACAAGCAGCTCCGGGTGCCGCTCGTCCAGCTGACCGACGCCGTCGGCCAGCCGTACGACTTCACGGTCGCCGGTGACAAGCGCACGTACGCCGACATCACCAGCCCGAAGGGCCTGAAGGATGTCGCCAAGTACGCCGCCGGTCTCGGCCCGTACAAGGCGCAGATCATCCCGTTCACGGCCGATGGTAAGCAGGGCAAGCCGACCACGCTGGTCGCCGACGCGCACCGGGCCGGCCTGGTCGTGCATCCGTACACCTTCCGGGTCGAGAACAACTTCCTGCCGAACGAATTCGACAGCGACGCGGTCCCCTCGGACTCCGGCAACCTGTTCGGCGAGATCGCGACGTACCGGAAGCTCGGGATCGACGGCCTCTTCACCGACAACACCGATGTCGCGGTCGCGCAGGAGAAGGAAAGTAAGTAGCTGACAAGATAGGTGGGTGGAACGCAAAGTCGGCTCGGGGACAGCGACGGTCGAGGCAGCGCCGGACGGCACGTTCGTCCTGCGTGTCGACGGCTCGCTGCAGTCGCAGGTCGATCTCGCGGATCCCACCCACCTGTCCTTCGAGTACATGCGCCGGATCGCGGACGTACTCGACACCATGACGCCCCGCCGGCAGCCGATCGCGGTCACGCATATCGGGGGTGCCGCGCTCAGCCTGCCGCGGTACGTCGCGACCACCCGCCCGCGGTCCCGCCAGATCGTGCTCGAACCGGACGAGGATCTGACCGAGTTCGTCCGGGAGGCCCTGCCGCTGCCGAAGCGGTCCGGGATCAAGGTGCGCGGGGCCAGCGGCCGGGCCGGGATCACCGACCTGTACGACGACTCGATGGACGTCCTGATCCTGGATGCGTTCGAGCGTGAGGCGGTCCCGGCGAACCTGGTCACCACCGAGTTCTTCGCCGAATGCGCCCGCGTCCTGCGCCCGACCGGCCTGCTGATCGCCAACCTGATCGATGGACAGGCCGGGTTGCCGTTCATTCGCCGTACGGCGGCCACCGTGCGAACCACCTTGGGTGAGGGCGTCGTACTCGCCGAGCGCAAGGTTCTCCGCGGTAAGGGGTTCGGCAACGTCATCCTGATCGCCTCCCCGCACGAGGTGCCCGATCTGACCGCGACCGGCCGCCGCGCGCAGCCGCCGTACGACGTGAGTCCGCTGACCGAATTGGCCGGCAAAGCGACCGTGCTGACGGACAGCGACGGGTTCGCCCCGCCGGCCGCCCCGCCCGGCACATTTCGCCCCTGATCATCGGCACGGCAGGTAGCTGACAGGCTACGGACTGTGATATGTAGATGACGGCGTCCGCCCGCCATCGACATATGGGGGTATGGGATGGGTCGGCTACGCCTGGGGATCGCTCTGCTGCTCGTGGCCGGTTTCGGTCTGGTGCCGACGGCAACAGCTCGAGCAGAGACGATCCGGACCTTCGGCAAGGTCTTCGGGACCCAGACCAACGGCGCGATCCGGATCACCGGCAACGCGCTGGAGACCTGCGACACCGCGAGCAGCCCGTGCAGATCCGCGCTGGCCGGCAGCGGTTCAGGGGCCTCGAACAACGAATGGGCGATGCGCCTGCTCGATGCCGACGCCGACGCGGCAACGAAGTCCTCGTCCGCAGCCACGGTCACTGTGCCCGACGGCGCGAAGGTCATCTACGCCGGCCTGTTCTGGGGAGCCTCGCGCGCCGCAGGCACCGGCGGTACGGCGAGCAGTGGTGACGGCACAACGATCAAGCTCAAGGTGCCGGGGGCAACGTCGTACCAAACGCTCACGGCCGGGCGGACCGACTATCTGAGTGCGCAGACCCAGGACTACTCGTCCTACCGCGATGTCACCGACGTCGTGCAGAACGCGGGCAGCGGTGAGTACTGGGGTGCGGATGTTGCCGCAGGTACCGGATCGGACCGGTACGCCGGTTGGAGTCTGGTGATCGCGTATGAGGACGCGGACGAGCCGCTGCGCGACCTGACCGTCTTCAACGGCTATGCGCGAGTGACCACCGGCGATGTGATCAAGACCAGCATCTCCGGCTTCCTCGCCCCACCGAGCGGCGCGGTGAATGCCCGCTTCGGCAGCGTCACGTACGAGGGCGATGCCGGGATCAGCGGCGACTACTTCGCGGTCAACGGCACTCGTCTCGCGGACGCGCAGAGCCCGTCGGCCAACTTCTTCGGCAGCCGGGTCACCGATGCCGGCGCGAACCTCACGAACCGCAATCCGGCCGCGCTGAACAACCTCGGTCTGGACGCGAAGGTGGTCGATGCCGCCGGCATCCTTCCCAACAGCGCGACTAGCGCCGAGCTCACCTTCGCGAGTACCGGCGACTTCTACTATCCGGCCGCGCTGACCACCCAGATCGACCTCTATGCGCCGGCCATCAAGGGGACGAAGACGGTTCGCAACCTGGCCGGTAACGACCCGGCCAAGGTCGGCGACACTCTCGAGTACACGCTCAACTTCGGCAACACCGGCGACGACGACGCGCTCAAGGCCGTGGTCCGGGACACCCTGCCGCCGAACACGACGTACGTGCCGGGCTCGCTGTCTGTGTCGATGGGCGCCGTGGCCGGCGCCAAGACGGACCAGGCCGGCGACGACCAGGCCGAGTACGACGCGGCCTCGCGAACCGTTCGTTTCCGGGTCGGCACCGGTGCGAACGCGACCACCGGCGGCCGGCTGAAGAAGAACCAGAGCACCACGGTCCACTTCCGCGTCACCCTCGACGACGCCTCGGCCGGGACCACGGTCGTGAACACCGGCTATCTCGACTACACCGCCGAGACCCTCAACAAGCCGTACACCTACCGCCCCGACGAGGTCCGCACGCCGGTGGCCGCCTCGGCCGATCTCCAGCTCACCAAGACCGGTACGCCGGACCCGGTGCCGGCCGGCGCCGACCTGACCTACACGATCGTTGCCAAGAACAACGGTCCGAATACGGCGAAGGAAGTCGCGGTCACCGACACTTTGCCCGCCGGCGTCGAGTTCGTCTCGGCCACGCCGACCCAGGGCACGTGTAGCGGCACGCTGAGTTGCACAATCGGAGATATTCCATCCGGATCGAGTGCCACGATCACTGTCGTGGTGAAGGTCCCCGCTACCAGCACAGCAACGGGTCTGACGAACGTCGCAACCGCGATCACCTCGACCTCCGACCCGAACCCCAACAACAACACGGCCTCGGTCACCACCCCGGTGACCCGAGTCGCCGACCTCTCGCTCCAGAAGGCGGTCGTCCCGGACAACCCGGCGGCTGGTGAGAAGGTCAAGTACACGCTGACTGTGAAGAACAACGGTCCGTCCGCGGCGCAGCAGGTCCGGGTTGCCGATTCGCTCCCGGCCGGTCTGACGATCATCGATGCCCAGGCCCCAGCCCCTGCCGGATGTTCGGCAGCCGGCCAAGACATCACCTGCCTCGTCGACACCTTGGCCGGCAACGCCACGCTGGTCATCCAGGTGACCGCGACCCTCGACTCGGCGTACCAGGGTGGTCCGCTCACCAACGGCGCCGCCGTCTCGAGCGCAACCCCGGATCCGGACCTGTCCAACAACACCGGTACGGCGACCATCACGCCAGGTGATCCGAAGGCCGACCTGGTCGTCGGCAAGCAGACCATCACGAATCCGGTGGTCCCGGGCAAGTCGGTCACCTACCAGATCACCGTGCACAACGACGGCCCGTCCGATGCCCGCGCTGTGCAGGTCGCCGATGACCTCCCGGCCGCGTTGAGCGACGCGACCGCCGACTCGACGGCAGGTTCCTGCACGGTGTCGTCCGGCGAGATTCGCTGCGCGCTGGGCGACCTTGGGGCCGGTTCGAACGCCACGATCACCGTTACTGCCAAGGTGTCCGCGACCGCCACCGGCACGCTGACCAACAGCGCCACGGCAACCAGCACGACGCCTGATCCGGAGAAGTCCAACAACACCGGCCGCACCACCGACAACCTCAGTGCGAGCGCGGATCTGGCGATCACCAAGACCGCGCAACCCGCGCCGGTCCACGCCGGGCAACCCGTCAGCTACAAGCTGACGATCACGAACAACGGCCCGTCGGCCGCGCAGTCGGTGACGGTGACCGACCCGGTTCCGGCGCCGCTGAAGTATGTCTCGGCCTCGACGTCACAGGGCTCGTGTGAACAGGCCGACGGGACAGTCACCTGCGCAGTCGGAACAGCTGCCCCAGGCGACGAAATCACCGTGACCGTGGTCGCGAACGTCCCCTCCGGAACCCCACCGAACGAGCTCGCCAACACGGCCAAGGTCACGTCGCCGACCCCGGATCCGGTCGCGGACAACAACAGCGCGACGTACACGCTGCTCACCGGTGCCCAAGCGAACATCACCCTGACCAAGACCGTCAGCCCCGACCCGGTCGTCGCCGGTGAGGCGATCACCTACAACCTCACCGTCAGCAACACCGGACCATCCGATGCGCAAAGCGTTTCGCTGGACGACGACGTACCGGCTGCTGTGACCAGTGTGAGCGCCTCGCCGACCGGCGGTGCGACGTGCAAGGTCAGCGATGGGCGAGTGACTTGTGAGTTGGCCACGCTGGCAGCTGGGGACAGCTTCGCGGTCAAGGTGACCGGCACGATCGCCCCGGCGACCACGCCCGGCGCGTTGACCAACACGGCGTCGGCCGGTGCGAAGACGCCGGAGGATCCGACCGACTCCGACAACACAGCGACCAGTGCGACGACTGTCCAGGCGCGGGCGGATCTGTCGATCGCCAAGACCGCTGCCGAAACCGTTGTCGCAGGCAACGAGCTGACCTACACGTTGATGGTCAACAACGCGGGTCCGTCCGATGCGGTCGGTGCGGTCGTCACCGACACACTGCCCGCCGGTACGACGTATGTCCGCGGGTCGAGTTCCGCCGGCGACTGTCTGCAGGACCCATCGGTCTCGGAGCCGGTCGTGATCTGCCCGGCCGGTCGGCTCAAACCTGGTGGTCAGCTCGTCATCACCGTGGTGACCAAGGTCGACCCGGCTCTTGCCTCGGGCAAGTTGACCAACGCGGCGACTGTTGCTTCGCAGACGCCTGATCCGAACGACTCCAACGACCGCGGTACGGCCGACACTGTGGTCACCTCCTCGGCCAATCTGTCGATCACCAAGTCGGTGAAGCCGTCACCGCTGGTCGCTGGCGGCGAGGGCCTCTACACCCTGACTGTGCACAACGACGGTCCATCGAGCGCGCAGGCCGTCACCGTGACTGACACCCCGCCGACTGGCGTATCGATGCTGGAGGCAACTAGCGCCGAAGGCACTTGCACCACGGCGGTGAGCTGCACGCTCGGGACGATGGGGCCGGGTGGCGAGGCGGTCGTACAGATCCGGGTCAAGGTGGATTCGGGCCACACTGCGCCGATCACGAATGCGGCCAGTGTCGCCAGTACGACACCGGATCCGGAGCCGGCCAACAACACCAGCACGATCACCACGGAGGTCGATCAGTCTGCGGATCTCACGGTCGTCAAGACCAGTGACGAGAAGTACGCGACTGCCGGTGGTGGCGTGACCTATCGCCTCACCGTCGTCAACAACGGTCCGTCGGATGCGACCGCGGTCGCCTTGTCGGACACGCTGCCGACTGGGCTTGCGGTGGTCAAGGTCGAGCCCGACTGCACGGTCACCGGGCCGAAGATCGAGTGTGCACTGGGCACACTTGTCGCGGGCAAATCGACGACGGTCGTCGTCACGGCCGTCCTCGACTCCGGCTACTCCGGCACGACGGTTGCGAACACCGCGACCGTGAAATCGCCGGTTTCCGATCCCGTTGACACCAACAACAGTTCGACCGTGACGATCCCGGTCGGTACCAGCGCGGACGTCCAGGTGACGAAGCAGTCCGAGCCGGGGACCGTCACGCCGGGCAGCACCTTCGATTACGCCATCGTGGTCACCAACGCCGGTCCGTCGGTCGCGCGTTCGGTCGTGGTGACCGACACGATCCCGGCCGGTCTGACGATCGTGTCGGCGGGAACGCCGTGCCAGGTCGACGGACCCACGGTCCGGTGCGCGCTGGGCGACGTACCGATCGGGCAGGTGTTGCTCTCGATCCGGGTCAAGCTGGCGGCTGGGTATGACGGCGCGACGCTGACCAACACCGCGACGGCCGCGTCACCGACACCCGATCCGGACAAGGACAACAACACCGGGACGAGCGTTTCGCCGGTGGCCGCGCAGGCGGATCTAGCGATCACCAAGACGATGTCGCCGGCCAATCCCGTGGCGGGTCAGCGGGTGACGTACACGCTGACGGTTCGCAATGCTGGTCCGTCCGATGCGCGCAAGGTCGTCATCACCGACGAGCTGCCGCGCGGTCTGACCAACGTGTCCGCGACCGCCCCATGCGTCGTGCTGCCGCCCACGGGCTCCGCCCGCGCCACTGTTGGTGGCCGGGAGGTCGGCGCGCCGGATGCTCCGGAGGCGGGGGTGGTTCAGTGCGGTACCGCGGTGCTGGCGGATGGCGCGGTGATCACGGTGACGATCGCGGCTACCGTCGTACCGGGGTTCAGTGGTGAACTAACGAACCTGGCGCGGGTCGGGTCGGCCACGCCGGATCCGGTGAGCGCGAACAACGAGGCGAGGGTGACCGGGCGTCCTGGGCGGTCGGCGAACCTCGAGGTCTTCAAGACGGCGTCCAGTCCGACTGTGGTCGCGGGTGGTTCGTTGCGGTACCGGATCGCGGTGCACAACGCCGGACCGTCGGCCGCGCTGAAGGTGTCGGTCACGGACGAGCTCGCGGCCGGGCTGCGGTTGCGGTCGACCCCGGCGCGGTGCCAGGCGGTCGGGCAGCTCATCACCTGTGCGCTCGAGCGGATCGACCCTGGGAAGACGGCGGTGATCGTGCTCGACGTGGTGGTGGATCCGAAGTACGGGAGCAAGTCGGTGGCCAACACCGCGACCGCGACGTCGGTGACGCCCGATCCGGACCCTCATGACAACACCAGCACGGTGACGACCACGGTGACGCCGAAGCCTGAGCCTCCGAAGCCGGGGTCTCCGAAGCCGGACCTCCCCGATACGGGTAGCCCGGTCGGGTTCTGGGCAGTCGCGATGGCGTTCATCCTGCTGGCGGCCGGGACCGTGCTGATCGTGGTCAGCCGGCGAGCCGGTCGACGCAGTCGCTGAAGGCGAGGCGCTCGGTGCGGCTCGCGCCGAGCGCCAGGATGAACTGATCGAGCCTGTCCGGTCGCGGTACCCGGCCACCTCGCAGCCAGCTCTGCAGGGTGGCCCGCGGGATGCCGGTGAGCCGCTCCAGCGAGCGGAGTGACCGCGGCCTGGTCAGCGCGGTGAGCGCCGCGCCCAGGTCCTGTGGGGTCGCGGCCGCGCGCAGCAGTTCGCTGACGTCCTGGGGGTCGCGGGCGGCCGCCTCCCAGTGCCGCCGCCAGATCGGCAGGAGCTCGGCCGGTACGTCGCACCCGGTCAGGAACGCGACTGTCACCGGCCAGCTCGGAAGCTGCTTGCCGCTGGTCGCGCGGACCAGATGGGCGTGGGAGTAGTGGGCCTGATCGGCCAACTCGCGATAGCTGAGACCGGCATCCTGGCGGACGCGCTGCAGAGCGCCGGTGAACGCTTCCAGCTGCATGACAACCTCCTCGTGATCAAACATAAGTCAACATGAACGAACAATTCAAGTGACGGCGACCCGTAGGATGGGCGCATGTCTGTCGCGCGCGTGGCTGCCTTGGTTCACTACCCCATTAAGGGACTGTCCGGCGTACCGGTTGAGCAGGCCGAGATCGGGCCGAGCGGAGTCGCCGGCGACCGCACTTTCATGCTGGTCGACCCCGACGGGACCTTCCTCAGCCAGCGATCGGTGCCCGCGATGGCCGCGCTGCGGGCCGAGCTCGCCGGCGACACGCTGCGGCTGGCCGCGGCGGATGCGCCCGATCTCGTCGTACCGATCCAGTACGACGGGAAGCGGCGCGACGTCAGCCTGTTCGGCAAGTGGTTCGGGCTGGGCGTGGTGCAGGACGCGGCGGCGGACGAGTGGTTTTCCGCACGGCTCGATCGGCCGGTCGGCCTCGTGAGGGTGACGCCGGAGCATGAGCGGCCCGGCTGGGGTGTGCATCGCGGCGAGACCGGTTTCGGTGACGCGCATGCGCTGCTGATCACCTCGCTGTCGTCGCTCGACGGGCTGAACGAGCGAATCGCGAGCCGCGGTGGCGAGGCGATCCCGATGAACCGCTTCCGGCCGAACGTCGTGGTCTCCGGCTGGTCCGAACCGCACACCGAGGATCGGGTACTGCGGATGTCGCTCGGCGCGGTCGAGATCGGCTACTCCGCGCGGGCGATCCGTTGCGCCGTACCGACGGTCGACCAGGCGACCGGTCGTAAATCCGGGCCGGAGCCGACCCGGACCTTAGCCTCGTATCGTCGGGAGCCGGCGTACGGCGGCGGTGTCAGCTTCGGGATGAAGGCGGCCGTGCTGACCGGTGGGACGGTCACGGTCGGTGATGAGATCTTGGTACACGACTGGATCCCGGCCGGGACGGATCCGGCGCCCGCCACCCGGTAGCGTCCGGAGCTGTGCACCGGCTCCTACTGTTGCTGCTGGCCCCTACCTCGTTGCTGGTAGCCCCCAGTTCCTTGCTGGCAGCAACACCGCCGGCGCCGGGCGCGCCGTCGTACGAAGTCTCGTTGACCGGCACGCCCGATGGACGGACCTGGTCGGGGCGGGAGACTGTCAGCTTCACGAACACCGCGGCGGAGGCGCTGCCGGAGGTCTATCTGCGGCTGTGGGGCAACTCGCGTGGTTGTGGCTCGGTTGAGGTCACGGGTGGGACCGCCATGCGTGACTGCACGGTGGTCAAGTTTTCGTTGCCGAAGCCCCTGAAACCGGGGGAGCGGACGTCGATCGGCTTCGACGTGAAGCTCACTGCGCCGGATCGTGAGGATCGATTCGGGCGTTCCGGCGAGTTCAGCTTCTTCGGGAACGCGCTTCCGGTCCTGGCGGTTCGTGATGCGGCCGGCTGGCATCTCGAGCGCGACATGGGGATCGGCGAGAGCTTCTACACGGTCGCAGCCGACTTCTCCGTACGGCTCACGCATACCGGAAACATCGCCGTACCGTCGACCGGCGTGATGACTGATGGGGTCGCAATCGCGAAGCAGGTAAGGGATTTCGCTTGGGCTGCTGGTCCATTCCAGAGTACGTCGGTGACATCGCCCGGTGGTGTGACGGTGCGGACGTGGGCGACGCCGACGGTGACTGCGGCCGCGGTCGACTCGGCTCGCGCTGATGCGGCTGCGGCGCTCGACGAGTTCGGGCGGCGGTTCGGTGCGTACCCGGATCATGAGCTCGATCTGGTGCTGAATGATCGGTGGACGAAGTTCAGCGGGATGGAATACCCCGGGTTCGTCTTGCTGATCTCACCGAACAGTCCGGTCGTGCATGAGGTGGCTCATCAGTGGTGGTACGGGATCGTCGGCAACAACGAGTACGCCGATCCTTGGCTGGACGAATCGTTCGCGACGTACGCGACCGATGTCTTCGAGGACAATGACCGCGCCGGGTGCTGGCCGGGAACGTTGCCGGTGGCAATCACTCGGGACATGGGCTACTGGGGCGCGCACGATTCGTCGTACGGGACTTTTGTCTACACCTACGGTTCCTGCATGCTGCACGAGCTGGAGCGCCTGATCGGTACGCCGGCGATGGACCGGCTGCTGGCGTCCTACGCGAGGGCCCATTGGCACGGGGTGGTCACCCCGGCCGACTTCAAGACCGCCGCGCAGGCCGCCAGTTCCGTTGACCTGGCGCCGTTCTGGCGCACGCACGGGATCGGTTAGCAGGCGAGCGCGGCCCGGTTGGCGACGTACTTGTAGGTGCAGAAGTCGATGACCTTGTTCAGTGAGTTCTGCAGACGCGCGGTGTCGCCGTCGTTGTTCCAGATGTAGTTGCCCGAACCCCAGTACAGGTGGTTCGCGCTGTTGCGGCCCTTGCCGGTGTGCACCAGGACCGTGCTGCGCGCCTTCAGGACGAAGGTCGGCGGGAAGTAGTAGACGTGGCTGGCGGCATCACGGATCCGGTAGCCCTTCAGGCTGAGCGGACGCGTGGTGTTGTTGCGGATGCTGATGTACTCGAGGTTGATGTGCGTGTTGGTCCTGGTGTCCTTGCCGACCGGGTCGTACTGGATCCCGGCGACCAGGAACTGCGGTGCCGCCGCCGAAGCCGGAAGCGGAGCGACCAGCGCTCCGGCGGCGAAGACCGTCGCTGCGATTCCGGACATGGGCAGGCTGAAGCGTCGCGTGAACAAGGAATTCCCCCTTGGCAGTGGGCCAGATTTCCCCCCGGCCCTGATGAATCGTGCTGCCGGTTCCCCCCGGCCCTGGAGACCTTATTGGTGACGCTCCGTGGTCGTCAAGGGCTCAACGAACCTCGGTGGAAACCCCGTGTTCGAGGAGCTGGAGACGGTCGGTGAGACCGGCGTCGGCGAAGGCCTGCGCGAACTGGTCCGGGCCCTCGGTGAAGTGCGTCCAGCCCTCGGTGTGGACCGGGATGATCGTCGCCGGTGCGAGCAGGTGGGCGGCCTCGACGGACTCGGCGGACGTCAGCGTGAGGTTGGCCCCGTCCATCAGCACCGTCCGCGCCGCGCCGGCGAAGAGCACGGCGACCCCGAACGGCCCGAAGCGGTCGGCGATCTGCTTGACCAGGTCGACGGACGCGTTGTCGCCGGACACGTAGACGGTCGGCAGGTCCGCGCTCTGCAGGACGAACCCGGTGACGACACCCAGTACGGCCTCAGCGCCTTCCGGCCCGTGCAACGCCGGTACGGCGGTCACCGTGACCCCGTCGATCGTCGCCGACTCCCATTTGTCGAGTCCCTGGACACCGGGGATCCGGGTGCCCGCACCGGGGGTCGACAGAACAGTCGGGATCGACGGCAGCAGCGCGCGACCCGACATGTCGAGGTTGTCGAAATGCTCGTCGTGCGACAGCAGTACGACGTCGACCGGGCCGAGGTCGGCCGCCGGGATCGCCGGTCCGGTCAGCTTCTTCATCACCCGGCCGGTCGGCATCTGGTACTCGCGCGGCTCGTCGAAGGCAGGGTCGGTCAGGAAGGTCAGGCCGCCGTACGTGAACAAAGCGGTCGGCCCACCGATGTGCGTGATCTTCATGTCGTCGATCCTCTGTCGTTTCGGCCGGTCTCACCATTGGCCCGCGAGCCACAGTTCCTGAAGATCGGGCCATATACTGTCCGTCATGCGTAGCGTCGCCGTACTGGCCTTCGACGGGATGAGTCCGTTCCATCTGTCCGTGCCGTGCCTGGTCCTCGGTGATCCGTGGGACACGAACGGCCTGTACGACGTGCGGGTGTGCGCCGAGGAACCGGGGTTGCTGCGGACGAACGCCGGCTTCGGGATCACGGTCGAGCACGGGCTGTCGGTGATGGACACGGCCGACGTGGTGATCCTGCCGAGCTGGGAGCCGACGCGCGAGCCGTCCTCGTTGCTGTTGACGACGATCCAGCGGGCGCATGCGCGTGGAGCGGTCGTGATCGGGCTGTGCATCGGCGCATACCTGGTCGCCGCGAGCGGAATCGCCGACGGCCGCGAGGTCGTGACGCACTGGCGGCGGGTCGCGGAACTGCAGGCCCGGCACCCGGACCTCGCCGTACGGGCCGATGTGCTCTGGTCAGACCTCGGCGACGTGATGACCTCGGCTGGTACGGCGGCGTCGTTGGACTGTTGCTTGCATCTGGTGCGCACGCAGTACGGCGTGGAGGCGGCGGAGGAGCTTGCGCGCAACCTCGTGATCGCGCCGCACCGCAGTGGTTCGCAGGCGCAGTACATCCCGGTCCCGGTTCCGCCCGACCCCGGTGATGACGTGATCGAGAAGGCGATGGTGTGGGCGCGAGCCCGACTCGACCAGCCGGTTTCATTGGACGAATGGGCGGCTGCGGTTGCGTTGTCCCGCCGTACCTTCACCCGTCAGTTCCGGGCCCGCACGGGTAGCTCAGGCCAGGCCTGGCTCCTCCAGCAACGCCTGGACCGCGCCCGCCTCCTCCTCGAAACCACAGACCACCCAGTCGAGCGAGTAGCCACCGCCAGCGGCTTCGGCAGCAGCGCCGCCCTCCGCCACCACTTCCACGCCGTCCTCGGCACCACCCCGCAACGCCACCGCCAGGACTTCGCTCCCGCCCTCGCCTAGAGCAGCCAGAACAACGTGTAGATCGCCGGCGCCGCAAACGTCACCAGCAAGATCCAAGCCATCAACCGATGCCCGGTCTTCCCGCGATCCAGCCCCGAAGCGAACGACAACACCGCCCCCTCCTCGGTATGCCGGCTCAACCCCATCCGCTTGGCCTCCTCAGGCCGCCGATCAGGCCGCTCATCCGCCAACGCATCCGGCGGAATCCCAAAATGCGCCGGCCGCTCCGGCCCCAGGTCCCCACGTTCCCGTTCCCCGAACATGCACCCTCCCGCCGTAGCCTCCCCCCATCGTCCCACCAACCACCCCCCAACACCCGCGACATCTCCCTTACGCCCCACCAACAACCAGAACCAGCCCGCCCGCTCTCGTCGTGCGGGGCGGAAGTTGTGCCCCACCGGCCCAAGATCCACCCCACCCCGCCGACCAGCCCCGGCGCCCCCACCTTCGCCTGCCGCCCATTTGGTGGGTCCACCCACCGGGTTGTGGGTTCCCCCACCGCATGCGGGGTCGGGAACCCGCCACCGCATGGGTCAACCCACCAGATGGGGAGGAGGTGCCGCAGCGTGCGGATCCAACGGACAACCGGCGGTTGCGATCTCCGCCGGTCGCCGGTTGTCGGCGTACAGACAGGACGTATAGGTGTGCGGCGGGGGTTGTTCCCGCCGGCGGCCGCCCAGGCGACCGCGTAGCAGACGTATACGTCCTGTCCGTCGGGTGATTGCGTCAGTTGAAGTCGGCGACCCAGCCGACCCGGGTGACCCGCTTGCCGATGCAGAGCCCGAGGAGATCGACCGAGGTGCAGTACTTGTACGTGCCACGACCGACACCGAGGGTGCGCAGTCCGCAGTTCAGGAGGGTGCCCTTGCTTTGCGCCATCATCTGGTTGAACGCGTCGTTCGAGGACCAGTTGTCGCCGCCGGCTGCGGACATCGAGGAGCCGCTCGCGTTGACGTTGCCCGATTTGCTCCGGCTCTGTGCATCGCTGCGGGCTCCGTACGTCACCGGAGCGTCCTGCTCGAGCGGTGCGCACCCCTTGCTCTTGCGCGCGCTGTCGATCTGGTTGAACAACTGGATCTCGTCGTTCGTCATGTCCCCGTCAGCCGCGGGCGGCGGTGGTGGCGGAGGCGGCGGGGGTGTCTTCGTCGGCGGACCGGTCGGCGTGGTGGTGGGCCGGCTGGTGGGGGGATTGGTGGGCACCGTGGTGGCTGTGCTCGTTGGGTTGTCCGTGGGGACGGTCGTGGGGGTGTTGGTGGGACCGCCCGTGGGAGGTGCTGTGGGTGTCGTCGACGCGGTCGGGGTACCCGTGGGGGGTGCTGTGGGGGTGGCCGTGGGCTTCTTCGGCGGGACGGTGGGGTCGTCGACCGGGATGGTGCTGGGGGTTGCGTAGGAGTCGTCGGTGCGAGTACCGATCGGGAGCGAGGCGTCGGCCTCGTCGTTCTGCGGCTGGTGCAACAGGAGCCACGAGATCGGTGTGATGACGAGGAGTACCGCCGCCACCGCGATGAACGGCCGCCGCCTACCGCCCGCACCGCGCGCCGTCCGAGAGACCGGATGGCCGTCGGCATCAACCGCCGTACTGTCTGCTGCCTGGCGCGGCCGCCGGTTCGCCGCCGCCTTGCTCTCACGAATCGCCGCAGTGCGCGGCCCCGACAGTTCGGTCGTACCCCGCGCCGTCCGCGGATCCGCAACCGCCGCAACCGGCGGCTGCACGTACGACGAACTCGCCGCCGCCGTAGATTCGAACCCCTCCGACGCGGACCCGAGCCGGGTGGACTCGGTCCCAACAGACCCCACCGACGCAGAATCCAACCGCGCAGGTGAACCAAGCCGCCCTGACGCCGCAGGAGCCGTCTCACTCCAGGCCGACGCGGTAGGCGTCGACTCGAGCCGCCCGGATGCCGCAGGAGCTGTCTCGCTCCAGGTAGACGCGGTAGGCGCGGAGCCGAGTCGACTGGATGCGTCGGAGGTGGAATCGAGTCGACCGGAGGCGGCGCGGGCCGTCTCGCTCCACGTGGACGCGGTGGGCGTGGCGTCGAGTCGGCTGGGGGTGGGCTGGGTCAGGGGAGTTGCGCTCGGTGTCGACTCGGTCCGGGGGGACCCGAGGGAGGCGGATTCGCTCCA
>NZ_JBHUQZ010000019.1:85819-145358 GCF_042674205.1 Kribbella sp. NPDC056951
GGCGGTGGGTGTGGCGTCGAGTCGGCTGGGGGTGGGCTGGGTCAGGGGAGTTGCGCTCGGTGTCGACTCGGTCCGGGGGGACCCGAGGGAGGCGGATTCGCTCCAGGTGGAGGCGGTGGGTGTGGCGTCGAGTCGGCTGGGGGTGGGCTGGGTTAGGGGAGTTGCGCTCGGTGTCGACTCGGTCCGGGGGGACCCGAGGGAGGCGGACTCGCTCCAGGTGGAAGCGGTTTGCGCGGGGTTGGCGGTTGGGCGCTCGGGGGGTGTGGTGGCCCAGGCGCCTAGACCTGCGAGGTCCTCGGCCGGCGTCGATTGGCGGGATCGACGGGTCGGGGCGGGCTCGGGGGCCGGTGCCGGCGTGGGGGCGGCGGACTGGGTGACCCAGCCGCGTGAGCTTGTGCTGTCCGCTGCACTCGTCCCGAGCGGCTCGGTGCCGGCACCAGAACGCGTGGGACCGGCGAAGGCGTCATCACTCCCGAGCCGGCTCGTGCCGCCGAACGCGTCCCCACCGCGAGGTGCGTACTGCGGGGTGGAGTCGGTGCGGGTGCGGGCCTCCAGGTGGGCTTGGGTGTCGGCCCAGGCTTGGCTGTCGGTGCGGGGCTGGGCGTTGGCCCAGAAGGGGGACTCGCCGCCTCGCGGGGCGTAGCGGGGTGGTTCGGGTGGGGGCGTGGGTGCCGGTTCCGGGGCGTTCGGCCGGGAGCCCCGGGCACGCGTCGCCTTCCTGCGTGGTTTCTGCCGGCCACTGCCGGAATCGGACGACATTATGTCGTTGTTCCCTTCACTGTCTCGCCCCCAAGACGTGCCTCATCAGTCGTCGCGTCCGGCTCGGTAGAGCGTGGACGGTGCGACAAGGACGGATCTACCCGCCGTGACCGGCCGGAAATCTGCCGGACGTTGTGGCATTCGAACAACGTCTTCGCCACTGTCGGTGCCTTCGACACAATGACAACCTGTACGACGGCCTAGCTGCGGCCGAAGTCCTGCACCCAGCTTCCGGGGCCCCAGTCGGACTTGACGCGTCCGGGGTCGTAGCCGACGCCGAGCAGGTTGAACTTGCAGTTCAGGATGTTCGCCCGGTGGCCTTCGCTCTTCATCCAGGCAGCGACCACCTTCTGTGCGGTCGGGTATCCGGCCGCGATGTTCTCGCCCCAGCTGCCACCGTCGTACCCGGCGGCGCGCATCCGGTCGCCCGGGTCCTGGCCTTCGGGGTTGGTGTGGTCCATGTAGTGCCGGCGGACCATGTCGGAGGCGTGCCGGCCGGCTGCCTCGACGAGGGCGCTGTTCAGCCGCAGCGGGCCGCAGCCGTTCTGCTGGCGGACCTGGTTGGTCAGCTCGAGCACCTCGCGCTCCTGCGCGTTGGTCCCACCACCGTCGTTCGTGGGCGGCGGCTCAGGCGTGTTGCTCGGCGGCTTGCTGGTCGTGGTCTTCGTCGGGGTCGGCCGGGGCGGCGGCTTCGGCTTACCCGGCTTCCCTTCGGTCGTCCGCGGCTTGCCCGGGGTGACGGTGACCGTGGTGACGCCGGTGGTCGGCGCGGTCGGCGTCGTCAGCGTGTTCGACGGTGTACCGGTCGGGGTGACTCCCGGCGTACCGGTGGTGCCCGGCGTCGAGGTCGTCGACGTGCCGTTCGCACCGGCGCCGATGACGGCGGTGGTGACCTTGCCGTTGGCCAGCGTCTTGGTGACGGTCTTCAGCGGGACGCTGTGCGCGCCGTCGACGAGTGAAGCACCGGAGTCGTCCCGGGTGTCCTCGGAGACGTTCAGAACCTTGGTCGCGTCGCTGACGGTCGAGTTGTCCCGCGACATCAGATAGATCACCGGGCCGATGGCAACGAGCACCGACAATGCGCTGACGATCGGGCCGACCAGGCCGCGTTTGTTCTTCTGCGCGCGTCGGGTACCGCGGTGCCGCCGGGGGGTTGGCGCATCCGTCATGGGTGGGCGAATCCTCTTCGTGTGCGTCGTGCCGAGTACTGCGTCGTTCCCCTCGGTCCTTCCAGGTCCCCCCTGGTTACCGAACAGCGACCTTAACCGATACGCCGGGTCACCGTTACAGTTCCGCGACCCGCCTTAACCATCTCTGAAGATTCACAGCACACTCCCCGAAGGTTGCGGTCAGCCACCGAAGTCCTGGACCCAGGATCCCTTGCCCCATTCGGGTTTCACCTGTCCCGAGGAGTAACCGACACCGAGCATTGTGTAGTCACAGTTCAGGATGTTGGCCCGGTGTCCCGGGCTGTTCATCCAGCCCTTAACGACCGCCGCCGGACTGGTGTAACCGACAGCGATGTTCTCGGCCATCGCGCCGCCCTGGAAGCCGGCGGCCTTCATCCGGGCGAACGGCGTCCGCCCGTCCTGGCTGTTGTGCGCGAAGTAGTGGTTGACCACCATGTCCGACGCATGCGCCTCGGCGGCCTTCGCCAACGCGCTGTTCGTCCGCAGTGCACCGCATCCGTTCTTCTTCCGCTCGGCGTTGGTCAACGTGAGCACCTGAGCCTCGGGACTACCGGAGGCGATCGTCGTGGTCGACTTCGTCGGCTTCGACGCCCGCGGGGTCGCGGTGTGGCTCGGCGTAGTGGTCGGCTTCCGCGTGCCTTCGCGACTCGGCGCCGTACTCGACCGGGTCGGTGTCGGCTTGACCGTTTTCGCGGGAGTCGGCGTGGGGGTGACAGACGCCGTACGGCGTGGTGTCGCGGACGGACTGGTCGGCCGGATCGGGGTCGGAGTGACCGATGCGTCATCGACCGGCGTGGAGACCGCAGTCAGCGGCTCCTCCTGGCCCGTCACCTTCTGACCGTCCACATCCCGCAGTACGAACCACCCGATCCCTGTGAGCACGACCAGCGCGGACAGGGAAGCGAGCAGTGGACCGGCCACACGGGAACGCCGCGACCGTCGGGGGTTCGTCATGGTGAGCAGCCTTGCCCACCCGATCGTTGCCTGACTCCTCCGGAGACCGGCCTTAACGGATGTCTGACAATCAGAACTGGTCTAGCAGCGTGCCGTGACCACGTCGGCAATGACCTTCCAGCCCAGGCTGCGATACAGCCGGAGACCGTCGATCGACGCGATCAGGATGCCGCGCTTGGCGCCCTGGGCCGCGGCGGTCTCGACCAGCGAGGCCATCACCGCACTGCCGAGTCCGCGCCGCCGGTGCGCCGGGTCGGTCTCGATCCGGTCCGCGACGGCATCCGGCCCTACGACCGCCATCCGGCCGCTCGACACGACCCCGCCGTGCAACGTGGCACGGGTGATGATCAGGTCGTCCTCGAGCTCGGTGTGCAGCGCGTACCGCTCGTGCAGCTTGAGGGCAGGCTGCTCCGACAACTGGATCGTCATCAACCAGTCCTGGTCGCGCTGCACCTCCAGACCGAGGTCCTCGAGCTGCTCGATCCGGGCTTCCTTGTCGTCGGTCGCCAGGGTGATCCAGCCGGCCCCGCGACCACCGGGCGCGGCCAAGGCCAGCTCGGCGGCTCGCTCGACCCGCTCGGGTTTGTCGTCCGCGTCCAGGACGACGTACTCCATGGCGCGGTTCTCCTCACCCGCGCGGACGGTCAATATGCCGTCCAGATCATCCTCAACCGTCGTCCAGCCCCTCGAGACGGACCACCCGGCCTGCCAGCGGCGGACGAGCTCCTCACGATCTCTCACCAGTCGATTCAACCAGCCGAATGCCGAGACGGCGAGGGGAACGGTGTCGCATGACACAAACTCGCCGTCCCGAACCGGTCACGGACGGGGGTCGGTGGGCAGCAGATCGAAGATGTAGTCGTCGTCCCAGCGCCCGTCCCGGCCGGGTGCCCCGGCGCGCCCGATGCCGACCTTGTTGAAGCCGTTGGCCTCGGCAACATGGGCGGACGCGGTGTTCTCGACCGCGGCGAGCAGGGTCAGCCGACGGCGTCCGAGACCACCCTTCTCGATCGGTGTGAAGGCGTGTTCGATCACCAGCCGGACCGCGTTCGTCATCACGTTCTTGCCGCGGCCAGATGGGTGCATCCAGTACCCGATCTCGCCGGGTCGCGTGTTCAGCCGGTCGTTCATGCCGAAGATGCTGACGTTGCCGATCAGCTCGTCGGTGCCCGGATCCGCGATCACCCACGACACGCCTTCACCCGAAGCCCGTGCTTCGTTCCGGCTCTCGATGAACCCTTCCGCGTGGTGCAACTCGTACGGCGACGGGAGGCCCGCCAGCCAGTACTGCGTCCGCTCGTCGCTGCAGGCTTCCTGGACCCGCTTGGCGTCATCGGGCCGAGGCGCCCGCATGCGGAACGTGCCACCGCCGAACTCCGGTACCGTCCACCAGTTGCCCTGCGGCTCCAGTTCGTCATCGCGGCCGACGGTTGCCACCCATTCGTCGTACCGGACGCCACGCGCCTGGGCAGCACCCGGTACGACGACCAGTCCGCGGAACCCGGCCTTCCAGGCGACCCGGCGTGAACCCCAGTTGCCGACGTGAGCCCGCCAGATCACCCGGTCCCAGTTCAGGTCGTCGAAGACGTGTCGCACGACCAGCTTGACCGCACGCGTCATCGCGCCCGCGCCGCGTGCCCACGGAGCGATCGCGAAACCGATCTCGCCGACACCACCGGAGATGTCGTGCAGGCTGATCGTCCCGGCGAACCGCCCGTCCACGTCGATCGCCCAGTGCCGCGAGCCGTTCTCGTCGCGCCAGCCATTAGGGACCAGTTCGGTGAGGAAGGAGACGGCGTCGGCGTGCGAGTACGGCACCGGAATCGTGGTCCAGCGCTGCATGACCGGGTCCTGGCACATCTCGTAGACCGCGTCGGCGTCAGCAGGCGTGTGCGCACGCAAAGTGATCGAATCGGCGGTCAGCACGGGCACGTCGTCGGGGAATCGCATGCTTCAGGGTGACAAGCTGCCACCGCCGCGGCAACGTCATTTCCCTGACAGCGCGCCGAACTCCGTTTAGTCTTGGCACGTGAATGCAGCCGGAGCGGAGCCGCAACGCGGCCGGGGTGGACAGCTGGCCGCGCAACGACAGGCCACAATCGTTGCCGAGGTCAACAGTCGCGGCGCGATCACGGTCGCCGAACTGGTCGAACGCTTCGGCGTGTCGGACATGACGATCCGGCGCGACCTGGACGCCCTCGACTCCAGCGGCCTCCTCCACAAGGTCCACGGCGGCGCGACCTCAGTCGGCCTCCGCAGCGCCCACGAGCCCGGGTTCGACGCCAAACTCACCCAGGAGTCCGCCGCCAAACAAGCCATCGCCGCCGAAGCAGCCGGCCGCGTCCAACCCGACAGCGCCATCGGCATCGGCGCCGGTACGACGACCTACGCGCTCGCCCGGCAGTTGCTCCGCGTCGAGAACTTGACGGTTGTCACGAACTCGGCCCGCATCGCCGACGTCTTCCACGGCAACTCGCGCTCCGACCGAACCGTCGTACTGATCGGCGGCATCCGCACACCATCGGACGCTTTGGTCGGCCCGATCGCCACCGCCGCCCTAGGCTCCCTCCACCTAGACCTACTCTTCCTCGGCGCCCACGGCGTAGACGCCGAACACGGCCTCAGCACCCCGAACCTGATGGAAGCCGAAACCAACCGCTCCTTCATCGCCGCCAGCCGCGAAGTCGTCGTAGTAGCCGACCACACCAAGTGGGGCACCGTAGGCCTCAGCACCTTCGCCACCTGGGCCGACCTGGACGTCATAGTCACCGACGGCGGTCTGTCGGCCGGCGCCCGCAAAGCCATGCGAGACACAGGCTGCGAACTAGTAATCACCTCCTGACCGAACCCGCATCCCCGTCCAACCGCGGTTGAAGAGGCGGTCGCTGGCGGTCCACCCCTCGCTCCGAGCACGCGCGCTCCTACGTCGCGTGCTCCGCTCGTGCGCCCCACCCACCCCTCCCACGCGGCTACCGCCGCTTCCTGCGAGAACACTTCCGCCGACCGCACATTCGCAACCGCCGCCGCTAAGCCCGCTCCTGCGTCGCGTGCACGCGGCTTGCTGAACTGGATGGCGTGGAGACTGCGACCCGGCATCGACCTGCGGATTCGGGCAATCGCGTTGCGGGGCAAACGGGTTGATCCTCAGCCGCAGGCGGACCGCCCCCACTCATCAACCCCCTTGCATCGGCGAGCTCCACGCTTGGAGCCACTCGAAAACCGCAGTTGATGAGTGGCGCACGTCCGCGCCACCCACACATTGCGTCCGTTCGATTCAGGGACGGGCGATCCGAATCCCGAGGTCGGCCACCAATGCCGCGGTCAAGTCGGCCAACTGATCTGCCGTCAAGGTGACGCCGCGCAGCGAGCCGACACCTCGGACCGTCGCCAGCGAATTACCCCGCAGGTCGGACCCCCGCAGATCGCAATGATCCAGTTCCAGCCCCGACAATCGGCAGCCGTCGATGACAGCCTTGTCCCACCGACAGCCAACCAGGCTTGTTTCGCGCATCGAGCAGTTCACGAACCCCAGTGCACCGGCCGTCCGCACCGTGTCGAACGTCGCGTAGTCGAGCCTGCAATCCTCGAAGATCACGTTCTCGCAGGCAACTCCACTCAGCGACTGCTCTCCCGAGACATCTGGCGGATCTACTTGTGCCTTGTCCAGTTGTTCCACGAAGGACGGTTGCCCCCACGTACACAACGATGGGCGTGTCTTAAAGCGGCGCGCGCCAAACCCACGCAATCCGGTTCAGCAAGCCGCGTGCACGCGACGTAGGAGCGGGCTTAGCGGCGGCGGTTGCGAATGTGCGGTCGGCGGAAGTGTTCTCGCAGGGAAGCGGCGGTAGCCGCGTGGGAGGGGCGCACGAGCGGAGCACGCGACGTAGGAGTGGGCGTGCTCGGAGCGAGGGCTAGGCGCGCGCGAGTGTGCCCGCAGCGAGGGGGGATCGCTGCGGGCTGGGTGAGGGCTGTTAGGAGTGCGCCTTCAGGATGTATTGCGGGCCGAAGAGTTTTTCGGCTTGTTTGGGGCCGATGTTGCCGTCGGCGGCTGGGGTGCCGGGTTTGCACTTGTCGATTTGGATCTGCCACTTGGTGGCTTCGTTCTTGGTGTTGATGTCGTAGTTGCCGCTGACGGCGAGGGTGCGGCCGCTGACCAGTTTGATGTGGTTCAGGACGAATTGCAGGCGCTTCACGCTGTCGGACTGTTTGACGCCGAACTTGAGCTTGTCCAGGAAGACATCGCCGCCGGCGAACGGGTTTCGCTCGGCTGGTTTGCCGGTGTAGACCTGGTCGGGCGGGAAGATGCAGATCTCGTTGGCTGCGGTGCCCTTCTTGGGGGCTTTTTCGTTCGCGCCGATGTTGATCAGGTAGTCGTAGCGGCTGTTGGCTGTGCGGTGGCCCCACATGGCTGCCAGGTGCAGGTGGGGGCCGGTGGCGTTGCCTGAGGAGCCGGACTTGCCGAGCGGGTCGCCGGCTTTGACCTGTTCGCCCTTCTTCACCTGCAATCCGGGTGACAGGTGCTGGTACAGGACGCTGGCCTTCTTGCCGGCGTGCCTGATGCCCAGCAGGACCCAGTTCGAATCTGCGCCCTGGACGCCCGGTTGCGGTTTGTTCGTCACGCCGTCGTTGCAGGCCAGGACGATACCGTCCTGGACCGCGAAGACCGTCGTACCGGTCGCCACCGGGTAGTCGAAGGCGGCGTGCTTACCGCCGCTGGAATAACGCCAACCGGTTCCTACCTTGAGTTTTCCGGCAGGCAAAGGCAGCGCCATCGCCCCCACCCCACTTCCCCCAAATTGTACTTTCCCCTTAAGGGAAAAGTACGCCTGGAGGCAAGGGCTGCACAGTCCTCAAAGGCAGTTCTGCACCTTGGGGCAGGAGGTCAATCAGTTGATTCTCGACGCACCGTCAGAAGGCGTTGCGGCGAGTGCACTAGGGGCCGTGAAACCCTTCTCAGCAAAGGCTTTCTCGATGGCGGACAGTACGGCGTCGGCCTCATCGGAAGCGGTCAGCGCGATGATGCAACCGCCGAAACCACCACCGGTCATCCGGGCTCCAACAGCACCTGCGGCGAGTGCGGTGTCGACGGCGACGTCGAGTTCCGGAACGGTGATCTCGAAGTCGTCGCGCAGCGATGCATGCGAGGCGTTGAACAGCGGTCCGACGTCACGCAGTCGGCCGGCCTTCATCAACGCGATCGCGTCCTCGGTCCGCTTGATCTCCGTCACCACGTGCCGAACCCGGCGACGATCCACTTCGTCGTCGAGCTTCGCCAGCGCAGCATCCAGCTCATCAACAGAAACCGAACGCAGAGCCGGTACGCCGAGTTGGGCCGCCGCGCGTTCGCAGCTCTGCCGACGTGCGGCGTACTCACCATCGGCGTGCCGATGCGGCGCCTTCACGTCGACCACGAGCAGCGTCAGCCCGTCAGCCGAAGGGTCGAACGGGATCTGGTCCAACGAGCCGGAGCGGATGTCGAACGCCAGCGCGTGCCCGGCCGTGCAGCACATCGAGGCGGTCTGATCCATCAGGCCGACCGGCGCACCGACGTACTGGTTCTCGGCGCGCTGCGCGAGTCGCGCAACCTCGGCCGGCTCGACCTCGACCTCGGCCAGACCCAGCAAAGCAACAAACGTGGCACACAGCAGTGCCGCCGACGACGACAGGCCCGCGCCGGTCGGGACGTCGGAATCGAAGAGCAGGTTCGCGCCGCCGATCGGGTAGCCCGACTCGCGCAGGATCCAGGCCGCGCCGGCCGGGTACGCCGCCCAGCCGTCGACGGAGTGCGGCGCCAGCTCGTCAATTGCGAACTCGATGACCGCATCGTGCCCGACGGATGACACCGCGATCCGGCCGTCAGCTCGCGCCGAAGCGTGCACCACGACCTCGACCGGCAGGGCGATCGGGAGGACGACACCGTCGTTGTAGTCGGTGTGTTCGCCGATCAGGTTGACCCGTCCGGGAGCACGCCAGGAACCGTCCGGCGCAGTACCGAAGATATCCGCGAAGCTCACGAGCTGGTCACCTTCCGAAGAGTCTCGGCCACGTCTTCCGGACGGGTGTCGCTGATGAAAGCGCCCATCCCGGATTCCGAACCGGCCAGGTACTTGATCTTGTCGGCCGCCCGTCGGATGGACAGCACTTCCAGGTGAAGGTAGCCGAGTTCGCGGTCGATCCGGACCGGGGCCTGGTGCCAGGCGGCGATGTAGGGCAACGGATCGCCGTACAGGCTGTCGAAACGGTTCAGTACGTCGAGGTAGAGCTGGGCGAAGTCGTCGCGCTCACCGATCGACAGGTCGTCGATCCCGGCCACCTGGCGGTGCGGGTAGAGGTGCACCTCGACCGGCCAGCGGGCGGCCTCGGGGACGAACGCCGTCCAGTTGCCGTTCTCGGCGACGACCCGGGTGCCTTCCTTGCGCTCGGCGGCCAGGACGTCGGCGAACAGGTTGCTACCGGCAACTTCCTGGTGCTCGCGGGCGCGGGCCATCAGGGTCCGGATCCGCGGCGGGAGGAACGGGTAGCCGTAGATCTGGCCGTGCGGATGGCTGAGCGTGACGCCGATCTCGCGGCCGCGGTTCTCGAACGGGAAGACGTACTCGATGTCGTCGCGGGCGCTGAGGTCGGCGTTCCGGTCGGCCCAGGCGTCCACGACCAGCCGCGCCTGACCCTGGGAGAGCTGGGTGAACGAGCTGTTGTGGTCGCTGGTGAAGCACAGCACCTCGGTCCGGCCGGGACCGGCGAACGACGGGAACCGGTTCTCGAAGACGGCCACGTTGTAGTCGTGGTCCGGGATCTCGGTCGGGTTGCCGGGCTTGCTGGCGCACAGCGGGCACTGGTCGGCCGGCGGCAGGTAGGTGCGGGTGTTGCGGTGCGTCGCGTAGGTGATCACGTCACCGGTCAGCGGGTCGGTCCGTAGGTCGACCTGCGGCTGCGGAGCGGGCAGGCCACGGGTGTCCTCGAGCGGAACCCGGGCCGGCGTGTCGGCCGGGTCGTAGTAGATCAGCTCTCGGCCGTCGGACAGGTGGGTGTCCGTCCGGCGCGCACCACGGGGTGTCTTCACGCTAATCATCGTAAACCAACAAACTCGAACATGCATCGTGGTGCGTCCCACCGGTACGCTGAGGAGATGGACGACCACGCCCAACGCCCGCCCTCTCGACATACGACGAGAGGGCTTTAGGACCTCCCCGACATGAACGAAACGCTCCTCAATATCGTTTTGATCCTGGTCTTCGTGCTGATCGGTGGGGTGTTCGCCGCCGCCGAGATGGCACTGGTCTCCCTGCGCGAGTCGCAGGTGAAGGCACTCGCCCACCGCGGTAAGCGGGGCGAAACGGTGGCCCGGGTGGCCGCCAACCCGAACCGGTTCCTGTCCGCCGTACAGATCGGCGTGACCCTGATGGGCTTCCTGTCCGCCGCCTTCGGTGGCGCGACGCTGGCCGACGCCTTGTCGCCGCACCTGGTGGACCTCGGGCTGCCCGAGGGCGTGGCCGGGACGGTCGCGCTGGTCCTGATCACGGTGCTCATCTCGTATGTCTCGATCGTGATCGGTGAGCTCGCGGCCAAGCGGCTCGCCCTGCAGCGGGCCGAGACGTTCGCGCTCGGCCTCGCCCCGCTGGTGGACCGGATCGCCTCCGGCGCCCGCCCGGTGATCTGGCTGCTCTCGAAGTCCACCGACCTCGTGGTCCGCGCGCTCGGCGGTGATCCGAACGCGAACCGCGAGGTGATGACCGACGAGGAGCTGCGCGATGTCATCTCCGCGCACGAGTCGCTCGGCGAGGAGGAGCGGCGGATCGTCGACGACGTGTTCGAGGCGGGCAGCCGGCAACTGCGGGAGCTGATGCTGCCCCGGACCGAGGTCGACTTCGTGGACGCGGAGATGCCGGCGTACAAGGCGGTCAAGTTCGCCGCCGAGCGCCCGCACTCGCGGTACCCGGTGATGAACGGCTCGGCCGACGACATCGTCGGGTTCGTGCACGTCCGGGACCTGTTCGACCCGGCGGTGGCGTCGCGTTCGGTCCGGGTCGGCGACCTGGCGCGTGAGGTGCTGATGCTGCCGGACACCGCCAAGCTGCTGCCGACGCTGACCGAGATGCGCCGCCGCAGCACCCACCTCGCGATCGTGCTGGACGAGTACGGCGGTACGGCGGGCATCGTCACGCTCGAGGATCTCGTCGAGGAGCTGATCGGCGACATCAAGGACGAGTACGACGAGGAGTCCACCGAGACCACGCGGTTCCGCAGCGGCGACATGGAGGTCGACGGGCTGTTGAACCTGGACGACTTCGCCGACGAGACCGGTCTTGAGCTGCCAGACGGGCCTTACGAAACCGTCGGTGGATTCCTCGCCGCCCAGCTCGGCAAGGTGCCTGCGGTCGGTGAGGAGGCCCAGGTCGACCACCACACGCTCACCGTGACCGAGATGGACGGTCGCCGGGTCGCGCGGGTCCGGGTGCACCGGGTCAGACCGGCAGGGGAGCAGCCGGTTCCGGACGAGGCTCCAGCACCCGTCGGCGACTGAGGATTACCGCGCCACCGACGACGTACCCGAGGCCCTGGAAGACCAGGAGCGGGATGATGCCGACCACCTCGCCGAGCAGGCCGGCGGCGGCGATACCGAGCAGGACGGTCACGCCTTCGGCGGCCATGATGGCGCCGAAGATGCGGCCGCGGGTGCCGTCGGTGGTCAGGCGCTGGAGGGTGGTCATCATGCCGGCGATCGCGAAGGCGCCGGGCAGGCCGACGACGATCATGCAGGCGAAAGCTGGGATCAGGCTGTCCCAGAAGAGTGGGTAGCAGAACAGCGTGAGGTCGATCAGGCCGAAGAGGAGCGCGCCCACTCCCCACATGGTTGCCGCAGGCAACCGTGAGCCGACGGCGGCGGCGACCAGACCGCCGACGATGCCGCCGATTGCTTGTGAGGACACGATCAAGCCGTAGGCCTTGCCGTCGCCGCCTAGTTCGGTGGAGACGAAGGGTGCGAAGAGGGTGCTCATCACGCCTTCGCCGAGCCCGGTCACCAGGCAGAACACGAACAGCAGTCGCATGCCGGATCCGCTGACGCAGAGCTTCAAGCCCTCGGTCCACTCTGTCTTCAGCCGGCGGATCGCGCCGCCGGCGGCCTCGGTGATCTCGCGGATCCGTTCGGTCCGATGCCGTACGGCGGCGAGTAGGGCGATCGCGATGAGGAAGGTGACCGCATCGGCGATCGCGAGCAGTGTCAGACCGCCGGTCGCGGCGAGGACACCGCCGATCGCGGCGCCGATCAACCGGGACAGGTCGCGGATCTGACTGTTCAATGCGTTGGCGGTGACGAGTTGCTTCGAGTCCACGAGAAGCGGGATCAGCGACTGCTCGGCCGGTTGGAAGAACTGTTGCAAACACGCTTGGGCGAGCACTACGCCGTACACGATCCAGATGGTGCCGGCGCCGCGAACCGCTAGCAGGGGAAGGAGAACTGCGGCGTTCAGGAGGTTCGCCACGATCATCGTTTTGCGCTGATCCCAGCGGTCGACGAAGACGCCGGCGAGCGAGCCGAGCAGGACGGTCGGGGCGAACGACGCCAGGAGTAGACCGCCCGAGGCGAGTGTTGATCCGGTCAGTACGTAGATCTGGAAGGCGAGGCCGGTGCGGAGTAGCCAGTCGCCGGTCATGGAGATCAGGCCGGCGCTGAGCACCAGCCGGTAGTCGCGCTGCCGCGCGAGGACGCCCCACAGGTCCTTCATTCCGTCTCCTCCGGGTCCACGGTGACGATCTGGGTGATGGAGACATAGCGGCTGCCGACCGGGCGGGTCGACTGATCGTCGATCGGGCGTTCCTCGACGTACCGCTCGACGAGGCTGTTGATCTGCTGGACGAGCTCGGCCAGCTCGTCACCGGTCAGGTAGATGCCGCTGCGGCCGATCCCGGCGTGATCGCGCCAGATCGGCTCCTCGTCGTTGCGTTGCTGCTGCCACTGAGCCAGCGACTCCAACGCTCGCTCAGCCAACAACTGCTCCAGTACGTCGGCCGCCGCCGCCCCCTCGGGAGTTCGGGCAGCATCCCGCCACGACTGCGAAGTCGACACCAACCGCCACGGCCGCTCGCGGTTGTCCTTCCCCGGCGCCGGCTCCACGAAGTCGTACTTCGCCAACTGCCGCAGATGATGCGAAGCCAGCGCCTGACTGATCCCCAACCGCCGAGCCGCATCAGCCGCCGTCATCGGCCCTTCCCGCCCCAGCAAGCTCTGCAGATCCAGCCGCACCGGATGCGCCATCGCCCGAATAGCCAACGGATCATCCAGCAACCGAGTCCGCTTCTCCAAAGACATGCTTGGAATATCCGCCGTACCCGACCCCCATGTCAAGCCATTGCTTGGAATACCCCACCTTGAGCACCGCTCAACCGTCGTACGAGCCGAAAGGTGGTTGGTGCGCGCTCCAAGTGGCGCCGACTGGTTGACCCGTGCCCAAAGGTGGGTCGGCTGCTCCTTGTGCACCGATCAGCACCTTGAGCACCGCCCAACCATCGTGCGGGCGGCAGAGCGGTTGGTGGGCGCTCAAGGTGCCGCTCGCCTACCACGTTGAGCACGGTTCAGTCGCGCGTGTGGGCGGATCGTGGTTGAGGGGTGCTCAAGGTGGGGGTCAGCCGGTGTGGTCTCGGATCCATTCGAGGGCTGGTTCGGACTGGGTGAGGATCGTGGTGTGGTCGAGGTGGGGGTGGAGGTCGAGGGTGGGGAGGGCCAGGCGGGTGGCTAGCCAGCGGCTGTTGGCGGGTGGGACGACTGTGTCGTTTAGGCCGTGACACAGGAGGACGGGACCGTCGACTGCGGTGAGGACGAACTCGGCGGGGAGGGTGCTGGCGAAGGTGACTACGGCTTCGACGCGGTCGCCGAGGAGGGCGGCGGTGCGGAGGGCTAAAGCGCCGCCTTCGGCGTGGCCCATCAGGGCGAAGCCTTCTACGCAGGCTGCGTCGACGACTGCGGCCAGGTCGGCGGCGGTGGTGGACGCGAGGTCGCAGGAGATCCAGCGGATGCCGAGCCACTCGCCGGCCTCGTACAGGTCGTCGGTCGGGACGCCGAGCGTGACGACGGCCAGGCGGCCGTCGTCGCAGGGCGCGCTGTCGTAGACGTGCAGCGCGCGGCCGTCCGTCAGCCGGAGGTCGGTCTCGAACATGTCACTCACCTTAAGAAGAGGAAGCTGCCCAGGTGAGCGATACGTCGGAGCCGACCCTTTCGGCTCGACAGGTTGTCCCTAACTGACCAAGCGGGTGTGGTTCGCCTCGTTCGCCAATGCGGGGTCGAGGGCGCCGAGGGCCAGCCAGGTGGCGCCGCTGACACCGTCGCGGGCGGTCAGGATCTCGCCTTCGAACTGCTCGTGAAAGGCCTCCCGGAGCAGGCGTCCGACCGGAGATTGTTCACCGGCGACACTGCCCGCGAGGATCAACGGGGTCGTGTCCTTCGTTGTCCTGATCCGGCCGACCGTCTCAATGAGCAGGTCGGCTGCGCGTTTCACCAAGGCGTGCGCGGTCTTGTCGCCTTGCTCGTACGACGAGACCACCGTGCGGGCCAGTTCGGCCAGCAGTACCGGTGGACGGTTGTTCACCACCCGAATCACGTCGTTACGCACGATTTCGTACCCATCACGCTGCGCAAAGATCGCCGAATCGTGGCCCGGCAGCAAAGCCTGCAGGACCGATTCGCCGAGCAGCCCGAGCGGCTCCTCCAGATCGAACGCGAGCAACACACTGCGAACGGCTTCGCGGCCCAGCCAGAAGCCGGAACCCTCGTCGCCGAGCAGCCAACCGTGCCCGCCGGCGGTCCGGACCAGTCGGTGGTCCACGACGAGCCCGGCATTGCTTCCCGTGCCCGAAATCAGCACGTGTCCGTCCGGTTCCGGCGTACCGGATGCGAAAGCGACCTCCAGATCGCCGAGGAACTGGGCCTCGGTGGCCAGTCCGGCACCTGACCAGGCCGCGTCGAACTGGGCCTTCACCTCCGGTACGGCGAGGGCCGAGCCGCCCGCGGCCCCGATCACGGCGGCCCCGACGCGGGCCGGGTCGAGCCCGGTCAGGGCGGTGTGAAGGGCCTGTCCGAAGTTGGCCGCGGCCGTCGTCGGGTGGCTGGTGGGGTTTCCGCCGGCAGCGGCCCCTCGGCCGACTACGTTGCCCTCAGGGTCGGCGATCACGATCCGGGTCGAGGTGCCACCGAGGTCACCGCCCAGGACCAGTGTCGAGGCTGGCATCAAGACCACTGAGTCCGCAGGTTCCGGCAGCGGGCGTTCAACCGACATACGCAATGCTCCAAACTGCTCGAAAGAGGCCTCAATGAACATCCATGGACAAGGTCACACAACGGTCCCGATCTGGGGGTCGTAGCGAGATGAGCCTTGACTTTAGCTGCCACTTGAGAAAAGTTCTGTCCAGCAAACCGCAAACTTGCGCAGTTGTCGGCATCAAGAGTGTCGCGATGAACAGATTGTTGAGGGGTGGGCCGGAAGATGGCCAGCAGTGACCAGGGCGGACCAGGGGAGAGCACCGCAGTGAGCGCGCAGAGTTTTGTTCACGCGCTGACTCCGATCCTCGCCGCCGTGACCGAGCAGATCGACGGCCCGATCCAGCAGGCGGCCGAACTGTTCGTCACCTCATTGCGCGCGAACGGCGTCATCCAGGCCTTCGGCTCCGGACACTCCGAAGCACTCGCGATGGAGATCGCCGGCCGCGCCGGCGGCCTGATCGCCACCAACCGGATCGCGCTGCGGGACCTCGTCCTGCTCGGCGGTGAACCGGCCGAGCTGCTGCGCAGTGCCGAGCTCGAGCGCGACCCGTCGTACAGCCGCAAGCTCTACGAACTGTCCGCCGCCCGCGAAGGCGACGTGTTCGTCATCGCCTCCAACTCCGGCGTGAACGGCTCGATCGTCGAACTCGCCAACGTGGTCAAGGAAAACGGCCACCCGCTGATCGCAATCACCTCGCTGCAGCACACCGCCGGAGTGGACTCGCGCCACCCGTCCGGCAAGAAACTCATCGACTTCGCGGACGTCGTCCTGGACAACCAGGCTCCGTACGGCGACTCCGTGCTGGACCTGCCCGGGGGTGGCAAGGTCTGTGCCGTGTCTTCGATCACGGCGGCGCTGATCGCGCAAATGCTGGTCGCAGAGGTTCTGCGCCGGCTCACGGCGGCGGGTGAGACCCCTCCGGTCTACCTGTCCGCAAACATCCCGGGCGGCGACGAGCACAACAACGCCCTCGAAGCACAGTACGCCGGCCGGATCCGGCGTACTGCCTGAAACACTCTCGGAAGGCGGGACCCATGACCACTCCCAACCCTCTGTCGCGGCGGCTGTTCCTGCAGCGCGCGGCGGTCGGCACCCTGCTGGCCACTGGCGGCAGCACGCTGCTGGCAGCATGTGCCAGCGGTGGTGGCGACGAAAACACTGGCGGCGGCGGCGCCAGCAAGACGGCGGAGAACCCCTTCGGCGTCAAGGCCGAGGACCCGCTCGACGTCGTCATCTTCAAGGGCGGCTACGGCGACGACTACGCGAAGTTCCACGAGTCGCTGTACAAGGAGAAGTTCGCCGCTTCGGCGATCAAGCACACCGGCACCACCGAGATCACGCCGCAGCTGCAGCCGCGCTTCAACGGCGGTAACCCGCCGGACGTGATCGACAACTCCGGCGCCAAGCTGCTGCCGGTCTCGACCCTGGCCAGCACCAACCAGCTCGCCGACCTGACCCCGCTGTTCGACGCGGCGTCGATCGACGACCCGAACATCAAGGTCAAGGACTCCGTCGAGCCGATCACCCTCGAGGCGGCCGAGCTCAACGGCAAGCCGCTGATCCTGAACTACGTCCTGACGGTCTACGGACTCTGGTACAACAAGGCGCTGTTCGAGAAGAACGGCTGGCAGCCGGCCAAGACCTGGGCCGAGTTCCTCACCCTGTGCGACACGATCCAGAAGGCCGGCATCGCGCCGCTGGCCCACCAGGGCAAGTACCCGTACTACATCGGTCAGGTCCTGCTGGACATGGCCGTCAAGCACGGTGGTGTCGAGGTCATCAAGGCCATCGACAGCCTGCAGCCGAACGCCTGGATGCACCCGTCGATCAAGGCTGCGGCCGAGGCGCTGCTCGAGCTGAAGAAGAAGGGCTACATCCTCAAGGGCACCGAGGGCCTGGACCACATCCAGTCCCAGACCGCCTGGAACCAGGGCAAGGCGGCCTTCATCCCGTCCGGTTCGTGGCTCGAGAACGAGCAGAAGCCGGTCGCGCCGAAGGACTTCCTCACCACGGTCACCTACACGCCGCTGCTCGACGGCGCCAAGCTCCCGGTCGACTGCACCGAGATCGCGGCCGGCGAGGGCTTCATCGTGCCGGAGAAGGCGAAGAACCGGGCCGGTGGCCTGGAGTACCTGCGCCTGATGCTGTCGAAGAAGGGCGCCGGCAAGTTCACCGAGCTGACCGGTTCGCCGACCGTCGTCAAGGGCGCCGCCGAGGGCCTGAAGCTGTCCCCGGGCGCCGAGTCGTCCAGCGCGCTGATCAAGTCCGGTGGCGAGAACAACTGGTCGACGTACTTCGCGACCTGGTACGCGCCGATGAACGACCCGCTGTACGCGATCGTCGGCGAGCTGGTGGCCGACCGGATCACGTCCGACGAGTTCCAGAAGCGGGCCCAGAAGCTGGCCGACGACACGGCCAAGGACCCGAAGACCGTCAAGCGCACCCGGAGCTGATGCTCCACCCCCGCCAGCAGTTGGCGTGAGCCCGTGGGGCATCCTCAAAGCAGAGGATGCCCCATCGGCTCGTAACACCAAGGAGAAAGATGCGGCACGGCAGCTACCGCTTCGTCGCGAGTTTCCTCGCGATCCCGCTCGCGTTGTACCTGATCTTCGTGATCTCGCCCTTCGGGCAGGCCTTCTACTACTCGTTGACGAACTGGACGGGCATCTCCCCGAAGTTCGACTTCGTCGGCCTGGACAACTTCAAGACCCTCGCGCACGACGCGACCTTCCGCACCGCGCTCGGTCACAACATCATCCTGCTGATCCTGATCCCGGTGATCGTGATCTTCCTGGCCCTGCTGTTCGCCTACCTGCTGAACGTCGGCGGCCGGTCGAACAGCGCCGGCGTCCAGGGTGTTCGCGGCAACGGCTTCTACAAGCTGGCGTTCTTCCTGCCGCAGGTGCTGTCGGTCCCGGTCATCGCGGTGATCTGGTCGGTGGTGATGACGTCCACCGACAACGGCCTGGCCAACACCGTCACCAAGAAGCTCGGACTCGGTACGTCGCAGTACCTGGCCAGCCCGGACATCGCCCTGTACTGCGTGATGTGGGTACTGATCTGGGGCAGCGTCGGGTTCTACCTGGTGATGTTCAACGCCGCCATGTCGGGCATCCCGAAGGACATCTTCGAGGCCGCGATCATCGACGGCGCGACCCGGTTCACGACGTTCTTCCGGATCACGCTGCCGCTGCTGTGGGACACCATCCAGACCGCCTGGGTCTACCTGGCCATCCTGGCCCTGGACGCCTACGCGCTGGTCGCCGTGATGACCGCCGGACCGGGCGGGCCGGACAACTCCACCCAGGTGATGGCACTGCAGATCGCCGACAACGGCTTCAAGTTCGGCCGCTCCGGCTACGCCTCGGCGATGGGCGTCGTGCTGTTCTTCCTGACCTTGCTGATCGCCGCCGTCATGCTCCGGGCCACGCGCCGCGAGCGGATCGAATACTGAGGGCCGTCTCATGACTGTGAACATCGACGTCAAGGGCGAGACCGCCGACGCACCCGCACCGATCCAGCCGGCCGGACCCAACGACCGCTCCTTCAGCCCCGTGAACGTGTTCTCGCACACGGTGCTGATCGGCTGGAGCGTCCTGGTCGTGGTCCCGTTCGTCTGGTCGCTGATCGCCTCGCTGAAGAGCACCGGCGAGATCTTCGGCGACAGCCCGTGGGCACTACCCAAGAAGCTGCTCTGGGGCAACTTCTCCAAGGCCTGGGAGAAGGGCGTCGGCGACTACCTCGGCAACAGCATCGTGGTCGTCGTCTTCGGCGTCCTCGGCACCATGCTGTTCGGCTCGATGGTGGCCTACGTCCTGGCCCGCTACGAGTTCCCCGGCAACCGCTTCATCTACTACCTGTTCGCGGCCGGGATGATGTTCCCGACGTTCCTCGCGATCGTCCCGCTGTTCTTCGTCGTCCAGAACTTCGGCATGATCTCGACGTACCAGGGCCTGATCCTGGTCTACATCGCGTACTCACTCCCGTTCACCGTGTTCTTCATGCACGCCTTCTTCCGAACCCTGCCCACCTCGATCGCCGAGGCGGCTCTGGTCGACGGCGCCGGCCACGCGACCACGTTCTTCCGCGTGATGCTCCCGATGGCCAAGCCCGGCCTGATCAGCGTCGGCATCTTCAACGTGCTCGGCCAGTGGAACCAGTTCGTGCTCCCGTCCTTCCTGTCCCCGGAGAAGCCGGTCCTGTCCCAGGGCATCGCGACCCTCCTGGGCAGCCAGCGCTACGAGAACGACTGGGGCACCCTGTTCGCCGCCCTGACCATCGCCATGGTCCCGGTAGTGGTCGTCTACCTGATCTTCTACCGCCAGGTCCAGGCCGGCCTCACCGGAGCGACCCTGAAGTAGTCCTGAGATCCCCGTGAAACGGTCAGGCACCACGCTGGGTGCCTGACCGAAACGGGGGTTCTGGTGGACTACGAACACGACGTACAAGCCCAGCCAGCACCCGCGGCCCGCCGTCCCGACGGCCCTGGGCCCGACCACCCGATGCTCGATCTCCAACGCAAGGCCGGCAACCGCGCGGTCGGCACCTTGGAGAACGACGCCGGCCGCCCAGGTCACCGGCCGAACCTGGGCCTGGGTGACAAAGGCCCCGCGGTGATGGTCCTGCAGCAGTTGATGAGTAGCCAAGGCGTCCCGCTACCCATCAACGGCAACTTCGACCCCACCACCGAAGCAGCCGTAGTCGCCTACCAAATGCGCCGCCCCGAACTCGGCGCCGCCACCGGCGGCGTGGGCGCAGGCACCTGGGCGGCACTCGATGCAGGCGTCACCCAGGCCCCGGTGGGCGTCGAACCCGCTGCGACCCAGACGGCTGCAGAGACGCCGCTGACCGATCCCGGCGCACCCGCCACGCGGCCGTCAACCATCAATCCACCCGGCGTAACCACCACGTCCAGCACAGTGGTCCAGGTCGAGACACGCTGGGTGGAGGACGCCGTCGGAACGTGGCCAGGCTGGGCGCGCGCACCCGTGATCGCGTTGCCGAGGTTCATCCTCCGGGTCTT
Organism: Kribbella sp. NPDC056951; assembly: GCF_042674205.1. Taxonomy (NCBI): domain Bacteria; kingdom Bacillati; phylum Actinomycetota; class Actinomycetes; order Propionibacteriales; family Kribbellaceae; genus Kribbella; species Kribbella sp. NPDC056951. The sequence continues at coordinate 106,000 of NZ_JBHUQZ010000019.1, forward strand.
GGCACAGAGTCCTCTGGGCCTGCAGGTGCAGGCGGTCGCACTGGCGTACGAGATGGTCAAGTCGGGTGAGTGGGAGGCTCTGAAGGCCGCCGACAAGTCGCCGATCATGACCTGGGCGGTGAGATGTGAGGTGAACACGACGATCGGGGGCATCGTCGACATCCTGGCTCCGGAGATCACGGACCTCGCGCGCCGGCACCTCGCCGACCTTCCGCATGCCCGGGACAGTCTCGAGCACTACCTGGCCGGAACTGGCGCGCCGAAGCGGTACTCGATGCAGGACTTCCATGACCAGTCGAAGTTTTCGTCGTTCGTGCACGACTACACACCGCTGAGCGGCGAGCCCTATGTGACCAGCTATGAAACCGAAGGCGTTGGGTTCGACTGGCAATACACCTTCGGCGGGATCGACTACCTCTCACTGCAGTTGGTCGACAAGAGCGATCCGGCCCGGGCAAAGGTGCGAGTGACCCTCAACGATCCGTACCAGTGGCACCCGGACGATCTGACGCGGGTGACGATGCCGGTGCACCTGGCGCTGGAGGTGATGAAGCAGTACGGCGCCAAGGAGTTCATGCAGTACGACGACGGCAAGTTGGTGGTGACCGACCTGTCGGACCGGATAAAGCACTAGTCTGCCGGGGTGCTGACTCGGAGGACCGTTCTGCAGGGTGCGCTGGCGGGTGCTGTCTTGTCCGGATGCTCGACCGGTACGCCGAAGAGTGTGCCGACCGTTGATCCCGGGGCGTTGCCGCTTGAGGTGGTGGCGGGGGCTGAGTATGGCGGGTTTGCGGCGGCGGCTTATCGGAAGAAGTATCCGAATGCGACGGTGACGTCGGTGGTGGAGCCGTTGTTGCGGGACAAGGTGCTGGCGCGGTTCCAGGCTGGTGGGCCGCCGGACGTCGTACTGAATGCTGGTGACAAGGCACTGGAGTTGCCACGGCTGGTGGCGCAGGGGCAGGTGGCGGATCTGCGGAGCGTGCTGGATGCGCCGGCTTGGGACAACGCGAAGGCCAAGGTCTCGGACGCGATTCTGCCGGGGATGTTGGAGTCCGGGCAGTACGACGGGACGCAGCGGACGATCAACTATGTCGCGACGGTGTACGGGCTCTGGTATTCGTCCGGCCTCTTTCAGCGGCGTGGTTGGGATGTGCCGCGGACGTGGCCGGAGTTGCTTGCCCTCGGCACCGAAATGAAGGGTGCCGGGTTGCCGGCGTTCGTGTATCCCGGCAACCATCCGTACTACGTGCTCGAGCTGATCCTCACGTTGGCGGCTAAGACCGGCGGGCATGACGTGGTGAAGCGGATCGACAACTTGGAGGACGGTGCCTGGCGCGACTCCAGTGTCGTGCGGGCGATCTCTGCGGTTGGTGAGCTGGTGAAGCGCGGGCTGATGGCTCCGGGTAGTGCGAAGTTCGACCATATCGCTGCCCAGAAACGCTTCCTGGCAAGCAAAGCCGGGATGCTCCCATGCGGGAACTGGCTCGAGAACGAGATGAAGACCTCGATCCCCGCCAACTTCGCGCTGACGATGTTCGCCGTACCGCCGCTGGACGGCTCGCCAGCGCTTCCGCGCGGGCTCCATGTCGCCGCGACCGCGCCGTACCTGGTGGGTGCGAAGGCTAAGAACAAGGCCGGTGGGCTGGAGTTCCTGCGTGCCGCGCTGTCGCGGGATGTCGCCGCGCAGGTGACGACGGAGGCCAATCAGCTCACGATCGTGCGTGGTGCGGCGGACGGGCTGGAGATCGGAACGGCGTTGCGGTCCGCTCGCGATCTGCTCGGTGCGGCGGGGGATCAGGCGATCACGTGGTACTTCGACAGCTGGTACCCGGCGTTCGCGACCGCCGCGGCTGAGGCGACTGGCGAGTTCCTGGCCGGCGGCGTACCGGTGTCGGACTGGAGCGGCAAGATCCAGGTCGCGGCGGACGATCTGAAGAAGGACAAGGCAGTCACGAAGTATCACCGAGCGTGAATAGGTTAGGTTAGGGCAACCTAATCGAATCACTCCCTGTGAGGTTCCGATGCGCCTGCTGCGCCCGCTCGTGCTGCTTGTCGTTCCCCTGCTCGTCCTGACCGCCTGCGGTGCCGAAACCAAGGAACCCGCGGCGGCCGGCGGCGGCCAGACGCAGGGTGGCGCGGAGGCGGGGGCATACCCCGTCACGATCAAGAACAAGTACGGGAACGCCGTGATCAAGGAGACGCCGAAGCGCGTCGTCGCGGTCGGTCTGGTCGAGCAGGACGCGCTGCTCGCGCTCGGCGTCGTACCGGTCGGGACCACCGAGTGGTTCGGCGAGAAGCCGGGCGCGATCTTCCCGTGGGCCAAGGACAAGCTGGGCTCGGCCGCGGTGCCGACGGTGCTGAGCGACAAGGACGGCATCCAGTTCGAGAAGATCGCCGGGCTGGCGCCGGACCTGATCATCGGCCTGTACTCCGGGATGACGGCCGCCGACTACAAGAAGCTCGAGGCGATCGCCCCGACCGTGGCCCAGCCGGCTGACGGCAGCGCGGACTACAGCGTCACCTGGCAGACCGTCACCAAGACGGTCGGGCAGGCGGTCGGCAAGCCGAAGGCCGCCGCCGTGCTGGTGGCCGAGGTCGAGAGGAAGTTCGCCGACGCGCGCGCCGCACACCCCGAGTTCCAGGGCAAGACCGGGCTGATGGCGTCGCCGTACGAGGGCTATTTCGTCTACGGACCGCAGGACCCGCGGGAGAAGCTGCTCACCGACCTCGGCTTCGTGCTGCCGGCCAACCTGGAGAAGGTCATCGGCGACAAGTTCGGCGCCAACATCAGCGCCGAGAAGATCGGCCTGCTCGACCAGCAGTTGCTCGTCTGGTTCCCGGAGAAGAACGGCACCGCCAAGCTCAAGGCCGACCCGCTCTACAAGAGCATGAAGGTCCGCACCGAGGGCCGCGACGTCTTCATCGAGGAAGACAACAACAGCGAGCTGTACGGCGCAACCAGCTTCGTCTCCGTCCTCAGCCTCTCGATCGTCCTCGACCAGCTGGTCCCCAAGCTCTCCGCCGCCGTAGACGGCAACCCAGCCACCAACGCCTAAGCGGGCCAGACAACCTCATCCAGGAAGTCCTCGACGGCCGTCGCCACCTGCCCCAGTACGGCGGCCGACGCCGCGAGCCGGCCCGGGACATACATCCCGTGGCCGGCTCCCGGCACCTCCAGCACGTACGGCGTGAGTTCGTGCGCAACCGCGGAGTCCCACGCAGAGTCCGCCGTACCGCCGACCAGCAGGAACGGTGCGGTGGATCTGGGCGCCGCGTGCCTCGGCTGCGTCGGCGGCGTACAGGGGTAGTGGGGCGGCTGGGCCGTACTGGCCGCCTGGGAAGACGACCGCGGTGCGTGAAGTCATAACGCGGACTGTATGACCGCCGAGGGTGACCCGGTGTGAACGAGGACCGGGGCGCTGGCAGAATCGGGGGTATGTCCCTCGCTGCCCCTGACCCCTCCGCAGCCGGAACCGAGCGGCGCCCCCGGGTGCTGTCCGGGATCCAGCCGACGGCGGACTCCTTCCACTTCGGCAACTACCTCGGGGCGGTGCGGCAGTGGGTGGCGCTGCAGGACGACCACGAGGCGTTCTACTGCGTGGTCGATCTGCATGCGATCACGGTGGAGTACGAGCCGAAGGCGTTGCGGGAGCGGACCCGGCGGTCGGTGGCTCAGTTGCTGGCGGCGGGGATCGACCCGGAGCGGTCGACGCTGTTCGTGCAGTCGCATGTGCCTGAGCACGCGCAGCTGGGGTGGGTGCTGGGGTGTATCACCGGGTTCGGTGAGGCCAGCCGGATGACGCAGTTCAAGGACAAGTCCGCCAAGGGTGGCGCCGACCGGGCGACGGTCGGGCTGTTCACGTACCCGATCCTGCAGGCTGCGGACATCCTGATCTATCAGGCCGACCGGGTCCCGGTCGGCGAGGACCAGCGCCAGCACCTGGAGCTGACCCGCGACCTGGCTGGGCGCTTCAACCACCGGTTCGGCAAGACCTTTCGGCTGCCTGAGCCGTACATCGTCAAGGAGACGGCGAAGATCGCCGACCTGCAGGACCCGACCGCGAAGATGAGCAAGTCGAGCTCGTCCCCGGCCGGCATCATCGACCTGCTCGACGACCCCAAGGTGAGCGCGAAGAAGATCCGCTCCGCGGTCACCGACTCCGGCCGCGACGTGATCTTCGACCCGGAGAACAAGGCCGGGGTGGCCAACCTGCTGACCATCTACTCGGCGCTGACCGGGAAGAAGATCAGCGAGCTCGAGGACGAGTACGCCGGCCGCGGCTACGGCGACTTCAAGAAGGACCTGGCCGAGATCGTGGTCGACTTCGTCACGCCGTTCCGTGAGCAGACGCTGGCTTACCTGGACGACAAGGCCCAGCTCGACGCGATCCTGGCGGCCGGGGCCGAGCGGGCGCGCGAGGTCACCGAGCGGACGCTGACCCGGGTGTACGACCGGCTCGGCTTCGTCCCCGGGGCAGGCAAGTAGTGGCGACGATCGGGGTTGCGATCCCGATCGCGGAACCGTACGGCTCGGAACTGCAGAAGTTCCGGGCCGAGTTCGGCGACCCGATGGCCGCCTCGATCCCGACCCACGTGACGCTGCTGCCGCCGACCGAGATCGACGATGCGGACCTGGCCACGATCGACGAGCACCTGCTCGCGGTGGCTGCCCGGTTCCCGAGCTTCCGGATCCGGCTCCGCGGTACGGCGACCTTCCGGCCGATCTCGCCGGTGGTCTTCGTGCCGCTGGCCGAGGGCATCTCGTCGTGCGAGGTCCTGCAGTCGCAGGTTCGGTCCGGGCCACTGGCGGTCGATCTGCGGTTCCCGTACCACCCGCATGTCACGGTCGCCCACGACCTCGAGAAGGACGCGCTCGACCGCGCGTACGACACGCTGTCGGAGTACGACTGCGCTTTCGACGTGGCCGCCTTCGACCGCTACGAACACGGCTCCGACGGCGTGTGGCGCCCGCAGCGCTCGTTCCCCCTGACAGGCTGAGTCTCCTTCCTCTGGGTACAGGAGTTTCATGAAGATCAAGGCTGTCTGGGCGCGGTTCGCACGCACCCAGATCTGGCGGGCGTGGCAACGGTACGGCGATCGCCGGGGTAACCGGTTGGCCGGGGCAACGAGTTTCTTCGGCTTCCTGTCGTTGTTCCCGCTGATCGTGCTGGCCGCGGCCGTCACCGGTCCGCTGCTCGGCAACGACGCGGTGCGCGACCTGAAGAAGGCCCTGCAGACGAACCTGCCGGGGATCGGCGACAAGATCGACATCGACGCGCTGATCGCCAACGCAGGCACGATCGGACTGATCTCCGGGGTCTCGCTGCTCTTCACCGGTCTCGGCTGGATCGACTCGCTGCGTGCCTCGATCCGCTCGATGCACGAGCTCGACGACCAGCCCGGTAACGCGATCCAGCTCAAGCTCGCGGATCTTGGTGCGCTGATCGGTCTCGGCGTGATCGGCGCCGTCGGCACCGGCGCGTCGTCGATCCTGACCGGGTTGTCGGAGCGGATCGTCGACGCCACCGACCTGGACGGGACCTGGCTGGCGAACTGGGGTCTGGATGCGATCAGCGTCGTACTCGGCATCGCCGCCGGCGCGCTCCTGTTCCTCTACCTGCAGACCGCGCTCCCGCGGATCATCCTGCCCCGCAAGGTGATGCTGATCGCCGCGCTGGCCGGCGGCATCCTGTTCTACCTCGCCCAGAAGCTCGGCGGCGCGTACGTGACCCACGTGCTCGGTGCCAACGCGGCGTACGGCGCCCTGGCCCTCCCGCTCGCGCTTCTCGTGTGGATCTACCTGATGACCCGCGTCATCATGCTGATCGCCGCCTGGACGAAGGAGGCCGGTCTCGACGCGATCGCCCGCGAGACCGACGAAGCCGCCCGCCTCCGCATCGCCGAGGCGCCGCTACCCGCCTTCGAGGAACCCCTTCTGCTAGGCCCACCCGGCAAGCGCTACAAGGTAGTCCCGATCCCGCAGAAGAAGGCCGACACAGTTGCGGTCGCGGCAGGCGCCGTACTGGGCATGGCTGCTACCACCATCGCCCTCCAGCTTGTGAAGGCTGCCCGCTCAGTACGTCGTTAGTGGCGGCGCCGGCGCGGCCGCTTCAGGAACAGGCCGAGGAGCAGCACCGGGGGTGCGGCCCAGAACCACACCGGTGTGCTCACGAAGAACGAATTCACGGTGCGGATCTGCTTGTCCGCCGTACGGCGGCTGGGTGGGATCGGACCGGCTGCTTGCGGCTTACCGTCGGACGGGCCGGTGGCTTCCTTCGGGGGCGCGACGGGCTTGACCAGGGAGCCGACCGGGCTGAGCTTGTCGTAGTTCCGGAAGGTCCAGGTGAGCAGGGTGCTCGCGTCCTCGGTGATGCCGTGCGGGGCGTTCAGCATCGTCACGACGAGGGTGTGACCGTCCCGCCGGGCCGCTCCGACGAACGTGTTCCGCGCGAGCGTGGTGTAACCGGTCTTGACGCCGAGAGCGCCGTCGTACTTGAAGAGCAGTTTGTTCTGGTTCGCGACCTGGTAGGTGCCCTTGGTGGTCAGTGGGAAGTTCGTGAACTTCGTCGAGGCGTACTTCGCGAAGTCCGGCCGCCCGAGTCCCGCCTGCGCGAACAGCGCGAGGTCGTAGGCGCTGGAGACCTGCCCGTCCGCGTCGAGGCCGGTCGGGTCCGTCACGTGGGTGTCGAGGGCGCCGAGTTCCTTGGCCTTCGCGTTCATCCGCTGGATGGTCCCCGCCGTACCGCCGTCGTCGTGCTCGCAGAGCGCGTGCACCGCGTCGTTCCCGGAGGCCAGGAACATCCCCTGGAAGAGCAGATCGACCGAGTACCGCAGCCCGGGTGAGACCCCGACCTTGCTGCCGACGATGTTCGCGTCGGCATCCGTCCCGGTCACCTGATCGGTCTTCTTCAGCCGCGGCAGCAGTACCAGCGCGGTCAGCGTCTTGAGCGTGCTGGCAGGCCGCATCTTCGCGTGCGGCGCCTTCGCGAGCAGCACCTGACCGGTGTCGATATCAGCGACGACGTACGCCGCCGCCTGCACGGTCGGTGGAGTCGGACCAGCGGTGACCACGGCCGGCTTCGCCGTCATCAGCTCGCCGCCGACCGGCCCTTGCCCGACGGCGGTGGCTGCCAACGGCTGCGCGACCACCAGGGCGGTGGTCGCGCAGGCCGTCAGAAGCAATCGCATCGGCGGCAGCCTAGTTGCCCGATGGGGCAGGCGCCATGTCGGCCCGGTCAGGCCCGGTACGCCGTCCACATGTTGCTGATCCGGGTGCTCTGCCCCGGGGTGAACTGGTTGTAGCAGGAGTCGTACGAGTAGTCCATGTAGTTGTGGATCGGGTCCAGCCCCGGCAGCGAGCAGGAGTTCCGCCCGGTCGGGCACCCGCTCGACGCGCTGCCCTGGGCAGGCGTGTCACTGACCGAGTCGTTCGTGCTCGTGCACCCACCCTGGAACGTGTGGTAGAGCCCGAACCAGTGTCCGGCCTCGTGCGTCGCGGTCTTGCCGAGGTTGAAGTTCGTCGACGAACCACCCGGCAGCGAGCTGTACTGCACCCGGATGCCGTCGATGCTCGGGTTCGAGGAGTAGTCCCACGGGAAGGTCGCGATCCCGAGGTACGAGAAGTTGACCAGCCAGATGTTCAGCGCGTTCTTGCCACCCTTACGGGTCTGCGACCGGTACGTCGTACTCTGACCGTCGGTGTGCCACGTGCTGTTGTTGTACCGGTACGTCCCGGCCAGCGTGAACGTGAACCCGGTGTTCGCAGCAGAGCTCGACTCACCACCGGCGAAGTCCTGGTTCAGCTCGGCGATCTGCTGATTGATCTGCGTCGCGGTGACGTCCCCAGCGCCACTGCTCGACCGCATCACGTGCACGTAAACCGGCACATTGGCCGCGGCAAGCGCACCGGCCTTCGGCGCCAACCCACGAGCAGCCTTGGCCTTCACCAGCGCCGCAGTCTTGGCCTCGATCGACTGCTGCTCCTTGAGCGACAGTTCCCGGTGGTCCTTCCCGAACCCACCACGAGCAGCCGGCCCCTCAGCCGGCGTCAAACACGGGTTGGCAGTCCGATCAACCGGCAGCTGCGCGGTCGCCGTACCACCAAGCGGACTGAAAGCAAGCGCCCCACCGGCCAGCAAAACAGCCAGAGCGCGGGGACGAGTGACGAAAGAGCGCATAAAGCGTCCTCCAGAACCGGGCCGCTGGGCGGTGCGGCCGAATCCCCCGATTTTCCGCACCACCCCGCACCCTGCCAACCGATTCTTTGTCCCCGCAGTGCCAAGGCACCACCACGCCGAGTGTCCGTCCTCGCATTGACATCCACGCCCGACCTTGAGTCAATGGATCGTTGGTAGACCATTGGATTGAGGAGCCGCCGTGACCGGACGACTGGGTGTGCAGGAGCTTCGGGATCTGGTGGGGACCGGGGAAGTGGACACGGTTCTGGTGGCTATCACCGATATGCAGGGGCGGTTGCAGGGGAAGCGGTGCGGGGGGCGGTACTTCGTGGAGGAGGTACTGCGGCACGGGACCGAGGGGTGTAACTACCTGCTGGCGGTTGATGTCGACATGAACACTGTCGACGGGTATGCGATGTCCTCGTGGGCCAGTGGGTACGGCGATCTGGTGATGGCGCCGGATCTGGACACGTTGAGGCTGGTGCCGTGGTTGGAGGGGACGGCCATGGTGCTTTGTGATGTGGAGTGGCTGGATGGGACGCCGGTGGTGGCGTCGCCGCGGCAGGTGTTGCGGAAGCAGTTGGAGCGGTTGGCGGCGCGGGGGATGGAGGCTTATGTCGGGACGGAGCTGGAGTTCATCGTCTTCGACGACACGTTCGAGGGGGCGTGGGACAAGCGGTACCAGGGGCTGACGCCGGGGAACCAGTACAACGTCGACTACTCACTGCTCGGTACGTCGCGCGTCGAGCCGCTGCTCCGCGCGATCCGGAACGGGATGACCGGGGCCGGTCTGTACGTCGAGTCGGCGAAGGGGGAGTGCAATCTCGGGCAGCACGAGATCGCGTTCCGGTTCGACAAGGCGCTGGCGACGTGTGACAACCACTCGATCTACAAGACCGGGGCGAAGGAGATTGCCGCGCAACAGGGCAAGAGCCTGACGTTCATGGCCAAGTACGACGAGCGCGAGGGTAACTCGTGTCACATCCACCTGAGCTTCCGGTCGACCGACGGTGAGGCGGTGCTCGCGGGGGACCGGGAGTACGGGTTCTCCGAGTTGATGGAGCGCTTCATCGCCGGCCAGCTCGCCTGTCTGTCGGAGTTCACGTATCTGCTGGCGCCGAATATCAACTCGTACAAGCGGTTCGTGAAAGGGAGCTTCGCGCCGACCGCGGTCGCGTGGGGGCTCGACAACCGGACGTGTTCGTTGCGCGTGGTCGGTCACGGGGAATCGCTCAGAGTAGAGAACCGTCTGCCCGGCGGTGACGTGAACCCGTACCTTGCCGTCGCCGCGATCATCGCCGCCGGTCTGCACGGTATCGAGAACGAACTGGAGCCCGAACCGCTGCTCGAGGGCAACGCGTACGAGTCCGACAAGGAGCACGTGCCGTCGACCCTCCGGGAGGCCGCAGCGTTGTTCACCGGTTCGCGGATCGCCCGCGAGGCCTTCGGTGACGAGATGGTCGACCACTACACGAACGCGGCGCGCGTCGAGCTCGATGCGTACGACGCCGTTGTCACCGACTGGGAGCGGATCCGTGGCTTCGAGCGCCTCTAGGCCGAGGATCGGGATCACCACCTACCTGGAACCAACTGTGTGGGGTGTGTGGCAGCGCGACGCCGCTCTCCTCCCGCGTGTCTACCTCGATGCGGTGGCGAATGCTGGCGGCGTACCGATTCTGCTTCCGCCTGTCGGCACCGACCCGTCCGTGCTCGACATCCTCGACGGGCTGATCATCGCGGGCGGGTGCGACGTCGACCCCGCCTCGTACGACGCGTTGCCGCACCCGGAGACCGTGGACACGCGCCCGGGCCGGGATCAGCACGAGACGATCCTGATCCAAGAAGCCCTCGCCAAAGACCTGCCGCTGCTAGCGATCTGCCGTGGTCTGCAGGTGCTCAACGTGGCACTCGGCGGCACGCTGCACCAGCACCTGCCCGAGGTGGTCGCACACGACCTGCACCGGCCGTCGCCCGCGGTATTCGGCCGCACGGACGTCAAGGTCGACCCCGGCAGCCTGACCGCGCGCCTGCTGGGTGATCGCAGCAGCGTGCACTGCTACCACCACCAAGCCATCGACGTCGTCGCGCCGACTCTCCAGGTCACCGCCCGCGCGGACGACGGCACGGTCGAGGCGGCCGAGGTCGAAGGGCATGAGTTCGCGCTCGGCGTGCAGTGGCACCCGGAGGAGAACCCCGAGGATCTGCGCTTGTTCACCGCGCTGATCGATGCATCCAGGAGACACCAGTCATGACGTACGACGTGATCAACCCGGCCACCGAGAAGGTCGTCCGCACGATCGAACTCGCCTCACAACAAGACACGGACAAGGCGATCGAACGAGCGGCCAAGGCGTTCGAGACCTGGCGGAACGTCACCCCGGCCGACCGCGGGCGACTGCTCAGAAGGTTCGCCGACGCGGTCGACTCCAACCTGGAATCCCTTGCAGCGCTGGAGGTTGAGAACGCCGGCCACACGATCGGCAACGCCCGCTGGGAAGCCGGCAACGTCCGCGACGTCCTCACCTACTACTCGGCCGCCCCGGAACGCCTGTTCGGCAAGCAGATTCCCGTTGCCGGCGGCATCGATGTCACCTTCCAGGAACCGCTGGGCGTCGTCGGCGTGATCGTCCCGTGGAACTTCCCGATGCCGATTGCCGGCTGGGGTTTCGCCCCTGCGCTTGCCGCAGGCAACACCGTCGTACTCAAACCCGCCGAGCTCACCCCGCTGACCGCGATCCGCCTCGGTGAGCTCGCGCTCGAAGCAGGCCTACCGCCCGGCGCCCTGGAAATCATCCCCGGCGCCGGCACGGTCGTCGGACAACGGTTCGTGACGCATCCCGCCGTACGGAAGGTGGTCTTCACCGGGTCGACCAAGGTCGGCAAGCAGATCATGGCCGGCTGCGCGGACCAGGTGAAGCGGGTGACGCTCGAGCTCGGCGGCAAGTCCGCCAACGTCGTGTTCGCCGACGCGGATCTCGAGAAGGCCGCGGCCCAGGCGCCGTACGGCGTCTTCGACAATGCCGGCCAGGATTGCTGTGCCCGCTCGCGGATCCTGGTCGAGCGCACAGTCCACGACCGTTTCCTCGAACTGCTCGAACCGGCCGTCAAGGCCTTCAAGGTCGGCGACCCGGCCGACCCCGCCACCGAGATGGGCCCGCTCATCTCGCAACAGCAGCACGACCGCGTCACGTCGTACGTCGACAACCCGCTCTTCCAGGGGACCAAGCCGACCGGCCCCGGGTTCTGGTTCCCGCCGACAGTGCTCGGTCATGACGTACCCGACGAGATCTTCGGGCCCGTGGTCAGCGTGATCCCGTTCGACGACGAGGCGGATGCGATCAAGCAGGCGAACGACTCGGAGTACGGCCTGTCCGGCTCGATCTGGACCCGCGACGTCGGCCGCGCGCTGCGCGTCAGCCGCGGTGTCGAGGCCGGCAACCTGTCGGTCAACTCGAACTCGTCGGTGCGGTACTCGACGCCGTTCGGCGGTTACAAGCAGTCCGGGCTCGGCCGTGAGCTCGGTCCGGACGCGCTGGCCGCGTTCACCGAAACCAAGAACATCTTCATCAGCACGGAGGACTGAATGACTGACGTCAAGGCGAGCCGCCTCGAGGGGCGCGTCGCGGTGGTGACCGGCGGCGCGAGCGGGATCGGTCTGGCGACGGTACGCCGGTTCGCGGCCGAAGGCGCCAAGGTCGTGATCGGTGATGTCGACCCGGCCGCCGGGAAGATCGCCGCGGACGAGGTCGGCGGGCTGTTCGTCGCCACCGATGTCACCGATCAGGCCGCGGTGGAGAACCTGTTCCAGCAGGCCTTCGACACCTACGGCAGTGTCGATATCGCGTTCAACAACGCGGGCATCTCGCCGCCCGACGACAACTCCATCCTGGACACCGGGCTGGAGGCGTGGCGCAAGGTGCAGGAGGTCAACCTGACCTCGGTCTACCTGTGTTGCAAGGCGGCGATCCCGTACATGCGGCGCCAGGGCAAGGGCTCCATCATCAACACCGCGTCGTTCGTCGCGGTGATGGGTGCGGCGACCTCGCAGATCTCGTACTCGGCCTCGAAGGGCGGCGTGCTCGCGATGAGCCGCGAGCTCGGCGTCGAGTTCGCCCGCGAGGGCATCCGGGTCAACGCACTCTGCCCAGGTCCGGTCAACACACCCCTACTGACCGAGTTGTTCGCGAAGGACCCGGAGCGGGCGCAGCGCCGGCTCGTACATGTCCCGATGGGCCGCTTCGGTGAGCCCGACGAGATCGCGGCCGCGGTTGCGTTCCTGGCCAGTGACGACTCGTCGTTCATCACCGCCAACACGTTCCTCGTCGACGGTGGCATCTCCGGCGCCTACGTGACTCCGCTCTAGGCTGCGCTCATGGTCACGCCTGCAGACGATGCCGTGTTCCGGCCGGTCCGGACCGGGAACCCGTTCGAGGAAACGGTCGAACGGTTGCTGCAGGCAATCAAGCTGGGCGTGGTCCGGCCGGGCGACCGGCTGCCCGCCGAGCGCGATCTCGCCACCCGGCTGAACGTCAGCCGGGTCACCCTGCGGGAGGCGATCCACGCCCTCACCGAGGCCGGGTACGTCGAATCCCGCCGCGGCCGGTACGGCGGTACGTTCGTCAACGAGCAGTTGCCGAAACCCCGCCGTACGCCGGCCAAACGGATCGCCCGCGAACTGGGTGACGGACTCGACGACGCCCTGATTCTGCGTGACGCGCTGGAAACCGGGGCGGCGGAAGCGGCCGCCGTACGGGCGTTGACGGCGGCTGAGGAAGCGCATCTGCGGAAGTGCCTGGCCGACACCGCGGCCGCGAAACTCACCGACTACCGCCGCTTCGATTCGCGGCTGCACCTGGCGATCGCCGAGGTCACCGGCTCGGCGTCACTCACCTCCGCGACGGCCGACGTACGGATGCGGCTGAACGAACTGCTGGACGCAATCCCTTTGCTGGAACGCAATATCGAGCACTCCAACGACCAGCACGCAGCGATCGTGGACGCGATTCTGAATGACGATCCGGCGGCTGCGCGGCAGGCGATGCAGGAACACCTCTCCGGTACGGCGGCCCTGTTGCGCGCCTTTCTTGTCTGACTCCTTGACTCTGTCAATCGGTCATGTCTCAATGTGTCAAAGGTCTGCCGGAAGACCATTGAGGAGGCCCTCGTGAGCCACGAAAAGACGCCGATGACCGATGACGAGCAACGCCTGCATCAGCTCGGATATGCGCAGGAACTCTCGCGGACGATGTCCGGGTTCTCGAACTTCGCGGTGTCGTTCACGATCATCTCGATCCTGTCCGGCTGCCTGACGCTCTACGGGTTCGGGATGAACACCGGCGGCCCGGCGATGATCGTCTGGGGCTGGCCGTTCGTCGGGCTGATGACGTTGTTCGTCGGGCTCGCGATGGCCGAGGTCTGCTCGAGCTACCCGACCGCGGGCGGTCTGTACTACTGGGCCGCCAAACTGGCCCCGTCGAACGGGCCAGCCTGGTCCTGGTTCACCGGTTGGTTCAACTTCCTCGGCCAGGTCGCCGTGACGGCCGGCATCGACTTCGGCGCCGCGTTCTTCCTGAACGCCTTCCTCGACCTGCAGTTCGGCTTCAGCGCGACACCCGGCCACACGATCCTGCTGTTCGGGCTCATCCTGCTGGTACACGGATTGCTGAACTCGCTCGGCGTGAAGCTGGTCGCCCGGCTGAACGACATCAGCGTCTGGTGGCACATCGTCGGCGTTCTGTTCATCGTCGGCGCGCTCGTTCTGCTGCCCGACAACCACCAGTCGGCCGGCTTCGTCTTCGGAAATTTCGTCAACAACACCGGCTGGGGCTCCACCTTGTACGTCGGCCTGCTCGGGCTGCTGCTCGCGCAGTACACCTTCACCGGGTACGACGCCTCCGCGCACATGACCGAGGAGACGCACGACGCGGCCCGCTCGGGTCCGCGCGGCATCGTGATGTCGATCCTGGTCTCGCTGGGTGCGGGCTGGGTACTGCTGATCGGCCTCACCTTCGCGATCCAGAGTTACGAAGGCGCCCTCGACAGCAAGACCGGCGTACCGCCTGCGCAGATCTTCATTGACGCGGTCGGCCTCACGATGGGCAAGGTCCTGCTACTGGTCGTCATCGGTGCCCAGCTCTTCTGCGGGATGTCCTCGGTGACCGCCAACTCCCGGATGATCTACGCCTTCTCCCGAGACGGCGCGCTGCCCGGCTCGTCGCTCTGGCACAAGATCAACTCCAAGACCCGCACGCCGACCAACGCCATCTGGCTGGCCGCCGGCGGCGCCTTCCTGCTCGGCCTGCCCTACCTCTGGAACGCCACCGCGTACGCCGCGGTCACGTCGATCGCGGTCATCGGCCTCTACATCGCCTACGTCCTGCCGACCCTGCTCCGGCTCGTCCAGGGCAAGAACTTCAAACCCGGCCCGTGGTCATTGGGGCGCTGGAGCAAGCCGATCGGCATCATCGCGATCGTCTGGGTGGCCTTCATCACCGTCCTGTTCATGCTCCCGCAGGCGAGTCCGGTCACCGGTAAGAACTTCAACTACACGCCGATCGCCGTCCTGGTGGTCCTCGGCTTCGCTGCCGGCTACTGGTTCCTGTCCGCCCGCCGCTGGTTCACCGGCCCCAAGGTCCAGGGCTCCGAAGCCGAACTGGCCGCCATCGAACGCGACCTCGACGTCATCTGATTCCACTCCTGAACGTTTCAGGTTTGCCGGGGCGCCATCTGGTGCCCCGGCACGATCGTGCCGTGCTGACCGCTCTGACGCGGCAGCATCGGGTGACAGGATGGTGTCGAGACGGTTTCCTCATGTGACACTCGCCGTGTCGGCCGGTCGTCGGCTGTGATAATCGGCGAGGGTAATCCTTCGAGGAGTTATGTGACTGACGACGAGCTGGTTGGCCGGAGCGGACTGGTCGAGCGTGCGAAGAAGCAGCTCGAGACCAGCGGCAGTGTGCTGCTCTACGGTCCGACCGGTATCGGCAAGTCGGCGATGGGGCGGGCGCTGGTCGCGGACCGGACCAAGGCCGGTTGCCGCGTTCTGAGCGCGGCTCCGTCACAGAGTGAAGCCGGGCTGCCGTATGTCACGCTGCTCGACCTGCTCTCGAACCAGCTCGAGCTGGCCTGGCAGGTGCTGCCGGACCACCTCCGCCAGCCGCTAGAGGTCGCTCTGCTCAAGGCGAGCGCTCCGGACACGGTCCGTGACGAGCTGGCCGTCCGCCTCGCCGTACTGCATGTACTGCGGCGCCTGGCGGCGAATGGGCCGGTGCTGCTCGTGGTCGACGATATCCAGTGGGTCGACCCGTCCAGTCTCGAAGTGCTCACGTTCTGTGCCCGGCGGCTGTCCGAGGGCGTGCATATGCTCGCCACCGAGCAGGTTGCCGACGGCGACCTCCCGGTGATGGCTGAGGCGTGCCCGGAGCCGGTGCTGCAGCTGGAAGTACCTCCGCTGACCGAGCCCGACGTACTGGGTCTGCTGCGCCAGCGGCTGTCCAGCCCGCTCCCGGTCCGGACTGCGCGCCGCATCTTCACTGCGAGCGCCGGCAACCCGTTCATGGCGCTGGAGCTCGGCCGCGCCGTGCTGCGGCACCCGCAGGGCGTCTCGCCGAATGACCCGCTGCCGGTGTCCAGCCGGCTCAAGACGCTGCTCGGCGACCGCTTGTCCGACCTGAGCCTCGGTGCGCACGAGCTGCTGCTGCACGCCGCCTCGTCCCCGCGCCCCACGACCACTCAGCTCGCACAGTCCCTCGACCGGCCGATCGAGACCGAGCTAGCCGAGGCCGAGGCACTGGGGCTCATCGACATCGCCTCCGAGCGACTGCGGTTCGCCCACCCGCTCCTGCGGGAGTACGTGTACGCCGAAGCCACGTCGGCCGCTCGCCGTCAGGCGCACGCCCAGCTAGCCGCAGTAGTCGACGAACCGGTCGAGAACGCGACCCACCGCGCCCTGGCCACCCAGGAGGCCGACGCTGACCTCGCGGTCGCCATCGAGGAGGCTGCTGCCGTTGCCGCCGGTCGTGGTGCGCCTGGCGCCGCCGCGACCCTCTGGCGACTCGCAGCCGAGCGGACACCGGGCAACCTCCCGGACGAGCGCGCTCGCCGCCTCACTCGGGCCTCGGACGACGCTGCGGCCGCCGGGCATCTGGCGGAATCCGCTGAGATGGCGCGGCTCGCCGTACAGGCTGCGACGCTTCCAGAGACCAAGGTTCCGGCGCTGCTACTGCAGGTCGACGCCGCCTGGC
Organism: Kribbella sp. NPDC056951; assembly: GCF_042674205.1. Classification (NCBI taxonomy): domain Bacteria; kingdom Bacillati; phylum Actinomycetota; class Actinomycetes; order Propionibacteriales; family Kribbellaceae; genus Kribbella; species Kribbella sp. NPDC056951. The sequence continues at coordinate 122,420 of NZ_JBHUQZ010000019.1, forward strand.
CGGACCGGGAGGTTCGAGTCGGTCTGCTGGCCGACGCCTTCGAGGCTGCCCAGGGCGACGACCGGCTCGAGGCGCGGGTCCGCATCGGGCTCAGCAACAGCGCGTACTTCGATCGCCGGCTGGACGAGGCGCAGGAGCACGCCCGGGTGGCCGAGAAGCTGGCCAGGGCGTCCGGCGACACCGAGGCGTTGGTCGACGCGCTGAGCGCGACCAGTTCGGTGCTGATGTCGCGCCGGGCCGACCAGAGCGCGGACTTCCTGTTGTCCCAGGCGGCCGAGCTCGCGCGCGACCTGCCGCTGTCCCAGGCGGTCGTGATCGCCCGCCAGATGGCGGCGATGAGTGAGCTGTTCCGCGGCCGGACCGACGAGGCGATCTGCGCGATCAGTGCCCTCGTCGAAGAGGTCCGCGACGGTGGGGCCATGCGCTGGCTGGCCTCGGTGCTGATCTCGGCGACCGCGATCTACGAGCGCAGCGGCCGCGGCCCGGAGGCCCTGAGCGCGGGCCACGAGTGCTATCAGCTCATGCAGGACATCGGCGAAGAGGCCGAGGTCGGGCTTATCATCGCCAGCCGCGCCGAGTGGGCCGGCGGTACGGCGGCCATGGCCCGCCAGCTCGCTGATGCGGCACTCGAGGGGGTCCGCCTGGTCGGCAACGACGAGTGGACGGGCCCGGCACTCGCCGTACAAGGACTGGTCGGCGTACTGACCGGTGATCCGCAGCGGGCCGTCGAGGCGTTTGACGCGATCGCGGATTCCGGCGAGGCCGCGATGCCGTTCGACCCCGCGATCATCCCCTGGCACGCGGACTACGCCGAAGCGCTGGTCGCCGCCGGCCGGCTCGACGACGCGGCCGCCCTGATCGCCGAGATCCGCTCCCGCGCCGCCACCTTGGACCGCCCGATCGTGCTGATCGGCCTGGCGCGTTCGGAGGCGCTCCTGATCGCCAAGCAGGGCGATCCGGCCGCGGCCCTCGACCTGCTGGAGCAGACGATCAGCGGTGCGGGCGACCGCGTGTACCCGCTGGATGTCGCCCGCTGCGAGCTGACCCGCGGCCGGGTCGCCCGGCAGGCCCGGCGTCGTTCGGTGGCGCGGACGGCGTTCCTGGACGCGATCGAGCAGTTCGAGACGTACGGCGCTCCCGCCTGGCGCGAGGTGGCCGAGACCGAGCTGGCCCGGCTGGACGTGCCGAGCCGCAGCCGGCAGCCGTCCGAGCTGACCGACAACGAGCAGCAGATCGTCGCGATGGTCCGCGACGGTTCCACGAACCGCGAGATCGCGGCCGCGCTCTACCTGTCGGTCAAGGCGGTCGAGTCCCAGCTGACCCGCCTCTACCGCCGCTTCGGAGTGGCGAACCGCACCCAGCTGCTGCGCATGGTCGACCGCCCGGGGTCATAACCTGGCGGGGTGAAACTCGAACGGAAGCACGCCTTCGTCCTGCTCGGCATCGCGATCTGGAACGTCGTCACCTACCTGCGCTTCATCAAAGCGCTGATCGACACCGAGGACCGCCCGACCGGGTATTACGTCGCCCACACGATCCTGATCGTGGTGAACCTGGTGATCGCAGCCGTCCTCGGTACCTGGGGAGTCCGTGCCTACAAGGCGGCCAAGGTCACCTCGTCGTGAAGGTCTACATCAGCGCGGACATGGAAGGCATCACCGGCCTGGTCGACGCCGAAGACGTACAACCGCCCGGCCGTGACTACGAACGTGGCCGCGTAATGATGACCGAGGACGTGAACGCCGCCATCCGCGGCGCCTACGCGGCCGGCGCAACCGCCGTACTGGTCAACGACGCCCACGGCCCGATGCGCAACCTGCTGCCCGACCAGCTGGACCCGCGCGCCACCCTGATCAAGGGCCGCCCGAAGCCGATGGGCATGATCGAAGGTCTGGATGATTCGTACGACGCCGTGCTGTGCGTCGGCTTCCACGCCCGCGCCGGCATCCTCGGCGTACTCAGCCACAGCTTCATGGGCCACGAGATCGAAGACATCTGGCTGGACGACCAAGTCACCGGCGAAATAGGCCTCTTCGAAGCAACAGCCGCGGCGTACGGCGTACCGCTGGTGCTGTTGACCGGCGACGACACCGCCTGCGCCGAGGCCGTGGCCTGGAACGACCGAATCCACACCGTCCCGGTGAAATACGCCAAGGACCGCTTCGCCGCCCAACTGGTCCCAGTCGCCGAAGCCCGCGCCGCCATCGAATCCGGAGCTGCTTCCGCGCTCCGCTCGGTGCCAACCGTCGCGGCCGCCGCAGATCGCCGTACCCTCACCGTCCGCTGGCAGTCCGCCTCAGTCGCCTCCCACCTCACCGCCATCCCCGGCGTCACCCGCCACGACGACCGCACGGTCACGGTCACCGACGACATGCTCCAGCTCTACCGCCTCTTCAACCTCTACCTCCGCGTCGCCTCCGCAGTCACCTCAAACCCGCCGTACTGCTAACGCCCGCGCAGCAGACGACAACTCAAGCCCCATACTCAACCGCTGCCAAGCCTGCGAGAACGACGACTGAAAGCTCCCGCGCACCGCGAGCGCAACAACCGAGATCAACGCCTGCCCAACCGCAAAGAACCCGATCCCCACCACCGTCCCCACGATCGAACCCCCAGCGAACTGGCCGACCAAGATCAATACAACGCCGACCAGCCACGCAACAAACCCCACCGCGTACGCCGCCGCCAACAACCGCCCGTTAGCCACCCTCGCCCAATCCATGCCCGCCAGTATGCAGCTAGCGCGGCTCCAGATAGTCCCAGGTCTTTCCGTGATCTGCGCTGTGCGCGACCTGGGTGAGCGCTCCGTGCGGTTGGGAGTTCGCGATGCCGTACAAAGGTTCGGACCCGCTTGCGAATCCCCACAAGAACTGTGGGGCGGTGCCCTTCGTCCGAACCTGGCCTTCGGAGATGGTGTACAGCGAGGCGCCGACGTCGTTGGGTTGCCGGCCGAGCAGGAGCACGGTGCCGTCGTCCAGTGCGGCAGGCTTACCGTCGACGGTGTACGGGAGACCGGAGACGGTGCGCCAGGTCGCTCCGGCGTCCGTCGAGACCTTCGTCGTCTCGAGCCGTTCAAGTGTGACGTTGCCGGCGGTGATGGACGAGGAGGTAGCCACGATGGTCCGGCCGTTCCGGCTCACCGCGAGCCAGTTGCCTGAGTGCTCCGCGTCGAGTAGTTCGTGCTGCCAGGACTTCCCGTGGTCATCGGTCCAGAGGATCCGGTCCGGACCGCGCCCGCCGAGGAACCACCATCGTCCGGTGTCGTCCCGGACCGGCTTCTGCGGCCCCGACATGCGGTCGGGGGAGTTCGGAAGGTCCAACCGCCGCAGGGTCGACTTCTTCAGGTTGAGAACGGCGATCTCACCTGGCATCACCTTGTCGGTCAGCAGCTCACCTTCCTCGAAGGTCCGAGTCGGCGCCGTATAACGCAAGGGCGTCTGCACCGCCCCACGGTCGGCGAATCGTAACAACAGCGCCTCCCCGGGCGTGGGGTCGTCGTCCCCCACGGTCGCGGGCAAGTGGGCGCCGTACACCGCGATCGGTTCCTTGCCGACCAGCAAGGTCGCCCACGGACCCGGCCGTACTGGTGTGATTACCTTCCTGCCGTTCGAGCTCAACACTGCTGCAGAGGAGCACTCGTTGTTCGGGCAGCGCGACCAGGCCGCCGCCCAGTGGCTGCTGTCGGAAGCCACGAACGACTCCACGTTGGCCCCGGGATCATGAATGAGCGCCTCGCCGTCGCGGTCCGAGTTGGAGACGGTCGGCTGGGGTGCGATCGGGACCTTCCGGGCGCCTCCGCCCGGCAGCGTTCCGATGATCAGTACGGCGGCCACGACCGCGGAGACTGCGGCAGCGATGGACAGCCGGCGGCGCGTGCGTCGGCGGGTGGCTCTGCGGCCTAGTGAGTCGAAGGAGGGGGCATCGACGGCTTGCTGGACTGTGAAGGCCAGGTCTTTGAGGTCAGACATGGTCGACCTCCTCTTCGGCGAAGGTTCGAATCAGGGGTGCCAGCCGGGCTCGGCCTCGGGTCAGGCGGGCTTTGACGGTGCCTTCGGGGATGCCTAGCTGGGCGGCGATCTCGCGGACGGAGAGGTCGACGATGTGGTGCAGGGTGATGGCCTCACGTTGGTCCCACGGCAGTCGGCGGAGGGCGTCTACGAGGGCGACGTGGTCGGGGGTGAGGCCGGGGACCGAGTCCGGTGGTGGGCCGGTGCGGCTGATGATGCGGTGGAACGTGGTGTTGCGGCGGAAGCGGCTGCGGGCGACGTTCAGGGCGACCATGCGGAGCCACGCTTCGGGGTTGTCGACGTGGGCGAAGCGCTGGGGCTTCTCGATTGCCCGGACGAAGGCTTCCTGGACGGCGTCCTCGGCCTCGCTCAGGCTCCCGCACAGCCCGTACAGCTGTCCGACCAGGCGGCGGTAGCAGCCGTCGTACACCTCGCGCAGGCTCTCCATCGCGACCCCCAGTCAGCACCCAGCCTCTGCCCGCACGACTCTTGGCGGGTAGGAGCCGGTTGCTGAATGTGTGCTAGATCACATTCGGTGAAATGAGAGCATTCGCCGTATGTGGCTCGACGTACGGCGGCAGTTGGTCGAGAACCGGTATCAGTTGGCCGTGGAAGCGGCGGGTGAGTTTCCGGCGGAGCGTAGAGTCGCGGGTACGCCGTTGCTGGCGGCGGCGTCTTGGATTCCGGCCGAGCCCATCCCGCTGGCCTCGGTGCGGCTCGAGTTCGATCCGGACGCGGTCTTCTCCGGAGTGACGGGACTTGAACCCGCTGCTCTGGAGTCCCTGCCGCCCGGCTACAGCTCGTACGCGGAGGCGATTCGCGGCCTGGCGGCGCCGGCGGTCTTCGAGGACCGGCCCACCTATCGGTTGATCTCGGCGGATCTGGCTGGAGCCGATCCGGTACTGCGCTTCGGTCGCGGTACCTACTTCGACAGCATCAACACGGGGGAGGCGGCCGCTCACGAGTACGCCGCCGGGGTCGGTGGTTTGCGGGCCGCGATCGGGGATCCGTGGAACCTGTCCCGGCGACCGGCCAACGTCGCGATCAGCACACTGACCCTTCGCGCCGAAGCCGGCGAATCAACCTTCTTCGTCCATTGGCGTGATCCGAAGAAGGTCGGCCACGCGGGCGGTCTCTACCAAGTCGTCCCCGTCGGCATCTTCCAGCCGAGCGCAGCCGCCGCATGGAACGAGCAGCGCGACTTCTCCCTCTGGCGGAACATCGTCCGCGAACTGGCCGAGGAGCTACTAGGCGAGTCCGAGGACTACGGAAGCGAGGCTGCCCCGATCGAGTACGACGATTGGCCGTTCGCGGCACGTCTCGAGGCAGGCCTGGACGACGGCTCGGTGCGGGCGCACTGCGTCGGTCTCGGCGTCGACCCACTCACCTTCGCAACTGACCTGCTCACCGTCGTGTCGATCGACGCACCCCTCTTCGACGACCTGTTCGCCAACCTGGTCGAACGAAACGACGAAGGTCGAGTCCTGGCCCCACAACCCTTCACCCCCGAGGTCGTCGACAACTTCGTCCACCACCAACCCATGCAAGCAGCCGGCGCCGCCCTCCTCCACCTAGCCCAAACCCACCACCTCGCCTAGCCGCGGCTCCCCTCCCATTCACCTCAACAGCCGAACCCAGGGCACTCCACAATTGCTCCCGGCGGCACCCGCCACGCCTGGGCACACCCCGCCAACGACAATTGATGAGCTGTCTGGGTCCGCGATCGTCCGCTCCGGCGCGCACAAAGGAACAGCCTCTGACCGCACAGGGCGGGCAGAGGCTGGTGAACCGATGGTCAGACTCGGCGGAAGATGAGGGCTCGTTTTACTTCTTGGATGGCCTTCGTGACTTCGATGCCTCGGGGGCAGGCGTCGGTGCAGTTGAAGGTGGTTCGGCAGCGCCAGACGCCTTCTTTGTCGTTCAGGATTTCGAGGCGCTGTTCGGTGCCTTCGTCGCGGCTGTCGAAGATGAAGCGGTGGGCGCCGACGATGGCTTGGGGGCCGAAGTACTGGCCGTCGGACCAGAAGACCGGACAGGACGTCGTACAGGCCGCGCAGAGGATGCACTTGGTGGTGTCGTCGAAGCGGTCGCGGTCGGCCTGCGACTGGATGCGTTCGCGGGTCGGTTCGTGGCCGCTGGTGACGAGGAAGGGCATCACCGAGCGGTAGGCGTCGAAGAAGGGCTCCATGTCGACGACGAGGTCCTTGAGCACCGGGAGGCCCTTGATGGGCTCGACGGTGATCTCCTTCTCCGGCGACAGGTCCTTGATCAGGGTTTTGCAGGCCAGGCGGTTGCGGCCGTTGATGCGCATCGCGTCGGAGCCGCAGACGCCGTGCGCGCAGGACCGGCGGAACGTCAACGTCCCGTCCTGTTCCCACTTGATCTTGTGCAGTGCGTCGAGGACCCGGTCGGTCGGCTGCAGGGTGACGGCGTACGTCTTCCACTCCGCCTCGTCGACGACCTCGGGGTTGTACCGGAGGATCTTGACCTTGACGTCCATCAGTACTTCCGCTCCATCGGCTTGTAGCGGGTCTGGATCACCGGCTTGTAGTCCAAACGGATATTGACGTTGCCTTCGGCATCGAGTTCGCGGTACGCCATGGTGTGCCGCATGAAGTTGACGTCGTCACGCTTGTCGTAGTCCTCGCGGAAGTGCCCGCCGCGAGATTCCTTACGAGCAAGGGCAGACACGACCAGTACTTCGGCCAGGTCGATCAGGAAGCCGAGTTCGACGGCCTCGAGCAGGTCGGTGTTGAACCGTTTCCCCTTGTCCTGCACGGAAACCTGGGCGAACCGCTCCTTCAGCGACTCGATGTCCATGAGCGCCTGCTTCAGCGAACCCTCGGTCCGGTACACCTGCGCGTTCAGGTCCATCGTCGCCTGCAGGTCGTTCCGGATCGCCGCCACCCGCTCCGAACCGGAAGCGTTCCGCATGCCCTCGATCAGGTCGACCACGAACGCCTCAGGCTCGGCCGGCAGCTCCTCGAAGGCAGCCGTCGCCGCGTACTCCGCAGCCGCGATACCCGCCCGCCGACCGAACACGTTGATGTCGAGCAACGAGTTCGTCCCAAGGCGGTTCGCGCCATGCACGGACACGCACGCGACCTCACCCGCGGCGTACAGGCCGGGGATCACGTCGTCGTTGTTGGCCAGCGCCTCGCCCTTGATGTTGGTCGGGATGCCGCCCATCGCGTAGTGCGCGGTCGGGAAGACCGGGATCTGCTCGGTATACGGCTCCACACCCAGGTAGGTCCGCGCGAACTCCGTGATGTCCGGCAGCTTCGCGTCGATGTGCGCAGGCTCGAGGTGTGTCAGGTCGAGCATCACGTAGGCCTTGTCGGGCCCACATCCACGCCCTTCACGCACCTCGTTCGCCATCGCGCGCGCAACCATGTCACGCGGCGCGAGGTCCTTCACGGTCGGTGCGTACCGCTCCATGAAGCGCTCGTTGTCGGCGTTGCGCAGGATGCCGCCCTCACCACGGGCCGCCTCCGACAGCAGTACGCCGAGACCCGCCAGACCGGTCGGGTGGAACTGGAAGAACTCCATGTCCTCCAGCGGCAGCCCCTTGCGCCACACGATCCCCATGCCGTCGCCGGTCAGGGTGTGCGCGTTGGACGTCGTACGGAAGACCTTGCCGAAGCCGCCGGAGGCGAACACGATCGACTTGGCGCTGAAGATGTGCAGCTCGCCGGTGGCCAGTTCGTAGGCGACGACGCCGGTGGCGCGGCCGCCGACCATCAGCAGGTCGAGGACGTAGAACTCGTTGAAGAACTCGACGTTCTGCTTGATGCACTGCTGGTACAGCGTCTGCAGGATCATGTGACCGGTACGGTCCGCGGCGAAACAGGAACGCCGTACGACGGCCTCGCCGTGGTTGCGGGTGTGGCCACCGAAGAACCGCTGGTCGATCTTGCCCTCGGCGGTCCGGTTGAACGGCAGGCCCATCTTCTCCAGGTCGAGGACCGCGTCGACGGCCTCGCGGCACATCACCTCGGCCGCGTCCTGGTCGACCAGGAAGTCACCACCCTTGACCGTGTCGAAGGTGTGCCACTCCCAGTTGTCCTCCTCGACGTTGGCCAGTGCGGCGCACATGCCGCCCTGGGCCGCGCCGGTGTGCGACCGGGTCGGGTAGAGCTTGGTGAGCACCGCGGTCCGGGTCCGCTTGCTGGACTCCAGGGCCGCGCGCATACCGGCCCCGCCGGCGCCGACGATGACCACGTCGTACTGATGCCGCTGCATCTGAGAACTGTCCTTACTTGCAGACCGACAGCGTGCTGCTGGGGTCGAGGCAGGGATCGAAGGTGAAGATGACCAGGGTGCCGAGGACGACGATCACGATCGACGCCGTGACCAGCAGTGCCTTCAGCCAGAACCGTGTCTGGTCCTTCTCGGCGTAGTCGTTGATGATCGTGCGCATCCCGTTGGTGCCGTGCAGCATCGCCAGCCACAGCATCAGCAGGTCCCAGACCTGCCAGAGCGGGTTGGCCCACTTGCCGGCCACGAAGGCGAAGTCGAGGGCGGTGATTCCGCCGCCGAGCATCAGGTTCACGAACAGGTGGCCGAGCACCAGTACGACGAGGGCCAGGCCGGACAGCCGCATGAACAGCCAGCTGTACAGCTCGAAGTTCGTCTGACCGGACCGGTTCCGGCCGCCGCCCTTCAGCGAACGGGCGCGGGTGCTTGAGCGCGGGGCCGCGATCTCGCTCATCTCAGCCTCCGAAGACGTGTGAGAGGTGCCGGATGACGAACGGCACGAAGAGCACGACCCAGACGACGCCGACGCCGATCATCAGCTTGCGCTGGTTGCGCGGGCCCTGGGCCCAGAAGTCGACCAGGATCAGCCGGATGCCGTTGAACGCGTGGAACAGGATGGCCCCGACCAGGCCGACCTCCATCAGGCCGACGATCGGGTTCTTGTAGGTGCCGATGACCTCGTTGTAGGCCTCCGGCGACACCCGGACCAGAGCGGTGTCGAGTACGTGCACGAGCAGGAAGAAGAAGATTCCCACGCCGGTGATCCGGTGCGCGACCCATGACCACATGCCCTCCCGGCCACGGTAGAGCGTGCCGGCTGGTTTGCTGGGCAAACCGATCCTCCGATCGGATCTCGGAAAAGAGAGCCGGTGCGGCTGCCGCGATTCGGCTCGGCCCGGCGAAAACCCGGCCGGGTTCGATGGTAGTCCTGCTGCCGTGGCGCTTTTGTCCTGACAGGTGTGACATCGCTCTCCCGCGTGTCGGAGCCTGCCCTTAATTGGCCCCGCGACCCGGGTCGGCAGTGGCCCTCGACCGGTGACCCCACCGTGTTCTTGACTTCAACTGAGCTTTAACCGCGAGAGTCCGGTGAAAAGACGATGGAGGGGAGATCACGGTGAGTTTCTGGATCTGTGCAACCTGTGCGGTCGAGCACTCCGAGCAGGTCGACGTGTGTGCGATCTGCGCCGACGAGCGGCAGTGGGTACCGGCCGACGGTCAGCACTGGACGACGCTGGAGGAGCTGGCCGCGGCGGGCACGTCGGTGGTCGTCGAGGAGGTCGAGACCGGCCTGTACGGCGTCACGTCGAAGCCGCCGGTGGGAATCGGCCAGCAGTCGATGCTGGTGACCACGTCCGAGGGCAACCTGCTGTGGGACCCGATCGGCTATCTGGACGACGACGCCGTACGGCGGATCCGGGAGCTCGGCGACGTGGTCGGGATCGTTGCCAGCCACCCCCATATGTACGGCGTCCAGGTCGAGTGGAGCCACCGCCTCGGCAACGTACCGGTGTATGTCTCCGAGGCCGATGCCCACTGGGTCGCCCGCCAGGATGCGGTGATCCAGACCTGGAAGGGCGTGCTGAACCCGTTGCCAGGCGTCACATTGATCCAGCCTGGCGGTCATTTCCCCGGCAGTGCGGTCGTGCACTGGGCGGATGGTGCCGAGGGCAAGGGTGTCGTGCTGTCCGGCGACACGATCTTCGCGAACCCCGACCGCACCTCGGTCAGCTTCATGCGCAGCTACCCCAACCGCATCCCGCTGTCCGGTGCGGTCGTCGACCGCGTGGCTCGCGCGCTAGACCCGTACGACTACGACCGCCTCTACAACAACTTCGGCTCGGTCATCCCGGTCGACGCCAAGGCCGTCGTACGGCGTTCTGCCGATCGCCACATGGCCTGGACCCGCGGCGACTACGACCACCTGACCTGAGGGCTCAGGCCGCCAGGCGGGACTGGGCGAGGCGGGTGTGCAGGGCGAGCATGTGGCGGATGCAGGTGTCCCAGTCGTAGAGCTCGGCCCGGCGACGGGCCGCGGCTCGGCGGTTGGGGACCTTGGCCAGCTGGAGTACGGCGTCGGCCAGGGCGACCGGATTGGCCTGGCCCCAGCGACCGCAGGTCTCGTCGACCAGCTCGCGGGCGCCACCCGTGTTCGCCGTGACCACCGGCGTACCGGCGGCGAGAGCCTCCAGTACGGCGAGGCCGAACGTCTCGCCGGGGCAGACCGACAAGGCGATGTCCGCCTCGGCCAGATGCCTGGCGAGGGTACGGCGGCCGTCGACGTACCCGTGGAACGTGATCGGCGCCGTACCGGCGATCTCGAGCAGTTCGTCGAGGTGCGGACCGGTGCCGTAGACGTCCATCTGCAGCTTGACGCCACGGCGGTGCAGCTCGGCGGCGGTGGCGACCGCGAGGTGCGGGCTCTTCTCGCGGGACAGCCGGCCGGCGTGGACGAGCTTCAGTACGCCGTCATCGGCCGGCTTGCCGAGTGATGGGTGGAAGGTGTCCAGGTCGACCCCGAGCGGGATCCGGACCAGGGGCGTGGTCACGTCGTCGAACTCGGCCGCCGCGTACCGCGACGTCACCACGACCGCGTCGTACGTGCGGCTGAGGATCTTGTAGAGCGCGGCCACGGTGGCGACCACATGCAGCTGGCTCGCCTTCACACCCTCGGCGCGCCGCTGGACGCTCTCACCGGTCCAGCGGCTGGTGTAGGTGGTGACCTCGCCGAGCATCCGTCCCGGACGCAGTACGTCGTGACCGCCCAGCTGACCGGGTCGCGCGGCACCGAGCGCGAGCATCGCGTCCAGGCGCTCGTGACTGAACAAGACGGTGCCGATGTCGTTCTTGCGCGCCCAGCGAGCGACCGGGAGCAGCGTCGACTTGTCGGAGATCTCGACCGTCGTCGGCTGGAACTTCTTCAGTACGTCGATCACGTTCCACGGCGTGGTGATCAGCCGGTAGCCGCCACTCACCTTCGGCGCCTTCACCCGGACGACCGTGCCGTAATCGGTCTCGATGATCGCGTCCCGCTCGCCCGGGGTGATGACGATCCGGTCCGCGCCGGCATCGACGTACCCCTGACCGATGTGCTCGATCGCGGTCCGCATGCCGCCGGAGGTCGGTCCGACGAAGTTCGCCAGCTGAGCGATTCGAAGGCTCCCCATGCTCAAGCCACCTGCCGTACGGCGGCGGCTTCGCGGAGGACTTGCGCGTAATGCCGGTCGACCAGGTCGTCGACCACCGCCGGCCATGTACGGGACTGGACTCGCTCGAGACCGCTGGCCGCCATCCGGGCGCGGGCCTCGGGGTGGTCGAGGAGCGTCTTGACGGCCTCGCGGAGTGATCCGGTCTGACCGGGTTCGAAGAGCAGCCCGTTGACGCCGGGGTGGATCAGGTCCAGCGGACCGCCCGCGGCCGGGCCGACGGTGGCGACACCAGAGGCCTGCGCCTCCTGGATCGTCTGGCAGAAGGTCTCGTGCTCACCGGTGTGCACGAACACATCCAGCCCGGCGAAGATCGCGGCCAGGTCAGCACCCCGGCGCATCCCGAGAAAGGTTGCCTGCGGCAACGCATGTTCCAGCGCGGCGCGGTCCGGGCCGTCGCCGACGATCACGATCCGGCAGTCCAGATCGGTCAGCTCGGCGAGTCGCCGAACCTTCTTCTCGGCTGCGAGGCGACCGACGTACCCGACGATCGGTTTGCCGTCCGGCGAGATCTCGCGCCGCCAGCCCTCATCACGGTGCTGCGGGTCGAACAGGTCGAGGTTCACACCGCGTCCCCAGTGATAGACCCGCGGTACGCCGCCCTGCACGAGCGCCTCGACCGACGCCGTCGATGGCGCGAGAGTGCGGTCGGCGCGCGAATGCGTCCGCCGTACCCAGCGCCAGATGCCACGATCCGCCGCGGCGAACCACGGGTACTGCCGAGCGAAACCGGCGATATCGGTCTGGAAGATCGCGACCGTCGGCAACCCCAACCGGCGCGCGGCGCGCAACCCGTAGGCCCCGATGATGAACGGCGAGGCGAGGTGCACGAGATCAGGCTTGAACTCGGCCATCGCCCGCTCGATCGACGGATCCGGCAACCCGACCGGAAACTCCTTGTACCCAGGCGTCCGGAAGCTCCGCGCCCGGATCACCTGTACGTCGCCATAGCTGTCCGGGCCCGGTCCGGGCGCGATGATGAGCAGCTCGTGCCCGCGGGCCCGAAGCCGGTCGGCGACATGGCGAGCCGTGTTCGCCACGCCATTGATCTGCGGCAGGAAGGTCTCGGCAACCATCACGATTCGCACGTTTGCAGGTTCCCGACCGCGCATGAACCCTCGGCGACACTCTCGTGACACGTTGTGGATTCCCTGTCGACGCCTTCAAGGCCGCTTGATGTCTGCCCGGTGACGTCCGGGCGTCGGCATGCTGCTGGAACGCGAACTGTGGGGGTGCGAGAAGTGATAGCAACATCTGGCATGGGTTGATATCATGTGCCCCATGAGACAGCTGCTACTTCGGGTTCCCGACGACCTGCACGCCAGGTTGACGGCTCGTGCCCAGCAAGAGGGCCAGTCGGTCAACGCGCTGGCGACCGAACTCCTCGACCACGTGATCGAGGAAGACTCCGCGTCGGTACGGCGCCGACTGCGAGCCAAGGCCCATCAGCTAGGGGTGCTGGCAGAACCGCATGCCCCGCGCCGGACGCTGTCTCCGGCAGCACGGCGAGCCGCGCTCGACTCGGCCCGCGGCTTGGGACAAGTTGTCGACGAGATCCTGGAAGACGGCCGCTGAATGATCATCTACGTCGACTCGTCCGTGCTGGTGCGCGCTTACCTGCCGGACGAAGACGGACACACGGCCGCAAACGACCTGTTGGTCGGCGAGGACGCGTTGGTGACATCCACCTGGACGCTGGTCGAGGTCACCAGCGCTCTGACGCGTGCAGCCCGTGGTGGTCGCGCGAACCTGGACGACCTCTTGGCCGCCTTCGAGGCGGACACGGCGGTCGATGGTCCCGTCACTCTGCTCCGCCCGGACGCGGTGGCGGTCGAGGCGCGGGCGATCGAGATCGTTCGCGACCACGCGATCAGGTCTTTGGACGCATTGCACCTGGCGGTAGCCGAGTTGGCCGCGCTGCCGCTGTCGTCTCCCGAGGACTGCGGATTCGCGAGCCGCGACTCAGCCCAGGCGGGAGTGGCCGCCAAGCTCGGTTTTCTGCTGCTCTGAGACCGCCGTCACGCGGGGTGCTGGATGTCACCCGGGTGGTGCATACCAGTGGAGGGGTGGTTCCGCCTACGGTGGGAAGATGAGTCATCGCAGTGAGTCCGGATTCGAGTTCGCGCCGGTGTACGACGCGGGCGCGCTGGACGGGTTCGAGCCGGCCGAGAAACTGGGGGAGCCGGGGAAGTTCCCGTTCACCCGTGGGGTCTACCCGACGATGTACACGCAGCGGCCGTGGACGATGCGCCAGTACGCCGGGTTCGGCACGGCCGCGGAGTCGAACCAGCGGTACCACCAGCTGATCGACGCCGGGACGATGGGGCTGTCGGTCGCCTTCGACCTGCCGACCCAGATGGGGTACGACTCCGACGCCCCGATCGCGTCCGGCGAGGTCGGCAAGGTCGGCGTGGCGATCGACTCGATCGACGACATGCGGGTGCTGTTCGACCGGATCCCGCTGGACCAGGTGTCCACCTCGATGACGATCAACGCGCCGGGATCGGTGCTCCTGCTGCTGTACCAACTCGTCGCGGAGGAGCAGGGGGTCGCCGGTGACAAACTCACCGGGACGATCCAGAACGACGTACTGAAGGAATACATCGCGCGGGGAACCTACATCTATCCGCCGAAGGAGTCGCTGCGGCTGATCAGCGACATCTTCGCGTACTGCAAGGCGGAACTGCCGCGCTGGAACACGATCTCGATCTCCGGCTACCACATGGCCGAGGCCGGGGCGACGCCTGCGCAGGAGATCGCTTTCACGCTGGCCGACGGGATCGAGTACGTCCGGGCCGCGGTCGCGTCCGGGCTGGATGTCGACGAGTTCGCACCGCGGTTGTCCTTCTTCTTCGTCGCTCGTACGACGTTGCTCGAAGAGGTCGCGAAGTTCCGCGCCGCGCGGCGGATCTGGGCTCGCGTGATGCGGGACGAGTTCGGCGCGAAGAACCCGAAGTCGCAGATGCTGCGGTTCCACACCCAGACCGCCGGCGTGCAGCTGACCGCGCAGCAGCCCGAAGTGAACCTCGTCCGAGTCGCCGTGCAGGGGCTGGCCGCCGTACTGGGTGGAACGCAGTCGCTGCACACCAACTCGTACGACGAAGCGATCGCCCTCCCGACCGAGAAGGCCGCCCGGCTGGCCCTGCGCACCCAGCAGGTCCTCGCCTACGAAACCGACATCACCGCGACCGTGGACCCGTTCGCCGGCTCGTACGTCGTCGAGGCGCTGACCGACAAGGTCGAAGGCGAAGCCGTCGAGCTGATGAACCAGGTCGAGGAGTACGGCGGTGCGGTCGCCGCGATCGAGAAGGGCTTCCAGAAACACGAGATCGAGCAGTCGGCGTACCGCATCTCCCTGGAGATCGACGCGGCCGAGCGCGTGGTCGTCGGCATGAACAAGTTCAAGATCACCGACGAAGAACCCTACGAACCCCTCCGCGTAGACCCCGCCATCGAAGCCCAGCAAGTAGCCCGACTAGCCACCCTCCGCACCGAACGCGACCAGACCGAGGTAGACGAGGCATTGGCCGACCTCAAGAAAGCCGCCGAAGGCACCGACAACTGCCTCTACCCCATGAAACGAGCCCTCAAAGCCCGAGCCACCGTAGGCGAAGTCTGCAACACCCTCCGCGAAGTCTGGGGCATCTACACCCCCGCCGACACCTTCTAAGGACACCGGCAAAAGGACACCGCTCCGCGGCGGCAGTCCTTTGCGCCTTCGGCGAGGCGCGCAACCCGCCGCGCCTACCAAGGCCGCCGGCGCGGCTGAAGGCAGGTGCCCCTCACCAGATCACGCTGGTTGGGCGCGCGAGCTAGCTGCCGGAACGCCCCAACGTCTCCTTGCCAGGCATGCCTCCATCTTCCTGCACCCGGACACCAGGGCCATCACAATTGCGTGCTGGATGGTCGCTTACGCGGTGAGCTTGGCGCGACGTGCAGTTGTGATGGGCTGCAGGTCCGGACCTGCCGACGTGGGCAACCTCGTGGCTCGCCGTGAGCCGGACGTGCGCCACTCACCAACTGCTTCTGAAGGCGGTTGGCGGCCGACGCTTGAGCGTGGGGGAGTTGGTGCGGCGGGAGTTGGTGAGTGTTGGCGGTCCGGGGTGCGGACGTGCACCACCCACTACTCCTCCGAATGCCCGTCGACGGAGTGCCGTCAGGCGTGGGACCGCGGTTGCGGTGCGGGTTGGTGGGTGATGGGAGTCCGCGGTGAGCGGACGCACGGGCCATCACAATCGCGTGCTGGACGCTCGCACGAGCGGTGAGGCTGGCCCCGGCGTGGAGTTGTGATGGGCCGGTGGTCCGCACCTGCCGCCGCGTAGCTCGCGGCAAGCCTGCCCCACCGTCCGCCGACGCCGAGCGCCACCTGCCGATCGCCGCCCCCTGGGTCCGCAGCAGCTTGCGGCAATCACTCTCCAACGCGATCACGTTGCGCACCCGCCGGAGGCGGCAAAGGGGTGTCGCCGCGGAGCGGTGTCCGAATTCAGTCGAGGAGGGCGGCGGAGGTCAACAACGTGGTGGCTAGGGAGATCGACTCTTCGGAGGGGTCGAAGGTGGGGGTGTGGAGGTCGCCGGTGGTGTCGAGGGTGGGTGGGCGGACTCCTAGGCGGGCCATGGCGCCAGGGACGTGTTCCAGGTACCAGGCGAAGTCTTCGCCGCCCAACGACTGATCCGTGGGGCTGATGGCGCCGGTGCCGAGGGTTTGCTGGGTGGCGTTGCGGAGGGTTTCGATGGCGGTGGGGTCGTTCATGACTGGGGGGACGCCGTGGGTTACTTCGGTGTCTACCTGGATGCCGTAGGGGGCGACGAGTTGGTTCGCCAAGGCTGGGATGAGGTCGGCGGCTTGGCGCCAGGCGTTGACGTCCAGGCAGCGGAGGGTGCCTTCGGCTTCGCCTCGGGAGGGGATGGCGTTGGCGGCGGAGCCGGAGGTGATGCGGCCCCAGACGAGGGACATGCCGGCGCGGGGGTCGACCCGGCGAGACAACGCGGCGGGGAGCTCGGTGACGAGGGTGGCGAGGGCGTAGACGAGGTCGCCGGTCAAATGCGGGCGGGAGGTGTGGCCGCCGGGGCCGCTCAGGCGGACGAGGATGCGGTCGGCGGCTGCGGTCAGGGCGCCGACACGCAGGCCGATCTGGCCTACCTGCAGGCGGGGGTCGCAGTGCACGCCATAGATACGCCGTACGCCGTCCAGTCCACCGGCCGCGATCACGCCGAGTGCACCACCGGGCATGACCTCCTCGGCCGGCTGGAAGATGAGGCGGACCCGGCGGTCCAACACGCCGTCCCGAGCCATCCCGGCCAGGACGAGTCCCGCGCCGACCAGGCCGGCGGTGTGGATGTCGTGACCGCAGGCGTGCGCGACGCCGTCGTTCGTCGACCGCCAAGGCGCCTCGACGCCGTCGGGGACCGGGAGCGCGTCGATGTCCGCGCGCAGCGCCACACAGGAGTCACCGGAACCGATGTCACAGATGAGTCCGGTCCCGGTCGGCAGCACGCGGGGTGACAGGCCGGCGTCCTTGAGGATGAGCTCGAGGATGTCGGTGGTCCGGACTTCGTGCCAGCCGAGCTCGGGGTGGGCGTGCAGGTCCCGGCGCAGCTCGACTGTGGTCTCGCGGACTTCCTCGACCCGGGCAAGGACATCCGCGACCAGCAGGTGATGACTCATGCCCGCGATTGTGACACGAGGCCTGAATCGTTCACTCTCCGTTACGGCGCCGGGCGGTCGGTGATCGTGCCGCAGGAGTTGCGGAAATGTGACGAAAGTGCCGGTCACTTTCCGGTATCGAGGTCATCTTGGCGTTCTAACTAACACTGGCCGCCCCTATAGTCTGCGGATGGCACGCAGGGGCAGGCGTGCGGGCAAACGATCTGGTACGACGAAGGAGACGTCCGGTGAAGAAGTTTGTGCGGGGAACCGCGATCGTGGGCGTACTGACGCTCGCTGTCGCAGCTTGTGGTAGCAAGCCGACGGAAAGCGGCAGCACCGGAGGGACCGACAACAAGGCCTTCAAGGCCTGCATGGTCTCCGACTCCGGCGGTTTCGACGACAAGTCGTTCAACCAGACGTCGTACAAGGGGCTGCAGGACGCGGTCAAGGCCAAGGGCCTCAGCGAGGTCAAGGCGGAGTCGAAGTCGGACAACGACTACCCGACCAACATGACCGCGATGGTCACCGCGAAGTGCAACGTGATCGTCGCCGTGGGCTTCAAGCTCGAGGACGCCACCGACAAGGCGGCGACCGACAACCCCGGGATCAAGTTCGCGATCGTCGACTCGGCCCCGGCCAAGCCGATCGCCAACGTGAAGCCGCTCGGCTTCAACACCGCGCAGTCCAGCTTCCAGGCCGGTTACCTGGCCGCGGCGCTGTCCAAGTCCGGCAAGGTCGGCACCTTCGGCGGCGTCAAGATCCCGCCGGTGACGATCTTCATGGACGGCTTCGCCGAGGGCGTGGCGTACTACAACAAGCAGAAGTCGAAGAACGTCACCCTGCTCGGCTGGGACGAGGCCAAGCAGGAGGGCCTGTTCACCGGTGACTTCGAGGACAAGGCGAAGGGCCAGAACAACGCCCAGAACCTGATCACCCAGGGTGCCGACATCATCTTCCCGGTCGCCGGCCCGTCGGGTCTGGGCGGTCTGCAGGCGGCCAAGGCCAGCAACGGCAAGGTCAACGCGATCTGGGTCGACACCGACGGCTGCGAGTCCGCCGCGGAGTACTGCTCGGTGCTGATCACCAGCGTCAAGAAGGGGATGGACGTCGCCGTCCAGGACGCGATCGTCTCCGTCGTCGACAACAAGTTCGACAACAAGCAGTTCATCGGCACGCTGGAGAACGGCGGTACGTCGCTGGCTCCGTTCCACGAGTTCGACAGCAAGGTCCCGGCCGAGCTGAAGACCGAGCTGGACCAGATCAAGACCGACATCATCGGCGGCAAGATCACCATCACGTCCCAGGCGCAGCCGAAGGCGTCCTGATCACCGCGTAACACGGTGCGAGCCAGGAAGGCAGACCGCAACAGGTCAAGCCTTCCTGGCTCTCGGTCTAAGGCCGCGGGCGATGGCCAAGCGCCTACTGCGCGGCACTCGGCACGGCACCTCGCCGCACGGATGCAAAGCGCACGATGCTCCGCATCGCACCCTCCGCCTCCGCGCACCGATGCACCGCACCGAGCACCTGCTCGCTACGGCGCTTGACCACCGCCCGCGACCTGAGGGGAGACTGCCTCACATGCATCTCGAGCTGTCCGGCCTGACGAAGAGCTTCGGTTCGCTGGTCGCCAACGATCACATCGACCTGGTCATCGAGCCGGGCGAGATCCACTGCCTGCTCGGTGAGAACGGCGCCGGCAAGAGCACGTTGATGAACATGCTCTACGGGCTGCTGCAGCCCGATTCCGGTGAGATCGTGATCGACGGCGAGAAGGTGACCATCACCTCGCCGAGTGACGCGATCAAGCACGGCATCGGCATGGTGCACCAGCACTTCATGCTGGTCCCGGTCTTCACCGTCGCGGAGAACATCATGCTCGGCCGGGAGAACACGCACCCCGGCGGCGTGCTGGACCGCAAGAAGGCGAACGCCCTCGTCACCGAGCTGTCCGAGCGGTACGGCTTCGAGGTGAATCCCGAGGCGCTGGTCGAGGACATCCCGGTCGGCGTTCAGCAGCGCGTCGAGATCATCAAGGCGCTCACGAACGACGCCAGTGTGCTGATCCTGGACGAGCCGACCGCCGTGCTGACGCCGGCTGAGATCGACGAGCTGATCGCGGTGATGCGGCAGCTCAAGGAGAACGGCACCTCGATCGTCTTCATCACCCACAAACTCAAAGAGGTCAAGGCGATCGCGGACAAGATCACCGTGATCCGCCGCGGCAAGGTGGTCGGCCAGGCCGAGCCTTCCGCGACCGAGGAAGAGCTGGCCGAGCTGATGGTCGGTCGCGCGGTCGACCTGGTGGTCGACAAGGAACCGGCACAGCCGAAGGACGCCGTACTGCGGGTGCAGGGTCTGACCGTGATCGACGAGCGCGGGTTCACCGCGGTCGACAACATCGACCTGGAGGTCCGGGCCGGCGAGATCCTCGCGGTGGCCGGTGTCCAGGGCAACGGTCAGACCGAGCTCGCCGAGGCGTTGCTCGGCCTCACCCCGATCGCCGCCGGGACGATCAGCCTGGGCGGCGAGGACCTGACCGGGAAGTCGACCCGGCACCGCCTCGAGGCCGGTATCGGGTACATCCCGGAGGACCGCGGCCACGACGGTTTCGTGGCCTCGTTCACGGTCGCCGAGAACCTGGTGCTCGACCTGTTCCGCAAGGCGCCGTTCGGCAACGGGCTGGCGCTGAACACCGACGAGATCGACAAGAACGCGCACGCCCGGGTGGAGGAGTTCGACATCCGCACCCAGGGCATCGACCTGACCGTGTCGTCGCTGTCCGGCGGTAACCAGCAGAAGGTCGTGCTCGCCCGCGAGCTGTCCCGGCCGCTGAAGCTGCTGGTCGCGTCGCAGCCGACCCGCGGGGTCGACGTCGGTTCGATCGAGTTCCTGCACAGCCGGATCGTGCGTGAGCGCGACCAGGGCACCGCCGTACTGATCGTGTCCACCGAGCTGGACGAGATCGCGGCGCTGGCCGACCGGGTCGCGGTGATGTACCGCGGCAAGGTGGTCGGCGTCGTACCGGCCGACACCCCCCGCGACGAGCTCGGCCTGATGATGGCCGGCGCCTCCAAGTCCGAGGCGCACGACGTCGCGATCGAGAACCCGACCACGTTGGGAACCATCTAGATGAGCACAACACAAGCCCCCGCACCGGTGGTACGCCGGCGATCCGGGCTTCCGTCGTGGGCGGTCCAGGGCCTCGTCTCGCTGAGCGCGATCGTGCTCGCGCTGCTGGTCGGGGCGATCCTGATCATCGTCGGCGACGACGAGGTGAAGACAGCGGTCGGGTACTTCGGCGCTGCGCCGCTGGACACGATTTCCGCGGCACTGTCGGCGGTCGGCGAGGCCTACAAGGCGCTCGCGCTCGGTGCGATCGGTGGCATCACCCCGATCAGCGAGTCGCTGACCCAGGCCACTCCGCTGATCTGCGGCGGTCTCGCGGTCTCGCTGGCGTTCCGGACCGGGCTGTTCAACATCGGCGCCCAGGGACAGCTGATCATGGGCGCGGTCCTCGCCGGGTACGTCGGTTTCGCGTGGCACCTGCCGCCGGTCCTGCACCTGATCGTCGCGATCGTGGCCGGCCTGATCGGCGGCGCGATCTGGGGCGGTGTGGTCGGCCTGCTGAAGGCGCGCACCGGCGCCCACGAGGTGATCGTCACGATCATGCTCAACTACGTCGCGATCTACCTGCTGCAGTGGTTGCTCACGACCAAGGCGTTCCAGCGGCCCGGCCGGGCCGACCCGATCTCGCCGGTCGTCGACGCCAACGCGCAGTACCCGCAGTTCGGGGACACCCGCCTGCATCTCGGTTTCCTGCTGGCGCTGGTCGCCGCGGTCTTCGTCTGGTGGCTGCTCAACAAGTCGACCGTCGGCTTCGAGCTCCGCGCAGTCGGTGCGAACGCCGACGCATCCCGTACGGCGGGTATGTCGGTCGGCCGTGCCTACGTGATCGCGATGGTCGTCGCCGGTGCGCTGGCCGGTCTCGCCGGGACCCAGCAGGTGCTCGGAACCGACCTGCCGCTGACTGACGGCGTGGCCGCATCGGTCGGGTTCGACGCGATCACGGTCGCGCTGCTCGGCCGCGGTACGCCGCTCGGCACCGTACTGGCCGGTCTGCTCTTCGGCGCGTTGAACGCGGGCGGTCTGCAGATGCAGCTGATCACCCAGACTCCGTTGACCCTGACAACGGTGCTGCAGGCAACCATCGTGCTGTTCGTCGCGGCTCCCGCGCTGGTCCGCTCGGTCTTCCGGTTCCTGCCGAAGGATCGCGGATCCGGAGCCATCCTCGCGAAGGGTTGGAACGGATGAGCGACGTGACGGTTCAGGACGTCGGGCCGGTCCCCGCTCCGGCGGCGATCGAGGCCCCGGCCGACCGCGTTCGCCGACTGCGGGTCGGCGGTCTGATGCTGGTCTTCGCGCTGATCGGCCTTGGGCTGGCGATCTTCACCAAGAGCGGCAAGGCGACGTTCCAGCTGGTGTCCGGCGACCTGCAGAACAACCTGCTCGGCCTGCCCGCGCAGCCGGTCGCCCTCCTGCTCGGCGCCCTCGGCGTGCTGGCCGCGGTCGCATACGTCCTGCGCCGGGTCCCGCAGAAGTACTCCGGTTGGCTGGCCATCATTCTCGGTGTCAGCTTCATCGGCGCCTTCCTCTGCTGGGCCGCCGCGGGCAAGACCTTCCCGCTGGCCAACCAGTTCCAGGGCACGCTGAACTTCGCCACCCCGCTGATCCTCGGCGCGCTGGCCGGTGTGCTGTGCGAGCGGGCCGGTGTCATCAACATCGCGATCGAGGGCCAGTTCCTGGTCGGCGCGTTCACCGCGGCCGTCGTCGCCAGTACGACGGGAAGCGCGGTGGCGGCGTTGATCGCGGCCGCGGCATCCGGCGTACTGATGGCTCTGCTGCTCGCCGTGTTCTCGATCAAGTACCTGGTGAACCAGGTCGTGCTCGGCGTCGTCCTGGTCGTGTTCGCGACCGGTATCACCGGCTTCCTGTTCGACCAGTTCCTGCAGGAGGATGCGGCCGGCCTGAACACGCCCGAGGTGCTGTCGGCGGTGAAGATCCCGGGCCTGGGCGACATCCCGTTCATCGGGCCGATCCTGTTCAACCAGACCGCGCTGGTCTACCTGACCTACATCGCGGTCGCAGTCGTCACCTTCGTGCTCTTCCAGACCCGGTGGGGCCTGCGGGTCCGCGCGGTCGGCGAACACCCGAAGGCGGCCGACACGGTCGGCATCAAGGTCAAGCGCGTCCGGTACTCCGCCGTACTGTGGGCCGGGGTTCTCGCCGGCCTCGGTGGTGCGTTCTTCACGGTCGGGTACGCCGGTTCGTTCGCCAAGGACATGACCGCGGGTAACGGCTTCATCGCCCTGGCCGCGCTCATCATGGGCCGCTGGCACCCGATCGGCGCCATGGTCGCCGCCCTGTTCTTCGGCTTCGCCACCCAACTGCAGTCCCAGCTCCAGATCATCCAAACCCCCATCCCCGGCGAACTCCTCCTCATGGCCCCCTACCTAGCCACGATCATCGCCGTAGCCGGCCTAGTAGGCCGCGTAAGAGCCCCCAAAGCCGACGGCGAACCCTACGTCACCGAGTAGCCCCGTTTGGTGGGTTCACCCACCCCCTGGGAGGTTCCCATACCGAATTTCGGGCTGGGAACCCCTCAGCTGATGGGTCCCCCTCTGCGCCCCCAAATGACGCCAGCCGGGCAGGCGGTGGGCCGAGTGCGGCGCGTTTGGTGGGTTCACCCCAAGGCCGGTTAGTTAGTGGTCAGGGTGGTGTGTCAAGGATGTCGATGGTGATGGTGGCTTTGTAGGTGGTGCGGTTGA
>NZ_JBHUQZ010000020.1:0-120516 GCF_042674205.1 Kribbella sp. NPDC056951
GTCGCCGTACTGAGGGTCAGGTCGAGGCTGGCTCGGACGGCTCGGTCGCCGGCTACCAGGTAGTCGAGGCGTTGGGACTCGTCGGCGAGGGTTTGGACTACCTCGGCCACGTCTTCGCGGATGAGGGCTAGGCGGGCGCCGACGATGCGGAGGGCTAGTGGGAGGCCGGCGCAGTGGGGGACGACTTCGGCCACCCGCGCCGACCCCAGGCCGGAGACTGCGCCTAGGAGCTCGGCGCTGGTCTCGTCGGAGAGGGGGCGGAGTTCTCGGTGGGTGGCGTCTTCCAGGCCGAGCATGGGGCGGCGGGAGGTGATGATGACCGCGCCACCGGCTGGAAGAAGCGGTCTGAGCTGGCCGGCGTCTATGGCGTCGTCGAAGACTAGTAGGACCGACTTGTCGGCGAGGCGGCTGCGGAGTAGGGCTGAGCGCTCTTCTAGGGACTCGGGGAGTTCTGAGCCCTCTACGCCTAGTGAGCGCAGGAGCTGTCCGAGGACTGTTCGGGGCGGGAGACTCTGCCCGTTCACGTCCTGGAGGCGCGCGAACAGCTGGCCGTCGGGGTACGAATCGGCCAGTTGGTGTCCCAGCCGGACTGCCGCCGCAGACTTGCCGGTGCCGGCTGCCCCATACAGACAGACAACAGCCGGTACGCCGGTGCGCGCGGGACCGAGGAGTGCCGCCGACAACTCCTCCAGTACGTCGTCCCTACCGATCAGCAGACCCACATCCGCCGGGAGCTCACGTGGTGCCGCGGAAGGGACGGTGAGATCGAGTGACGGATCCTGCCGCAGAATCGCGACCTGGAGGTCCCGCACCTCGGTTCCCGGCTCAAGACCGAGCTCCTCGTCCAGACGCCGTACAAGAGCTGTATAGACAGACAGTGCATCGGTCTGACGGCCAGAGCGGTACAGGGCCAGCATGGAGGCGGCCGCGAACGTCTCCCGGGTTGGCTGGGCGGCGGTGAGGTCGGCCAGGCGCGGGAGGAGCTCCTGGTGGTGACCGAGGGAGAGCTCAGTGGTCAGCAGCAGCTCCTCGGCCGCCCAGTGCTCTTCTTCTAGGCCACCACACAGCCGCTGCCGGACGTCCTCTGTAGTGACGTCCGCCAGCGCAGGTCCTCGCCAAAGGCCCAGAGCGTCCGTCAGAAGCTTGCTGCGTTGTTCCAGGTCGTCCTGCTGCCGAGCCTGCGCCACGAGCGTCCGGTACTGCTCTATATCGGTGCTACCCAGCGGCGCCTGGATTGCGTACCCCTCGCGCCCACTGGTCAGCTCCACCTCGAGCACAGTGCGCAGCCGGGAGATGTAGACCTGCAGCGCGCGCCGCGGGTTGGTGGGCATCGCGTCCGGCCAGAGCAGCTCCATCAGCCGCTGGGCGGCCACCGCCTTGCCGGGCTCCAGCAAGAGAACAGCGAGCAGCAGCCGCTCCTGGCGGCGCTTCAGGGAGACCTGGTCGCCACCCGACCAGATCTGCACCGGACCGAGCAGGCGGAATTCCACTGGCTCATGGTAAGCGCGTGGTAACAGGCCTGCCCAAAGATCTGCCTTACCGCCCCGATAGGAAAGGCATGGCCATGACGCGAGCGTGGGACTGGGGCTGAATCAGCCCTCCCGGACGTTGACGGTGACGAAGGGTGGCTTGACCACGTCGAAGGCCTCCTGACGGCCTCTGATGTCGACGGTCACCTGGTCGCCCTCCTTCACCGACGCGTCCAGCAGCGCGAGCGCGATGCCCTTCTTCAGCGACGGCGAGAACGTCCCGGACGTCACCTCTCCCAGTGCGGTCCCGGAGGAGTCCAGCACGGACATGTGCGGTCGCGGGATACCCCGGCCGACGGCCAGCAGGCCGCGAAGGATGCGCGCGGGCCCTGCCTCCTTCTCGGCGCGCAGCGCGGTGTCGCCCCAGAAGTGCTCCTTCTTCCAGCCCACCGCCCAGCCAGACCGTGCCTGCACCGGAGTGATGTCCGGGGTGATGTCCTGACCGTGCAGCGGGTAGCCCATCTCGGTCCGCAGCGTGTCCCGCGCGCCGAGTCCGGCGGGGACGATGCCGTACTGCGCCCCGGCCGCCAGCAGCGCGTCGAACACCGCAACCGCGGCAGCATTCGGTACGACGAGCTCGTACCCCCGCTCGCCCGTATAACCGGTCCGGCACACCACAACCGACGTACCGGCGAAGTCGGCCACTGCAAACGACATGTAGTCGTGGCCGGTCGGCAGACCGATGGCTGCGACCACGTCGTCGCTGTTGGTGCCCTGTACGGCGAGGATCGCGTAGTCGTCGTGGGTGTTCTTCACCACAACACCGTCCGGCGCATCGGCCTGCAGCAGGCGCACCACCTCGGCGGTGTTCGCGGCGTTCGGGATCAGGAAGACGTCGTCGTCAGCGTGCAGGTAGGCGATCAGGTCGTCGACCACTCCCCCGCGCTCGTTGCAGCACAGCGTGTACTGCGCCTGGCCCGGTGCGATCTTGCCGAGGTCGTTGCTCAGGCACGCGTTCACGTACGCCGCCGCACCGGGGCCGATGACCGTCGCCTTGCCCAGGTGGCTCACGTCGAAGACGCCCACCGAGCTCCGGACCGCGGTGTGCTCCGCGACCACACCGGAGTACTCCAGTGGCATCTCCCAGCCGCCGAACTCGGCGAACTTGGCGCCGAGCGCGACGTGGCGCTCGTGCAACGGGGACTTCTTGAGTTCTGGCGATCCGGTCATGGAGGGGAAACTACCTGACGCGTAGCATGCGAAGGCAGTATTCACGTACCGTCACGACCGGCAATCTGCGCACCGGTCAAGGAGGACTGAGAATTTCGTGAGCACCATCACCCTGAGCAAGTCCGATGCGGCCGGTGTCAAAACCGACGCGGTCGTCGTCGGCGTCGTCAAACTCGGCGGCGCGGTGACCCTGCCGGCCGGCACCGAGTCGCTCAACGCCGCGTACGGCGGGCAACTGGTGGAGGTGCTGTCCGGACTGGGCGCCACCGGCAAGACCGGTGAGGTGACCAAGGTGCCGGGCCCGAAGCCGGGCAAGTCGGCGAACCTGATCGCCGTCGGCCTGGGCGAGGCCCCCGACGGCACGCTGAAGACCGAGGACCTGCGGATCGCCGCCGGGACCGGTGTCCGGGCCACCAAGCTGACCCAGACGGTCGCCTTCGCCCTGCCGACACCGGATGCCGAGTGCGTCCGTGCGGTTGCCGAGGGCGCGCTACTCGGCCGCTACGCGTTCACGGCGTACAAGTCGGAGAGCTCGAGCGACCAGGCCGGAGCGCTGACCGTGCTGACCGACCTCGCCCGGACCAAGGAGGCCAAGGCAGCCCTGGAGCGCGCCGAGGTCACCGCCGAGGCGATCCGCCTGGTCCGCGACTGGGTGAACACCCCGCCGTCGGACCTGCACCCGGTCGAGTTCGCCGCGCACGCGGTGAAGCTGGGCAAGGACTTCGGCGTCAAGGTCGAGGTGCTCGACGAGAAGGCCCTGGTCAAGGGCGGGTACGGCGGCATCCTCGGCGTCGGCCAGGGTTCCACGAACCCGCCGCGGCTGGTCCGGTTGAGCTACACGCCGAAGAAGCCGGTGACGCACCTGTCGTTCGTCGGCAAGGGCATCACCTTCGACTCCGGCGGTCTCTCGCTGAAGACGGCGAACGGCATGATCAGCATGAAGTCCGACATGGCCGGCGCTGCCGCCGTGATCGGGGCCACGCTGGCGATCGCCAAACTCGGCCTGCCGGTTCAGGTGACGACGTACGCCGCGATGGCGGAGAACATGCCGTCTGGTTCGGCCGCGCGTCCGTCCGACGTACTGACCATGTACGGCGGCAAGACCGTCGAGGTGCTGAACACCGACGCCGAAGGCCGGCTCGTGCTCGGCGACGCCCTGGTGCGCGCATCCGAGGACCAGCCCGATCTGATCGTCGACGTCGCCACCCTGACCGGCGCCTGTGTCGTTGCCCTGGGCACCAAGGTGGCCGGCGCCTTCGCCAACACCGACAGCGCCCGGGACCGGGTCGTGGACGCCGCCGTCGCGGCCGGTGAGCCGATGTGGCCGCTGCCGATCCCGAGCGAGATGCTCGACAAGCTCAAGGCACACTCGAAGGTCGCCGACCTGGCCAACATCACCGGCGAGCCCTGGGGTGGCGCTCTCGCGGCGGCCGCGTTCCTCGGCGACTTCGTTGCCGACGGCATCGACTGGGTGCACCTCGACGTGGCCGGGCCGGCCTTCAACGACGGCTCCGCCTCCGGCTACACGCCGTCCGGCGGCACCGGGTACGCCGTACGGACGCTCGTCGAGCTTGCCGCGTCAGCCAGCTAGGTAACGGATTTCGAGCATCAGACAGCCGTCGGCCGTGGTGTACGGGCCGTGCGGCATCCCCGGCGGCCGACACGCGTAGCCGCCGGGGTGGAACGTCTGCTCGAGGGTGAGATCGGTCAGCGATCCCTCGAGCAGATACACCTCCTCGACGTACTCGTGCGTGATCACGTCGGCCCCTGACGTCGTACCGGCCGGCCAACGAGCGAGCCGCGTCAGCGTGCCGTCGGGTGCTGTGCTCAGCACCCGTTGCTCGATCCCGTCAACCGTCGTCCAGGCGAGATCGCCGGTCGGGAAGAACTCACGCTCGTCCTTCATCGAGGATCAGTCCCAGGCCTCGGCGAGCTGCTCGACGCTGTAGACGATCCGGCTCGTCACACCGCGCGGATCGGTCAGCTCCACCCGCCACGCGTCGGCGAACTGGTTGACGCCGGCAATCATCGGAATCGTGCCACTGAGCAGCACCGTGCCCGGCACCAGGCGGTCGCCCAGCTCCTTGATCCAGTACGACGGGGGCAGCAGCTGCGCGAGCGTTCCGTCCTGGATGAGCTGCTCGGCGTCCTCGTGACGGACCCACGCCTTGAGCGTGAACTGATCGAGCTCACCCTCGATGTCCTTAAGGGGCCACGCGACATCGCCGAGCACGTCCGGCGCGGACTGCTTGCTCCAGGCAACGCCGTGCACCTCGAGCGCCCGGTCGGTGTGGTCGCAGGCCACGGTCAGCAACAGATCTTCGGGGGTGTCGCCGACGACCAGCGCCCACTCCGCCTCGCCGGATGTCTTGGCATGCGCGACCTGGACAACCTCCGGCCGGCCCACCAGGGACGCCGACAGCGGATAGAGCGTCGGAATCCGGGTCGGAGCCGGTACGCCGAGCTCGGCCAGCTCGTCGACGTGGTGTTGGACCTGTTCGGTGTCGCGACCGGCATACCCGGCGTTCAGGGCGTAGCGGACGGTAACCTCCCGCTCACCACCGGTGGGTAGGGCGAAGCGCAGCATCTGGAATCCTCCGAATTTTCTGTTCCGGGAGCTTGCGTGAACACGTCGTATACAACGAGTATGGGGCAATCCCCCAAGGAGGTCCACCTCGATGTCCAGCCCCACGACCGACACCACGGAGCGCCGCGGCCTCTACAAGGCGTTCGCCGCCAGCCTGTCCGGCACCTCGCTGGAGTGGTACGACTTCGCCGTCTACAGCTCCGCGGCCGCACTCGTCTTCGGCGACCTCTTCTTCCCCGGTAGCGAGCCGCTGACCGGCACCCTGCAAGCATTCGGTACGTACGCCGTCGGCTACATCGCCCGCCCGCTCGGCGGCATCTTCTTCGGCCGACTCGGTGACGTGATCGGCCGCAAGCGCGTACTGGTCGCCACACTGCTCCTGATCGGCGTGGCCACGTTCTTCATCGGTCTACTGCCGACCCACGCTCAGGCGGGCGCACTGGCACCCACTCTGCTGGTGGTACTGCGGTTCGCGCAGGGCGTCGGTGTGGGTGGCGAGTGGGGCGGTGCGGTGTTGCTGAGCAGTGAGTTCAGTCAGCCCGGACAGCGCGGCTTCTGGGCATCTGCTGCCCAGGTCGGTCCACCACTCGGGACTCTGATGGCGAACGGCGTACTGGCTCTGCTCGCCGGATTGCTGTCGGAGGATCAGTTCCTCAGCTGGGGTTGGCGAGTCGCGTTCCTGCTGTCCGCTGTCCTGGTCGCGTTCGGTCTGCTCATCCGGTCGAAGCTGGAAGAGACGCCGGTGTTCAAGGAGCTGGAGGCCCGTGGGGACCGGCCGACTGCTCCGGTCACCGAGGTACTGCGGACGCAGCGCCGACCGCTCATCGCAGCAATCCTGGCGCGGGTCGGGCCCGATGTGCTCTACGCGATGTTCGCGGTCTTCGTACTGACCTATGCGACCAAAGAGCTCGATCTGAGCCGCGGCCAGGCAGTGACCGCCGTACTGATCGGCTCCGCCTGTCAGGTCGCGCTGATCCCGTTCGCTGGTTACCTGTCCGACCGGTACGGGCGTCGGCTCGTCTATGGCATCGGTGCGCTCGGCGGGGCGGTGTGGAGTGTGGTGTTCTTCGCTATCGCGTCGTCACTGGGGACTCTGGTGATCGGAGTGGTCATCGGGCTCGTGTTCCACTCACTGATGTACGGACCGCAGGCGGCTTTCGTTTCGGAGCAGTTCACCGCGCGACTGCGGTACACCGGCAGTTCGCTGGCCTACACGTTCGCCGGCGTGATCGGTGGCGCACTGGCTCCGCTGGCCTTCACCTACTTCCTGGCGAAGGCCGGGACCGGCTACGTGATCGCTCTGTACATCGTGGTCGCCTGTGCGGTCACTCTGATCGGCCTGCGGCTTGGCCGCGCGGTGGTCGACGACGAGGACCTTGCGCTCAGCCGTGCATGAGAATCGAACCGGTGGTGTCCAGGTGGCCGAGGATCGCCTTCTCGGCCACCTCGGGCTGGCCGGTTGCCAGGCCGTCGACAATGGCCTGGTGTTCCGCCAGCACCTCCTGCCGACGCGTCTCGCTGCGCTGCAACGCGACGATGCCGAGCAGCACGTGCTTGGCCCGCAGGTTCTCGTAGAGCCGACCCAGGACGGAGTTGCCGGCCGCGGCGACCAGCAACGCGTGGAACTGACTGTCGAGCTCGATGAACTCCTTCGCGTCGCCCTGTACGACGATCGCGCGCTGCTGCTCGAGTACGTCGGCCATGGCCTGCACTGGCGCATTGCCGGTCGCAAGCGACGTGGCCGCGGCCCAGGTCTCGATCACCCCGCGCGCCTGCATCATCTCGGCGATCTCCCGGCCCGGAACCGGCGCGACGAACGCCCCGCGATGCGGGACGAGCTGCACCAGGTCCTCGGCCGCAAGCATCAGCAAGGCCTCGCGCACCGGGGTCCGCGAGATGCCAACCTCGGTCGCGACGGCCTGCTCGTTGATGAACGTCCCCGACACCGCCGGATCACTCAGCACCGTGCCCCGCAGGTACTGGTAGGCACGGTCCCGGCCGGAATCCCCACTCAATTGCATACTCAATGTATACAGGCACGGAGGTCCTGATGACAGATCTGAGCGTGGCTGCGGCCCAGCTCACCACCGGTTCCGACCCGGTGTCCAACCTGGCGGCCGCGACCGACGCCGTACGGCGGGCTGCCGACGGCGGAGCCGAACTCGTCGCCCTGCCGGAGGCCACCCTGGCCTGCTTCGGCACCGACCTGCTCAGTGTCGCCGAGCCGCTGGACGGTCCATTCGCGACCGGGCTGCGCAAGGTGGCGGCCGATCTCGGGATCGTCGTGGTGGCCGGAGTCTTCGAGCCGTCCGACGACGGTCGCGTCCACAACACGCTGCTCGCGACCGGGCCGGGCGTCGAGACGTCGTACCGGAAGATCCACCTGTACGACGCATTCGGGTCCCGCGAGTCGGACACGGTTGCCCCAGGCAACGAACTGGTGAGCTTCGAGTACCGGGACGTGACGATCGGGCTGGCGACCTGCTACGACCTGCGGTTCGCCGACCAGTTCAGCGCGCTCGGACGACTCGGTGCCGAACTGATCGTCGTACCGGCGTCTTGGGGTGCCGGCCCGGGCAAGGAAGAGCAGTGGGACCTGCTGACCCGGGCGCGGGCCGCCGACGCGCAGGCGTGGCTGTTGGCGTGCGGGCAGGCCTACACCGCTCCCCAGGGCACCGACCCGTTGGGCATCGGCCGCAGCAGCTTGACCACTCCCCTGGGCCATACCGCGGCCCGGCTCGATCACACTCCCGGCACCCTGCACGGGGTCATCGACACGTCGGTTGTCGAAGGTGTCCGGGCCCGGGTCCCCATCCTCTGAGCGGCCTTTAGATCAGGCCTTCCTTCTTGCGACGCGCGTTGTACTCGCGCATCCGCGGCGGGTAGCCGACCACCGCGGCGTCGTACGACGGGATGCCCAGCTTGTTCGCGAAGTTGTGCGCCCACTGCACCGAGGGGACCCGGCGACGGGTCCACTCACCGTCGATGGCGACCAGGAGCAGCGTGTACTCGGTCACCGCGGTGCGTGGCTCGACGAAGCCCTCGACTCCCTGGCGGCTGAGGGCGAACTCGCGCAGGTGCGCCTGGTCGGGGGTGTCCGACTTGCGCATCGTTCCGGCCTTCTGCCGGCTACCGAACCACTTCATGGAGAAAGTGTCCCTCATCACCGCAAGTTCAGGTCAGAAAGTCGCGGTAACGGTTTCTGCCGAAAGCGGCAATCGGCTGTGAGCGCTCGTGCGAAGATGACGCCGGGCCGGAACCGCGATCCGGAGCCGTCCCGCCGACCACACGCCCACGGAGGAACCTGTGACGAACCCGGCAGACAGCAGCGGTACGACGTACGACCTGGTGATCCTCGGCGGCGGCAGCGGCGGATACGCCGCGGCCCTGCGCGCCGCGACCCTCGGGCAGTCCGTCGCCCTGGTCGAGAAGGACAAGGTCGGCGGCACCTGCCTGCACCGCGGCTGTATCCCCACCAAGGCGCTGCTGCACGCCGCCGAGGTGGCCGACTCCGCCCGTGAGGGCGAGCAGTTCGGCGTCCGGACGACGCTCGAGGGTGTCGACATGGGTGGCGTCAACAAGTACAAGGACGGCGTCGTCGACCGGCTGTTCAAGGGACTGCAGGGCCAGCTCAAGGCCCGCAAGGTCACCGTGATCGAGGGCGAGGGACGGCTCACGTCCCCGACCACGGTCGAGGTCGGCGGGACGACGTACACGGGCCGTAACGTCATCCTTGCCTCCGGCTCCCACTCCCGTTCCCTGCCCGGTCTCGAGATCGACGGCCAGCACGTGATCGCCAGCGAGCACGCGCTGACGCTCGACCGCGTGCCGGAGTCCGCGGTCGTCCTGGGCGGCGGCGTGATCGGCGTCGAGTTCGCGTCCGCGTGGACGTCCTTCGGGACCAAGGTCACCATCGTCGAGGCGCTGCCGCGGCTGGTGCCGGCCGAGGACGCCGACTGCTCGAAGACCCTCGAGCGCGCCTTCCGCAAACGGAAGATCGCCTTCAAGACCGGTACGCCGTTCGAGTCGGTCAAGGTCGTCGACAACGGCGTCCAGGTGACGGTCGCCGGTGGCGAGGTGATCGAGGCCGAGGTCCTGCTCGTCGCAGTCGGCCGCGGTCCGAACACCGCCGGCCTCGGGTACGACGAGGTCGGGGTCGCCCTCGACCGCGGTTTCGTGACCGTCGACGCGACGCTGCAGACCAGCGTGCCCGGCGTGTACGCCGTCGGTGACATCGTGCCCGGTTTGCAGCTGGCGCACCGCGGTTTCCAGCAGGGCATCTTCGTCGCCGAACACCTCGCCGGGCTCGCGCCGACACCGATCGACGAGGCCGGTATCCCGCGCGTCACCTACTCCGAGCCCGAGGTGGCGTCGGTCGGACTGACCGAGGAGCAGGCCCGCGCGAAGTACGGCGAGGTCGAGATCCTCAACTACAACCTCGGCGGCAACGGCAAGAGCCAGATCCTGAAGACCGCGGGCTTCGTGAAGCTGGTCCGGGCCAAGGACGGCGCCGTCGTCGGCCTGCACATGGTCGGCTCCCGCGTCGGCGAACTGATCGGCGAAGCCCAGCTGATCTACAACTGGGAGGCCTACCCCGCCGACGTCGCGCCGCTCGTGCACGCACACCCCACCCAGAACGAAGCCCTCGGCGAGGCGCACCTGGCGCTCGCGGGTAAGCCATTGCACTTCCATGAGTGACAACAGCCACGAGTGAGATTCGGCCGGGGCCGCTGGTGTGCCCTAGTAAGTTTGTGACCGGCGGGTAATCCGGGTTCGTACGACCCGCGTCCCGCCCGAGCCAGCGGCACCGTAGGCTGACACTCGACCGATCAGACGAAGGAGCAACGACCGTCATGCCGACCTCTGTATCCCTGCCGGCCCTCGGGGAGAGCGTCACCGAAGGAACCGTCACCCGCTGGCTCAAGCAGGTCGGTGACACGGTTGCCGTCGACGAGCCCCTGCTGGAGGTCTCGACCGACAAGGTCGACACCGAGATCCCGTCGCCCGTCGCGGGCACCCTCCTCGAGATCAAGGCCGCCGAGGACGAGACCGTCGAGGTCGGCGCCGAACTGGCCGTCATCGGTGACGCCGGCGAGTCCACCGGCTCCGCCCCCGCCGCCGATTCCGCTCCCGCTGAGGCCGAGGCTCCGGCCGAGCAGGCCGCTCCCGCCGAGGCCGCCCCCGCAGCTCCGGCCGAGTCGGCGGCCGCTGCCGAGGCGCCCGCCGCCCAGGCCCCCGCCGAAACCCCAGCCCCGGCTGCTCAGGCTGAGACTTCCTCCAACGCTTCGGCCGAAGCGGCCTCCGCCCCCGCGGCCTCCTCGGCCGCATCGGGCACCTCCGTCACCCTCCCCGCCCTCGGCGAGAGCGTGACCGAAGGAACCGTCACCCGCTGGCTCAAGCAGGTCGGCGACGACGTAGCCGTCGACGAGCCCCTCCTCGAGGTCTCCACCGACAAGGTCGACACCGAGATCCCCTCCCCCGTCGCCGGCAAGCTCCTCGAGATCAAGGTCGCCGAAGACGAGACCGTCGAGGTCGGCGCCGAACTCGCCATCGTCGGCTCCGGCGACGCAGCCCCGGCTGCCGCACCCGCCGCCCCTGCGGCCGCCCCGGCAGCTGCTGCACCCGCAGCCGCACCGGCGCCGCAGGCAGCTCCGGCCCCCCAGGCCACCCCCGCCCAGGCTCCGGCCGCAGCGGCGCCCGCCCCCGCGGCCACACCGGCCGCATCGGCACCGGCCCAGGCCCCCGTGGCCGCGCCGGCCCCGCAGGCGGCTCCGCCCGCGCAAGCCCCGGCTGCGCAGGCACCCGCCGTACAGGCTCCGGCTGCTTCGTCGAACGGCGCCTCCACCGCCGGCCCGAACTACGTGACCCCGCTGGTCCGCAAGCTCGCGGCCGAGCACCAGGTCGACCTCAACGCCGTCCAGGGCACCGGCGTCGGCGGTCGCATCCGCAAGCAGGACGTCATCTCCGCCGCCGAGGCCCAGAAGGCCGCCGCGGCAGCACCGGCCGCCGCCCCGGCAGCAGCAGCGGCACCGGCCGCGAAGGCCGCGTCGATCAGCCCGCTGCGTGGCACGACCGAGAAGATGAGCCGGATCCGCAAGGCCATCGCCTCGCACATGGTCAACAGCCTCAAGGTCTCGGCGCAGCTGACCACCGTGGTCGAGGTCGACGTCACCGAGATCGCCAAGCTCCGCAACGCGAAGAAGGCCGAGTTCGAGGCCCGCGAGGGCACCAAGCTCTCGTTCCTGCCGTTCTTCGCCCTCGCCGCCATCGACGCGCTCAAGCAGTACCCGAAGCTGAACGCGTCGATCGACGAGGAGAAGGGCGAGATCACCTACCACGCCGCCGAGCACCTGGGCATCGCGGTGGATGTCGACCGCGGCCTGATGGTCCCGGTCGTGCACAACGCCGGTGACCTGAACATCGCCGGCCTGGCGAAGAAGATCGCCGACCTCGCCGACCGCACCCGCAACAACAAGGTGACGCCGGACGAGATGGCGGGCGGCACGTTCACCATCACCAACACCGGCAGCCGGGGCGCCCTGTTCGACACCCCGATCCTGAACCAGCCGCAGGTCGGCATGCTCGGTACCGGCGCCGTCGTCAAGCGCCCGGTCGTCATCACCCACCCCGAGCTCGGCGAGACCATCGCCATCCGCCAGATGGTCTACCTGGCCCTCACCTACGACCACCGCCTGGTCGACGGTGCCGACGCGGCCCGCTACCTGACGGCCGTCAAGCAGCGCCTCGAAGAGGCCCAGTTCGACGTCTGATCCACCCGCAGTACTGCGCGACCCGGCGCCGGTTCCGTTCCGACGGACCGGCGCCGGTCGTCTTTCCCGCCGTAGTTTTCGGCCCTCGTTTTTGGGCACAGAGCGAACAGTCTGCAAGGAGCGAACTGGATGAAGTACGTGCTCGCCGGCGCCTCCGGCTTCCTCGGCCAGTCCCTGGCCCGCGACCTCGCCGCCGACGACCACGACGTCATCCGCCTGGTCCGCCATACGCCGTCCGGCCCCGGCGAACTCCAGTGGGACCCGGCCCGCGGTCAACTCGACCTCACCGCCATCGCCGACGCCGACGTCCTGGTCAACCTGGCCGGCGCGAACATCGGCCGCCCGTGGACTCCGACGTACCGCAAGGTCCTCCGCGAGTCCCGCGTCACCACCACCGCCACCCTCGCCAACGCAGCCGCCCAACTCGACCGCCGCCCCGCCCTCCTCACCCAGAGCGGCGTCGGCGGCTACGGCCTCGACTGCGGCAACGAGATCCTCACCGAAGACTCCCCTCTCGGCGACGGCTTCCTCGCCGACGTGGTCCGCGTCTGGGAAGGCGCCCTCGAACCAGCCCGCGCCGCCGGCTGCCGAGTAGCCGCCCTCCGCACCGGCGTCGTCCTCGCCCGCAAAGCCCCCGCCTTCCAACTCCTGACCCTCCCCTTCCGCCTCGGCCTCGGCGGCCGCTTCGGCTCCGGCAAGCAGTACTTCCCCGTCGTCTCCCTCACCGACTGGCTCCGAGCCGTCCGCTTCGTAGCCGACCACGAAACCCTCACCGGCCCGGTCAACGTCACCCTCCCCACCCCGGCCACCAACGCCGAGATAGCCCAAGCCATCGGCACCGCCCTCCACCGCCCGGCTGTCATCCCCGTCCCCGCTGCCGTCATGCGCCTTGCCCTCGGCGAATTCGCCTGGGAACTCCTAGGCAGCAACCGAGCCCTCCCCACCCGCCTCGAATCCGCCGCCTTCACCTTCACCCACCCCACCGCCCCCGACGCCGTAACCGCCGCCCTCACCACCTGACGCCCGTCCTTGCGCACGCGCGGGAGCATCTTGTGCCCACCAGGCCCAACAACCACCCCACCCCGCAACCACGCACGAGCGCCGCTCGTTCAGGGTGGGGTGATTGTGGTGATGCGCCAGGTGGGGGTGTTGGTGCGGGGTGCTGATGGGGAGCGGGTGAGGGTTATCAGGCGGGTGGTGGGGGTGCCGGGCGGGAGGGGCGTTCGGGTGCCGGATTCGTGTACTGCTTGGCCGGCGACGAGGTGGTCGGTGGTGCGGAGGGTGACTGTCGTGGGCGTTTGGTGGGTGATGGTGGTTTTGTCGATCTGGATTCGTAGGCCTTGGATATGGATGTGCTGCTTGCGGTAGTCGGCGAGGAGGGCGCGGTCTGATCGCCAGGGTTGGCTGCCGGGGACGTAGATCTTGTCGAGGGTTGCGTTGTCGAGGGTGCGGAATGCTTGTGCCCGTTGGGAATCCAGCGCGCGCAGGGTGGCGAGCCAGTCGGCAACGGATCGGCCGACGGTGGCACGCCGAGGCGCCGGTGGAGTGGTGGCATTCGCCCTGCCCGGAGTCGCGGGAGCTGTCGGGCGCGTGGTTGCGGAGGCGGGCTGGGTGGGCGGGCCGGCCGGGGTTGCAGGGTCTGTCTGGGTGGGCGGGGTCGCGGGGTCGGTCTGGTTTGGCGGGCGGGCTGGCGTTGTCGGATGGGCGGTCGGCCTGGCCGGCGTTGTGAGGCTCGGAGCCGGGCTGGCTGGGGTTGTGGGGTGGGCGGTCGGGGTCGTTGCTGGGGCGGAGGTGGTGGTGGGGGTGTCGGAGTCGGTGAGGACTGCGCGGGCTGCGAGGCCGAGGCCCAGGACGACTGCGATTCCCAGGCCTATTGCGGTCGAGACGCCGTACGCGGGATGGGCTAGGCGGTAGCGGAGCTCGGTCAGTTGGCGCGACAGGTTGAGGCGTGCCCACCAGGTGTGTCGTCGGCGCCAGACCGTACGGCGGGTGTGGCCTCGTTTGAGGGTCAGTCCGTGCGCGGCTGCGTTGGGCGGTTGCTCGCTGGTGGAGTTTGAGCTGATGGGCGGTCGGCGGGGAGTGACGAAGGGTATGGCGTCTGGGGCTCGCCTCTCGGCGATGGGGACGGGTGGTGCGGACCAGCTGATGGCGGGTTCGACGTGGGTGGTGCCGATGAGGTGGCTGCTGGTGGGGTGGACGACGTGGGTTCTGGTGAGGGGCTTGGAGGTCAGGCGGGACAGGGGGCTGGGAGTGGCGTCGACGGTTCGGCGGGCGAGTTTGGGGAGGAATGTTCGGCGGCGGGGTTTCTGACGGCTGGGCATGGACTTGGCTGCTGAGGGCTCGGGGGCGGTGGGTTGTGGGGCGGTCGGGGCAGGTCGCTTGGGTGGAGCCGGAGCGAGTGGCGTACGGGACCGCTCGATGGGGTCATCGTCGTCCGACGTCGGCGGCGGCGTGGTCGCGTGCCAGTCGGGCACTGACGCGGCAGCCTCCGGATCGGAGGACGACGCGGTCGCGTGCCAGTCGGGTGGCGGTGTAGTTGCGTGCGAGTCGGGCGGTGGGGCTTCGCTCGAGGTGGGTGGGGTGGTCACGTGCCAGTCGGCCGGCGGCGCGGTCGTCGGCGACTCGGCGGTCGTCGGCGGGTCAGAGGGCGGCATGGTCGCGTGCAGATTGCGCGATGCAGTGGCCTGCGGGTCGGGCGGTGGGACGTCGGTGGGCGGCGTGGTCGCGTGCACGTTGGACGGCGGCGCAGGCGCGTGTTCGTCGGGCAACGGCGCGGTCGCCTCCGGGTCGGAGGACCGCACGGTTGCGTGCCAGTCGGGCGGGGCTGCGGTCGGCTGTGGGTTGGGCGGCGGCGTGGTTGTTTGTGGGTCGGGTGGTGGGTCGTCGTCTTCGCCGAGGTTGATTGGTTCGGGGGTGGTGAGGGATTGGAGGTGGGTGGATAGGCGGGGGGCTGGGGTTTGGGTGAAGAGGGTGGGTGGGAAGAGGGTGGCTGGGCCGCCGGCTTGGATGGCGATGGTTGAGAGGGCTTGTAGGTCGGCGGTGTGTGATGGAGGGTCGGGTGGTGGGGTGGGCCGGGGGTGGAGGTTCAGGGTGTGGAAGGTTGCGTCGGTGAGGACGGGGCGGCCTTCGACGTCTATCAGGATGTTGGGGGCGGTTAGGTGACCGTGGGTCAGGCCGCAGTGGTGGAGGTAGTGGAGGGCATTGGCCAGGGGGCTTAGGAGGGTGACTATCTCGCCTGGCGACATGGGTCCCCGGCGTCGGAGGACCTCGGTCAGGTTGAGGGCAACGACGTACTGACTGAAGACGAGCCACTCGGACGCGGTCTCGCGGACCTCCAGGACGCGGGCGATGTGTGGGTGGGTGATGCGTTGGAGAACGATGAGCTCGTCACGGAACTGCTCCTCTCGCTGGATTGCGGTCACGGGGATGCGTCTGAGCACGGCATGGCGGCCGGTGGCGAGGTCGCGGACCTGCCAGAGGGTGCCGGCCGATCCGGACCCGAGCCTCCGGCGCAGGCTGTAGCCGGCGAGGTCTTCGGGTGCCATGCCAAGAGGATGCACCGATCGCCGCAAGCCCCGCGGAAGTTATCCACAGGGCACCGGCCTACACTCGATGGCGTGAGGGCTATCGAATACGTGGAAGCCGGATTCGGTGCCGGCGCGGTGGACTACCAGACGGCGTGGGACGAGCAGCGGCGTCTGCATGCGGCGGTTGCCGAGGGCACCGGTTCGGACACGGTCATCCTGCTCGAGCACCCGCCGGTCTACACCGCCGGCAAGCGGACCGAGCCGCACGAGCGACCCCTCGACGGTACGCCGGTGGTGGATGTTGACCGCGGCGGCAAGATCACGTGGCATGGGCCTGGGCAACTCGTGGGGTACCCGATCGTCAAGCTGGCCTCACACGTGTACGTCGTCGACTACGTTCGTCGGCTGGAGGAAGCCCTGATCGCGGTCTGTGCGGAGCTCGGTGTTGTCACCGGCCGGGTCAAGGGGCGCAGCGGGGTTTGGGTCGCGGCCGATGAGCGCGGCCGGGAGCGGAAGATCGCCGCGATCGGGATCCGCGTGACTCGTGGTGTGACCATGCATGGGTTCGCTCTGAACTGTGACAACGACCTCACGTGGTTCGACCGGATCGTCCCTTGTGGGATCTCCGATGCCGATGTGACCACGCTGTCGAAGGAGCTCGGCCGCGATGTTCCGGTGACGGAGGTGCTGGAGTCGGTGAAGCGGCACCTCGATACGTTCCTGTCGTGGCAGGCCTACGACCGCACCCCCGACATCGCGCACCCCGAAGACCCCGCCACCGGCATCACCTACGGCCTCACCGTCTAACCACAGTCAGCCGCGCCGGTCCGTCGCCCCACCTGCGGACGTTTGAGGGGCAACAACGCGATGGATTCGCTCATCACGTTGAGTGCGTGATGCGGGCGCTGGTCGGTAACTTTGGGGCGCTATCCCTCTGCGAAAAACTTACCGGCTAACGCACTCGGCAGCCCGGCCGCCCGGGTTGTGTGGGCGTGAGGGTCAGGTGCTCGACGCTGGGTCAAGGACAGTCGCTCGGCGGGTTCTTCCTGCGCAGCAACCAAAGGCCGTCAGCCCCATGCGAGGTGAAGCCCCGGTAGCCGGCCTCGCCAAGCGGCTCAGCCATCTGCTCGCTCGCCCTCTTGTGTTGTCGGCCGCTTTAGCGGTCGAGTGGGCGTCGGCCTCAGCCGGAGACGTCCGTGGGTGGTTGC
This sequence comes from Kribbella sp. NPDC056951, assembly GCF_042674205.1. NCBI lineage: Bacteria > Bacillati > Actinomycetota > Actinomycetes > Propionibacteriales > Kribbellaceae > Kribbella > Kribbella sp. NPDC056951. The sequence continues at coordinate 16,792 of NZ_JBHUQZ010000020.1, forward strand.
TCGCCGCTGCGGCCGACTGAAAGAAGTGTGGCTGGGCGATGCGGTGGCTGGGCGGGATGGCGAGGCCGGCTACCGAGGCTCACGTTGCCCACGGCCGACGGGCTGGGGCTGGGGGGCGGACTCCAGCCACTCACCAACTCCGTCTGGCGGGCCCGCTGCACGCTCAAGTGGGTGCTCGTCGAGGGCGGTTTCGGAGGTTGGTGAGTGGGGGCGGTCCGCCTGGGGTTGCCCAAGGAGATGTGCAGGGTGCGAGCGGGCGGTGGTTCGGGGCTACTCGGTTTCTTCGGTCCATTCGAGGAGGTCGCCGGGTTGGCATTCGAGGACTCGGCACATGGCTTCCAGGGTGCTGAAGCGGACTGCTTTGGCGCGGCCGTTCTTCAGTACGGCGATGTTGGCGGGGGTGAGGCCGACGCGTTCGGCGAATTCGCCGACGCTTAGTTTGCGGCGGGCTAGTTCGACGTCGATGCGGACGACGATCGGCATCAGATCACCGCTTCCATGTCGGTGCGCAGAGTGGTCGCTCGTTGCAGTAGCGCGCGGAGGACGACCATCAGCAGGCCGATCACGGTGATCACGACCTCCAGCAGGAGCAGCACCATCGGCGCGCCTGGATCGTCCGCCTGGGAAAGGACCCAGACGAAGATCGTCCCGACCACGAGCCAGACGCCGGCGATTGCGCCCAGGATCAGGTTCACCCAGAAGACGGCTGCGGTGGTGAAGATGCGGTCGCGCTTGACCATGGTCAGCAGTTGCCAGGTCGAGACGACGACGACTTGCACGCAGAGCACGACGAACGCGGCAATGAAGGTGGCGGGCCAGCGGAGGGCCGCGTCCTCGGGATTCACCTGGGCCTGATGGCGGAACTGGCCGGGCAGCGACAGGGTCTGGAACACGACCAGGATGGCGAACAGCACCACCAGGAACACCCGGAGCGCGGCGACCGCTCGATTCTCACTCAGCATGTATCGAGAGTCGCTGGTAATCTATCGATTGTCAATCGGCTGGCTGGATCGTGAGGTGTGGTGTGCACTGAAAGTAGTCAGGTGTGCGGGCGGCTGCGAAGTGTCTGCCGGGCGTGACGGTCAAACGTCGCTACGGTGGAGGCGTGTCCAAATTTCTTGGCTTCTTGCTTGGGGTTGCGGTCGCATTGGCCGGGCCGGCGGTGTTCGGGGTGCTCGGTGCGCCGGGCGGTATTCAGCTGAACACCAAGGGGATGGCGCTTGCCTACGGTGTGGGCGCGCTCGTCTTCTGGGCTGTCGTGTCGTACTTCTCGGGCGCGGCCGCGATCGGCGCGTTCCTTGCGTTCGGCACCCTTGTGTACTGCTGGCTGTGGATTCCGAACCGGACCACGAACTTCCTCGATGATGTTCCCGGGGTGACCACGGGCATGGTCGAGGGGACCAAGCAGTACACGCTGAATGGCGTCGTACCGATCCTGACGGTGATCTCGCTGGTGTACGCGATCCAGCTCATCGTGCGGAGCGTGCGGCGTCGGCGGAGCGCGCGGGTCGAGGCCGAGCGGCTGCAGCGTGAGCAGGAAGCCGCGCAGGCGCAGCAGGAGGCGGCCGCTGCGGCGGTGTATCCGGTTGCTGCTAGCAACTACCCCGCTGAGTCGTACGGCGGGGTTGGGTATGCGGCGCCGTCGTACGAGCCGTCTAATCGGTACGGCGATCTGTTCGACGAGGAGCCGGAGCGTCCGCGGAACCAGGCGGATGAGCAGACTGCGCAGTTCCCTGTCGCGGAACCGGCGCCGGAGCGGACCGCTGCGTTCCAGGTCGTGGGCAATGAGGTTGCCTACAGCAACGATGAGACTGTGCTGGTTCCGTCCGATCGGGACGAGACTGTTGTTGCGCCGATGCCCGAGTCCGACGAGGTCACGGTGATCGCCTCGGACGAGTCGGACGCTGACCGTGCGGCCGAGGAAGAAACCAGGAACGTCGAACAGCAGGCTCCCGCAGGTGAGCCTGTAGCTGCTGCCCCGGAGGTTGTCGCACCCGAAGCTGTTGCGCCGGAGGCGGAGGCACCTGCAGGCGGGGCGCCGGTTGCTGGTGCGCCTGCTGGGTCCCCGTTTGCTCCTGCGGCCGAGCAGACCGCAGTGGCTGAGCCCGCGGCGGCCGAGGAAGAGAGCGGTGAGGGTGCCGGGCGTGAAGCCGAGGCTGATGCGCGGGAGGCCGGTGCGCCGGGCGCTGGGGTGCCGGAGGGTGGGGCGCCTGGTGGTGTCACACCTGTAGCTGCTGCGCCGGAGGCGGCGCCTGCGGGCTGGGCGCCGGTTGCTGAGGCGCCCGTTGCTACCCCACCTGCTCCTGCGGCCGAGGAGACCGCGGTGGCTGAGCCCGCGGCGGCCGAGGAAGGGAACGGTGAGGGTGCCGGGCGTGAAGCCGAGGCCGACGTGTCGGCTGCTGCGGTTGAGGAGCCTGCGGCGGGGGCCGATGGTTCGGATGACGACCGGCCGGATGGCCCTGGGGGTGGTGGGCCTGCCGGTGGTGGGTCAGCGGGCGGTGGGTCGGCGAGTGGTGCACCTGCAAGTGGTGTGCCGGCGAGCGGCGGAGCTGCGGGCGGTGCGTCTTCGGGCGGTGGGTCTGCGAGTGGGGTTGAAGGCGGCGGGACCGCGGGTGGTGGACCTGCCGGCGGTGGGGCTGCGAGTGGTGGGCCTGGGGGGTTCCAGGCTGTGCCTTCGCCCTCGGCTTCGGCTGGTGGGGAGACGGCTGGGGTCGCGCGGAGTGCGGGGGTTGGGTGGCAGGGGGTTCAGGAGCCCGAGCGGATGACGGTTGGGGAGCCTGAGCGGGTGGGGCAGCAGTATCGGGAGCGGATGGAGGACCCGGAGGATACGGGTGAGTTTCATGTGAGTGCGTTTGAGGGGCCGTTCAACAACCCGGGGATTCGGCCGGCTGGGGCCTGACAAATGCGAGACCGGCCTCAGGCCACGTGCATGTGGTGGTGGGGCTGGTCTCGGCGGGCGTGTTCGGCCAACGCTTCGTCGTAGGCGGCGGTGGCCATGGTGAGGACGTCGGGGGCCATTTGGGCTCGGGGGGAGTCGGTGCTCCAGGCGAGCAGGAGGCGGCGGTGGATGGGGTCGCCGGTGAGGGGGCGGGTGATGACGTCGCGGGAGAGCATTCGGTACGACGTGGGTGAGATCAGCGCGACGCCTTGACCGCTGGTGACGAAGCCCATCAGGACCGACGTGTCCACGGAGTGGTGTTCGACCTTGGGCTGGAAGCCGGCTTGTTCGCAGGCGGCTCGGAAGAGGACGTGGAAGCCGCTGTCGTCCGGCGGTTCGCCGATCCATTCCTCGTTGGACAGGGCGGCCAGGTCGATCTCGGCGTGGCCTAGTGTGGCGGCCGGGTGGTCGGCGGACATGACGACGTACGCCGATTCGGACTCGACGACTGTGCATGCTTCGACGCCGGTGGGGAGCCGCAGCTCGAAGCCGGGGAACTCGCGGAGCAGGGCGAAGTCGAGTCGGCCGCTCTCCAACTGCTGGAGCAGGACGCTCGTGGACCACTCGACCTCGATGCTGACCTGTTCGATCTGACCGTGGTCCCGCAGCCGGTGCGCGATTCCGGACATCGGTGCGGTCGGGAAACCGCCGAGCCGTACGGCGCTGGACTCGACCGCGGTCATCGCGGAGACGGTGGCCGAGAGGTGGTCGACGTCGACGAGGATGGCGCGGGCGCGGTCGACGGCGTACCGGCCTAGTGCGGTCGGGGTGACGCCGGTGCGGGAGCGCTCGAAGAGCTCACCGCCGAAGGCGGCCTCGATGCGTTTGAGCTGCGCGGTGAGGCTGGGCTGGCTCACCTTGAGCCACCTGGCCGCCCGGCCGACGGACCCTGCCTCGGCAACCAGGACGACCACTCGGAGATGGCGCAGCTCCACATTCATGCATGCAGACCGTAGTCCACGTCCACACACAGCACACAGGGACCTAAGATTGCGGTTCCGTTACAGCCCGGGCTAAACCTGTAACGCTCGCCCGGGCTGTAACGATAGTCACCCAGCTTCGAGCGCCAGGGCCTCGCGATAACCGAGCCGGCGGCCGGTCTTGAGCAGCGTGCGCTCGTACAGCCGGGCTCCGAGCCGGATGATCAGCACGGTGGCCACGAGCAGGATGCCGATCGCCGCCAGCGGCTGCCAGAGCGGTACGTCCTCGGTCAGCATCCGGCCGGGCATCGACATCGAGGACGCGATCGGGATGAACGAGGCGATCTCTCGGGCCTCCGATCCGGCGAAGACCGCGAAGAAGAACGGGATCATCAGGATCATCTGCCCAGGCAGCGTCGTGGACCCGAGGTCCTCCTGCCGGGTCGCCAGCGAACCGGCCACTGCCCACAGCCCGGCCAACGCGACGAACCCGAGCACGAAGAAGACCACGAACCACCCGGCCACCGGCGCCACGACCGACAGGATGTCGAGCTGGTCCGTCGCCGTCAGCCCGATCACCGAGGCGATCGCGATCACCAGGATCTGACTGAGCGCGAGCACCGTGTTGCCGAGCACCTTGCCCCACAGCAGCGACCGGATCGGCACCGAAGCCGCGAGGATCTCGACGACCCGGCTCTCCTTCTCCTGTACGACGCTCTGCGCGATCATCATGCCGAATCCGAGCGCGGTCATGTAGAAGACCAGCGCCAGCCCGATGTTCACGAAGTCGGACACGTACCCCGGCAGCGGACCCGGCTCGAGGATCTTCTCCGTCACCTGCGTACCCGCCCGCAGTTGCTCAGGCGTCAGCTTCACCGCGCCCGCGTTCTTCTCCATCCCGACCTCGGCCACGGCCGCGCGCAAGGCGACCCCGGTCTCCGAGCCCACCTTGTCCTTGCCGACCAAGACGTAGCCGTCAGGTCCTGGCAGCAACGCGACGCTGGCATCGGTGTCCGTCACCGCCTGCTCCGCGGCGGCCTGATCCGCGACCCGCAAGGCCTCGTAGCCATCGCCGCCCTGCGTCTTCGAGGCTCGCTGTACGACGGCCGCTCCCCCGTCGTCGATCACGGCGATCTTGTCCGGGCCGCTGCCACCGGCCAGCAGTGCCGGCAGGATCACCGCGGCCAGGACGACGACCAGCATCACCAGCGTCGAGCCGATGAAGGTCTTGTCGCGCAGCTTGGTAGTGATCTCGCGCTCGGCGATCAGCACCCAGGGCCGATCCAGTGTCCGGTCGTTCATCGGGTCGCCTCCCGGAAGACGTCGCTCAGTGCCACCCGCTCCGGCCCGAACTCCAGGACCGGTCCACGGCTCATCGCCTGCTGAAGAATCTGTTGTGCGACACCCGTGTCCTCGGCGTCGAAGAGCGCCGTACCGCCGGCCACGTCGCGGACGTGCAGACCGGGCAGGTCACGCAGCCAGCCGGCGTCGCCGTCGACCACCAGCCGGTACGTCGGGGTCTGGCTCGCGGCGAGTTCCGCAACGGGGCCCGCGGCAACGACCTTGCCACGGGACAGCACCACGAGGTCGTCGCAGAGCCGCTCGACCAGGTCGAGCTGGTGGCTGGAGAACAGCACCGGAACCTCCGGAGTGACCTCCTCGCGCAGCAGATCCACCATGGCGTCGACGGCCAGCGGGTCGAGGCCGCTGAACGGCTCGTCCAGTACCAGCGCGATCGGCTCGTGGATCAGTGCCACCGCGATCTGCACCCGCTGCTGGTTACCCAGTGAGAGCGTCTCCAGTACGTCGGTCGCCCGCTCGGCCAGTCCTAGCCGGGTCAGCAGCTTGTCGGTCCGCTCGGTGGCCTTGTCCACCGACAGACCGTGCAGCCGGCCGAAGAAGACCAGCTGGTCGCGGATCTTCATCTTCGGGTACAGCCCGCGCTCCTCCGGCATGTAGCCGAAGTCCCGCCGTACCTTCTGTGTCAGCAGTTCGCCGTGCCAGCGCACCTCGCCGGCGTTCGCGGCCAGGACGCCGAGGATGATCCGCATCGTCGTCGTCTTCCCGGCCCCGTTGGCCCCGACGAACCCGGTCATCCGCCCTGGTACGACGTCGAACGTCACGTCGTCCAGCGCCAGCTGTTCACCGAACCGCCGAGTGAGTCCAGCCACCCTCAGCATCCGTCACCTGTCCCTTGTGTCACACCGCCTCCTTCTGGAGGTGACTCAAAGTTAGCCACTCCGGACCCCGCCGATCGTCGGCCGCCAGGGTGATCACCGGTGTCATCCGCACGGTGGAGAGCCGAGTGGAGACCGGGGACGTGGGCTACGCCACGGTGCCCCGATGTCACATCTGGCGTGTCCGGACGGTCGGGACTGGTGACAGCGCGACGAGGGAGGATGATGACGACTGTGAGCGACGACCTCGAACAAGCGGCCGCGATCTTCAACGAGGTGCGACCGAGGCTTTTCGGCATCGCCTACCGGATGCTCGGCAGCGCGAGTGAGGCCGAGGACATCGTGCAGGACGTGTGGCTGCGCTGGCAGCTGGCGGACCGCACTGTCGTGCTCAACCCGGCGGCCTATCTGGCCACTGCGACCACCCGGCTCGCGATCAACGCGACCCAGTCGGCTCGGGTACGGCGGGAGTCCTACATCGGACCGTGGTTGCCGGAGCCGGTCGACACGAGCGCGGACCCGTACCTCGGTGCGGAACGCGGTGAGGCGCTGGCGTTCGCCGTACTGCTGCTGATGGAGCGCCTGTCCCCCAATGAGCGGGCGGCGTACGTGCTGCGGGAGGCGTTCGACTACCCGTACAGCCAGATCGCCGACATCCTGCAGCTGAATGAGCCTGCGGTGCGGCAGCTGGTCAGCCGGGCCCGCAAGCATGTGGACGGCGAGCGGCGCGTCGAGGTGGATGCGGCCGAGCAGCAGCGGCTGCTGACCGCGTTCGTGCATGCTGCCAAGTCAGGGGACCTGGTGGAGCTCGAGGGGCTGTTCGCGGCCGATGTGACGAGTGTGTCCGACGGCAACGGCAAGGCGCGCGCATCGAAGTTCCCGGTGGTCGGGTCGGAGCGGGTGGCGAAGTTCTTCCGTTCCTTCCACACCCGGTTCTGGGTCGGTGTGGAGGTCGTCTGGACGCAGCTGAACGGCGGTCCGGCGGCGCTGGTGACCGTGGACGGTCAGGTCCGCACCATCATCACGGTCAGTGCGTCCACCGACGGCATCTACCAGATCAACGTCCAGATGAACCCGGACAAGCTGGAACGCGTCAAGGCGTGAGGAGACCCTGGGGGTGTGCGGCCACACACCCCCAGGGCCGGTCTCATTCCTCCAGAGCCCTCTCTGCGGCTAGCAAGCTGCGGAGGCTCGCTCGCTCCATCGCCTCCTCAGCTGGGTCTACCGTCCACTGCTCCACCGGCAGCTCGACATCCGGTACGGCGGACTCCAGCGCACCGAGCTCCGCCTTCGTCTCTGCCTCCAGCTCGTGCAGGAAGTCGTCGCTGGTCATTTCTTCTCCCAATCGCCGTAGTGGATCCGGCCGAGCACTGCCTCGCCGACCGGTACCAGTGCGTCCTCGCTGACGACAGCGCCGTAGTACTGGGCCTCTGGGTCGGTCACGACCTCACGGGGGTCGTTCAGCTCGGCCAGTGCCTTGCGGAAGAACTCGTCCATCCGGCTCAGCTCCGGTCCGGCGATCTCGACCCGTGCGTTCAGCGGCTCGCCCACGGCGACCTTGGCGACCTCGTCGGCGACATCGTCACCGGCGATCGGCTGGAAGTTCACCGGCTGGATCCGGACCTTGCCGTCGACCTCGGCGCTGTCGGCGATCGGCTTCACGAACTCGAAGAACTGGGTCGCGTGCACCAGCGAGAACGGGATGCCGGAAGCCTCGATCAGCTCCTCCTGGGCGATCTTGGCGCGGAAGTAGCCGATCTGCGGCGAGCGCTCGGTGCCGACGACCGACAGTGCGACGTGGTGGCCGACGCCGGCCCGCTTCTCCGCGGCCAGCACGTTGGTGGTGGCCGTGCGGAAGAAGTCCAGCACCGCCTGGTCCTCGAACGACGGGGAGTTGGACAGGTCGATGACCACGGACGCACCGGTCATCACCTCGTCCAGGCCCTCGCCGGTGAGCGAGTTCACGCCCGAGTTGGGCGACGCCGCGACCGCTTTGTGCCCGTGTGCCTCCAGCCGCCGCACGACCTTCGATCCGATCAGCCCGGTGCCGCCAATCACGACGATCTTCACAACCCGCTCCTGCCTGCCAGGCGCCCGACTGGCGCCACTCACAAGTCAAGACAGGGCACCCCACCCAGTTGTGACATCGGCTGTCACAGCGGCGCCGGCTCGGCTGTCTACACGGGTATGGCGACCACCCGTATCCGGACCCGGATGACCGCGCGGCCGATCGACGAGGCGCACCGGACCTCCAGCCCGCTCGAGCTGCTGTTCGACCTCACCTTCGTGGTGGCGGTCGCCGCAGTGACCGCGGAGTTCGCGCACAGCATCGCCGACGGCCACGTCGAGGTGCTCAGCTTCCTGCAGGTGTTCTTCTCGATCTGGTGGGCCTGGATGAACTTCACCTGGTTCGCCTCGTCGTACGACACCGACGATCTGCCGTACCGGCTGCTCACCATGGTGCAGATGGCCGGAGTGCTCGTGCTGGCGGCCGGCGTACCGTCCGCAGCTGCCTCTGGCGACTACCGCACCGTGCTGATCGGGTACCTGATCATGCGAGCCGGACTGGTCCTTCAGTGGCTGCGCGCGGCGTACGAGAACCCGGCAGGGCGCAGTACGGCGCTCAAGTACGCCGCGGGGATCACAGCGGCTCAAATCGGCTGGCTACTCGCATTGACCTTCGCGGATCTCGCACTCCCCTGGTTCGTACTGCTGGTCGTCGTTGAACTCTCGGTACCGCGGTGGGCCGAGCGCGGACCGCAGACCACCTGGCACCCGCACCACATCGCCGAGCGGTACGGACTGTTCGTGATCATCCTGCTCGGCGAGAGCGTGCTCGCGGCCAGCCGCGGTGTCGAAGCCGCTGCGGACCACCTCAGCGCGTCCTTCCTGCTGGTCGCCGGAGCCGGACTGGTGCTGCTGTTCGCGCTGTGGTGGCTCTACTTCCTGCACCCGTCCGGTGAGGGCCTCAGCGAACGCCGTCAGCACTCCTACCGCTGGGGCTACGGTCACTTCTTCCTGTTCGCCGCACTGGCCGCACTGGGCGGTGGACTGGAGGTAGCGGTCGAGGAGACCACTCACGCACCACAGTCGGTCGGGTACGCCGTTGCTCTGCCAGTGGCTGTGTTTCTGAGCATGCTCTGGCTAGTACACGCGCCGATCGTCAATCCGCCGGTCACACCGCTGATCTTCGTGCTGATCAGCGTGGCCGTCGTACTGGTACTGCCGCTGGTGCTGTCCACGGTCGGCGTGGTCGTCGGGTGCGCGGCAGTCGTCGTACTGCTGGTTGGCGCAGTACTCAGCCGGCCAGATCGTCGCCAGGCGTGACCAGCCCGCACTCGTAGGCGAAGACGACAGCCTGGACGCGGTCCCGCAGCCCGAGCTTGAGCAGCACTCGGGAGACATGCGTCTTGACCGTGGCCTCGCCGACGTACAGCTGGTTGGCGATCTCGGTGTTGGTGAGGCCGCGTGCAATGAGCCCAAGGACCTCACGCTCGCGCTCGGTCAGGTCAGCGATCAGATCCGGGCGATAGACCCGCTCGCCGCCACCGGTGAACCGCTTGATCACCCGACGGGTCACCTCGGGCGCGAGCAGCGCGTGGCCCGAGTGCACGACCTGAATCGCCTCGACCAGGTCCTCCGGTGCGGTGTTCTTCAGCAGGAACCCACTGGCCCCCGCACCGAGCGACTCGAACAGGTAGTCGTCCCGGTCGAAGGTGGTCAGGATGATCACCTTGCCGGCATCCGCTGCGACGATCTTCTGTGTCGCGGTGATGCCGTCCATCCCAGGCATCTGCACATCCATCAGTACGACGTCCGGCCGCAACTGCAGCGCGAGCTCGACCGCCTTCTCGCCGTCGGCCGCCTCACCGACCACCTCGATGTCGGACTCGACCGACAGAATCATCCGGAAGCCGGCCCGGACCAGGTCCTGGTCGTCGACCAGCAGCACGCGCATCATTCACTCACCCCTTGTCGCACCGGAATCCGCACCCGGACCCGGAATCCTCCCACCGGCCGCGGGCCGATCTCGCTCTCACCACCGAGCAGACTGACCCTCTCACGGATGCCGACATGGCCCAGCCGGCTGCCGACGGAGGCATGCTTGGGACGGCCGTCGTCGATCACCTCGAGCTCAACCGCGTCCGCTAGGTACCGCAGGGTGATGTGCGCGCTGCGTGCAGTCGAGTGCTTGCGGACGTTGGTCAGCGCCTCCTGGGCGATCCGATAGACCGAGACCGACACCGTCTTCGGGAGCTCCTGCAGCGAACCGATCTGGTGGAAACCGACCTCCAGCCCCTGACCGTTCACCTCAGCGATCAGAGCCGGCAGCCGGTCCGCACCGGCCTGCGGCGCCTTCTCGTCCGGTGCATCGACATCCAGATCCGGGTCAGCGGCGCGCAGCATGCCGAGCAGCTGGCGCATCTCGTTGACCGCGGTCCGGCTGGACTCCTCGATCACCCCAAGCGCGTTCTTGGCCGCCTCGGGGTCCTTCTCCATCACCCGGCGTGCTCCCCCGGCCTGCACGCCGATGCTGCTGATGTGGTGCGCGACCACGTCGTGCAGCTCACGGGAGATCCGCAGCCGCTCGTCGATCACCGCCCGCCGCGCATTGGCCTGCTGCTGGGCGGCCAGCTCGATGGCCTGCTGCTCCAGCTCGGCCCGCTGCCGCGCCACGCCCCACGCCGTCCGGCCCCAGTGGTAGGCGCCGAAGAAGTACAGGACGTTCAGCGCGACCGCGAGGATCACGGCCGAGACGTACGGCGACGCGATGCCCTTGTTCGGGCCGGTGATCTGGTTCATCTGCAGCGCGTCGAGGAAGTTCTTGGCCAGCCAGCCGAACATCCCGACGAACACCACCGCCGTCGTGGCCTTCAGCAGGCGGCGTTCCCGGGCCCAGGCGACCGCGGCGTAGATCGCCATGAACATGACCACCTGCGTGACGAGGTTGCCGGCGTACGCGAACGGCGCCCGGATGCCGGTCAGCACGAACAGTACGGCGACCAGCAGCATCACGGGGATCGGAGCGACCCGGCGGAAGCACAGCGGCAGCACACCGGCAGCGGCCAGCACGTACGACTCCACGCCACCCAGACCGAGGTCGACCGCCATCGGCGCGGCGGTGCGGGACAGTTCGGTGCCGACGACCGCGAGCGCGGCCATCGCGAGCCCGAGGATGATGTCGTGACGCCGCTCCCGGGCGGTCGGGCGGGGCCGGATCCAGGCCCGCTCGGTGGTCGGCCGCTCCGGCGGCGGACCGGGGTCGGCGGTGGCCGGCGTACTGCCGAGTTCAAGGGTGGCCATAGCTCATCAGCGTACGGGTGATTGGCCCCTGAACAGCGGCGCGTACCCTGGGAGCTGTGACGATCGCCCCTGAAGGACGGAAGCTACTCAGGCTCGAAGTGCGCAACGCGGAGACCCCGATCGAGCGCAAACCCGAGTGGATCAAGACTCGCGCCAAGATGGGCCCGGAGTATCAGGCCCTCTCGAAGCTGGTGAAATCCGAACAGCTGCACACAGTCTGTCAGGAAGCCGGCTGCCCGAACATCTTCGAGTGCTGGGAGGACCGGGAGGCGACGTTCCTCATCGGTGGTGACCAGTGCACGCGGCGCTGCGACTTCTGCCAGATCGACACCGGCAAGCCGGAGGACCTGGACCGCGACGAACCGCGCCGGGTCGCCGAATCGGTCCGGACCATGGGTCTGCGCTACGCGACTGTGACCGGTGTGGCCCGTGACGACCTCGAGGACGGCGGTGCGTGGCTGTACGCCGAGACCATTCGGCAGATCCACGAGCTGAACCCCGGTACCGGGGTCGAGATGCTCGCGCCCGACTTCAACGCCGTACCGGAGCAGTTGGCCGAGGTGTTCTCCTCGCGGCCCGAGGTGTTCGCGCACAACGTCGAGACGGTGCCGCGGATCTTCCGCCGGATCCGGCCCGGCTTCCGCTACGAGCGCTCGCTGGACGTCATCACCCAGGCCCGCGACTACGGCCTGGTGACCAAGTCCAACCTGATCCTCGGGATGGGTGAGACCCGCGACGAGGTCAGCCAGGCGCTCAAGGACCTGCACGCGGCCGGCTGCGAGATCATCACCATCACCCAGTACCTGCGTCCGTCCGTGCGGCACCACCCGGTCGAGCGGTGGGTCCGGCCGGAGGAGTTCGTGGAGATGCAGGCCGAGGCCGAGGAGATCGGTTTCGCCGGTGCACTGTCCGGTCCGCTGGTACGGTCGTCGTACCGCGCCGGACGGCTGTACCGTCAGGCCGTTGAGTCACGTATGAACGCCCCGCAGGCTTAGACCAGGACAAGGTAGAGATGGCCAAGAACGACGCGCCCGCCGAGAAGACCAGCCGGCTCAAGCAGATCCGGTCGGCGTACCAGCTGACCAAGAAGTCCGACCCCAAGGTCGGACTGGTGCTCGCCGGGATCTTCCTCGGCATCGTCGCGGTGTTCGTCGCGGTCGGGTACTTCGTCGGCCCGCTGCTGGTCTGGATCCCGCTCGGTGTCGCGCTCGGCTTCCTGGCCGCCACGATCATCTTCGGCCGCAAGGTCGAGAAGGCGGCGTACAGCCAGATCGAGGGCCAGACCGGCGCGGCCGCCTCCGCCCTGCAGACGCTGCGCCGCGGGTGGAACGTGACGCCTGCGGTCGCGGTCACCAAGAACGCCGACATCGTGCACCGGGTCGTCGGCCGGCCGGGCATCGTCCTGGTCGGCGAGGGTGCACCGAGCCGCGTGAAGAACCTGCTGGCCGCCGAGGGCAAGAAGCACAGCCGGGTCGCCGGCGGCGCGCCGGTGATCCAGCTGATCGCCGGTCAGGGCGACGACGAGATCGACATCCGCAAGCTGACCAAGCACGTGATGAAGCTCCCGGCCGCTCTGCAGCCGTCGGAGATCACCGACCTGCTGCAGCGGCTGAAGGCGCTGGACGCCGTCCGCCCGCAGGTCCCGATGCCCAAGGGCCCGGTGCCGACCAGCATGAAGGGCGCCCGGCAGGCCATGAAGGGCCGCTGAACCTCAGATCGATCGGCCCCCGCCCACCCCAGGTGAGCGGGGGCCGACGTCTGTCCGCCCCGGTACCCAGCGTCACTGGTCTGAACCAGAAAAGCGGGGGTAACCGATGGGCTTCAGGGGCGTTTGACTAGGCGTGGGCCATTTTGTGCCAGTCACAGCAGTCCTGTGCCTTGTGTCGCAGCAGCCGGAGGGCAATCGGCCTTAGAGTGCGGCCAGGACGGTTCAAGGGGTGAGGTAGAAAGTCATGACGGATCTGATGCCGGCGGTGCACCAGCCGGTGGCCGAGACATGGCCCACGCTGGCCAGACCGCGGTCGAACCCGGTCCGCCGGGTCGGCGCGCTGGCCGCGATCCGGATGATCGCCAAGGACCTCCCGGCCACCATCCACCTGGACAACAAGTCGTACGGCGCGGGTGGCCCAGCGATGCGGGTGCACCGCAGCGCGGCGTTCCTGGACCGGCTCGGACAGGACGCCGGCTCCGGATTCGGCGAGGCGTATCTGGCCGGTGACTGGGACCCCGAGCCGGGGACCGATCTGGCCGATCTGCTGGTGCCGTTCGCCGAGCGCTTCAGCAACGAGGAGACCCGGCACCTGCTGCCGAAGTGGGCGCAGTCCCTGCGCTGGCTGGTGACTCGCAGCCAGCCCGGCGAGCAGGAGAACGACCGCGCCGGCGCCCGCGAGAACATCAGCAGGCACTACGACCTGAGCAACGCCATGTTCTCCGAGTTCCTCGATCCGAGCCTCACCTACTCCGCGGCGTACTTCGGCACGCCCGACCCGACGCTCGGGCTCGGCGAGGCGTCGTACGACGAACTGAACCAGGCGCAGCTGAACAAGCTCGACGCGATCCTCGACGCGGCCGGCGTCCAGTCCGGCTCCCGCGTGCTCGACATCGGTTGCGGGTGGGCCAGTCTGGCCATCCGCGCCGCGCAGCGCGGCGCCTGGGTCACCGCGATCACCATCGCTTCCCAGCAGGCGCTGCTGGCCCAGCGCCGGATCGCCGACGCCGGCGTGGGCGACCGCGTGCAGGTCGCACTGCGCGACTACCGCGATCAGATCGGCGAGTTCGACGCCGTACTGAGTGTGGAGATGATCGAGGCGGTCGGCGAGAAGTATTGGCCGGTCTACTTCGACGCGATCGAGCGGCGGCTCGCGCCCGGCGGTGTCGCCGTCGTCCAGGCGATCGTGATGCCGCACGAGCGGATGCTGGCCACCCGCAACACCTTCACCTGGGTGCAGAAGTACATCTTCCCCGGCGGCCTGATCCCCTCGGTCAAGGTGATCGAGGACGTCACGGCTCAGCACACCGGCTTGCAGACCGAGGTCCTGCGCCACCTCGGCGCCGACTACGCCCGGACGCTGCGGATCTGGCGCAACCGCTTCATCGACCAGTGGCCGGCCATCGCCGACCTCGGCTTCGACGACACCTTCCGCCGGATGTGGGAGTTCTACCTCGCTTACTCGGAGGCGGGTTTCCGCACGCATTACCTGGACGACGTCCAGTTGCGGTTCACCCGGCGCTAGACCGCACGGAGGTTCAGGATTGCGCGGCCGCCGCCGATGTACGGGAGGCGGAGGTTCAGTCCGGGCTTGTCCAGGTGATGCGGCAAGGACCCGCTGCCGCAGATGACGCCGGAACCGCCGGGCCGGAAGTTGAGGATGCAGCCGGGGGCCAGTTGGCCGCTGCCCCCGCCGTACCGGCCGGTGATCGTGAAGGGGACGAACTTGCCGATCTTGCCGAACTTCAAGGCGCCGCCGCGGAAGCGGACCGTGGTCGACGGTCGGATCAGGATCTCGCAGTTGCTGTCGCTGCAGGCTGCGTAGTTCGAACCGTCCTTGGCCATTGGGGCGGGCTTGGCGGTCGGCTTCGGCGTTGGGGTGGGCGTGGCTGTTGGGGTGGGCGTCGGCGACGACTTGGGGGGTGGCGTCGCCGACGCCGTCGGAACGCTCGCGCTGGGGGATATCGCGACCCGATCCCCCGATGAGCCGCACGCAGCGAGCATCAACAGAGCTACGGCGAGTACGGCGGTTCGGGTCACGGCGAGGTTCACGCCGCCGATCCTGGTACGGCGGGAACTCGCCGGGACCGCAGTGGCAGGGAACTGCCAGGTCAGCGGCGAACGACGATCGTGTTCGCCGCCCGATCGTGCAGTCCACGGCGATCGCGGTCGTAGACGACCGCGGGTAGGACGAGACACAGCAGTACGGCGCGGATGACACCACCGAGGAGTCCGACCTGAGCGCCGTTCTGACCGGCTTTGACGTTGAGGACGCGGAGTCCGCACACCCGGTGACCGATCGTGCCGCCCGCCAGCCCGGCCAGGATCGCGGTCATCCCGAAGAACGTGACCAGTTGCGCCGTACCGAAGTCGTTGCCACCCGCCCAGATGGGCTTACCGGTGACCGCCGACGCGATCAGGCCCGCGATGAACCAGTCGAGCAGCAGCGCGAGGATGCGGCGGCCCCAGCCGGCGGCCGAGCCCGGACCGTCCGCGGGCAGGCCGAGCCGATTGCCCGGAAATCGAAACTCATCGGAGGGTCCTGTGCCCGGCTGGGCCGATGATGCCATGATGGCTAGCCTACGGAAGCGTCCCGGGACGGCCACATGGTGGTCAGGAAGATCTCAGGGCGTGACCGGCGTACACCAGTGGGTCAGCGCGGACACGCTGGGCGTAACATCCGCGAAACATTGGGGTCACCGCCGAGAAACCGGCAGGCCCTACGTTCAGTTGCAATCTCTGAGCCACCCCGAGGAGTACGTATGTTTTCCAGCGCTGAGGAGCTGCTCGCCTACGTCAAGGACGAGGGCGTCGAGATCGTCGACGTCCGGTTCTGCGACCTGCCGGGCATCATGCAGCACTTCACCGTCCCGGTGTCGTCGTTCGGTCCGGAGGTCTTCGAAGACGGCCTGGCCTTCGACGGTTCGTCGGTCCGCGGTTTCCAGCAGATCCACGAGTCCGACATGAAGCTGCTGCCGGACCCGACCAGCGCCTACGTCGACGAGTTCCGCAGCGCCAAGACGCTGGTGGTCAACTTCTTCGTGCACGACCCGCTGACCGGCGAGGCGTACTCCCGCGACCCGCGCAACATCGCCCGCAAGGCGCAGGAGTACCTGAAGTCGACCGGTATCGCCGACACCGCCTTCTTCGCCCCCGAGGCCGAGTTCTACGTCTTCGACGACGTCCGCTTCGAGACCAAGGCGAACTCCTCGCACTACTCCATCGACTCGGTCGCCGGCGCCTGGAACACGGGCCGCGTCGAGGACGGCGGCAACCGCGGCTACAAGGTCCGCTACAAGGGCGGCTACTTCCCGGTCGCGCCGACCGACCACTTCGGTGAGCTCCGCGACGACATCACGCTGGCCCTGGAGCGGTCCGGCCTGATCGTCGAGCGCGCCCACCACGAGGTCGGCACCGCCGGCCAGGCCGAGATCAACTTCCGCTTCGACGAGCTGCTCAAGGCCGCCGACGACGTGATGAAGTTCAAGTACATCGTCAAGAACACCGCCTGGCAGGCCGGCAAGACCGCGACCTTCATGCCGAAGCCGATCTTCGGCGACAACGGCTCGGGCATGCACTGCCACCAGTCCCTGTGGACCAACGGCCAGCCGCTGTTCTACGACGAGTCCGGGTACGGCGGCCTGTCCGACACCGCCCGCTGGTACATCGGCGGCCTGCTCAAGCACGCCCCGTCGCTGCTCGCCTTCACCAACCCGACGGTGAACTCCTACCACCGCCTGGTCCCCGGCTTCGAGGCCCCGGTCAACCTGGTCTACTCCAGCCGCAACCGCTCGGCCTGCATCCGGATCCCGATCACCGGCTCCAACCCCAAGGCCAAGCGCATCGAGTTCCGCTGCCCCGACCCGTCGGCCAACCCGTACCTGGCCTTCGCCGCCCAGCTCCTGGCCGGCCTCGACGGCATCCGCAACAAGATCGAGCCGGCCGACCCGGTCGACAAGGACCTCTACGAGCTCCCCCCGGAGGAGCACGAGGGCATCGCCCAGGTCCCCACCTCCCTCCCGGCCGTCATCGACGCCCTCGAGGCCGACCACGAGTTCCTCCTCGAAGGCGACGTCTTCACCGCGGACCTCATCGAGACCTGGATCGACCTCAAGCGCACCCAGGAAATCGCCCCCATCCAGCTCCGCCCCCACCCGCACGAGTTCGAGCTGTACTACGACGTCTGAGTTCCAGCCGTCATCCCGAAGCCCACCCGGTGTCCCGCCGGGTGGGCTTCGTCGTTCCGCGGCGGGCGGCTTGTGGTGCTGCGGAAGGGGCGGGGGCGGACCGCCAACACTCACCAACTCTCCGCGGCTCGGCCGGTTCACGCTCAGCGTCTCCCGTTCGGGCGACTCGGGAGAGGTTTGGTGAGTGGCACAGGTCCGCTCCGACTCGACCTCGACAGCTGGAGCTCGGCTCGACGCTGGTTGGAGTGACGTGGAACCTAGCAGACACTTCGGGGCTTATGGGGTGTGGCTGCAGGCGGGGCGACTGGTGCTGGTGCGGAAGGCGCGAGGACCGTACGACGGCCTGCTGGATCTGCCCGGTGGTTCTCCCGAGCCAGGCGAATCCCCGTCAGCCACGCTCCGCCGAGAACTACAGGAGGAATGCGGTGTCGAGCTCACCCGGACCCTCGAGCGCAAACCGTTCAAGTTCCACGTCGAGCGCGATTCCTCCGGCCGTCCCATCGACTTCACCCACACAGGTCTCATCTCGCACGTCGAGGTGAAAGGACCCGTCGTGCAGGACATCGCGGCGGAGGACGTCCGCGGAATCGCGCTCGCCACGACAGCCGACGTACCGAGGTTCTCTCCCCTCGTCCAAGAGGCGCTTCGCCTGTTCCCAGCCCTGGCCCATGACCCGAACGACAGGACGTAGTCGTCTACGTATGCCGTGCCGCACGCCTGGGCCGCGAGCGAATTGCCGCGCCCCGGTGAACACCTCCTGTTCTTGTGCAGCTGCCGCGGCGAATTCCCTTCGCAGCCGAGTGGATGCGGTTGCTAGGTTCCGGGCATGACTGGTGTCGAAGGGCTGATCGAGGACCAGGGGACGGTGTACGTCGGGGTCTGTATCGACACGAGTTGCGGCACGGGGTTATGTCCTGTTGCTGCGCGAACTGCTGCCCGTCTCGGATTGGCCGGTGTGAAGTGCCCTCGGTTGTGTCATCGAGGTGTCATCGACGGTTCCTACGGTGGATATACATCGAACTGAAGGGACTGGGATGAGCATGAAGCGAGTTGCAGCACTGTTCGCCTCGACAGCGTTGATCGTGGCTGGGGCCTACGTCGTCAAGCCGACGACCGCGGAAGACGCGAGCGGCACGTCGGTCAGCCAGGGACACAGCGACGGGTTCGAGTGGAACTAGTCGCCTGAGCCCGCTCCAACAGAATCAGCCTCGGACGGACTAGCGAGCTGAACCTGCTCGGCGGCCGATCAGCCCGGCCAGCCATGCCGGGAGTCGGGCGATCGGTACGTCGTCGTCGATCAGGTACTCCCGGCCCGCACCCGTCTGGTCCGGTCAGTTGCCCGCGGCGGGCCCGCACGGCCAGCCCCACCTGCACCACAAGCGAGCCGCATGGGTGGGTAGACAACCGCACAGTGAGACGACGTAAATGAAGTAAGTCGGTCGACATACTCTCGTACTTATGACCGCCGAATTCTTGTGGTACATCCCTAATCAGGTCGAGCCCGGGCATCGGGGGGACGACGCGACGAGTGGGCATAACAGTCTTGATCGGCTGACTGAGTTGGCGTTGCTGACTGAGCGGCATGGGTGGGGTGGGGCTCTGCTGGGGACTGGGTGGGGGCGGCCGGATACGTTCACGGTGGCGGCGGCGTTGGCGGCTCGTACGACGACCTTCCGGCCGCTGGTGGCGATTCGGCCGGGGTATTGGCGGCCGGCGCATTTTGCTTCGGCGGCGGGGACGTTGGATCAGTTGAGTGGTGGGCGGCTGCTGGTCAACATCGTGTCGGGGCAGGACAACCTCAAGGCGTACGGCGACTCCGAGGGCGACCAGGCGCAGCGATACGCGCGCACAAAGGAGTTCCTCCAGCTCGTGCGCAGGTTGTGGACCGAGGAGAACGTCACCTTCACCGGCGACTACTTCCAGGTGACCGACTCGACGGTCGCCACGCGTCCCGTCGTACCGCCCAAGTTGTACTTCGGTGGGGCGTCGGAGGCGGCTCAGCGAGTCGCGGCGACTGATGCGGACGTGCAGTTGTTCTGGGGCGAGCCGCTGGACGGGATCACCCAACGGATCAGTCGCCTGAGAGAGCTCGAAGACGAGCTTGGTCGGGAGCACAAGCCGCTCGAGTTCGGTCTGCGGATCACCACGCTGGTCCGCGACACCACCGAGGAAGCCTGGGCGGACGCCGAGGCCAAGGTCGCGACGATGGCGGAGAACGCCGGGGACCGCGACCACCGGTGGTTCAAGGCGGTCGGCCAGCAGCGGTTGATCGACCTCGCGGCGCGCGGCGACGTACTCGACGACAACCTCTATACGGCCCCCGGCAAGTACGGCGGTGGCGGCGCCGGTACGACGTGGCTCGTCGGCTCAGCCGAGGATGTCGCGAAATCGCTGAAGAAGTACCAGGACCTCGGCATCACCCACTTCATCCTGTCCGATACGCCGTACCGCGAGGAGACCATCCGCATCGGCGACCAACTCCTGCCGCTACTCCGCTGACCGACCGGGCCGCCCGTTCTTGATCAGCACGATGAAGGTGAACACCGGCGCCAGGAGCAGCAGGATGGCTAGCGGAATACCGACGACCCTCGGCAGCGTGTCGCCGAAGTCGACGGTTGCGAACACCTGAGCCGATGCAAAGCCGAACGGCGTGACCAGCGTTCCCAGGAGTTTCTCGCGGGTCGTCCACCGGTCCGACGTCCAGAGCAGCACGACTCCGGCCACCCAGCCGGCGAGGAAGATGTAGACGCCGACCGGCAGCAGAATGAGCGTGGCGATATCGCGCCCACGCAACCGCGGCTGCGCCGAAGGTCGCTCGACGAGCACCAGGCCATCGGTCGCGGCGGCAACGATGTCGCGCGGATCCCCCAACTGCCTCAGCATCTGCCGGATGTCGTCGTCCGACGTCGCACCCGCGGCCCGCGCCTCGGCGATGTGCGCGGTGACGTCCACGATCAGGTCGGTACGCCGTTCCTCCGGCAGCGGCTCGGCTGCCATCACCAGGTCGCTCAGGTACGCCGCGACCAGTCGGTCCGCACTCATTTTCGTCTCCCCTCGTTGCCGCGCCGCAGGATCGCGTCGACCGACGTCCGAAACCGTTCCCAGTCCGCGGTGAAGTCGGCCAAGGCCTGTCCGCCCTCGGCCGTCGACCGGTAGTACCGCCGCGGCGGTCCCGACTCGGACTCGCGCCAGCTGGTCTCCACGAGCCCCTCCCGCCGCAGGCGCGCCAGCAGCGGGTAGATCGTGCCCTCCGTGGTGACCATCCCGTCGATCTCCCCGAGCTCCTTCACCAGATCGAACCCGTACCGCTCCTCCCCCTGCAACAACGCCAGCACGCAGTACTCCAGCGTCCCGCGTCGCAGCTGGGTGAAGACCTTCTCGGCTACCATGCGATACAAGGTACCTGTCCACACCAAGATAGGCCAGCAGGAGGTCAGCCCGTCAGTCGGTCTTCGGGCGCAGCGAGAACATCACGGCCAGGATGAAGCCGGGGATGACGAGGAGCCACGTCGAGCTGAGGCCGAGCAGGACCGGCGCCAGGCAGATCAGCAGTACGTCGAACCCGCGCATCGGCTGCGAGAACAGCCCCGGCGGGATCGCGCCCATCGGGGAGGCGACCAGCGGTCCGCTGTACGACGGGGGCCGCGCCGACGCCTGTCGCACCGCGCCCGCGATCACGCCCGCGCCGACGGCGAACGTCGCGGCACCGCTACCGAGGATCGGGTACGCCGCCAGTGCCCACACGACCGTGATGAGCCCGGGCGCGATCGCCATCAGCACGCGGAGTTCGCGCAGGTCATAGCCGAGTGCACGCACAAGACCCTTGGACCGGCAGACCGAGCGCAGACCGTCCATCAACGGTCGGATCGCCGCGAACCCGGCGAACCCGGCCGCGATCGGAACCAGCGGATCGAACCCGGCCCCGGCGACCGCATAAGGCACCACGAGCAGCGCGAACGCCATCACCAACCGCCGCGGCCACCGCAGGATCCGCACGAACTCCCGGTGGATGAGCGCCCCGCCCTGGGACCCACGCCCCCGCCGAGTCTTCGCACGCCCCTTCAACCGCCAATGCCGCCCGGCCACCACATCAGCCAACATGCTCGGATCCAGACTGCTAGCCGCACCGGCCAGGCCCGCCAGCAGCTCCCCACCCGCAATCACACTCGTCCGCCCCAGCCGCCCAAGCGTCCGCGCAGTCCACACAACCAGCCCAAGTACGACGACGAGCGCGACGAACCCGATCAGCGGTACCCGGAAGTCCTCCAGGCTCATGGCAGGCACCTCATCTGAGTACGTCGGGCTCAGATAGAGGATGACGTTGGCGAACTGGACTTCATCCGGGTCGGTGAAGCGCTGGACGGCGAGCCACACGGCCGGGATCACCCCGGCCACCAGCAGCAGGTCCGCCACGCGCAGCGTCCACCACGTACGCCGCGCGCTCTGCTGCGCCCACACCGTCGCGCACGCGGCACACAGCATCAGCGCCGTCGTCACGATCGACGCCTCGACCAACGACGTGTACGGCGACCCGAGCACCGCCCACGCGACCGTCGACAGCACCGCACCGAGCACCGCCGTACCGGCAATCGCCTTCCAGTACGTCGGTCTCAGCAGCGCGCTGCGGTTGATCGGCGTACCGAGTAGCCAGAAGCCGGTTGCCTGGGAACCCGATACCGGGCCGATGCTCACGAGCACCCGCAAGGTGGTTGCCACCAGCAACGGGATGAGGATGTACGGGATCACGTCCCACAACCGCAGGCAGTGCAGGGAGTCGCAGGTTGTCATGTCGGCGTTCAGGTGTTTGACGACGTTGCCGCCGGTTGCGCCGAGCATGGCTAGCGTGAAGATGACCAGGTAGACGTCTTCGAACAGCTGGCCGAACGAGCGGTCGGCGTGCTTCCGCCGGGTCTCGCGCATCCACTTGCGGAGGGCGCGAGGACTGGGGATCGCGCCGAAGTCCGCGGGGTCGTACACGACTGGTTCACTCATGGCAGGGGCGTCAACGTGACGACGGAGTCGGCCACCGCCTCGACCAGCGATGGTTCGTGGCTGGCGAAGAGGATCGACGTACCGGACTTCTTCTCCTCGATCAGGCGCTCCGACAACCAACGCACGCCGTCGACATCCAGGCGGGCCTCGGGCTCGTCCAGGACCATCAGCTTCCGTGGGCGCACCAGCGCAGTGGCTAGTGCGAGCCGACGGCGTTGGCCGGATGACAGCGACCCCGGCAGCTGATCAGCGGCCGGCAACAGACCGATGTCGTCCAGCAGTGTGTCGACGAGGTCCTCGGGGGTTGCGTTGCCGTGGGCTCGGGCCAAGAGATCCAGGTGCTCGGCCGCGGTCAGGTCGGGGAAGAAGTCGAGGTCGTCCAGCAGGGTGGCGACGTCGCGGCGGACGGTTTCGGACCGTTCGTCGATGGGCTGGCCGTCGAGCAGGATGGTGCCTGCTGCCGGGTCGGCCGCGCCGACGATGCATTTGAGCACGGTGGTCTTGCCCGCGCCGTTCGGCCCGACGAGGGCGATTGCCTGGCCGGCGTTCAGGGTGAAGGTGAGGCCCTCGATCACCGGCCGGTCGCCGTACTTGTGCTGCAGGTCGGTGATCGCCAGCCGCGGCGTCGCCTTGCTCACTTCTTGCGGACCAGGGTCAGTCCGTCGCCGATCCCGAGGATCGTCACGTCGACGCGCTTGTCCGCCGCGATGTGGGCGTTGAACTCCTTGCGGTCGGCGGGGCCGTCCGCGTTCACGACGCGGCCGCCGGCCAGCGTGTTGTCGAACAGCAGGATGCCGTTCGGGCGGATCAGCGGGACCAGCTTCTCGAAGTAGTCGACGTATCCGGGCTTGTCGGCGTCCACGAAAGCCAGGTCGAACACCCCGTCCAGCGAAGCGGCGAGCGCGTGCCCGTCACCGATCCGGAGCTCGACCTTGTCGCTCACCCCGGCCCGCTCCCAGTACTTCCGGCCGATCGCGGTCCATTCCTCGCTGGCGTCCAGGCAGATCAGCTGCCCGTCGTCGGCCAGGCCGCGCGCGATCGCGAGCGCGGAGAACCCGGTGAAGGTCCCGATCTCGACCGCCCGCCGGGCCGAGACCAACCGGGTGAGCGTGGTCAGCAGCCCCGCCTGGTCGGCCGTCGTCAGCATCTCGGAGACGTCGCCGAGCGCCTGGGTCTCGGCGACCAGCTCGGACGCGATGTCGTCCAGCGGTGTGCCGTGCGCCACCATGTAGTCGTGCAGCTCGTCGGTTACCTGAACTTGTGAGCCCATAAGTACCCCTCCATGTATTAAGACGGTCGCCTGTAGTCTCTATGGGTTGTCCAAAGGCCGCACAAGCACCCCACCCGAGGAGCACCCCGCATGCAGATCGCCGTCGCCGGATCGATCGCGACCGACATCCTGATGACGTTCCCGGGCCGGTTCAAGGACCAGTTCCTCGAGGAGCAGATGCACAAGGTCTCCTTGTCGTTCCTGGTCGACGAGCTGGTCGTGCACCGCGGCGGCGTCGCGGCGAACATCTGTTACGGGATGGCCCAGCTCGGCCGCCCGTCGCTGCTCCTCGGCTCGGTCGGTGCGGACTTCGCCGAGTACGGCGCCGCGCTCACCGAGGCCGGTGTCGACGTGTCGCACGTGCGTGTCTGCGAGAACGTACACACCGCCCGGTTCACCTGTACGACGGACCTGGACGCGAACCAGATCGCCTCGTTCTACACCGGCGCGATGGCCGAGTCCCGCGAGCTCGACCTGGGCGCGATCCACGCGGCCGCGGGCGGGATCGACCTGGTCCTGGTCGGCGCCGACGACCCCGAGGGCATGCTGAAGCACACCGAGCTGGCCCGCCAGCACGGGATCGCGATCGCCGCGGACCCGTCGCAGCAGCTGGCCCGGATGGACGGCACCGACATCCAGCGCCTGATCGACGGGGCGACGTACCTGTTCAGCAACGAGTACGAAGCCGGCCTGATGGTGCAGAAGACCGGCTGGAGCCACGACGAGATCCTGAGCAAGGTAGGAGTCCGCGTCACCACGCACGGTGGCGACGGTGTCGTGATCGAGAACGCCGACGGCATCATCACCAAGGTCCCCGCGGTCCCGGCACCGGCGCTGGTCGACCCGACCGGTGGCGGCGACGCCTTCCGCGCCGGCTACCTGACCGGCCGCGCGGCCGGCCTCGAGCACGAGGTCTCTGCCCAGGTCGGCTGCACCCTGGCGACGACCGTCCTGGAGAAGGTCGGCACCCAGGAGTACACCCTGGATCGCGCCCAGTTCCTCGAGCGCATGTCGAGCGCGTACGGCGCCGACGCGGCCGACACCGCGCAGCAGGCGCTCAAGCTCTCCTGAACAAGACGTCACTCGGCCGGTGAGCGGGCCCACAGCCCGCGCACATGGCCGATGTGGCGGCGCATCAACTGCTCCGCGCCATCGCCGTCGCGCGCCTCGACCAGCTCGAGCAGCTCGTGGTGCTCCTCGGCGGACGCGACCAGGCGCCCGCTCTCGACGAGCGGGGTGAGCCCCAGCAGCCGGGTCTGGGAGCGCAGGTCGGAGACGACGTCAACGAGCTTCTGGTTACCGGAGTAAGCGAGCAGCGTGACGTGGAAGACCCGGTCCGCCTCGATGTAGGCGATCAGGTCACCGGCCTCGGCCGCCACCACGATGTCGTCGGCCAGCCGCCGCAGCTCCGGGAAGTCGTCGGCGGGAATCACCGGTACGACGTCGCGCATCGTCGGCGGCTCGATCAGCTGCCGGAGTGCCGCCAGATTGTCCAGATCCTCCTCGGACACCTCAGTGACCCGGAAGCCTTTGTTCCGCAGTGAGATGACCAGGCCCTCCCGGACCAGGTCCAGCATCGCCTCGCGGACCGGTGTCGCGGAGACCCCGAAGCGCGCCCCGAGCATCGGCGCGGAGTACACCTCGCCCGGCTCCAGCTCACCGGAGATGACGGCTGCCCGCAGCGCGTTCGCAACGCTGTCGCGCAGGTTCTCGCGCTGGTCCAGCCGCCGGACACTCGGCAGCGGCCCGATCGAATCGGCAGCCATCTCCACCTCCCTTTTCACTGACCCCCAACCCACCCAACCACGGTCAGTGGCCTTGAGTCGCCCCATTGTCCTGCACCACCCGCGTCACCCCGCGACGCCACCCCCGACGGACCGGACTAGCTCAGTCAGCCGCTCGAACACGCGATCGGAACCGAGCCCGTCGTGCTCGTACTCGTTCGTCACCCACGCCTGCACATTGCCGACCCGCCGCGCGGTGTCCAGCTGCAGCCCGGAATCGACGTACATGTCGTCGAAGTACACCGCCGCAGCGACCGGTACGTCGTTCTCCGCGAGCCGCTCGACGTCGTACAGCTCAGGCCAATGCGCCCGCTGCGCGAGCACCTCCACCGCCCCCTGGAACGGGCGCAGCCCCTGGATCTCGGCGAACATCCAGGGATACATCATCTCGCCAGTCAGCAGCAGCGGCCGAGCATCCTCCGCAAACTCCGGACGCAGCGCCCGCTCTGCCTCAGCGGCCCAGGCGGTCGCGCCGGATCCGGAGCCATAGATGCTCTCCTGCAGCGCCGCGAACAGCGGTCCCGACCGGTACGACGTGAGCGCGCGAACCTGCTCGAGGAACGTGTCGGACAGCTCGTCGCCGTCGAACGCTTCGTCGACCAGCCAGTGGATCCGCTCCAGCCCCGGCTTCATGCCGAAATCAATGCCGATCGACTGGAACCGCCGTACCGTCAACCGGTCCCCGTCGACGAGCCGCACGTCGTCGCCCGCGAGCCGGTCCGCGATCCGGCCGATCTGCTCGACGTCATGGGGATACCGCGCGTAGTACGACTGAGTCCGCGCGGCTACCCGGGGATAGGTCCGCCGGTACACCTCGGCCGCGGACGGCTCCAGCCCAGGCAGTCCCCCGGTCACGTAGCACGCAGCCAGCCCCTCCGGCGCGGCCGACAGATAGGTCAACGTCAGGAAGCCGCCATAGCTCTGCCCGAGCGTCGACCACCGGCGACCGCCGAAGACCGTCTTCCGCAGGTGCTCGGCGTCCGCGACGATCGAGTCGGCCAGGAAGCACGCCAGATAGTCAGCCCCCTCGTCGGCCGGCATCGACGCCATCCGCCGGCCGCTGACCGGCGTACTGCGACCGGTGCCGCGCTGATCCATCAGGATCACCCGGAAAGTCTTCAGGGCCTGCGTGATCCACGGCACCGAGCCCGCCGGCCGCGGGCTCTTCCCACCAGGTCCACCCTGCAGGAAGAGCAGGCACGGCAGATCCTCGTCCTTGCGCATCGGATCGACGAGCTCGCGCGCGAAGACGGTGATCGACTCCGAGGCCGGGTCGGACCAGTCCAGCGGGACCTCGACCGTGTGCTCGCGGACGTGCAGATCGGGAATTGTGTAGCTGATCATGACGCGACCTTTCGCTGCCGGCGCTTGGCGTCCCACTCCGGATTGATCCGCGGTACGGCGGCCAACAGTGTCCTCGTGTAGTCGTCCTGAGGATCGCCGAAGACCTGTTCGCGGGTGCCGAGTTCGACGATCCGGCCCTGGTTCATCACGGCCACCCGATGGCAGATCTGCCGGACCACGGCCAGATCGTGCGCGATGAAAATGTAGCTGAACCCACTCTCGGCCTGGAGCCGCATCAGCAGTTCCAGGACCTGCGCCTGGATCGACACATCGAGTGCCGACACCGCCTCGTCGCAGATCACCAGCCGCGGGTTCACCGCCAGCGCGCGGGCAATCCCGATCCGCTGCGCCTGACCGCCGGAGAACTGGGCCGGGTAACGCCGGCAGTGGTCCGGGTTCAGTCCGACCCGTTCCATCAGCTCCTGCGCGGCAGCCCGGTATCCCGCGGCCGGCTTGATCCCCTGGTAGGCCAGCGGCGCGGTGATGATCCGCTCCACGGTGTACCGCGGATTCAGCGACGAGAACGGATCCTGAAACACCACCTGTACGTCGTTCCGGAACCGCGCGAGGTCGTTGCCGCGGGCCCGGGTCACGTCCTGACCGTCGAACACCACCGTCCCCCGGGTCGGTTCCAGCAAGCGGGCCGCGATCCGCGCGGTGGTCGACTTGCCGCTGCCCGACTCCCCCACGATCGCGAGCGTCTCGCCGAGGCCGACGTCGAAACTCACGTCGTCCACCGCCGTGAAGGTCGTCCGGCGACCGAGAGCCCTCGGGCTGCTGAACTCCTTGACCAATCCCTGCACCTGCAGCAACGTCATGACGCAACCTCGTCGTCGATCCTGGGTACGGCGTCCAGCAGCATCCGCGTGTAGTCGTGCTGAGGATCCGAGAACACCTGCTCGGCCGTTCCGTACTCGACCGGATCACCGGAGCGCATCACCAGCACCCGCTGCGCGATCGAGCTGATCACCGCCAGGTCGTGGGTGATGAAGATCATCCCGGTCCCGGTCGTCGTCT
The DNA here is from genome assembly GCF_042674205.1 of Kribbella sp. NPDC056951. Lineage (NCBI taxonomy): Bacteria > Bacillati > Actinomycetota > Actinomycetes > Propionibacteriales > Kribbellaceae > Kribbella > Kribbella sp. NPDC056951. Next base: position 44,433 of record NZ_JBHUQZ010000020.1, read on the forward strand.
GCAGTTCGGCAAGCAGTTCGAGGATCTGCGCTTGCACAGTCACGTCCAGCGCGGTCGTCGGCTCGTCGGCGATCAGCAGCGACGGCGAACAGCACAACGCCATCGCGATCATCACTCGTTGCCGCATGCCACCGGAGAACTGATGCGGGTACTGGTCGATCCGCCGGCCGGCATCGGGAATCCGGACCCGCTCCAGCGCCTCGACCACCACCTGCCGAGCCGCCTTCCGCGAGCCGCCGCGATGCGTCCGGTACATCTCCTCGATCTGCAGTCCGACCGTGTAATACGGGTTCAGCGACGACAGCGGGTCCTGGAACACCATCGAGATCGCGTTCCCCCGGATCGGGCGCAACTCGCGGTCCGATCGACCGAGCAGCTCGGTCCCGTTCAGTCGCACGCTGCCCGTCGTACGGGCGCCTCTCGGCAGCAACCCGAGTACGGCGAGGGCCGTCATCGACTTGCCCGATCCGGACTCGCCGACGATGCCCAGCGTCTCGTCCCGGCCGACGGTGAACGACACGTTCTTCACCACGTCGACCGGACCGCGGCCGGTCGGCAGGGTGACGGTCAGATCGTCTACTACGAACAGTTCGTCGCTCATGCCGGCACCACCCGGACCCGCGGATCCAGTGCCGTGTACACGAGGTCGACCACCACGTTGCCGATGACAACGAAGAAGGCGGCCAGCAGGGTCACCGCCATGATCACCGGCTGATCGTTCTTGGCGATCGAGTCGGCGGCCAGCTTGCCGATCCCGTTCAGCCCGAACACGGTCTCGGTGATCAGCGCACCGCCGAGGAGCCCGGCGAAGTCCATCCCGAAGATCGTGGCGATCGGGGTCAGCGCCGGGCGTAATGCGTGCCTGCGCAGGATGAGCCCGCCACCCAATCCCTTCGCCCGCGCGGTCCGGTAGTAGTTCTCGGACAAGGTGTCGATCACATTGCTCCGTGTCAGCCGCGCATACAGACACGCGTAGCCGACGGCGAGCACGACCCACGGCATCAGGTACGACTCGAACCACAGCACGGGGTCGTCACCGAACGCCGGAGCCGACGGGAACGGGAGTACCTGCAGCTTCACCACCAGCACGTACTGCAGCACCAGCGCGAGGACGTAGTTCGGCACGCTCACCCCACCGAGCGCCAATGCCATCGCCGTCCGGTCCCACCACGTGCCTTGTTTGACAGCACTGATGAGGCCGCCGATCACACCGGCCAGGAGCCACAGTACGGCGGCGCCGACAGCGACCGTGATGCTGACGGGCAGGCGGCTGGTGAGCATGCTCCAGACCGACTCGTTCGTCTGGAAGCTGTACCCCAAACAAGGTGCCGGGCAGTGCACCGAGCCGTAATCGCGCCCAGCCACGATGCCGCGCAGGAACTCCCCGAACTGCGTGAGGATCGGCTGATTCAGCCCGAGTACCGAACGAATCGAGTCGATCCGCTCCGGCGTACAGGTCTTGCCGCAGATCATCACCGCCGGATCCGGCGAGAGCTTGAAGAAGATCAAGTAGGTGAACAGGCAGACGGCCAGCAGGATCACCACCACCCCGCCGAGCCGCGCGAGAACATAGCGCGTCATGACGGCGCCTCACCCCGATCTATCGCGGTACGGATCTTGTCGCCGAGGACGGTCAGCGACAGCACCGTCAGGAACAGGAAGGCGCCCGGGATCGCGAAGAACATCGGATCGACCGAATACCAGCTCACCGAACTCGAGATCATCTGGCCCCACGACGCGGTCGGCGGCGAGACTCCGACGCCGAGGAAGGACAGGCCGGCCTCGGTCCCGATGTAACCCGGGATCGCCAGCGTCGTCATCACCACGATCGAACCGCGCAGGTTCGGCAGGATCTCGCGGAACACCACCTGCAACTCCTTGGCGCCGGATGCGCGGGCCGCCTCGACGAACTCGCGACCGGCCAGCGTCATCGTCTGCCCACGGATCACCCGCGCCAGGTAAGGCCAGCCGAACGCACTGATCACGACCACCAGCAGCACCGGGCGGTTCCCGGCCGGCAGTGACGACAGGATCGCGATCATGAAGATCAGCGCCGGGAACGCCATCAGGAAGTCCATCACCCGCGAGATCACCTGGTCGACCCAGCCGCGATAGAACCCGGCCAGCATGCCGAGGACGACACCGAGGATCCCGGTCAGCAGGGTCGCCGCCAACGAGATCGTGATCGACACCCGAGCGCCGTACACGATCCGGGCGAACAGGTCGCGCCCGTTCTGCGGCTCGACGCCGAACCAGTGCTCGCCGCTGATCCCGCCCAGCGCACCGCGCGGCACGCCGCCGAGGCTGGAGTCGATCGCGGCCGAGTCGAACGCGTACGGGCCCCAGCCGCTGAGCTTGGTGATCAGCGGAGCCGCCACTGCCATCAGGACCACGATCGCCAGGAACAGCACGCAGGCCAGCGCACCCTTGTCCTGGGTCACGATCCGCAGGATCCGCCGGGCCGAGGCCGGGGAACCACCGGCCGCCGCCGGGGTCCCCACCTCCTCGACCTCGAGCAGGGTCGGGGTCGTTGTCATCGGCTACTACTTCCCCGCGTTCCGGAGACCGACCGAGACCAGGTCGATACCACCGGAGAAGCCATCGTGCAGATATGCGCCGACAATGTTGCCGCCGACAAGCATCAGCACCTTCTCGTACAGCAGCGGCACGATCGGAGCGAGTGCCATGACCTGCTTGTCCAGTTCGCCGTACGCCGCGTTGGCCGCCTGCACGTCGGTGAGCCCGGCGATCTCGGTGATCTTCGCGTTCACCGCCGGGTCGTTCAGCTGGGAGAGGTTCGAGTTGCCCTTCGGGGTGATGTTCCGGCCGTCGAACAGCGGCGGCAGGAAGGTCGCGCCGGACGGCCAGTCCGGGCACCAGCCGGTGATCGCCGCGTCGTGCTGCTGCGACGTCGTACCGATGACCTCGTAGTACGTCGCGGTGTCGATGGTGTTGATCTTGACCGCGATCTTCAGCGGCTCGAGGGCCTGCTGGATCGCCACCGCCATCGCCTGCATCTTCGGTTGCGCACGGATGTCGAGCGTGAGCGGGAAGCCGCCGTCGAAGCCTGCCTCGGTGAGCAGCTTGCGCGCAGCCTCGACATCACCCTTGTGGTCGGGGCTCGGATAGGGGTCGTAGTCGACCCGGCCGGCCACCGTCGGCGGCTGAATGCTGGTGGCGATATCGGCCAGCGCCGAACCGCCGACCGCGTCCCGGACCGTCTGCTTGTTGACCGCGAGGTTGATCGCCTGCCGAACCTTGACGTTGTCGAACGGCTTCTTCGTGGTGTTGAGACCCATGTACGTCGTACATCCGTTGATGCCCGTCATCGTCCGCTGCTTGAGCTGCGGAGTCTGGATCCGGGCCACACTGGCGGCCGTGACAGTGCCGGCGATCGCGTCGGCGTCGGTCCCCTGACCGGCGATCATCCGCTCGTCGATCGTGGCGGGATCGAGGCCGAACGTCCACTGGAACCCGTCCGGGTTCGCGCTGCGGATCGAGTCGCTCTTCTTGTCCCACTTGTCGTTGCGGACGAGCTTCAGCGTGGCGCCCGGCTTGAACTCGGATACCTTGTAGGGACCGGACGCGATCGGCTTGCCGTCCAGCTGGTTCCCGGCACCCTGCCCCTTCGGTACCGGGGTGAAGGTGTTCTGCGCGACGACGCTGCCGAAGTCCGCGAACGGCTTCTTCAGGTGAAACACCACCGTCTTCGCGTCCGGCGTCGTGATGGTCGGCAGATCACCCGACTTGTACGGTCCCTGGTACGACGCCGGCGCGTCGATCAACTGCTTCGCGTACGGCGACCCGATGCCAACCTCGGGATCCCAGGCGCGCGAGACACCCCACTTCACGTCGGCGCTCGTGATCGGCGCTCCGGTCTCGAAGAACAGGCCGTCCTTCAGGGTGAAGGTCCATGTCTTGCCGCCATCGGACGCCTTGCCGGTATCGGTCGCCAGGTCCGGGACGATTTTGGTGCCCTCGGCACCGGCTGCGGCGCCCTGCGTGGTCAGCGTCCGATAGATCAACCGGTAGAAGTTGTTCACGCCGCCGTCGAAGCCCCGCGCCGGGTCCAGATGCGAGAACGCCGCGTTCGCGAGGACCTGCACCGTGCCACCCTGGGCCGCCTTGCTGCCGGGACCGCCGGAGTCACCGGTGGCCCCACTCCCGTTGCCACCGCACGCGGTGAGCGCGAGGGTGGCCGAGGCCACCATCCCCACCAGCATGGAAGTTCTCTTCATCTGCCTTCTCCTTCGCTTCGCAGCCACACGCGCATGGCCAACGCCTCACGGTTGCCCCACAGGAAGTACGGAACGAACGTCACCGGTACCGGGCTGCCGACGGACTCCTCGGCCCGTCCGGTCAGCACGGGGTAAAGCTCGCGCGGCGGAACCGGTGCCGCCGCCGCGGTCAGATCGAGTACGACGTGATCGTCCTGCCGCCGGGCGGTCGCGGCCTGGACCGCGGTCACCGACAGCAGCAGGTCGTCGACCGGCGTCGCGGAATCTTGTTGCTCGACGCAATAGACCAGCGGACCTCGCGCAACGGCGATCGCACCGCGGGTCGCGTCAAGGTACGGGTGCGATCCATGCGCTCTAGGTGCCATCGGCAACGAAAGCTTGACGACCTCACCGGCGGTGAACGTTCGCCGTACCGTCGCCCATCCCGATGGCACCGGTTCGCCGTCGAGCCGCGCGTCCTGCGCCCAGGACGGGATCCGCAGCACGATCGCCTGCTCGGTCGCCGGCGCGTCCACCACGGTGACCGCGATCTCGCCGTCCCACGGATAGTCGGTGCCGACCGTGACCGTGAACTCCCCGGTGCTGATCCGCGCGTCGGCGTACATGCCGATGGTCAAGGTGTTCTCGTCGGCCGTGACGATGTGGTCCTGCAGCTCCGACATCCAGCGGATGATGTTGGGCGGGCAGCACGGGCAGCCGAACCACGCGCGCCGCAGCGGCTCACCACCGCTCTCCGCCCCCGACCGCTGCTCATGATCCGGTCGCCGCTGCAACGGGTTGTCGTAGAAGAACGCCGTACCGTCTGCTGACAGACCCACGGCATAGGCGTTGTAGAGCACGGTCTCGTAGACATCGAGGTACGACGCCTTGTCGGTGGCGAGGTACATCCGCCAGGCCCACTGCATGAGCGCGATCGCTGCGCAGGTCTCGGTGTACGCGCGTTCGGACGGCAGCTCGTACCGATCGCCGATCGCCTCGTCGGAGTGCCGGCTGCCCAGCCCACCGGTGAGGTAGAGCTTGGTCGCGACCATGTCGTCCCACAGCCGCTCCAGCGCGGCCAGCATCGTCGGATCGCCGGTCTCGAGGTGGATGTCGGTCGCCCCGGCCGCGAGGTAGGCCATCCGGACCGCATGCCCGATCACCGACGGCAGCTCACGGAACGGCACGTGGTCCTGGAAGTACTCCCCCGGGAAGATCGTCCGCACGAGATTCCCGCGACCGCGGCGCTCGACGAACAACTCAGCCGTGGACAGGTAGTTCTGCTGGCCGGTTTCTCGATAAAGCTCGACCAGGGCCATCTCGACCTCGGGATGACCGTCGATCCCCGGCTCACCTTCCGGGCCGAACTTGCCGACCACGAGGTCCGCGAATCTGCGGGCGACGATCAGCAGCCGGTCGTCTCCGAGCTGCCGCTTCGCCGCGACCGCCGCTTGGACGAGGTGTCCCAGGTTGTAGAGCTCATGTCCCCAGGCGAGGTCCGACCACGGCTGCTTCGGCTGGTCCGGGTCCTGGAAGTACGAGTTCAGGTAGCCGTCGTCGGCCTGGGCCTGCTCCAGCAGGCCGACGACCTCGTCGTAGAACTCGCGCGTTCCGGCCGGTACATCGTCCCGGCCGGCCTCGTAGGCGAGCCCTTCGAGGGTCTTGTAGAGATCGGTGTCGAGGAACGGATACCGGCCGCGGTACGGGCCGACGGCCGGATCGGCGAGCCGACGGAGGTTGTCGAGGTTCCCGGCGGCCCGCAGCTCCCGGATCGCGTGCGGGATCGTCGCCGCCCGGTTCCGCCGCTGCCACGCGTGCAGCAGACCACCGGTCAGTTCTGTGCGCAGCTCAGTACGGTGTGACATTGCACAAACCATAGGTGCAATGTCACACCTTGCCAAGCGATAACGGAAAGCCTTTTCCTACGCCGTCAACTTCTCCAGTACGCCGGTCTGCGCGAGCAGGGCGAATCGGTCCGGGCAGCCCCAGTGCTCGACGATCCGCCCGTCGACCACCCGCGCCATCTCGAACAGCGCCATGTCGATCGGCGCGTTGCTCGGCGGTCCGAAGAACCCGCCGGTCGCGGTCCCCCGGGCCCGGCCGCGCGCCCACACCACGTCGCCGACGACGACGGAGTCCTCGAGCGTGTAGACGAGGTCCGGCATGATCGAGTGCACCTGCCGGATCGCCGCCTTCACATTCGCCCGCGCGTCTTCCCCGGTGCCGGCCAGCCCGAACTGGTGCTCGACCATGTCCGGCGCACACACCTCGTCGACGATCGCGTCGTTCCCGGTCGCGAACCCCTCGTGCAGGATCCGCTCCAGCACCGCCAGCGGACCGACCTTCGCCGTACCCGTCAACGTCTTGTACGCAGCCATCTTCTCCCCCTGGGAATCTCGGTGCACTCTCTGTGCACTCGATGCAGTGCCACTGCACTGAACACAGTGATAGTGTGCCCACATGGCCGAAGCTGTCAAGTCCTATCGCCAGGTGCAGGCGGAGGAGACGCGGATCCGGATCGCGCAATCCGCGCGCCGGCTGTTCGCCGACCAGGGCTACGGGGCGACCAGCATCGATGCGATCGCCAAGGACGCCGGGGTCGCGACCCGCACCGTGTATTCGGCCTTCGGCACCAAGCGCGAGATCCTGTCGCTGATCTGCGACATCTGGCTGGCCGAGGCAGGCGCGCTCGAGCGAGCCCAAGAGGTCTTCGCGATCGAGGACCCGACCGCGCGCCTCCGCGGCGCCGCCGGCTGGCTCACCAACCTGTACGCCGCCGGCTTCGACGTCGTACTGATCTTCGAAGCCGCCACCGACGAGAGCCCCGAGACCAAGGCCCTCCTCCGCTCCAAACTAGCCGGGCGGAACCAAGTCATGGACGCGCTCATCGAGTCCCTACAGCCGACCCTCCGCATCCCCCTCAAACAGGCGCAAGCCGTCTACCGGGCCCTCGCCGCCCCCGGCGTCTACCAAGAACTGGTCGACGAATCCGGCTGGACCCCAGCCGAATTCGAAACCTTCGTCGCCGACTCCCTCACCCGCCAACTCCTCTAACCCCGCCAAATCCCAGGGCCGTGAACAACAAGTGGTGGCCACGAACAAGGCATAGCCTGTCCCCACCCACCACGTGGTGACCACACCCACGCCCGTCACCGTACGTTGCCGGCCGCATCCGAGCGATACGCCCACCGTCACAACCGTGGGTCGACTGGCTCTGACTCCAGGGCGAGTACGGCGAAGACGCATTCGTGGATGCGCCAGAGGGGTTCGCCGCGGGCGGCTCGTTCCAGGGACTCGATGCCTAGGGCGTATTCGCGGAGGGCCAGTGAGCGTTTGTGGCCTAGGTTGCGGTCGCGGAGGCGGGCGAAGTTGGCGGGCTCGGTGTAGTCGGGCCCGTAGATCAGGCGCAGGTACTCCGGGCCGCGGACCTTCAGTCCTGGTTGCGCGAGACCCTTCGCGGTCCGGACGAGGTTGGCGGCCGGTTTCACCACCATGCCCTCACCGCCCGCGCCGGTCAGCTCCTCCCACCACGCCACGCCTTCGTCCCAATTCGATTCCGAAACGAACAGCCGTCGGGTCGGCGTGATCACATTGGGGCCCGCAGCAACCATCCGGTCTGCGATCCCCAGATGCCAGGCATGCGGTCGTTCCTGGTACGTCGCTCCTTCGGAAGCCAGCACCTGGAACGGGGCGAGCCTAACGCCGTCGAGCCCCGTGGTCGGCCAGCAGTACCGCCGGTATGCCTCGGTGAAGCGGTCGGCGTTGACCGCGCGCTGCGTCATCGTGGCCAGCAGTTCGCCGACATCCAGACCGGCATCCACCGCCGCCGACAACGCAGCGGTTGCTGCAGGCAACGACGTACGGGCGGCGGCACCGACTGCGGCGTACTGGTTGCGGAGCAGGTCTTCAGCCTTCGCGCTCCACGGCAGCAGCTCGGCATCCAGCAGCAGCCATGACGTGTCGAGCTCCTCGAACAACCCAGCCTCGACAGCGACCGCGCGCAGTCGCGACAGCAGCTCGTCGGTCAACGCAGGGTCGAAGAACGAGCGGCCGGTGCGCGTGTGGATCGCGCCACGACCAGCCAAGCCAAAGCGCTTCAGGGCAACATCGTCGTCCCGCGTCAGCAGCACGACCGCCCGCGAACCCATGTGCTTCTCCTCGCACACCAGCTCGGTGACACCCTGCCCGCGATACGTCTCGAAGGCCTGCAGCGGGTGCTCGAGCAACCCCGGCAACGGAGAGGTCGCGACCGGGCTCATCGTCGGCGGCAGGTAGAGCAGGAACCGCGGGTCGATCGCGAACCGGCTCATCACCTCCAGCGCCGCACCGGCCTGCTCGGCGCGGACACTCAGCCGGCCGTGCGACGACGTCTCGATGACGCGCCGCCCGGTGACATCGGTCAGCTCCAGTACGTCGGGCTCCCGCTCCGGAGCCGATGCCACATGCAACGGTTTCGCCGGCGCGTAGTACTCCTTGGCCGCCTGGACCTGCACCAGCTCGCGCTCCGGATAACGCAGCGCAGTCAGCGACCCGCCGAAGACACAGCCCGTGTCGAGACAGATCGTGTTGTTGATCCACTCCGGTTCCGGGGTCGGCGTGTGTCCGTAGACGACGGTGGCGCGACCGCGGTACTCGTTCGCCCACGGGTACCGCACCGGCAGCCCGAACTCATCGGTCTCCCCCGTCGTTTCGCCGTACAGACAGAAGGAACGGACTCGGCCCGAGGCGCGACCGTGCATGCGCTCGACCAGCCCGGCGTGCGAAACGACGAGCTTGCCGTCGTCGAAGACGTAGTGCGAGATCAGCCCGTCGATGAACGTCGCAACCTCGGCCCGGAACTCCGCCGACTCGTCCTCGAGCTGCGCGAGCGTCGTCTCCAACCCATGGCTGACCTTGACGTTGCGACCCTGCAGAGCCCGCAGCAACTTGTCCTCGTGATTGCCCGGCACACAATAAGCGTTGCCAGCAGCAACCATCCCCATCACCAGCCGCAGGACACCGGGACTGTCCGGACCGCGGTCAACCAGGTCGCCGACAAAGACCGCCCGCCGCGACGGGTGCGAAGCATCAACCAACCGCCCCGAAGCATCCCGCGTCAGCGTGTAGCCGAGGTCGGTCAGCAGCTGCTGGAGCTCAGGGAGGCAGCCATGGATGTCGCCGACGATGTCGAAGGGACCGGCAACATCGGTGAGGTCGTTGAACAGCCGGGTCCGTTCGATGCTGACGGCATCGATCTCCTCGACACTGCTCAGCACGTGGACCTTCCGGAACCCCTCGCGCTTGAGACTCCGCAGTCCACGCTTCAACTGACCAAGCTGCCGAGTCACCACCTTCGCACCGAACTGCCGATCCGCCCGCTGCTCATTCCGCTCGACCGCAACCCGCTCCGGCGGGTCGAGCACGATCGCGACTGGCAGTACGTCGTACTCGCGGGCCAGCGCGACGAGCTCCCGCCGCGCCTCCGGCTGCACGTTGGTCGCGTCGATGACGGTCAGCCGACCGGCCGCAAGTCGCTTACCTGCAATGAAATGCAGCACCTCGAAGGCGTCCTTGGTGGCCGCCTGATCGTTCTCGTCATCCGAGACCAGACCACGGCAGAAGTCGCTCGAGATCACCTCGGTCGCCTTGAAATGCTTCCGCGCGAAGGTCGACTTCCCCGACCCGCTCACACCGACCAGAACCACCAGAGACAGCGCCGGTACGTCGATCATGCGGCCACCTCCGTACGGCGGAAGAGCGCGAGCTGCGTCGGCGGACCAACCTCGGGGTCATCGGGGCCAACCGGCCGGAACTCGACCGCATACCCATACCGCTCACCTACGCCCGAGGCCCACGTCTCGAACTCGGACCGCGTCCACTCGAACCGGTGGTCAGGGTGCCGGAACTCGCCGGCCGGCAGCGATTCGAACCGCACGTTGTACTCGCTGTTCGGCGTGGTCACGACAACCGCGGCCGGACGCGCAGCCTTGAAAACCGAGTGCGACAACGCAGGCAGACGCGGCGGATCGACGTGCTCGATGACCTCCATCAACACGGCCGCATCCAGACCGGCCAGGCGCTCATCGGCGTACGTCACCGAGGACTGCAGGAACCGCAGCCGGTCCCGTTGCCGGTCGGGCAGGTCGTCGTAGCGCAGCCGCCGCTTCGCCGAGATCAACGCGCGCGCCGAGACATCGGTCCCGATCAGTTCGCCGATCATCGGGTCCTTGAGCAACTCCCCGACGAGCGCGCCCTCACCACACCCGACATCCACGATCCGCCGCGCGCCGAGCTCACGCAGTACGGCGGCAACCGTCGTACGGCGCTCGACCGCCAGCGACACGGGGCCCTCCGACTCAGGTGCCTCGTCGGCCACCTCGACGCCGTCGGCCTCGGCCAGCCGCTCCAAAGCGTCATCGGACAGATAGCGCCGGTGTGCGAGGTAGCGGTGCGAGATCAGGTCCTTCTCGGGGTGCGTGCCCAGCCACCCGGCACCGGCCCGAACCAGCTTGTCGACCTCGTCGGAGCCGACCCAGTAGTGCTTCGCGTCGTCCAGAACCGGGAGCATCACATACAAGTGATTGAGTGCGTCGGCCAGCCGGACCACGCCGGTCAGCCGCAGATCGACGTACCGGGAGTCACCCCAGGTCGGGACCTCCGGGTCGAGCGGCACCGGGCGCGCGTCGACGGTCCAGCCGAGTGGCGCGAACATCCGCTCCGCGAGCTCGGTGCCGCCACGACACGGCAGCGCGGGCACGTGGATCTGCAGCGGGATCGGTGCGGCGGCGAGGTCGGGCCGGGCGTCGCAGCGGCCGATCATCGCGGTCCGGAAGAACTTGCTGAGCGCGACCGCGAGCAGGCTGGAGGCGGCGTACGGGCGGTCGTTCACGTACTGGCCGAGGGTGAATCCTTCGGAGGATTTTCCGCGGCCGGCCCGGACCAGAGCGATCGGGTCGATCTCTAGCAGCACGGCCGCCGTACAGCGCTCGTCGGTCGCCTCGGGGTAGAACACATGCGCTGTGCCACCGGTGACATCGGTCCGCTGCGGTCGTCCGGGATTCTTGTGCAACAAGTACCCGAAATCGCTTGCGGGAAGGTCGAATCCGGCCAGGTCGGTGGTCAGCGTCAGGAACACTGCGCCATTCGATCATGTCAAGCGTTCAAAGCCGTTGTCCTTTTACCGATCGGACGTTGAGACACGCCTGATCATCTCTGGCGTGTCGGGCACTTTGGTTCTAGCTTGTTGTGCAGCACCAGAGTCGCTACAGATCGTTCTTCCCCGCTGACACTCGGTTCTTGTCCCCGGTTTGTGGCGAGCGCCCAACCGCGCCCGTTCCGGGCTCATCACGGGGAAAGGACTATGAAACCGCAGACCTTCGAACTCCTGCGCTACACCGACATCAGCGGGGTCTCCGGGACCGGCATCGTCGCTGAAGGCTGTGTCTTCACCGACGGTTCGGTGGCGCTGCGCTGGCACGGCGCCAACCCCTCCACGGCCGTCTGGCCGGATCTCGACTCCATCCTCGCCGTCCACGGCCACTGCGGCGCCACCGTCGTGCGCTGGCTGGACGTCTCCGAGATGGAAACGGTCCCTGGCACCGACCTGCTGCCCGGCGAGGTGGCGCACATCCTCGCCACCGGGCGGCTCACCCACAAGGCGGTGTCCGCCTGACCTGAAAGGCTTCGGCTGGCCGCCGGACTACGGGGTGAGGCCGGTCAGCGCGAAGAACTCCTGCCGGGAGCTGGGCTTGTCCCGCAGGATGCCGTGCAGTGCCGACGTGACGGTCTTCGAACCGACCGCGCGCACTCCACGCAATGACATGCACTGGTGCTCGGCCTCGATCACGACCCCGACACCCTGCGGCGCCAGGTGGTCCTGCAGCCAGTCGGCGACCTGCTTGGTCAACCGCTCCTGCACCTGGAAATCGCGCGCGAACAACTCGACCACCCGGGCCAGCTTCGACAGCCCGAGGATCCGCTCCCCCGGCAGGTACCCGACGTGCGCCACCCCCTGGAACGGCAGCAGGTGGTGCTCACACAACGACTGCACCGGGATGTCCTTGGCGAGCACGAGCTCGTCGTACCCCTCGTCGTTCGGGAAGGTCGTCAGCGCGAACTCGCGCGGCGTCAGCATCTCGGCGTACGCGTTCGCCACCCGGCGCGGGGTCTCGGCCAGGTGTGAGCTCTGTGGGTCGCGGCCGAGCGCCTTCAGCAGGTCCGCGACCGCGCGCTCGGCGGCCGGCAGGTCGATCTGGGCCCGGCTGGCCACGATATGGAGGGGCACCGCTTCGAGATCGGCCGAAATCGCCATCTGCACACTCCCTGAGAATTCAACGAAGGGCCATCATACTGTTTCACCAACCGAAGTTGTCGATAGAATCATCCCGTGGACAACCACTGGAAGGCCATCGCCGTACTCGAGGAGCCCACCCGGCGCCGCCTCTACGAGTACGTCGTCGCCCAGCCCACCCCGGTCAGCCGCGACGACGCGGCCGCCGCCCTCGCCATCCCGCGCACCACCGCGGCCTTCCACCTCGACCGCCTCACCGATGAGGGCCTGCTCGCCTTCTGCTTCGAGCGCCGCACCGGCCGCACCGGCCCCGGCGCCGGCCGCCCCGCCAAGCTCTACCACCGCTCCGACACCGAGATCGAGATCAGCCTCCCCGAACGCCAGTACGCCGTCGCCGGCCGCCTCCTCGCCGCCGCCATCGAAGCCGCCGAGTCCACCGGGACCTCCCCCCGAACCGCCCTCGACCGCGTAGCCCACGAGTACGGCGAAACCCTCGGCCGCACCGAAGCCCCCCTCCTCGACATCCTCGAACGCCACGGCTTCGAACCCCGCCCCGACGGCAACGACATCTCCCTCGCCAACTGCCCCTTCCGCCGCCTAGCCGCCGACCACCCCCACCTCGTCTGCCACATGAACCTCAACCTCCTAGCCGGCCTGACCACCGCCACCAACGCCGCCTTCGAAGCCCGCCTAACCCCACACCCCAGCCACTGCTGCGTCCGCCTAGTCGCCACCCCACCGCCCCCGCCCGACCCCCATTTCGCTGGCTAGCGGGCGTTGTCAAGCTGCTTGGAGTCGTTGGGTGGTTTTTGCTGGGGGGTTGGTCTGGGGGAGGTTGATGCCGACGGTCCTGGCGGGTGCGGGGGTGCGGGGCCGGTGTCGGAAGCGTTCGGGGTGGGCTGCGTAGTAGTCCTGGTGGGTCTGGTCGCGTTGGTTCCAGCGGTGGAGCCAGGTGCCGTCGTGGACCTGGTCGGGTGAGAACAGCGCGATGCCGGAGTGCTTGTGCTGGCTGTTGTACCAAGGCACGTAGGTGCCCATGTGAGCACGCGCCTGCTCGAGGTCTTCGAAGGTGCCGGGGTAGTTCGGCCGGTACTTCATCGTGCGGAACTCTGATTCGGAGAACGGGTTGTCGTTGGACACCCGGGGCCGGTTGTGGGTCTGAGCAACGCCGGCCTCGGCGAGGAGCTCTTTGAGCACGTTCGAGCGCATTGAAGATCCGGAATCGGCGTGCACTGCCCGCGGCGCTCCGTGGCAGGCGAACGCGTGCTGGAACATTTCCACGGCCAGGACGTCGACCTCGCGGTCCTCGACCCTCCAGCCGACGATCTTGCGGGAGTAGATATCGATGACCGAGTAGCCCTTGAACGCCTTGCCGCGCCACGGGGAACGCAGATCGGTGATGTCCCAGGACCAGACCTGACCGGGCCCGGTCGCTTCCAGCACAGGTGTTTCACGCGGTGTCGTGGAGCCGCGGCGCGTCGGCGCGACCGGCCGCTGGGACTGGTCATGAATGTCGGCTGCGATCCGCCACCACGACCGCCGCGAGGCCAGCATCACACCGTCGTCCCACGCAACTGCGAACGCGTGATCGACGGAATTCCCGGCCGCCCAGGCCAGCGTGATCTTGTCCGCGATCAGGCCACGATCGGCCGTCGAGATCCGCGACCGATAAGCCCGGTCCTTGTGCGCAACAGGATCAGCCACCGGCTCCCGCGGGCAGGCCCGGTAATGCCACGTCGAGCGCGACACCCCAGTGATCTTCAACGCTTCACGCTGTGACCCCAGCCAACCGGTCAGGTCGACGACGAGTTCGTTCTCGGCGATCAGGAAGTCGACGGATCGCTGGTCTGCGGGTCGTCGCCGGGCTCTTGCTCGTTCATCGCATGCAAGAGCCCGATAGCTTTTCCCAGCGTGTCGTTCGTGCCCTCCAGCTCATGGATCCGCTCGGTCAGTTTCGCGACCTCGGCCGCATGCGCCGCACGCTCCGCCGCCCGCGCTTTCTCCAACGCAGTCCGCTTGGTCGGTGGCACAGTCATAGGACTACCTTCTCGCGGAACCAGAGCCCGGTCGAGATCACCCTCGAACACCGTCGATCGCCACCGCTTCAACCGGTCGTACGAGACACCCTGCGCAGCCAGCCACGACAACTTCTGCCCACGCGGCTGCACGTAATACTCGTGCACGAACTCCCGAATCTCCACCGCCGTGAACCCCACACCGACCGTCATCACCCATGCTCCTCACCAATCACCAATCACCAACCGACTCACGACCAGCCTGGCGCAGAGGGTTAACCCCGAATATGGGTGCCTAGCCAGGCAAATGGTGTTGAGCTGGTGGGCGGGAGCCCGGTACGGCGGGGTGTTGGGGGCGCGGGCGGAACGCGGGTGGACGGGGTGGTTAGGGTCGGGGGGTGGCTAAGGGGAAGCAGTCGGTGGGGACGCCGGCGACGGTGGCGTTGACTAAGGCGAATGTTCAGTTCAGCTCGCATGCGTATGAGCATGATCCGGCGGCGAAGTCGTACGGGTTGGAGGCGGCTGAGGCACTCGGGCTGGAGCCTGAGCAGGTGTTCAAGACGCTGCTGGTCGAGGTCGACGGCAAGCTGACGGTCGGCGTCGTGCCGGTGGACAAGCAGCTTGATCTGAAGGCGATCGCGGCGGCTGCCGGTGGGAAGAAGGCCGTGATGGCCGACCCGGCCACGGCCGAACGCACGACCGGGTACGTCGTCGGTGGAATCAGCCCGATCGGTCAGAAGCGGCCGTTGCCGACGGTCGTGGACAGTACGGCGACCGACCACGCGACCGTCTATGTGTCGGGTGGTCGGCGGGGGCTCGACATCGGTCTCGCCCCCGCCGACCTGATCGCGGTCACGAACGCCCGGACCGCGGCTATCGCACGCTGACGTCCACCAGGTTCGGCGGTGCGTCCGGGTCGCCGGGTCGGAGGGCTCCGGTCATCAGCGAGACCACCTGGCTCATCGACGCGTCCGCCGGCCGTACGACGGCGGTCCGGCGACCGAGGCGGTGGACGTGGATGCGGTCGGCGATCTCGAACACCTGCGGCATGTCGTGACTGATCAGGACCACCGGCAGCCCGCGATCACGGATGCGCCGGATGAGGTCGAGCACCTGCCGCGACTCCTTCACGCCGAGTGCAGCCGTCGGCTCGTCCATGATGACCATCCGGCTGCCGAACATCGCCGCCCGGGCAACCGCGACAGCCTGCCGCTGACCACCGGACAGCGTCTCGACCAGTTGGCCGATGTGCTGCACGGTTTCGATGCCCAAGGCATCTAGTTGCTTCTGCGCCTGTTCGCGCATCGCACCCCGGTCGAGCAGCCGGAACACACTGCCCAACGGCCCGGTACGGCGTACTTCGCGGCCGAGGAAGAGATTCGTGGCGATGTCCATCGCGGGCGCCAGTGCCAGCGTTTGATGGACCGTCTCGATCCCGGCGTGCCGAGCGTCGAGTGGTGAATGGAAATGCGTCTCCGAACCGTCGAGCAGGATCGTGCCCTCGTCCGGAATCAGCGCGCCGGACAGCGCCTTGATCAGGCTGGACTTGCCGGCGCCGTTGTCGCCGACCACGGCCAGCACCTCACCGGCGTACAGGTCGAAGTCGGCGCCGTCGATCGCGGTCACCCGGCCGTAGCGCTTCACCAAACCGCGTGCCTGCAGTGCGGGAGTTGTCATCGCGACCTCCTCCGAACGACCTGGTCGAAGGCGACCGCGGCGATCACCAGGACACCGGTTGCGACATCCTGGTACAGGCTGTCGATCCCGGCCTGGGTCAGACCGCTGCGCAGTACGGCGACGATCAGCGCGCCGACCACGGTTCCCATCACACTGCCCCGGCCACCGAACAGGCTGGTGCCGCCGATGACTACCGCGGTGATGCTGTCCAGGTTGCCGGTCTGGAAGGCGTTCGGGTCCGCGTTCGGGATCCGGCCGAGCGCCTGCCAGGCGGCGAACGCGTAGATCACGCCGGCGATCAGGTAGACGCTGAAGCGAGTCCGGCCGACGTGGATACCAGTCAGCCGGGCAGCTTCCGGATCGTTGCCCAGGGCATACACATGTCGCCCCCAGGCGGTCCGGGTGAGCGCATACCAGGTGATCGCGAACATCACCACGGCCAGCGTCATCCCGTGCGTCACCTTGATCTGCCCGAACAGGTAACCGCCTTCACCGAGAACCCCGAGCAGGTTGTCGGTGACCGGGTACGAGCTGCCTTCGGAGTACAGGCGCCCGGCCGCGAGCACGACGGTCAGCATGCCGAGCGTGACGATGAACGGCGGCAGGTTGAGCATCGTCACCAGCCCACCGGAGATCGCCCCCAGCACCGCACACACCAAGAACCCGGCCACCAACGCGACCACCGAGTTACTGCCCTCGGTCACCAGCCGCGCCAGCACCATCGTCCCCAGCACCATGACGGCCGCGTTCGCAAGGTCGATTCCGCCGGTCAGCACAATCAACGTCTGCCCCAACGCCAGCGTCGCCACCACCAACGACTGCTGCACCACCAAACTCAGGTTGTCCACGGTGAGAAACGTCGAAGTAGTCACCGAAAACACAACCATCGCCAAAATCAACGCGGCGAGTGGTCCCAGCGCGGGATTGTGCAGGAACGCTTCAGCAGAACGATTCCGGAACGACTGCGTCGCCCGAGCCTCAACAGAGCTCATCAACTCAGCCCCAGCAGTTCTGGGAGCCCCATGCCGTGTCCTTGCTGTCCAGGCCGGCGAGGGGTTTGTCGGTGATGAGTTGGGCGCCGGTGTCTTGGAAGCCGGTGGGCTTCTTGCCGTCCTTGGCGAAGGCGACTACTGCGTCTACGCCTTGTTCGGCCATCTTCTTCGGGAACTGCATGACGGTGGCGAGGTACTTGCCGGCCTTGACGTCGGCGACGCCTTGGCAGCCGCCGTCGATCGAGCCGACCGCGACCTTGCCGGCCAGGTTCTTGGCGGTGAGGGCGGCTACGGCGCCTCGGGCGGCGGGCTCGTTGATGGTGTAGACGGAGTTGACCGTGGCGTCGCGTTGGAGGAGGTTCTCCATCGCGGCCTGCGCCTTGTTCTGGTCGCCGTTGGTCGGGGCCACGCCGATGATGGCGGGGTCGCCGTCCTTCAGGCCCATGCCTTGCAGGAAGCCGCGGTGGCGCTGCTCGTCGACCGTGCCGCCCGGCGTACCGTCCATCATCAGCAGCCGCGGCGCGGTGGACCCGAGGGCCGCCTTGACGTACTTGCCTTCCAGCTCACCCGCGGTCACGTTGTTCGTCGCGTAGGTCGCATCGACGGCGTCCTTCGGGTCGGTCTCGGTGTCGAGGGCGATCACCAGAACGCCCTTCTCCTTGGCCTGTTTGAGCGCGCCGAGGATACCGGTGGAGTTGCTCGGCGTGATCAGGATGCCTTTCACGCCTTGCTGGACGAGGTTCTCGATCGCGGCCACCTGGCCCTCGTTGTCGCCGTCGAACTTGCCGGCCACGGCGATTAGCTGAGCACCCGACTTCTCGGCGTGCGCCTTGGCCGACTCGCGCAACTTCACGAAGTACGGGTTGGTGTCGGTCTTGGTGACGAGCCCGATCTTGACCGGGCCGGTGCTCTCACCACCGCCGCCACTGCCGGACTTGGTCTGGGTACACGCCGCGGTGGCCATCAGTGCGACGGACAGCAGTACGACGGGGATGGTTCTTCTCACGCCTCGGCCCTCCCGAGCGAATGGGGTCGGTCTGAGACGCGAAGGTAGACCGGTCGACACACTGGTTTCCTGCTTTGCGCAAAACCTTGCGCAAAGCACCGGCGGCGACGACGATACGACGGATGGTCACCATGACCGAGGTCGCTCGCGCCGCCGGAGTGTCGGTCAGTACGGTCTCCCATGTCGTCAACGGGACCCGCCTGGTGGCACCCGCAACCCGCGAACGCGTCCAGCACGCGATGGACCTGCTCGGCTACAAACACCAGCCGACTGCGCGCTCGCTCTCCGCGGGAACGAACCGCACCATCGGCCTGGCCATCACCGTCGCGACCAACCCGTACTGGGTCGAGCTCATCCAAGGCATCGACCGCGAGGCCACCCGCGCCGGCCTGAACGTGATCATCGTCGATACCCGTGACGACGCCCGGCACGAGTCGGTGGCGGTCGCGAACTTACTTGCCCACCGCATCGAAGGCCTGATCATCGCCCCGGCCGACGGGTGGCGCGATCTGACCTTGCCGATGCTCCGCGACCACGCCCTCCCCTACGTCCTCGTCGACCGGATCACGCCCGAGCTCCGCGTCGACCAAGTCGGCGTCGAGAACGAGGCGGCGACCACCGCGATCATCGATCACCTGATCTCGCTCGGCCATACCCGGATCGGCATGCTCAGCGGCATCCCCGGCCTGTCGACCAGCGCCGAGCGGCTGCGCGGCTACCAACTGGCTCACCAACGCGCCGACCTCCCGGTCGATCACGCCTTGGTCCGGGTCGGCTCGTCGTCGAGCGACGGCGGCCGCAAGGCGACCTGGGAGCTGCTGCAACTCGACGACCCGCCGACCGCACTGTTCGCGGCGAACAACAGCATGACGATTGGCGCCCTGGCCGCGCTCAACGCCGCCAAGATCGCCGTACCGAAGGACATGGCTCTCACAGCGTTCGACGACTTCGCCTGGGCCGATCTGTTCAGCCCGGGCCTGACCACCGTGGCTCAACCGTCCGCGGCGATCGGTGCCCGAGCTGTCCAGCTACTGCTGCGCCGGATGAACGATCCCGATGCGCCTCCGCAGACAATCCGGTTGCCTGCGGAGATCATGCATCGTCAGTCGTGCGGTTGCGTCAGCCGGTGAGCCCGGCCCGGCCGGTCTCCAGGTGCCCACTCAACCGGCGCCGGTACGTCGTGTCCTCGACGACCGTGACCTCGACGTCGTACCAGCCGTGGTCGGTCGGCCAGTCGACCTCGCGGGTCTGCTTGCCGCGCAGCGTGACCGTGACGGTCTTGCTGCCGTAGCCACGAGCCTTCAGCTTCAGCGTGAGCGGCTTGCGAGACGTGTTGACCAACGCCAACTCCAGCTCACTCCCCCGCTGACACGTCCGCACATCAAGCCCGGCCGCGACACCATCGGTCGACCCGGCGAGCTCGACCCAGAACCGGTTCGGCCCTTGTACGGCGATCTCGTACGGACCCGCGACCGCGATGGCCTCCGCGTGGTCCCGCCGTACGTCGAGATGCGCCGGCGCGGGCAGTTCACCGCCGTACGGATAGATCGCGAAGTGCGCCGACTCGGCACCTTCGTTGCTGATGGCCACTTTCAGCTTGCCGTCAGCAACGAACCCTGAAACCGCCGGCCGGTAAGGCAGCGGGCGGGCCGGACGCCGGCCGTTCTCCTGCTGCGGGACGGCCTGGTCGACGGGCGGCGTCGGCTTCCAGCGCGCGATCGGCGCCGGGATCGAGCCCGGCGCCTCGACGGTCGGCTGCCGGTACGAGCGGTCGAAGTCGAAGGCGGAGGTGAGGTCACCACAAGCAGCCCGCCGCCACTTGCTGATGTTCGGTTCCTGGACGCCGGTCCAACGCTCGAGGAACCGGATCACCGACGTGTGGTCGAAGGTCTGCGAGTTCACGTGACCGCCGACGGTCCATGGCGACACCACGGTCATCGGGACGCGCGGGCCGAGCCCGATCGGCTGACCGTTGTACCAGTCATCGCCGTTCCCCGAGGGCGGACGCGGCGCGACCGGCGGCGGCACGTGGTCGAAGTAGCCGTCGTTCTCATCGAAGTTGATGAACAGCGCGGTCTTCGACCAGGTCTCGGGATCGGAGGCGATCGCGTCCAGCAACTCATAGACGAGGTTCGCGCTGGCCACCGGAGTAGACGAGCCCGGGTGCTCGGAGTCGACCGCAGACGGAACCAGCCAGCTGACGCGCGGCAGCTTGCCCGCCTTGATGTCGGCCTTCACCCGCGGAACCAGCGACTCCGGCTCGGACCGGTACATCGCCTGGTGGAACAGCTTCTGGTCGGCCTTGGGCTGCTTGGCCACGGCCGCCGCCAGCTGCTGCAGCGCCTCGGTCTGCTGCTCGGGCGTCTTCTCGAAGAGCTTGTCGTAGAACTCCTCGGTGGTCCGGTACCCGCCCGGTACCGACGCCAGGATCCGGGTCCCGAGGTCCTTGAAGGTCCGGAAGTACTCGACCGCGTTGTCGGTGAAGTTGTCCCACTCCTGGTAGATCTTCCAGGAGACACCGGCCTGCTCGAGCCGCTCCGGGTACGCCGTCCAGTCGTAGCCCTTGTGGTTGTAGTCGTACGCCGCGTTCGTCACCGCGCGCTGGGTCGTGCCGGGCTCGTAGCCGGTGGTGCCGGACCACAGGTAGTTGCGGTTCGGGTTGGTGGAGCCGTTGACCGAGCAGTGGTAGGCATCGCAGATCGTGAATGTCTCGGCGAGCTCGTACTGCAAGGGGATGTCGCGACGGTCGTAGTGCGTCATGGTCGCGGCCGTCTTGGCCTGGACCCAGTTGTCGTTCCAGCCGTTGCTCCAGGCCTGGGTCGCGTCGGTGAATCCGTGCGCGAGGGCGCCGAGGTACTGGATGTCGTCGGGGTTGCGCCCGGCCGCCGCGGCGGCGGTGCGGATCGAGAACGGCAGCACCTCACCGCCCGTGGTCTTCGGCTGATGGAAGACGCTCCGCCCGTTGCGCAACCGCAGCGGCTGGCGATCGCCGAACCCGCGGACTCCGCGCAGTGTCCCGTAGTAGTGGTCGAACGAACGGTTCTCCTGCATCAACACGATCACGTGCTCGATGGCCCGCAGTCCCCCACGCCGTGCCGGTTGCGCCATCGCGGTATGCAGCGACGGCGGGAGCAGTGACAACGCTGCTCCGCCGGCCGCTGAACCGAGAACAAGACGCCTGGAGATCTCTGTCATGGTCCGGACCATGACAGAGCCTCGTATCCGCCGCAAGACGTTCAGATGAACAGCACCAAATACCTTCCCCGCCCCACCACCCCGGTCGTTATCCGCGCCGCGCCAGCACTGCATTCCGTAGCTCGGCGAGTACTGATTCGGTGGTTTCCCAGCCCATACAGGCATCCGTGATCGATTGCCCGTAGGTCAGCTCGCGGGTCGGGTCAAGATCCTGACGCCCCTCTTCCAGGAACGACTCCAGCATCACGCCGACGATCGCCCGGTTGCCGGCCGCGACCTGCGCACCGATCTCGCCGGCGACGACCGGCTGACGGCGGTGGTCCTTGCGGCTGTTGCCGTGGCTCGCGTCGATGACGACGCGCTCCGCGAGACCCGCCGTACGAAGCAGGTCGGTGGCAGCGGCAACGGACTCGGCGTCGTAGTTCGGACCGGCGTCGGAACCGCGCAGGACGAGGTGGCAGTCCGGGTTCCCGCGGGTGTGCAGGATGGCCGGTGCGCCGTCGTGGTCGATACCGGTGAACACATGCGGTACGGCGGCCGCCTTGATCGCGTCGACCGCCGTACCGATGCTGCCGTCGGGGCGGTTCTTCATCCCGATCGGCATCGACAGTCCGGACGACAACTGGCGGTGGACCTGGCTCTCGACCGTCCGCGCACCGATGGCACCCCACCCGACCGTGTCGGCGATGTACTGCGGTGTGATCGGGTCGAGGAACTCGCAGCCGACCGGCAGACCCAGCTCGGTCACCTGCAGCAGGAGCTTCCGGGCGAGCCGCAGACCGCGGTTCACATCACCGGAGCCGTCGAGGCCCGGGTCGTTGATGAGGCCCTTCCAGCCGAGCGTGGAACGCGGCTTCTCGAAGTACACCCGCATCACCACCAGCAGACCGTCGGAGAGCCGCTCGGCGACCGGGCGGAGGCGCTCGGCGTACTCGAGGGCCGCGTCGGCGTCGTGCACGGAACACGGGCCGACGACGACCAGCAGCCGGTCGTCGACCCCGTTCAGTACGTCGGTGACCGCCTGGCGGCCGTCGATGACCGTCTTCGCGAGGTCGTCGTTCATCGGCAGCTCGTCGTGCAGCGCGAGCGGCGTGATCAACGGGACGGTCTTCTCGATCCGCCGGTCGACAACTGCGGCCTGTTCGGATCGTCGCGGGAGGGTGTTCATGGTGGTGGGACCTTTCCGCCGGAGCACCGCGGAAGGTCGCAGTCAGCCGGCTGGGAACAAGAAAAGGCAAGGACGGATGTCCTTGCCTTCGGGCCGGCTGTGGAGTGTTGGGTGGGCGTCAGCGATCGGCTGAGTCGCCCGGCACCACGGCCGGCCACTCAAAAAATCGCCAATAGCAACGCTTCACAGACCAGACGATAGCACCTCCCTAGTAACCAACCCGGCTCCGGGCTCGTTGAGCGCTGCAACAACGGGTCGACATCTGAGGGGTGCTGGACAGTGAGGCCGCGGGTCTTCGAGCTGGTGCGGTACCGGGATCCGAGTGGCGTCTCCGGGACCGGTGTGGTCGCGGAGGGCTGCGAGTTCAGCGACGGGTCAGTCGCGTTGCGGTGGCGGGGCGACAACCCCGCGACCGCGGTCTGGCCCGGTCTCGAGGCTGTGCTCGCCGTGCACGGCCACCAGGGCGCCACCGAGGTGCGCTGGATCGACACCCAACCCCCGACGACGACAAGCCCCCAACCGCCCGGAGGCATCGATCAACTCTTCGACGAGCTACATCAGATCCGGCCACCGTCCGCTCCTCAGGGGTGGGCCGGGGCCCGACATCTTCGCTAGGCCCATGCCGGTCACGCAGATCTATCTGGTTCGCCATGGGGAGCCGGACTATGCCCGGATCGACGGTCAGGGGCTGCGCGGAGCCGCGGCCGACTCGGCCCCGCTGACACCGGACGGGGTGCGGCAGGCCGAGGAGCTGGCCGACCTGCTCGGCGGGATCGGCGCGACGTACCTGGTCAGTTCGCCGTTCACGCGGGCGCTGCAGTTCGCCGCGATCGTCGGTCACCGGCTGGCGCTCGGCGTCCGGGTCGATCACGACCTGCGCGACTGGCTGCCGGATCACTCGGGCAGCTGGCGCGGCCACGCCGACGTACTGGCTGCGAAGGCCGAGTTCGAGGCGTACGGCGGTGAGTGGCCGGACGGCATCCGGAGGCCGTGGGAGCCGTTGTCCCAGGTGCGGGAGCGAGCGGAGACGGCGCTCGCCCGGCATGCGGCTGGCACGGATGGTCCGGTGCTCGCGATCACGCACGCGACGGTCATCCGAGCGCTGACCGGCGAGACCGGGACTGCCCATGGCGCTCACGAGTACTACCGCTACGCTCCGGCGGTGTGACCGAGGTTGTGCAGCCAGGGCTGCCGCGCGTGCTCGGCGTGGTGGCCCTTGGCGGGATTGTCGGCTCATTGGCCCGCTACGGGCTCGCAGCGGCGATTCCGCACGCCGAGGGTGGCTTTCCCTGGGCCACGTTCCTGACGAACGTGACGGGCTGCCTGGCCATCGGCGTGCTGTTCGCGCGGCTGACCCCGGGATCCCATCCGCTGCTCCGGCCGTTCCTCGGCACCGGGATCCTCGGCGGCTTCACGACCTTCTCGACGTACGCGGTCGACACAGAGAAGTTGTTGCACGCGCAGATGCACGCGCATCTGGTGGTTGCCTTCGCCTACTTCTTCGGCACGGTCGCTGCGGCGTTGCTGGCGGCAACGCTCGGCGAGTGGCTGGGCCGGCGACGATGAACGTACTGCTCGTCGCCGTCGGCGCCGCGATCGGCGCGCCGCTGCGGTTTATTGTCGACAAACACTTTGTAGCAAGGGTTTTGCAGACCACTGGCCAACAGGTCCCGTTGCCGTGGGGCACCTTCACCGTCAACGTCGTCGGCAGTTTCATCCTCGGTCTGATGACCGGTGTCACCGATCAGAACTGGACGCTGCTGATCGGCGTCGGGTTCTGCGGAGCGTTCACGACGTACAGCACCTTCGCGGCCGAGACGACCGCGCTCGTGAGTTCGGGGCATCGGGCAAAGGCTTTGCTCTCGGTGCTGCTCAATCTCGGAATCGGCCTGCTGGCCGCAGTTTTTGGTGCATCGCTCACTAAGTGATCCATGTCACAGTGAGTAGGCCCGTGGTCACGCTCTCCGCGTGAAACGCCGTGATCACAGGCTGCAACGCCACGCGCCGATAACGAATGGACCGAAGTTCGAGACAACAAGGGTTGAACTCGGCATGAGTTGAGCATAGTTTTCACCGAGCGCCCGTCCGCGCTCACGGTGAGTCATAGGAGGTTGCCATGTCGAGAGGGATGCCTCGCCTACCCCGCCCGCTCATGGATCTGTGGGACTGGCAGTCGCAGGCTGCGTGCCGCGATGTCAACCCGGAGCTGTTCTTCTCGCCCGAATCGGAGCGTGGCGTCCGTAAACGCGCCCGCGAGATGGTGGCGAAGTCGCTCTGTGGGACCTGCCCGGTCCAGCCCGAGTGCCGTCAGCACGCCCTAGCGGTCGGAGAACCGTACGGCGTCTGGGGCGGCACCACGGAATCCGAGCGCGACAACGCCCCCTTGGAGCACCGCAAGTCCGCCTGAGAAACCGCGCCCCCGTCGCCTGGAAGCAGCGACTGCGGGCGCGGTCTCACGACTTACCGTCGTCGGTCTCGGCCGAGGGCGAGTCACCGGTCGGAGTTTCGTCGGCCGGCGTTTCCGGATCCTTGGGACGCGGTGTGTCCTGCGGCTCGTCGACCGGCGGCTTGATCGTCGTTCGCGGGTCCCGGTAGCGGTCCAGTGACTTCAGGAAGTCCGGATCGTCATCGGGCGCCATCGATCGTCCGGCGGGCCGCGGTGGCCGCACCGGTCGCTCACGCCCGGCGCGCGATGTGCGCTGGGCGAGCAGCCAGACGATCGGCCCGACGAACGGGACGAACACGATGATCAGGATCCACACCAGCTTGGGCAGGTGCGGGACCTCGTCGTCGGGTGTCTGGATGCAGGAGAACAGCGCATACACGCTGAGCACCAGGCTGATCAGGAACGGAAGGAATCGGACCACATCCCCACAGTACGGCGCGCGGCCGAACCCCGGCCGCGACGCGGGCCCCAGTTGCCGAGCCGTAACCCGGTCAACGGGCAGCGCTGGTCAGTCCGCGCGCCTTCAGGACCGAGTTCTCCAGCGGGCGGAACACGAGCAGTTCGATACCGACGCCGACCACGAAGATCAGCAGGATGCCGGCGAACACCATCGAGATGTCCGACAGCGACATCCCGTTGTGCAGGTACTGACCAAGGCCCTCGCCCAGATCCGGTGAGGTCGCGATCAGCTCGGCGGCCATCAGCGACCGCCACGAGAACGCCCAACCCTGCTTGAGCCCGCCGAGGAAGCCGGGCAGCGCCGCCGGCAACAGGATGTACCGGATGCCACCCCAGCGGCCGGCCCCGAGCGCCTTGCCGACGCGCGGCAGGATCGGCGGCACCTGGTCAAGACCTGAGACCAGGCCATTCGCGATCGACGGCACGGCACCGAGCAGCACGACCCAGTAGATCGCGCCGTCGGTCAGACCGAACCACAGCAGCGCCGCGGGCACCCACGCGACCGACGGCAGACTCTGCAGACCGGACACCAGCGGTCCGATCCCCCGCCGTACGACGCGGATGTTCGCGATCGCCAGACCGAGCGGTACGGCGATCAGCAGCGAGATCGCGAAGCCGATCACCGCCCGGTGCACCGAGACCCAGAACAGTTCGACGATCTTGCCCGAGGTCACGAGCTCCCAGATCTGGGCCCAGACCGCGGCCGGCGCCGGAAGCTTGAACTCGGGCCAGAACGCGGCCGCCCACAACACCTGCCACACGAGCACCAGCAGCACGATCGCACCGATCGGCGGCAACGCCCGCGCCGCGATCCGCCGTACCAGCGAGCCTTCGGATGCGGCGATCGGTGTATCGAGTGCATCCAGCCCGGCCTCGACCGAGCCTTCCTTCACATCAAGCTGCGGCATGACTGCTGATCACCTTGCGCAGTTCACTGTTGATCTCATCGACCGCACCGGACTCGTCGGTTCCGGCCAGCCCTGCGACATCCCACTGGCGCACGACCCGGCCGGGCCGCGACGACAGCAGTACGACGCGCTGACCGAGCCGCACCGCCTCCCGGACATCGTGGGTGACGAACAGGATCGCCGTACCGGTGGCTCGCCAGATCCGCAGCAGCTCACCCTGCAGGACATCGCGGGTGATCGCGTCCAGCGCGGAGAACGGCTCGTCCATCAACAGCAGCGACGGCTTGCCCGCGCCCGAACCGGTGTTGTCGGTGGTCGAGGCGAGCGCGCGGGCCAACGCGACCCGCTGCCGCATCCCGCCGGACAGCTCGTGCGGACGCTTGTCACCAAGCCCGGCCAGCCGGACCAGCTCCAGCAGCTCGGCCGCCTTCGCCCGCCGCTGCGTCTTCGGTACGCCGGCCATCCGCAACGGCAGCTCGACATTCCCGGCCGCCGTCAGCCACGGCATCAGCGCGGCCTCCTGGAACACGACCGCCGGCCGCGACGAACTCAGCTCGATCCGCCCGCTGGTCGGCTTGTCCAGACCGGCGACCAGGTTCAGCAGCGTCGTCTTGCCGCAACCGGAAGCACCAAGCAGGCAGACGAACTCACCGGCCTTGACCTCGAGGTCGACGCCGTCCAGCGCCACCACCTCCTTGCGGCCCGACCCGAAGGCCTTGCCAACCTGGTGGAAACGCACCGGACGCGCGCCGTGCTCGCTCACCCTGCGGGGTACCTCGACTGTCGCGGTCATGTCTGCTCCTCGATCGGTCGGGAACTACTTGGTGTCGAGACCGGCGGCGTCGACCGTCGGCTTTCCTGCTGCAGTCAGTACGGCGTTCAGCGGGCCGAGGTCGGCGAATCCGGCGACCTTCGGGGCCTCCTTGACGATGCCCGCGGAGACTTGGTCCTTGGCCAGCTGCGGGAACGTCGCGGCCAGCGGGTCGGCGGTGAGCTCGATGTTGCCGAACGCACGGTCGATCACGGCCGGCTTGAGGTCCTTGCCGGTGAGCGTCTTCAGCTGCTTGTTCACCGCGGTCTTCGCCGCGGCCTGGTCCTTGTTCGCGAAGTCGATCGAGGCGACGAGACCGCTGAGCAGCCCCTTCACCGTCTCCGGGTGCTCCTGCAGGAACTGCGTCCGCACGATCAGCACCGTGGTCGGGAACTTGCCGTCCGGCCAGAGGCTCTTCTCGTCGAGCAGCACCTTCGCGCCGGCGTCGAGGACGAGCCGCGACGACCACGGCTCCGGAACCCAAGCTGCGTCGACCTTGCCCTGCTTGAACGCGTCCAGCGTCTGGGCGTTCTCGAGGTTGGTGACCGTGACCTTGCCGGTCAGGCCCTTCTCGGCCAGCCACTTCTTTAGCGACACATCCTGGGTGTTGCCGAGCTGCGGGGTGACCACGCGCTTGCCGATCAGATCTTCGGGCTTGTTGATCCCCGGCTTCACGACCAGCTGCGCGCCACCGGAGGTCGAACCGGCGATCAGGCGGACAGCCTCGCCGTTCGACTTCGCGTAGGCGTTGATGGCTGGGCCCGAGCCGATGAAGGTCGCGTCCAGCGAGCCGCCGAGCAGTGCGCCGACCGCCTCCGGACCGGCGTTGAACTTGGTCGGGACCAGCTTGGTGCTGCCGAGGTCCTTGCTGAACAGGTTCTGCTCGAGGCCGACCAGGGCGGCGGCGTGCGTGACGTTCGGGAAGTAGCCGAGCCGGAGCTCGGCGGCCGGACCCTTGCCGGCTGCGGGAGCCGGGGTGTCCTTACCCTCGGCCCGGCTGCAGCCGGCGGCCGCGACCGCAAGGGTGAGTGCGGCCGCGGACGCGGCGAGCAGACGACGACGGACAGGACGGAAGCTGGAGATGCGCACAGGAGACCTTCGGGGATGCGGGTGGTCGTGAGGACCACGGGCGAGCGTGGATCAGCGAGATTTCAGAACGGGCTGAGAGCGACGCAGAAGGTCAACAGGTTGCGGAGGCAACGCGGAGCAGGTCCACATGCCGACGGCGCGTGAGCGCGTCGGCTGGCCGGTTGGCGGTGACCTGCATGTGTCCATGAAAGCGTACAAAGTCCATCGATCGCCCTGCATTTCACAGTGCGAGACAACAAATCGCGATGTGAGACGAATCAACCGGGGAAAGGTGGAGTCTTCGCTCCGTAGATCCAGCTGTTCACGAACGACGCCAGATCCTGGCCGGAGACCTCGTTCACGACGTCGATGTAGTCCTGGGTCGAGGCAGCCTTGTTCCGGAACCGCTCGAAGAAGGTCTTCTCGATCTTCTGGAACGTCGGCACCCCGAGCTTCTGCCGCAGCGCGTAGAGCGTGACCGCGCCACCCGGGTTGGTGCCGAACAGGACGCCGTTCAGATCAGTCACGCGCCCGGGCGGCCCGTACTTCGGGCGTTCCTCGGAATCGAACTGCCACGCGTCCCGCATGAAGTCGGCAAGCTTCGTCTGCCCCTTCGAGTCGTGGTACAGACCGGTGTAGTACGCCGCGTGCCCCTCACTCAGCCACATGTCGTCCCACGTCTTCACCGACACCGCGTTCCCGAAGTACTGGTGGATCAGCTCGTGGATCATCGTGCCGACCCCGTCGGTCCCGGGCTGGGCCAGATAGTCCGCGTTGAACATGGACAGCGTCGCGCTCTCGAGGGCATACCCCGTGACGCCGCCGACACCGAGGACGCCGTACGTCTCGAACGGGTACGGCGCACCGATCGCCTGCTCGACCCATTTCAGCTGCTCGGGGACGAGTGCCACGCGCGGTCCGGCCGCCTTCGCCTTAGAACTGTCGACGAAGCTGCGCAGTGGCAGTCCATGGGGTCCCTTGCCCTTGATCTCGGTCAGATGCCCGACCGCGAGCTGCGCAACATGCGTCGGGATCGGGTCCCGCGTTCCGAACTCGTACGTCGTCCGTCCGGCCTTCGTCCGCTCCGATCGGAGCGTCCCGTTCGCCACCGCCTGGTAGCCCTTCGGCACACTCACCCGGAAGCTGACCCGGGCCTTGTCACTCGGGACGTCGTTCATCGGGAAGAACAGGTGGGACCGGTTCGGCTGGCCCATCAACTCGAAGCCGCCGGCCCAGTCCGTCCAGTGGTCGAACTTGTCCTGCTCCGGGAAGACCGGTGACCTCGGTTCGAGCGAGCGGTCCGCGACGAAGCTGATCCGCACCCGGAACGGCAGCCCCTGCAGCAGCGGGATCCGCGGGGTGACGGCGAGCTTCTCCTTCTTGTTGTCCAAGTTGAACCCGGCCGGAAGTCCGTTAACGGTCACCGACTTCACTTGCCGGGCCACCGCGTCGAGGGTGAAGCTGGACAGGCTGTGCTCGGCCTGCGCCACGATGTCCGCGGAGGCAGGCATCTGCGACTTGCCCGGGTAGTAGTCATAGGCGACGGCGTACGACTGCACGTCGTACCCGCCGTTGCCGAGCGTCGGCATCAAACGTTCGCCGGCACTCGGTGAACCAGGAGATATCGAGGTGAACAGCATCACCCCGGATGTCGCCGCGAGGCCAAACTTCCGGCCGATCTGCATGAGCATTCCTCCTCAGACTTGCTGATGGGTTGGTCAGCAGGTAATCAGGGAGGGCATATCGTCCCCGTTGACTTTTTGCTGAGGAGCCGCCGCCGATGCTCGTCGGAACACTGAAGGCCGAGTACGCCGTTCGTCCGCTGGGGACCGATGTCGATCGGCCCAGGTTCAGTTGGATCGCGAAAGCTCCCGGGTACGGCGCGACTCAGACGGCGTACCAACTGCGGGTCGGGTCCTGGGATTCCGGCAAGGTGGCTTCTTCGCAGTGCTTCGGAATCGAGTACGACGGTCCGGCGCTTACCCCGAGGACGCGGTACAACTGGTCGGTCCGCCTGTGGGACGGCTCCGATCAGGAGACTGAGTGGGCTCCGGAGGAGTGGTTCGAGACCGGTCTGCTGGATGAGGGGTTCGGCTCTTCGCAGTGGATCGGCGGCGAGACCTCCGGGGCTCCCCTGCTCCGCCGGACGTTCAGCGTCGACGGGTCCGTCCGGCGTGCGCGGTTGTACGCGAGCGGCCTTGGGTACGCCGACCTCCGGATCAACGGTCAGGCGGTGACCGACGCCGTACTGGATCCGGGCTTCACCGACTACGGCCGCACGGTCCTCTACGTCACGCACGACGTCACCGCGCTGTTGCAGACCGGCGACAACGCGGTCGGCGCCGAGCTCGGCCGTGGGTTCTTCGGCATGAACACGCCTAACGTCTGGCGCTGGCACCAAGCACCGTGGACCTCCGAGCCCCGGCTGATCGCCCGCCTCGTGATCGAGTACGACGACGGCCGCGTCGCCGAGGTGGTCAGCGATCCTTCGTGGCGGATCACCGGCGGGCCGACCATCTCGGACTCGCTCTATACCGGCGAGACGTACGACGCTCGTCGCGCACTGCCCGGGTGGGACACGGCCGATTTCGACGACTCCGCCTGGTCCACTGTCTCGGTCGTCGATGCACCGGCTGGTCGGCTGCGGGCGCAGGAGCATGAGCCGATCCGCGTCATCGAAACAGTCGATCCGGTCACTCTCGACGAGGTGCGGCCCGGTGTCTGGATCGCCGACTTCGGCCGCACGACGGCCGGGTGGGCGCGGTTGCGGGTGAGCGCGCCGGCCGGGACCACGATCAGTCTGACGTACGGCGAGACGGTTGCCGACGGCAACGTGGTCGCGGTGAACGGGCATGTCGAGGGCGATCGGATCCAGCGGGATGAATACATCGCGGCCGGGTCGGGTGTCGAGGAATGGGAACCGCGGTTCTCCTACAAGGGCTTCCGTTATGTCCAGATCTCCGGAGCGCGGCCGGATGTGCAGTTGCGAGTCGTGAATTCGGACGTCCGATCGGTGACCGCGTTCGCGTCGAGTGAGCCGGCGTACGAGCAGTTCGAGCAGGCGATGCGGCGGACGGTGCTGAGCAATCTGCACGGCATCCCGACGGACACACCCTTCTACGAGAAGAACGGCTGGACTGGCGACGCCCAGGTCGGTGCGCCGACGATGCTGGCTCAGCTGGATCTCGCGCGCTTCTTCACCAAGTGGCTCGGCGACATCCGCGACAGTCAGGCCGAATCCGGGCAGCTGCCGGTGATCATCCCGACCAACGGCTGGGGGTTCGCCGAACTCGCCCCCGCCACCGAATGGCCGACCGTCTACCCGATCCTGCTCCACGAAATGCATCGCACGTACGGCGACGAGCGGCTACTGCGCGAGCACTGGGATTCGCTCACCCGCTACCTCGCCTGGGAACTCGACCGGGTCGAGGACGGTCTGTCCGTCAGCGTGCTCGGCGATTGGCTCCCGCCCGGTTACAGCGACGGCCCAGCTCCGGAGGACCGTCGACTGACCGGTACGGCGTACCTGTATCGCGCGGTGCTCGCGGCTGCGGAGATCGGGGACCTTCTGGGCAAGGCCCACGACTATCGGAAGGCTGCCGCCGAACTGGCGGACGGGCTGAACCGGACCTTCCTGGATCGGGATCTGGCCGTGTACCGGAGCGCCGACGATCCGGATTACCGGCAGACGTCGAACGCCGTACCGCTTGCCTTCGGCATCGTTCCCGAGGAGCTCGCCGAGCGGGTCGCTGCGAGTTTGGCTGCGGATGTCGAAGCCCGCGGGTTCCACTTGAACACCGGGTGTCTCGGGGTCGGTGTGCTGCTGCCGGTGCTGACGGCGTACGGATATGGCGATGCGGCAACCAAGGTGGCGCTGCAGCGGAGTTACCCCAGTTGGGGCTACTGGTTCGACCTCGGCGCGGACACGATGTGGGAGATGTGGGAGGCGGACTCGCGTTCCCGCAACCATTACTTCCAGGGCACGGTCGTGCAGTGGATCCTCGAGAACGTCGCCGGTCTGCGGAACGCGGGTGTCGGCTGGGAGCGGATTATCGTCCGGCCGGATGCGCGTGGCGAGACCGCGTCGGCGAGCATCCGGACCTCCACGATTCGCGGGCAGGTGACTGTTCAGTGGCGGCGGGTCAGCCGGGTGTTCTCGGTGGAGGTGCATGTGCCAGTCGGCGTGACCGCAGTCGTTCATGTGCCATCCGAGTCGGCGTCGGACGTTGCCGCCGTACCGCAGTCGCTGGCGGGTGAGGCGACGTACGAGGACGGCTACACGATTTACACGGTGGGCGCGGGCATCTGGAACTTCACGAGCCGGACCGCTTGACGTAGATCAGGTCGCGAACCTCGCGCCCTTCCGCCTGGGCCCGTGACTCGAACTTGGTGACCGGTCGCCATTCGGGTCGCGGGGCCCAGCCGTCGTACTGGTTCCGCAGCGTCGGCTCGGCGTCGCAGACCGCCAGCATCTGGTCGGCGTAATGCGCCCAATCCGTTGCCAAGTGCAGCGTTCCGCCCGGACGCAGCCGGGAGGCGACAAGCGCGATGAACGCCGGCGCGACCAACCGCCGCTTGTGATGCTTCTTCTTCGGCCACGGATCCGGGAAATAGATCCGTACGCCGTCCAGCCCCGCGGGCTCGACATGATCGGTCAGGAACGCGATCGCGTCACCCTGCAGCAGCCGGAGGTTCTCCAGGTCGTACTTCTCGGCCAGCATCATCAACTGCCCGAGCCCGGCCGTATACACCTCAGCCGCGATGTGATTGACCTCCGGCGCCGCGACCGCGAGCTGCGCGGTCCCCTCGCCCATCCCCGACCCGATCTCCAGCACAGTCGGCGCCGCACGCCCGAACCACTTCACCAGATCCGTCGGCCCCGCAGGCAGATCCTCCAGCTTCGACCCCAGCTCGGCCCAGTGCGCATCCCACGCCCGCCGCTGACCGGCAGTCATCCGCACCCCACGCTGCGTGGTGCTCAACACACCCCGCCGCTTCTTCCGCTCCGTCGTCTCCACCAGGTCAATCCTAAAAGAACCCCATCCACAGGCCGCCGCCGGTCCGTCGACAGCAGGCCTCCAGCCCCTTCAGCCAAGCGCCCTCCACACGTGCCGGTACGACGTTGAGCACGGTTCAACCACGTGCGCGGCCGAACGGTGGTTGACGGGTGCACAAGGTGAGCCGGCCGGGCGACCTTGAGCACCGTTCGACCATTTCGGAGGGGCTCGTGTGGTTGATGGGTGCTCAAGGTGACTCGCGTCGCGATCTCGAGGTCCCGGGGCTGCCGGGTGCGTTAGTCGATGGATTTTCGTCACCGAGTCCCCAAGATCCCTCGGATAACGCAGATCTCCGGCATCACGCACCTCAGCCACAGCCCGTCAGCCCCAGGCAACGTGCAACCGCGGTCACCGGCCTCGCCATCCGGCTCAGCCATCCGCTCGGCTCGCCCGCTGGTCTTTGTCGGCCGCCTTTGGCGGTCGAGTGGGGGTGCAGACCGAAACGTTCTCGGCCGGGGACGTGCGCTGTGGCCGATCACCACTTCCGGCCGATCTGAAGGACAACGTGGCTGGACGCCGCCGTGGCCGAGCCGGATGGCGAGGTCGGCGACCGCGGCTTCGCGTCGCTTGAGGTTGACGGGCTCTGGCTGGGGCAGTTGAGTTCCCGTCGCCTGACAAGTGACCCGCTGCTGGAGGGTGGGGTGGATATTCGCCCTGACCGGCCCGTGTTCTCTCCCCAAACCGGTTTGGGGAGAGCTGGCACCATCCGCGAGGGGATGTGGGGACGATCCACCCCCCGAAAACGACGGCTAGAACGCCCCAGCTCCCGCGAGAGCTCGACCCGGCCCCCCCCCCCCCCCGCTCAGCGGTTATCCCCTCAGTTGGGGGGTTGCCCATCGAGAATCTGAGTGGGCAACCCCCCAACTCGATAGGCAACCCGAAGAACCCGCGGCCGAGGCGGACCGGTCTCCGGATGGTCGGACGTTAGTCGTCCCAGAAGAGGTGGGAGACGGTGTTGTGGGCTCGGCGGGTGATGCGGAGGTAGTCGTCGGAGAAGCGGCTGGATTCGCTGGGTGGGTAGCCGCAGATCTGGGCTACCGCGGCCAGGTCGCGGGGGTCGGTGGGGAGGGAGTCGCCGGGGCGGGCGCGGACGAGCATGATCGCGTTGCGGATCCGGGAGGCGAATTCCCAGGCGGTCTCGAGGGTTTCGGCCTGGGTCGGGTCGACCAGGCCGGCTTCGACGCCGGCGCGGAGGGCCGCGAGGGTGCGGGTGGTGCGCAGGCTGGGGAGGCGGTGGGCTTCGCGGAGTTGGAGCAGTTGGACGGTCCACTCGATATCGGCCAGCCCGCCACGACCGAGCTTGGTGTGGGTACTGCGGTTCGCTCCGCGCGGC
Organism: Kribbella sp. NPDC056951; assembly: GCF_042674205.1. NCBI lineage: Bacteria > Bacillati > Actinomycetota > Actinomycetes > Propionibacteriales > Kribbellaceae > Kribbella > Kribbella sp. NPDC056951. The sequence goes on from NZ_JBHUQZ010000020.1 coordinate 79,054, forward strand.
AGCCGTTCCGCATCCACGCGGGCCTTGATTCGGCGGATCTCCATCACGTCGCGCTCGCCGACGCCGTTCGCCGGATAGCGCAGCGGGTCGATCAGCGCACGGAACGCCGTACAGAGGTCTGGATCTCCGCAGAGCGGGTCGGCGCGCAGCAGGGCTTGGGCTTCCCAGACAGCAGACCAGCGTGCGTAGTAGGACGCGTACGACGCCAGTGTCCGGACAAGCGGTCCCTGGCGACCCTCGGGGCGGAGGTCCGCATCGATGGCGACCGCCGGATCGGCACCCGGCAAGGCGAGCAGACGGCGGAGTTCGGTGGCGGCCTGGGTGGCGAAGTCGGTGGCGGCCTTCTCGTCTGCGCCGGGTAGCGGGTCGTGGACGAACATGACGTCGGCATCGCTGCCGTACCCGAGCTCGTGCCCGCCGAAGCGACCCATCGCCACAATCGCCATCCGCGTCGGCTCCGGCTCGCCCTTGGCGACAGCCTTGCGCGCAACCTCGAGCGCGGTGGTGAGGGTGCCGATCGAGATCCCGGTCAGGGCGTTGCCGACTGCCTCGACATCGAGCAGACCGGACAGATCCGCGGCTGCGACCCGGAACAGCTCCCGGCGACGTACCGCACGAATCGCGGCTACGGCGGCTTCCGGCTGATCCTGCCGACGAGCGGCAGCTGACATCTCGGTCCGCAAACCCTCGGGTGTGCGCGGGACGAGTTCGCGTTCATCGGCCAGCATCGCGGTCGCTTCGGGAGCACGCTGCAGCAGATCGACGGCGTACCGGCCGCTGGCGAGCAGGTGCGCGAGGCGCTCAGCGGAGGCGCCTTCGTCGCGGAGCTGCCGCAGGTACCACGGGGTCGAACCGAGACTGTCCGAGATCGTCCGGAACGCGAGCAGACCGGCATCGGGATCCGGCGACTCGGCGAACCAGCCGAGCATCGCGGGCAGCAACGCCTTCTGGATCGACGACCGCCGCGACACGCCCTCGGACAACGCCTCGATGTGCCGCAGCGCGGACGCCGGATCGGCGTATCCGAGCGCGGTCAGCCGCTGCTTCGCTGCCTGCGGCGTGAGCCGAACCTCGACGCCAGGAATCCGCGCGACCGCCGCGAGCAACGGCCGGTAGAAGAGCTTCTCGTGCAACCGCCGAACCTCGAGCGCATGCTTCTTCCACGCCGCGGTCAGGTCGGCGACCGGGTTCTTGGTGAAGCCGAGCGAGCGACCGAGCCGCCGCAGGTCGGCATCGTCCTCCGGGACCTGATGCGTACGCCGCAACCGGTACAGCTGAATGCGGTGTTCCATCGAGCGCAGGAAGCGGTAGGCATCGGCCAGTACGGCGCCATCCGTGCGACCGACGTACCCGCTGGTGGTGAGCGACTCCAGCGCGATCAACGTCGTACCACTGCGGACCGCCTCATCGCTGCGCCCATGGACGAGTTGCAGCAGCTGTACGGCGAATTCGACGTCCCGCAGACCGCCCGGCCCGAGCTTGAGCTGGCGATCGACATCGGCGGCCGGGATGTGGTCGATCACCCGGCGCCGCATCGCCTGCACGTCGCCGACGAATCCTTCGCGGTCCGCCGCCGACCAGACCAGCTTGCCGATCCGCTCGACGTACTCGCGGCCGAGGTCGGCATCACCGGCGACCGGGCGCGCCTTGAGCAGCGCCTGGAACTCCCAGGTCTTCGCCCAGCGCTGGTAGTAGGCGAGGTGACTCTCGAGCGTGCGGACGAGTGGGCCGGACTTGCCTTCCGGGCGCAGCGCCGCGTCGACCGGCCAGAGCGTGCCTTCGCCGGTGTGGTCGGAGCAGATCCGCATCGCGGCTGCGGCAAGCTGGGAAGCGGTCTTCAGGGCCGGCGCTTCGGGTTCGCCATCGAGTGGTTCGGCGACGAACAGAACGTCGACATCGCTGACATAGTTGAGCTCCCGGCCACCACACTTGCCCATGGCAATGACTGCGAGTCGACAATCCGCGGCGTCGGGATGAACGGCGAAGTGGTTGTTGCGCGCGATCCGCAGCGCGGTCTCCAGCGCTCCCCCGGCCAGATCAGCCAGTACGGCGGCCACCTCGTCGACCAGGAGTCCTTCGGCCAGGTCGCGAGCGGCGAGTCGCAGCAGCAGGCGGCGGTATTCGACCCGGAGCGCATCGATCGGCTTGTCCGCGTCGACGGCGGTGGCGAGTTTCGCGGCGACGTCTTCGACGGAGGGACGGGAACCGGTCAGGGTCGGATCGGCGAGGTCGTACCAGTGCCGCGGGTGGACGTTGAGGTGCCGACCGAACGCCTCACTCGCACCGAGCACGAAGATCAGCCGGCGGCGAAAGTCGCCGTCCATCTCGAGTGTGCGGGCGAAACCGGCGACGTCGTACTGATTGCGGTCTAGCGCCTCGACCATGCCGAGCAGGCTGTAGAGCGCCAGATCCGGATCGGCAGACTCCGAGAGCGTGGTGATCAGCGGCTCAGTGGCGAACGGGTGCAGCGCGTCGAGCTGCTGCAGTAGTTGCGCGGCGCGCTGCGGATCCCCGAACCCCAGCCGAACCAGCCGCCCTTCGCCCGAGCCCCTCTGCGCATCCGCCACGACCGTCAGGCTACCTAGTTGGGTGCGTGCCGTTGCAGGGCTGTCGGCCACGTCGCGTGACAGAATTTCGAGGAGCGCGCGAGCGGGTTGCGGAGGGATTGCGGTAAACACACGGAGTTGCCTGGCGTATTCGGGCTGTAGTCGGCATGATGAGTCTCCATGGTCATGATGACGGGGTCGCTCGCTGTTCGGGGCACGGTGGTCTGGTTGACGCCCCAGCAGGGTGGGCGAGTGTCCGGGCCGCCCGAGCCGGACTACGACTACGACTACACGGGCACAGCCTTTCTCCCACCGCGGACCGCCGAGGACGGGCAGGCGGGAGTCTGCCTGCGCCGCTTCGCGCCCGGCGCCTGGCGGACACCGGTCGAAGGGATTCTCGTTCCTGGACAGGGGAATCGGGCCCAGCAGGTGATCCCCGGCTGTCTGGTGGTGATCACCGAAGGCGTCCGGCCGGTCGCGTTCCTCACGGTCGAGGAGGTGCACGCGATGGCCGACGACGGTACGCCGGCGATCCCGCCCAGACCCGTGGTCGAGCCGGCGCCACCACCGGCCGATCCGATCGAGGCGCCGTACCGGCACTCGACGGCAACGGCCCGCTTCACCTCGACCCACTCGTCCGACAGCGTCCCGGCCGAACCTCTCACGGCCGAGCCCGACCCGGACGAGCTACTGAAGGCCGCCACCTCACTCTGAACACACCCTGTTGCAATCCGGCTACTCAGTGTTATTTTCGATGGCATGGGCCGTTGGAAACGGGTTGTCGTCATCCTGCTGGTCGCCGCGATCGTGCTCGCCCTCGAAAGCTGGACGGTGCACGCCACCCCAACGATGTTCAAGAACTGCACCTACACCCGAACCGATGACGGCAGCATCCGGCCGCCGTTCTCGCTGACTCCGGTCCTGGGCTCGGTGAAAGTGACGCTCAAGACCGACCGCGGCACCCTCGAACTACGCCTCGATCGCCAGAACGCACCCTGCGCGGTCCACAGCTTCACCCATCTCGCGCTCCAGCGCTTCTACCACGGGACCCCGTGCCCGCGCCGTACCCGGGCGATCCTCGAGTGCGGCGCGGGGCGGCCCGGCTACCGCTTCCCGGTCGAACTCACCGGCAAGGAGCAGTACCGCCGCGGCGTGGTTGCCCTCAGCAACCAAGGCGCCATGAACGGCAGCGCCTTCTTCCTGGTCCACGGCGTCCACGGCGCACCAGCCGGCTCCACCATCATCGGTGTCGTCAGCAACGGCCTCACCATCCTCGACCGCATAGCCGCCGACCCCCGGCAACCCGTCCAGGTACTGGAAGTCCTCATCGGCTAACCGGGCACCGGCCTAACGTCCGAAAGACCGGAGGGCCCGTCTCCGATCCTTCGGACGCTACAACGCCCACCCGGCTAACGTCCGAAAGACCGGACGGCCCGCCTCCGAACCTTCGGACGTTAGCCCCGGAGGCCAGGCGGCGTCCTTCCCGGACAGCAACCAAAGGCCGTCAGCCGCAGGCGACGGAGAGCGCGGTCACCAGCCTCGTCATCCGGGCCAGCCACCGCGGCGCCCAGCCACCCTGTCTTTCGAGTCGGCCGGAAAACAAGCTCAGCCACAGCGCAACGCCCCCGGCCGAGTCCTTTCGCGCCCTGCCACGCGCCCGTTTCTCGGGGGTGCGCACCCCCTGCGGGGGCCTTGAACAAGTTATGCCTTGTTCAAGCCCCCCAGTTCCTGTTCACACCCCCGAGACGAGGCCGGGTTAGAGGACTGGGAGGAGTTTGTTGAGTTCGAAGGGGGTTACTTGGCGGCGGTAGTCCTGCCATTCGGCGCGTTTGTTGCGGAGGAAGAAGTCGAAGACGTGTTCGCCGAGGGTTTCGGCGACGAGTTCGCTTTCCTCCATCGCGTGGATGGCTTCGGCGAGGCTGCCGGGGAGGGGCTTGATGCCTAGGGCCTTGCGCTCGCGCGGGGTGAGGGACCAGACGTCTTCCTCGACCTCGCGTGGGAGCTCGTAGCCCTCTTCGATTCCCTTGAGACCGGCGGCGAGCATCAGGGCGAAGGCTAGGTACGGGTTGGCGGCGGAGTCGAGCGAGCGGAACTCGACGCGCGACGACTGGCCCTTGTGCGGCTTGTACATCGGCACGCGCACGAGCGCGGAGCGGTTGTTGTGACCCCAGGAGACGAAGGACGGGGCTTCGTCGCCGACCGCGAGACGCTTGTAGGAGTTCACCCACTGGTTCGTGACTGCGGTGATCTCGGCTGCGTGGTGCAGGAGGCCTGCGATGAAGGCGCGGCCGGTCTTGGAGAGCTGGTACTGCGCGCCGCCCTCGAAGAACGCGTTCCGGTCCCCCTCGAACAGCGACATGTGGGTGTGCATCCCGGAACCGGGCTGGTCGCTCAGCGGCTTCGGCATGAACGAGGCGTAGATGCCCTGGGACAGCGCGACCTCCTTCACCACGACGCGGAAGGTCATGATGTTGTCCGCGGTCGACAGCGCGTCGGCGTACCGGAGGTCGATCTCCTGCTGACCCGGACCACCCTCGTGGTGACTGAACTCGACGGAGATGCCCATCGACTCCAGCATCGTGATCGCCTCGCGGCGGAAGTCGTTGCCGATCCCCTGCGGCGTGTGGTCGAAGTACCCGGACGAGTCGACCGGCTCGGGCGTCGTACCGACCGCGCCGACCAGGGACTTGAACAGGTAGAACTCGATCTCGGGGTGCGTGTAGAAGGTGAAGCCGAGATCGGCCGCCTTCGACAGGGTCCGCTTCAGCACGTGCCGCGGGTCGGCGAACGACGCGGACCCGTCCGGCATGTTGATGTCGCAGAACATCCGCGCCGTACCCATGGTCTCGCCGCGCCACGGCAGGATCTGGAACGTCGACGGGTCCGGCTTGGCCAGCATGTCCGCCTCGGTCACCCGGGCGAACCCCTCGATCGCGGAACCGTCGAACCCGATCCCCTCGGAGAACGCGCCCTCCAGCTCGGCCGGCGCCACCGCCACCGACTTCAGGAACCCGAGCACATCGGTGAACCAGAGCCGCACGAAGCGTACGTCGCGCTCCTCGAGTGCGCGCAGTACGAACTCCTGCTGCTTGTCCATCAGTCCACCTCGATCGTCAGGTTGTGCGGCCCTCACACAGTGTGCCCCGCCTCTGTTAAGCAGACGTTACGTGCTGCAGGAGACATGGCACCTATCAGGCCCTACCGTGTCCTCGTGCAGATGACCTTCCGGGTCGCGCTGATCGTGGCCGCCATCCTGTGTCTGAGCGATTTTCTGCTCTCCACAGCGCGGTTCGTGCAGTCGATCCGGCACCGCAGACCGGCCGAGCGCGACGTGCTCGGGCGGCGCTGGCTGCCGCTGCCGGAGATCGGTTTCGGGATGTGCGCGTTCTGCTTCCCGGGGCTGATCACGCTCGGGCTGACCCAGCACGACGCCGACAACCTGCCGACCCGGCAGATCCTGCTGGTCGCGTTCGTTTTCGGGTACGCCGGTGCTGTCCTGTCCCGGGTGGTTCGTACTCCGGGCCCGGGCGGCCGCCGCTTCCGGCTACGCGCCGGCCTGCTGCTGGGCCTGCCCGCTGCTTTCGGGCTCGTGTTCGGTCTGTCGGGTATCGCGGTCTGACCTGCGCTTTTTGAACCACGGCACGATCCGCTCCAGCGGCGCGAAGGCGAGCCAGCAGACCACGGTCGGCAGGAAGTGGATCAGCAGGATCGCCGTGTTCGCCACGTGGAAACCGAGGAAGAACAGCGCGCCGAGCAGTTGCCAGCGGCCCTTGAGCCAAAGGATCACCGGCGAGAAGAACTCGGCGATGAACCCGACCCACTGCATCACGTGCAGCATCCACGGGTGGTGCAGCAGCCACTCCCCGACCGGATGCGGCCGCCGGACGATCGCCCAGGTCAGGATCGCGCTGCTCGGCCAGCTGAAATTCCATCCTGGGCTGCGCACCTTCGCCACCCAGGACAGGAAGTACGTCGCGATCACCGAGATCTGCACGCACCGCACCGCCCACCCGGCCGCCTCCGACCGAGTCTGATCCCCGTACGCCGCTCTGCCGCGGACCGTGGATTTGACCGTCGGAAGGACCCAGAGCGCGACTACCAGCGCGAGGTGGTCGTGGTCGACCTTGCCGTCGCTCATCCCGATCAGCACCCACCACGTGAACGCCGGGGCGACGATCCACCCGGCCGTGCGGGGGAACCAGTTCGTCGCGCCGACGAGGCAGGCCACGATCAGGACGACGTACAGGGCGGTGGTGTTGGCGACCGAGGGCTTGGGGAGGTCGAAGATCCGGGCGAGGAGGAGCGGTTGGTAAAGGCCGGGGTGTTCGCCCTTGAGGCGGGTGTCGCGGACGAACGCATGCATGTCGAGGATGACGAACAGGTAGAGGACAGTCCGCAGCCAAGCAACCCGGGCGAGGGCGATCTTGGGAGTGAACCAGTTTGCTACTCGGTTCATCGGCGTACCTGCCAAGTCGCGAGTACCTCGGGAGTGGGTGGGCCTACTACTCGGCCCTTCACCAACTGAGTCGTGTCTCGGATGAGCTCTAGCTTCACGTACTGCGGCTGGTCGGGGTGTTTCTTCTTCCAGCCGTCGGCGACTTGCTGCAGGAGCGACGGGTCCTTCTCGATCTCGCCGGTGCGCGCCTCGATCTCGGCCCGGGCGACGCCTGCGCCCTCGATGTTCAGCGGTACGTCGACCGTCGTACCGGCGTCGGTCTGTGCGCTGACCCGGGTGAAGGTGACCGAGGCGTCGTCGGCGATCCAGCCGGCGTACTGCGACATCGGGCCGAACGGCCACGCGTCGTCGGTCGCGCGCACCGAGCCGTTGATCAGCAGCACGATGCCGAGCACCGCGATCAGCACCCGGGCCGTCTTGCCGACCCGCCCGAGTTTGAGGTCACCTTCCGTCACCCGACGTATTAGACCAGAGCGGTTTGGCGAGCTCGTCGGTAGGGGATTTTCTATGACATGACCGCCCCCGAAAGTTTCCAACCGTCCCGGCGGACCCTGTTGCGCGGCGCGGCCGCCTCCGGGGTCCTGCTCGGCGGGATCGCGCTCCCCACGACCGCGGCGTACGGCGCCCCGGCCCCTCGCTGTTACACCCGCTCCGAATGGTCGGCCCGGCCGCCGAAATCCGCCACCTCGGTGATCGCCAAACCCGACCACATCGTCATCCACCACACCGCCTCGCCGAATGTCACGGACTATTCGCTGGCGGCGGCGTACAAGGTCTCGCACTGGATCCAGGACCTGCACATGGACACGAACGGCTGGATCGACGCAGGGCAGCAACTGACGATCAGCCGCGGCGGATACCTGATGGAGGGCCGCAGCAAGTCGCTGTCGTCGATCAACAACGGGCAGAACGTGCTCGGCGCCCAGACCGCCAACCACAACAGCCACACGATCGGGATCGAGCACGAAGGGATCTACGTCAACGCGAACGTGCCGGTGAAGTTGTTCGACATGTCCGTGCTGACGTGTGCGTGGCTGTGCACGAAGTACGGTCTCGATCCGCACGTGGCGATCGTCGGGCACCGGGACTACAACGCGACCCAGTGCCCAGGCGACGTCTTCTACGCGAGGCTGCCGGAACTCCGGGATCGCGTGGCCGCGGCCCTGTAGGTGAACCAGCGGATCAGCTTCTCGAACGGCCCGCGGTAGTTGGCTTTGCGCATCCGGTCGGCCATTGCGACGGTCGCCAGCCAGGTTGCGATAGCGAGTAGCGCGGTTGTCGTGGTGGTGAGAGTGCCGGAGAGGTCTAGTAGGTACGGCGTGAAGACGAGCGCCCAGACGACCGACTGGCTGAGGTAGCAGGTCAGCGACCGCTGACCAACGGCGGCGATCGCCAGGGTGAACGGGCCTTGGCGATTGCTCAGCCGGTGTGCGATCAGCACGATCAGAGCGGCGTACCCGAAACCGCCGAGGACACCGCTGGCATCGTGCAACGGGCCGAGGTACGTGAGGGCGTGATCGCTCGGCCGATCGATGATGCCGCCGACAACCAACGACACCGGCAGCGCACCGAGGACCGCGATCGTGAGTCCGACGATCGCCGTCGTACGCAGCAGGGTGCGGTGCTCGGCCGGCCGCTCGAGGATGCGTCGACGTCCAGCCCACAGGCCGATGAGGAACGGTGTCACGAACCCGATCCAGCCCAGCATCGCGATAAAGGGATGCGCGATGATCCGCGTCGAGAACTGCTCGGCGAGGTTGTGCGGCAGCATCGCCGGATCCGCCCCCTCGGTCATCGTCGAGAAGGAGTCATCACTCGGCATAGCCGTCAGCACGAACGCGAGCCCCGCCACCAGGAACAGCCAGACGCCTTTCCAGTTGATCGCCCAAACCCCCAGGAACAACAGCACGCCGTACGCCCCCAGGATGTCGCCGACATACAGCAACATCGCATGCACGAACCCCAGCACCACCAACACCAGACTCCGCCGCCACAACAACTTCCGAATCGGCCACCAAGCCCGCCCCGACTCCCGCTGCCGCCGCACGATCTGCGCCACGCCGTACCCGAACAACACCCCGAACATCGGAAACGCCCGCCCGTCCACGAACGTCGAGATCAAGGTCCCGATCCCCCGATCCAGCACCGACCCACCCACCGGAAACCCCCCGAACGCCCGCTCCCCCGCCACAAAGTAATGCGAGTTGGCCAGCGCAATGAACAACAACATGAACCCCCGAGCCAAGTCCGGCCCCAGCGCCCGCTCCCCCACCCCAGTAGGCCCACCACTCATCGTCATACCCACACTCAACCCACCCCCGCCGTACCCCACATCCACCAAAAGTCCCCACCCCACCAACCTTCGTCGCTACCTATTCCGCCGGGCAGGCAGCTGAAAGACCAGCGGAGACAGTAGTGTGCTCTCGTGTCTCAGCTTCGGGTGGCTCTTGCTCAGCTCAATGTGACTGTCGGTGATGTGGACGGGAACGCCGAGAAGATCGTTGCCTGGACTCGGAACGCGGTTGAGCGGGGGGCTCATGTGGTGGCGTTTCCGGAGTTGGCGCTGACTGGTTATCCGGTGGAGGACCTTGCGTTGCGGGGGTCGTTCGTGGATGCGTCGCAGGGGAAGATTCAGGGGCTGGCGAAGCGGCTTGCCGATGAGGGGCTTGGCGACATCGTGGTGGTGTGTGGGTATCTGGACCGCGCCACCGGTACGGCGATGGGGGTCGATCGGCTCGGCCGTCCGAAGGGGTCGCCGACCAACGCGGCTGCGGTGATCCACCAGGGGCGGGTGGTGACGAGTGCGGTGAAGCATCACCTGCCGAACTACGGGGTGTTCGACGAGTTCCGGCACTTCGTTCCGGGGAGCACGTTGCAGGTGGTTCGGATCCACGGGGTCGATGTCGCGCTGGCGATTTGTGAGGACCTGTGGCAGGACGGTGGGCCGGTGGCGGTGGCCAAGGCCGCTGAGGCGGGACTGCTTCTGGTGATCAACAGTTCGCCGTACGAGGCGAACAAGGACGACGTACGGGGCGAGCTCGTCACGCGGCGTGCTCGGGAGGCCGGGTGTGCGCTGGCCTACGTGAACCTGATCGGCGGTCAGGACGAGCTCGTGTTCGACGGCGACTCGCTGATCTCCGACGCCGAAGGCAACATCTTCGCGCGCGCACCGCAGTTCGAGCAGGGCAGCATGGTCGTCGACCTCGATCTGCCCGCCGCGACCAGTACGCCGTCCGGTACGCACGAGGGCATCGAGATCGTGCACACGGTCATCCACGAGGACGCACTGCCGTCGTACGAGCCGATCCCGGCCGCGGTCGCTCCCCGACTGGCGGACGAGGCCGAGATGTACGGCGCGATCGTCACCGGCCTGCGCGACTACGTGCAGAAGAACGGGTTCAAGTCGGTCCTGCTCGGGCTGTCCGGCGGCATCGACTCGTCACTCGTCGCGGCGATCGCCTGTGACGCGGTCGGCGCCGAGCATGTCTTCGGCATCTCCAACCCGAGCGTCTACTCCAGTGAGCACTCCAAGGACGACGCCGCCGAGCTCGCCGCGCGCACCGGCCTGAACTACCGAGTGATCCCGATCCAGCCGATGGTGCAGCCGTTCATCGACACCCTCGGCTTGACCGGTCTGGCCGAGGAGAACCTGCAGGCCCGCGTCCGCGCGGTGATCTGGATGGGCCTGTCGAACGCCGACGGTCACCTGGTACTTGCCTGCGGCAACAAATCCGAACTGTCCGTCGGGTACTCGACCATCTACGGCGACGCGGTCGGTGGTTACGCACCCCTCAAGGACGTTCCGAAGACCGTCGTCTGGCGATTGGCGAAGTGGCGCAACGAAGACGCCAAGGCCCGCGGCAAGCAACCGCCGATCCCCGAGAACTCGATTGCCAAACCCCCGTCCGCCGAGCTCCGCCCGGGACAGCAGGACACCGATTCGCTGCCGCCGTACGATCTGCTCGACGACATGCTGGACGATTACGTCGAGCTGGACCGCGGCAGCGCCGAGCTGGTCGCATCCGGTTTCGAGACCGAGCTGGTGAGCAAGGTGATCCAGCTGGTCGACCGCGCGGAGTACAAGCGCCGGCAGTACCCACCGGGCCCGAAGATCACCCACAAGGCCTTCGGCCGGGACCGCCGGTTGCCGATCACCAATGCATGGCGTGAGGACGCACGGAAGGCAGCCGAGCACTGAGCGACTCCTGGCGGTACCGCCCATCCGAGGACACACCGTGGGGCTCTCCTGAAGAGGTCGGCGGTGACTCAAGCACGTCCAGCGACCGTGACTCCGACCGGTCCCGGGACAATGTGACTGACCACTCAGCGACAGGCGGTGGCGCTTACCCTCCGCATCAGTGGGACGATGAGGGCATGGTTGACAACTTCATGTCGGCCGGTACCCAGGACGACGACGAGCTGCCCTCGCCGTACGGGACCGGACCGTCGAACCGGACAACCGAAGAGCACCGCCGTTCGGACTACGACAGCGACCCCTGGCGGGACCGGCCCAACGGGCTCGGCCTCGACCCGTCGCCGTCGCTGCCGAACGCACCGCGGCAGTTCGAGCGCGGCCCCGTGCCGCAGCAGCCGTACGTGCCGAAGCCGCCGTACCTGCCCGGCCCGCCGCCGGCCCAGCCGCCGCAGCAACAGCGGTTCGCCGAGCCGCCCACGCAGCCCCAGGCGCCGGTTCAGCAGCCGCCACGTTCGCCGTACGGCGAACCACCGCAGCGCCCGGAGTACTACGGGGAGCAGTCGCGGGGTGATGAGCAGCAGTACGGACAGCCGGCGTACCCGCAGGAGAGCCCGTTCCGTCCGCAGCAGCCGCCTGCGCCGAATCGGCCTAGTCCGTTCGCTCCGGGGAACGGGAACAACGGCGTACCGCCGAACCGGCAGGCTCCACCGCCGCAGCAGCCCCAGCAGCAGGCACCTCAGCAGCAGCCCCCGCGGCCCCCGGCCGCGTCGCAGGGCAGCAACGGGCTGACGCAACACGCGCCGCCTGCGTCGAACGGGTCGACCAACTGGAGCAGCCCGGCCCCGCAGCAGAACGGCGTACCGCCGACGACCGGTGCGTTGCCGCAGCAGCAGCCGGCGCCGAGCAACGGCCTGGCCCCGCTGCAGCCGCCGCCCGGTCGGCAGCCGGAGCAGCAGGCGCCGTCACAGCATGCGCCGCTGCAGCCGCCGAACCCGCCGCGGGTGCCGGCCCAGCCGCAGACCAGCAACGACGACCAGGCCAGCCAGCACCGGCCGCCCGCACCGACGCCGGCACAGGCATCCGCGCCTTCACCTTCGCCTGCGCCGTCGCCTCAGTCCGGGCAGCCGGCGCAGTCGCAGCCGTCGTCGCCGGAGCAGAGCTATCTGTCGGATCCGAGTGCGGAGTATGAGAGCAACACCCCAGTGAGCGAGCCGCGGTCGCGGATCGGCGCGCGCCGGCGGGCCGACGTACAGCAGGACGCCCCCAGCCAGGTCCATGCCGAGCACGTCGCGTCGCACCGCGCTGCGCGTCGAGCCCAGGCCGCAGCCGCCGGTACGCCGGAGGTCGCGAACTCGTCGGCGCCGTCCGAGAACGTCTCGTCCGACACCGGTGCGCTCAGCACCGGCGGCGCCGGCGCACCCTCGGGGGACGCCCCGAAGCGGCCGCGGCGGTACCGGGTCCACCACCTGCGGGACATGAAGAACCGCGGCGAGAAGTGGGCGATGCTCACGGCGTACGACCAGTACACCGCCGAGATCTTCGACCAGGCCGGCATCCCCGTCCTCCTCGTCGGCGACTCCGCCGCCAACAACGTCTTCGGCTACGACACGACGCTTCGTGTCACGGTCGACGAGCTCATCCCGCTCGCCCGTGCGGTCGCGAATGCAGCCGACCGTGCTCTGGTGGTTGCCGACCTGCCGTTCGGTTCGTACCAGGCGTCGCCGGAACAGGCCTTCCACACCGCAGTCCGCTTCATGAAGGAAGCCGGCGTGCACGCGGTCAAACTCGAGGGCGGCCGAACCGTCGTACCGATGGTCGAGAAGCTGACCCAGTCCGGCATCCCCGTGATGGCGCACATCGGCTTCACCCCGCAAAGCGAACACAGCATCGGCGGCTACCGAGTCCAAGGCCGAGGCGACCAAGCCGCCGGCCTGATCGACGACGCAGTAGCCCTCGCCGAAGCCGGCGCCTTCTCCCTGGTCCTCGAAATGGTCCCCGGCGACGTAGCCGCCGAAATCACCAAACGCATCCCGATCCCGACCGTCGGCATCGGCGCCGGCCGCGACACCGACGCCCAAGTCCTCGTCTGGCAAGACATGGCCGGCCTCCGCTCAGGCCCCATGCCCCGCTTCGTCAAGCAGTACGCCGACCTCCGCGGCATCCTCACCGGCGCCGCCACCACGTACGCCGCCGACGTAGCCAACGGCACTTTCCCCACCGACGACCACACGTTCTAACCCCTCCCCGGCTACCGCCGGGGACGTGCGCGCTACCGCGCGCGAGTGTGCGGGCTCATCGCCCGCGCCCCCGCGTGCGGGCTTCGCCCTTGCACGCTCCCCCACGCGCCCTGGGTTCAGTTGCAGGCTGCCGCCTGCGATGTGCGGCTACCGCCGCCAGCAGACGCTGCCGCGCGGGGCGGCGAGGCACGGGTTAGTTGGCGAAAGGCTCACCGGCGGAACCGGGCACTGGAATCACCGGACCTGCAGGCCATCACAACTGGGTTGTCGCCCCGGGGCTCACGCCTGAGCACGGCCGACGACAGCAATTGTGGAGTGCTTGGGGTCCGCCGGAAGCTACAAACGGGGGCCGCGGGCGATGAGCCCGCACACCCGCGCGGCAGGCGGCGTACGAGTGGGAACGGGTCGGTCCGTAAGCCGGATCCTGTTGTGGCGATCATCTATCTACGACGACTGTTGCCAGGCGCCTCTAGCGGCCTACCCGCGAGCTCGGGCGGGCAGCCCTCGAACGCTCGCGCGGACGGCGGTTGCCCGTCGTCCTTCTTGGCCTTGCTCCACGTGGGGTTTACCGAGCCTCCGCAGTCACCTGCGGAGCTGGTGGTCTCTTACACCACCGTTTCACCCTCACCCGCACCTCGATGAACCACGGGGTTCACCGAAGCCGCTGGCGGTCTGTTCTCTGTGGCACTGTCCCGCGGGTTGCCCCGGGTGGGTGTTACCCACCACGTTGCCCTGTGGAGTCCGGACTTTCCTCGGCGCCCACTCGCGTGGACGACGCGATCGCCCGACCGACCCGTTCCGTGATCAGGATACGGCTTCGGCGGCCACCTCCGGCCATCGGCCGTCGGCGGCACGCTGGTAGCGGCGGACGTCGACGACCGCGTCCAGGTTCAGCGGGCCGTAGACGTGCGGGAAGCTGATCCCGATCCCGTCCAGGTCCTCGTCGCACAGCGCCGACACCAGCCGCTCGGTGTCGATCACCAGCAGGTCCAGCGGGCCGGCCACGTCGTCGTACACGAAGTTGGCCACCATCGCGACCTGGTCGTACCGCGACGCATGAATGAACGTCGCCCCGTCGTCGAGGGACTTGCCCCGCGTCGACCACCGGTAGCACCCGGCCTCGACCGCCGCTGCCCAGTCCTCCGGAAACGCCAGATGAAAGATCGTCGCCATGCGCACACCCTAAATCGCCCCCGCCGCACAATCCCGCCAGCACGCCGCCCGCAAGATCTGGGCGGATGTTTGTAAGAAGTTGGCCTTTAGTTCGGATGGTCGCCCAACGAAGTCTTGACGTGACGCTCCGGGGCAGGAAATATCCGATAGCACCCAGGGTTCTTCCGTGCCCGGCCGATGGGTCCGCCCCTAAAGCTCATCAGTGAGGTCACATGCACGCCCCCGTGCACTCAGCCCTGCCCAGAATTCGGCCGAAACCCAGAATCCGGCTCAGTATCCTGCTCGCCCTCCTCCTCACGGCAACGTTGCTCGTCCCCGCGCCGGCAACCGCCGCACCCGGTACGACGGCCTGGCAGAACGGCTCGTTCGTCGTCGACACCCCGAACGTCGTCCGCCGCTCGGACATCGTCCTCCAACGCCCCAACACCGCACCCACCGAATCCCTCCCGCTCGGCAACGGCGCTCTCGGCGCAGCCGTCTGGGCGGCCGACGGCTTCACCGCGCAACTCAACCGCACCGACACCTTCCCCGACCGCAAATCCCTTGGCCACCTAGTGATCCCGGGCCTCTCCCGGCTCACGACAGCGCCCGACTTCACCGCCAAACTCGACCTGTACGACGGAATGTTGCGCCAGTCGGGCGGTGGCATGACGCTCACCGCGTTCGTGCGAGCCGACACCCAGCAGCTCGTCGTCGACGTCACCGGCGCTGATCCGAACAGCACGCAGACCGCCCAGGTGAAGTTGTGGAGCGGACGCTCCCCCCAAGCCCGGGCATCCGGCGGTACGGCGGCCCTCGCCGAAACGTGGGTCGACAACAATGGCGCCGGTGCTTCCGGCCGAACGTTCGGATCGCTGGCCGGAATCACCGCGGGCGGCCGCAATGTCGTCGCGAGCACCCCGAACAATCTCACCGCCCAAGTCAGCTTCCAACCCAACACGAATGGCTCGTTCCGAGTCGTCGTCGCGGCGCCGACCTGGACGGGTGGCGACGCAATCGCCACGACCAACACAGTCCTAAACGGTGCAGCGCAGGGCGAAGTTCGCAACGCGCATCTCCAGTGGTGGCACAACTACTGGAGCTCGGCAGGCCTGATCAAGATCAGCTCCGCCGATGGCACCGGCGACTACGTCGAGAACCTGCGAGCGATCTTCCTCTACGCAAGCGCGGCGCAGAGTCGCGGCGTACTACCAGGATCGCAAGCCGGTGTCGCCGACCTGTTCACGTTCTCCCAAGACAAGCGCGACTGGTACCCGGCCGGCTACTGGTTCTGGAACCTCAGGATGCAGGTAGCCGCCAACCTGGCCGCGGGACTACCCGCCCTCAACGACCCCATGTTCCGCCTCTACAACGACAACCGAGACGCCATCGCGGCCTGGACCAGCGCGCACATGCCCGGCAAGCAGGGCCTCTGCGTCCCGGAGACGATGCGCTTCAACGGCAACGGCACCTACAACGGCGGCAACGACAACGCCTCCTGCGACTCGACCATCCCGCCGATGTGGAACTCCCTGAACGTCACCACCGGCGCCGAGGTCGGCCTGTGGGTCTGGGAGCACTACCGGATGACCGACGACCGAGCCTTTCTCGAACGGCACTACCCGTTGATCAAAGGCGCAGCGCAGTTCCTGCTCTCGCACGCGACCACCGGTTCGGACGGCAAGCTGCACACCCGGTCGAACGCTCACGAAACCCAGTGGGACGTCACCAACCCGGCCACAGATATCGCAGCGATGCAGTCCTTCTTCCCAGCCGCGGTGAAGGCTGCCCAACTCCTCAACGTCGACGCGGCCCTGGTCAGCCAACTCAACGCAGCAATCCCGAAAATCCAAACGCTGCCGCGAACCGACACAGCCACGCAGACGCAGCTCCTCACCCCCGCGGACGATGCCAACGGCCACACCATGATCGGCCCGTCCACCCAACCCGCCGCACAGCGCCGCAACTTCGAGAACATCGGCCTCGAAGCGGTCTGGCCCTTCAACCTGATCGGCGACAACTCGGCTCTGGGCCGCCGAACCTTCACCGCACGCAGTTACGTCAACAGCCACACCTGGAGCTACGACTCGCTGCACGCCGCCCGGCTCGGGATGGCGAATGAGGTCAAGACCTCGCTGCTGGCAGCGATCAGGCAGTTCCAGGTCTACCCGTCCGGCATGGCAAGCTTCACCGCCCAACCGGCGTCCGAGCCGTACATCGAGCAATCCGGCGTCCTAGCCGTGGCCGTCCCCGAGGCACTCGCCCAGGACTACGACGGCCTGCTACGCATCGCCCCAGCCTGGCCAAGCGACTGGACCGGCGAAGGAACAGTTGCCATCGGCCACAAATCCAAGGTCCACGTCCAGATCACCGCCGGTACGCCGACCACGGTCGCAATCACGTCCGGCGCCAACCAGCAACTCGCCGTACGGAGTCCGTGGCCCGGCCAGAGTGTCACTGTCCTGGACGGACAAACCCGGGCGACCGTCGTCGCACCCCAGAGCAACGCGACGTTCACGATCCCGGCTCAGGCCGGCCGGTCCTACCTGGTGGAGAAGACCGGCTCGGCAATCCAACCCTTCCAAGCTCTGTCCGGTACGCCGGCCACCACACCCCGGCGCTACGACAAGGCCACCATCGGCCTCCCCAAAAGCACCGGCACGATCAGTCTCAAGGCCCGTGCCAACGGCAAATACGTCACCGCCGGAACCGGTACGCCGCTGATCGCCAACAGCACCACGATCGGTACGGCGCAACAGTTCGACCTGGCGGATCTCGGCAACGGCAACGTGTCGCTCAAGGCCAGAGCCAACGGCCTGTTCGTTGCCGCCGACAACGCCGGTGCGGCCCCACTGCTCGCCAAGAACGCGGCCGTGGGTTCGTGGGAGACCTTCCAGCTGATCCGCAATCCAGACGGCACAGTCAGCTTCCGCGCGCAGGTGAACAACAACCTGGTCTGCGCCGAGAACGCCGGTGCCGCCGCCCTGATCGCCAACCGCACGGCGATCGGCCCCTGGGAATCGTTCGATCTGACTTACAACTGACGGAGTACTCATGCGCACTAGAACTCTCCGGCGGATCTCTTTAGCGATCGCCGCCGTCCTGACCGCCGCGGTGGGCCTCACCGCATCCGCCCAAGCCGGGTCGACCATCCCACCCGGCGACTACCAGCAGATCTCGCTCGCCAGTGGCGGCAACGAACTCGGCGAGGCGATGTCGCTCGCCGTGCTGCCCAACCGCTCGGTCATCCACACCGCCCGCGACGGCTCGGTCCGGATCACCGACGTGAACGGTACGACGAGCCTGGCCGGCAAGCTCAGCGTCTACACCCACGACGAAGAAGGACTGCAGGGCGTCGCGGTCGATCCGAACTTCGCGACCAATCGCTATGTCTACTTGTACTTCTCACCACGACTGAGCACACCCGACGGCGACGCACCAACCGAGGGCACACAAGCCACCTGGGACGCCTGGAAGGGCGAGCTGCACCTGTCACGCTTCACGCTCGCCGCGAACAACACCCTCGACCTGGCCAGTGAGAAGATCGTCCTGCGGGTACCGAATGATCGCGGTCAATGCTGCCACGTCGGCGGCGATCTCGACTTCGATGCTGCAGGCAACCTTTACCTGACGACCGGTGACGACAGCAATCCGTTCCAGTCCGACAGCTACACGCCGATCGACGAGCGCACGAACCGCAACCCACAGTTCGACGCGCAACGCACCTCGGGCAACACCAACGACCTGCGCGGCAAGGTGCTCCGGATCAAGCCACAGCCCGACGGGACCTACACGATCCCGTCCGGCAACCTGTTCGCGCCGGGGACCGCGCAGACCAAGCCGGAGATCTATGCGATGGGCTTCCGGAACCCGTTCCGTATGAGTGTCGACAAGGCGACCGGCATCGTCTACCTGGGCGACTACGGCCCGGACGCCGGTGTCACGAACCCGAACCGCGGTCCCAACGGCCAGGTCGAGTTCGACCGGATCACCGCGCCGGGCAACTACGGCTGGCCCTACTGCACCGGCACGAACACCACCACCGAGACCTACAACGACTACCAGTTCCCCAGCGGCCCGTCCGGAGCGAAGTACAACTGCGCGGGCGGAGCCACCAACAACTCCTTCCGCAACACCGGCCGGACCACCTTGCCGCCGGCTCAGCCGGCCTGGATCAGGTACGCCGGTGATGCCGGTACGCCGCCCGAGTTCGGCAACGGCGGTTCGGAGTCACCGATGGGCGGCCCCGTCTATCGGTACGACGCCAACCTCAACTCGCCGGTGAAGTTCCCGGCCTCACTCAACGGCCGCTATTTCGCCGGTGAACTCGGTCGCCAGTGGATCAAGGCGATCGAGGTCACCGGCAGCGGTGGCGTCGGCGACATCGGCGCGTTCCCGTGGAACGGCACCCAGGTGATGGACATGGCCTTCGGACCGGACGGCGCGCTCTACGTCCTCGACTACGGCACCGGCTCGAACAACCAAGCACTGTGGCGGATCGAATACATCGGCGCCCAGAACCGCAACCCGATCGCCAAAGCCGCCGGCACGCCGACCTCCGGCGGGCGTCCGCTCACGGTGGCCTTCTCCTCAGCGGGCAGTTCGGACCCGGAGGGTGGCGCGTTGACCTACCGCTGGACGTTCGGAGACGGAGGCGCCTCCACGCAGGCGAACCCGTCGTACACCTACAACACGGCCGGCAACTTCACCGCGACTCTGACCGTGACCGACCCAACCGGGCTGACCGGCTCGGCGAACGTCCAGATCAGCGTCGGCAACACCGCCCCGACCGTCACGCTTCAAACACCAATCGACGGGCAACTGTTCTCGTTCGGCGACACGGTTCCGTTCCAGGCGACGGTCACAGATCCGGAGGACGGCACGATCGACTGCTCCCGAGTAAAGGTGACCTACTGGCTCGGCCACGACGCCCACGAACACGAGATCACGTCGAAGACCGGTTGCAGCGGATCCATCGCCGTACCGGTGGATGGTGAGCACGATCCGGCGGCCAACGTGTACGGCGTCTTCACCGCGTCGTACACGGACAATGGCGGACTGACCACGGTCGACAAGCACAAGCTGCAGCCGCGGCATCGCCAGGGCGAGCACTTCTCCGCCCAGTCCGGAATCCAGCTGGCCGATCACGGGGCAGCCGAAGGCGGAAAGACGGCCGGGTTCATCGACAACGGCGACTGGATCTCCTACACGCCGTACGCGGTTGGCAATGCCTCGTCGTTCACCGCACGTGTCTCTTCGGCCGGTCCTGGTGGCACGCTCGAGGTCCGCGCCGGCTCGGCGACCGGAACGCTGCTCGGTACGGCGACCGTGCCGAACACCGGCAGCTGGGACACGTTCACCACGATCAACGCCAACCTGAGTAACAGGCCGGCCGGGACGACCACGTTGTTCCTGGTCTTCAAGGGCGTCACCGGTCAAGGCAGCCTCTACGACGTCGATGCCTTCACGCTCAACACGTCCAGCTCGGGCGGGACCACGACCGAGGGCGAGGCGTTCACGTCGCAGTCCGGTGTCCAGATCGCCTCACATGCCAGCGCCAGTGGCGGCGCGACAGTCGGCTTCATCGAGAACGGCGACTGGGCCGGGTACTCCGGAGTGAGCACGGCCGGGATGCGCGGCTTCACTGCACGAATCTCGTCGGGCGGGGTCGGCGGCACGCTGCAGATCCGCGCCGGTTCCGCGACGGGCACGTTGCTCGGATCGGTCGCCGTACCGGTCACTGGCGGCTGGGAGAACTTCCAGACCGTCTCGACCACCTTGAACGCGTCAGCGAGTGGTCCGTTGTTCCTGTCCTTCGTCGGCGGCGCCGGAAATCTGTACGACGTCGACACCTTCACCGTGACTCCCTGAGGGGCCTGCCATGACTACTTTCACACGTCGTACCGCATTGATCGCCGGTGGACTGCTCGTTGCCGGCGCCAACAACCTTCCCGCGTTCGCGGCGCCGTACCAGGTGCTGGTGTTCAGTAAGACGGCCGGTTTCCGGCACGACTCGATCCCGGCCGGCATCCAGGCGATCCGCGATCTGGGTGCGGCGAACGGGTTCACCGTGACTGCGAGCGAGGACAGCAATGTGTTCACCGCGGCGTCGCTGGCGGCGTACAAGGCGGTGGTGTTCCTGAGCACGACCGGGGATGTTCTGAACGCCACGCAGCAGGCGGCCTTCGAGTCGTATATCAACGGCGGTGGCGGGTACGTCGGCGTGCACGCTGCCGCGGACACGGAGTACGACTGGCCGTACTACGGGCAACTGTGCGGGGCGTGGTTCCACAGTCACCCCGCGATCCAGCAGGTGACCGCACGCGTCGAGGACCGCACGCATCAGTCGACAGCCCATCTCGGTGCGACGTGGGTGCGCACCGACGAGCTGTACAACTACCGCACCAACCCGCGGCCGAACGTGAAGGTGCTGATCAACCTCGACGAATCGACCTACACCGGTGGGAACATGGGTGATCACCCGATCGCCTGGTACCACGCCCAAGGCTCCGGCCGCTCGTTCTACACCGGCTTCGGGCACACGATCGCGTCGTACTCCGAGCCCGCGTTCCGTCAGCACCTGCTGGGCGGCATCCAGTACGCCGCTGGTGCCACGTCGACGCCGCCAGTCATCCCTATCGAGGGTGAGGCGTTCACGTCGCAGTCAGGCGTGCAGGTGGCCGCGCACAACGGCGCCAGTGGCGGCCGGACGCTCGGCTACATCGACAACGGCGACTGGGCCGGGTACTCCCAGGTGAACACCGCCGGCAAGACCAGCTTCAGCGCCCGAATCTCCTCGGGTGGTGCCGGTGGCACGATCCGCATCCGCTCCGGCTCAGCAACCGGCCCGGTACTCGGCACGGTCGCCGTACCGGTCACCGGCGGCTGGGAGAACTTCCAAACCATCTCAACCACCCTCACCCCCGGCACCGGCCCCCTCTTCCTCACCTTCACCGGCGGATCCGGCGCCCTCTTCGACATCGACACCTTCACGCTCAGTTAGCCGCTAACGTCCGAAGGATCGGAGGGCGTGGTCTCCGATCCTTCGGACATTGTTTAGGGTGCTCGGCATGGCCGATGAGCAGACGACCGCCGACAGCACCGACAAGCCTGCGACCGAGGAGAAGAAGCCGGCGCCGCCGGTGGACGATCTGGTGGCGACGAAGCACACGCTGACCATCGGCGGGCGTGAGCTGAAGTACACCGCGACCACCGGGCGGATCGTGCTGCGGGAGGAGGTGCTCACCGACGGCAAGTCCGAGGGGTACAAGCCGAAGGCGGAGGTGTTCCTCACCGCGTACACGCTGGATGACGCCGAGGCGGCCGATCGGCCGGTGACGTTCGCGTTCAACGGCGGTCCCGGTTCGTCGAGCATCTGGCTGCACCTCGGGCTGCTGGGACCGCGCCGCGTCGTCTCCGGTGACGCCGGTGCGGTGGCAGCGCCGCCGTACGAGCTGGTGGACAACGATGAAAGCCTGCTGCTGCACAGCGACCTGGTCTTCATCGACCCGGTGTCGACCGGGTTCTCGCGGGCGGTCGAGGGTGAGAAGCCGGGCGAGTACCACGGCTTCACGCGCGACCTGGAGTCCGTGGGCGAGGTGATCCGGCTGTGGACCTCGCGGAACGGGCGGTGGATCTCGCCGAAGTTCCTCGCCGGTGAGTCGTACGGCACAACGCGCGCGGCCGGGCTGTCCGCGCACCTGCAGACGCGCTACGGGATGTACCTGAACGGCGTGATGCTGATCTCGTCGGTGCTGGAGTTCGGCACTCTCGACTTCTCCCCCGGCAACGACCTGCCGTACACACTGTTCCTCCCGACGTACGCCGCCATTGCGCACTATCACGGGCTGATCCCGGACCGGACGCTCGAGGAGGTTCTCGCCGACGCCGAGCGGTTCGCGGCCGGGCGCTACCCGAATGCGCTTGCCCAGGGCAACCGCATCCCGGACGACTACCGCGCCGAGGTGGTGACCCGGCTGGCCGCGCTGACCGGGTTGAGCGAGGACTACATCGACCGCGTCGATCTGCGGATCGAGCACCAGCGCTTCTACACCGAGCTGCTGCGATCCCAACGCCGTACGGTCGGTCGGTTGGACGGCCGGTTCACCGGATGGGAGGTCGACTACGCCATCGACGCGACCCCGAACGACCCGTCGTTCGCCGCGATCATCGGTCCGTACTCGGCCGCACTGAACCACTACGTGCGCTCAGAGCTCGGCTACGAGAACGACCTGCCGTACGAGACGCTCAGCTGGGAAGCCGCGAAGAACTGGTCCTACAAGGAGTTCGAAGGCCAGCAGATCACCGTCGCCGACAAACTCGCCGAGGCGCTCCGCACGAACCCGCACCTCAAGGTCCACGTCGCCTCCGGCCACTACGACGGCGCCACGCCGTACTTCGCGACCGAACACACCCTCGCGCGACTGAAGATCCCCCGCGAGCTCATCGACAACATCGAGGTCAAGTACTACCCGGCCGGCCACATGATGTACGTCCACGACGAGTCCCGCATCCAGCAATCCGCCGACCTAGCGGCCTTTATCGACGGTTCTTCGAACCGCTGACGAGTGCGAGGACCCCGCTGGTCAGCAGCGTGGCCCAGATGTAGGCGTTGGTGAGGATCTGCTCCAAGAACGAGCGTTGGTCGGCAGGTTCGCCGGTGGTGAGTTCCCAGAACATGCCCCCGACGAACCTGCCGATGCCGAACAACGCGATGCGGGCGATCCACCACGCCCACCACCGCTTGCCTTCGCCCTCGTACATCGTGTTGAAGTCGAACAACCCGCGCAGCACGCGCGAAACGGTCAGCGCGCTCGCCTGTTCCCCACCCTCGCTCATCAGCGCAGTGTGACAGCCGAGGGGTTCTTCTACGGGTAGATGCGAAAGCCCGAGAACGTGCGGTGGTGCTCGTACGACGCGTAGAAGTCCTCGGCCGTGTCCGTCACCAGGTCGATACGCTGCGCACCGGTGAGCGGGTGCGCGTAGTCGATCAGCGCACGACCAACACCCTTGCGGCGGTAGTTCACGTGGGTCGCCATCATCGACAGGTACGACGCGATGTGCCCGTCGCTGAGCAGATACGCGAAACCGATCAGCAGCTCACCGTCCAGCGCGACCACACTCGTCACGCCCGGCGCGGTGAGCGTCGCGTGCGCACGGTCGAGGTCGGCGCCGAAACTCGGCCAGCCCTCGGCTTCGCACAACGCGACGATGCCGTCGAGATGCGTGCGCTGGTACTGCTGGATGTTCACGGCAGGGTGAGGATCTCGGCACCGGTGTCGGTGACGACCAGCGTGTGCTCGAACTGCGCGGTGCGGGACTTGTCCTTGGTGGTGGCGGTCCAGCCGTCGTCCCACAGGTCGTAGTCGTACGTCCCGAGCGTCAGCATCGGCTCGATGGTGAACGTCATCCCGGGCTCGATGACGTCGTCGAAACGCTCGTCGTCGTAGTGCGGGATGATCAGGCCGGAGTGGAACGACGTCGCGATGCCGTGACCGGTGAAGTCGCGGACCACGCCGTACCCGAAGCGTTTTGCGTAGGACTCGATCACGCGGCCGATGATGCTCACCTGGCGGCCGGGCTTGACCGCCTTGATCCCGCGCATCAGCGCTTCGTGCGTGCGCTCGACCAGCAGACGATTCTCCTCGTCGACCTCACCGACCAAGAACGTCGCGTTGGTGTCACCGTGCACGCCGTCGAGGAACGCGGTGATGTCGACGTTCAGGATGTCGCCGTCCTCGAGCGGGCGGTCGTCCGGGATGCCGTGGCAGATCACCTCGTTGACCGAGGTGCACAACGACTTCGGATAACCGCGGTAACCCAAGGTCGACGGATAAGCGCCGCGCTCAACCAAATAGTCGTGGCCGACCGCATCGAGCTCGTCGGTTGTCACACCCGGCTTCGCGGCCGCACCGACCGCCTGCAGCGCCTGCGCGGCGAGTTTGCTCGCGACGCGCATCTTGTCCACCAGCTCCGGCGCGGTCACGTACGAACCCTCGTACGGCGTCGGTGCCGGCTTGTCGACGTATTCGGGGCGCGGAATGGCGGCAGGAACTTCGCGGCGCGGCGAGATGGTGCCGGGAGTGAGGATCGACATGGTGGGAACATCTTAGTGAGTAACGCCAAGACTCCCGGGAGGTGGTCATGCCGAAGAGCGACGATCACGAGAACGAGTGGTACTACAACACCAAGACCGGCCAGGTCGAGCCGTACCAGGGCGCCAAGTCCGGCGACCGGCTCGGTCCCTACAGTTCACCGGAAGAAGCGGCCCGGGCGCTGGAAATTGCCCAGGAACGCAACGAAGCCTGGGAGAAGCAGAACAAGGACTGGGAAGACGACTGAATCCAGGTGCGTGAACACACCGAAGGGCACCGCCGTGACGGCGGTGCCCTTCGGGTTTTCGGGTACGGAATCAGCGGGCAGTGGCCTTCCGGGCCGGTGCCTTCCGTGCGGGTGCCTTACGGGCCGGGGCCTTGCGGGCCGGGGCCTTCTTGGCGACCGTCTTCTTGGCCGGAGCCTTCTTCGCCGCGACCTTCCGCGCCGGAGCCTTCTTGGCAACGGCCTTCTTCGCGGGGGCCTTCTTGGCGGCGACCTTCTTGGCCGGGGCCTTCTTCGCCACCTTCTTGGCGACGGTCTTCTTGGCGGCGACCTTCTTGGCCGGAGCCTTCTTGGCCACCGTCTTCTTCGCGGCGACCTTCTTGGCCGGAGCCTTCTTCGCCACGGTCTTCTTGGCGGCGGCCTTCTTCGCCACCGTCTTCTTCGCGGCGACCTTCTTGGCCGGAGCCTTCTTCGCGACAGTCTTCTTGGCGGTGGCCTTCTTCGCCGGGGCCTTCTTCGCCACCGTCTTCTTGGCGGCGGTCTTCTTTGCCGCACTCACCTTCTTGGCGACTGTCTTCTTCGCTGCAACCTTCCGCGCGGTCGTCGTCTTCGCGGCGGTGGTCTTCTTCGCGACAGTCTTCTTGGCGGGAGAAGCCTTTTTGGCTGTCGCCTTCCCTGCGGCTGCCTTCTTGGCTGGCACTTCTGCCTCCTTGTGCGGCTGAGGAAAACCACGGTGGATTCCTCGTCGTCAACGATGATGACAACACTTGGTGGCTTCGTAAAGCACCCGAAACACCTTCGGGTCAAGGCGACGCACGGCCGCGACTGCGAAGAATTTCCGAAAAGCGTTGTGCAGAAGGGTTTCTGCGACACCTGCTGTACGCCGAAGGGCTTCCAGAATTTCTTCACGACACGCGCGCAAAAGTCGTGTCGAACGGCCGTTTGGCGCAGTGTTGTCGTTGGCAACGGAGTTGAGAGGGAGTGTCGAAGCGATGCGTGTAGTGAGTCTCGTGCCGTCGTTGACGGAGTCGATCGCGGTCACGCACGCACACCTTCTCGTCGGTGCAACGGACTGGTGCACACACCCTGCAGAGCTCGACGTGACACGTGTTCGCGGCACCAAAAATCCTGACCTCGAACGGATCCAAGAGCTCGCACCGGACCTCGTGATCGCGAACGCCGAAGAGAATCGCGCGGTCGATGTCGACGCGTTGCGCGCACTCGGCATCGACGTGTGGATGACATCACCGACGACAGTCGACGAAGCACTCGATCAACTCGACGAACTACTCGTCGCGATCACCGCCGACGTACCGCAGTGGTTGCGCGATGCGCGAGCAGTGTGGAGTACGCCGTACTCCGGTCCGCGTCGTCGCGCCGTCGTACCGATCTGGCGGCGACCGTGGATGGCATTGGGACGGGACACGTTCGCCGGTGATGTGCTCAGTCGCATCGGCGTCGACAACGTGTTCGCGGAATCGGGCGAACGCTATCCGCGGTTCGACCCCGAAACATTGCCGCCGTACGACGTCGCGGTGTTACCGGACGAGCCTTATGCGTTTGCACCCGATGACGGGCCGGAGGCATTTCAGCAGCCCGCGAAGTGCGTCTCGGGCCGGCACCTGACCTGGTACGGACCGTCACTCGTCGAGGCGCGTTCAGTACTCAGCGGACAGCTGGAGTGACATGCGACACGATCCCTGCCGTCTCAACTAGACAGTTAGGTTTGCCTCACCTACGCTCGGCCCGTGCCGGAGATGACCGCGAAGAAAAAATGCTGCAAGGACAAGCCGAGGTGTAAGAAGTGCCCGGTGGTCCTGAAGCGGCTGGCTGATGCCGGCTGCGCGGAGCGGCTCGACCGGGTGCACTACAAGGTCGACAAGAAGGTTCCGAAGAAGGTCCTGAAGGAAGCGCGCTCGCGCTGACGGTCGGTTTACGAGGCGCGCCGCAGGGTGATCGCGTCGGCCGCCTGCCGGAGTAGTCCGGGGATCGTGACGTGGGCGGCCTGGCCGGTCGCCTCGAGGTCGTCACCCCACCACCAGCCGTGCGCGCTGATCGTCTGCAGTTCCAGCTCCTCCTGGTTCGCGAACGTGACGTCGACGGTGTCGACGGCGACCGCGAAGAACGTCTGCTGCTGAATCATCCGGGCACCGCCCCACTCGAACTCGATCGTGTTCGACGCGACCGGCGTACCGAGTGCGTCGGCGGGCAGCACGATGCCGACCTCCTCGCGCAACTCGCGGCAGGCGGCGTCCGCGATCGACTCGCCGGCCTCGACGCCGCCGCCGATCGTGAACCAGTAGGGAACGTGGGGTTTCAGCGGATCCCAGCCGTGCAGCAACAGGACTTTGCCGTCCGGACGCACCGGCAGCACACGAGCCGTCGTCCGGCGGACGACGGTACCTGGAGGTGGCAACCGAGATTCACTCACACCACAAAACGCTAGACGACTTCCGGCACCTCGTGCCGCGCAATGCGGCGAGTCTCACGAGTTGTTGCCGCTGACATCTACGATCGAACCTATGGGAGCACGTATCGGTCTAGGCCTCGCAGCGCTCGGTCGGCCGGGGTACATCAACCTCGGTCACGACGAGGATCTGCCCGCCGGAAGGGCGGTCGAGGATCTTCGGCAGCGCACGCACGAACTGCTCGAACTGGCCTGGCGATCGGGTGTTCGCTACTTCGATGCCGCGCGTTCGTACGGGCTTGCCGAAGAGTTCCTCGGTGAGTGGCTGACTCCGGAACGTCGTTCCCAGCTGACCGTGGGTTCGAAGTGGGGCTACACGTACGTCGCGGGCTGGCAGCACGACGCCGAGACGCACGAGGTGAAGGATCACGCGCTCGCGACGTTCGAGCGGCAATGGCCGGAGACCCTGCAGGCATTGGGTGGCGCACCGGATTTCTATCTCGTGCACAGCCTGACGACGGACAGCCCGGCGCTCGGCGACGAGAAGTTGCTGAACCGGTTACGCGAGCTTGCGGACACCGGCGTACGGATCGGTTTGTCGACGAGCGGACCGCATCAGGCTGCCGCGTTGCGGAAGGCACTTGAGCTCGACGGGCCGTTCACGGCGGTCCAGTCCACCTGGAACGTGCTGGAGACCTCGGTCGGCGGCGCGCTGGCGGAAGCGCATGACGCCGGCTGGTTCGTGGTGGTGAAGGAGGCGGTCGCCAACGGGCGACTGACCGCGAAGGCGGGCGAGACGCCGTTCAATGTGTTCGCTCGCAAGCACGGCATCGCCCCGGACTCGCTCGCGATCGGTGCGGCGGCCGCGCAGCCCTGGGCCGACGTCGTGCTCAGTGGCGCAACGACCGCCGAACAACTCGAGAGCAATCTGACATTCCGTCTCGACGGGCCGCTGACCGAGTTTGTCCAGCAACCCGACGAGTACTGGACCGAGCGTTCAGCACTCCCCTGGATCTAGCCATGGCGCGCAGGGGGTTGCGGAAGATGCGCACCGGGCTCGTGATCCTGGTGCTGCTAGTCGTGGTCGGCGGCGGTGGGTACATCGGTTGGGTGCTCGTCCAGCGATCCGAAGCGGTGTCGCTGCCCACACCCACCGGCAAGCTACAGGTGGGCCGGCAGACCTTCGAGTGGACCGACAAGGCCCGCAAGGACCCGTACGTCGCAGGGCCGCGGCGGCTGGCCGTTTGGGTCTGGTACCCGGTGGCGAAGGGCGTGAGCGGACGCAAGGCGGCGTACGCGCCCGGGCAATGGAGCGGCCTGCGGGAGAAAGCGCCGTTCTCGATCCTGCAAAGCCCATTCGACAGCGTGCGGGATCCTGCGCTCGATCATGCCGAGGTCGCGCCGGGCCGGTTCCCGGTCGTGGTGCTGCTGCCCGGCGAGGGACTGTCCGCGCCGATGTACGCGACACTCGCCGAGAACCTCGCGAGCCACGGATATGTCGTCGCGGGCGTCACACCGACGTACAGTGCGAAGCTCACTGTCCTCGGCGGGCAGACGATCGAGAGCATGCCGGCCGCCGTACCGCCGAAGCCCGAGGACAACTCACCGGGTGGATTGCAGACCGGCGATCATCTCGTCGGCACCTGGGCAGCCGACGCGCGGTTCGCGGCGGCGGAGGTGGCGAAGGAGTTCCCGGACAGCGTGGACCCGGACTTCGGCCCGTCGTACGTCGGACATTCGTTCGGCGGCGCGGCTGCGTTGGAAGCCTGCCGGACCGATGCGCGCTGCGCGGCCGCGGTCGACGTGGACGGCCGGCAGTTCGGTGAGGTGCTGAAGAAGGGCGTCCAGGCACCGATCATGCTGCTCGGTGCCGACGACTCGTGCATGACCAGCATCTGCGGTCCGGACGCCAAGTCCGACACCGATCGGGCCCGAGCCCTATCGTTGCTCAAGGCAAGCACCAACACCTCGTGGTGCGCGACCGTCCCCGGCACCCGGCACCTCAACTTCACCGACTACGGCACCTACTACCTGGCGTTACCCCTCCGAAAACGCCTCGCACTAGGCACTGTCGATCCCCGCCACGCCCTCACCGTCCAGAACGGCTACCTCACCACCTTCCTCTCGCACGCCCTCCGCAACACCCCCGCCCCGGGCGCCCCCGCCTGCGCGTCCTAGAGGTCCAGCTCGTAGTTCTGGCCGATGAGTTCGTCTCCCCAGTCGTTGTGGGGTTCGGAGTCGGTGAGGCGGAATCCGCGGGCCAGGTAGATGTGGCGAGCGGCAACCAATGGGTCGTTCGTCCAGAGGACCATGCGTTTGTAACCGGCCGCGCGGGCGAAGGCCAGGCAGGTGTCGACGAGTTCGGCGCCTAGACCGCGGCCGCGTGCGCCGGGGGTCAGTAGCAGGAGTCGCAGTTTGGCGGTCGTCTCGTCGGGACCGCGGACGCAGAAGATGCTGCCGACGCGTTCGCCGTCGACCTCGGCGATCCACGCGGCCTCGCGGCTGTCGTCGTGGTCGGTCGCGTACGCCGCGACGATCTGCGCGATCAGCGTCTCGTAGGCGAACCCCCAGCCGTACTCGGCCGCATAGGTCTCGGCATGCGACTGCACCACCCAGCCCAGATCGCCCGGAACACCCAGCTTCCTGATCATCAAGCCCGTCCTATCTACTGACACGACTGTTTCAGTAGTCCATACTAAGCACGTGCCGACCTTGAAGGAAACCCCCTCCGCGCGACAGCAGGAACTGCTCGAGCGCGCCTACGAGTACTCGCTCGGCCACGGGCTGGCCGACCTCTCGCTGCGTCCGCTCGCCACCGCGATCGGTTCGAGCCCGCGAGTGCTGCTGTTCCTGTTCGGCAGCAAGGACGGTCTGATCCGGGCATTGCTCGCCCGCGCCCGCACCGACGAACTCGACCTGCTCCAACAGATCGAGAGCCAGTACGACGAACCGCCCGGCCTGACCGTGGTCGCGCGGGAACTGTGGACGTGGTTGGCCGCCCCGGAACGCCGGCCGCTGATGGCGTTCTGGGTGGAGGCGTACGGGCGCTCGCTGGTCGTGCCGGACGGGCCGTGGGCCGACTATGGCCGGTCGACGGTCGAGGATTGGCTTGAGCTGCTCAAGGCCAGTGAGCCGGATGCTGCGGAGGCACGACGTACCGGCGTACTGGCGATGTTGCGGGGTGCGCTGATCGACCTGCTGGCGACCGGCGATCTCGATCGCACGACCGCCGCAGTGGAGGACTACTTACGAGATTAGTTCGAAGGTGACACTGCGCTTGACGATGTCGGCCTCGACGAGCTTGACGCGGACCGCCTTGCCTAGCGGAAGGTTCGCCGTACCGCTGACTCGGCCTTCGACCGCGTGGGCGGAGAGGACGACGATGCCGCGGTTCGGTTCGCGGTTGTCGACGTCGGTGATGACGCCGTCGAACTCGGCGCCGAGCTGGTCGTGCAGCAGACCGGCCTCGACCATGCCGACGATCGCGCGCTCGTAGGCGTTGGCGCGGCGGTCCGCCTCCTCCATGATCTTCGGCAACTCGTCCATCGACTCGCGCACCCACGCGGGGACCTCGGTCCCGGCTGACAGTGCGAGACAGATCTCGCCGGCCCAGCGGTCGATCAAGCGGCGCAGCGGCGCGGTGACATGGGCGTACTCGGCCTTCATCGCGGCATGCTGCGGATGCTCCGGCACACTCCCCGCGAACGTCACGTAGCCGGCGCCGCGGAACAGCACCGTGCACGCCGCGAGCATCGCCGCATGCGCCGGCACAGTCGGGTCTAGTCCGTGGATGAACTCGGCGTACGTCGTCTCGTGCGGCCAGTCGATGCCGAGTGCCTTCGCGGTGTGGCCGAGCTTGTTCCGCAAGTCGTTGCGGGCCTCCGGCAGGGTCCGGAGGATGCCGATCTTGCCTTTGACCATCAGGTCGGCCGCGGCCATCCCGGTGAGCAGCGAGATCTGCGCGTTCCAGCCCTCGACCGGAAGCGGTGCGCGGAACTCCAGGCTCCACCCGTCGTCCGAGGTGACGACCTCCTGGTCGGGGATCGGCAGGTTGACGCCACCACGTTCGAGCTCGAGCTGCTCGCGGAGCTTGCCGACCTCACGAAGGAGTTGGAGCGACTCGGACGCCGTACCGGCATCGAGGTCCTTCTGGACACCGGCGTAGTTGAGCTTGGTGCGCGACTTCACCAGGGCCCGCTCGCACGTCACGCCGGTGCTCTCGCCGCGCGCGTTGAGCGGGACGGTCCACAGCAGCGCGGGCCGCACCTGGTCGGGCAGTAGCGACGCCGCGCCCTCGGACAGCTCCGGCGGGTGCAACGGCGTCCGCTTGTCCGGCGCGTACAGCGTGACGCCCCGGCGACGCGTCTCGCCATCGATCGGATCGCCGTACTGGACGAACGCGGCGACATCGGCGATCGCGTAGTGCACGACATAGCCGTCGCCCGCACGCTCGATGTGCAATGCCTGATCAAGGTCCATCGAGTCCGGCGGATCGATCGTCACGAACTCCAGATCGGTCCGATCCAGCGCCGGCGACTGCGGCGCCGTACCGGCCTTGAGCGCCGCGGCGACGACGTCGGGCGGGAACTCCGCCGGTACGTCGAGCTCCCGGCGGATGTCCTGCAGCGACGACCGGAACACCTCCGGCACATCGTCAACGAACCTGACCTTCTGCAATGGCATGGGGTCAGACTAACTAGGGGACCACGTTGTAGGACTTCAGCGACGCGAGGCCGTCGGCGTACCAGTGGATCTCGGTCAGGGTGGCCGGGCGCATTTCCATCCGGAAGATCGACGCCATCGGAGCCTGCAGGACCGAACGGACCATCAGCTTGATCGGCGTCACGTGCGTGACTACGAGAACCGTCTTGCCCGGGTACCGGGTGAGCAGACCGTCGCGCGCCGAGCGGGCCCGGCGGGCACAGGTGTCGAACGACTCGCCACCGGGCGGTGCGACCGTGGTCGACTCCATCCAGGCGCCCAAGGCGTCCGGCCACTTCTCCTGGACCTCTGCGAAGGTGTGGCCGTCCCAGTCACCGAAGGAGCACTCGACCCAGGAGTCGTCGACCACGACCTCCACGCCGAGCTTCTGCCCGACGACGGCGGCGGTCTCTTGCGTCCGCCGCATCGGCGACGAGACGATCGCGTCGATCCCGCCCCGCCGGGCCAGGAACTCCGCTGCTGCGGCGGCCTGTGCACGACCGGTCTCGCTGAGGCTCGGGTTGTCGCCGCCCAAACCGGAGAACCGCTTCTCGGCAGTGTGCGGCGTTTCGCCGTGGCGGAGGAAGATCAGCTGGGTCGGCGGCTCGACCTCCGCACCCCAGCCCCGCATCGCCTTCGCCTGGTCGGACGGCTCCTTGACCACGACCGGCTTGGCCGCGGCCGGCTCCGGCTTGAGCGGGATCGGGACGCCGTCGAGGGCGTTGTTCGCGAGGGCGTCGGCGGCCGAGTTCTGCGCGCGCGGCACCCAGGTCCACTCGGTGCCGAACGGCGCGAGGCCCTGCGCCTTGATCGCCAGCGGCTTCATGTCCGGGTGCTTGATCTTCCAGCGGCCGGCCATCTGCTCGATGACCAGCTTGGAGTCCATCCGCACCTCGATCGAGGCATCCGGCGCGTACTCCCTGGCCAGCTCCAGGCCGGCGATCAGACCGGAGTACTCGGCGACGTTGTTGGTCGCGACGCCGAGCGTCTTGCCGTCCTGCGCGATCACCTCACCCGTTGCCGGGTCGCGCACGAGAGCGCCGTACGCCGCTGGTCCGGGGTTGCCCCGGGATCCCCCGTCGGCCTCGACGATCACATGCGTGTAGCTCATTCACGTCCTCGCTTCGCTCCGGGCGCGAACGAGGCGCAAATCGGGCTGTACTTGATGATGAGCTCGCTGCGCTCGCTCATACCGCGCTCTCCGACGTGCGGACGAGGATCCGGCCGCATTCTTCACAACGCAGTACGGCGTCGGGGGCGGCCGCCTTGATCGCGTTCAGGTCCGACGGGGCGAGCTCCATCCGGCAACCCATGCAGCGCTTGCCGACGAGCGGCGCGGCGCCGATGCCACCGTTGTGCTCACGCAGTCGCTGGTACTGCTTCACCAGCGGCTCAGGCAGCTCGGCCAGCACGGCAGTGCGCTTCTCGTTGATCCCGGCGCGCTGCTCGTCAAGCTCCTTGAGCGAGCCGTCGCGAGTGCTCTCCAGCTCGGTCTGCCGCCCGGCGAACGCCTCGGCGCGCGACCGCAGGTCGGTCTGCACTACCTCGGCCGCCTCCAGCTTCTCCATCACCTCGAGCTCGGCATCCTCGAGGTCCGAGATCCGCCGCTCCAGCGAACCGATCTCGTGCTGCAGGTTGTCGAGATCCTTCGGCGAGGTGATCTGGCCGGACTGGATCCGCTGCTCGTTCCGCGCCTTGCGCTGGCGGACCTGGTCGACATCACTATCAGCCTTCTTCTGCTCACGCTGCAGGTCCCCAACCGTGGTGTCCGCGGTGACCAGCTCCCGGTCCACCACCGACTTCTCCGCGATGAGCTCGGTCAGAGCCTGGTGCTCCGGCAGCGATTTGCGCTTGTGCGCGACCTGATCCAGCTGCAGGTCGAGATCCTGCAGGTCCAGCAGACGGCGTTGGACGGCGGGCTCGGCGTTCAGAGTCGGCTCCTTAGATCGTTCAGTTAGCGCTCAGAGCCGCAGAGTCCAGGCGTCGGTGCAGAGCGTCGAGATGTGAGTTTCTACCGTACTGCCTCGCGCTGCCAACCCTTCGCGCAGGAGCCGATCAGCATCCCGCAACCACGGCCACTCACTGGCCCAGTGCGCGACGTCCACGAGCGCCGGATCGCCGTACGCCTGCGCCTCAGTCGCCGGGTGGTGCCGCAGGTCGGCGGTCACATACGCATCAACCCCCGCCGAACGCACCTTCCCAAACTCCGAGTCCCCCGCTCCTCCAACCACCGCGACGGTGCTGATCATTCGTTCGAGGTCACCCGCCACCCGTACGCCGTGCTGCGTCCGCGGCAGGCTATCCGCCACAACCTGCGCGAACTGCTTCAACGGAAGCGGCTCCGCCAGTACGCCGACCCGCCCACCACCGCGATTACTCGGCAACTCGGCCAGCTCGTAGACGTCGTACGCCGGTTCTTCGTACGGGTGCACCGCCTTGAGAGCGGCGACGACGGTGCGACGCTTGTGCCGCGGCAGGATCATCTCCACGCGAGTCGCCGCCACCCGCGATACCTGACCGACGCGACCGATCACGGGGCTGGCGCCGTCGAGCGGCCGAAACGTCTCCTCGCCAACCGAGGTAAACGCAGCCCGGTCATAGCTGCCACCAGCCGAGGTCGACGCACTCGCGCCGCCGCTCGACGCGGGCGACCCATCCCGTCCCCCGCCAACACCATGCGAGGCCGACACAGCGTGCTGGGTGCTGAGTTGGCCGGCGCCTGCTGCGGCTAGGGCGTCTAGGACCTGCTCCACGTTCTCGGTCGGGACGAAGACCACCAGCTTGTCGAGCGGGTCTTCCGGCATCGGGTTCAGCGGACGGGTTGCGCGTAGGCCTAGGGCGGCGGCTAGGGCGTCGCTGACGCCGGGGTTGGCGTTGTCGGCGTTGGTGTGGCAGACGTGCAGGGCGGTGGTGGTGCGGATCAGGTCGTGGATGACGCGACCTTTGGGGGTGGTTGCGGCGACGCTGTTGACGCCGCGGAGGAGCAGGGGGTGGTGGGTGACGAGCAGGTCGAAGTCACCTGCGATCGCCTCGTCCACCACCTCCCGCATCGGGTCCACGGCGAACAGGATCCGCCGTACCGGCTGATCCGGGTCGCCTGTGACCAGTCCGACCGCGTCCCAGGACTCTGCCCAGGACGGGTCGTACAACCGGTCGAGTACGGCGATGACGTCGGCGAGCCTCGGGTTCACGAGGCCCATCCTGCTAGATGAGCCAGGCCGTCGTGTCGCCGGGGAGTTTGGCGCCTTCCAGCGGCCCACTGGACAGCACGACCGCCGCGTCCGGGAGCTCGACCGGGGCGTCGCCGAAGTTGGTGATCGACTGCCAACCGCCGGGCCGGGTGAAGTGCAGCACCCACTCGACGCCGTCGTTCCACTCCAACTCGTTCGCGGTCTGCAGCCCACGCCGTACGGCGAGAGCCTTGCGGTAGAGGCTGAGGGTCGACTCGGCGACCCCGTCCTGCGCCTCGACCGAGTACTGACCGAACCACTTGGGCTGCAGCAGGTGCGAACCGCCGGTCCCGAAGCCGAAGGACAGCCCGCCGACCGTCCACGGGATCGGCACCCGGCAACCGTCGCGCCCCTTCTCGGCACCCTTGGAGCGGAAGTACGCCGGGTCCTGCAGATTGGCCGCAGGCAATTCGCCGACCTCTTGCAGGCCAAGCTCCTCACCTTGGTACAGGTACGCCGACCCCGGCAGCGCAAGCATCAGCAGTACGGCGGCGCGCGCCCGGCGCAGGCCGAGTTCGACATCGACTGTCGGCTCGGTGCCGTTGCTCAGCAGCCACGCCTTGCCGTCCTGCCAGCCACCGGCCGGGTCGCTCGGCAACCCGTACCGCGTCGCGTGCCGGACGACGTCGTGGTTGGAGAACACCCAGGTCGACGACGAACCGTTCTGGCCGGCCAGCGCGAGGTTCTCCTCGATGACCTGACGGAACTTGTCGTAGTTCCAGTCGGCCTGCAGCAGGTCGAAGTTGAACGCCTGCCCGAGACCGTCCGCACTCGCATAGCGAGCACGACGAGCGGCCGGGACGAACGCTTCCGCCACGGCCGAGCGCGGCGGGTCGTACTCGTTCAGCACGGTGCGCCACTCGCGGTAGATCTCGTGCACGCCGTCGCGGTCCCACAGCGGGTGGACGCCGTTCGACTCGGACTGCCGCGGCAGCTCGGTCTTGGACTTGAACGGCTCGGTCAGGTCCTTCACCAGGGCGTGGGCGACGTCGACGCGGAAGCCGTCGACCCCACGATCGGACCAGAACCGCAGCGTGGTCAGGAAGTCCTCGCGGACCTCGGGGTGCGCCCAGTTCAGGTCGGGCTGCTCGGCCGCGAACAGGTGCAGGTACCACTGGCCGTCCGGGGTCTGCGCCCAGGCGGAGCCGCCGAAGATCGAGTCCCAGTCCGAGGGCGGCTGGTCGCCGTCCCCGTCGCGGAAGATGTAGCGGTCGCGGGCCGGCGTACCGGGCTGTGCGGCGAGTGCCTCCTGGAACCAGACGTGCCGGTCAGAGGTGTGGTTCGGCACGATGTCGACGATCAGCTTGATGTTCGCCGCGTGCAGCGCCTCGACCAGCTGACCGAAGTCGTCCAGGGTGCCGAGTCGCGGATCCACGTCGCGGTAGTCGTCGACGTCGTATCCGCCGTCGGCCAGCGCGGACGGGTAGAACGGGCTCAGCCAGACCGCGTCGATGCCCAGGTCGATCAGGTACGGAACGCGGCTGATGATGCCCTGCAGGTCACCCACCCCGTCGCCGTCGGCGTCGGCGAAGCTGCGCGGGTAGATCTGGTAGACGACAGCCTGCCGCCACCAGTCGGGGTCGGTCGTCTGCGGACTGGTCACAAGTGCCTCACTTTGTGATTAATATAGACTCTAAATTTAGGTTCTGCAGTATTCTGCGCGCGGATCTACAGTGAGGTCAAGAGGGGGTCACCATGACGAGCACTCCGGTCGCCGCCGCGACCCCGGCCCTGCTCCGCCGCGTCAACGCCGGCAAGTTACTGGGTGTGCTCTCCACCGCCGGCGTGATGACCGGTACCGGCCTGATCCAGGCCACCGGCCTCACCCGCGCCACCGTGCACGCGGTCTGCAACGACCTGATCGACATGGGCTGGGTGGTCGAGCTCGACCCCGGCCGCGACGACACCGCGGTCGGTCGTCCTTCGCGGCGCTTCGAGTTCAACAGCCGCGCGGGTTACGTGCTCGGCATCGACATCGGCGCCGGCCGTACGACGGTCCTGCTCGCCGACCTCCGCGGTGTCAGCCTGGCCAAGGCGGGCCGCTCGCTGTCCGCGGTGAAAACTCCCGCCGACCGTACGGCGCTCGTGCACGAGGCCGTGGTCGAGGCGCTGGCGGTTGCCGATGTTTCCGACTCGCAGGTGCTCGCCGCCGGCGTCGGAGTCGCCGCCCCGGTCGACCGCGCCGGCAACATCCTGGTCGACGACGAGTTCTGGCGCCGCTTCGACACCGACCTCGGCAAACACCTCACCGAACTCCACGGCTGGCCGGTCTTGCTGGAGAACGACGCCAACCTCGCCGTACTGGGCGAACACTGGCGCGGCGAAGGCCAAGGCATCGACGACCTAGCGGTGCTTCTCGCCGGCGAACGCTTCGGCTCCGGCCTGATGGACTCCGGCCGCCTCCTCCACGGCAGCCGCGGCGGCGCCGGCGAAATGCTCTACCTGAAACTGGTAGAAGGAGTAGGCGACACCCACGGCATAGCCCGCATAGCCCGAGACCAAGCCACCGCGATCCTCGCCGACCCCACAGTCGAAACCAGCCTCCGCGCGCTAGCTGCCGAATGCCCAGCGGGCTCCAGCCCTTCAAGCGGGAGCGGATCAGGCCCCGCGATCCCCACCTCAGCCCGCGCCCTCGCGGGCCCGACCGACTCTGCGTCCGATTCCCCCACCCCCGCTTTCCCCTCCCACTCCATCACTGCGGAGCAGGTGTTTGCGGCGGCTGCTGGTGGGGATGCAGTTGCCTTGGGCATCCTTCGGTCGGTGGCGGCGCGGACGGCTCGTGTGGTTGCCACGTTGGCGATTCTGGTCAACCCGGAGTTGGTTGTGCTGGGTGGTGCAGTAGCTGAGGCGGCGGGTCAGCTGCTGCCTGATATCGAGCAGCAGCTGTCCGGTTACACGAGTACGCCGCCGCGCGTGGCGGTGTCTTCACTCGGCGACGCGATCGTTTCGGTCGGCGCCGTCCGCCACGCACTCAACTACGTCGAGCAGCACGCACTGGACCTGGTGCTCACGCGTCCCGCGTAAGTGCCCGCACCACCGCTTCCAGCACGATCACATTCCGCCCGGAAGTAGTTGCCGACGGCACCCCATCCGGAACCAGCGCCTGATCCTCCGGAATACCGGTGCACAGAACGAACACGTCATCCCGACGATCCCGCAGCAAGAACTCCAGCGCCTCCCGAATCCACGGCGTACGGCCTGCGTCCTGTACGGCGATCACCAGCGGCCGCCCCTTCGCCGCAGCAGCCGCCCGCGCCAGCGCATCCTCCGACTGCTCATCCTCGGACTGATGGTCCTCGAACAGCGCGGCTTCCTTCTCCGACAGCCGGTGCTGATCACGCAGCACGACACCATCAGACCCCGGCGCGATCCGGGCGAAGATCTCCGGCAGACCGCTGAAGTACGGGTGCCACGCCGGGTGCAGCCCCTGCGTCAGATCGATCACGTACGGCGTCGCGCCCAGCGCGGGGAAGGTCTGCCCAGCCACGACCCGCTCACCCACTTCGCGGACCGCTGCGCCGTCGAACGCGGTCTGCCGCTTCCGCTCCCCCAGTGAGGCGGCGAGCGCACGCACCCGCCGAGCCGCATCGGCAACACGCTCACCCGGCAGCGAACCGTTGCCCACGGCATCGACAATGTGTTTCGTCAGTCCCTGCGGATCCGCGGCCCCGATCGCGATCATCGCGAGATCGGCACCGGCCCGGATCGACGCCACGGTCGCGTCCTCGATCGACTGGTTCTTCGTGATCGCGCCCATCTCGAGAGCGTCCGTCGTGATCACGCCCTCGAACCCCAACTCCTCGCGCAGCAACCCGGTCAGGATCCGGTGCGACAGGGTGGCGGGCTGATCGTCGTACGCGGAGAAGACGATGTGCGCGCTCATGATCACCTCGGCCCCGGCCGCGATCGCCGCCTTGAACGGCAGCAGCTCGACCGCGTGTACCGCCTCGATCGACCGGTCCACCCGCGGCAGGTCGAGATGCGAGTCGACCGCCACGTCACCATGCCCCGGGAAGTGCTTCAGGCACGACGTGACACCGGCCTCCCGCACCCCCTCGATGAACGCGACACCGTGCCTCGCGACCAGCTCCGCCGTCGTACCGAACGCGCGCGTCGAAATGATCGGATTGGCCGGGTTGCTGTTCACGTCGATCGACGGCGCGAGCATCAGGTCGATCTCGAGCGAGGCGAGCGTCGCGGCCGCATCCCGCGCCGACGCCCGGGTCAGGTCGACGTCGTCGAGATCACCGAGCGTCCGCGGCGACGCAAGCGGAAACGGGTTGGCCGGCCCGAGGTGACTGAACTCGCCACCCTCGTGATCGATCCCGATGATCACGTCCGGGCGCTCGGCGCGCAGGCTCTGGGTCAGCGCGAGCACCTGCTCGGGGCCGGTCACGTTCCGGGTGAACAGGATGACGGCACCCAGCCCGTCGGCGACGGCGCGGCGCAGGTGATCGGGGGCAGTGGTCCCGGCGAAGCCGACGATCAACGCGCCGGCAGCATCACGTTCCAGATCGGTCATGCGGACACCCTCTCGCGGGCTGAGCTAATTCGCCAGCCCCCTTTCCGAAATCTCACTCTCAAAAACAGCCGTCGCCACGGCAAGGTCCTGCCAGGCCATCCCGACACTCTTGAAAATCCGCCGCTTCGTGGGGTCGATCTGGACGTCGCCGCGCAACACAGCCCCGAGTTCGACGGGCGCGTCCGCGGGCAGGGCGCGGGCCGCGACCGCCTGAATGACATCACCGGCCTCTGTCGTAGCAGCGGTCTTCGACTCGACGACAACCTGCGCATCCTTGAAGAGACCTGCTGGAAGCTCGGCCGCCGTCGGCGTGTGCGACCCGACCGCCACGGCGATCACGTCCGGGGCGAGTGTGTCGGGCACGACCGGCGTGGCGGCCGACGTACAGCAGATGACGAGACCGGCGGTGGTCAGATCATCCGTCGTACCGGCATGAGCCTCGACCCCGAGGGATCGCCCGTAGGCGACGAGCTCCTCGACAGCCTCACTACGACGCCCGTGAACGCTGAAGTCCGCGCACCACCCGAGCTCAACCAGCATCCGCAGATGCGCCCGCGCCTGCACACTCGTCCCGACGATGGCTGCTTTTGTGGTCGCCCCGCCGAGCGCAGCGATACCAACCATCGACACACCAGCAGTCCGCACGGCGGTCAGCTCAACCGCATCAATCACCGCAACCGGCGTCAACGTCGCCGAGTCGAACAACACATACACCCCCTGCACCCGCGGCAACCCAACAGCCGGATTGTCCGGCGCAACAGTCGCGATCTTCACCCCCGTCAGCCGATCATCAGCCGCCGGCATCAACAACAACTCGCCCCCAGGCGCCCCAAACGCCGACCTCGCGGCACTCCGCTCCAAAGTCCGCCGATCAACCGCCACCCGCCGAATCCCCTCCACCACCGCCGCGGCCGGCACCGCCAACACCTCCACCCCCGAAAACTGCCTAACCATCACAACTCCTCCGTCAGCGTGGCGTACTCGCCGGACGCGGCGATCCTGGCACGCGACCAGGTGGACAGCGTGGCGAGGTCGGCCGACGAGAGTTCCACGACCGGGATGCCGCGCTCGTACAACTCGGCCGCGACCAACGCCCCAATCACCAGAATCGGATCAGCCCGCAACAACACCAGCGCCCCCGGCCCAACCCCCAACCGCAACTGCTCCGCCAACACACTCGCGCTAGACGACGACCCCCGACTCCCCGGCATCACCACAACCCGCCCCTTGAGCGACTCCCCACACTGCGGATGCCGCTCATCGGTAATCACCCCAGTAGCCGCGTCAGTACCACCCCACAGCGACAACGGCTCGCCCAACACCAGCACCCGCCCAACCGCCGTACCCCCATGCAAACACCGCCCCCTCATCACACTCCTCTCCCCTCCCATCCTCCCCCCGGCCACCACCCACCCCTCCCTCGGCCACCGCTCACCCCCTCCTCGACCACCGCTCATCCCCTCCTCGACCACCGCTCGCCCCTCCGCCGCTCACCTCTCCCCCGCGATTCCCCCGCGACCGCGACCGCGAACCGCGAGCCGCGAGCCGCGAGCCGCCACCACTGTCCACCACCACAGCCGCCGTCTCCCACCTCGATGCATTTGATGGGTTCACCCCAAGGCCGGTTAGTTAGTGGTCAGGGTGGTGTGTCAAGGATGTCGATGGTGATGGTGGCTTTGTAGGTGGTGCGGTTGATTTTT
>NZ_JBHUQZ010000021.1:0-88430 GCF_042674205.1 Kribbella sp. NPDC056951
CCACCACCCAACCACCCGCGACTACGCCCACCGCAGCACCACCAAAGGCCGCAGCAAAACCCAAACCATCCGCTGCCTCAAACGCTACATCGCCCCGCGAACTCCTACCCCACATCCGCCAAGCACTCCAACCACAAACCACCACTTGACAGCTATAGGAGCATCCCACCAACCATCGACACCCCACCGAAACGGTCGAATCGTGCTCAAGGTCGCCCGGCAAGGCTCACCTTGAGCGCCCGTCAATTACCTTCCGACCGATCAGATGGCTGAGCCGCGCACAACGTCGTACCGGCTCGTGGCGAGTGGGTCAGTCGGTGCCGGCTTCCATGGCGGCGCGGTCTAGGAGGATGTCTTCCTCGGAGGCCTCGCCGCGGGAGGCGATGGCGTCGGCGCCGCCGGTGGGCAGTTCGCCGATGAGCTTGGTGGAGGCGGCCAGGGCGGGGTTCTCGACGCCGAACATGCCGAGGCCGGCGTACTGCTCCAGCTTGGCGCGGGAGTCGGCGATGTCGAGGTTCCGCATCGTCAGCTGGCCGATTCGGTCGACCGGGCCGAAGGCGGAGTCCTCGATGCGCTCCATCGACAGCTTGTCGGGGTGGTACGACAGCGCCGGTCCAGTCGTGTCGAGGATCGAGTAGTCCTCACCCCGCCGCAGCCGCAACGTCACTTCGCCCGTGACCGCCGTACCGACCCAGCGCTGCAGGGACTCCCGCAGCATCAGCGACTGCGGGTCGAGCCAGCGGCCTTCGTACATCAGCCGGCCGAGCTTGCGGCCCTCGTTGTGGTAGCTCGCCAGGGTGTCCTCGTTGTGGATCGCGTTCACGAGCCGCTCGTACGCCGCGTGCAGGAGCGCCATGCCTGGGGCTTCGTAGATACCCCGCGACTTGGCCTCGATGATCCGGTTCTCGATCTGGTCGGACATGCCGAGGCCGTGCCGGCCGCCGATCGTGTTCGCCTCGAGGACGAGGTCGACCGCGGAACCGAACTCCTTGCCGTTGATCGTCACCGGCCGGCCCTGGATGAAGCCGATGGTGACGTCCTCGGTGGCGATCTCGACCGACGGGTCCCAGTGTGCGACGCCCATGATCGGGTCGACGATCTCGACCCCGGCGTCAAGGTGCTCCAGCGTCTTCGCCTCGTGCGTGGCGCCCCAGATGTTCGAGTCGGTGGAGTAGGCCTTCTCGACGCTGTCCCGGTACGGGAGGTCGTGGCTGGCCAGCCACTCCGACATCTCCTTCCGCCCACCGAGCTCGTGCACGAACTGCGCGTCCAGCCACGGCTTGTAGATCCGCAGCTGCGGGTTCGCGAGCAGGCCGTACCGGTAGAACCGCTCGATGTCGTTGCCCTTGAACGTCGACCCGTCGCCCCAGATCTGGACGTCGTCGTCGAGCATCGCCCGGACCAGCATCGTCCCGGTGACGGCCCGCCCGATCGGCGTGGTGTTGAAGTACGTCCGTCCGCCCGACCGGATGTGGAAGGCGCCACACGCGAGCGCGGCCAGCCCTTCCTCGACCATGGCGGCCCGGCAGTCAACCAGTCGGCTCAGCTCAGCGCCGTACGCCGCAGCTCGCCCGGGGATCGACGCGATGTCGGGCTCGTCGGGCTGGCCGAGATCGGCGGTGTAGGTACAGGGCACCGCTCCCTTGTCGCGCATCCACGCGACCGCGACCGACGTGTCGAGACCTCCCGAGAACGCGATCCCGACCCGCTCACCAACCGGCAACGACGTAAGCACCTTGGACATAGGAAGAGTATGCATGCCTCTGAATGATTATGCAAAATGCCGGTGACGGGTGTGGCTACTGGGACTGCTGTGGCTGGATTGAGAGGATGGGGGTCTGCTGGAGGGGAGTGAGGCGCACCATGATGGGGCGGTCGCATGCGTTGTCGGGGTGGGTTCTGGGGTTGGCGGTGGCTCCAATGGTCGGGTTGACCTCGGTGGCCGAGGTGGTGCCGTTCGCGGCGGCCACGGCCGGCTACGCGTTGGTGCCGGACCTGGATCACCCGGGCGGGAGCGCGTCGCGGTTCCTCGGTCCGATCACCGGGCTGATCTCCGCCCTGATTCGCAGGCTTTCGGGCGC
Organism: Kribbella sp. NPDC056951; assembly: GCF_042674205.1. Classification (NCBI taxonomy): domain Bacteria; kingdom Bacillati; phylum Actinomycetota; class Actinomycetes; order Propionibacteriales; family Kribbellaceae; genus Kribbella; species Kribbella sp. NPDC056951. The sequence goes on from NZ_JBHUQZ010000021.1 coordinate 2,082, forward strand.
GCTCTACAGTCTCACCAAGGGTCCTCGTGACGAGGACAGCACCGGCAAGCATCGCCACGCCACGCACACCCTCGCGGCCGCGATCGGTCTCGGCATACTGGCCGCAAGCCTGGGGGACCGTGGCAAATGGGCAGTCCTTGCTGTCGCCGCGACCGGGCTCCTACTGGCGGCCCATGTGCTCGGCGACTGGTTTCTCTTCGCCGTGCTGGGCGCCGGCGCCTACTCCATCTTCGGTACGGCGCTTCCTGGTACGACGCCCGCCGACGCGCTGCAGGCGGGGTTGAGCGGCATCGGTGGCTGGATCGGGGTGGCCGTCGGCGTCGGCATGTTCACGCATTGTCTGGGCGACAGTCTGACTCGCTCCGGGTGTCCATGGCTCTGGCCGCTCCCGATTCGCGGCGAGACCTGGTACGAGATCCGCCTGCCGCGGCTGCTGCGGTTCAGTACGAACAGCTGGGTCGAGCGGCTGATCGTCGTACCGGCGTTGCTGGTGGCCGGGATTTTGCTGCTTCCAGGCGTGTATCCGTTCATTTTGTCTACATTCAGTGAGGGAGATGTCACTCAAAGTGTTCACAGAATCTTTTCCGGACTTTTTTCGTGAAACGTGTAACGACTTCCTGGGCTCACCCGATAGGACGAGTGAGCCTGGTGGCTGCCCGGACCCCCGAGCGGACAGCCACCAGGCCTACTCATTTCTTCAGGGCGTCGGGACGGTAATCTGAGCACCATGCCCTCGCCAGAACCTTCAGCCGCTCCGGCGCTGCCCTTCGGCCGCCTGACCACGGCCATGGTCACTACTTTTCAGCCGGATGGATCCTTGGATCTGGCCGCGGCGCAGAAGGTGGCCACGCATCTCGTCGACGGCGGGAACGACGCCCTGATCCTGAACGGGACGACCGGCGAGGCCCCGACCACCTCGGACCAGGAGAAGGTGGACCTGATCCGCGCGGTCCGCGAGGCCGTCGGCGACCGGGCCAAGCTCGTCGCCGGCGTCGGGACGAACGACACTGTCCACACCATCGAGCTCGCCCGGCAGGCCGAGGCCGCCGGTGCGGACGGGCTGCTGGTCGTGACGCCGTACTACAACAAGCCTCCGCAGGAGGGTCTGCGTCAGCACTTCATCCAGGTTGCCGACGCGACCGGCCTGCCGAACCTGCTGTACGACATCCCCGGCCGGGCCGGGGTGGAGATCAGGACCGAGACTCTGATCGCGCTCGCGGAGCACCCGCGGATCGTCGCGGTGAAGGACGCCAAGGGCGACCTGGCCGCGACCACCAAGGTGCTCGCGAACACCGATCTGTTCTACTACTGCGGTGCCGACGAGCTGAACCTCGCCATGCTGGCGATCGGGGCGGTCGGTATCGCGAGTGTCGTGGGACACGTCGCAAGCCCGGAGTACCGGCAGCTGATCGACGCCGTGGTGGCCGGCGACCTCGCCACCGCACAGGAGATTGATCGACGGCTGGTGCCCGCCGTCGAAGCGATTATGACCAGAACCCAGGGCGCCATCATGGTGAAGGCCGCACTCAAGCTGGCCGGCGTCATCGAGCACGCGACCCTCCGGTCGCCGCTGATCGAGGCGACCGCGGAGCAAGTGGACTGGCTCACCACCGACTTGAAAACGGCAGGACTGATTGCATGAGTCATCCCCATCCCGATCTCGACACGCCCGGGCCGCTGGCGCCGGGCGCATTGCGGGTCATCCCGCTCGGCGGCCTCGGTGAAGTAGGCCGCAACATGACCGTGTTCGAGTACGACGGCAAACTGCTGATCGTCGACTGCGGTGTGCTGTTCCCGGACGAGAACCAGCCCGGCGTGGACCTGATCCTGCCGGACTTCCAGCCGATCCGGGACCGGCTGAACGACGTCGTGGCCGTCGTACTGACGCACGGCCACGAGGACCACATCGGCGGGTTGCCCTACCTGCTGCGTGAGCGGGGCGACATCCCGGTGATCGGGTCGCAGCTCACGCTCGCGCTGCTCGAGGGCAAGCTGAAGGAGCACCGGCACCGCAACGTGCCGCAGCAGACCGTGGTCGAAGGCGAGAAGCTGCAGATCGGCCCGTTCGTCTGCGAGTTCGTCGCGGTCAACCACTCGATCCCGGACGCCCTCGCGGTCGCGATCCGGACCCCGGCCGGCATGGTGCTGCACACCGGCGACTTCAAGATGGACCAGCTCCCGCTGGACGGCCGGATCACCGACCTGAACGCGTTCGCGCGGCTCGGCGAGGAGGGGGTCGACCTGTTCTGCGTCGACTCCACCAACTCCGAGGTCCCCGGCTTCACCACGCACGAGCGGGACATCGCCCCGGTGCTCGACGGCGTCTTCACCAAGGCGAAGAACCAGCGCATCATCGTGGCCTGTTTCGCCTCCCACGTGCACCGCGTCCAGCAGGTCATGGACGCTGCCGTGAAGCACCGCCGCAAGGTCGCGTACGTCGGACGTTCGATGGTCCGCAACATGGGCGTGGCCCGGGATCTCGGCTTCCTGAACGTGCCCGGCGACACGCTGATCGACATGCGCGAGCTGGAGAACTACCCGCCCGAGCAGGTCGTGCTGGTCTCCACCGGATCCCAGGGCGAGCCGATGTCGGCGCTGTCCCGGATCGCGGCCAACGACCACCACGTCGTCCAGATCCAGCCGGGCGACACCGTCGTACTCGCGTCGTCGCTGATCCCGGGCAACGAGAACTCGGTCTACCGGGTGATCAACGGCCTGACCCGGCACGGCGCGAACGTGATCCACAAGGGCAACGCCCTGGTGCACGTGTCCGGGCACGCGAGTGCCGGCGAGTTGCTCTACTGCTACAACATCGTCAAGCCGCGCAACGTGATGCCGGTGCACGGCGAGATCCGGCACCTGCACGCGAACGCCGAGCTGGCGATCCAGACCGGCGTACCGCGCGAGAACGTGGTCGTCGTCGAGGACGGTGTGGTGGTCGACCTGATCGACCGCAAGGCCGTCGTGGCCGGCAAGGTCGACTGCGGGTACGTCTTCGTGGACGGCTCGACGGTCGGCGACATCACCGAGACCTCGCTGAAGGACCGCCGGATTCTCGGCGACGAGGGTTTCATTTCGGTGATCGCTGTGATGGACTCCGTCACCGGCAAGTTGACGGCCGGTCCGGAGATCCAGGCCCGCGGGTTCGCCGAGGACGACACCGTCTTCGACACCCTGAAGCCGAAGATCGAGGCGGAGATCGAGAAGGCGATCGGCGGCGGCGTGGACGACATGTACCAGCTGCAGCAGGTGATCCGCCGGGTGGTCGGCAAGTGGGTCAGTGACACCCACCGCCGCCGCCCGATGATCATCCCGGTCGTCGTGCAGAGCTAGGAGAGAGGTGGGCCTGTGAGTATCACTGGTGTCAACGGAGCCGGTCAGCGCCGGCCCACCATGAAAGAGGTCGCGGCCCGGGCGGGCGTGGCGCTCAAGACCGTCTCCAGGGTGGTCAACGAGGAGCCGAACGTCAGCCCGGAGCTGACCGCCAAGGTCCAGGCCGCGATCAAGGACCTGAACTACACGCCGAACGAGTCGGCCCGGATGCTGCGTCGCGGCAAGACCGGCACGATCGCCGTGGTCATCCGCGATATCGGCGACCCGTTCTTCGCCTCACTCGGCCGCGCGGTCGAGCTGTGGGCCCGCTCATCGGGTTCCGTGGTGATGATCGGCCTGACCGATGAGGACCCGGAGCGCGAGCGGGACGTCTGCCTCGAGTTCGTCGCCCGCCGCCCGGACGCGCTGATCATGGCGCCGATCGGCGAGACCCAGGAGTACCTGGCACCGCATGTCGATGCGGGGATGGCGGTCGTCACGATCGACCGACCCGCGCACGGGATCGAAGCAGACGCCGTACTGGCCGACAATGCCGGCGGTATCGACCAGGCGATCGACCACCTGGTTCGCCAAGGCCACCGGCGGATCGCCTACCTCGGTGACGACGAGCGGATCTTCACCGCTCGCGAGCGCGTTGTCGCCTACCGCGCCGCGATGGCCCGGCACCGCATCGACGTCGACGAGGACCTCGTGCACCTGTCGGAGCCGACCACGGAAGGCATCGGCATCACGCTGTCCGCCGTACTGGATCGGCCGGAGCCCGCCACAGCGTTGCTGTCGGCAAACAACATGACAACCGCCGAGGTACTGCGAGGTCTGGCCGGCCGCCGTGACCAGGTCGCCCTCGTGTCGTTCGACGACCTGGCGCTCGGCGACCTCCTCAAGCCCGGCCTGACCGCGGTCGCTCAGTCGGCCGACGTGATGGCCCGTACGGCGATCCAGTTGATGACCGAGCGCCTTCCCGAACCCCACCGGCCCGGCCGGACAGTGCGGGTGCCGGTCAAACTGACGATTCGTGGCTCGGGGGAGATCCCGCCGGCGTCGTAACCTCGCCGAACCGAGCCAGTACGACGGCGGCGGCGACCGCGAGGAGGAAGCCGCCGACCGCGACCGCACCGAACCCTGGCCGTGAGTGGTCGCCGAGGGCGATCAGTCCGACCAGCGCCGGGAACACAGTCTCGCCGACCACGAGCATCGCGGTCGCCATCGTCACGCCGCCACGCTGAAGCGCGGAGGCGTAGCAGAACATGGCCAGCGCGCCGCTCACGACCGCGGTGTAGAGCGCCGGCTCGGCGAGCAGCTTCAGCGGGTGGAAGTCGGTGATGATCCGGCCCGAGATGGCGACCACGCCGAACGCCAGCCCGGCCACCAAACCGAGCAGCGGCGCGCGAAGTCGCTGGGACGCGCGTTGGGTCGCAAGCCCCGCGAGGCCGAGCACGATCGTTGCCCCGACCAACGACAGCCGGAAGCCGTGACCGACCGGCGTACTGCCCTCTTTGCCTGCCGACATCCCCAGCAGGGCCAGACCGGTACACACCGCAGCGACGGCGGACCACTCCTTCGTCCCGAGCCGTACGCCGAGTACCCGCGCTGCGACGGCGGTCACCGCAAGACTGGCTGCGAGTGCGGCCTGGACCAGGAACAGCGGCAGTGACTGCAGTGCGACCATCTGCAGCCCGAAGCCGAGCACGTCCAGCGCGATCCCGGCCAGGAACCTCCACTGTCCGACGACGCGAAGCACACCGCGCGCACTCTCATCCGGAGTACTCCGGGCGGCCGCGGCCTGCAGGACTGACGCCAGTCCGTAGGCCACCGCAGCAGCAAGTGCACACAGCAACCCCATAGCGCCACTTAACCACGCAGGGAGGCCGCCAGCGGGCACTGGAACGGGTCACGGGCGTGCAGGCCGACGTTGTTGAGGTACTCGACGACGATGCGGTACGACGTGAACAGACCGACCTCGGTGTAGTCGACGCCGTGCAGCTCGCAGTACTCGCGGACGATCGGGCGCACCCGGCGCAGTGTCGGGCGGGGCATGCTCGGGAAGAGGTGGTGCTCGATCTGGTAGTTGAGTCCGCCCATGGCGAAGTCGATCAGCACGCCGCCGCGGATGTTGCGCGACATCAGCACCTGGCGGCGCAGGAAGTCGAGCTTCATGCCGGCTGGTACCAGGGGCATGCCTTTGTGGTTCGGTGCGAACGCTGCGCCGAGGAACACCCCGAAGACTGCCAACTGCACTGCCAGGAAGGCAGTGGCCTTGGTGGGTGGCAGCAGCAGGTACAGCGCGGCGACGTACAGAGTCAGGCGGGAGATCACGACCGCCAGCTCGACCCGCTCGAGTTTGCTGGCGTCCCGGCGGCACAGGTGCCGCAGGCTCGACGCGTGCAGCCCGAGGCCTTCCAGCGTGAGCAGCGGGAAGAACAGCCAGCCCTGCCGCGCAGCGATCCACCGACCGAGCGGTCCGCGCCCGAGCACCGCATCTGGCGTGAAGGCGACCGCCTTGAGCTGTACGTCGGGGTCCTTGTCCACCTGGTTCGGTGCGGCGTGATGACGTGAGTGTTTGTTGCGCCACCAACTCACACTCATCCCTGCGACCGCACCGGCCAGCACTCGGGCTGTCCAGTCGTTGCGTGCGGCGGAGTCGAAGATCTGCCGGTGCGCACTGTCGTGGCTCAGAAACGCCACCTGAACGAGCACCAGCGCCAGTACGGCGGCCAGCACGAGCTGGAACCACGAGTCACCCAGTACGACGACGCCTGCCGCGACGCCGATCAATGCGACGGCCACGAGGCCGATGCGCGTGAAGTAGTACCCGTGCCGCCGCCGCAGGAGTCCGAGCTCCTGCACGGTCCGGAGCAGGTCGGTGTAGAGGCTGGCGTACTGCTGCTGTGGGCGCAAGGGAAACCCTCCGGTCCGGTGGAACATCGTCTCGATGCGCCACCAGGTCCAGGGCAGCGCCACAGCTGTGGCTGGGCCCCAACCGAACCACGTGGAGCAAGCCCTTCGCAAGGTGGGTCTCGTGGCGCGCCAAGGGGTCATCGCCAGTTCACGCGGCAGCCATCCGGCCGGACCAGGCTTGCCGTATGAAATTGAGTCGCCGCCAACTCTTGGCTGCATCCACCGCCGCCGGCGCCACCCTGGCTCTGCCTGAGGTCGCAGCCGCCAACGTCGTACGCCGGGATCGGCCCGCACTGCCGTCCGGCATCATGTCGGGCGACGTCAGCTCGAACTCCGCCGTGGTCTGGTCGCGCACCGACCGGAAGGCCCGGATGGTGGTCGACCTGACCAGCCATGGCCGCTTCGACCGGGCAGTCCGGTTGTGCGGCCCGATCGCCGGGCCGGACGCCGACTACACCGCACAGGTGCCGCTGCGCGGCCTGCGGCCCGGTCAGCGCTACGACTACCGCATCGCGTTCGAGGACGCCTACGGCCGGCGGGGTGAGTCCCTCGAGGGCTCCTTCAGTACGCCGGGCCGCAACCGCGGGCTGTCGTTCGTCTGGACCGGGGACACCGCCGGCCAGGGGTACGGCATCAACCCGGACTTCGGCGGGATGATCGCGTACAAGGCCATGCACGAGACCCGGCCGGACTTCTTTCTGCACTCCGGGGACAACATCTACGCCGACGGGCCGATCGCGGCCTCGGTGCAGATCCCGGACGGCACGGTGTGGAAGAACGTGGTGACCGAGGAGGTCTCCAAGGTCGCCGAGACGCTGGCGGAGTACCGCGGCCGCTACAAGTACAACCTGCTCGACCACAACGTCCGGGACCTGTACGCCGACGTACCGATCGTCAGCCAGTGGGACGACCACGAGACGGTCAACAACTGGTACCCGGGCGAGATCCTGGAAGACGCGCGCTACACCGAGAGGCGGGTCGACGTCCTGGCGGCCCGAGCTCGGCAGGCGTTCCTCGAGTACCTGCCGATGGTGCACACCGCCGGCCGGAACCGCATCTACCGCAAGGTGAGCTACGGTCCGCTGCTCGACGTCTTCTGCCTCGACATGCGCACCTACCGCGGTGCCAACCCGACACCGGCGACGGCTGGACCGGTGGCGATGCTGGGCACCGAGCAGGCCGAGTGGCTGGTCCGTGAGGTGGCCAAGTCCAAGGCCACCTGGAAGGTGATCGCCAGCGACATGCCGCTCGGACTGCTGGTGCCGGACGGCCCGCTGATCGAGGCAGTGGCGAACGGCGTCGGCGGTGCGCCCGGTGGCCGGGAGCACGAGATCGCCTGGGTGCTCAGCCAGTTCAAGAAGCGCAAGGTGCGCAACACGGTCTGGCTGACCGCAGACGTGCACTACTGCGCCGCCCATCACTATGACCCGTCCCGCGCGGCCTTCACCGACTTCGATCCGTTCTGGGAGCTCGTCGCCGGTCCGGTGAACGCAGGCACGTTCGGCCCGAACACTCTGGACCCGACGTTCGGACCGAAGGCGGAGTTCGTCAAGGCGGCCGACTTCCCGAACCAGCCGCCGAGTGGCGGCAACCAGTTCTTCGGCCACGTGGAGATCGATCCGCGCACCGGAGTCTTCACCGCGTCACTGCGGGACCTGTTCGGCAAGGTCCTCTGGAGCAAAGACATCAATCCGGCCCGCCGTTAGGGCCCCCGTCGTACCCACTCGCCCCCGGCGCCTGTGCGGGATGCCGCCCACCGGGGGCGGTGGGTACGACGCGATTACCGTCCGAAGAACTCCAGTGCGTGCTCGACCACCGCATCCGGCCGGTCGTCGACCAGGAAGTGCGACGCGCCCGCAATCTCCTGGCTACCGGGGCCGGCCCGCACCACGCGGTCCTCGGCACCGATCAGCACCCTCGTCGGCGTCGTGAGCTGCTCAGCGCGGTACTCACCGCGCATCATCCGCATCCCCTCGGGCTGAATGAACTTCCGGTACAACAACGACCCCGCCACGGCACGCTCCGGCTCCTGGAACTGGCTGGCGAACAACTCGACCAAGTCCTCGGGCATATCGACCGAGTGCCCGCGCAGCATCGTCTTGGCCAGTCCGGTACGGCGTAGTGCCCACGGACCGAGTCCCGGCCACGGAAGCACCAGGTTGAACCACCCGTGCCGCAGCGCCCTCCCGAACATCGCTGCGTCAGGCTTCGCGCCCAGCGGCGGGATCGCCAGCATCAGGTGATCCTGCACTCGCTCCGGATGCCGCAGGCAGAGCAGCGTTCCAAGAATCCCGGACCAGTCGTGCGTGAGCAGGTGCACCCGGTCGAGCTCCAACGCATCGAGCAGTCCGGTGAGGTCACCGAGCAGCGACTCGCGGTCGTAGCCGGTGGCCGGAGCGCTCGACTGCCCGAACCCGCGCAGGTCAGGACAGATCACCCGGTAGTGCTCGGCCAGTGCGGGGAGGACGTCACGCCACTCCCACCAGTGCTGCGGAAAACCATGCAGCAGTACGACGGGCTCGCCGGTCCCCGCCTCCGTCACGTGTAACCGCACGCCGGACAACTCGACGAAGCGGTGACTCACCCCCTGAAGTTCCATCTTTCGACCGTACTACGAACGTAGTACGGCGTCTACTACGTTTATAGTGACCGGGTGGAATCACCGCGCACCCGGGCGCTCCAGGCCGCTGTCGAGCTGCTCGGCACCGAAGGGCTCCGATCGCTGACCCATGCCCGGGTCGACGACCGGGCCGGGCTGCCGAAGGGGTCGACCTCGAACTACTTCCGCAGCCGGGCCGCACTGATGTCCGGTGTGGTCGACTGGCTCGCGGAGGCCGACCGGCAGGCAGCCGGGCCGGGCGGGTTCCGTCCGGCAACAGCGGCGGAGTTTGTGGATGCCATGTGCGGACTGTTCGATCTCATCACCCGAGTGAATCGCGTGCAGACCACTGCGCGGCTGATCCTGTTTCTGGAGGGCAGCCACGACCCGGTACTGCGAGAAGCGTTGTCCCGCGGGCACGCTGCGTTGAAGGCCGGCGCCGCCGAGGCGCTCGCGGCTCTGGGGGCCACCGACCCGGAGGTGGCAGCGCACACGATGGCTGCGGTGTCCGAGGGGCTGATCCTGCATCGGATCGCTCGGCACGACGACGTGGACCCGCGGCCGACGTTCGAGCTAATTGCCCGGGCAGTGATTCCGGTCGCCGGTTAGGTTTGTCCCCATGACCTACCCGGAGACCCGCCGCGACGATGTGGTCGAAACCCTGCACGGGCACGCGATCGCCGACCCCTACCGCTGGCTGGAAGACCCTGACGCCGCCGTGACCCAGGACTGGGTCAACCGGCAGAACGAGTACACCCAGGCCGAGCTGGCGGGCTATCCGGAGCGGGAGTGGTTCCAGACCACGCTGTCCGCGATCCTGGCGCGTCCGCGCGCCGGAGTGCCGGCCAAGAAGAGCGGTTGGTACTTCGTCGGTCGCAACGACGGCACGCAGGCGCAGGACGTCGTGTACGTCGCGGAGTCGCTCGACGAACTGCTGGATCGCGGCCGGGTGCTGATCGACCCGAACAAGCTGTCCGAAGACGGCACCGACTCACTGGGGACGTTCACAGTGAGTCCGGACGGCAAGTACTTCGCGTACGGCATCAACGAGAGCGGTAGCGACTGGACGACGTTCCGGCTGCTCGACATCGCCACTGGGGACCCGGTGGACGACTTGGTGACGGAGGCCAAGTTCTGCGAGGCCACCTGGCTGCCGGACAGTTCGGCGTACCTGTACCTGCACTACCCGTCGAGTGGGCGCACTGAGGGCACGGAGACGAAGACGCTGACCGGTGGTCAGCTCAAACTGCACCGCGTGGGTACGCCGCAGTCCGACGACGAACTGGTTCTCGCGTTCCCCGAGGACGACCGCCTGTTCATCTCGCCGGAGGTGTCCGACGACGACAGGTATGTCGTCGTGCACATCAACGCGGGCACTGACCCGGCGTCCCGGCTGTGGGTCTACCCGATCACCACAGACGGCCTCGGTGAGCCGATCAAGGTCGTCGACGAGCTGGTCGACGAGATCTTCTTCATCCGGATGGCCGGCGACCAGCTGGTGCTGCAGACCGACCGCGACGCGTCCCGCGGCCGCGTGGTGCTCTCCTCCCTGGACGGCACCTTCTCCGACCTCATCCCGGAGGGGCCTGACGCACTGCAGGCCGTTCGCGGTACAGCGTCTGGACTGGCGACCATCACGCTGGTCGACGCGCAGCCCGTGCTGACCCTCTACGCACTCGACGGTTCCGGTGCGCGAGTGGTCGACGTACAGGGTGGTGGCGTGCTCGCTCTGAACGGCAGCACCAAGCACGACGAGCTCTTCATCGGTTTGTCGACCACCACTGACCCGACGGTCTCGTACGTCGTCTCTGCGTCGACCGGTGAGGCGCGTGCGCTGCCGGAGCTGGTTCGGGGCACGAGCGGCTACAAGTCGCCCGAGGTCACAGTGGTGCGAGAGAAGGCCGGCGATGTGCCGTACTTCCTGATCACCCGTTCCGACCTGGACTTCACCACACCGCGCCCGACCATGCTCTACGGGTACGGCGGCTTCCGCATCTCGATCCTGGCCGACTACAAGCCAGGCTGGCCGGCCTGGCTCGAAGCCGGGGGAGTGCTGGCGATCGCCAACCTGCGGGGCGGCGGTGAGTACGGCAGCGATTGGCATGACGCCGGGCGGCTCAAGAACAAGCAGCAGGTGTTCGACGATTTCATTGCCGTCGCGGAACATCTGCGGGACCAGGGCGTGACCACTCCGGCCCAGCTGGCCATTCATGGCCGCAGCAACGGCGGACTGCTTGTCGGAGCCGCCATGACACAGCGGCCCGACCTCTTCAAGGTCGCGCTGCCGGGAGTCGGCGTACTGGACATGCTGCGGTTCCACCTGTTCACGGTGGGTGCCGCCTGGGCGTCCGACTTCGGGCATCCGGACAACCCGGAGCAGTTCGAGGACCTGCTGGCCTACTCGCCACTACATCGAGTGCAGGACGGTACGGCGTACCCGGCCACGCTGGTGGTCACCGGTGACCACGATGACCGGGTAGTCCCCTTGCACAGTCACAAGTTCATCGCTGCGTTGCAGCATGCCCAGTCCGCGTCCGCACCCGTCTTGACCCGAGTGGAGGTCAACACCGGTCACGGCTTCGGAAAACCCGCCGCCATGATCGCGGCGGAGTGGGCGGACCTACTGGCGTTCGCTGCTCACCATGTAGGCCTGGAGACTCCTGAGCAGTAGGAGCTTGGCTTTACCAGATGCGGGGCGCGTGGAGGTCGCGAGGGTCCTCGACCGGCTGACAGCCGTGGTCGGTGTCCTCGTACTCCGCGCGCAGCCCGTTGGTGGCCAGTGAGCGCACTGCGCCGACCAGCCGGTCCACGTGCTCGCGGGTCGTGCCAAGACCGAGGCTGGCGCGCACCGCCGTACCGTGCTCGGGTGCGTCGGCCAGGAGGTGGCCGACCAGCGGGTGGGCGCAGAACTTGCCGTCACGGACGCCGATGCCGTACTCCGCGCTGAGTGCTGCGGAGACGAGCGTCGAGCTCAGACCCTTGATGGTGAAGCAGACCGTGCCGACGCGGTCGGCCTCGGCGCCGAAGATCGAGTACGTCGTGACGTCGGCGATCTGCGCGAGGCCAGTGCGGAGTCGGGCGAGCAGGCTGCGCTCGTGCTGCTCGATCGCGTCGCGGTTGCGGCTGATGGTCGCGCAGGCCGAGGCCAGCGCGATTGCGCCGATGACGTTGGGGGAGCCACCCTCATGACGGGACGGGCCGGTCGCCCAGACCACACCGTCGCCGGTGACCGCGGTCGTCGCGCCCCCGCCGTACAGGTAGGGGTCGGCGGCGTCGAGCCAGTCCGCGCGGCCGATGAGCGCACCGGCGCCGTACGGGGCGTAGAGCTTGTGGCCGGACAGTGCGACCCAGTCGACGTCCAGCTCGGCGATGTCGACGACGCGGTGGGGTGCCAGCTGTGCGGCGTCCAAGCAGATGCGCGCGCCGTGCGCCTTGGCGACCGCAGCGAGCTCGGCGATCGGGAAGATCTCACCGGTCACGTTCGATGCGCCCGTGACGACAACCAGCCGCGGGCCCTCCGGAGCGCTCCTCAGTGCATCGGCCACGGCCGTTACGGCCGCGCTGGCCGAAGCCGGTGCAGCGAGCCGGACCGTGCGCTCCTCGCCCCACGGCAGCAGCGCCGCGTGGTGCTCGGACTCGAAGACGATCACCGTCGCGTCGGCCGGGACGGCGTGCGCGAGCAGGTTCAGGGCGTCGGTGGTTTGCCGAGTGAAGATCACCTGGTCGTCGTTGCGAGCGCCGACGAAGCTGTGTACCTCGGCGCGGGCCCGCTCGTACCACTGGGTGGTGATCCGGGAGGCGTAGCCGTTGCCGCGGTGCACCGACGCGTACGACGGCAGGGCTGCCTCGACACTGGCGCGCACCGACTCCAGACACGGCGCGCTGGCACCATGGTCGAAGTTCGCGTAGTCCGTCACGCGACCGTCGGCCAGCGGGACCAGCAGGTCCGCACCGACAGTGGCGGGGATGGTGCCGTTCGTCAGCCGGGTGACCGCCGCACGCGGGGTGGTGGTGCTGGCCGGCTCGAGGATGGAGAGGATCGACATGGCTTCGCTCCCGGGAAGTCCGCACTTGCCGAACGGGGTATCCGCACGGCCTGGTCTTCACCCGGGGCACCCCACCGCGGAGGAGGGTTGCCGGCCAGCGAGCCGGGGCTTGACGCTGGCGCTCATGACCTGCCGAGAACGGTAACGAACCGGCCACGAGGACGCCAGCCCTAATCTCATGTGATGAGATAGACAAACACATCGTGGGACGGGAAGGCGGCGCGACGATGATCGGACGGCTGCACCACTTGGCCATCGACTGCCCGGATCCGCTCCGGCTGGCGGAGTTCTACGCCGAGCTCCTCGGCAAGCCGATCACCTATCGCAGCGACGACTGGGTGGTGGTCGCGGACAACGACCACACCTCCGGCCTGGCCTTCCAGCGCGCATCCGACTATCGCCCGCCGCAGTGGCCGGACCCCGCGCATCCACAGCAGATGCACTTCGACGTCATGGTCGACGACCTCGAGGAAGCCGGTGCGGCCGTCGTCGCGCTGGGCGCCCGTCAAGTGGTGGGCAGCGTGTTCGAGGACCCGGCGGGTCACCCGTTCTGCCTCATCCCGAGGCCGGGCTGGGCACCGCCGATTCGCGACCGCTGAGGTGGGCGTGTTGGATGGCGGGATGACGACGATCGCGGCGTGGACCGCACCTGATGTCGAGCGGCCCGACGGTTCGCTGACCGCGCCGGAAGGTGAGCTGCTGCGTGGGTATCTCGACTTCTACCGCAGCACGCTGCTCTACAAGTGCGCCGGGCTGACCGCCGAGCAGCTCGCCACCCGGCCCTCGCCGCCGTCGAACCTGTCGCTGCTCGGGCTGATCCGGCACCTGACCAAGGTCGAGCGGATCTGGTTCCGGATTCACTTCGCGTCCGGCGAGAAGGCCGAGCCGCTGTTCGCGCCCGAGCTGGGCAAGGACGCCGACTTCGAGCTGATCGATCCGGCCGACGCCGAGGCGGCGTACGACGGCTTGGTCGCCGAATGGAAGTTGTCCGACGAAGCGGCGGCCGGCCGCTCGTTCGACGAGCGCTTCGTCTTCAACGGCACGGAGTCGACGCTCCGGATGATCTACATCCACCTGGTCGGGGAATACGCCCGGCACTGCGGACACGCTGACCTGCTGCGGGAACAACTCGACGGCACCACCGGAGCCTGATCGATCTGGTAACAAGCCTTCCGATGGACCGGGCCTTGTGGTCAACTTCCTGCCATGAAGCGTCCGGCCGCCCTCGTCGCGCTGATCTTCGCGGTGCTCACCGCGTTGCTCGTCGCGCCCGCGAGTGCGGCGTACGGCGTCCGGATCGAGGTGCTGTCGTCTCCGCGGCCGGACTTCGTCAGCGACGGTAATGCGCTGATCGGCATCACCGGGCAGAACCTCGAGAACCTCGTCGTCGAATTGAACGGCCGCGATGTCAGTGATGCCTTCACCCGAACCGCGGATCGGCTGATCGGCCTGGTTCGCGGGCTGGTGATCGGCCGGAACACGCTCACCGCGGGCGAGGCTCGACTCGGCATCACGAACTATCCGCGCTCCGGCCCGATGCTGGCGGGACCGCACGAAACGCCGTACATCTGCGGGACGGCCGGTTTCACGACGCTCGCGAAGGTCAAGCTCGGTCCGGCGACCGGGCCGAACTGCTCGGTGCCGACCCGGGTCGACTACCTGTACCGCTCGACGATCGACCGGTCGCTGAAGGTGCTGCCGGCAACGAAACCCGATGACTTGGCCACGACGACCACGTCGGATGGCCGGCGGGTGCCGTACATCGTTCGCGTCGAGACTGGTGTGATCAACCGGTCGATCTATGAGTACGCCGTACTGCACGACCGCACGGAAGGTGCGCCGAGCGTGCAGCGGCCACCGTCGGCCTGGAACGGCCGGCTGGTCTACAGCTTCGGCGGCGGTTGCCCCGGCGGCTGGTACCAGCAGGGGAGCAACACCGGCGGGATCAACGACGACGTCCTCCTGGGACGCGGGTACGCCGTTGCCTCGTCGAGCCTGAACGTGTTCGGGGTGAACTGCAACGGGGTGCTCGCGGCCGAGACGATGACGATGACCCGCGAGCACATCGCCGAGACCATCGGCGTACCGCGGCAGACGATCGGCTGGGGCTGCTCGGGCGGTTCGTACCAGGTCTTCCAGATCGCCGACAACTATCCGGGGCTGCTGGACGGGATCGTCGCGGCGTGCGTGTTCCCCGAGGTCGGGTTCGCGACGCTGCACACGATCACCGACGCGCTGCTGCTGGATCACTACTTCCGGTCGGCCGACGGCTGGACCGACACCGCGAAGCGGGCGGTGGCCGGGTTCGGCAAGATCGAGACGATCGCCAACCTGGCCGCCGGCGGCCGCCGGATCGACCCGCGGGTCTATTGCCCTGAGCAACTACCTGTGGAGCAGCGGTACGACCCTTCGACGAACCCGGGTGGTGCTCGGTGTGACGTCTACGACCACCAGGTCAACATCTGGGGCAAGGACGCTGCCGGTGCGGTCCGGCGGCCGCTCGACAACGTCGGGATCCAGTACGGCCTGGCGGCGCTGAACGCGGGCAAGATCACCGCCGCCCAGTTCGTCGACCTGAACCGCGCGATCGGTGGCTTCGACGCCGACGCCAACTTCGTCCCCGGTCGCACGGTGGCCGATCCGGTGGCGACCGAGACGGCGTACCGGACCGGGCAGTTGATCAACGGCGGCGGGGGACTGGCGAGCACCCCGATCATCGACTATCGGCAGTACCTGGACGAGTTGCCGAACGGCGATATCCATCTGATGTTCCACTCGTTTTCGCTGCGCGAGCGACTGGTGAAGGCGAACGGCGACGCGGACAACCAGGTGATGCTGGTGCAGTCCAGCGACGCGCAGGGCGGCTTCAGTACCGGCAACCCGGTTGTCCTGTCCGCGCTGAAGGCACTGGATCAGTGGATGGATGCCGTGGACGCCGACACCGGTCCCGGCTCGTCGCACAGCCGCCTGATCCGCAACAAGCCGTCGTCGCTCGACGAGGCGTGCTGGACTCCGCAGGGCGTGAAGATCGTCGAGAAGCAGGTCAACGGCATCGGTACGACGCGGTGCAACACGCTCTATCCGGTCTGGCCCGCGCCACGCCAGGTAGCAGGGGCCTCCGTCGCCAACGACATCATCAAGTGTCGCCTGCGTCCGCTGTCACCGGCTGACTACCAGGCCGACTTCACACCGGCCCAGTGGACCGCGCTCCGACAGGCCTTTCCGCAGGGTGTCTGTGACTGGACGGCACCAGGTGACGGTCAGCAGCGTCCGACTGAGGCGTGGCCCGTCTTCTGAGTCGTGACGCTACGGATGGGGCAGCGTGATCGGCGTGTGACACGTGGGACTCGAGTGGTATTGGAGGTAGCCTGCTAAACATGGCGACCCGCACGTCTTCCCCGGCGCGGGCGCAGAAGTCGGCAGCGAAACGGCCCAGCACGGCCCGAGCCGCTGCCGGTGGACGCACCCGTCCGTCGGCCGCCCAGAAGCGTGGGCAGACCTCGAAGCGCGGTGGTGGTAGTACCGCTGCGCGGACCAGCACACCCAAAAACAGCGGACCAGGCCCTTTTGCGGCCGCCATGCTGGCGATCGGCCGCGGCCTCGTGAAGCTGTGGATCGGCATCGCCCACCTGATCGGCCGGGCGGCCCGGGGGATCGGTCACGGCGCGCGGGATCTGGAGCCGGAGCACCGCCGTGACGGCGCGGGCCTGTTCCTGATCGGGCTGGCGATCATTGTCGCCGCCTCGATCTGGTGGCACTTGCCTGGCGCGGTCGGCAACGGCGTCCGGACCGCGGTCGGCGAGAGCATCGGTATTACCGGTTGGGCCGTCCCTCTGCTGCTGCTCGCGATGGCGATCCGGACCCTGCGGAACCCGGAGAGCAACGGTCCGGCCGGGCGTCAGATCATCGGTTGGACACTGCTGTCGTTCGGGGTGCTCGGGCTGGTGCACATCGCCCACGGCATCCCGCGACCGGACGTTGCGGGCGATGCCCCGCTGCACGACGCCGGCGGTGCGGTCGGCTATGTCATCTCGGCGGCGCTTTCCTACCTGATGACCCAGTACGTCGCCGCTCCGCTGCTCGTGCTGCTCTCGATCTTCGGTCTGCTGGTCATCACCGGTACGGCGATCTACGCGATCCCGCTCCGGGTACGCGCAGCATTCGACGTACTGATGGGCCGGACCGAACTGCCGGAGGAGGCTGCCGCGCCGACGGGCGAGTCGTCCACTGACGACACTGTGCGACTCACCCGCAAGGAGCGGCGCGCCAAGGCTGCCCTCGAGGACGACGGCGACCCGACGATCAAGCCGTACGACTCGCCGGTCCTCGAAGGACGCGAGATCTCCAAGCGCAGCCGCAAGCCGAAGGCCGCGCCGCCTTCGGAAGAAGACGCGTACGACGTCGACGCTTCAGCAGCCGCGGCCCCGGCCACGCCGAGCTTCAAGGTGAACGACGCACCGGCTCCGGAGCCGCCGCCGCACACCCCGATGCCGCAGCGCGTCGAGCAGCTCAGCCTGTCCGGCGACATCACGTACACGCTGCCGGACGGCCAGATCCTGAAGCCGGGATCGGTGCACAAGGCCCGGACCAAGGCGTCCGACGCCGTGGTCGACCGGCTGACCGAGGTGTTCGAGCAGTTCAGCATCGACGCCCAGGTCACCGCCTACACCCGCGGCCCGACGGTCACCCGGTACGAGGTCGAGCTCGGCTCCGCGGTCAAGGTCGAGAAGGTCACCGCGCTGTCCAAGAACATCGCGTACGCCGTCGCCTCGGCCGACGTCCGGATCCTGTCCCCGATCCCCGGCAAGTCCGCGATCGGGATCGAGATCCCGAACACCGACAAGGAGATCGTCAGCCTCGGCGACGTGATCCGCTCGGCGACCGCCCGGAACGACCACCACCCGATGGTGGCCGGGCTCGGCAAGGACGTCGAGGGCGGCTTCGTGGTCGCGAACATGGCGAAGATGCCGCACCTGCTGGTCGCCGGTGCGACCGGTTCCGGTAAGTCGTCGTTCGTCAACTCGCTGATCACCTCGGTCCTGATGCGGGCCACCCCCGACGAGGTGCGGATGATCCTCGTCGACCCCAAGCGGGTCGAGCTGAACAACTACGAGGGCATCCCGCACCTGATCACGCCGATCATCACCAACGCCAAGAAGGCCGCCGAGGCGCTGCAGTGGGTCGTCCGCGAGATGGACATGCGGTACGACGACCTCGCGGCGTTCGGCTTCCGGCACGTCGACGACTTCAACAAGGCGGTCCGCGGTGGCAAGGTGAAGCCGCCACCAGGGTCCGAACGGGTACTCACGCCGTACCCGTATCTGCTGGTGATCGTCGACGAGCTGGCCGACCTGATGATGGTCGCGCCGCGCGATGTCGAGGACTCGATCGTCCGGATCACCCAGCTCGCCCGGGCCGCCGGTATCCACCTGGTGCTGGCCACCCAGCGGCCGTCGGTCGACGTCGTGACCGGTCTGATCAAGGCCAACGTGCCGTCCCGGCTGGCCTTCGCGACCTCGTCGCTGGCCGACAGCCGCGTCATCCTGGACCAGCCCGGTGCGGAGAAGCTGGTCGGTCAGGGTGACGGCCTGTTCCTGCCGATGGGTGCGAGCAAGCCGATGCGGATCCAGGGTTCCTGGGTCACCGAGTCCGAGATCCGCGCCGTGGTCGAGCACACCAAGACCCAGCTGGAGCCGACGTACCGCGAGGACGTCACCGCCGTCGCCGCGCCGAGCAAGGACCTGGACGACGAGATCGGCGACGACATGGACCTGGTGGTCCAGGCCGCCGAGCTGATCGTCTCGACCCAGTTCGGATCGACGTCGATGCTGCAACGCAAGCTGCGGGTCGGTTTCGCCAAGGCCGGCCGGTTGATGGACATCCTGGAGAGCCGGGGCGTGGTCGGTCCCAGCGAGGGATCCAAGGCGCGGGACGTGCTGGTCAAGCCGGACGACCTGGAAGACTTCATCACCACCCTCCGAGGAGAGTGACTGTGACCGAAGCAAGCGCCGTGACACATCATCAGCCCCGTCATGAGGGTTTCGACCTCGACGACAGGCCTGTTCCGTTCACGATCCGCGCCTCGCAGAAGGTGCACGGGGGCCTCGCCCTCGGCGCCGGCCTGGTGGCCGTCGGTTTCGCCGCCTCCGCGTCGGGTACTGCGACCGGTGTACTGCGCTGGTTCGCCGCGGCAGCGTTCGCCGTACTGGCCGTGGTGTGCGCCCGGGCGCTGACGGTCGGGGACATGCTGGTGGCCGACGACGTCGGGATCCGGTTGCGAATCGGCAACGAATGGATCGGCACCCGATGGCAGGAGATCGAGGAGGTGACGGTGCTGAAACGCCGGCATCCGCTCGACGACGGCCGGATCGCCGTCCATCTGCTGGATCCCGGTCCGATCCTGGCCGCGATGCCGAGTGCGACGCGCCGGACCACGGATGCCAACCGGCGGCTGACCGGGTCCTCACTAGCGGTACCGTTCGGGTTGACGGCACGGCCGTCGAACGGGGAAGTGGTACAGGCTTTGCACATGCTCGCGGACGCCAGATGTCCGGTGCGCGAGCAACTCTGACTTGTCCGTGACCCCATCGGGCGACGACCGTTGACTTGATGTCGGCGGTCCTGGCTGCCGGCATCAGGAACTCATTGATGCTGATGGCCCGCACTTCGGATCGGGCGACGGAGAGGACGGTGACCACGTGAGCATCGGTAGCGAGCTCACGGCGGCCCGTGTACGGGCCGACATGACGATCGAGCAGCTGAGTGCCGCCACCCGGATCAGAACCGGGCTGCTGACCGCCATGGAGGCCGACGACTTCTCCCGCTGTGGCGGCAATTTCTACGCGCGCGGTCACATCCGTTCGATCGCGCGCGTGGTCAAGGCCGACCCGGCCCCGCTGGTGGCGTCCTTCGACGCCGAACACGCCGCCGACGAGGAGAAGTCCCGCCGCGAGGAGCGTGCCGCGGTCAAGGGCCCGACCCTGCACCCCGCCCGTCCGCGCTGGGCGGTTGTCCTCGGCGCGATTCTGGTCGGGCTGATGGGCTGGGGGATGGTTCGGCTCTTCACGCTGCCGAGCGATGTCGAGGCCAACGCGTCGAAGACCACCGCCACGACGACGATCACCACGCAGCCGCCGAAGCCAACCCCGAAGCCGACGGTTGCCCCGACCAAGAAGAAGCCGGTCGCGCCGCCGGTCGTGCCGACGAAGACCACGCTCACCCTGACCGCGAAGAACAACGGTTCCTATGTGACGCTGCGCGACAAGAAGGGCAAGCGTCTCTTCCAGGGCCTGGTCGGTCCCGGCTCGGTGCAGACGGTCACCGTGGTCGGCGACATCCGCGTCTCCGCCGGTGCCCCGGGCAACCTCGCGATCAAGGTCAACGGCAAAGCCCAGGTCACCAAGCTCTACCGCTTCGTTGCCCACCCCGACGGCACCCTGACCAAGAAGTAGCCTTCGCGCGCAGTTAGGTGTGAGGCTGGGCGGCGAGTCATACTCGTAGTGATGACTACGCCACCCGTCACTGTTGCCCTGGTCACGCTGGGCTGTGCCCGCAACGACGTCGACTCCGAGGAACTCGCCGGCCGCCTCGAGGCCGGCGGCTTCCTTCTCGTCGACGACGCCACCGAAGCGGACACCGTGGTGGTGAACACCTGCGGTTTCGTCGAGGCCGCCAAGAAGGACTCGGTCGACACCCTGCTCGCCGCCGCCGACTACAAGGAGTCCGGCCGCACCCAGGCGGTCGTCGCCGTCGGCTGCCTCGCCGAGCGCTACGGCGACCAACTCGCCGAGGCCCTCCCCGAAACTGATGCGGTCCTCAGCTTCGACGACTACGCCGACATCTCGGACCGCCTCCGCTCCATCCTCTCGGGCACCAAGCACCACCCCCACACCCCCCGAGACCGCCGCAAACTCCTCCCGCTGTCTCCAGCAGCCCGCCAGTCCGCCACCCCCGTAGCCACCCCCGGCCACGGCGACCACGCGCACAGCGCCACGCCCGCCCACGGCGACCACGCCCGCAGCGGTGCCGCTCCCGCCCACGGCGACCACGGCTCTGCCGTCATCCCGGCCCAGCGCGACCACGCGCACGGCTCCTCGGACGCCGCTGGTAGCACGCTCGGCGACCACGTCCCCTCGGCGCTCAAGCCGGTTGGCACGCCGGACGCTGCCGCCGACACCGCGCAGCCTCTCAAGGGGCGGATGGTTGCCGCGTCTGACGGCACCCGCAACGAACTGAAGATCGACGCGCCTGACCTCGCGTCTGCTCCGGCCAGTGGCCCGCGTGTCGTACGACGCCGGCTCGACGGTGGCCCGATGGCGCCGCTGAAGCTGGCGTCCGGCTGCGACCGCCGGTGTGCGTTCTGTGCGATCCCGATGTTCCGCGGCGCGTTCATCTCCCGCCGCCCCACCGAGGTCCTCGGCGAAGCCCACTGGCTCGCTGAGAACGGCGTCCGCGAACTCTTCCTGGTCTCCGAGAACTCCACCTCCTACGGCAAGGACCTCGGCGACCTCCGTCTCCTGGAAACCCTCGTCGCCGACATCGCCGAGGTCCCCGGCATCACCCGGGTCCGCGTCTCCTACCTGCAGCCCGCCGAGATGCGCCCGACGCTGCTCGCTGCGATGACGTCGACCCCCGGCGTCGTCCCGTACTTCGATCTCTCCTTCCAGCACGCCTCCGGCCCGCTCCTGCGCCGGATGCGCCGCTTCGGCGACTCCGAACGTTTCCTCGAACTGATCGCCCAGGTCCGCGCCGCAGCTCCCGCCGCCGGGATCCGCAGCAACGTCATCGTCGGCTTCCCCGGTGAGACCGAGGAAGACGTCGACATCCTGTGCGACTTCCTCTCCCGGGCCGGCCTGGACGCCATCGGCGTCTTCGGCTACTCCGACGAAGACGGCACCGAGGCCGAGACCTACGACGGCAAGCTCGACGAGGACACCATCGCAGCCCGCCTCGACCGCGTCACCCGCCTCGCCGAGGACCTCACCTCCGCCCGCGCCGAGTCCCGCATCGGCGACCTCGTCGAGGTACTCGTCGAATCCCTCACCACCGCCCCGGACGACGCACCGGTCGCCGGGCAGACCGGTGAAGGCCGCGCCGCTCACCAGGGCCCCGAGGTGGATGGCTCGACGACGCTGGTCGGGCTTCCGGAGGGTGTCCGGATCGGTGATCTGGTCTCCGCGAAGGTGTCCGGCAGCGACGGTGTCGACCTGATCGCGGAGTTCGCCGCGGTGGTGAATCCCCAGGACGACCGTCCGGCCGCTAACCTGACCGCGTGACCAACCCGCCGAACCCGGTTCCGCAAGCCGGGCGGATCCACGCGCCGAGCGCCTGGAACGTCCCGAACGCGCTGACTGTGCTGCGGCTCGTCCTGGTTCCGCTCTTCGTCTGGCTGCTGCTCCGCCACGACGGTAACGACACCGGCACCCGCCTGCTCGCCACGGGCGCCTTCGTGGTCGCTATCGTCACCGACCGTTTCGACGGTGACATCGCGCGCCGCTGGAACCTGGTCACGAACTTCGGCAAGATCGCCGACCCGATCGCCGACAAGGCCCTCACCGGAGCCGCCTTCATCGGCCTCTCCCTGCTCAACGAACTCCCGTGGTGGGTCACTGTCGTCGTCCTGGTCCGCGAGTGGGGTGTCACCGCCCTCCGCTTCTGGGTCATCCGCCACGGCGTGATGCCCGCCAGCCGCGGCGGCAAACTCAAGACCGTCCTGCAGGCGATCGCTCTCGGCCTCTACCTCCTCCCGTGGCAGACCCTCGGCCTCCTGCACTGGACCGCGATCCTCTTCATGACCGCCGCCGTAGCCGTCACCCTGATCACCGGCGTCGACTACCTGATCCGCGCCCTCCGCCTCCGCGCCGCCGCCAAACACCCCCTCCCATAGCCCCGCCGGCCTGAGCGTCTCCGCCGAGCACGCCTCCCGGGCTTCCAACCTCTCGGGCCTGAGCTCCTCCGCCAACCACCCCTCCCGGTCTGCCAGCGCCTCCGGACTCAGCTCCTCCGCCGACCACCCCTCCCGGCCGTCCAACCTCTCCGGTGTGTCGCCACACCGTGTGCCGCCTGCGGCGTGGGTGGGTCGTGGGGTGGAATGGGGAGATGGAGAGCACCGGGGCGGGCAGCGTCGAGTGGTTGGTCGGAGTTCTGAAGAGTCGGGGCGAGACTTTGGCGACTGCTGAGTCGTTGACAGGTGGGATGGTCGGGGCGGCTCTGACGGATGTGGCGGGGGTGTCTGCGGTGTACCGGGGTGGTGTGGTGGTCTACGCGACGGACCTGAAGGCCAAGCTTGCGGGCGTTCCTCAGGACCTTCTGGACGCTGTGGGCCCGGTTCACCCCGACACTGCAGCAGCGCTCGCCACCGGCGTGCGAGAGCGTCTGGAGGCCACCTACGGGCTAGCCACGACCGGTGTGGCGGGACCGGACCCCCAAGCAGGCGTCGAGGCGGGCACGGTCTACGTCGCGGCGGCTGGACCAGGGTCTGTGCAGGTGCGGAAGTTGCAGCTGAGCGGTGACCGGAGTGCGGTACGGCAGGGCACTGTGGCGGCCGCACTGGAACTCGTAGCGACACTTGTGGCGGAAGAACTCGACTGAACGGGGTGTTGAGACCAGCATGGGGACAGGTAAGGCAGACTGGCACGGCGCACCGAAGGTGGACATTGCGAGGAGTAGTGACCCGGCAACAGGTACCGTTGGTTCCTACGGTCGGGCTACGGTGCGAGTAGCAACGACCGGACAGGCGGAAGGGAGAAACCTCATGGTGCTGGTTCGTGGCCTGCTGGGCGACGTCCTGCGGCGTAAGCGGCTGCGCCAGGGGCGCACTCTTCGCGAGGTGTCTGCCGATGCACGCGTGAGTCTCGGTTATCTGTCCGAGGTGGAGCGCGGCCAGAAGGAGGCCTCCAGCGAACTGCTGGCGGCAATCTGCATGGCCCTCGAGGTGCCGCTCTCGGCTGTCTTCGCCGAGGTGAGTGAAGACCTGGCGCGCGAAGAGGCGCTGGTCCTGGCGCATCCGACCATCGAGTCCGAGGTCGTGGCCTCCGCGGCCTGATCGTCGTCGACACCCGGCTGTCCCGGCAACTCCGGAGCAGCCGGTCCCTGCTGCCATCAGCGGCCTCCCCGTCGGCTCAGCAACGGACTCAAACTCGACCGCACGAGTTGCAGCGCGGTCAGCGGTGGATCACCCGCGGCCCGGAACATGCTGTTCGCCGTAAACAGATGCATCCCCGAATCGGGGAACTGCAGCAACTCGGCGCGTTCCGGCGGCGGGAAGAACCCCGTCAGATCGTCGCCTTCCCCGAAGGTGTTCCCCTCGAGCACAGCCCACGCAAGTGGCTTCAGGCTCAGATACGCCGAGTCCGGCACCGGGTCGAACACGATGATCTCCGGATGGTCGTACTGCGTGAGCCCGATCGTGTACCCGAACGCCGGGTTCCGCTCGCCGTCCCCCTGGATGTGCAGCACAGTCCAGCCGTAGGTCTGGACCCTGGCCTCGATCGATCGCGAGACCTCCGGCGCGCTGATCCCACCACAAACGTCACACATCACTTCCTCCTCTCGCTCGAACACCTGTTCGATACGCCAAAGAAGATATCCGCGTTCCGCCCCGTGGCCGCAGTTGTCCACAGGTTCGCCGCCTGAAGGTGTCTGGGCTTGCCGTCACCGCCGCAGGTTTCCCACCCTGGCATGAACTCGGCCGACGACGTGCGCGGCGGCTGATCACCGCTGCGGCCGACTAAAGGCGGGGTGGCTGGGCGGTCCGGTGGCTGATCCGGATGATTGCTGCCGGCGACCAGTGCTCGTGTCGTCTGGGGCTGACGGGCTGTGGTTGCTGCCCTGAGCTCGGATGGCGTGCGGCTGACGGGCTGTGGTCCTGTTCCGGGATCAAGTGGTGTGCGGCTGAATGATCGGGGTGGTTGCTGTTTGGGAATCATGGGCTCGGCGGCTGAGCCGGTGGTGTGGCTGTGGTTGTGCGGTGGACATGGGTAGGTCCGCGGGCCGGTGTGTGGACCGGCTGCCGCGGTGGGGTGATGGACGGGTGGCGTGGTTCTTACGGTCCGGCTGTGGGGGTAGCGTTGGTGCCCCAGGGGTCGGTGTAGTTGGGTGCCACTGCGGTGAGCCGAGTCCGGAGGGCTTCGCGGGCGGCGGCCAGTCCTGGGTTGGGGAGGGTGCTGGCGGGCGGGAGCCGATCCGGCTGCTCATGAGTTGGGTTGCCGCTGACCCGGGCTCTTCTGCCACTGGCGCTGTCGGCACTGGTGCTGGTGCTGTGGGCAGGGGTGACCCAGCCGATGACCTCGGCGACTGCGGCGGGGTCGGTGCGGGGTGGGTCTGCCCAGGGCGGGCGGGTGACTTGGGCGATGCCGTCGACGATGGTGATGGTCCATTGGCCGTTGTGGACGGCGCGGTGGTGGAAGGCGCAGAGGAGGGCGAGGTTTTGGAGGCTGGTGGGGCCTCCGTTGGCCCAGTGGATGAGGTGGTGGGCGTGGCACATCCAGGGTGGTGCTTTGCAGATGACGCAGCCTTTGTCGCGTTTGTTCAGCGCGCGGCGGATGTAGCGGTTGACGAAGCGTTGCTCGCGGCCCACGTCCAACGGTTGGGAGTCTCCGCCGAGGACGATCGGCAGGACGGCGGCGTCGCAGGCCAGCAGCCGCACTGCGCCGGCGGATAGGTTGCCGCCGAACACCAACTCACCTACTCCACCACCTCGGCCAGCCGCACCGAGACCAGTCGCACCGCCCTCGACGGCACCGGCCCCGACCGCACCGGCTCGGCTCGTATCGCCCCCGATCGCACCGAGACCGCTCGCGTCGGCTGTGCCGCCGAAAGTGGCCGGGGTTGCAGCGAGGGTGGCGGCGGCGAGGTCGTTGAAGTCGATGGTGACGGTCAGGTGCGGGACGCCGGGGTGGTCGGGGTTGCCGGCTGCGGCGTTCATGATGATCGTCAGGGCGTCGGCTTGTCGCTGGTCGCGGGTGCGGGGGTCTCGTTCACCGTCGATGGTCTTGTGGGGTTTGGACAGGGTGTGGATTTGGGTTTCGAGCTGTTCGCCGTCGGCGCCGGGCAGGAACCCGGAGAACTTCACTCCACCGTCGGTGCGTCGGAGCCGCAGTGATCTTTTCGTGTGAGCTTCGTCCTCGGCTGGTTCGGGGCCGTCGGTGTCCAAGGTGGACAGGACCTTGTGACCGAACCGGGTCAGTTCGCGGGGGTTGGTGAGCCGGGCTGCCTCGACCAGCTGCTCTTCGGCGACGGTCAGGTGTTCGACCGGGACGGTGGAGGGGGCCTTCTCCAGGGTCTTGACGATGACCTTGGCCTGGTCGGGAGACACGACCGCGGGCCGCGCGGGGTCTGTGGGGTCGGGTAGGGCGGCGGTCACGGCCGGGTACTTGTGCAGAGCGCCGGTGAAGGCGAGGTCTTTGCGGACCTCGACCGGGTCGCGAAGGTAGCGTTCCGAGACCAGTTCGACGGTGTCGCGGGCACCCAGCTCGCGGGCGATGCCCATCTCGTCCAGCCCGCGTAGGAGTTGGAGTTTGTAGGTATTCAGCAGGGCGGTGGCAGCCTCCACGGTGTCGAGAGTGGACAGCAGTTCACTGCCGCTCAGCGACCACACCGGGGGCAACGCCAACATCTCCATACCCAACAGCTTAGACATGGGCACCGACAGTTTTCGAGGCCAGAACGCCTTATTTTTAAGGGATTTCGTGGGCTGCTTGTGGGCTGATTGCCAGCTCAACTTGCCCACGCGGTCGGTCGTCGCACGGAGCTTCTAGATGGCGGTGGCGTGGGCTTCCCGGCGGTAGCGGTAGGAGTTGTGTTCGGCGAGGGTGCCGTCGGGGTTGATGATGATGATGTGGTCGACGCCGTACCACTGCGCGACGGTTGCGCCTTGGCTGACTTGGCGCTGCTTTCCGCCGTCGGCGGCGAAGGGGGCGGTGCTGTTGCGCCAGCGGGTCTTCCAGACGTCGTTCTCGCTGTAGGTCTCAATGTCGTCAACGGGTGCCATCGTGGTTTTCTCCTGGTGCTGGCGGCGCGGCGGATCGGGTCGCGCAGGGTGGCATAGGCGTTGAGGAGTTCCTGCAGGCGCCGGTCGGCGTCATCGTCGGAGGCCTCGACGGTGACGCCCAGGATCGCGTACGGGTCGAGCGATGGCGCGGTCATGACAAGAACTCATCGGACGTGTAGGGGTCGACGATGTAGACGGCGGGGCAGGGGAGCTGTGGTGATGCGGCGGCCCGCCGCGAGGGTGTGTCAGCGCGGGTAGCCGCGTCACCGGGGCAAGGAGTTCGATCGGGTTCGGGTTACCACCTCCCAACCGGGCTTTCGTTGCCACGAGCAACATCGGGGTCATGAGAGCGGAGCGTCCTCGCCTTCACGTCGGAGGGCCGCGCTCCCTGCTGTAAGGTCGCTGCGCCGGGACTCTCTCGGTGAGCAGGGACCGGTCCCATGGCGGCCACCGGTGCGGTGGCCGCCGGGCCCACCCGCCGCCGGGTGGCGACGGGTCGCGGCGCGGAGGCTCTGACGGCGACTCCCAGCAGGCAGCGATCAGCGCGTCGAACTCGGCGCGCAGCAGATCGTCGTCGCCCAGCACCAGGTCAAAGAAGACCTCGGCCTCGACGAGCGTCTGCTGCTGGTTGGTCGCCGTCATCGATCTCACCTCATCGACAACACACCGCACATCACACCCGTGTGGTGTGTGATTCGCCCGGGTCAGGCGTCGATCTGCTTGCGGTCGCCGCCGTCAGCGGCGCTGATCGCGATCTTGCGCGGCTTGGCCTTCTCCGCGATCGGAATCTTGAGCGTCAGTACGCCGCCCTCGTAGCTCGCCTCGATCCGGTCGGCGTCCAGAGTGTCGCCCAGGAATAGTTGCCGGGAGAACACCCCGAGCGGACGCTCGGCCACCTGCATCTCCACACCGTCACCGAGCTTGAGCGGCCGGCGCTCGGCCTTCACTGTGAGCACGTTGCGCTCCACGTCCAGATCGATCGCCTCCGGCGAGATCCCGGGCAGGTCGAACGAAACGACATAGTGCTCGCCCTGGCGGTAGGCATCCATCGGCATCGGGGTCGGCCGTGACCACGTGCCCGGTGCCTGGCCACCGAAGAACTGCTGGGCGAACCGGTCCAACTCCCGGAACGGGTCGGTGCGCATCAACATCGTCCTACACCTCCTGAATGTGCTGATCCAACTGGCGTCAATACGCACTGCAGTTGTAACATGTCATCGAAACGATGACAAGAAGGAATGTCAGCGGATCGCTGACAGAAGGTGATAGGAGGTGACTGTGACAGCCACCAACACCCCCGGCGGGGCGGAGGCCTCGGCGAGTGCTGCGATCGCTGCGGTCGAGGAAACCGTCCGCCAGGTCGCACCCCAGGAAGACATCGCGCCGGCCGGGCGGCCGGACACCGCCGCCAGTACGACTGATGTGCTGACTGCCTTGGCCGGGTTGCGGGCCGTGCAGGACCGGCTCGCAGCCTGGGAACCACTGCTGATCGGAGCCGCCCGGGCCCGCGGAGCAAGCTGGGCCGCGATCGCGCCGGCCCTCGGCGTTGCCAGCCGCCAGGCCGCCGAGCGCCGCTACCTGCGGCTCAACCCGCATGCCGCCGACCCGGTCGGCCTGACCGGCGAAGAGCGTGTGCAGGCAGCCCGCGACCGCCGCGCCGGCGATCGCGCCGTCAACGAATGGGCCCGCACCAACGCCGCCCGGGTGCGCCGGCTCGCCGCTCAGATCACCGCCCTCGACGGCCTCGACCCCGCTACCCAAGAAGCCGTCGACCGCGTCTTCCATGCCCTCGGCGAGAGCGACACCGCGACCCTGCTCACGCCACTGGCCGACGCCGGAGCCAGACTCCAGCACAGCCACCCCACACTGGCCGAACGGGCCGCCGACATCACCACGACCACCGATCAGCTACGCCACCCCATCTGATCAACCCGTGCTTCTGTCCGGTTGGCAGTGTGGGCACCAGTACACGACTCGCAGGCGGTCGGGAGACGGGCCTTGCATTGCGGTTTGGATGTGGGTTCGGCACCTTCGGCAGGGTTGCCCGGCGCGGCCGTAGGCCCAGTGGTGCTGACCGCGCCGCGAGACACCGGTGGTCACCTGGAGAGGGTTCTCTCGGTTGGCCAGCATCAGGCGGCGGGCGAGGTCCACGATCTTGCCGAGGTTCGGGATCTCGGAGACGGCCAGGAACGGCGACACGCCTGCGAGGAACAGGGTCTCGGCTCGGTACACGGTTCCCATGCCTGCGATACAGCGCTGATCGAGGAGCGCTTCGCCGATGGTGCGATCAGGCTCGGCCTGCAGCTTTGCGATGGCCTGGTCTCGGTCGAAGCCGGGGGAGAGCAGGTCGGGGCCGAGGTGACCGACGACGGTGGCTTCCGCGTCTGTGGCGACCAGGTCGAGCACGGGGAGGCGGTAGCCCACGGCTGTCCAGGGAGCGGTCTCGAGCACCGCGCGCACTTGGTGGGTGGGCCCGCCACGCCACTGCTCGCCCGGGCGGTAGAGGTGCCAGCTGCCGTCCATCCGGAAGTGGCTGTGGACAGTCAGTCCGCCGGTCAGCCGCATCAGGAGGTGCTTGCCGCGAGCAACTACCTCGATCACTGTGCGGCCGCTGAGGTCGGTCGTCGCGAGCGTTGGGACCCGGAAGTCGGTTCCGATCAGCTCCTGACCGCCGAGGGCCTGATCGAGACGTTTGCAGGCCCGCCAGACGGTGTCACCCTCAGGCACGGAGCCGGAGTCCGCGTGGAGTGGCGTGGAAGCCGGCCTTGGCCAAGGCGTCTCCGAACGCCGTATGGCGAACCTGCTCGCCATCCGCCGTCTCGACGCTGAGCTTCCCCAGCTGACCGTCGCGGATCGACAGCGCCAGTGCGTCAACGGCGGGCTGCAACAGGTCGACGTCCTCGGTGAAGCTCAGCACGGTCCGCCCGCCGCGCTCGACGTACACGATGAGTCGCCCGTCGACCATGATGATCAGGGCGCCGGCCTTGCGTCCCGGCCGATGCCCGCTGGCGCCTTCACGCTCGGGCCAGGGGAGCGCCGCCCCGTAGGGATTCGCCGGATCGGATGCTGCCAGTACTACGGCCCGCGTGGCCGGCTCCTCGTCGCGCCGGCCGCGTCCAGCGCCACCACCGAACGAACCCGGCAACTCAGCCAGCGCTCGTAGTCGGTCGACTGCGCCCGGCAGCGCGAACTGTGCAGCTCCCAGGCCGGCCACGAAGTACCCGCGACGGCATCGCCCGGACTCCTCGAACGCACTCAGGATCTTGTACACGGCCGCAAAGCCGCCCGGAGTCCGCTCGGTGATCACCGAGCCCCGAGTGACGATGCCGTAGCGGTCGAGCAAAGTCTCGGCAGCCGCATGGGCCCGGCGGGTCGTGTCCTCGTTGCGGGCCGGAAGCAACGACCAGCGCCCGCCGGCAGTCGGCGGACCGCTGCGTGCGGGCATCGCGGGCCGACCGGGCCGCAGCGGGCGACCTGGTCGCGCACGCGGCGTTGCCCGGCGGGTGCGATGACTACCTCGACCGCCGCCGACCAGCGAACGCACCGGCGTCAGCGTGTCGTTGGACAGATGCCCTGCCCAGACCAGATCCCACAGCACCGTCACCAGCGTCTCGTCGTCCACCACGCCGTGCGCCGCACCCACTGCATCACTGAGTTGGCGGAAGAAGAATGCGCCTCCACCGGCCAGTGCATCGAGGACAGCCTGATGAGTGTCACCGATCTCGAACGACGGGTCCGGGTCGGGCAAGGTCAGATCGCAGTTGTCGGCCAGATGCAACGACACCCAGCCATCAGTCCCGGGCAACGACCCCGAACCGGCCCACACCACTTCACCGGTCGCGGTCAGCTCGTCCAGCATCGACGGCTGATATCCGGGCACCCGCGACGGCAGCACGATCGACTCCAGCGCCGACGCCGGTACGGCGCATCCGGCCAACTGCTCAACGGCTCCGAGCAGTACGTCGTACCCACGGCCTCGGCTGCTCGTGATTCCCTGCCAGGCCGGCAGGAAGCGGGCCAGCGCCGACGGGTCGACCGGCTCGACCTCCTTGCGCAGCGCGGCGAGCGAACGACGACGCAGCAGCCGGAGAATCTCGCTGTCACACCACTCCATCGCAATGCCGCCAGGCAAGAACTCACCCTCGACGACCCGGCCGGCCGCGGCCAGCCGGCGCAACGCGTCACTGACCACCGCAACGCCGATGCCGAGATGAGTCGCCAGATCGATGGCCCGGAACGGACCGTGCGTCCGCGCATACCGAGAGACGAGATCGCCGAGCGGATCGGCGACTGGCTCGGCGTGCGCCTCCGCGATCCCTGGCGGGAGCGGTACGCCGAGGGCGTCGCGCAGCCGTGCCACATCTTCGACCACCGCCCAGCGATGTTCACCGGCGATTCGCACCCGGACGACTCGGCGGGCCGCGGCCAGATCCGTCAACCAGGACTCGGCATCCGCGTCCTCGACACAACGCTGCGAGGCCTCGGACACCGACAGCGGGCCGACCAAACGCAGTACGTCGAAGAGCCCTTCGGCATCGCGCGCACGCCGGTCCTCGGCGAGGCGCTGCAGCTCAGCCTCGGTCCGCAATACGACCTCGGCGTCGAGCAACTCCCGCAGCTCGGTGCGACCGAGCAGCTCGGAAAGCAGACTCTGATCCAGTGACAGCGCGGCCGCTCGCTTCTCCGCCAGCGGTGTGTCGCCTTCGTACATGAAGGCGCCGACGTACCCGAACAGCAGCGACTTCGCGAACGGTGACGCCTCGGAAGTCTCCACCTCGACGACCGAGATGCGACGCTCGCTGATACCGGTCAGCAGGTCCTTCAAGGCAGGCAAGTCGTAGACGTCCTGCAGAACCTCACGCAGGGTCTCGAGCACGATCGGGAACGAACCGTACTTGCTGGCGACGCTGAGCAGTTGCGCAGAGCGCTGACGCTGCTGCCACAGCGGTGACCGACGACCCGGATTCCGCCGGGGGAGCAGCAGGGCTCGTGCGGCACACTCACGGAATCGCGCTGCGAACAACGCCGAACCACCGACCTCGGTGGTGATCAGGTCCTCGATCTCGGCCGGGTCGAACAGCACCAGGTCGGCGCCGGGTGGCGCCTCGTCGGTCTCCGGCAACCGCAGCACGATTCCGTCGTCGCCGGACACCGACTGCGCGTCCATCCCATACCGCTCGCGCAAACGCGCTGCGATCGCCAAGGCCCACGGGCCGTGCACCTGTCCGCCGTACGGCGAGTGGATGCAGACGCGCCAGTCGCCGAGCTCGTCGCGGAATCGCTCCACCAGAATCGTCACGTCGTCGGGCACCCGGCTCGTCGCCTCACGCTGCTCGGCTAGGTAGGAGACGAGGTTGTTCGCCGCGTACTCGTCGAGGCCCGCGGAGCGCGCCCGCTCGACCGCCTTGGCGGCCGGCAGCGAAGCCATCTTCCGCACGAAGGCACCCGTCGCCGCACCGAGCTCAGCCGGTCGGCCGACGGCGTCACCCTTCCAGAACGGCAACCGCCCGGGCTGGCCAGGTGCGGGGGAGACCAGCACGCGATCGTGGGTGATGTCCTCGATCCGCCAACTCGATGCGCCGAGGGTGAATACATCGCCAACCCGCGACTCGTACACCATCTCCTCGTCCAGCTCACCGACGCGGTGATTGGTCGACTCGCCGACCAGGAAGACGCCGAAGAGACCGCGGTCCGGGATCGTGCCGCCGCTGGTCACCGCGAGCCGCTGTGCACCCGGACGGCCGGAGATCTCCCCGCTCACCCGGTCGAACACGATCCGCGGACGCAACTCGGCGAACTCGTCCGACGGGTAGCGGCCCGACAACATGTCGAGCACCCCGTCGTACGCCGAGCGCGGCAACGTCGCGAACGGGGCACAGCGCCGTACCAAAGCGAAGAGCTCATCGACATCGATGGTGTCCAGGGCAACGATCGACACGATCTGCTGGGCCAGCACATCCAGCGGATTGGCCGGGATGTGCAGACTCTCGATCAGCCCGTCCCGCATCCGCTGCACGACGACCGCGGTGTCGATCAGATCACCGCGGAACTTCGGGAACAGCACGCCGCGCGACACCGCGCCGACCTGGTGGCCGGCGCGACCGACCCGCTGCAGACCGCTCGCAACCGAAGGCGGCGCCTCGACCTGTACGACGAGGTCGACCGCGCCCATGTCGATACCGAGCTCGAGGCTGCTCGTCGCCACCACACAAGGGAGTCGGCCGGACTTCAGATCGGCCTCGATCAGCGCGCGTTGCTCCTTGCTGACCGAGCCGTGGTGCGACTTGGCGATCAATGGCGGCGCAGCCAACGAGGCACCGGACTGCGCCATCACCTGCGCCGGTGAACCCTCCTGCGCCAGCTCGAGCTCGGCGCGCTCCGCTGCGATCTCGTTGAGCCTGGCAGTCAGGCGCTCGGCGAGGCGGCGTGAGTTCGCGAAGACGATGGTCGAGCTGTGCTGCTCGATCAGGTTGAAGACTTGCTCCTCGACATGCGGCCAGATCGAGGCGTGCTGCGGCGGGCCGGCAGCCGAACCAGATGTTTCCAGCTCCGTGCTCGCCAGCTCGGCCATGTCCTCGACCGGCACCACGACACTGAGATCCCATTGCTTGGTGAACTTCGGCTGGACCACAGTCACCGGTCGCTCGCCGCCGAGGAATCGCGCCACCTCCTCGACCGGCCGAACCGTCGCCGACAACCCGATCCGCTGCGCCGGCTTCGGCAGCAGCGCGTCGAGCCGCTCGAGAGTCAGCGCCAGGTGGGCGCCGCGCTTCGTCCCGGCGACCGCGTGCACCTCGTCGACGATGATGGTGTCCACACCGCGCAACGACTCGCGCGCCTGCGAGGTGAGCAGGAGGAACAGTGACTCGGGAGTGGTGATCAGTACGTCGGAGGGCCGGGTGGCGAAGCGTCGCCGATCGGCCGCCGGGGTGTCGCCGGACCGAACCGCGACCTCGACGTCGATCGGTGCCTCACCGAGCCGTCGGGCGGTCTCGCGGATCCCGATCAGCGGGGCCCGCAGGTTGCGCTCGACGTCGACGGCCAGCGCCTTCAGCGGCGACACGTAGAGCACCCGGCAGCGCAGCTTCGGATCCTCCGGCGGCGGATTCGTCGCGAGCCGGTCGAGCGCCCAGAGGAAGGCGGCCAGGGTCTTGCCCGAGCCTGTCGGGGCAACCACCAGCGCGTCCCGGCCCGCGGTGATCGCGTCCCACGCCTCGAGCTGGGCCGGGGTGGCCGCCTCGAAGACGTCGCCGAACCACGCCCGGGTCGCGGGCGAGAACCGGCTCAACGCGCTGGTCTTCTTCACGACGACCATCTTGCCGGGTGCCTCCGACAGTTTTCGACACCTTCCCCGTCCCGGATCGGCACTCGTCCGATGTGAAGGTTGTCGGCGCGGTCTGGAATGATCGTCATCATGAAGAACCGCCTCCGCGCCGCGATCGTCGTGGCCTGTCTGTTCGCCCTGACCGGGTGCGCGAAGCTCGATGCCGACTTCAAGGTCGGATCGGACGAGACCGTCTCCGGAACCATGCAGATCGGCATCGACAAACAGCTGCTGGAGGCGAGTGGCCAGTCGCTGGACAAGATCCGGGAGCGGATCGGCACCAGCATCAAGCAGCTGACCACGGACGGCGTCGACTGCCAGCCGCTCGACGACGACCAGTTCATCGGCGAGAAGTGCACGTTCGAGAGCGTTCCGTTCGAGAAGATGGGCCAGTCGAGCGGTGACGGCGTCGGCTTCCGCAAGGTGGACGGCAAGATCATCGTCACCGTCAAGGCGCCCGACCTCAGCTCGCTCGCGGGCGGTGGGCAGCAGCCGCAGGTGAACTTCAAGATCACCATGCCGGGCAAGATCCTCGAGCACGACAGCGGTGCCCGGGTCGACGGCCGGACGGCGACGTACGACAGCCTCGACAAGCTGGGCAACATCTCGCTGACCTCGAAGGCCGGCGGTGGGTTCCCGGTCTGGGCGATCGTGCTCATCGTGGTGCTGTTGCTGCTGGCCGGTGGCGGTGTCGCGTTCTTCCTGCTGCGCAGCCGGAAGGCGAAGGCCCAGCAGGGCTACGGGCAGTACCCGGGGCAGTATCCGGGCCAGCCCCAGCAGGGCCAGTGGGGACCGCAGTACGGCGGCCAGCCGGGCTACGGGCCCGGTCAGCAGTACCCGCCACAGGGCCCAGGTCAGTACGGACAGCCCGGCCAGTACGGCGGTCAGCCGGGTCAGGGCCAGCCGGGGCCGTACGGCGGTCAGCCGGGACCCCAGCCGGGTCAGGGACCAGGCCCGTACGGCGGTCAGCCGGGACAGGGGCAGCCGGGCGGGCCCGCGCCGTACCCGGGGCCGCAGCCCGGACAGCCGCAGTACCCGGGGCAGCCGCAGCCTGGGCAGTGGGGACCGCCGCCTCCGCAGGGACCGCCGCAGCAGGGACAGCAGCAGCCGCCGCAGCAGGGCGGCTGGGGACAGCAACCTCCGAAGGACAACAACGGGCCGGCATGAGACTGACGGAGTTCTGGGCGCGGATGGACCATCACCTCGGTCCCGCGTACGCACGGACCTGGGCCGAGACCCAGGTCGTCGAGGAGCTGGAGGGCCGCACGGTCGTCGAGGCCCTCGCGGAGGGCGAGGCGGCCAAGACCGTCTGGCGGGCCGTGTGGGCCCACCTGCAACTGCCGCCCAGCGAGCGCTGAGCGCTCAGACAGTCCAGCCGGTGCGGGTGGCCCACTCCTCGGCCGGCAGATAGATCAGGTCGCAGACCGGGTCCTTCAGGTCCGCGTAGTCGCCGATGTTGTCGAACGGCAAGGCGGCCGCGCGGCGCTTGAACTCGCCGTACGCCTGGGCTGTGTCGGGGTGACTACGCAGGTAGTCGCGGAACAGCAAGGCATAGCGCTGGTTGGCGCGACCGGCCACGCGGATGTGCAGATTCACCCGGCGGCGGTACATCGGTTCCACCACGAGGCGCTTGATCCAGTGGTGCTCGTCCTCGGGCAGTCCGGGCACGGGATGGTCCCGCTTGGCGCCGGGACGGAAGTCCCAGGTCTCGGCGACCATCCGCTCGACCACGTCGTCCAGCTCGGACTCCGCCGCGACCGTCACCTGCATGTCGAGGATGTCCTTGGCCGGCAAGCCAGGTACCGACGTCGAGCCGATGTGGTCGATCCGCTGCGCGAGGTCACCGAGGATCACCCGGACCGCCTGCGCGGTCTTCTCGAACTGGGCCGGCCAGGTCTCGTCCGGGCGCACGATGGAGATCGCATTCATGGGGCCGATCATCCCAGCCGCGGAGTCCAGGGTCGATCAGACAGGCTTGATCCGGAACGTCCCCGTGGTGAGCAGGTCCGCAGCCTCGTACGCCGCTTTGCGGATGCCCTTGCGCTCGTCGAAGAACCCGCCGACCACTCCGACCCCGGGCAGTTTTCCGATGAACCGGGCACCGAGGCTGCCGCGCGGCCGCTCCTCGAAGACCTCCCCGAGCCCGGCGAGCAGCTTGCTGATCCGCCAGACCAGCCGGACGCCCTTGCGCAGTCCGGCCTCCTCGGAGTCGTCGCCGAAGCCCAGTTGCTTCGCGACATCCTGGCCCGCGGCGGTCGGGTCGTCGTACCGCAGGACGTCGTCAGGGGTGATCGGGCGGTCGGTGAGGACACGGGCGATGACAGCCACCCGGTCGGCATGCGCGTCGACGCCGTACTCGCGGCAGACCGCGCCGATCACCATCGCCTGGACGGATGCTCCGAGGGTGTCCTTGATCGGGAGCCGGTCGGCCGCGGCGCCACTGATCCGCGGCAGGCCGGCGACCACGGCTGCGAAGCCGCCGAGCCGCTCGACCCACCAGTCGCAGCGCTTGGCCAGCGGCAGCGTCGGCCACTCGGCGTGGCCGGGGACCTTCATCTGCAGCAGCCGGTCGATCGCCAGGATCAGGCCCTTCTCGGCCAGGTTGGGGCGCTCCTGCGCGGAGTACTCGGTGAGCAGGCTGCGGATGCCGAACGGGTCCTGGGTGCGGAGCGCGTCGAGGACGGAGTCGATGCCGAACTCGACCCGGCTGAGGGCGAGGACGACGGCGGAATCGGGGACGTCCGGGCGCTCGGTCACGCCCGCAAGAGTAGGGAGTCGGCGGGCCAGTTCAGTTGCCGGGGGAGGCTTCGGCGTGTCAGTTTGTGATTCGAACACGTGTTCGGGATAGTTTGTGCTCCCGGGAAGGGCGGCGGGCAGTCAGGTTGTCCACAGATTCGTGGTGGCGGCGAAAACTGTCCGTGGCGCCGAATATCTTCTCTGGCACACGGAATCCTTCGGGCGGCTGGGTAGTCCGTCCCACTTACGAGATAGGTCAGGTGGCAGTCAGATGGCTGGTGCAACAGCAAGCGCGGAGCGCAAGGAAGCCGACCGCGAGAAGGCGCTTGCGACCGCGCTGACGCAGATCGAGCGCGCGTGCGGCAAGGGTTCGGTGATGCGGCTCGGCGAGCAGAACCGGCCGCCGATCGAGGTCATCCCGACCGGTTCGATCGCGCTCGACATCGCGCTCGGGATCGGCGGCCTGCCGCGCGGTCGCGTGGTGGAGATCTACGGCCCGGAATCCTCCGGTAAGACGACGGTCGCCCTGCACGCGGTGGCGAACGCGCAGCGGGCCGGCGGGATCGCGGCCTTCATCGACGCCGAGCACGCCCTCGACCCGGACTACGCGCGCAAGCTGGGGGTCGACACCGACGCCCTGCTGGTCTCGCAGCCGGACTCCGGTGAGCAGGCGCTGGAGATCGCCGACATGCTGGTCCGCTCCGGCGCGATCGACATCGTCGTGATCGACTCGGTGGCCGCGCTGGTGCCGCGCGCCGAGATCGAGGGCGAGATGGGTGACAGCCACGTCGGTCTGCAGGCCCGGCTGATGAGCCAGGCGCTGCGGAAGATGACCGGTGCGGTCAGCGGGACGAACACGACCGCGATCTTCATCAACCAGCTGCGCGAGAAGATCGGCGTGATGTTCGGCTCCCCGGAGACCACCACCGGTGGTAAGGCGCTGAAGTTCTACGCCTCGGTGCGGCTGGACGTGCGCCGGATCGAGTCGCTCAAGGACGGCACCGACGTGGTCGGTAACCGGACCCGGGTCAAGGTCGTGAAGAACAAGGTGGCCCCGCCGTTCAAGCAGGCCGAGTTCGACATCATCTACGGCCAGGGCATCAGCCGTGAGGGCAGTCTGCTCGACCTCGGTGTCGACCAGGGCTTCGTCCGCAAGGCCGGCGCATGGTTCACCTACGAGAGCGACCAGCTCGGTCAGGGCCGGGAGAACGCGCGGAACTTCCTGCGCGACAACCCCGACCTGGCCAACGAGCTGGAGAAGAAGATCAAGGAGAAGATGGGCATCGGTCCGACCCTGGACCAGCCGGCCGACGACAAGGCCAAGGCTGCCGAGGTCGATGTCGACTTCTGATCGACCCACCGCGGGCGGCGGCGCTCCTCGGCACTCACCTGCCGAAGAGCCTGCCCCCGCGGCGCTGTCTCTACCCCACGAAGAGCGCCTCGCCTACGCCCGCCAACTCCTGGCCCGCGGCACGGCAGCCCTCGATGCCCAGGTGGGTAAGCCCGCCGCCGGTCGCGGTCGCGCGGAAGCCGCCGATCCATCGCAAGACGGCGGTGCCGCCTACACGTCGGCACGAACGAGCGGTTCGACCGGTGACGGGTCGGCGCGGTCTTCCGCGCCGGAAGACGATTTCGAAGCCGATGGGGTGCCCCGGACAACCGGCGCTGCGGGTCGATCGGCGCGGACGGCTGGCGGATCCGGCGGTTCGGCTGGGCGTGCTGGTGCGCGTGCGTCGAGCGGTGGCCGTACGGCGGGTGCCGGGTCGGCGGACGAGTCCGGGCGCGGGCGTGGTTCAGATGGACGTGGTCGGCGCGATCAGGTGCCGGGCGCGAATCCCGGTGGTGGAGCAGCCAACCCCGCTGGAGCAGCCAACCCCGCTGGAGCAGCCAACCCCGCTGGGGCAGCCAACCCCGCTGGGGCAGCCAACCCCGCTGGAGCTGAGAACCCTGGTGGAGCCGCCCATCCCGCCGGAGGTCGGGTGGTTGATCCTTGGGGGGAGTTGGACGAGGACTTTGCGGGGGATGACCCGGGGAGTGGGCGGCGGCCGAGTACGGGGATTCGGCGGAGTGTGGGGGCTGACTACTGGGCTGACGCGAAGGCGTTTGCTGGGGATGGCGAGTCGGCGGATGACGGTTTGCAGCAGGGCGGTGCTGCTGGTGAGACGTTCGATCCGTGGGGTGACGGGGTAGCTGTTGCGCGTCCGCGGAAGGTGCGTAAGCCGGTCCGGGTGGAGCCGGATGCTGGGGTTTGGGGGACCGGGGTAGGTGCGTCTGGTGGGCCCGAGGTTGCTGAGCCTGCTGCTGCCCGCACAGTCGACGGTGCGGTGGATGCGTGCGCTCCCGAAGCGGCTGTGGCGCCGGAGGCTCCGGAGATCCCACCGGTACGCCGTGGGCGGGATGGTGTGGCTGCGCGGATCTCGCGGGATGCCGTGGTGGATGTGTGGGGGGCGGATCAGCCGGTGGGGCCGGAGATGGCGCCAGACGCTGCTGCGGATTCGAGTGCGTGGGCAGATCCTGAGAGCCCTCGAGAAGATGCGCCGCGAAGTGGGCGAGGTGCTGCGGGATCGACTACCCCCCAAGCCAAGGCGAGTGTTGGGGCCGCGCGGCTGCCGGACGGCGAGGCTGGGGCTGGTGAGCCGGAGAGGCGTAGCTGGCTTACTGCGCGTCAGAGTGGTGACGATGCGGAGGCTGGTGGACGGGGCAAGGCATCGCGTGGCGGCGGTGGTTGGGGTGGTGGTGGGTCTCCGGGAGGGCGCAAGGGCGGCAAGAACGCTCGGCGTGGTGGTGCTGCGGAGAGCCGTGATGCCAGTGGGGCCAGAAGTGCCGGTGGTGCCGGTGGTGCCACTGGTGCTAGCGGGGCTGCTGGGACCCACGGGGCTGGTGAGGCTAACGGGCCTAATGGGGCTGCCGGGCGTAACGGGGCTGGTGGAGGTAGTGGGGCTGGCGGTGTGGGTGGGGCTGGTCGGTCTGGTGAGACTGGCGGGAGTTTGGGGGCTGATTCCGGGGGACGGGGTAAGAGGCGCGGGTTGGCGTCTCGGGGGCCAGCGGGGAGTGGGCGTCGGCGGCGGGATGCGGCTAACGAACTGGGGGAGTCGGCGGTGCCGGACGGGGCGGATCCGGGGCAGGTGGCTCGGGGGATTTTGCTGGACAAGTTGTCGGGGCAGCCGCGGACTCGGGCGGAGCTGGCGGACGTGCTGGCGGAGCGTGGGATTGCGGACGAGGTGGCTGATGAGGTTTTGGATCGGTTCACTGAGGTTGGACTGATCGACGACGCGGCGTTCGCGACGGCGTGGGTGGAGTCGCGGCATCGGGGGCGTGGGCTGGGGAAGCGGGCGCTGGCGCAGGAGTTGCGGCGGCGTGGGGTTGATGACGAGTTGTCGCGGGATGCGTTGGAGGAGCTGGATCCGGAGCAGGAGGAGGAGACAGCTCGCGCGCTGGTGCGGAAGAAGCTGCGGTCGATGCGTTCGCTGGATCGGCAGGTGGCGATGCGGCGGTTGCTCGGGATGCTGGCCCGCAAGGGGTATCCGGGTGGGATGGCGATGAGCATCATCAAGCAGGAGCTCGATGCGTCGCACGAGGAGTTCCCGCTACTGGATTCGTCCGGGATCGAGGTGGAGTGATGGCGACCCTGCAGGATGTGGAGCGGCTGGTGGCGGAGCTGCCGGGGACCGAGGAGACGACTCGGCACGGGACGCGCACCTGGACTGTCGGCGGTAAGGCGTATGCGTGGGAACGCCCGTTCAGCAAGGCGGACCTGAAGCGCTTCGGCGACGAGACTCCGCCGGATGAGCCGATACTCGCGATCCGGGTCGAGGACCTCGGCGAGAAAGAGGCGGTGCTGACTGCGCGAGCGGGCGACGGCTTCTTCACGATTCCGCATTTCGACAACTACGCCGCCGTACTGATTGAGCTGGAGCTGGTGCCGGAGGCCGTGTTGCGCGAGGCGTTGCTTGATGGGTGGCTGGTGTTCGCGCCGGCGGCGCAGGCTCAGGACGTGATCGCGGCCCGAAGACGCCGCGCGAAGGACTGATAGCCGGCGAGGAAGGCTGGTGGGGCATCGAGGATGCGGTAGTCGGTGTCGAGAAAGGCCAGCGGGAGAAGCAGCCAGTGCCAGGTGTCCAGCGCGACGATGACTTCGGTGGTGGTCGGGGTCGTGGCCTGAATCTCGGCATCTTGGTACTTGAAGGCGTCGACTACGGCGTCCGCCGGCGCATCGACGGCGAGCCGGATCGGGTGCTTCGTCTTGTGCAGGCCCGCGCGAAGGTAGGCGGTGGCTGAGTCTGCGGGGAGAGTGCGGGCCGTGTAGTGCTTCGTATGGCGGTGTAGGTCGCTGATGCGATCGACGCGGAAGACGCGCCAGTCGTCGCGGTCCAGGTCCCAGGCCAGCAGGTACCAGCGGAGCAGGTGGTGGATCTGACGGTAGGGCTCGACTCGGCGGACGGTCTGCAGGCCGCCGACGCTGCGGTAGGCGAAGGAGATTTCCTGCTGCAGGCCGATGGCTTCAGCTAGGTCGCCGAGCTGGTCGGCAGGGACACTCGGCGCCTCCTGATGACTCGTCTCCACGCTGGCCCGGACCGCGACCGCCCGCGACCTGAGCCGCGCAGGCAGGAACTGATCGACCTTCCCGTACGCCCGCGTCGCCGCATCATCGATCCCGCCCTCAGCCGCCGAACCGACCGAGCCCAGCGAAGCCAGTGCGAGCAGGGTCGCCACCGCCTCGTCGTCGTCCAGGACGAGCGGCGGCATCGTCCGCCCTGCGGTCAGCCGGTAGAAGCCGCCGGGCCCGGGCCGGGTCTGCACGGGATAGCCATAGCCGCGCAGGCGGTCGACGTCCCGCCGCAGCGTGCGCGGGCTGACCCCGAGCCGCTGAGCCAACTCGTCTCCACTGAACGAGCGCCCGGACTGCAGCGTCGACAGCAACGCGAGCATGCGGGCGGTCACGTCGGCCATGCGTCCATCATGACAAAAGATGCGGCCAGAATCCGGCCACATCCGGTCGTAGCGTCACATGCATGAGAGCCATCACGCTTCGCCAGGCCCGGACGAACAACCTCGCCAACCTCGACCTCGACGTACCGCGGAACCAGTTGGTCGTGTTCGTCGGCCGCTCGGGGTCGGGGAAGTCGTCGCTGGTGTTCGACACGATCGCGGCCGAGGCGGGATTCCAGCTGAACGAGACCTTCCCGCCGTTCGCACGGAACCGGCTGCCGAAGTGGGCTCGCCCGGAAGTCGAACACATCGACGGACTGACGCCGGTGATCGTGATCGACCAGCGCCGGATCGGCGGCAACGCGCGGTCGACCGTCGGCACGGTCACCGACGCGTGGACGTACCTGCGGCTGCTCTTCTCGCGGCTCAGTGACCCGTACGTCGGTGAGTCGAACCGGTTCTCGTTCAACGACCCCAGCGGGATGTGCCCGGCGTGTTCAGGCCTCGGCGAGGTCGTCGTGAGCGCGGTCGACCGGTTCCTGGACCTCGAGAAGTCGCTGGCCGAGGGCGCGATTCGGCTACCCGGCTTCGGCCCGGGCAAGTACTGGTACTCGCAGTACGCCGACATCGGTTCGTTCGCCATCGACACCCCGCTGCGCGAGTGGTCGGAGGGTGAGCGTGAGGCACTCCTGTACGGCGGTCGCGCAGCCGCCGAACTCGGCCGCAAACCGCCGAAGGACTACGAGGGGGTCGTCGAGCGATTCGAGCGCATTTATCTGCACACCGCGGACAACCTCTCGGAGCGCAAGCAGACGACCATCCAGAAGTTCACCCGCTCGGACATCTGCCCGGAATGCGACGGGGATCGACTCGCGAAACCCGCGCGGACCGCGACCATCCGAGGCCGGACAATCGGCGAGCTGGCCCGGTGGGAGATCACCGAGCTGTTGGAGTTCGTGAGCGGGATCGACGAGCCG
Source organism: Kribbella sp. NPDC056951 (assembly GCF_042674205.1). Lineage (NCBI taxonomy): Bacteria > Bacillati > Actinomycetota > Actinomycetes > Propionibacteriales > Kribbellaceae > Kribbella > Kribbella sp. NPDC056951. Next base: position 44,914 of record NZ_JBHUQZ010000021.1, read on the forward strand.
GCCGTCGTACCGGTGGTGTCGGCGCTGACGGCGCGGCTGCAGGCGATGGTCACCATCGGGCTTGGTTATCTCGCGCTTGCGCGGGCGACGACGAGCCTGTCCGGCGGTGAGTCGCAGCGGATCAAGACCGTGAAGCAGCTCGGGTCGAGCCTGACCGAGCTCACGTACGTCGTCGACGAACCGACCGTGGGTCTGCATCCGACCGATGTGGAGTCGATGATCGCACTGCTCGAGCAACTGCGCGACAGTGGCAACAGCGTGCTGGTGGTGGAGCACGATCCCGCGGTGATGCGGCACGCCGACCAGATCATCGAGGTCGGACCGGGCGCCGGCGCTGCGGGTGGTCGGGTGGTGTTCCAGGGCACGTACGACGAGCTGCTGGTGGCCGAGACGCCGACCGGGCGCGCGCTGCGACGACCAGGCCGGGCCAGCGGTGACGACGCCGTACGGCGGCCGGTCGGCGAACTGGTGGTTGCGAACGCCGTCCGGAACAACCTGCGGGATGTGACGGTACGGATCCCGGGTGGCGTGATGACGGTGCTGACCGGGGTCGCGGGCTCGGGGAAGTCGAGTTTGGTGGCCGAGTTGGTGGCGCAGCACGACGCGGTGGTGATCGACCAGAAGGCGGTCGGGACGAGCCGGCGGTCGACGCCGGTCACCTATACCGGGATCGCGCCGGCCATTCGGAAGTTGTTTGCCCACAGCAACGACGTACCGGTGGCGATGTTCAGTGCGAATTCGGCGGGAGCGTGTCCGGAGTGCCGAGGGCTTGGGGTGCTGCATACCGACCTGGCATTTATGGAAGGGCAAGAGGTGGTGTGCCCGGCCTGTGGTGGGCGGCGATTCTCGCCGGAATCCCTTGTTTATCAGGTGAACGGGTATTCGATCGCGGATGTGGACGACCTGACGATTGAGCAGGCGATCAGCGAGTTGCCCGATGCGGGCATCGCTCGTGGGCTGCAGCAACTGGCTGCGGTCGGTTTGGGGTATTTACGGCTCGGGCAGTCGCTGAACACGCTCTCCGGCGGAGAATGCCAGCGGGTGAAGATTGCGAAGGAACTGCGGGTCGCGGAGGGACGGACGACGTACGTGCTGGACGAGCCGACGACCGGGCTGCACCTGGATGACATTGAGACGCTGCAGGGTGTGCTGGACCGGCTGGTCGGGCACGGTCACAGTGCGGTCGTGGTCGAGCACAATCTGGAGGTGATCCGGCGGGCGGACTGGCTGATCGACCTCGGTCCCGGGCCCGGCCGGCACGGCGGGACGGTGCTGTTCGAGGGGCGGCCGGCGGACTATCTGGACCGGGCGACCCCGACCAGCCGCGCGCTGGCGGCCGAATCCGTGGCGGTGTGAGCGGCGAGGGGCGTTGACGGGTCGGTTGCAACGGTGTGTTATCCGAAGTAGGCCCGGTGTTTTGCCGGGTCCGTACGCTGGGGATTTTCCGTCGATCCGCCCCTGACACACCGCGGAGGGTGCAATGAACGAATTCCAGGAACAGGCGAAGAACTGGCTCCGGAACGTCGTCAAGCAGAACCCGGACAAGATCAAGGCCGGCGTCACGAAAGCCGGTGATCTGATCGACCAGCAGACCGGCGGGAAGTACGCGGACAAGGTCGACGCGGTACAGGAAAAGGTCGGCTCTTTCGTCGACAAGCAGAACGGCGAATCCACCACCGCAGCCGACGACGCGGCCGGCGCCCAAGCGGACGCCGCAGGCGCAGCGGAAGATGCCGCCGGCACCGAAGAGGACGCTGCCGGCGCGGCAGCGGATGAGGCCGGCGCCGAAGAAGACGCGGCCGGCGCCGAGGAAGACGCCGCGGCAGTAGAACCCGAAGGCTGGACCGTCGGCGGCGACGCCCCCGAACCGTCCGATGCAGCCTCAGCCGGTTCGTCGGCTGAAGGCGCCGAGACCGGCGGTACGGCGACCGGCGGCCTGCCGGGTCCGCGCGAGTAGCCGGACGGACCGCCGACTGGGGTGCGCCGCGCTTGCGGCGTACACCCACGGCTGGTTGCTGTGAGTGCGTTTGTGGTGACGGTTGCCGGGGTGGTTCGGGACTTCGTGGCTGGGTGACGGTGCTGGACCAGTTGGGTGGCTGGTCTGTTGACGCGAATGGGTCGCGGATGCGGTCGGGGCGTGCCTGAGTGTCCGTCTTGACCGGGTGATGGGGCACGCCTAGCCTCGGGAAGACGAAGGGATCACTCCACCTGACGGTGGCGGTTATAGCGAGCTGACAGTTCTCCCGAGCTGAGCGAAACGACGGCAAGAGGTATTGCCGGTGCTCGGACGATCCAGGTGACGATGCCCCCGTCACCTGGAGGCGATATCGCCGTACCCGGTGACAGCGAGTGACCTCTTCGACCGACTGACACAGTCCCGCCTGGTGCGTGACTCGACGAGGGGAGAGGCCGATGGCACTCGTGGCATTGGCGAGCTCCGCCGGGCTGACCGTGATCGGCCTGACCGTGGTCGGGCTGGTGATCGCCGGCCTGCTGGCCTGGATCGGCTTGACGTTGTCGCGCCGGAAGGCTGCCGACAACACGGCTGCGCTGGCGAATGCCCAGCTCGAGGCGTCGACGATCACGAGTGGCGCGAAGTCGCAGGCTGAGCTGATCAAGCGCCAGGCCGAGGAGGAGGCCGCCGTACTGCGGGTGCGGGCGGAGACCTCTGAGCAGCGTGCGGAGGAGATTCGCCGCGCCGCGGAGGATCGGGCCTCGGAGGTACGGCGGGATGCGGAGCAGCGGGCTTCCGACGTACGGCGTGAGGCCGAGGCGGAGGCTCAGTCGATCCGCGACGACCTGCGTGAGCAGCGGCTGGAGATGGAGCGGCGTGATCACCGGCTGACCGAGCGCGAGGAGCGACTCGACGAGCAGCACCGGCAGAGCGAGGAGCGGCAGAGCGAGCTCGCCACGCAGTTGGCCGAGCTCGATCAGCGCAAGGCGGAGATCAAGGATCTCGAGGAGGAGCGCCGTCGCATTCTCGAAGGCGTCGCGAATCTGACCACCGAGCAGGCACGGGCCGAGCTGGTCGCGTCGATCGAGGCGGAGGCGAAGCGGCACGCGCATTCGATCGTCCGCGATATCGAGCGGCAGGCGCTGGACGAGGGCGAGACGAAGGCGCGCAAGATCATCACCGGGGCCGTTCAGCGGCTGGCGAGTGAGCAGACGAGTGAGTCGGTCGTGTCTGTCGTGCACCTGCCCAGCGATGACATGAAGGGGCGGATCATCGGTCGTGAGGGGCGGAACATCCGCTCGTTCGAGCAGACGACCGGGGTGAACCTGATCATCGACGACACCCCTGAGGCTGTGCTGCTGTCCTGCTTCGACCCGGTACGGCGGGAGACGGCGCGGCTGACGCTGGATTCGCTGGTACTGGACGGGCGCATCCACCCGAGCCGGATCGAGGAGATCTACGAGCGCAGCAAGGGCGAGGTCGCCGAACTGTGCGAGCGGGCCGCCGAGGACGCGATGGCCGAAGTCGGGATCACTGACCTGCACCCGGAGCTGATCCGGACGATGGGGCTGCTGCGCTACCGGACGTCGTACGGGCAGAACGTGCTGAAGCACCTGATCGAGTCCGCGCACATCGCCGGGATGATGGCGGCCGAGCTCGGGCTGGATCCGAAGCTGTGCAAGCGCGGTGCGTTCCTGCACGACATTGGCAAGGCGCTCACGCACGAGTCCGAGGGCAGCCACGCGATCGTCGGTGCCGACCTGGCTCGCAAGTGGGGCGAGAGCGACGACGTCGTGCACTGCATCGAGGCGCATCACAACGAGGTCGAGGTCCGGACAGTCGAGGCCGTGCTGACCCAGGCCGCGGACGCGGTCAGCGGCGGCCGGCCGGGTGCGCGTCGCGAGTCGCTGGAAGCGTACGTGCAGCGGCTCGAGCGGCTCGAGGAGATCGCGATGCACCACGACGGGGTCGAGAAGGTGTTCGCGATGCAGGCCGGTCGCGAGATCCGCGTGATGGTGCTGCCGGATGCGGTTGACGACATCGCGGCGCAGGTGATGGCGCGCGATATCGCCAAGCAGGTCGAGGAGGAGCTGACGTATCCGGGGCAGATCCGGGTGACCGTCGTACGGGAGTCGCGGGCTACTGAGGTTGCGAAGTAGCGGCTTGCCAGAGCAGCTCGGAGCCGCCGCGCTCGGCTGCATGGTTTAGCAGCTCTGAGCGCCAGTCCAGCTCCATGCCGTCGCGCCAGTCCCGCTCCGGGTCGTAGAGCATGGCGAGCTGCGACGGGTACCGCGCGACGGCCTCCAGCTTCTGCTGCAGGTGTGCCGGGGTGACAGCCGGCACGGTCGCTGGCTGGCCAACCGTGGCGTGTGCCTGCCCTGCTGCGTAAGGGAAGTCCTCCCACAACACCAGCTTCAGGTTGTGCTCGCGCGCCACGCGGGCGACCGCCTCCCTGGTGATCCGGTGGTCGACGTGATCGCCGAGGGCTGCGCAGGTCCACAGCTCAGCCGGCCAATCATCACCGAAGGACTTGTGAATGGCCCGAGCGATCTGTTCGACAAGCACGGCATCCGTCGGCGCTTCGAACAAGGCGGCAAACGATCCGATCTCGTCCTGGCGGTAGATCGAGTCCAGGAAGGGCAGATGCAGCGACCGCGCCCCCAGGATCTCTGTGGCCTCGAGGTCCTCTTCCCGTCGCCGCGCCACCGCATCGTCGCCGAGCCCACACATGGCGTGGAACTGCCGGGCGAACTCCGAGTACGGCGGCGCCGCCGCACCGGCGAACACCGTGCAGACGGTGACGTCCACGCCCTGTCCGGTGAGCGCGGCAATCGTCGCGCCAGCGCTCAGTACTGCATCGTCGAGATGAGGTGAAACCACCAGGACCGCACACATGCTTGCCTCCGACAACTGGAAGGTTTCTTTCCAGTTGACCATGCGTGCCTTGGCTGTGCCGGTGCGCAGTGAAGACATGCCCGATCGGTCGCCCGACCGTGCACGATTCAGTCGGCGTACTTCGCCCGCCAGGCAGGCGCTTCGAACGGCGCGCCGTAGATCCGCGTCTCGCGCACGATCCGCCCGTCGCCGAACTCCACGACGTTCGCCACGTAGTAGATGTCGCCGCCGTAGTCCGACCGCCCCAGTACGACGAAGTGGTCACCCGCCCCGGTGATCCGCAGTACCTCGATCGACGGCGGATTCGGATACTCGCCCTGCATCGCCCGCATCCGGTCCCGCCCCACGATCCGCTCCCCGGACTGCGGCATCTCCAGCACGTAGTCCTCGGCCCGCATCTCGTGCTCGGCCTCCGCCGACAACGCCAACTGCCCACCCGCCGGCCACAACCGCTCCAGCAACTCCCGATTCCGGTCCATCACCCCACCATCCCCCCACTCCTTCACCCAGCCTTAAACCGGCCTGTCAGTTGTGATCCTCGCGGAGGTGGGTGGGGGTTACGTCGATGGTGGTTTCGGCGACCTTGTCGTGTGGGGCGACGCTGTACTGCTTCTCGACGTTGGGTTTGAGCATGGTGGCTTCGTCGCGGTTGCGGGGGTTCGCGAGGCGGTAGGACAGCCAGATGCCGGCGGCGCCGGCCAGCATGATGATGATGCCGAGGGCTTGCAGGTTCAGGCTGTCCGATGTGTCGCGGACAGCGAACGCAATGATGGCGCCGATGGTGACGAGGGTGATTCCTACTCCGATTCGCATGCCTGACTCCTCTCGGAACTCCTGAGCCCCGTGACGTGGAGTAATGGATTTCACTCCCTGTACCCAAGGCGTCACTGACGCATGCGCAGGGCGTCTCCCACGAGGTCCAGGGTTCGGTCCAGCGCCTCCCACTGTAATGAGCCCCAGGTGACCATCCCCTCGCGCGCCTCAGCCTCGTCTGCGGCCGTCAGTCCGGGTTGCCCTAAACGCCCAGCCCTGGCCGAGTAGTCCGCGACGTATCGGCGCAGCAGGAAGAACGCGAACTGGTCGAGATGCAGCGGTACATCGGCCGGATAGGTCTCCAGCACATGCTTGAGCGCGCGGGAGTCGACAGGTTGCTCGGCCTGCAGCAGGAGGGCCAGTTCGCACTCCGGGGGAGCCAGTCGTGCGCCCTCCCAGTCGAGCAGGCTCAGCTGGCCGGAGTCGTCCACCAACAGGTTCCCGCCATGCAGGTCGGTGTGACAAACCACCATCTGCTGCGGCAAACGGCGTACTGCGCTCTGCAACTGCAGGAGCCGTTCACGCTGGATCTCATGCGGTACGGCGAACTCCTCACGCGGGAGGGCGACAGTCGGCACCACAGCGTGCAGCCGCGCCAGCACCTGGCCGAGCTGGTGGAGCATCGGCACGGACCAGTCGCGGGGCGACCGTCCTGGCAGGAGGGGGAACAGCGCGACGATGCCATCGGGGATGGTGATCGAGAGCGCACCACTACCGGTCGGAACGGCGTACGGCACGCGGAAGCCGGACTCGTGCAGCTGTTTGACCAGTGGAAAGCGGATGTGCGCGTTGGTCGCGCTCTCGGCGTCGACCCACAGCTTGACGAAGTAGTCCTCGCCCAGCCGGTAGCAGACCGAACCCCAGCCGAGCGGGATGAACGTCAGCTCACCAGAGACGCCGTACGACGTCTCGATCGCAGTGAGCAGCGCCGTGCGGTCGATCGCCGGTTCGGCGAGCACGTCAGCGGAACGCGTTCTGGCCGGTCAGGGCCTGGCCGATGACCAGCTGGTGGATCTCGGAGGTGCCCTCGTAGGTGAGGACGGACTCCAGGTTGTTGGCGTGCCGCATGATCGGGTACTCGCCGCTGATGCCGTTGGCGGCCAGGATGGTGCGGCACTCGCGGGCGATGGCGATGGCCTCGCGGGTGTTGTTCAGCTTGCCGACACTGACCTGCTCGGGCCGCAAGGTGCCCTTCTCCTTCAGGCGACCGAGGTGAACGGCGAGCAGGATGCCCTTGTTCAGCTCGACTGCCATGTCGGCGATCTTGGACTGCGTGATCTGGTAGCCCGCCAGCGGCTTGTCGAACACGGTCCGCTCACCGGCGTACGCGATCGCCGTCTCCAGGCAGTCCCGGGCCGCGCCCATCGCACCGAAGATGATGCCGAAGCGTGCCTCGTTCAGACAGCCCAACGGACCCGACAGCCCTTGCGCCTCAGGCAGTACGGCGGAAGCCGGCAACCGCACGTCCTCCAGCACGAGCTCCGACGTGACCGACGCGCGCAGCGACATCTTCAGCTTGATCTCCGGCGCGGAGAAACCCGGTGTGGCAGTCGGTACGACGAAACCGCGCACACCCTCGTCGGTCCGCGCCCACACCACCGCCACGTCAGCCACTGACCCGTTGGTGATCCACATCTTCGAACCGTTCAGCACCCAGTCGTCACCGTCGCGCCGCGCGTTCGTCCGCATCCCACCGGGGTTCGAACCGAAGTCCGGCTCGGTGAGACCGAAGCACCCGATCGCCTCACCCGCAGACATCCGGGGCAGCCACTCGTCCTTCTGCTCCGCGCTGCCGTACTTCCAGATCGCGTACATCGCCAGCGACCCCTGCACCGACACGAGCGACCGCATGCCCGAGTCCGCAGCCTCGATCTCCAGACAGGCGAGCCCGTAGGCGACCGGCCCCAGCCCCGCACACCCGTACCCGGTCAGGTGCATCCCCAGGAACCCGAGCGAGCCGAGCTCCTTGGCCAGCTCCCGCGCCGGGATCGAAGCGCTCTCGAACCACTCCGGCAGCGAAGGCCGCAACCGCTCATCCGCGAACCGCCGCGCAGCCGCCCGGACATCGACCTCCTCAGAAGTCAGCAGCGAGTCGACGTCAACGAGATCCAGCGAAACGGTCATGGCCAAACGCTAGCCCCAACCAGACCACAGTGAAGGGAGGTTTATCTCACTTCCGGTACCAAGGCCACCACCAGCGGCGTTTGCGCGGATGCCGGACGGTCATCGAGCTGTACCGCGCAGCACCCTTCACAATCAGATGTACGCCGTTCGGTCCGGCCGGAGCCGTCTTGTTCGAAGCGGAGCCACCGTGGAGCTCGACATCGTCGAGAGTGACGGACCAGCCGACCGGCACGATCATCGTGATCGAGCTGTGCGTGAGGTTCGCAGTGACGGTCACCTCACGCCAGTGGACGGTGGCATCGGTGAAGTCGAGACGGGCCGAGGAGTGCACCAGCTCAGCGGCCACGCGCTCCGGGACCTGCCAGGCGCCCTCGCGCTTCTGCGCGCTGTGGGTGGCGCGGATCATCACCTCGGCCGGCTTGGCGGTGTCTCGGACCGGGACCAGATCAGCTGTCGCATCACGCAGTTCGAGCTGGGTCTTGGCGGAGTAGACCTGGGTCAGCCGCTCGTCCAGCTCCTGGAAGTCGAGGCGGCCGTCGGTGTGTGCTTCCTGGAGCACGGCGGCAGCGCGTTCGCGGTCGTTGTCAGAGGCCCGTTGGCTGGGCGGCGGCTGCTCCAGACTCATACAGCCAACGGTACGCCGTTTACTCCGGGGCGACGGTTACGGCGCACACCACCACCTGGGATGATGGCGACGTGAATCCGCGCACCGTCGTCATCCTCGGCTCGACCGGTTCGATCGGCACCCAGGCTCTTGAGCTCATCGGGCGCAATCGCGACCGGTTCCGGGTGCTCGGGCTGTCGGCCGGCGGGGACAACGTCGGGCTGCTGGCCGAGCAGGCGCTGGCGTTCGAGGTCGAGGTGGTTGCCGTCGCCAAGGCCACGGTGGCGCAGGATCTGCAGCTGGCGTTCTACGCCGAGGCGCAACGCCAGGGGTATGCGCAAGGCGAGTTCCGGATTCCGAAGATCATCACCGGCCCGGACGCGTCGAGCGAACTGGCCGCGACCCCGTGCGACGTCGTACTGAATGGCATCACTGGTTCGGTCGGTCTGCACCCGACGCTGGCCGCGCTCGACGCAGGCAACACGCTCGCCCTGGCGAACAAGGAGTCGCTCGTCATCGGCGGCCCGGTGGTCACCCGGCGGGTGAAGCCCGGGCAGATCGTGCCGGTCGACTCCGAGCACAGCGCGATCGCGCAATGCCTGCGCGGCGGCGCGCCCGATGAGGTCCGCAAGCTCCTGCTAACTGCGAGCGGCGGGCCGTTCCTCGGTCGCAAGCGCAGTGAGCTCGCCGAGGTGACCGTGGAGCAAGCGCTTGCCCACCCGAACTTCGCGATGGGCCCGGTCGTCACGATCAACTCCGCGACACTGGTCAACAAGGGGCTCGAGCTGATCGAGGCGCACCTGCTCTTCGGAATTCCGATGGAGCGCGTCGAGGTCGTCGTACACCCGCAGCAGGCGGTGCACTCGATGGTCGAGTTCCACGACGGATCCACCATCGCGCAGGTCTCGCCGCCGACCATGACGCTGCCGATCGCGCTCGGTCTAGGGTGGCCCGACCGGATAGCGGACGCGTCGCCGCCGTGGGACTGGGCTACGGCGAGCAGTTGGCAGTTCCTCCCGCTCGACGACGAGGCGTTCCCGGCCGTCGGTCTGGCCCGCGAGGCCGGGACCCGCGGCGGTACCGCTCCCGCCGTCTTCAACGCGGCGAACGAGGTCTGCGTGCAGGCGTTCCGGGACGGCCGGCTGCCGTTCCTGGCGATCGTCGACACAGTGGCCCGGGTGCTGACCGATCACGACGTACCCTCGTACGAGGAGCTGTCCGTCGACGACGTCCTGGCCGCGGATGCCTGGGCGCGGACGCGGGCTCGCGAGATCACCGGAGTACAGGAGACCACGAACGCATGACCGCACTGCTCACGATCCTCGGCATCGTGGTGTTCGCCCTCGGGATCATCGTCTCGGTGGCTCTGCACGAGATGGGTCACATGCTCCCGGCCAAGGCGTTCGGGATGAAGGTCACCCAGTTCTTCGTCGGCTTCGGCCGGACGGTCTGGTCGACCAAGCGCGGCGAGACCGAGTACGGCTTCAAGGCGATCCCGGCCGGTGGTTTCGTCCGGATCATCGGCATGCTGCCGCCGGCGAAGGGTCAGGATCCCGGCAAGGTGCGGAAGGCCAGCACCGGCCCGATCCAGTCGATCGCCGAGAACGCGCGCAACGCGGAGTACGAGACCATCGACCCCGCCGACAACGGACGGCTCTTCTACCAGAAGCCGTGGTGGCAGAAGCTGATCGTGATGGCGTCCGGCCCACTGGTCAACGTCGCGATCGCGTTCGTGCTGTTCGGCGGACTCTTCATGCTGTACGGCGCCAATGTCGCGCAGACGACCGTGTCCACGGTCACCGACTGCGTGATCCCGGCGAGCCAGGCCAGCGTGGACCGCAAGTGCACCGACGCCGACACGGTGTCGCCGGCCAAGACCGCCGGATTCCAGGTCGGCGACCGGATCGTGTCGTTCAACGGCACCCAGATCTCCAGCTGGGACCAGCTCACCCCGCTGATCCGCGCGAACACCGACAAGCCCGCGACGATCGTTGTCGAGCGCAACGGTGCGCAGCAGACCCTGCGCACCAACACGATCGTGAACCAGGTCCCGAAGGAGGCCGGGTCGGACAAGTTCGTCTCGGTCGGCTTCCTGGGCGTCTCCCCGGAGATGAAGCTGGAGCGGCAGGGGCCGGCGTTCGTCGTCGACAAGATGGGCGAGCTGACCGTCGCCACGGTGAAGGCGATCGGCAACTTCCCGCAGAAGCTGGTCGGCGTCGCGAAGTCGATCGTCGGCGGTGAACGCGACGAGAACAGCCCGATGAGCGTCGTCGGCGCCAGCCGGGTGGCCGGCGAGATCGCGTCGAACCAGTCCCTGACCGGTGGTGAGCGGATCGCCTTCCTGATCTCGCTGCTGGCCTCGCTGAATCTCTTCCTGGCCCTGTTCAACTTCATCCCGCTGCTGCCGCTCGACGGCGGCCACATGATCGGCGCGATCTGGGAAGGCATCCGGCGCGGCTTCGCGAGGCTGTTCGGCCGCCCCGACCCCGGGTACGTCGACGTCGCCAAACTGCTCCCGATCGCGTACGTGATGGCGAGCGTGATCACGGTGATGGGTGTGCTGCTCGTCATCGCCGACATCGTGAACCCGATCCGTCTGTTCAACGGCTGACCCTCAACCGAGTAAGGAATCATGAGCATCTCCCTGGGCATGCCCGCGCTGCCGCCGCCCGTCCTGGCCCCGCGCCGTAAGACCCGCCAGATCAAGGTGGGCAAGGTGCTGGTCGGCGGCGACGCGCCGGTCTCGGTGCAGTCGATGACCACGACGCTGACCTCCGACGTCAACACCACGCTGCAGCAGATCGCGGAGCTGACCGCGGCCGGCTGTGACATCGTCCGGGTCGCCTGCCCGTCGCAGGACGACGCCGACGCGCTGGCGGAGATCGCCCAGCACTCGCAGATCCCGGTGATCGCCGACATCCACTTCCAGCCGAAGTACGTGTTCACCGCGATCGAGGCCGGCTGTGCGGCGGTTCGGGTGAACCCGGGCAACATCCGCAAGTTCGACGACCAGGTCAAGGAGATCGCGGCCGCCGCCAAGGACCACGGCACCTCGATCCGGATCGGCGTCAACGCCGGTTCGCTGGACCCGCGACTGCTGAAGAAGTACGGCAAGGCCACCCCCGAGGCGCTGGTCGAGTCCGCGGTCTGGGAGGCGTCGCTGTTCGAGGAGCACGGCTTCCACGACTTCAAGATCTCCGTCAAGCACAACGACCCGGTCATCATGGTCCGCGCCTACGAGCTGCTCTCCGAGCGTGGCGACTGGCCCCTGCACCTCGGCGTCACCGAGGCCGGCCCCGCCTTCCAGGGCACCATCAAGTCCGCCACCGCCTTCGGCGCCCTGCTCTCCAAGGGCATCGGCGACACCATCCGCGTCTCCCTCTCGGCCCCGCCGGTCGAGGAGGTCAAGGTCGGCCTGCAGATCCTGCAGTCGCTGAACCTGCGCGAGCGCAAACTCGAGATCGTCTCCTGCCCCTCCTGCGGCCGCGCCCAGGTCGACGTCTACACCCTGGCCGAGCAGGTCACCGCCGGCCTCGAAGGTATGGAGGTCCCGCTCCGCGTCGCCGTCATGGGCTGCGTCGTCAACGGCCCCGGCGAAGCCCGCGAAGCCGACCTCGGCGTCGCCTCCGGCAACGGCAAGGGCCAGATCTTCGTCAAGGGCGAGGTCATCAAGACCGTCCCCGAGTCCAAGATCGTCGAGACCCTGATCGAAGAAGCCCTCCGCATCGCCGAAGAAATGGGCGAAACCACCGCCGCCGGCGAACCAACTGTCACCGTCGGCTGATAGGTACTCGGAGTACCTATTGGTGCAGTAATCGGTCGAAGCTTGGTGCATCAGATGCGCCGCTCTTGGTGTAGCATTTCAGTCATGACGCGCATCTCCGTGGACGTGAATGACGAGTGGCTGGACGCCGCTCGTGCCGAGCTGGGCACCGACAGCAAGGTCGAGACGATCAACGGCGCCCTGCGGGAGCTCGCTGTGCGCCGGAAGGGGCGAGAGATCGCGGAGATCTTCGCCAGTGCCCCGATGGACTTCTCGGGGTCGGCCGATGCCTGGCGTTACGGCGGGGGTCGTGACCTCGAGGGCCTGATCGAACGCGCCCGGGAGGACCGAAGCGCGTGATGGCCGGCAACATCTTCCTGGCTGACACGTCGGCCTATGTTTGTCAGTTGCGGTCGTCCAAGGCGTTGCAGAGATTCCAGTCGCTGCTGCTCGAGGGCCGGCTCGCGACCTGTCAGATGACTTCCCTCGAATACTTGAACAACGCTCCCGATCCGCAGTGGTACGAGCGGCTGTGGGGCGCGCTCCATGGCCAGCGACAGCTAGATGTCACCGCTGAGGCAATGGATCGCGCGTTGGACATCCATCGCACGTTGGCGAAGAAGAGTCAGCACCGCAACTTCAGCCTGCCGGATCTGATCATCGCCGCCACAGCGGAGCTGGCTGGGTACACAGTGCTGCACTATGACGACGACTATGACCGGATCGCGAAGGTGACTGGGCAGCCGGTCGAGTGGATCGTTCCGAGGGGATCTCTCTGAGATGACTGACTACCTTGTGGTGAGTGCGGTTCGGGGTGAGGCGCGGTATCTGCCGGAGGGGTTGCCGGTGCTGATCACCGGGGCTGGCAAGACGCCGGCAGCGGTGGCTACGGCTCGGATGCTGGCTTCGCGCGATACCTCGGACCTGGTGGTGCTGAACGTCGGTACGACGGGCGCGCTGCGCGACGGGCTGTCGGGAATCTATCTGCCGAGCACGGTGATCAACCACGACCTGAACGTCGATGCGATCCGCGCGATCGGCTTGGACCCGCAGGACGAGTTGCCCGTCGAGGGTGGCGACGGCACGGTGCTCGCCTCGGGCGACGTGTTCGTGGCCGACCCCGCCGTACGGGCGAGGCTCGCGGAGCGGGCGCATCTGGTCGACATGGAGGCGTACGGCGTCGTCTACGCCTGCCGCGAGTTCGGCGTACCGGTGAAGGTCGTCAAGCACGTCTCGGACGCCGCCGACGACGCCGCCCTCGACTGGCCGACCCTCGTCGACACCAGCGCGAAGGCCCTGGGGGAGTGGGTCACGCACTACGTGCGCGAACGAGCGTAGTGCGTGAGGTCATTGTCCTTGCAGGAAGAGGAACTGGCGAGCTAGCTGACGAACCTGTGCCCAGCGTTCGTCGGTGTGCAGGGCCGGTCCGCGCCACAGCTTTTCATTGCCGGGTCCGGACATCTGATCGAGGAGTTGGTCGATCGCGGTCAGGAGGTCCAGCTCGGCCTGCGTGAGGCCGAGCTGAACTCCCAGTTGTGGTGCGTCCTCGACCTCGAGCGCGAGCTCGTCGGCGAGGTCACCTACTCCGATCCCCGCGAGATAGGCCTCCTGATCTGCTGCGGGCAGCGCCAGCCGGGCCACCGCTCGCAGCAAGGCGATCAGTTGTCGCGAGTTGTCGGTCATCGTGCGTCCTTAGATGTTCGTGAGATCGTGGCCGATGCGCTCGGTGCCCTTGCCGCTGGAGACCTTCCAGTACGGGTTGGGTCCATGATGCCCTCCGCCGGGATGCCACTGGAGGTTACGTCCGGTCAGGTTGCCGGCGTCGTTGACCTCCTGGGCCTTGAAGCCGCGTCCCTTCGCGCTGCCCCGGCCGAGCGTTCCGGTCTTGTAGTTGCCGGACTTCTCCACGACCGACTTGATCTTCGCGGGATCCTTGTCGAGGATCCGGCTGGGTTTGTCGAAGATCCGCTCGAGCTTCCGGTTCGCGTTGGCCTTCTGGATGGCTTGCCCGACACCCTTCACGACCGTACTGAGCCGTTTCGCCGCGGACGCGACCCGGCCGGCCATCATCACCCCGCGAACCGCCAGCATCGCGGCTCCGGCGATACCACCGGTGACGGCCGTCAGGGCGACCGTGATGGCGATCTCGGCGACGACCTGGAGGATCATCTTGCGGTTCTCGTAGACCCACTTGGCCGCCTTCACCGCCGCGGCCTTGACCCCGTGGGCCACCGCGACCGCTGTTTTGACCACCGCCTTGGCGGCCTTCTTGATCGACCCGATCGGGTCCTTGCGGATCTCGTTGACCTTCTTGGCGACCTTGACCGCCACCTTGATCGCGGTCTTCACCACCGTCTTGACGGTCTTCTCGATCTTCTTGATGACTTCGACCGGGTGCGTGACGACGTACTTGATCGCTTCGAAGGTCTGGGTCGCGGTGTCCTTGACCCAGTTGACCACCGTCGAGGCGACGTTGACCGTCTCCTTGACGGTCTCCACCACCCGGTTCGTCACCGTGGTCGCGACGGTCTTGATGCTCTCGACGATGCTGCTGAACCAGGACATCCCGTCGGGGTCGCTGAACGTGATCGGGTTGTTGTTCCCGTACACGTAGGCGTTCAGCGACTGCGGATCGGTGTTGTCGAGTTGCGGGTCGACCGAGATGAACTTGCCGATGGTCGGGTCGTACTCCCGGGCACCGAGATGCACGAGTCCGGTCGTCGGGTCGTTGGTGCCGCCGACGAAGCCACGCTGGCCGGGCCAGCTCGCCGGCGCGGTGCCGCGCTGGTTACCGTACGGGTCTTCGCGCCGGCGCTGGACGGTCTGGGTCGCGTTGTCGGCGATCGCCGTGGTCGACGTTCCGTGGTGGTCGGCGCCGAGCCAGTACAGCTGGCCCTTGGTCCGCACCGCCACGGTCTTGCCGCCGAACTCGTAGTGCCGCGTGCCTTCGGCCTCGGTCGCGCCGGGCTTGAGCAGGAGTTCGGTGTCGCCGAGGTAAAGCGTCGTACCGGTGTTGTCGCGCCGGATCAGCCGTTCACCGTTGGCGTCGTACAGGAACGACGTGTCCTGGCCGTTCTTGGTGACCTTCTCCAGGTCGTCCTCGAAGTTCCAGGTGTACGACTCGCCGACCCCGCCGACGGACCGCGCCGTCCGGTCACCGGCCTCGTTGTAGGTGTAGGTGTCGGTGCGGCCCCCGGCCGGCATGCCGGTTCCGGTGGTGACGACGCTCTGCACCGCGTGCGGCCTGGCCTGGCCGGCAGCGGGGTAGTTGTACGTCGCGGTCGTCGAACCCGCGGCCGAGGTCTTGGTCTCGGTCTTGCGGTTGCCGACCTTGTCGAAGGTCCAGCTGTGCCAGTACGGCGCGGGCCCGCCAAGTGCGGCGGCGCTCGGAGCCGTGCTGCAGTCACCCGGTGCGTTGTCCTCGCCCGGCTTCGGCGTCCAAGCGCCGGTCATCCGGCGCAGGTAGTCGTAGCTGAAGCACTGGGTGTCGGTCTGCTCTCCGCTCAGCGACGACGGCCGGTCGACAACCTGCTTGATGTTGCCCGAGTCGTCGTACCCGTACTCCACCTCGGAGACCAGGCTCGGCGACATCTCCCGCTCGGTGGTCACCTTCGAGAGCCGGCGGGTGCCTTCCTCGTAGCTGTAACCGATCGACGTCCACTTGCCGTTGGTCGAGCCCATCGTGATCGACTCGGCCTCACCGAAGGCGGTGTACGTCGTTCCACGCACGTACGATGTGCTTCCGGACGCCAGCGTGGTCGGCTGGTCCTTGCCGTTGTAGCCGTAGCTGAGTGTCTCGCCCGGCAGCCCACCGACACCCGGCAGGGTTTCGGTGTCGAGCTGGCCGTCGTCGCGATAGGTGCTGCTGAACTTGTACGTGCCGGCCAGCTTGCCCTCGTTCGCCGGGATCACGTACTCGTTGCCGGTGGCCCGCCCGCGGGCGTCGTAGCCGGTGATCCGGTTGGTGTAGGCGTTGCCGTCCTTGTCGTAGCGAGTGGACGACGTCGGCATCCCGGCGAGCAGCGTGTCGAACACGAACTCGGCCCGCTTCGGACCGGTGGCCGAGCCCTCGCGGACGGCGGTCGTCCGGCCGAGCACGTCGTACTCGAAGGCGAGCGTCTGCCCGCGACTGTCGGTCTGGGTGCTGACCTTGTCGACGTCGTCGTAGGCGTACGTGGTGGTGCCCTTGTCCGGGTCGACCTCCTTGATCTTGCGGCCGCGGACGTCGTACTCGTAGCCCCACTTGTTCCCGGCCGGGTCGGTGACCTCGGCCAGCTGGCCACGCTGGTTGTACCCGTACGTCGTCTTGTCGTAGGCGCCCGTCGCCGAGTCGCCCGTGTACTGGCGCATTTCGAGCAGGCGGCCCTGGACGTCGGTGATCCGGGTGATCGGAGTCTCGCCGCTGGGCGGGTCGACGGTCTCGCTGTCGCCGGAGTAGGTGTGCTTGGTCTCCCAGAGCACCCGGTTGAAAGACTTGACCTGCTCGGTGGTCGGTCGTCCGGCCAAGTCGTACAGAGTGAGCTTCTGGGTGGGGAGTTCCTCCTCGACCGGGGTGACCAGCTTCTCCGTCACCGGGGTGTCCTGGTAGTACGGCCCGTTCTCCTTGACCTCGAGGCCGCGGCTGTCGTACTTGACGTCGCTGACGACGGTCCCACCGGTGCGCAGCGACTCCTTGCTCTGGCGCGGACGCATCAGACCGTCGTAGATCTGGACCTCCGCGTCGGTGCTGCCATCGGTCTGCAGCGTGGTGGTGGTCACTGTCAGCGGTGAGTTGTCGAAGATGCCGTAGCTGTAGGAGACGTCCGGTACGGCGGCGTTGTCCGCGGCCGCGGACAGTCCGGCGACGTTGGTGCCGGCCTTGGCGGCCTTCGCCGTCACGGCGCCGGTGCGGCCGGGGTACCAGACCTTGGTGGTGCGGCCGAGCGGGTCGTAGATCGCCTCGGTCCGCTTCCCGGCCTCGTCCGTGGTAGCCACTTGCTGGCCCCAGGCCGGCTCGAGTTCGACGACGGTTTTCTGGCCATTGGGCTTGGTCGACTCGACACTCGTCACCGGGCCCGGACCGGCCGGGGTGTAGGTGACCTTGCTGGTCTCACCCTTCGGGTTCGTCATCTCGGTCGCGCGACCGAGGGCGTCGTACTTCGTCAGACCGGCGACCTGGTACTGCGGAGTGCCGTCGGCCGCGAAACCCGAGAGGCGCTCGGACTTCGTCACGTTGGCCTTGGTCGGTGCAGCGTCCAGTGACGACGCGTCGTCGTAGTAGGTCCGGTTGTCCTCGATCACCTGCTCTTTGGTGTACGGCTTGCCACAGGCAACTGCGACGGTGAGCTCCCGCTTGGGAACCTCGCTGATCCCCGCGCCCGGGTTCGAGGTGTACTCGAAACTCGTGCAACTGTCGTCGGCGGTCGTACTCAGGTCGTTGAGATCTGTCTTGCTCTTCAGTACGCCGTCGGCGTCGTAAGTGTTGAACGCCTGACTCTTGCGCTCACCGCCACCGGCCAGCTGCTCGGTCTGCCGGTTACCGCCCTGCTCGACCTGGAAGGCGCTGACCGTGGCCCACGAGCGGACCCGGGTCGACGTGGCACCGGAGACCCACTGGTCGTTGATGGTGCGCTGGACCTCTTGGGTGCCGTTGAAGGTGCGCGTCTCGAGCGGCTGACCCGACAGCGGCGCTTGGTCTTCGACCTTGGCACCGGTGGAGTCTTCGACCTTGACGTCTTTCACGCCGCCGGCGGCGAGTTTGTCGCCGTCCATGCCGCGGAAGAATCGGTTCTCGGTGACGGTCTGGGGGCCGCCGACGTTGCCTTTGCGGACGATGGTGCGGTCGTACCCGCGCCACTGGGACCAGGTCTTCTGGCCGATCTCGACCAGGCCGTCCTCGTCGTCGTGCCGCCACGCCGGGGCGCCCGGGTACTCCACGGTGGTGACAGTCGGCTCGTTGCCCGAGATGCGATCCGTTTCGATCACGGACTTGACGACGTACTTGTGGAACCAGTCCTGGCGCTCGGTGGTCGAGCCCGGGGGAGTCCACTTCATCGGGTGGCAGCGGCGTCCGTTGGTGTCGGCCGGTGGTACGTCGCCGGGCTTGCAGTCGGTCGGGTAGTAGTCGATGGCGAGTTCGCCGCCGGTGCCGTAGGAGACGCGGTTGACGCGCCACCAGTTCATCTTCGGCAGGTTGTCGCCGACCTCGTCGACGCGGTTGGCGAGCTGGATGCCGTCGAGGTTCACTTCGGGGATCGCGATGCCGCCGGCGTTGCCGACGTGACCGGCGTACGAGATGCCTTCCAGCCAGAGGCCGGGCTTGGTGTTGTCACCGTTTTCCGGGAAGCTGTGGCGCAGGTTCCAGCTGCTGACCAGATCGAAGCCGGAGCCGCGGTAGACATAGGTGCTGACCTTGCTCAGCTTCTTGGTGGTGAAGAAGCTGGCGTTGTGCTTGTTCTCGCACTTGTCCGGCTTGGTGTTGTTCGGTCCCATGCAGCGCTGGTCGAGCGGCGTGTCGGGGTAGTCGTCGGGGGCCGAGCAGCCGCTGCCGTCGCGGCAGCGTTCGGTGGTGGTGAACTCGACCTTGCCGACGGCCGGGGTGCTGAAGGTGGCACCGTCGCGCTGGCCGTACTCGATCGTGCGGATGTTGCCGCCACGGATGTACGGCGCCACGTCGGTGGCGGTCTGGTTCTTGCCGTAGTAGTTGGTCTCGGTGTCGTAGAACAGGCTCATCGTGTTGCCTTGCCTGTCGACGACGTAGTCGAGGTTCCACTTGTAGATCTGCTGGCACGACGATGCGGCGAAGTTGCCGGCGGTGAAGCACTGTTCGCCGGAGTGGTTGCCGTAGACCGGGACGGTCCAGCCGGAGTTGGTGCGCTGGGTGGTTGCGCCGGGCAACTTGTTGAGACCGAAGTAGTACTTGGTGCCGTCCTTGGTGGTCAGCCGCCAGTGCTCGCCTTTCTCGGCGTCGGTGCGGCCGTCGTCGCCGTTGTCGGCGCCGTTGAGCTTTTCGATCACCGAGCCGTCGTCGGCGCGCGGGTGCCAGGTCTTGGTGGTGTCGTCGCGGACCAGTTCACCGCCCTTGCCGTTCAGCGTGAACGTCGCGTTCTCGCCGGCCCAGCACATGTCGCCGGTGATCTTGGTGCCGTTGTTGCCGGACTGCTCGGTTTTCGAGGCGCAGGACGCGAACCGTTGCTCGATGGATCCGCCGGGCTGTAGGTCGAAGCCTTGCCCGCCCCAGGAGGGCTGGTTGTTGGTGGCTGAGGTGCGGCCATCGACGCCGCCCGAGCTGTAGTCCAGGCTCAGCTTGGGGGTCGGGCCGCCGTTGCTTGGTGGGACGTTCATGGGGTATTGCCAGGCGAAGTCGCCGGAGGAGCCGCCGACCTGCCAGGTGGCGGTCGGGGCGAGCTGCGAGGCGCCGAAGTTGCCGGTGCCGCCGGCAGCAGCGGCTGCGACTGTGAAGGTCGAGGCCTCCGCGCCGACCGGGACGTCAGCAGTGAGGTTGCCGTTCCCGTTGTTCTGTACGGCGATCGGGCGACCGGTTCGCTGGTCGATCACTCGCAGGCGCTGGGACCAGTCGCCACCGAAGGCGTCCCGGAAGTCCTCGTAGCGCAGCTGCAGGGAGACCTTGCCGCTCTTGGCGATACCGTCGGCGCGGTTCACCTTCAGTTCCAGGCTGTCGGTGCCGCGGCGGCTGAGGCCGACGTGTACCTTGCTCGGCGTACTCGCGGCGACCGCGGTGGCCGCGGCCGCCGAATGGGCGGCCGGCGTACCGACCCAGATCGGCAGCGTGCCGGCCCGCACCTTGGGACCGGCGGCCAGGCTGCCGGCCAGCTGGGCCTGCGTGCCGGACTTCGGTGCCGGAAGAGCCAGGTCGGCCGCACCGTCGGTCGGCCAACTCACCTTCGCCGGGCGCGCCTTCGCAGCCGCGGCTTCGGCCGGGTCTGCCGGCTTCGGGATCGGTGTGAACGGCTTGGTGGGGACGGACTTCTGTTTCGTGGGCTTCCACGCCGGGTCGTCGCGTACCGGGGCCGCTTGGGCAGCAGGCCCCCAGACGGTCGCGAGCAGCGCGAGGGCAGTGGTCGTCGAGAGCGCGATCCGGGTGGTGTGCCGGGCGCGCTTCGAGCTCGGGCGGGGGAGGCGCATGCGTGCGTCCTCTCGGCGAGATGAGTGGGCGCTGCCATTCCAACGATTCACATCGCAACCGGCAACCCGTTCGACGCAGGTCGAAGACAGTGACGGTGCTCCGGGTACGGCAGACTTGACCTTGCCCCTGGGGGCAAGGTTTAGCGTGGGAGCACGAGGAGGCGGAATGCGGATCGGGGATCTGGCGGCAGCGGCCGGGGTGACGGTGAAGGCAGTGCGGTACTACGAGTCACAGGGACTGCTGAAGCCGCGCCGGGAGTCCAACGGGTACCGCGCGTACGACGCCGAGGACGTGGTGATCGTGCGCGAGGTGAAGGCGTTGCTGAGTCTTGGGCTGACTGCGGAGCAGACGTACCCGTTCATCGAGTGCCTGCGCGCCGGCAACGACCGGGCCGACGTGTGCCCGGCGTCGCTGACGGCGTACCGGATCCGGATCGCCGAGGTGGATCGGCGGATTGCCGAGCTCACCGAGTTGCGAGGCAAGCTGACCGGCCTCCTGACCGATGCCGAGAGCTGGAGGACGAAACAACGATGAGTGATCTACAAGAGGTCGACGAGACCACCTTCGACGAGCTGGTACTGCGGGCGGACAAGCCAGTACTGGCGGAGTTCTGGGCGCAGTGGTGCGGACCCTGCCACCAGCTGCTGCCGATCCTCACACAGGTCGGTGCCGAGCGCAACGATCAGCTGACGGTGGTGAAGATCAACGCCGACGAGAACCCGGTCATCTCCGCGAACTACCGCGTAATGGCATTGCCGACCATGATGCTCTTCCACCACGGCCGGCCGATCTGGGCAGTCGTCGGCGCCCGCCCCAAGGCCAAACTCCTCAAGGAACTCGACGACGCCCTACTCGCGACGGTCTAAAGAGCCGTCTGCTGGTGGAACACGACCCGCCACTCGCCGGATCCGTTGTTCCACACACTGCTCGCGTACGACGGGAACACCGTTTCGGCGCCGTCGACCAGCACGGTCACCTCGACGCGGTAGGTGACGATCGCCGTGGTGTCGTCGACGACGATCACCTTCTCGTCGGTGCGCGGGGTCTTCAGGTACGGATTGTGGTTCGCCTGGATCCCCGGTACGGCGGCGGCCTTGTCGATGATGCCGTACTTGCTGACCGCGAGGGCGTCGTTGCGGAGCCAGTGCGCGTAGAAGGATCCGTCGCCTTCGCGGTTCGCGCGCCACAGCTGGTCTTCGAGCTCGAGCAGGGTTTCGGTGACGGTCATGACGTCTCCTTCAAGCTGTAACTGGTTATACCGGTGTGCGACACCGACTATAGTGGTTACATGAAGCCAGGGGCAAGACGTCTGACCGGCTCGGACGGTGTCAGTCACACCTTCGACCCGGGCAGTTTCGCCATCGAGCTGATCCTCAGCGGCGGCACACCACCGTGGGACCGCTACGAGCAGTTGCATACCCCGGAGGACGCCGCAGCCTGGCTGGCCGAGTCGTACCTGGCCGCGGACCTCCCCTTCACGGCGGAAGACGTGCGGATCACCAAGGCCGATCTCACCCGCCTGAAGGAATTCCGCACGATGCTGTGGCACGTCGTACCGGGTCTGATCCCCGACGCGAAGGACGTTCCCGGAATCACCGCGCGAGGTCTGACAGCGGCGGATCGCGAGTACCTCAACGCCACGGTAGGGGACACGCCGCGCCCCGAGTTGGACGAGCAAGGCGCCATCCGCTGGCAGACCCCCATCACAACGCGACAGGTCCTGGGCGCAGCCGCCCAGGACCTGGTCGAGATCATCGGGAGTGACCGCGTCTCCCGCCTACGGATGTGCCAGGGCAGCAACTGCGCCCTGATGTTCTACGACACCTCACGCCCCGGCAACCGCCGCTGGTGCTCGATGCAGCGGTGCGGTAATCGCCACAAAGTCGGCAACTACCGCACCCGCCACAGCGACTAGCCCAAACTTTCGACTAGCGCCGTTGGAAGGTCCACCGCTGGCACGGCCCGCCGTGGTAGAACCACGTGATGACCTCGGCGTGCGTCGTACGGTTGCATCCGGCAACATCCATCGACAGCCCGGTGCCGGCCTGGATGACGCTGTAGGTACCGCCCGGAGTCGGCTCGATCCGCCACAACTGACACTCCGACTCGTTGCTCGTCCAGAGCGTCACGTTGGCGGCCGGCAGCTTCGAGCAGCCCTCGAGGTCGAGCACCTTCGCCGTGTTCCCGTCGACGATCTTGTACAGGTCGTCACCGAGACTCTCGAGCTTCCACGACTCGCACGCGCTCCCGGCGACGTCGTCCCAGATCCGGACGTTGGCACCGTCCTCGGTCTGGCAGTTCTCGACGTCGAGCACCCCCGCGGCATTGGTGGCCGCCGAGGTCCGGTACTTGGCGGTGAGATTCTCGCCCAGCGGGGTGGCGTTGTACGACGGGCGCAGGATCCACTGCTGGTTCGATCCCTGGCCGCAGGTCTCCTGCTTCACCGGTGCGAGGTCGGCCGGTGAAGCGTCGATGATCGACAGGCACTTGCCGCTGTGCGCAACCTTCAGCTGGATCACGGTGTCGTAGCTGGCGCCGTCGACGTAGGTGAGCTTGAACTGCTGGTTCGCGGTCGCTTCGCCGTTCCCGTTGCCACACGGCCACTGGATCAGCTCGCCGCCGTCCTCCATGCTCCAGCCACCGAGGTCCGCACATTTCAGCGGGCCCTCGCCCACCGCGGTGTGCATCGGCTTCAGTGCGTACTGATCGGTGCCGGCGATCTGCGCGATCTGGAACCGGGCGTTGAGATCGACCGGCAGGCACTTGTACTGGACGTAGGCGGCCTTGTCCTCGACGCTTGCGCCCGACACGTTCAGGCACTTGCCGCTGTTGCGGTTCACCAGTTCATAGGTACGGCGCTCGATGTCGAACTTCGGCCCGGCCACCGCGCCGACCTCGCCCTGCCACCCCATCACCTGGTCGGCGAACGCCGTACCGCTGGACCGGAAGCTGAACACCTGCCGGTCGACCGGCGCGGTGCCACCGGAGTACATGATGGCGACGTCGTCCAGCTGGTCCTTGTTGTAGTCGCCGGTGGTCAAGGTCGCCTTCGCAAGATCGAGGTCGACGGTCTTGCGCCACCAGCTGCTCGCGGTGAGGGCGGTTCCGCTGGAACGCAGGACCGTCAGACCGGTATCGGTCTGCGTGCCGACCTTCCCGTACTCGTAGAGCAGGACAAGGTCGTCCTTGCCGTCCCCGTTGGTGTCGGCGACCGCCGGGCGGCCCTTCTCCCAGCAGAGGTTGCCGGCACCGGAGTCGTAGATGGTCTGGGCAGCGGCGAAGCTGGTGCCGGTCGACTTGTACATGTCGACCGTCGTGCGGCACCCGTTCAGATTCCGCACGCTGACCAGGTCCAGCTTGTTGTCACCGTCGATGTCCGCCAGCAGCGGGGCGCTGGCCGACCAGGGGTTGCCGGCCGCGGAGGTGGCCCAGGTCGTCGGGGTCGCGAAGTTGTCGGCGCCCCGGAACACGAGCGCGCTCCAGTTGTCGCTGCCGGCGTTCTGGACGACGATGTCGTCCTTGCCGTCGGCGTCGACGTCACCGCCGATCATCCGGGCCGTGCTCAGCGGCCAGCCGTTCGGCCCGCTGTTCCACAGTGCCGGCGGTGCGTCGTACCGATTGCCGTCGGAGGTCAGCTTGTACAGGTAGATCTGCCGCCCGGCGCCTTCCCGGAACAGCGCGAGGTCGGTCTTTCCGTTGCCGTCGAGATCCCCCTGGACCGGGCGGGTGCGGTACAGGTTGAACCCACTGCCCTCGCGGGCGTCCCAGCCGATGTAACCGGAGTGGAAGGTGTCGTCGGCCTTGGAGACGAAGTTCCAGACCGAGGTGCGGCCGAAGCCCTGGTCGACCACCGAGGTGATGTCGGCGCGGCCGTCACCGTTGACGTCGTTGCGGACATGGCTCTCCGGCGGCTCGGCATCGGTGCGGGCCCGCAGGCTGTACTGCGTGAAGCGCTCGCTGAGGTTGTTCGCCCGGTCGACGGCCTTGACGAACAAGGTCGCCTTGGCCGTCTGGGTGATCGGATCCTTGAAGAGCGTGGCCGGAATCGTGGCGGTGCCGTCGCTGCCGGCCTTCACGCGCATCGTCATCTTGTCCTGCGCGTAGCCGAACAGGAACTCCGCCACATCGGTGTCGGCGGCGTTGCCGCGCTTGAAGGTGACCTTGCCGGCGGTGCGCGTCGGCAGGCCGAGCTCACCGTTCGGGAAGTCGGTGGACTGGATGACCGCCGAGGCCGGGCGGACCGTGTCGATGATCAGCCAGCAGTCCGGCGTCGTCGGCCCACTGGCACGGCCGTCCCGGGTGGTCGCGACATACTTGTACGGCGTGTTGGGGGCGAGCTTGCCGGCCGGGATCTCCGGCCACGAGAACGCGGCGCCGCTGACCGTCGGGCCGACGTCGGAGGAGTACGCCTCGGTGCCGGCCGCGTCGAAGATCTGCAGCTTGGTGGTCACGTTGTCGCCGGCGTCGGGGTCGTTCGCGATCGCGGCGAACTGCGGCGGGATGCTGGAGATCGCGGTCGGGTTGGCCTGCGTGCCGCACGGCCGGGGCCGGACGAAGTTGAAGTCCTTCGGCATCCGCGGAGCCGTGTTGTAGGTGACCGAGATGTACGCGCTCCAGGGATGGAACTTCTTCCACTGGTTCTGGTCCCGCTCATTCGCGGCCCGCAGGCCGAAGGAGACGGTCGGCCGGCGGGCGTCCGCGACCTCCTGGAGGATCTGCCGGGTCCGTTCGCTGCCCATCTCGATCAGGTTGTCCTCGTTCCAGGGATAGGCCTCACCCTCGCCGCTGGCGACATGCTCGCGCCAGTAGCCCTCCTGATTGCCCCAGTTCACGACATCGGTGGTGTGCAGATCGTTCAGCCACCACAGGTGCACCGGTCGCTTGGTCCCGTCCGGCGACTTGTTGATGATGATGCCGAACGTCGCGCTGATGATCTGGCTGCCGGCGATCGTCTTGCCCTGGTCGGTCGTGTTCAGCAGGAACATCGACCGGTACTTCTCCTCAGTGGGATATTCGTAGATCCGGCCCATCTTGGCGCCTTCGTTGTCGCGGTCGTAGGTCCAGCCCTGGTCACTGCCCGACATCAGCGTGCTGACGTGCAACCAGTTGACCGGCTTGCCGTTGAGGTCCGGGTCGATCAGCACCGGAAACCTGGTCTTCGGGTCGGCGAGCAGCTTCTGGTCCGGCGTCAGCACGATCGCCGACCCGGCCAGCTTGATCCCGACGGCGACCCGCTTCCCGGTGGCGTCCCACATGGTCGGCGGGGGAGCGGTGTACACGGTCTCACCCTTCGGGCCCCGGCCGATCGTCGTACCGTCCTTGCGGACCGACAGCTTCAGGCCGTCCGAGCTGACCGGGTAGCGCAGGGTCTTCAAGGCCGGGTTCGCCGCCGCCGCGCGGTTCTTCACCACCAGCAGGTGCTGGACGTCGGCGACCCCGGCAACGATCCGCAGATCCACGCCGGGCAGCACCTCGGCGTACGTCGCGGTGTCACCCGCCAGCCGCGGTTCCGGCAGGACGCGCGGCCAGCCGAGCTTGATCTGCCGGCCGCGCTTCCCGATCGTCAGCAGTTGCTTCGAGCCCCCACCCGACAACACGATCGGCGTCATCGCCGCCTTCGGCCGGATGCTCCCGTCGGCGCCCTTGACCAGCGTCGCATCCGGCGCGACCCACTTGTCCGCCTGCCGCACCCGCACCGGCAACGCGTGCTGGACCATCGTCTTGGTCCCGTCCGGGTTCATGTACAGCTCCCCGGTCTCGGACCGCAACTGTGGTACCTCGACGCGGCGCCCGGTCTCCCGGGCCGCCTTCGCCGCCTTGCCGGACGGCGACAGGTCCTCCGCCTTCGGTGCAACGTCCTTGGCCACCGGCGCGTCCTGCGCCGCCACGGCCTCATCGGCCGGAATCACTGCCGACGGCAACAACAACCCAGCAGCGGCGAGTCCCGCCGTCAGTGCTCCCCATCGCATCTTGCGATCACCTCACTGTGAAGACCTCATGGAAACAGCTCACAGCGGGCCGGACATCGTGTCGAGCTGACTCGACACGACGCCTGGCCCGCAGGAATTCAGCTACCTGGCAGCCGGGTCATTCAGGCATCGCCGGCACGATGTGCGCTTCGCCCTTGCCGTTGTAGTGGATGATGCCGGAGTTGGTCGGTGTCCTCGTGCCGTTCTCGGCGACGGAGGTGCCGATGTTCTGGTCGTAGGTGACCTTCTCCTTGTACCCGGCCGTCCCCGGGGGTTTGTCCCCGACCTGCCGGCCCCGCCCGAAGCCGCGGGAGATGAGCTGGCTGGCGTCCTCGGACAGCTCGCTCTTGCCCGTCTTGAAGTTGTTGTGGCCGAGGATGTGCTTGCCCTGCTTGCCCTCGTGCACCGCCTTCAGCCCGACCTCGAACCGTTTCGCCGTCGCGACGAGCTTGCTCGCGGAGGACGCGTAGCGGGCGGCCATCATGACCCCGCGCAGCGCGAGCGCCCCGACCCCACCCGTGATCGCTCCGATGGCGATCGTGAGCGCGACCTCGGCGACGATCGCGAGGATCATCTTGCGGTTCTCGTAGATCCATTTGCCGGCCTTCACGGCGGCTGCCTTGACCGTGTGGGCCACTGCCTTGGCCGTCTTGACCACCGCGGCCGCCGCCTTCTTCAGCGAGCCCACGGGATCCTTACGGATCTCGTTGACCTTCTTGGCGACCTTGACGGCGACCTTGATCGCGGTCTTGACCACGGTCTTGACGATCTTCTCGACCTTCTTGATGACTTCGACCGGGTGCGTGACGGCGTACGTCACGGCCTCGACCGTCTTGGTCACCGCGTCCTTGACGTAGTTGACGACCGTCGAGGTGACGTTGATCGTCTCGTGGAACGTCTCCACGACCCGGTTGCTGACCGTGGTGGCGACCGTCTTGATGCTCTCGACGATGCTGCTGAACCAGGACATCCCGTCCGGGTCGCTGAACGTCATCGGGTTGTTGTTGCCGTAGATGTAGGCGTTCAGCGACTGCGGATCGTCCATGGTCATCTTCGGGTCGACCGAGATGAACTTGCCGATCGTCGGGTCGTACTCACGGGCGCCCAGATGAACCAGACCGGTCGACGCGTCGTTGGTGCCGCCGACGAAGCCACGCTGGCCAGGCCAGCTGACCGGAGCCGGTCCGCGGAGGTTGCCGTACGGGTCCTCCCGGCGACGCTGAACCGTCTGGGTGGCGTTGTCGGCGACGGCCGTCGTCGAGGTGCCGTGGTGATCGGCGCCGAGCCAGCTGACCTTGTCCTGCTGGCGAACCGCGACCGTCTTGCCGCCGAGCTGGTAGTAGCGGGTGCCTTCGGTGGTCGTCGCGCCCGGCTTCAGGAGAAGCTCGGTGCTGCCCAGGTAGAGCGTCGTACCGGTGTTGTCGCGCCGGATCAGCCGCTCGCCGTTCGCGTCGTACAGGTACGACGTCTCCTGGGCGCCCTTGGTGACCTTCTCCAGGCTGCCTTCGGCGTTCCACACGTAGTTCTCCGTGGTGCCGCCGATCGACCGCGAGATCCGGTCGCCGCCGGAGTTGTAGGTGTAGTTGTCGGTCCGGCCGCCGGCGGGCATGCCGGTGCCGGTGGTGACGACGCTCTGAACCGCGTGCGGCTGGAACTGTCCGGCCGCCGGGTAGGTGTAGGTCGCCGTGGTGGATCCGGTCGCCGAGGTCTTGGTCTCGGTCTTGCGGTTGCCGACCTTGTCGAAGGTCCAGCTGTGCGAGTACGGCGCGGGTCCGCCGAGGTTGGCGGCGTTCGGGGCGGCCGCACAGTCGCCCGGTGCGTTGTCCTCACCCGGCTTCGGGGTCCATGCCCCGGTCATCCGGCGCAGGTAGTCGTAGCTGAAGCACTGCGTGTCGGTCTGCTCCCCGCTCAGCGACGAGGGAGTGTCGTTGAGCTGTTTGATGTTCCCGGAGTCGTCGTAGATGTACTCGACCTCGGAGACCCGGCTCGGTGACGTCTCCCGCTCGGTGGTCACCTTCGAGAGCCGGCGGGTGCCGTCCTCGTAGGTGTAACCGATCGAGAGCCACTTGCCGTTGGTCGAGCCCATCGTGATCTGCTCGGCCTCACCGAACGACGTGTAGGTGGTGCCCCGCACGTACGTCGTGGTCGCTGAACCGAGGGTGGTCTGCTGGTCCTGCGCGTTGTAGCCGTACTGCAGTGTCTCGGCCGGAAGGCCGCCGGCCCCTGGGACCGACTCGGTAGCCGTCTGCCCGTCGTCGCGATAGGTGCTCTCGAACTTGTAGGTACCGGCGAGCGCACCCTCGTTGGCGGGGATCACGTACTCGTTGCCGGTGGCCCGGCCGCGGGTGTCGTACCCGGTCACCCGGCTGGTGTAGGCGTTGCCGTCCTTGTCGTAGCGGGTCGACGACGTCGGCATGCCCGGGAGCAACGTGTCGTAGAGCCACTCGGCCCGCTTCGGCCCGGTGGCCGAGCCGTCGCGCATCACGGTGGTGCGGCCGAGGACGTCGTACTCATAGGCCGTCGTCTGGCCCCGGCCGTCCGTCTTCGACGTCATCCGGTCGAGTTCGTCCCACCCGTAGCTGGTGACGCCCTTGTCGGGATCGGTCTCCTTGACCTTGCGGCCACGGACGTCGTACTCCCAGGTCCACTTGTTGCCGGCCGGGTCGGTGATCGCGGCGAGGCCGCCACGCTCGTTGTAGGTGTAGCTGGTCTTGTCGTAGGCACCGGTGGCGGAGTCACCCGTGTACTGCCGCAGTTCGAGCAGCCGGCCCTGGACGTCGGTGATCTTGGTGGTGGGTGTCTCGCCGGTCGGCGGGTCGATCGTCTCGCTGTCGCCGGAATACGTGTGCGTCGTCTCCCAGAGCACCCGGTTGAACGACTTGACCTGCTCGGTCGTCGGTCGGCCGGCGAGGTCGTACAGCGTCACCTTCTGGGTGGGTAGTTCCTCTTCCACCGGAATGAGGATCTGCTCGGTGACCGGGGTGTCGCTGTAGAACGGCCCGTTCTGCTTGACCTCGAGTCCACGGCTGTCGTACTTGACGTCGTTGACGACGGAACCACCGGTCTTGCCGGTCTCCTTGCTCTGTCGCGGCCGCATCAGCCCGTCGTAGATCTGGATCTCGGCCTCGGTGCTGCCGTCGGCCTGCAGCGTGGTCGTGCTGACCGTGAGCGGGTCGTCGGCATGGATGCCGTAGGTGTAGCTCACATCGGCCACGGCGCTGTTGTCGGCCGCCGCGGCCAGGCCGGCGACGTTGCCGGCGGACTTCGCCGACGGCGCGGCAGCCGGTACGGCGGCACCGCTGTGGCCCGGGTACCAGACCTTCGTGGTCCGGCCGAGCGGGTCGTACGCCATCTCGGCACGTTTGCCGGTCTCGTCGATCGTCGCGACCTGCTGGCCCCAGGCCGGCTCGAGTTCGACGACGGTCTGCTGGCCGTTGGGCTTGGTCGACTCGACCTTGGTGACCGGTCCCGGCCCGGCCGGGGTGTAGACGACCTTGCTGGTCTCGTTCCGCGGGTTGCTCATTTCGATCGCGCGGCCGAGGTCGTCGTACTTGGTCGTTCCGGTGACCTGGTACTGCGGGGTGCCGTCGGCCGCGAAGCCGGACAGTCGCTCGGTCTTCGTGGCGTTGCCGCGCACCGGAGCAGCGGTCAGCGATGTGGCACCGTCGTAGTACGTGCGGTTGTCCGAGATCACCTGGTCCTTGGTGTAGGCCTTACCGCAGGCGACCGCGACCTTGAGCTCTCGCTTGGGGATCTCGCTGATGCCGGCCGCGGGATTGGTCGTGTACTCGTAGCTGGCGCAGGTGTCGTCGGCGGCCGTGCTCAGGTCCCTCAGGTCGGTCTTGCTGAGCAGGACACCGTCGGCGTCGTAGGTGTTGAAGGCCTGGCTCTTGCGTTCGCCGCCACCGGCCAGCTTCTCGAACTGACGGTTGCCGCCCTGCTCGACCTGGAAGGCGCTGACCGTGGCCCAGGAGCGGACCCGGGTCGAGGTTGCGCCGGAGATCCACTGGTCGTTGATGGTGCGCTGGACCTCTTCGGTTCCGTTGAAGGTGCGGGTCTCCAGCGCCTGACCGGACAACGGCGGCTGGTCCTCGACCAGGGCACCGGTGGAGTCTTCGACCTTGACGTCCTTGACGCCGCCGGCGGCGAGTTTGTCGCCGTCCATGCCGCGGAAGAAGCGGTTCTCGGTGACGGTTTGCGGGCCGCCGACGTTGCCTTTGCGGACGATGGTGCGGTCGTAGCCGCGCCACTGGGACCAGGTCTTCTGGCCGATCTCGACCAGGCCGTCCTCGTCGTCGTGCCGCCACGCGGGTGCGCCCGGGTACTCGACCGTGGTGACCATCGGCTCGTTGCCGGTGACGCGGTCGGTCTCGGTGACGGACTTGACGACGTACTTGTGGAACCAGTCCTGGCGCTCGGTGGTGGAGCCCGGGGGAGTCCATTTCATCGGGTGGCAGCGGCGGCCGTTGGTGTCGGCTGGTGGTACGTCGCCGGGCTTGCAGTCGGTCGGGTAGTAGTCGATGGCGAGTTCGCCGCCGGTGCCGTAGGAGACGCGGTTGACGCGCCACCAGTTCATCTTCGGCAGGTTGTCGCCGACCTCGTCGACCCGGTTGGCCAGCTGGATGCCGTCGAGGTTCACCTCGGGAATCGCGATTCCGCCGGCGTTGCCGACGTGACCGGCGTACGTGATGGCTTCCAGCCAGAGGCCGGGCTTGGTGTTGTCACCGTTCTCCGGGAATGTGTGGCGCAGGTTCCAGCTGCTGACCAGGTCGAAGCCGGAGCCGCGGTGAACGTAGGTGCTGACCTTGGAGAGCTTCTTCGTGGTGAAGAAGGAGGGGTTGGTCTTTTCGCACTTGGTCGGGGGAGCGCCGTTCACGCCGATGCAGCGCTGGTCCAGTGGCGTGTCGGGGTAGTCGTCGGGCGCGGAGCAGCCGCTGCCGTCGCGGCAGCGCTCGGTGGTCGTGAACTCAACCTTGCCGACCGCAGGGGTGCTGAACGTCGCACCGTCGCGCTGGCCGTATTCAATGCTGCGGATGTTGCCGCCACGGGTGTACGCCGTCGGCGCGGTCTCGGTCTGGTTGCGGCCGTAGTAGTTGGTCTCGGTGTCGTAGAACAGGCTCATCGTGTTGCCCTGGCGGTCCACGACGTAGTCCAGGTTCCACTTGTAGACCTGCTGGCACCAGGACGCCGCGAAGTTGCCGGCCGTGAAGCACTGCTCGCCCGAGTGGTTGCCGAAGACCGGCATGGTGAAACCGGAGTTCGTCCGCTGGGTGGTTGCACCAGGCAACTTGTTGAGACCGAAGTAGTACTTGGTGCCGTCCTTGGTGGTCAGCCGCCAGTACTCGCCCTTCTCGGCGTCGGTGCGGCCGTCGTCGCCGTTCTCGGCGCCGTTGAGCTTCTCGATCACCGAGCCGTCGTCGGCGCGCGGGTGCCAGGTCTTCGTGACATCGTCCCGGACGAGCTCACCGCCTTTACCGTTGAGCGTAAAGGTGGCGTTCTCGCCCGCCCAGCACATGTCACCGGTGGCCTTCGTGCCGTTGTTCCCGGTGCTTTCGGTCTTGGACGCACACGACGCGAAGCGCTGCTCGATCGAACCGCCAGGCTGCAACTCGAAGCCCTGGCCACCCCACGAGGGCTGGTTGTTCGTCGCCGAGGTGCGGCCGTCGACGCCGCCGGAGCTGTAGTCCAGGCTCAGCTTCGGGGTCGGGCCGCCGTTGCTCGGCGGGACGTTCATCGGGTACTGCCAGGCGAAGTCACCCGAAGAGCCGCCGACCTGCCAGGTCGCAGTCGGGGCCAGCTGCGAGGCGCCGAAGTTGCCGGTGCCGCCCGCGGCGGCGGCCTGGACTGTGAACGTGGAAGCCTTGGCGCCGACCGGGACGTCGGCGGTCAGGTTGCCGGAGCCGTTGTTCTGGACGGCGATCGGCTTGCCGGTCGACTGGTCGATCACCCGCAGGCGCTGAGCCCAGTCGCCACCGAAGGCGTCCCGGAACTCCTCGTAGCGCAGCTGCAGGGAGACCTTGCCGCTCTTGGCGACGCCGTCGGTGCGGTTGAGCTTGAGCTGCAGACCGTCGGTGCCGCGGCGAGTGAGATCGACCTTCACCTTGGCCGGGGTCGCGTCGGCAGCGGCGGCCTTGGCGGTCGACGCCGGGGCCGAGCCGATCCAGATCGGCAGCGTGCCGGCCTGGGTCTTGGTGCCTGCCTGACGCCCGCCGGCCAGTGCCGCGCTCCACGCCGACGGTGCAGCCGGTACGGCGACCTCCGCGGTACCGGCCTTGGGCCAGGTCACCTTGTTCTGCACCGGCTTGGCCGCTGCGGCCTCGGCCGGGTCGGCTGCCTTGGGGATGGCCTTGAAGGGTTTGGTGGGGACGGACTTCTCCTTCTTGGGCTTCCAAGCAGGGTCGTCCTTGAGGGGCGCTGCGTTGGCGGCAGGTCCCCAGAGGGTGGCGATCAGGGCGGAGGCGACCGTGGTGGTGATCGCGATCCGGCCGGACCGGCGCCAGGACTGGCGCCGGGGCGAAAGGGCACTGGGCATGGGTGCTCTCTTCATAACTGACGGACGTGGGCCCTGGTATTCCAACGATTGACCAGCAGCTTCGACAACCTGTTCGACCCTGTTCGAAGGCACCTCTGGACCATTCGAACAGGGTCGAAAGGGGAAACCGGATTCCGGGTCAGCGGAGCACGAACTCCGCGGCGGGGGTGGTACCGGGCGCGATCTGGAGCTGGCCTTCCGGGGTGTGTTGGAGGGTGTGGTCGGGATAGTTGTGGGAGCGGAAGGTGCGGCCTTCGGGGTGGAAGGTGGCGTCGGCCCGGTAGACCGGGTCGTTGCTGTGGGCATTCAGGCGGAGGAGGCCGCCGGCGTGGCGGAGGTAGTCGCCGGGGTAGTTGACGGACTGGAAGCTGATGGCGTCGCGGTCGGCGAGGCCGGCGACGATGCGGAAGTCGAAGTCGGCCTCGGGCTGGCCGGGGAGGTCGATGCGGGCGAGGCCGTTGCGGTGGCGCCAGAACTTGCCGGGTTCGTCGACGGATTCGAGGCGGCGGGTGTCGTTGGCGGCGAAGGCCTGGATCTCGGCCAGTCCGTTGTTGAGGCCTTGGCCGCCGGCAGTTTCGAAGAGGACGGAGGTGGTCGTGCGGGCGGGGAAGTTGACGACGAGGCCGGTGCCGGTGTTGTCGAGGCCGGAGAGGGCGACCTTGCTGCCGTCGCTGAAGGTGAGGGTGCCGCCGCGGGTTTGGTCCTCGAGGTTGCTGCGGTCGAAGAGGATCACCTGGCTGAGGCGTTGCGGCACTGACCACGTCAGCGTGAGCTTCGGGTTCACCTCGCCGTTCGATCCCCATTCGCCGGCGAACCATTGGTTGACCACGCCGTCGGTCGCGGCCGAGGCGGCGTACGCGGGATCGTTGCGGTACGTCGATGATGCGGTCGCGGCGGCGCTGGAGGCGAGGTTCGGGGCCGAGAGCGTGCGGAGCTGGGACAGGCCGACGTTGCTGCCGGAGCCGGTCGCGGTGAACTTGGCCCACGTCACAGACTTGGCCGGGAAGCTCACGACCTTGGCCGAACCGTCGGCCGGGATGCCGGTGACGGCGAGGCTGGTGCCGTCGCTGAAGGTCAGGGTGCCGCCGGTGATGTTGCTGGCCAGGTCGGCGCGGTCGTTGAGCACGATGCGGTCGAGCTGGTGGGTGTTGACCCAGTCGATGCGGACCCACGGACCGGTCTCGGTCGAGGTCCACTCGGACGACGGACGGCTGTCGATCGCGTTGTACGGCGACCCGGTGCTGGCCGTGATCGTGCCTTCGCGGGCGACGTCAGCGCCGTCGTACACCTGGATCTCGGAGAGGCCGACGTTCAGGCCGGCGCCGGTGAGCTCTAGCCGGACGGACGTCGTACTGCGGGGTGCGAACGTGATGTCCTTGGCCAGGCCGCTGTTCGGCAGCTCCGGGATCGGTACGACGCTGCCGTCGCTGAAGACGAGTCTGCCGGACCTCACCAGATCGGTTGGGT
This sequence comes from Kribbella sp. NPDC056951, assembly GCF_042674205.1. NCBI lineage: Bacteria > Bacillati > Actinomycetota > Actinomycetes > Propionibacteriales > Kribbellaceae > Kribbella > Kribbella sp. NPDC056951. The sequence goes on from NZ_JBHUQZ010000021.1 coordinate 79,160, forward strand.
TCGCGCGGTCGAACAGGACGACACGGCCGATGGTTTGCGCCGAAGGCCAGGTGAGCGTCAGGTTCGGGCTCAGCTCCTGGTCCGACGCCCATTCGCCGATGCCATGTACGCCGACGGTTCCGTCGAGGACGTTGGCCGCGACCAGTCCGGGATCGGCCTTGCTGACGCTGGACGCGGTGGCTGTCGCGGACCGGGCGAGATTGTTGCCCAGGGCATTGGTTCCGAGCCGGACGCCGCTGACCGAGTACGGCGGGACTGTCAGCGCCACGTGAGTCGCGCCGCCGGTGATGGTGAGGTTGACGGCGGACTTCGGCGTCACCGGGTTCTGGTTCGGACTGGCCTCGAAGAGGTTGGCGACGGTTGAACCGTTAGGTAGCCCCTTCAGCTGCAGGTCGACCGTGAGTGGTTGAGCGGAGTCGTTGACGACCCAGCTGACGTTGTCGCCGCTTGCAGTGGTGGCTGCGCCGAAGCCGGTGGAGTTGTTCGGGGGAGTGGAGACCTGGCGGAGCTTGCTGACGCCGTCGCCGAGGCCGAGGTCGCGGGACAGCAGCTGGTACGCGCGAGCCCGGGTGGGGAGCATGCCGTTGCTGTGGACGCCGAAGAAGTTCGGTTCGATCGCCTCGTCGTTGTCGGCGAAGACGTTCGCGCCGTTCGCGCGCTGGTTGTAGAGGTTGGTCATCCGCAGCGCCGAGTAGCTGAGGCTGCGCGCGTCGCTCGCGTTCATCGGGACGCGCTCGTACGCGGCGGAGTAGTTCCACTCGGTCACGTACACCGGGATGTTCGGCCGGCCTTGCGCGGCCGCGTGCTGCCGGAAGGAGTCGACGGCCTCACCGCGGTTGTCCGTGTAGGGGTTGTACTCGTGGTAGCTGAGGAAGTCGAACTTGTTCTTGAGCGCGGGATCGGCCAGCAGCTTGTCGACCCAGGCCAGCCCTTGGCCGGGGTTGGATGATGTCGGTCCGCCGATCGGGATCTCGGTGTCGACGCTGCGCACGGCGGCGTAGGCGTGCTGGTAGATCTGGCTGTACGCCGCCATCCGATCGTTCTGGCTGTCTCCCCACGGTGATCCGCCCAGTTGGAGGAACCCCGGCAGGTCCGGTTCGTTCCAGACCTCGATCAGGTCGACCTTGCCGCGGAACCGCTGGTAGATCTTATTGATCACGTCCTCGTAGACCTGGAACCCCCGGTCGCCGCGAGGCGGGCTGAAGTCGCTGCCGTTGTAGCCGAGCCAGTCGATCGAGTAGCTGAGGATCAGGATCGTCTTCGTGCCGCGTTTGTGGTGCTCGTCGACCCAGGCGTACTTGCTCCAGTCCCAGGTGTTCGGGTCGGACACGCTGCCCGCGGTACCGAGACTGGCCAGGTAGGCGTCGATCGAGGTGTTGCGCGGCAGGATCTGCTGCAGGTAGGCGTCACCGCGGATGAACCGGGTGCCGGCCTGATGCAGGGTGTCGATCTTGGCGGTGTCGGTCAGGGCCGGCACGTTGATCCCGGAGCCGAACACCTCGGCGTACCCGGATCCCTTGTCGACCGAGAAGTCGGCGGTCAGGTTCGTGGCGGTGATTGCTGCCGGGGCAGCGGTGGCCGTGCCGTGGAGTCCGGCGGCCAGCAGGGCGGTGGTCAGAGCGGTGGTGAGGGCGGTCGCGAGCAGTCGCATGATCCGACCGTAGGATTTAATGCATTAACGCGGCAACCGATTCGAGGGTGGTGCAAATGCTCCCGAGGTATGAGCAGGTCAAGCGGGAGCTCCGCGCCCTGATCGCCCAGGGCGGTCACACCCCGGACCGGCCGTTCATCACCCAGCGCGAGGTCTGCGAGCGGTACGGCGTCAGTACGACGACCGCGATCCGCGCACTGAACGATCTGGTCGCCGACGGGGTGCTGGTCCGGCAGCAGGGGCGCGGCACCTTCGTGGCGGAGCGTGTGCGTGAGCGAGCGCCGGAGCCGGTACGGCGACGTGCGGTCGCGCTGGTGATTCACGGGCAGGGGCCGGTGAAGGAGGGCATCATCACCGGCGTCGAGTCTCGGTGTGATGAGCTGGGGTTCGAGCTGGTGCTCTACGACAGCAAGGGCTCGCTGGAACTGCAGGAGCGCGCACTGCGGCGAGCGGTGGCCAGTGGCGTGACCGGGATCGCGCTGTACCCGGTTGAGGGGTCGTCCCAGGTACTGCGAGACCTGGCGCTGCCGGTTGTGCTGATCGACCGGTACCAACCCGATGTGCCGACCGATGCGGTGCTGGCTGACCAATTCGCGGTCGGGTACGAGCTGACGTCGTACCTGATCGGTCTTGGGCACCAGCGGATGGCGACGCTGTGGGGAGAGGTCGACTGCACGAGTGTGCGCGACCGCCTCAGCGGCCACCAGCAAGCGCTCCGCGCACACGGTCTACAGGCGCGGCCGGACCTGACTGCGCTCAGCACGCACCAGTTCCTCGTGCCCGAGGCACGCAAGGCCCGCCTGAGCGCACTGCTCAGTCAGCCCGAGCCTCCGACCGTTCTGCTCTGCTCCGACGGCTTCATCGTCACCACGGCTGCCCGTGAACTCGCAGACCTCGGCTACGAGGTCCCCGGCGACATCGAGCTCGCCGGCATGGACGACGCCGGCCCGGCCAGCGTCCTCCCGCTCACTGTCGCTGCCGCCTCCCTCCCGGTCCACGACCTCGGCCGCACCGCGGTCGACCTTCTCGCCACCACGTCTACCGCACCTCGCAATGTCGTCCTGCCGATCACTCTGCACACCCGTGACACCACCTACCTCCGCGTCGTCACCCGTTGACTGGTAGCTCTCTAGGATGCTAGCAATATAGCCATGAGTGGTGACAGCGACAAGAAGGTGCAGTTCAACGTGTACCTGCCGCCGGGCCTGGTGCGGCGGGTCAAACACAAGGCGATCGACGACGGCGCAAGCCTGTCGGCGCTCGTCGAGCAGGCGCTGGCGGAGTACCTCGACAAGCATGGGGAGGCACGCGGATGATTGACGTGGTGGTTCGGCCGTTGCGGTTCACGGATCGGGTGAAGGAGATGCGGGCGTTCCTGGAGACGCTCGGGTTGCAGGCGCGGATCGAGACCGCGCGGAGCAGCGACTGGGTGGACATGCTGGCCGGGCGCGGGATGGTCGCGCTGCACAGTGCGGCGAGCAGTTCGACCGGTGGTCAGCCCGGACAGACCTCACTGTCGTTCGAGGCAGCGGATGTCGATCGGCTGAAGGAGCTGTTCGAGCAGGCCGGGTACGCCGACGCAGTGATCTGGGACGAGGCCTATGGGCGGGTGCTGCGGGTGGCCGGTCCGGATGGTGCGCACATCCATATCGACGAGCGCAGTGACGACCTCTACGGCTACAAGCTGAACGAGACGCGTCCCGACGAGCGCTGGCTGGTCACACCGCAACTGGACGCCCAGGAGGAGACAGCCTGGCGCGGGTTCCTGGCGGTGGTCGGTCTCGACGCGCTGGCGCGGTTCGGCGACGGCATCCGGTTGGAGCTCACCACGAGCGAGGACCTGGACCTCGTACGGCGGCGGTTGGCCGAGGCCGGTCACCACGTCAGCCGGGTCGGCGACGTACTCGAGATCACCGACCCGGACGGTCAGACAGTCGTGGTGCACGGGTGATCGCCGTACGGCGGGCTGTGGCTGAGGACGTCGATGCGGTGCGGCAGATCGGACTGACGACCTGGCCGGTCGCGTACGCCGGCCTGGCGTCCGAGGAGTTCATCACCGACGGTCTGGCGCAGTGGTGGTCGCCTGAGGTGGTCGAGCGCGGCATCCGGACCGGACTCACGCTGGTGGCCGAGGAGAACGGCGTACTGGTCGGAATGACTGGTCTGGGGCAGGAGGAGGGCTTCTGGGTGATGTGGAAGCTGTACGTGCTCCCGGATCAGCAGGGGAGGGGAGTGGGTAAGGCGCTGCTCGACGCTGCCGTGGCCGCTCTGCCAGCCGGTACGTCGGAACTCCTGCTCGATGTATTGGTCGACAACACGAAGGCGATCGGCTTCTATGAGGCGTACGGGTTCGGGGAGCCGCTCAGAACGCCGACTCGGGACCTCGGGGACGAACTGAAGTGGATGAGACTCGCGCTGTGACACCGCCGCCGCGGTTGCGGGACGATCCGGACTTCCGGCGGTACTTCGCCGCTCGGGCCCTGTCGACGACCGGTTCGATGGTGACGGCGATTGCGTTGCCAGTGCTGGTCTATCGGTTGAGTGGGTCGACAGTTCTGACAGCTGCGGTGACGGCGCTCGAGGCAGCGCCGTACTTGCTGACCGGGCTGTTTGCCGGCGCTCTGGCCGACAGGTGGAACCGGCGCCGGGTGATGGTGTCGGCCGACCTGGTGAACGCCGTACTGATCGGCTCGGTGCCGGTGGCGCAACTGCTCGGCGTGCTGACAGTTGCGCAGGTGCTGGTGGTCGCGTTCGTCGTACAGGCGGTCTATACCTTCTTCGACGGTGCCAACTTCGGTGCGCTGCCAGTACTGGTCGGCCGGGCCCGAGTGGCACAGGCGAACTCCGCAGTGTGGTCCGCGTCCAGTCTGATCGAACTGTTCGTGCCACCACTGACCGGACTGGCGCTGGCGGTCGTCAATCCGGCCGGACTGCTCGCTCTGGATGCTCTGAGCTTCGTGGCGTCCGCACTGGCCGTGCGCGGGATCATCCGAGCCCTGTCGGAGTCGCGGGAAGGGCAGCCGCCGTTGCGGCCGCGCGTCGTACTCGGTGACATCGCCGAAGGCATCGTCTATCTGGCTCGCCACCCAGGTGTCCGGACGATGACGATCGTCGGCAGCCTGCAGTCCTTCGCGGGTGGCGGCTTCATGGCCCTGATCGTCGTCTGGTGTGATCGTGTGCTGCACGTCGGTACGTCGGGCCTCCGGTTCGGACTGGTGTGGGGGACCTGGGGGATCGGTGGGCTGATCGCCGCACTCGCGCTGCCACGGCTGCTGAAACGACGGGCGCCGGCCGCGATCACGCTCTACGCGCTCCCGGCGTCCGCGGCGATCGGAGTGCTCACGCCACTGTCGCCTGGCTGGGTGGTGGCCGCATTAGCGTTGCTGCTCTGGGGTTCGTCGTACGTGCTGGTGATCGTCAACGCGGTCTCCTACCGCCAGCAGGTCACACCGGAGCACCTGCTCGGCCGGGTGAACACAGCCGGCCGGATGCTGTCCTGGGGTGTCGGCTGGACATTGGGCGCGATGGTCGGCGGTCTGCTCGGTAACGAGCTCGGCATCCGGACGGGCATGGTGCTGGTCGGCCTGGCGAGCTTCGTCGGTGTGATCGTGGCGTGGACCTCACCGCTGCGCCGGATCGCGGCCGAGCACGACGCTGCGGCGACCGGACACGCCCCTTAAGTGCCCTTGAGTGTCACGGGCGCCGGGTCATCCGCTAGGTTCTGCGCGTGGGCGTACGGGTTCTCGGTCCTCGTGACCTCGCGGCGGCGCGCGCGGTGATCGCCCGTGAACCGGTCGTCAACGTGTTCGTCGACAGTCTCGTGCAGGCGTCCGGACTGGATCCGCGGCGCGGTGCCGAGGTCTGGGGGTACGTCGACAAGGGCGTCCTCGAGGCGCTGTGTCACGCCGGCGGGAACATGGTTCCGGTCGGTGCCGACGACGCCGCGTTGCGCGCATTTGCGGCGTACGCGCTGCGTCGGGGCCGCAACTGCTTCCAGATCCTCGGACCGGCGCGCGCGGTCGACCAGCTGTGGACCGCGCTCGAACCGCACTGGGGTCCGGCCCGCGAGGTGCGCGGCGACCAGCCGTTCATGGTCATCGATGGTCCGCCGACGGTCGCAGCTGATCCGCTCGTGCGTGCGGTCGAGCCGGTGGAGCTGCCGATCCTGTACCCGGCCTGTGTCGCCATGTACACCGAAGAAGTCGGCGTACCGCCGCAGACTGGACCCGACGGGACCTTCTACCGGTCCCGGGTGGCCGAGCTGATCCGGGCCGGGCGGGCGTTTGCGCGGATCGAGGACGGCCGGGTGGTGTTCAAGGCCGAGGTCGGGTCGGTGGGCACCGGGGTCTGCCAGATCCAGGGGGTCTGGGTGGATCCGGAGTACCGCGGGCAGGGGATCGCGGCGCCCGGGATGGCGGCGGTGGTCGAGCTCGCCCGCCGGATCGCGCCGGTGGTGACGCTGTACGTCAACGCGTTCAACACACCGGCCCGGCGGTCGTACGAGCGGGTCGGCTTCCGGACCGTCGAGACTTTTGCCACCATCTTGTTCTGATTACCCAGTAGTAAGGTGGCGCGCATGGCGTCCCGTAGCAAGACCACGACCGGCCTGTCCGTGCTGTTCGGCGTAGTCGGTGTGCTGCATTTCGTGAAGCCCGCGGAGTTCGAGAAGATCGTGCCGAAGGCGCTGCCGCGGAAGAAGGAGCTGGTCTACGCCTCCGGTGTGGCCGAGCTGGCGTGCGCGGCGGGGTTGCTGCACCCGAAGACTCGGCGGCTGGCCGGGCTCGCGAGTGCGGGGCTGCTGGTGGCCGTGTTCCCGGCGAACGTGCAGATGGCGGCGGACATCCAGCGCAAGGGATCGCCGCAGCAGAAGGCGATCGCGTGGGCGCGGCTGCCGTTCCAGGTGCCGCTGATCAAATGGGCGCTGAAAGCTTCCCGCGAAACGAAGTGAACCCTCCCTGGGGATAACTGGTCGGACGATGCCCGGGAGACGGATATCCTCTAGGTCGTCCTTTGTTCCATCCCTTTTGGAGTTCCCGTGATTCTGCGTATGTCGTCGCTGTTCCTCCGCACCCTTCGCGAGGATCCGGCGGACGCGGAGGTCCCGAGCCACAAGCTGCTCGTCCGCGCCGGCTACATCCGCCGTACGGCGCCTGGTGTCTACACCTGGCTGCCGCTCGGCCTGCGAGTGCTGCGCAAGGTCGAGCGGATCGTCCGCGAGGAGATGGACGCGATCGGCGCGCAGGAGCTGGTCTTCCCGGCGATCCTGCCGCGCGAGCCCTACGAGGCGACCGGCCGCTGGACCGAGTACGGGCCGAACCTGTTCCGGCTCAAGGACCGCAAGGGCGCCGACATGCTGCTCGGTCCGACCCACGAGGAGATGTTCACGCTCGTCGTGAAGGACCTCTACTCGTCGTACAAGGACCTGCCGCTGTCGATCTACCAGATCCAGAACAAGTACCGCGACGAGGCCCGGCCGCGGGCCGGCGTGCTGCGCGGGCGTGAGTTCGTGATGAAGGACTCCTACTCGTTCGACATCGACGACGCCGGGCTCGCGGCGTCGTACGAGGCACACCGCGGCGCGTACATCAAGATCTTCGACCGGCTCGGGTTCGACTACGTGATCGTCCAGGCGATGTCCGGCGCGATGGGCGGCTCGCGCTCGGAGGAGTTCCTGGCGATCGCCGAGAACGGTGAGGACACCTTCGTCCGCTCCGCCGGTGGGTACGCCGCGAATGTCGAAGCCGTCGTGGTCGCGCAGTCCGCGCCGGTCGACGCGTCCGCGGTCCCGGCCGCCGAGGTGGTCGACACCCCGGACACCCCGACCATCGACACCCTGGTCGACGCCCTGAACGCGAAGCACCCGCGCACCGACGGCCGCGAGTGGACGGCCGCGGACACCCTGAAGAACGTGCTCGTGATGCTGGTCAACCCCGACGGCACCCGCGAGCCGCTGGCGATCGGCGTACCGGGTGACCGGGCGATCGACGAGAAGCGGCTGGGCGCCCAGGTCGAGCCGGCCGAGGTGGTCGCGTTCGACGAGTCCGACTTCGAGAAGAACCCCGCACTGGCCAAGGGCTACATCGGCCCGGGCGTGCTCGGCTCCGAGAACGCGTCGAAGATCCGCTACCTGCTCGACCCGCGGGTTGCCGAGGGATCCGCCTGGGTGACCGGCGCGGACAAGTCCGGCTACCACGTCATCAACCTGGTGCACGGCCGCGACTTCACCGCCGACGGCACGATCCAGGCCGCCGAGGTCCGCGACGGTGACGAGGCACCGGACGGTTCCGGCCCGCTGGAGTCGGCGCGCGGCATCGAGATGGGCCACATCTTCCAGCTCGGCCGCAAGTACGCCGACGCTCTCGACCTGAAGGTCCTCGACCAGAACGGCAAACTCGTCACCGTCACCATGGGCTCGTACGGCGTCGGCGTCACCCGCGCCGTCGCCGCGATCGCCGAAGGCAACCACGACGAACTGGGCCTGGTCTGGCCGCGCGAGATCGCCCCCGCCGACGTCCACTTGGTTGCCACCGGCAAGGACCCCGAACTCTTCGCGAAGGCCGCCGAAATCGCCGCCGAACTGGAGTCCCGCGGCCTCACCGTCCTGTACGACGACCGCGAAAAGGTCAGCCCCGGCGTCAAGTTCAAGGACGCCGAACTCATCGGCGTCCCCACCATCGCCGTAGTAGGCAAAGGCCTAGCCGACGGCACCATCGAGGTCAAAGACCGCCGCTCCAACACCCGAGCCGACATCCCAGTAGCCGACGTAGTAGACCACCTGCTCACCACAATCCGCAGCTAACCCCAGCACACCCAAAGGGACCGGCCACCCAACCAGGTGCCCCGGTCCCTTTCGTGTCCCACCCCTCAACACCTCCCGCCGCGACGCGTTTGACGGTGCACCGGCGTCCCGCTCCCCGTAGCGTCCGAAGAACCCGCAAGCGTGCTCTCCGCATCATCGGACGTTACGGCGGCGCAGGTCGCGTTGCTCGGTAACTTTGGGGCGCCATACGCGAAAAAAAACCGCCCAACGCACCACCCCACTACCCACACGACGAGGCCCGGCGCGGTTCGGTGAGGCGCGGGACGAAGGCGCGGGGTGGTTTGGTGAGGCGCGAAGCGGGTGGTGAGGCGCGGCGCGGGGTGGTTGATGAAACGCGGAGTGGTTTGGTGAGGTGCGGGGTGGGTCAGCTGCCGGCGGGCGTCTTTCCCGCACAGCAACCAGAGCCCGGCAACCTCAGGCGACGGGGGAGCGCGGTCACCGACCGAACCATCTACCTCAGTCACCGCGGCGCCCGGCCACGCTTTCTTTTTGGTCGGCCGGGCGCGGCGATCAGCCAGAGCGGACGTCCCCGGCCGAGTCCTTTCGGACCTGTACCCCGACTCGACCACCAAAGGCGGCCGACAAAGCAAGAGGGCGGGCCACGTGGGTGGCTGGGCCGGATGGCGAGGCTGGCTACCGCGGCTCCGCGTTGCCTGGGGCTGACGGGCTGTGGCTGAGGTGCGTGATGCTCGAGGTCTTGCGTTGGTCGGAGGATTTTCGGGTCCAGGAGGCTGTTGCGGAATGGTGTTTTGCGGGCCGGGCATGGAATCTGATGGGTTGGTTGGTTGCCCGGGCGGGGC
>NZ_JBHUQZ010000022.1:0-84954 GCF_042674205.1 Kribbella sp. NPDC056951
CGCGCCCCGCGCCCGCGCCGTACGCCCCCCCTCCGCCTGGCGCCCGCGCCCCGCGCCCCCCCCGTACGCCCCGCCTCCGCCTGGCGCCCGCGCCCCGCGCCCGCGCCGTACGCCCCGCCTCCGCCTGGCGCCCGCGCCGTGCCCCGCCCCCGTCTGGCGCCCGCGCCGTGCGCCCCGCGCCCGCCTGGCACCCGCGCCGTGCGCCCCGCGCCCTCGCGGGCACCCGCGCGCCCCGCCGATCTCCCGCTCACCCCCGCCTGCGGCGGCTTACGTGCCGAGTGTGCGGAGTGTGTCGCCGGAAACCGATTACCGACGCCCCGGTCCTCACACTCGCCGGGCAACTCCTCCCACTCGCACGATGGCTTCGGTCGCGGCGGTCCCACTCGCACGGTGGCTTCAGTCGCGCTTGCAAGGTGGCTTCGGTCGCGGCGGCACTGGGTAGCCCGGTTGTTCCTGAGGTCGTTTCAGCGGATATCCGCTCAAACTGACCCTTCTCCCCTCGAAATTTCAGGGGAGAAGGGTGCATTTGAACGGATCTCCGGTCAAATGCGTGGGGAGGGGGCGGGGAGGGGCGGGCGGACGTCAGGGGGCGGGTGGGGTGGTTAGGCGGGGCCGGTTTCGGCTGGGGTGGGGGTGGTGGGGGTTGCTGGGCGGCGTAGGCGGCGGCGGAGCCAGAGGGCTGGTATGGCGAGGAGTGCTAGGAGGATGGCGAAGGGGAGTACTGCGCCTACTGCGGTTGCCAGGGCGGAGAAGGTGGCGGTGAATGCGTGCCAGCCGCTCTTGAGGCCGCCGACGAAGCCGCGGTCGGGGTCGGTGGTGACCGGCGGGGTGTCTTTGGTGATCAGCGTCAGGTTGAGGGTGGCTAGCTCGGTTTGGAGGGCTAGGTTCTTTTGCTTGGCGAGCAGGGACTCTAGGTCCGCCTCGCGGCGGGTCAGTTCGGACTCGACGGAGACGATTTCGCCGATTGTGTTCGCCTTGGCTAGCAGGGCGCGCATGCGGTCGAGGCTGGCGCGCTGGGTGCGGATCCTGCTGTCCACATCGACGACCTGTTCGGTCACGTCGGTGGACTCTTGGTGGATCTGCAACCGCTTGCCGAGCTTCGAGAGGCCGTCGATGGCGGCGTCGTACGACGTACTCGGGACCTTCAGGACGAGATTCGCCCGGGAGATGTTGCCTTTGTCGTCGTCGCCGGTGTTCTCGGAGGCGACCTGGCCTTTGAGGCCGGTGATTACCGCGATCGCCTCTTGCCGACGCTTGTTGACGTCGTCGGCTTCGACCGTGAGCGAACCGGTCCTGATGATCGCCCGTGTGACGGGCGGTTGATCCGCGACCGGAGCCTTCGGCTGGGCCTGGCCGCCGATCGCCTTACCGCCGCCGTCGCTCGCCGCGCTCTCGGGCTGCTGCGCGGAATTACCCCTGCTGTCGCTGGCGGCCCCGGACGTGCTCTCACCGCCCGACGCGCCACAACCTGCCAGCAGTATCAGACCAACCGCGGCCAGCACAGCTGTCCCACCCTTGCGCCTCATCACCCAGCCCCTCTCGTGTGGATATGTCCTGGGGACGCTCCACGAGGGGCTGGGTGTTGCAGCGAGAAATTACAGCTTGGTCACTTCACCGACGAGCGGTCTTCTTGGCCACAGCCTTGGCCGGAGCCTTCTTAGCCACGGCCTTGGCCGGCGCCTTCTTGGCCACCGTCTTCTTGGCCGCAACCTTCTTGGCCGCAACCTTCTTGGCCGGAGCCGCCTTCTTCACCGGCGCTGCCTTCTTCGCGACGGCCTTGGCGGGTGCCTTCTTGGCAACGGCCTTAGCCGGCGCCTTCTTGGCGACTACCTTGGCGGGCGGCTTCTTCGCGACAGCTTTCTTCGCGGGCGCGACCTTCTTGGCGGCGGCCTTCTTGACCGGCACCGCCTTCTTGGCAACAGCCTTGGCAGGTGCCGCCTTCTTGGCCGTGACCGCCTTCTTCGCAGGCGCGACCTTCTTGGCCGGTGCAGCAGCCTTGCTGGCAGCCACCTTCTTGACCGGCACCGCCTTCTTGGCAACAGCCTTCGCAGGAGCAGCCTTCTTGGCGGGCGCGGCCTTCACGGGCGCAGCCTTCTTGGCAACGGCTTTCTTCGCCGGCGCTGCCTTCTTAGCAACCGCCTTGGCAGGAGCAGCCTTCTTGACCGGGGCAGCCTTCTTGGCGACCGCCTTGGTCGGCGTGGCCTTCTTGACGGGTGCGGCCTTCTTGGCAACGGCCTTCGCAGGTGCCGCCTTCTTCGCGACCGCCTTAGCCGGAGTCGCCTTCTTCGCGACTGCCTTGGCCGGAGTCGCCTTCTTCACCGGAGCCGCCTTCTTGGCGACTGCCTTGGCGGGCGCTGCCTTCTTCGCAACGGCCTTGGCGGGCGCCTTCTTCGCCGGTGCCGCGGTCTTGGTCGCAACCGCCTTCGCGGGCGCAGCCTTCTTGACCGGGGCAGCCTTCTTGGCGACCGCCTTGGTCGGCGTGGCCTTCTTAACGGGCGCGGTCTTCTTGGCCGGCGCCGGTGCAGCTGCAGTCTTCTTGGCTGCCGCCTTCTTGACCGGTGCCGGAGCGGCAGCAGCCTTCTTGGCAGGAGCCTCGGCCGCAACCGCCTTCGCCGGAGCCTTCCGAGCCACAGTCTTCTGAGCCGGTGCCTGCTGTGCAGGTGCCTTCTCGACCGGTGCCTTCTGAGTCGGTGCCTGCTGTGCAGGTGCCTTCTCGACCGGTGCCTTCTGAGTCGGTGCCTGCTGTGCAGGTGCCTTCTCAGCCGGCGCCTTCTGAGCGGGAGCCTGCTGGGCAGGCGCCTTCTCGACCGGTGCCTTCTCGACCGGTGCCTTCTCGGCGGGGGTCTGCTGGGTCGGGGCCTCGAAGAGGGGGGCCTTCTTGGCTGGGGCCTCGGCGACCGGGGCAGCCTGGGCTCCACCGGACGACCGGCGCGAACGCTGACGCCGCGACGGCCGCTCACTCGCACCATCCACCGCAGGCCGCTCGGCCGAACCGTCCACCGCAGGGCGGTCCGAAGCGACGACCGCCGGGGCGCTCGTCTCGACCGGAGCAGCAGCCGGAGCAGGCGTCGTACCAGCTTCGGTGGTTACTGCGCCCTCGACCGGACGATCCCCGCGGCGCTTGCGGTTGCGGTTGCGCTTCCGCTTGCGTTCACGCGGCGCCTCGACCGAGGTGGTCTCGACTGCAGCGGTCTCGACTGCAGCGGTCTCGGCCTCGACGGCAGGCGGGACGAGGGTCTTGGTGGTGACGTCGGCGTTCTCCTCGACCGGCTGGCCCTGGCGGGTGCGCTTGCGAGTGCGGTTCCGCTTGCGGTCGCGGCCGTGTCCATGCCCGTGGCCGGACTCGGCCCGGTCGTCGGTACGGCGGTGCTTGTCGCGACCCGGCCGACCCGAGCGCTCAGCACGCTCCGGGCGCTCCTCGCGGTCGGCGGCGGGCTTGATCCGGCCCTTCGCCTCGGTCGGGATGCCGAGGTCGTGGTACAGCTCGGGTGACGTGGAGTAGATCTCCTGCGGGTCCTCGTACGGCAGGTCGAGGGCCTTGTTGATCGTCTTCCAGCGGACCAGGTCCGCCCAGTCGACGAAGGTCACCGCGATCCCGCTCGCACCGGCGCGGCCGGTCCGGCCGATCCGGTGCACGTAGGCCTTCTCGTCCTCGGGGCAGGTGTTGTTGATGACGTGCGTGACGCCCTCGACATCGATACCCCGGGCGGCCACGTCGGTGCAGATCAGTACGTCGATCTTGTCGCCGCGGAACCGGGTCAGCGCCCGCTCGCGGGCCTGCTGGTTCAGGTCGCCGTGGATCGCGGCGGCCTTGAAGCCGCGGTCGATCAGGTCGTCGGTGAGCCGGGACGCCTCGCGCTTGGTCCGGCAGAAGATCATCACCCGGCCGCGGTCGTCGGCCTGCAGGATCCGGGCGACCACCTCGGGCTTGTCCAGATCGTGTGCCCGGTAGACGAACTGGGCCGTCGTCGGGACCATCTGGGAGTCCTCGTGGGACTCGGCCCGGATGTTCAGCGGGTGCCGCATGTGGGTGCGGGCCAGGCCGATCACGGCCGACGGCATCGTTGCCGAGAACAACATTGTCTGCCGCAGCTCAGGTGTCTTGCGCAGAATGCGTTCCACGTCGGGCAGGAAGCCGAGGTCGAGCATCTCGTCGGCCTCGTCCAGCACCAGAACCTTGATGTGGCTGAGGTCGAGGACGCCGCGGTTGGCCAGGTCCAGCAGCCGGCCGGGGGTGCCGACGACGACGTCGACGCCGGTCTTCAGCGCGTCCAGCTGCGGCTCGTACGCGACGCCGCCGTAGATGGTCAGGATCCGCACGGTGCGGACGGTGGACGCGGTGACGAGGTCCTTGGCGACCTGGATCGTCAGCTCGCGGGTCGGGGTGACGACCAGGGCCTGCGGCTTGCCCGGGGCGGCGAGTTCGGTGTAGTCGGCCTCGCCGGGGGAGATCGTGCGCTGCAGCAACGGAATACCGAAGCCGAGCGTCTTGCCGGTCCCGGTCCGGGCCTGGCCGATCAGGTCGGTGCCCAGCAGGGCGACGGGGAGCGTCATTTCCTGGATCGGGAAGGGCTCCACGATGTTGACGCGGTCGAGCGCGTCGCAGATCTCGGGCAGCACGCCGAGCTCTCGGAAGGTGGTCAGGCTGATCGCCTCTCACATGCTTGAACGGACAGTGGCCGGGCGCCAGAGGCGGGTGAAGCCTCGTCAGAAGAGGCGCGGGGACACTGTGCAAGCACCTCGCACCAGCGTGCCCATGTGGGCGCGTCACCGGCGAATCGCTCACCAGTGTAACCGCAACTTGCGTCAACGCCGTTCCGTGTGGTTCGTGCCACGACACGCATCGGCAACCATGGACTAGTTCTGGCAGCCCTCGAAGCCGGATAAGGTGCCGGGCATGGAACAGACGGCCTTCGACGATCCCGCCTACCGGGCCGCGGCGGTGGACCTGCTGGGAGTTCTCGCGTACGGCGAGCTGACCGCCTTCGAGCGGATGGCCGAGGACGCCAAGCTGGCCCCGACCCTGAACGACAAGGCGGAGCTCGCTGCCCTGGCGACCACCGAGTTCGGGCACTTCCAGCAACTCCGCGACCGGCTCGTCACGCTCGGGGTGGACCCGATGGAGGCGATGCAGCCGTTCGTCACCCCGCTGGACGCCTTCCACGACCACACCGCGCCGTCGGACTGGCTGGAAGGTCTGGTGAAGGCGTACGTCGGGGACGGCCTGGCCAACGACTTCTACCGCGAGATCGCGTCGTTCGTGGACGCGGGGACCCGGGCCCTGGTGCTCGAGGTGTTCGCCGACTCCGGGCAGGCCGAGTTCATCGTGGACCGGGTCCGGGCCGCGATCGAGGACGACCCGAAGCTCGGCGGCCGCCTGGCGCTGTGGGGACGCCGGCTGGTCGGTGAGGCGCTCAGCCAGGCGCAGCGGATCGCCGCCGACCGGGACTCGCTGACTGCGCTGCTGGCCGGCAGCGTCGACCGCCCCGGGCTGGATCTGGCCGCCATCGGCCGGATGTTCACCCGGCTGACCGAGGCCCACACCGCACGGATGACAGCGCTGGGTCTGCAGGCCTGAGGTCGTCAGTTGGCCGGATGTTCACCAGTACCTACGGCAAGCGTGACTGCGATTTGCCTGCGTTCCTGGTTGCATGACTCCGTTCGTTGTTGACGGGGGTCGACGCCGGAGAGCCTGCCTGCATGACACTGCCTTACCGCCCGGTCCGCCTGGGCATCTACTCCGACACCCTGGTGCCACGGGCCGATGGTGTGGCCGTCTCGCTGGAGGCTGCCGGGCGAGCGCTGTGTGAGCTCGGTGTCCAGCTCGAGGTGGTCGCGCCGTACCGCGCCAACAGCCACGAGAGCAGGCTGCCGATCCGGTCGGTGCCGGGCACCGAGACCTGGGGCCGCGACTACCGCCTCGGCACACTCCGCCCGACCAGGAACAAGCCGGAGTACGACGTGGTGCACGTCCACACGCTTGGTCCGATCGGGGTGTCCGGCCTGTACGCCGCGTGGCGCAAGCAGCTCCCGGTTGTCCTGACCTGGCACACGGATCTCGAGATCTACCGCCAGCACTACGCGGAGATCCGGCTGGCGATGTGGCTGGCGGGCAAGGCCTGGCGGGTCGGCCTCGGAGCGCCGCGTGGCTACCAGCGCGAGTGCACGGAGGTGCAGAACCTGTTGCGGGCCGTCGACCTGGTCGTCGCACCGACCGCCAAGGTGCAGCAGCAGTTGGACGACCTGGGCTGTGAGGCGCCGACTGTGGTCCTGCCGAGCCCGACGCTCCCGATGCCCGCTCCGTCGCTGTCGGCCGCGGAGATCCGGCAGCAGCTCGCTCTCGGGGCACAGGATCCGATCGTGCTGTCGGTCGGCCGGTTGAGCGGCGAGAAGAACGACGAGTTGCTGCTGCGCTCGTTCGCCGAGCTGCTGCGGATCCGGCCGGATGCCTGCCTGGTCATGGTCGGCGGGTACGGCGACCGGCGGCGCGTCACCGACCTGATCGACCGGCTCGGGATCAGCGCTCAGGTGCGGATGCCCGGCGTACTGCCGCGGGCCGAGCTGGCGGGGTACTACCTCGCTGCGGACGCTGTGGTGATCGCCTCGATCTCGGAGACCCAGTCGCTGGTTGCGCACGAGGCCGAGGCGGCCGGCTGCCCGCTGGTGGTTGTCGACCCGTGGCTG
This sequence comes from Kribbella sp. NPDC056951, assembly GCF_042674205.1. Classification (NCBI taxonomy): domain Bacteria; kingdom Bacillati; phylum Actinomycetota; class Actinomycetes; order Propionibacteriales; family Kribbellaceae; genus Kribbella; species Kribbella sp. NPDC056951. The sequence continues at coordinate 6,685 of NZ_JBHUQZ010000022.1, forward strand.
TACCGCGGTCACGAGCGCACCCGGACGTTCGCCCCGGCCGAACCGGCGCAGCTGGCGGCCGTCGTCGGCCAGGCCCTCCGTACGCCGGAAACCCAGCGACTGTGGGCGCCGCGGTACCGGCCGGCGCCGCGTGAGCACGCCGAGAAGCTGCTGGCGCTCTACGAAGGGCTGGCATCACAACGGCCGCCTGCCCCAGGTGGGGTGGCGGCCGTCGGGTGACGCTTGCTCAGGTCAGGTTGCCCGGGGCTTGCGGGCGGCGATGATCGCGATGACCACCGCGGCACAGACGATCTGGATCAGGTACTGGATCCAGTCCGGCCCGTCGGTGTCCTTGATGTCGAGGAAGTAGGCGATCAGACCACCGATGAAGGCGCCGATACCGCCGCCGAGGATGGTCCAGCCGAGGCTGATGTTCTGTTTGCCGGGGAGTACGAGCCGCGCGAGTGGCCCGAAGATGACGCCGGCCAGCAGGCTCACGATGATCATCCAGATCCAGTAACCCACGGTTCCTCCTTCAGAGGGGGTGACGGACCTGCGTCTGGGCGGCGCCCCGTAGCTACCAGACCACTACGACGCAGGTCTCACCGCACATGGTGCCCACCGAACCGGATTCCGGAACCCGGACACGCAGGACCGTGTCCGGAACGCGATCAGATCGCGCCGAACCCGACCTTCCGGATCGAGACCTCACCGATCTCGACGTACGCGAGCCGGTCGGCCGGTACCAGCACCCGGCGGCCCTTGTCGTCGGTCAGCTGCAGCAGATTGCTCTTCCCGCTGAGCGCATCCGAAACCTGCGCCTGTACCTCGTCCGGGCTCTGCTCGCTCTCGAGCACCAACTCGCGATTGACGTGTTGCACGCCGATCTTGACCTCCACGAAACCCTCCGGGCACGTTCCGACCGGCGGCTCTCGCCGGTGACGGTTCGAGCCTATCCGCTGCCGGCCCCGGTCTCTCACCCGTCCGCCCAAAGCAGAACCCGCACCGGTACGGCGTGGGGTCGCGCGTCGGCCGTCAGTGCGCGGACTGTGTCAGCCGTCGGTGCGCGGGAAGCCCCGAATACCGCGCCAGGCGAGTGACGCGACCAAGTCGGCAGCGTGCTCCTGCGGCAGCGAGCTCTGGTCGGACGCGGCCAGCCAGTAGCGGGCGCTCACCTGGGCTTGACCGACCAGGCTGACGGCCAGCACCATCGACTGCTCCCGGTTCAGGCCGGCGTCCGCGCTGATCACCTCGGAGACCGCCTCCGCGCACGCGATGGTGACGCGGTCGACGCGCTCCCGGACCGCCGGCTCGTTGGTCAGGTCGGACTCGAAGACCAGCCGGAAGGCGCCCTGTGCGTTCGCGACGTAGTCGTAGAACGCGTGCACGGTGGCCGCGACCCGCTGCTTGTTGTCGTCGGTCGACTTCAGTGCTTCGTGCACCGAGGCAACGATGGCTTCGCAGGAGGTGTCCAGCAGCGCCAGGTAGAGCTCCAGCTTGCCGGGGAAGTGCTGGTACAGGACCGGCTTGGACACCCCCGCGCGGTCGGCGATGTCGTCCATCGCGGCGGCGTGGTACCCGTTCGCGACGAAGACCTCCTGAGCCGCCTCGAGCAGTTGCGCGCGGCGGGCCAGCCGGGGCAGGCGGCTGCCGCGTTTCGGTGCGGTCTCCGGTGTCGTCGACACGTCGGCTCCTTCGGTGGTGCGGCACCGGCGGCAGGACGCGCCCCGGGTCGTAGGCAGAATCCTACCCACCGGTCCTCCCGGTCAGTAGCTTCCCCGCCGGATGGGCCCGTCAGGAAGGCAGTGGCCGCGGGTCGTCGTACAGCTCGGCCAGGACGTCGCCGTACTCCTCGATCCGGGCGAGCACCTCGTGCGGGAGGAACTTGAGCTCCTCCGGAGTGGTGGTCGCGGCCACCTCGTCCCAGTCGATCGGTGTGGACACCCGGGGCTCGTCGGAACCACGCAGCGAGTACGGCGCCAGTGTCGTCTTCGCACTGGCGTTCTGGCTCCAGTCGATGAAGACCTTGTTCGGCCGAAGGGCCTTGGTCATGTTCGCGGTGACGTCCTCGGGCAGGGCCTCAGCCAACTGCTCAGCGAGCTGTTTGGCGAACGCACTGGTCCGTTTGGACGACGCTGGCTCGATCGGCACGTACAGGTGCATGCCCTTGTTGCCGGACGTCTTCGGCCAACCCTCCAGCCCGTAGTGCCCGAGCAACTCACGCAGGGCCAGTGCGACATCGCAGCACTCCACGATGGTCGCGCCCGGACCCGGGTCGAGGTCGAAGACGATCAGGTCGGCTTGCGGGTCACTCCCGTGCTCCGACAGACCGATCCGCCATTGCGGCACATGCAGTTCGAGAGCTGCGAGATTCGCCAGCCACACCACAGTCTGCACGTCGTCCGCGACCACAAAGTCGGCTTCGTCGCGGCCGGTCGAGCTACCGGGGGTGGGCAGGGTTTCGGTCCGCACCCAGGCCGGCGTACCGCGGGGTGCGTTCTTCTCGAAGAAGTACGACGCATCGGTGCCGTCCGGCCACCGCTTCCGGGTGAGTGGCCGGTCGGACAGGTGTGGCAGCAACAAGGTGGCGACCTGGTGGTAGTAGTCGATCACCTCTGCCTTGGTGAAGCCGGTCTGCGGATACAGGACCTTGCCGAGGTTCGTGAGCTTCAGAGTCTGCCCGTCGACCTCGGTCGTCACCTGCTGCGACGCTGCCATGTGTCCCAGTCTCCACCTACGGCTGGTACATGCAGTGCACGCTGAGCCCGCTCATTGCGGAGTCCTTGCTCTCGACGAGCTTTCCGTCCATCCAGATCTCGCACCTGACCGAGCCGCGGTCCTCGAGCTGCTGGAGCGCGCTGACGGACAGCAGCTGCGTGCTGCCCTTGGTCTCGAGCTTCTGGCTCTCCCACGGCAGTGCGGCGTACTTCACGTCCACGGACTCCCGCTGGCCGTCGCGGACGTAGCTGACGTCCGGCTGCTCCGCCGTACCGCTGACCTTGTAGACGACCTCGTGCTTCTCCTGGCTCGCGACGAGCATCCGGACGCCGGTGTAGCCGAGCAGGAACAGCTGGAACGCCGGATAGGCGAGGAGCACGACGAGCAGCACGATCAGTAGCGGTTTGGGGACTCTGCGCTTCATGAGTCGCAAGTGTTCCGGTCGACGGGGTCCTACCATGGGATCCGTGGAGAGTTACGGGGCAGTAACCGGCGCTGATGCGCCGTTGGCGACACAGGAATGGCCGGCCCGCCAGGTGCCGGTCGCAGGCGTGGACCTACTGGTCAGAGACGTGCCGGACGCGGCGGCGGAGTTACCGCCCGCGCTCTACGTGCACGGCCTCGGCGGCTCGTCGTTGAACTGGACCGCGCTCGGACTGCTGCTCAACGACACCGTGCGGGGGATCGCCCCTGACCTGCCCGGCTTCGGACGTACGCCGTTGTCCGGTCCGACCGGCATCTCCGAGCAGGCCGACGTACTGGTGAAGCTGTTGGAGAGCGAGTACGACCAGCCGGCGCATGTCTTCGGCAACTCGATGGGCGGGGCCTCTGCGGTCGCTCTGGCGGCACAGCGGCCGGATCTGGTGGCGTCACTCACGTTGGTCTCTCCGGCGCTACCGCATCCGCGGGTGTCGGCCAGTGCGCTGTGGTTCGCGGCACTGGCGACGCCAAGGCTCGGACCGGTGGTGCTGGAGCGCGCACAGCGGTTGCCGTTCGATCGCCGGTTCCAGGCGTCGCTCGCGATGGTCTTCGGCGACCCGCGGGCGCTACCGCCCGAGGTGCGCGCCAACTACGAGGCCGAGCTGCACCGGCGGGACACCGACCCGTGGAACATGCAGGCGACCACCGACGCCGCCAAGAGCATCCTGCGCTCGTCACTGGCACCGCCACGCCGGTCGCTCTGGGCGGACGCTGCCAGCGTCAAGTGCCCGGTCCTACTCGTGTACGGCGGCCGCGACCGGCTGGTCGACGCGCGCATCCGGACCAAGGCGCAACGGACCTTTCCGGACGCGCGGCTGCTGTACCTGCCCAAGTCCGGTCACGTCGCTCAGATGGAACACCCGGAGCAGGTCGCGGCCGCGTTCCGGGACCTCATCGCGTAACTGAGCGGATTTTGGAATCTGAACGCGTGCGGTAAATAACCCAACCTTTCGGTCGCACGGGCTATCTCATGGAGAGCTGTCCGTCGACGAGAGGAAAACCGTGCGCGTTCTGGGCACAATCACGCTGGGCATGGCCGCAGCACTGGCGATCGGGCCGGTTGTGGCGTCCGCGGCGCCACCGCCGTCGCCCGTTGTGGAGGGCAACAGCTGGGTGGTGCAGCAGGTGCCGGCGGGGTACAGGGTCACACTGCGGCTGGACAAGCCCGTGGCGATGCGTGCGGCCCGGCCGCTGCTGGCCGTGAACGGGAAACCGGTCGGAGTGGCCCGCCAATCCGCTGACGGCCGGACGCTGACGCTGGTCACGACGGACAAGGTGGCCGCGCACGCGCACGACGTACAGCTCACCTGGCCCGGCGACCAGCGCATGAGCGTCCGTGCCCTTGCCGGTGGACCGACGGACGCGTACTGGCTGAACGCGCGGAAGGGGCCACTGCTCAAGGACGACCCGGGCAAGCCCGGCAAGTACAAGGTCGAGACGGCGGAGTACAACCTGGGTGACGAAGCAGTCCTGCTGCCCGGACTCGGCCAGAAGTCCGAGGTGGTCGGCAAGGTCTACGCACCGGTCGGAGCTGCGGGCAAGCGTCCGCTGGTCGTCTTCCTGCACGGCCGGCACGAGTCCTGCTACGGCGACGAGTCGGCTCCCAGCGACAAGCCCTGGCCCTGCCCGAAGGGCACCAAGTCGGTCCCCAGCTATCGCGGCTACGACGGCCCTGCGAAGGCACTCGCGAGCAGCGGCTATCAGGTCGTCTCGATCAGTGCGAATGCAGTCAACGCCTTCGACTTCGACGCGTACGACGGCGGTGCGCAGGCCCGGGCGGAGTTGGTACTCGACCACCTGAAGCGGTGGCGGCAGTGGTCGACTATCGGCGGCGGTCCGTTCGGCTCCAAGTACATCGGCAAGATCGACCTGCAGAACGTCGGTCTGATGGGTCACTCACGCGGTGGCGAGGGTGTCGCGCGAGCCGCGGTGGTGAACGCCGACCGCGGTGGCCAGTTCGGCATCCGCGCCGTACTGCCGCTCGCGCCGGTCGACTTCGCGCGGTCTACCGTGCCAGGTGTCGCCATGAGCGTCCTGCTTCCGTACTGCGACGGTGACGTGTCCGACCTGCAGGGACAGAAGTTCTACGACGACACCAGGAACTCCATCACCGGTGATGGGGCAGCTCGCTCCACAGTCACCGTGCTGGGCGCGAACCACAACTTCTTCAACACCGAGTGGACGCCCGGTCAGTCAGTAGCACCGTCCTTCGACGACTGGGGTGGCGAGGGCACCAAGGCGCCCTGCGACGCCAAGTACGCAGGGCGGTTGAAGGCGAAGGAACAGCAGGCGGTGGGTACGGCGTACGTGGCTGGGTTCTTCCGGCTGCAGCTCGGACACGAGAAGCAGTTCCTGCCGCTGTTCGACGGCTCTGACTCTCGCACTGCGTCCGCAGGCAAGGCTGTCGTGCGGGTGGTCGCGCAGGCGCCGTTGGCATCGCGGCGTGATGTGACTGCGTTCGACAAGGCACTGCCGAAGGGTGCGTTGAGTGGCAAGGCCACAGCGGTGGTCTGTGCTGGTGAGACGGGCAAGAGCGCGTGTCTGACCACCACTGGTGCAGGGGACGCGCCGCACTGGGACCCAGCCGCTTTTGCCTCGCACGCACCGACCCTTGCGGTCACCAAGCTGTCCTGGACCGACAAGACCGGAGTACTGCGACTCAATCTGCCGACTGTGCAGCGTGACGTCCGCAAGTACGCCGCACTGTCCTTCCGGGCCGCTCCGGACCCCACGAGTACGCCGAAGGCCGACCTGACCGTCCGTGTCGTCGACGGTCGTGGCCGGGCCGCGTCCGTACCGGTGTCCACAGTCAGCGACGCGCTGGTGCGGATGCCGGGCAACCAGACGGCGGGGTTGCCGAAGAACCTGCTGCGCACCGTGCGGATCCCCCTGTCGTCGCTCAAGGGAGTCGACCTGCGGGACGTCCGTGCGATCGAGCTGCGGACCGATCGGGTCGCGAAAGGTTCGGCGTACCTGAGTGATCTGTCGTTCTCGTCGCCCGGTATCGGAGTCTCGGCTCCGACCGTGAAGGCGCCGAAGGTGACGGTGTCGGACGTCACCACGAAGGAGGGCGACAAGGGAACGACGTACGCGGACTTCGTGGTGCGGCTGTCGAGGCCGACCACCCGCCCGGTCGTCGTGTACGCCGAGACCAGCCTTCCGTTCGCAGAGGTGATGCCAGTGGGTGATGTGGCGAAGGCAGTGGTCTTCAAACCCGGCCAGGTCCGGCAGACGGTGCGAGTGCCGATCAAGGCGAACACTCGCGACAGTTACGACGTGAAGTTCGACCTGGCGTTGGCTGCGCCACGTGAGGCGTTGCTGGCCAAGTCTTTCGGGCACGGTCTGGTTCTCGACGACGACCCGTCGCCGAAATTCACCGTCGGCAAGCTGGTCACCACCGAGGGCAAAGGCGAGGTCAGGTTCCCGGTGAAGCTGTCGGCGCCCAGCGACAAGCACATCGGTTTCGGCGGTCTGTGGAAGGACGGTGCGGCCGTCCTCGGCAAGGACTACCGCGGGCAGTACGACCCGCCGGAGCACACCCTCACCGGCGGCATCGAGGTCGCGAAGCTCGAGGGTGAGCTGACCGTCACGGTGACCGACGACAAGGTCAAGGAACCGACCGAGACGTTCACGGCGTTCCTCGACACCGTCGACGGGATCGACGGCCTCCAGCTGCCGATCGCCGCGACCGGGACGATCCTCGACAACGACTGAGTCGAATCTGTCGCAGGACTGAGACGAGATCGAGCGGCTGATCAGGTCAACTTTCCTCTCGCCCACGAAGTCGTTCTTTGTGGTCTGTTTCGTCGATTCGAGAGGACAACTGTGCGAGAGATCGGCAGATTGAGGCACCTGTCGCTGGGGATGGTCGCACTATTAGGGGTGGGGTTGACCACGGCGCCGTTCGCGGCCGCCGCGCCGCCACCGGCGCCAACCATTGCTCAAGGCAACAATTGGGACGTGAAGCCGGTCGCGGCCGGCTACCAGATCACGCTGCGGCTCGGAGCGCCGGCGCCGATGCGCGCGTCGCTCCCGCTGCTGGCGGTGGACGGCGAGCCGATCGGGGTGGCCAAGCAGTCCACCGACCAGCGGACGCTGACGCTGGTCAGCACCGATCCGGCGGTACTGAAGGCCAAGGACGTCAAGCTGGTGTGGGCGGGGGACCTCGGCAAGGACGACCGGAAGGCCGAGAGCCGCGGTGCGGCCGTTGGCGGTCCGAACGACGCCTACTGGCTGAAGCCCAAGCTGGGGGCACTGCTCAAGGACGACCCGGCCAAGCCGGGCAAGTTCAAGGTCGAGACGTCGGAGTACAACCTCGGTGACGAGGCGGTCTTCCTGCCCGGGCTGGGCCAGAAGTCCGAGGTCGTCGGCAAGGTCTACACACCGGTCGGTGCGACCGGCAAGCGGCCGTTCGTGCTGTTCCTGCACGGCCGGCACTCGTACTGCTACGGGGGCACGAACGAGCAGCCGGAGAAGCCGTGGCCGTGCACGGACGGCGCCAAGCCGGTGCCGAGCTACCGCGGGTACGACGGCGCTGCGAAGGCGCTGGCCAGTAGCGGCTACCAGGTGGTGTCGATCAGTTCCAACGCGGTCAACGCGTACGACGGCGGTGTGTACGACGCCGGTGCGCAGGCGCGGGCCGAGCTGATCCTCGACCACCTCAAGCTGTGGAAGCAGTGGTCGACCGCCGGCGGTGGACCGTTCGGCAACAAGTACGTCGGCAAGATCGACCTGCAGAACATCGGTCTGATGGGCCACTCGCGTGGCGGTGAGGGCGTCGCCCGCGCAGCCGTCGTGAACGCCGACCGTGGCGGCGAGTTCGGGATCCGCGCGGTCCTGCCGCTGGCTCCGGTGGACTTCGCCCGCTCGACGGTGCCGGGGGTCGCGATGAGCGTCATCCTCCCGTACTGCGACGGCGACGTCTCCGACCTGCAGGGCCAGAAGTTCTACGACGACACCCGCTACTCGGTCACCGGTGATGCGGCGACGCGTTCGACGGTGACGGTGCTCGGTGCCAACCACAACTTCTTCAACACCGAGTGGACTCCGGGCCAGTCCGAGGCGCCGTCCAACGACGACTGGGGTGGCGAGGGCAAGGCGGCTCCGTGTGACGCCAAGTACGCCGGGCGACTGAAGGCGAAGGAGCAGCAGGCCGTCGGGACGGCGTACCTGTCTGGCTTCTTCCGGCTGCACCTGGGCAACGAGAAGCAGTTCCTGCCGCTGTTCGACGGCTCTGACGCCCGTGCGGCGTCTGCTGGTCGTGCGGTGGTGCGAGTGGTCTCGCAGGCCCCGCTGGCGACCCGTCGGGACGTGAACCGTTTCGACTCGGCGCTGCCGAAGGGCGCACTCACCGGCAAGGCCTCTGCTGTGCTCTGTTCCGGTGCCACGCTGAAGGACGCACGCGCTGCCACTCCGACCTGTCTGACAACGGATGGCTCGGGTGACTCACCCCACTGGGATTCCGCGTGGTTCGCAGCCCGTACGCCGACCATGGCGGCGACCCGGCTGTCATGGCGCGACAAGACCGGCGTACTGCGGGTGAACCTGCCGGCTGCACAGCGCGACGTACGGAAGTTCGCTGCACTGTCGTTCCGGACCGCTCCGGACCCGGCTGGTGCTGCGAAGACCGATCTGTCGGTCCGCGTGGTCGACGGCAAGGGCCGGGCGGTCTCGGTGCCGGTGTCGAAGGTCAGTGACGCACTCACGCGACTGCCCGGCCCGAAGACGTTCGGTCTGCCGAAGAACCTGCTGCGGAGCGTCCGGATCCCGGTGTCCTCGCTGAAGGGCATCGACCTGAAGGACGTGCGTGCGATCGAGCTGCGGACCGACAAGGTCGCCAAGGGCACGGTGTACCTCAGCGACCTGGCCTTCTCGTCGGCCGGCGTCGGTGTCTCGGCCCCGGCGGTGAAGCTGCCGCGGGTGTCGGCGTCGGACGTCAAGGTCAAGGAAGGCGACAAGGGCACGCAGACCGTCGACTTCTACGTGCGGCTGAACCGCGCGAGCACCCGGCCGGTCAAGGTGTACGCCGAGACCAACGGTGACCTTGGGTCGACTGTGGGTGACGTGGTGCGCACGCTGGTCTTCAAGCCGGGACAGGTCAAGCAGAAGATCAGCCTGCCGGTGAAGTCGAACACCCGCGACAGCTACGACATCCAGTTCAGTCTGGTGCTGTCGGTGCCGCACGAGGCGCTGCTCGACAAGTCGTTCGGGCACGGCGAGGTCATCGACGACGACCCGACCCCGAAGCTCACCCTGGGCAACCTGACCACGGTCGAGAAGACCGGCGAGGTGGGGTTCCCGATGACGCTGTCGGCGCCGAGTGACAAGTACGTCGGCGTCAACGGACAGCTGAAGGACGGCACCGCGGTGCTCAAGCAGGACTACCTCGGCTACTACGACGAGGGCGATCCGGGCTCGCGGACCATCGACGGCTACGTCGAGTCCGGCCAGACCAAGGGCCTGATGCTGGTGAAGATCGTCGACGACAAGGTGAAGGAGCCGACCGAGACGTTCACGGCCGTGGTGGACCAGGCCGACGGAGCCGACATCAAGGTTCCGCAGACCCTGACCGCGACCATCACCGACAACGACTGACAGCAACCAACGACCGTGCCGGGCGTCCTGGGGGCGCCCGGCCCGGTGCTGTCCGGAGGGCGAGACGTCGGTCCCGGGATGCGGACCAGGGCTGGAGTGCCGGGAATTGTGCGGGAACATGGAGGACAGGCCGATGGTTGAAACCCTGACAGCCTGACTCGCACCCAATCGAGGAGCCGACACGTGTCACTGCCACCGCTGGTCGAACCGGCCGCCGAGCTGACCATCGACGAGGTCCGCCGGTATTCGCGGCACCTGATCATTCCCGAGGTCGGGATGGCCGGCCAGAAGCGGCTGAAGAACGCCAAGGTCTTGGTCATCGGGGCCGGCGGTCTGGGCAGCCCGGCGCTGCTCTACCTGGCCGCGGCCGGCGTCGGCACCCTCGGCATCGTCGAGTTCGACACCGTCGACGAGTCGAACCTGCAGCGCCAGATCATCCACGGCCAGTCCGACGTCGGGAAGTCCAAGGCCCAGTCGGCCCGTGACTCGATCCTGGAGACGAACCCGAACACGAACGTCGTCCTGCACGAGGTGCGCCTCGACAACGACAACGTGTTCGAGATCTTCGAGCAGTACGACCTGATCGTCGACGGCACCGACAACTTCGCCACCCGGTACCTGGTGAACGACGCCGCTGTGCTGCTCGGCAAGCCGTACGTCTGGGGCTCGATCTTCCGCTTCGACGGCCAGGTCAGCGTGTTCTGGGCCGAGCACGGCCCCTGCTACCGCTGCCTCTACCCGGAGCCGCCGCCTCCTGGCATGGTCCCGTCGTGCGCCGAGGGTGGCGTGCTGGGCGTGCTGTGCGCCTCCGTCGGCGCGGCCCAGGTCACCGAGGCGATCAAGTTGCTGACGGGGATCGGCGACCCGTCGCTCGGCCGGCTGAACATCTACGAGGCCCTCGACCTGAACTGGCGCGCCCTGAAGGTTCGCAAGGACCCGAACTGCGCGATCTGCGGTGAGAACCCGACCGTCACCGAGCTGATCGACTACGAGAGCTTCTGCGGCGCGATCACCGAGGAAGCGGCCGACGCGGCCGTCGGCTCGACGATCTCGGTCAAGCAGCTGAGCGAGTGGATCAAGCTCAAGGACAACGGCGAGAAGGACTTCCAGCTGATCGACGTCCGCGAGCCGAACGAGTACGAGATCAACCGGATCCCGGGCTCGGTGCTGATCCCGAAGGCCGACTTCCAGACCGGTGTCGCCCTCGAGAAGCTGCCGCAGGACAAGCAACTGGTCTTCCACTGCAAGTCCGGTGTCCGCTCGGCCGAGGTGCTGGCCATCGTCAAGGGCGCGGGCTTCGCCGACGCGGTCCACGTCGGTGGCGGCGTCGTCGCGTGGGTCGACCAGATCGACCCGAGCCAGCCGGCGTACTGACGCGGAGAGGGCCGGCCAACCCCGGCCCTCTCGCACACCTCCGCCCCCGCCCAGCTCCCGGCTGCAGCTCAGAACGGCATGCGGCAGGTGGCGACTGCTTCGACGGCTGCGGAGTCGCCGGAGACGAGAGGTTCGTCGTCTCTGCCCGACAGCGTCCGCATGTAGCCGACGGCGTCGACGGCGGCGTGACCGACCGGCTCGCCCCTCCCCAGTCGGTAGGTCCCACCTCCCTGGCCGGTGAGCTCCACGTCGACCGCGGGACGATCGCCCCAGAACGGTCCGTCGATCACGTCGCGCATCACCTGCGCGATCATTTCCTCGCCGTACCGGCCGGCGTCGAACGGGCGGCCGAGTGCCTGGCAGATGTCGTCGCGGTGCATCCACAGGTCCCGGGAGAGCAGGATGTCCTGCACGTAGCCGAGATCCAGTGAGAAGCCCGGGTACTCGTCCACCGAGAAGCTCATCCGGCGAACCAGTCCGGGGTTCCGCAGGATCTTCCGGGTCGCCTTGGCCCAGACCTGGTCGAACGTACTGCGCAGTTCGTCCGGTGGTGTTCCGCGGTGCTCGTCGGCCTGCACCATCATGTGCCGGTCGAACTTCGGCTTGGTCGGGTACGCCCGCTTGGCCTTACGCATTCGGCGCGGGAACGACCAGGGGATGTTCACGTCCTCGGCCTGGCCGATCATGTGGCCCGCGATGTCGGCCACGTCCCACTCGTCGCAGACGGTACGGCGTTGCCACTCGCTCCCGTTGATGGACGCCAGCAGGTCGTGCCACGCCTCGAGTTCTGCGGCCCGGTGTTCCGCGCACTGCGGCCGGTCGGCCCGGCTGATGTCTGTTGCGAGTACTGCGGTCATGTCTTCTTCCCCCTGGATGGTGCGTAGTACTGGTAGAACATGTCGAGCGCGGTCGGCAGCAGCCGGACGAAGCGGCCGTCCTCGAAGGACGCATGCGGCTCGTTCGCCAACTGCTGCGAGACCAGACCGGACGTGATCGAGGTGTAGAGGGCGAGGCCCTCCTCGGTCGCGGCTTCCGGCCGTAGGTGTCCCTGATCGACGCCGGCCTGCAGATGCTGCCGCAGGTCCTCCAGCGTTTCTTGTGCCGGTGCGAACGCCTCCGGGCTCGGCTCGAAGCCCGGAACGGTCCGCCAGAACAGCAACTGCGAGTAGACGGGGTTCTCCATGCACCAGCGGCTGAACGCCGTCACCGCAATGATGTCGAGCTCGCGGATGTCGTCCGTGTCCGCCGCTGCGTTCGCCTCCAGCCGGGCCTCGCGGAAGAACTCGGCCCCGCGCTGGAAGAGCGCGTCGTAGATCGCCATCTTCGACGGGAAATACTGGTAGAGCGATGGTGGTTGCATGCCCAGCTGCCGGGCCACCGCGGACAGACTGAGGGAGGCGACCCCTTCGGCCTCCATCAGCTCGATGGCCGCCGTCAGGATCTCCTCGATCGTTTCCTGACGACGCCGGGTCCTGCGGTCCAGTCCAGCGCTGCTCATACCCTGAGGATTCTCTAATACCATTAGGGAAGTCAATGCCCTGTAGGGCACAGGTTCTGTCCCTGCGGACACGTACTGTCGGAGCATGTGCCGAAACATCACTGTGCTCCGGGGACTGGAGCCCGCCGCGACCTCCGAGGAGATCTACGCGGCCGCGCTGCAATACGTACGCAAGGTGACCGGCGTCGGATCGCTCAGCGCGACCACGCGGGAGCCGATCGAGCGCGCCGCGGCCGAGGTCGCGCGCATCACCGAGCAGCTCCTGGCCGAGATGCCGGATCGTCGCGTCCCACCGCAGACCGTGCCGCCCTTGCGCCGGCCCGAGGTGCGGGCACGCCTCGGTCTGGACTAGTTGGCCAGCTGCGGCAGGAAGGCCGCTATCGCGCTGACCGCCAGCGGTGCGAGGACGCTGAAGATCGTCAGCGGGTTGCGCAGTACGCCGATGTCCAGGTGCAGCAGGTGCTCGATCCGCTTGCGTTCCTCGAGCCATTCCGCGGTCGGTCGTGCGTCGGGTGGCATCGGGCAGATCCGTTCGGCGAGTTGCTGCGCGCGATTGCGCCAGGCCACAGCCAGCGGTACGCCGATGACCGCGAGGCCGACGGCGAACGTGGCGCCGTACAGGAGCACGTTCGCGGGCGGGAACTCGTCGGCGCGGTCGGGATGCGCGGCGACGAACGCACCGCGTAGTGCGCCGGCTGATGCGACGGCCGCGACCACGCCGATGGTGAAGGCGCCGACGCAGACCAGCAGGAGCTGCCACAGTCGCTCGAGCCGACGGATCGCCGGTGGGAAGAGTGCCGGGTTGTCGCTGCGATCCTCGAGCGCGTCCGCATAGTCGTTGACGTGCTGGCCGCCGGGCGGGCGGTCCTCACGGATCGACAGCTCGCGGCACTCGGAATGCGCCAGCCAGACGATCGTCAGCCACGGCGCTGTGGCGATGAGGCTCGCGATGAAAGGCACCAGTGTCCGGAAGTCCAGCTCGCGCACCGGCAGGTCGGGGAGCGCGCCGGACAACTGGAGTCGGTAGACAGACGCGATGAGACAACCGGCGATCGCGCACACCAGATAGCCGAGGATGCGCCGCCGTGGCGGATAGAAACCCCATCGGTAGGGGTGCTGGAGGACCCGCACCGCCTGGACGGTGAGCACGACGAACAAGGCCATCGCCGCGCCGGTCACCGCCAGCCAGACGTTCCAGGGAACGCCCCGCACAAACGCTTTGCTGTCCGCGGTCCCGTCCGACCCGGCAGCTCCGAGCAGGCCCGTGAACAAGAAGGCCAGCCCCAACACGATCATGCTGAGCAACGGCGGTGGCAGCTTCTCCCAGAACCTGTCCTCCGCCAGTTCCCGCGGCAGTTCCCCCAGCACCCCGGCCTCTTTTCGTTGTTCCTGCTCCCAGTGTCGCGGGGCCTGTCAGCTGGCTGCGACACCCATCGGCGCGCCGTTGTACTGTCGCCGGGGAAGCGTTTGCTTGTTTGACTGGAGGCCGGAATGCGATTCGCTGTCAAGACCAGGCCGGAACACACCACGTGGCAGCAGATGCGTGATGTGTGGGTCGCCGCGGACCAGTTGGAGATCTTCGAGTCCGCGTGGCACTGGGACCACTTCTATCCGCTCAGCGGCGACATGGCCGGGCCGAACCTGGAGGCCTGGACGACGCTGGCCGCACTCGCGCAGGCGACGTCGCGGATCCGGGTCGGCTGCCAGGTCAACGGAATGATCTACCGGCACCCGGCGGTCACCGCGAACATGGCGGCGACGACCGACATCATCTCGGGCGGCCGGCTCGAGCTCGGCCTGGGCGCAGGCTGGAACGAGATGGAGACCGCCGCCTACGGCATCCCGCTCTACCCGCTGAAGGAGCGTTTCGACCGCTTCGACGAGGGTGTCCAGGCGATCATCGCGCTGCTCACCGAGAAGTCCGCGAACTTCGACGGCAAGCACATCAAGCTCACCGACGCGTACTGCGAGCCGAAGGCCGTGCAGACCCCGCACCCGCCGATCGCCATCGGTGGCAAGGGTCCGAAGCGGACTCTGCGCGCGGTGGCCAAGTGGGCGCAGCACTGGAACGTCATTGTGGCGAGTCCGGAGGAGTGGAAGCCGCTCAAGGACATCCTCGTGCAGCACTGTGCGGACGTCGGGCGGGATGTCTCCGAGATCACGTGCTCGGTGAACATCCGGATCGATCCGGACCAGCCGCTCGACGTCGCGGTCGCCGCAGCAGCGGCGTACGGCGAAGCTGGCGTCGACCTCGCGGTGATGAACCTGCCGCTCGACGCGCCGCCGTCGGTGCTCGAGCCGCTGGCCAAGGCGCTGGCCCCACTGGCTTAAGTTGGATCTGTGGACAGGGACGAATACGTCGAGGCGGTGCTGCGGGCGGTGGAGTCGATCCCGCCGGGCAGCGTCGCGACGTACGGAGACATCGCCGAGTACGTCGGTCAGGGCGGGCCGCGGCAGGTCGGCGCGATCATGCGCGAGTACGGCGGCGGTGTGCCGTGGTGGCGGGTGATTCGGGCGTCCGGCGTACCGGCTGATGAGGTCGGCGACGAGCAGTTGCACAACCTGCGGTCCGACGGGGTGCGGGTGACCAACGGTCGGGTGAACCTGCGCGAGGTGCGCTGGGACCCGACGGACTAGGTCAAGGAACACCGGCGACGGTCGGCTCCGCCCCGAGCCTTGCGCCGCCGGTGCCGGGCGGCCGAGCCAGTCGTTGGGGTAACCGGCCCGGCCGCGCACGTGGTCGCCGTCCGACGGCGATTCACCCTTGTCGACAAGGATGATGCGACCGTAACCCGAAAAGTTGGGGTGTCCGTTTTTCGGGGCACCAACGGGATTGCCGGGGTGCCCGAACGGGATTGTCGGTGGGGTCTGGTGGGATGGGGCGATGGTCAGCAGACAGGGTTCCCGGTATCGGCTCGTTCGGGCCGAGGGACGGCCTGCGCAGACGCCGGTTCTGGATGCGGACCAGCAGGCTGTCGTCGATCATCCGGGTGGGCCGCTGCTGGTGCTCGCCGGGCCGGGGACCGGGAAGACGACCACGTTGGTGGAGGCTGTCGTCGACCGGGTGCGGAATCGTGGCCTCAGTCCGGACGAGGTGCTCGTGCTGACCTTCGGGCGGAAGGCGGCCACCGAGCTCCGGGACCGGATCACCGGGCGGCTCGGGAAGACGACTCGCGTGATGCCGTCGATGACGTTCCATTCCTTCTGCTACGCGTTGCTGCGACGGTTCACGCCGGCCGACGCGTTCGACGTACCGCTGCGGTTGCCGTCGGGTCCGGAGCAGTCGCTTCGGTTGAGCGAGGCGCTGTCCGGCAGCCGTGAGGTCGGTGCGGTGCATTGGCCGCGCAGCCTGCATCCGGCGTTGAAGACCCGCGGGTTCACCGACGAGGTGCAGGCCGTGATCGGCAAGGCGCGGCAGCTCGGGCTCGACCCGGAGGACCTGACCGCGATCGGGCGGTCGGCCGAGCGGGCCGAGTGGGTCGCGGTCGGTGACTTCTTCGAGGAGTACCTGCAGATCCTCGACCACGAGCAGGTGCTGGACTACTCCGAGCTGATCCATCGCGCGGTGATTTTGGCGCAGCAGCCGGCGGTGCAGGACAAGCTGCGGGCGGAGTTCAAGGCCGTCTTCGTGGATGAGTATCAGGACACTGATCCTGGTCAGACGATGTTGCTGCAGGCGATCGCGGGGGATGGGCGCGACCTGGTCGTGGTCGGCGATCCGGATCAGTCGATCTACACGTTCCGTGGTGCTGATGTGCGCGGGCTGCTGCGGTTCACCGAGGAGTTTCCGACGGTGTCGGGTGCGCCGGCGGAGCAGATTGCTCTGGCGACCACCCGCCGATTCGGTACGACGTTGCAGCGGGTCTCGCGCAATGTCGTGAACCGGCTCGGGGTGCCGGGGACACTGGATCGCGACACGTTCGACCGCTTCCGGAACCCGGATGCTTCGTCGTGTGTTTACGGTGCCGGGAAGGTCGAGGCGAATCTGTACTCGACCAGTGGTGCGGAGCTGGAGCACATCGCCGATCTGCTGCGGCGAGCGCATGTGCAGGACGGTGTCGGGTGGCACGAGATGGCGGTGCTGGTCCGGTCCGGGAGTCGGTCGATCCCGCCGCTGCGAAGGGCGCTTGCTGCTGCCGGGATCCCGGTTGATGTCGCTGGTGACGAGCTTCCGCTGTCGCGCGAGCCCGCCGTACGGCCGATGTTGTTGGCGCTGCGGGCGGTGGCGGATCCGGTCACGCTGACGGTTGATGTCGTGCGGGCGCTGGCGTTGTCGCCGTTGGGGGCGATGGATGCGGGGCAGTTGCGGCGGTTGGCGCGGGTGCTGCGGAAGCGCGATCGGGAGGCGGCTGATGGGCAGCGGCTGCCTAAGTCGTCGGATGAGCTGCTGCGGGATGCGTTGCTGAACCCGTTGCTGCTGGATGAGCAGGCCTCCCCGGCCGAGGCGCGGTTCGCGGCGCTGGGGGAGAGGTTGCTCAAGGCAAGGAATATCGTGAACGCCGGCGCGGCGCCGGACGAGGTGATGTGGTCGCTGTGGTCGGAGTCGCCGTGGTTGCGGCGGCTGCGCGGCCAGGCGCACTCCGGCGGTGAGACAGCGCGGGCGGCGAACCGGGATCTGGATTCGCTGTGTGCGTTGTTCGATGCGGCCGGTCGGGCCGAGGAGCAGATCGGGTTCAAGGGTGTTTCGGCGTTCCTGAGTGAGCTCGAGTCGCTGGACATCGCGGGGGACAACCGGTTCGACGGGACGTATCGCGAGGCCGGTGTGCAGTTGATGACCGCGCACCGGTCGAAGGGTCTGCAGTGGCGGCTCGTCGTGGTGGCCGGTGTGCAGGAGGGGCAGTGGCCGGACCTGCGGCGGCGTGGGTCGCTGCTGGAGCCGGATCGGCTCGGGCGAGATGGATTGGTGGATCCGCTGTCGGCTGGTGCGTTGCTGGCCGAGGAGCGGCGGTTGTTCTATGTCGCGATCACGCGGGCGCGTGAGCGGTTGATTGTGACTGCGGTGCAAGCGCCGGAGGCGGATGGGGATCAGCCGTCGCGGTTCCTGGGTGAGTTGGACATTCCTTTGAAGCTGGTGGCCGGGCGGCCGCGGCGACCGTTGTCGCTGCCTGGGCTCGTTGCGGATCTGCGGTGCGTGCTGGCTGATCCCGCGTCCTCGCCTGCCTTGAAGCGGGTTGCCGCCGACCGGCTCGCGCAGTTGGCCGATGCGGTCGACGACCGCGAGCAGGCGCTAGTGCCGACCGCGGATCCGGGGCGCTGGTGGGGTGTGCGCGAGCGGACCAAGTCGGAGCGCCCGATCGCGGACCCGGACCTGCCGGTGCCGTTGTCGGGGAGTGCATTGACAACGATCGTGGACTGCCCGCTGCGCTGGTTCCTGACCCGCCGCGCGGGTGGTGAAACCCCGAGTACGTCGGCAATCGGCTTCGGGCAGGTGTTGCACACGCTCGCCGACGCCGTAGCCACCGGCACGCTGCCCCCATCGGCCGACGAACTGAACGGCTGGCTCGACAAGGTCTGGACCCAACTCGACTTCGAATCCGCATGGATCTCCGACCGCGAACGCGTAGAAGCCGAACAAGCCCTCCGCCGCTTCGTCGCCTGGCACCAGGGCCGCCCCGAACGCACGCTGGTCGGGACCGAGGTCGAGTTCGACGTACTGCTTCCTGATGCC
Organism: Kribbella sp. NPDC056951; assembly: GCF_042674205.1. Taxonomy (NCBI): domain Bacteria; kingdom Bacillati; phylum Actinomycetota; class Actinomycetes; order Propionibacteriales; family Kribbellaceae; genus Kribbella; species Kribbella sp. NPDC056951. Next base: position 24,996 of record NZ_JBHUQZ010000022.1, read on the forward strand.
GACCAACCCGCCGTACGGGTCAAAGGCCGGATGGACCGCGTCGAAACCGACGGCGAAGGCACCATCCGCGTCGTCGACCTCAAGACCGGCCGCAACCTCCCCACCAAACCCGCCCTGGCCCGCCACGTCCAACTAGCCATCTACCAACGAGCCATCGCCTCCCGCCAAGTAGCCGCCGCCGGCCCCGAAGCAGTAGCCGGCGGAGCCGAACTAGTCCAACTCCGCCACGACGACAGCGGCTTCCCCAAAGTCCAACACCAAGCTCCGTTGGAACCCGATGAAGACGGCAAGACCTGGCTCGACGAAGCCGTAGAAGACGCCGAACAAATGGTCCGCACCGAACACTTCACCGCCCAACGCAACGACGGCTGCAACCGCTGCGAAGCCAAACCCCTCTGCCCCATCCAGCCAGAGGGAAGAGAAGTCGTCTAATGCCCCCACCCAACAGCCGCCCCGCCAACCACCACATGCCCCCGGCAATCCACCCCACCCACCACATGTGTCTCGCCAACCGCCACGCCCGATCTGCCAACCACCACACTCACCGCGCGCCCCGCCACGTGCACTCCGCCAACCACCACACCCACCGCGCGCCCCGCCACGTGCATTCCGCCGACCACCTCACCCGCCCCGGCAGCACCCACGCCCGCCCCGCCCACCACCGCACCCGCGCCGCCGACCAACACGTGTTTGTCTCCTCCGCTGCGCTGCACCCCACCGGTTGCGGCTGCCTATGCGGAGCCCCCTCTCGAACCACACTCTCCGCTCACCTCCTCTCGATTTCTCGCACCGCCTTCCCATTCACCACCTCAGCCGACGACGGGAGTTGTTGTTGATGACCGCCGTGAAACTGCAGACGACTGCTGAGTTGTGCGATCTACTCGGGATTCCGTTTAGTGATCAGCAGTTGGCGGCGATCACCGCGCCACTCGCACCGGGGGTGATTGTGGCGGGGGCCGGGTCGGGGAAGACGACGGCTATGGCGGCTCGGGTGGTTTGGTTGATCTGCACCGGGCAGGTGAAGCCGGAAGAAGTGCTGGGGCTGACGTTCACGAAGAAGGCTGCGAACGAGCTGGATGTGCGGATCCGCGAGGACCTGACGAAGGCCGGCGTACTGGGCTCGACCCTGCCACCGGATCAGCATCCGATTCTGGCCGCCCACCTCCGGAGCAACGTGCCCAACTGGGAGCCTGAGGAACCAGGCGAGCCGGTCGTGTCGACGTACCACGCCTTCGCGGGCACGTTGATTGCTGAGCACGGGTTGCGGCTTGGGCTGGAGCCGGATGCTCGGGTGCTGGCTGACGCGACCAGGTTCCAGCTGGCGGGTCGGGTGGTACGGCGTTCCTCCGGACCAATCAGGTTTGCATCGCATCACGTGCCCACGCTGGTCAACAGCCTGCTGTCGCTCGACGGTGAGCTCGCGGACCACCTGCTGCGGGCGGACGCCGTACGCGATCATGACGAGGCGGTTCGGCAGGAGGTTGCCGCGGCGCGGAAGCAGACGGTTGAGGTCAAGAAGCTGGCCGAGACTGCGTTGAAGCGTGGCGAGATCCTGCAGTTGGTTGAGGAGTACCAGGCCTACAAGGGCGAGCGCGGTGTCGTCGACTTCGCCGACCAGATGGCGTTGGGTGCGCGACTGGCCGAGGAGTGTCCGGAGGTCGCGGTCGCCGAACGCGCGCGGTACAAGGTCGTGCTGCTCGACGAGTACCAGGACACGTCGGTCTCGCAGCGCCGGATGCTCACCGCACTCTTCGCCGGCCCCGACGGTCGCGGTCATCCCGTCACCGCGGTCGGTGACCCCTGTCAGGCGATCTACGGCTGGCGTGGCGCCTCGGTGGCCAACCTCGACGAGTTCCCCGAACACTTCCCGAACGGCGACGGCACCCCGGCCCACCGCTATGTGCTCAGCGTCAACCGCCGCTGCGGCAGCCGCATCCTCGCCGCCGCCAACCAGCACGCCGCCGAGCTGTACGAGCAGCACCCCGGCGTGATCCCGCTCGAAGCGCCCGCCGATGCGCCGGAGGGCGCGATCACCGTCGGCCTGTTCGAGACACGTTCGCAGGAGATCGAGTGGGTCGCCGACGCGATCGTCGCCGCGCACCGGACGCCGAACCGGCGCTGGAAGGACATCGGCATCCTGATGCGGACCAACGTCGACCTGAGCGCGGTCCACGAGGCCCTGATCGCGCGCAAGGTCCCGGTCGAGGTGGTCGGTCTCGGCGGGCTGCTCGCGCTGCCCGAGGTCGTCGACGTGGTCGCCACCCTGCAGGCCGTCAACGACCTCACCGCGAACGCCGCCATGCTCCGCATCCTCACCGGACCGCGGTACCGGATCGGCCACCGCGACCTTGCCTTGCTGGCGAATCGCTCCCGCTCCCTCGCCGACACCGGCGCCCGCCCGACCGCCGACGACCTCGTCGCCGCCCTCGATGCCGCCGTCGCTGGGATGGACTCGACCGAGGTCATCTCGCTGGCCGAAGCGGTCGACGATCCGGGCTCAGAAGCCTGGGGCTACTCGGCCGAGGCGCTGATCCGGTTCAAGGAACTGTCCACTGAGCTCCGCGAGTTGCGGGCCCACGCCGGTGAGCCGCTCCTCGACTTGGTACGACGAGTGATCGCCACCATCGGCCTCGATGTCGAGCTGACCGCCACTCCGGATCATCTCGACTCCGGCCGCCGAGACCACCTGGCCGCGTTCCTCGATGCCGTCGGCAACTTTGTCTCCACCGAGTCGGACGGTTCACTCGACGGCCTGCTCGCCTACCTCGCGGCCGAGGAGGAATACGCCGCCGGCCTGGACCTCGCCGTACCGAGCGAGGCGGACTCGGTGAAGCTGCTCACCACGCACCGGTCCAAAGGTCTGGAGTGGCCGATCGTCTTCGTACCGACCCTGGTGCAGAAGGTGTTCCCGTCTGATCGCGGCCGCGACAAGTGGACGACCAACGCGAAGGTCCTGCCGTGGCCGCTGCGCGGTGACGCCGCCACGCTGCCCGACTTCCACGACCTGTCGAACGCGGGCCTGAAGGCGTTCGCCGACGAGTGCAAGGAGGTCAACTCCCTCGAGGAGCGCCGCCTCGGGTACGTCGCCTTCACCCGCGCGAAGGAGATCCTGGTAGCCACCGGCCACTGGTGGGGTCCCACGCAGAAGCGCCCGCGCGGCCCGTCGTCGTACCTGGAGACACTGAAGAAGCACGCCGGCGAGCGAGTGATCGCCTGGGCTTCGCAGCCCGACCTCGATCAGGAGAACCCGGAGCTCGCCGAGGCAACCACGGCCCCCTGGCCGGCGCCGTACGACGCCGATGCCTACCGACTGCGGTTGGAGGCGGCCGGCCTGGTGCAGCAGTCGCGCTCCGAGGGTCCTTCGACCGACGCCGAGGAGTCGCTGCTGCTCGACGAGCAAGCGCTGGTCGCCCGCTGGGACTCCGAGATCGAGAGATTGTTGTCAGAGGCAAGGGAGAGCCGAAGCCGCAAGGCGTACGACGTGACGCTCCCGACCGCCCTGTCCGCCACCCAGGTGATGCGCCTGGCCAAGGACCCCGACGGTCTCGCCTCCGAACTCGCCCGCCCGATGCCCCGCAAACCCAACCGCGCCGCCCGTTTCGGTACCCGCTTCCACGCCTGGGTCGAGTCCTACTTCGGCCAGCAACTCCTGATCGACCCCGACGACCTCCCCGGCGCAGCCGACGAAGACATCGTCGACGACACCGACCTCACCGACCTGATGGAAGCCTTCCGCACCGGCCCCTACGGCGAAACCTCCCCCTACGAAATCGAAGCCCCCTTCGCCCTGGCCCTCGGCGGCCGCACCATCCGAGGCCGCATCGACGCCGTCTACCAAGTAGTCCGCCCCGACGGCTCCCGCGGCTACGACGTAGTCGACTGGAAAACCAGCCGCTCCGAATCCGCCGACCCCCTCCAGCTAGCCATCTACCGAGTCGCCTGGTCCGAACTGATGAACATCCCCCTCCCCTCAGTAGGAGCAGCCTTCTACTACGTCCGAACCGCCGACATCATCCGCCCGGAGAGCCTCCCCAACAAACAACAACTCACCGAACTACTGAACGGCTAGTACTCGAGCAGCTCAGCCGGCACGATCCGTACGGGGTAAGGAAGCTCGGCTTCGAACACCTCGTCGTCCTTGAACACCCGGTCCACGAACTGCCCGTTCTTCAGCTCAAGCACCACCAGGACAGCGTCTTCCGGCTCGAAGATCCAGTAGGACTGGACGCCGTGCGCCTCGTACAGGAGACGCTTCCGCATCACATCCTGGTGTCGCGTCGACGGCGAGGCTACCTCGACTGCCAGGAGCAACGGGCGTTGAACGCCCTGCGGTCCGACATCCTGGCGATGGCAGACCAGCACGTCCGGTTGAAGCGAGGTAGGGCCGCCGGGGCGGTAGTCGAAGGGTGCGAAGTAGACCAGCAGCTCTGGTGTGCGAGCTGCGCGGAGCAACGTGTAGAGGTTGCCCGCCGCCGTCTGATGGATGGGACGTGGAGCGGGATTCACCAGGACCCGCCCGTCCAGCAGTTCGCGCCACTCCCCGTCGTCGGGCAGTGCGTCGAACTCGGCCAGTGTGAGCCTCGGCTCGATGGTCTCCACGGACACAATGGTGCCTCCTTCTCGGTCACAGAACCAGCATGTTGGGTTCAGACGAGTGCACGCCCCGCTCCAGCTGGTTCAGCTCGGCTGGGACGATCTGGACCGGGAACGGCCGCGTTGCGTCGAACACCTCGTCGTCCCTGAACGTCCGCTCCGTGTACAGCCCGTTCTGTAGCTCCAGCACCGTCAGCACGCGGTCCTCCGGCTCGAAGATCCAGTACGACGGCAGGCCGGCCTCCTGGTAGACCTGCCGCTTCAGATGCCGGTCGATCAGCCCGGTGTGCGGCGAGATGATCTCGACCACCAGCAGGGGATCTTGCGTGTATGCCTGGTTCGTGTCGTCGGGTGAGAGCACGAACAGGTCAGGTTGGAGCGATCGCACCGCGGTTGGGCTGTAGTCGTACGGTCCTGGAAGGACCTCCGGCCCCGGCGGGCAAGCCTTTGTGAGGGTGAGCATCAGATTTCTCAGTGCACGTTGATGATTGACGCTTGGTGCCGGGGTAACGAACAGCACTCCGTCGATGATTTCGTGTCGTTTGCCGTTGTCCGGGGTGGTGTCCAGGTACGCAAGCGTGTACGGGTCTGAGCCGTACGGCGCTGTCGGTGTTTCAGGCATACGACCAGCATGCCGGTGGGCGCGGGGTGCTTTGGGCCGTTTCGGCTATCTGCCCCTGGAAACCCCTGGAAACCCCGTGATCTGCCCCGGATGACCCGCGGGATGTCGTGAGGGATTCCCTCGAATGCCCCGGTTGGTGGTTAGGCGAAGGCGGGGAACGGGGGTGGGGTGGGGGAGTTGGCGATGTAGGTGGGGGAGGTGGTGAGGAGGGTGAAGGCGTCCCAGAGGGCTAGGCCCTCTTCGGGGGTTACGGGGGCGGCGAGGATGGCGCCTTGGAGGAGGATTTGGTCGCCTTGCAGGAGGACGGGGACTGAGGCGCCGGGGGTGGTGGGGCGGAGGGCGTCGAGTTGGTCCATCTGGTGGGTGATGGGGGTGTCCCACGAGGGGGAGTCGGCGTGGGGGAGCCAGGAGGCGTCCAGGCCGGCGGCTGTTAGGGACTCGGCCAGTACGGCGGGGGTCGGGGCCTGCGGCGGTCCCGGGGTGAAGACGCGGGACGCCCATTCGACGTACAGGCGCGAGATGTCGGCGTACCGGTCCTCGGCGGCGAGGGCCATGAAGACGCGCATCACGCGGAGGGACTGCTGGCTGGTCTCGTTGGCGATGGCGGCGATGAAGTCGGGGAGGCCGGCGGACTGGGTTTCGCCGTTGCGGAGCCAGAGGCTGTAGGGCTGGAGGCGGAGGGTGAGGCCGCGCTCGGGGGCGACGGCGGTGAGCCAGCGGACGGTGAGCCAGCTCCAAGGGCAGGCCGGGTCGGCGGCGAGTACCAAGTTGTTCATCAGATGACCTCTCTATTCGTCATAGTAGGACTATGATCAACAGAGTGCTAGATTCCTTCCGTGGCTGTCAAGGAGGAATCGCATCGGGCCCGGCAGGCGCAGGAGACGAAGGCGCAGGTGGCGCGGGCCGCGCGGGAGCTGTTCGCCGAGCAGGGGTACGTCGTGACGACGGTCGCGGCGATCTCGGAGGCGGCCCGGATTCCGGCGCAGACGATCTACTCGGCGTTCGGGAACAAGCCGGCGATCCTGGGTGAGATCGCGAAGATGTGGATCGCCGAGGCGGACACCCGCCGACTGGCGACGGAGTCGCTGGCGATCGACGACCCGGCTGAGCGGTTGCGCAGCGCGGCGCATTGGCAGACACGGCAGTTCGAGACCGGTATCGACGTGATCCGGATCTACCAGGAGGCCGCGCGGGCCGACGCCCGGATGGCCACGGAGATGCAGCGCGTCTGGGCGTCTCGGGAGCACGAGCTCGAGCTGTTCCTGCAGTCCTTCGGCGACCAGCTCGTCGACCGCGCGCTGGACCTCTTCCTGGCCTGTACGGCGACCGAGATCTACCAACTGCTCGTCCTCGACCGCCACTGGCCGGTCGCGGACTACGAGAACTGGCTGGGCGAGACCCTGATCGCGCAGCTGCTCACCTGACAGGCGGATCTGGCGGGTAGCCCGCGCGGCGGATGTGCGGCAACCGACGGGTTACTTACGTTAAGGGCATGCTGATTGCCGAGGACCTGCTGCTTCTGCTGTACGACGACGAGACCGGGAAGCCGATCGTCGGGTCGCCGAAACTGGAATACGCCCTCGGTGGTGCGCTGCTGATCGAGCTGACCACGCTCGGGAAGATGGACATCACCGCCAAGGGTGATGGGGAGCGCCCGGGACGGTTGAAGGTGCTGGACACCTCGTCGACCGGTGACGCGATCCTGGACGACCGGCTCGCCTACGCGGTCAGCAAGGCTGGGAAGAAGCCGAAGGACATCCTGAGTGGCCTCTCGAAGAAGGTGCGCGACCAGTTGCTGGCTCGGCTGGCCGAGCGCGGCATTCTGGAGGCTGACGAGGGCAAGGTGCTCGGACTGTTTCCGGTCACCCGCTGGCCGGCTAAGGACGCGCAGCACGAGGGTGAGGTGCGGGCCGCGCTGGGGAGCGTGCTGAAGGTCGGCACGATGCCTGACGAGCGGACCGGCGCTCTGATCGCGCTGCTGAGCGCACTGGACGTCGTACCGAAGGTGATCACGGACTCGGTCGACAAGCGGCAGCTTCGCGCTCGTGCCAAGGTGATCGCCGACTCCGACTGGGCTGCGGCTGCGGTCAAGAAGGCGGTTGCTGAGATGCAGAGTGCGATCACGGCAGCCATCGTGGTGTCGGCGACCGCCGGTAGTGCTGGGAGCAGCTAGCGGAGCCGGGCTTTGATCTCCGGCTTGAGGACCTTGCCGACCTTGGAGCGCGGCAGGTCCGCCCAGACCAGCACCTCCTTGGGCGCCTTGACGCTGCCGATCCGTGCCTTCGCGAACGCGATCAGCTCGGCCGGATCGGCGGCGGCGCCCGCGTGAAGCTGGACGACGGCCACGACGCGTTCGCCCCACTTCTCGTCCGGGCGGCCGATGACTGCACAATCCTGTACTGCGTCATGACTCATCAATACTTGCTCAACTTCAGTCGAGTACACATTGAATCCACCAGTGATGATCATGTCCTTGGCTCGATCAACAATGTACAAGTAGTTGTCCGCGTCGAGATACCCGATGTCCCCGGTGTGGTGCCACCCGTACGCCGATGCTGTCGCCGTCGCTTCGGCATCGCGGTAGTACCCGCGCATCACGAGTGAGCCCCGAACCACGATCTCGCCGCGCTCACCGGTTGGGAGCAACTGTCCGTCCGGCGACATGATCGCCGTGGTGACCAATGCTGACGGCCGCCCCGCCGACGCCAGCCGCTCGCGCGCAATGTTGCCTGCGGCATCGAAGTGGTCGGCCGGCGGCAGGATCGAGATCATCATCGGCGCCTCGGTCTGACCGAACAGCTGGGCCATCACCGGACCGATCCGCCGCAACGCCTCCTCCAGTCGGGCCACCGACATCGGTGCGGCGCCGTACCAGAAGCAGCGCAGTGACGAGAGGTCTGTGCTGTCCAGCTCCTCCGCTGCGAGCACCATGTAAATCAACGTGGGCGGGAGGAAGGTGTGCGTCACTCCGCGCTCGGGGATGAGCTTGAGAAACGCATGGACGTCCGGTGTGCGCATGATGACGATCTCGCCGCCAGATGCGAGCACCGGGAAGCAGAGCACGCCGGCTGCGTGGGTGAGCGGCGCAAGCGCCAGGTAGACCGGCCGGACGCCAAAGGGATAGCCCATCAGTGTCAGAGCTGTCATGGTCTCGAGATTGGTGGTTGTGAGCATGACGCCCTTGGGCTGTCCAGTGGTGCCACCAGTGCCGACGATCAGTGCCAGTTGCTCTGGCTCGTGCAGGTCCGGCTGGGACACGCCCCCGCAGAACGCGTCCCAGCCGGAGTTCGGATCGGCATCCAGGCACACGAAGGTGTGGACCTTCGGTAGCGCATCCCGGATCCGATCCACCAGTGGCGCGAACGCCGACTGGTAGATCAGCACTTCACAGTCGAACCGGTCGAGCAGTTCCCGGTTCTCGGCGGCCTCGTTGCGTGGATTGATCGGGCACCAGACGGCGCCGGCCCGGCTGATCCCGAACACGCAACTGAACGCGATCGGGTCGTTGGCGGACAGGATCGCCACCTTGCCGCCGGGCCGGACACCGCGTGCCGCCAGTCCACTTGCGATCCGGTACGACAGGTCCTGGACATCGGCATACGTGAGCGTCTCGCCGTCGGTGGTCAGGCAGGGCCTGTCCGCTCCGAGTGAGGCGCCCTTGTCCAGGTAGTCGACCAGTCGCATGGCGGTCTCTTAACTCACCACGGTCAGCTGCGGCTCCGCGACCAGCCCGAAGCTGCGCAGTACGCCGAGCAGTTCGCGGTGACCGAAGGCCTGACAGCCACTGGCGAAGCCGACGCGTTTCGGCGGCGTCTGCAGCAGTGAGTACGCCGCATAGGCCTGTAGCAAGCCGGTCTGCTGGTAGTTGCTGTTGCCGTGGATCACACAGTGCGCCCGCCCGAGCGGACCGGAGGCGTGCACCGAGTCGAGGGACTTGTTGACGCGCGGGTTCTCCCTTGGCGGCATCTGGTCCATCACTTGGCGTGCGGTCGCGGTCAGTGCGACATCGCGGTCTTCCGGAGTCATGTCCTTCGTGGCTTCCAGTGCGGCTGCCACGATCTGCGGTACGCCGTTCATCAGCGCAGCGTTGAAGACACCACCCTGGGCTTTCACGTTGGCGACCCGGGGGTCCCGCTTGAACCAGACCGGGTGCGACGTGCCACCCCACGGCAGTGACAGCGCCAACTCATGCTGACCCGGTACGACGAGTGGAACGAGCCCCTGCTCGGGGAATTCGACGTACGCGTTCTGCTCGAGGAAGTGTGCCTTCGACGTCGCAGCGTTCACCAGAATCGTGCGTGTCGAGGCGATGGTCGGGCTGCCGCCCCAGAACACCGCGATGTCCAGGGTGTCGAGTCCCGGCTGCTCAAGACAGAGCTGTGCGGCGATTTCACCGGTCGTGTACATCTGAGCGATACCAGGGGCCAGCAACAGACCTGCCTCGGCGAAGCGTGCGCCGTACACGTCGTCGCAGGTGATCAGCCAGTCCTGCTCACCTGTTGTGTCGGTGTAGTGCGCACCTGCCGCGAGTGCTGCCTCGACGGCTGCAGGGCCGAGCTCACTGAACGGTCCGACCGTATTGAGTACTACCGACGCGCCTTTGAACAGATCGGTGAGTGCTGACACCTCATGGTCGACAGTGGCGATCTCGTAGTCGGCTGTCTCGATGCCGGCCACATTCGACGCCATCGACGATGTGAGCTTCTCCTCGCTGCGGCCGGCGGCCACGAACGGGACGTGGTACTGGCGGAGGTACTCGCACACCAGGCGGCCGGTGTAACCGGAAGCGCCGTACACAACGACAGGTCGCATGGGTCACATCCCCATTCCGCCGTCGACCGGCAGACCGATGCCGGTGATGAACCGGGCCTCGTTCGACGCCAGGAAGACGACTGCGTCAGCCATGTCGGACACCTCACCGAGCCGGCCGGCCGGGGTCAGTCCGATGACCGCACCGACCGCCTCCTCCGGGGAGCCGAACAGTCCGAGTTCGGCGACGTCGTTCGCCAGACCGGCACCCATCGCGGTCGGGACGAGTCCGGGGTAGATGCAGTTCACGCGGACGCCGTACCCGAGCTTGCCGGACTCCATCGCCGCGACGCGGGTGAGGCGGTCGACCGCGGACTTGGTGGCCGAGTAGACCGCGATGCCGGGGAAGGCGATGGTGGCGGCGACCGAAGCGATGTTGATGATCGCACCGCCCTGGCCGGCCAGGCCGTCCGGACGCATCGTGCGCAGACCGCACTTGATCCCCAGCGTGGTCCCGAGAATGTTCACGTCGAGCATCCGGCGGATCTGGTCCGCGGTGACCTCGGTGAGCAGGCTGGTGATCTCGATCCCGGCGTTGTTCACCAGGATGTCCAGACCGCCGAGTACGTCGTTGGCTGCGACGACCGCGTTCTCCCAGCTGCCCTCGTCGGTCACGTCGTGCGCGACGAACCCGTTGCCGGCGCCGTACTCGCTGTCGAGGGCGTCGGCGACCGCCGCGCCCGCGTCCTTCTGCAGGTCGGCGACGACAACCTTGGCGCCGGCCGCGGCCAGTGCCTTGGCCATACCTTCGCCCAGTCCCTGGGCCCCGCCGGTGACGAGGGCCTTCCGGCCGGAGAGATCGAGTCCGCCCATCGGTGACTCCTTTGCTCGAGTGGCTGCGGAGGGTGATTGGTGCCCAACTCTGGACCGTCCTTTGACAGTCGTCAAGACTTTGCTTGACACTTGTCAAGAAACCGAGCCGGGTAGGCTGACGCAACCATCCGCGACGACAGGAGGGGCGATGAGCTCAGCAGCAGACGTCACCCCAACGGGCCGGCCTGTCCGGATACCCGGGATCGACAAGATCGAGCGCCGCCGGATCGCACTGGCCGAGTCCGCGCTGAAGACCCTGGGCGAGCTCGGCTACGCCCGCACCAGCCTGCGCGAGATCGCCAACAACTCCGAGTTCACGCATGGCGTCGTGCACTACTACTTCCGCGACAAGATCGACCTGATCAGCTACTGCGTGCGCTACTACAAGACCAAGTGCGCCCGGCGGTACGACGAGGTCGTGGAGACTGCCACCACCGCCGACGAGCTCGGTGCGGGGTTCCTGGCCAAGCTGACGCAGACTCTGGTCGAAGAGACACCCATGCATCGTCTCTGGTACGACCTGCGCGCCCAGAGCATGTTCGAGGATCAGCTGCGCGCAGATGTGGTCGCGATCGACCAGCTGCTGGAAGAGATGATCTGGCGGATCCTGAGCCGGTACGCCGAACTGGTCGGAGGCGAACCGTCGGTCGACGCAGCAACGGCGTACGCGCTGATGGACGGTCTGTTCGAGCAGGCGGTGGTCGGCTACGCGGATGACCCGGCCGGTGCGCCGGAGCGCTTGGTCCACCGCGTCAGCCAGATTCTGCCGAAGCTCATCACGACCTGAGGACGCTCTAGGCTGCGTGCCGTGATTGTGAAGCGGGTGCGGTCGGAGCCGGGCGGTCTGGTCGATCTGGAGTTCACCGCGGAGGGGTGGACGGCTACGCCGATTTTCGGCCGCCGGATGGACCCCTCGCTGTGGTGCGTGGTCGTGATGGCCGGTGCGCTCGTGCTGGCGTGGCTGGTCGGTAAGGCCGGTCTCAGCGGGCTGCGTACGGCGTTCCTGGTCGTGGCGGCGTTAGGGCTGATCGCTGCGGTGATCCTGGTGGCAGCGGATCGGGTGGGTGACCTGCTCGGCGTCGCCTCGATGACGACGCGGGCGCTGGCCCGGCGGCGGCTTCGCCGAGAGGCCAAGGGGATCACCGACGACCTGATGGAGATCGTCCCGTGGCCTGAGTTCGTTCCGGCGGCTCGGGTGCAGCAGGCGCGAGTGATTCGGGAGGTGCGCGGAACCGCCGTCGAGTTGATGCTCGACGACGGTTCCATCAGACGCTACCTACGCAGGCGAGCCGGGCTGGTCGAGCCCTTCCAGCAGCTGCTGGGGGAGCGGATGAGTCATTCCGCCTGACAGGCGGTCTTGCACAGCTTGTCGGTCACCGTCAGGTGCACACCGGGCTCCTCGGTGTCCGCTTCGGCCGCGTAGTTCACCAGCCAGTCGCCTGCGGTCATCTCCGCGGTCGACTTGCCCTTCTGCGCGCCGAACCAGGAGGTGATGTCCTGCGGCTGGCTGATGTGAGCTACCTCGAGCACCTTCGGCAGGACCTTGGCGATCTCAGCAGCTGCCGTGTCGGCCGGCCCACTGGCGTTCACGGACACCACGGGTGGCCGCGGGTGGTCGCCGTTCAGGATTGAGACCGATGCGGCGCCCGACGTACAGAGGGCGTACGCCTCGTCGGTGCCGCACTTGAAGCCGGCGCTGGTCAGCCCAGCGACCACTGCGGTCGCTTTGACCGGCGTCAGTGCCTCAGGGGCCTGCGTAGGCGTGGACGACGAGGGTGCGGACGACGGAGTCCCGGGGTTCGCGGCGGGCTCGTTCGAGGAGCAGGCGGTGAGCAGCAGGAGGGCGGCGATGGCGGTGGCCGCGCTCCTGGTCCGGCTCAGACCGGCACCTCGATCGCAGCATCGAGGGCGATCGTGATCATCTCGGAGAACGTCGTCTGCCGCTCCTCGGCCGACGTGACCTCCTTGGTGATCAGGTGGTCCGACACCGTCATGATGCCGAGCGCGCGGCGGCCGAACTTGGCGGCCAGCGTGTAGAGCGCCGCGGCTTCCATCTCGATCCCCAGTACGCCGTACTCCGCGGTCCGCGAGACCAGGTCCGGGCGGTCGTTGTAGAACAGGTCACCGGAGAACACCTGGCCGACGTGCACGTTCAGCCCGGCCGCCTCGGCGGCGTCCACCGCGGCGCGCAGCAGCTGGTAGTCGGCGGTCGGCGCGTAGTCGATGCCGTGGAAGCGCAGCCGGTTCATCTGCGAGTCGGTGCTCGCGGACATCGCCACGATCACGTCCCGGACCCGCACGTCCTCGGTCAGCGCACCGCACGTGCCGACCCGGATCAGGGTCTGTACGTCGTACTCCGCGAACAGCTCGTTCGCGTAGATGGAGGCGGACGCCTGGCCCATTCCGGAGCCCTGCACGGAGATCTGCTCACCCTTGTAGGTGCCGGTGAATCCGAACATGTTCCGGACCTCGGTGTAGCAGATCACGTCGGACAGGTAGGTCTCCGCGATCCACTTGGCCCGGAGCGGATCACCGGGGAACAGGACCCGCGGTGCGATCTGCCCGGGTTCGGCGGCGATGTGAATACTCATGCCGGGATGCTCTCATGCGACCGGGATATGTTGAGTTACGTGGCCTACTCGATTGCTCCTGGTTCGCTGACCCTGTCCCGGTCCGTTCTGGACCGCGCTGCCGACCGGCGGCGCGACGACGACTGGCTGGAGAAGGCGTGGGCCGCCCCGGACACGCAGGTGGTGCTGGTGGCCGGTGACAAGCTCCAGGTGACCGCGGACCGGTCCGCACTGGAGCTGATCGCGCCGGCCGAGGCTCCCGAGGGAGTCCGGCTCTTCCTGGGCATCGACCGCGAGTCAGGTGCCGGTCAGACCGCCGACGGGCGCGCAGTGTTCGCCGTACTGGTCCCAGATGAGGCAGACGAGTCGTATGCCGGTCTGCGGGAGATGGGTGCGGTGCTGGGCGACCGGGAGGCCGGTATCGCGGTCCACGTGGTCGGACTGGTCAACTGGCACGCCGTGAACACTCACTGCGCGAACTGTGGTGAGCACACCGTGGTGACGGAGGCCGGGCACGTCCGGGACTGCCCCAACTGCGGCACGCGCCACTTCCCGCGGAGCGACCCGGCGATCATCGTGCTGGTCACCGACGACCAGGACCGGGCCCTGCTCGGGCGCAATGCGGCCTGGCCGGAGGGGCGGTACTCGACACTGGCCGGGTTCGTCGAGCCGGGGGAGTCGCTGGAGAACGCCGTACGGCGTGAGGTGCTCGAGGAGTCCGGGGTGATCGTCGGGCCGGAGGTCGACTACGCCGGGAGTCAGCCGTGGCCGCTGCCGTCGAGTCTGATGCTCGGGTTCTACGCGAAGGCGACCGGTACCGACATCGAGGTGGACGGTGACGAGATCTCCGACGCCCGGTGGTTCACCCGGGAGGACCTCCGTGCGCTGGTCGAAGCCGGCACGATGGCCCTCCCGGGCAACATCTCGATCAGCCGCCGTCTGATCGAGGGATGGTACGGCGAGGAGCTCACCGGAAGCTGGTGAGCCCCGCCCCTAGCGCCGTCCCACGTTCGAGATGGCTGCGGCGAACCGGATCAGGATTCCTTCCCAATACTCCACCTGGCCCGCGGCCTCGAGCTGGCGGAGCTTCCGGTCCACTGCGACCACGTAGGCGCCGTGGCTGGGCCACTGCGCCTCGGCGTCCGGCAGCACGTCGGTGAGTGTGCAGCCGTACTCCAGATGGCGGTTCAGCACGTGACTGTTGATGTTGCCGGTCCAGACGTTGGTCCGGAGGTCCGACTTGGGACACGGGTCGACCGGTGGTTTGTACGACGCCAGGTTGGTCGGAATGGTCCAGCCGTCCAGGCGCAGCAGCGAGTAGTACGTGCCGTCCGGTCCTTCCGTGAGCCGGTTGAGGCCGTGGTCGCGGAGGATGGTCGACGTCCCGCTCAGACCGTCCAGGACGAACAGCCGGCCACCGGAGACGCCGTACAGGTAGCCGTCGCGCCAGGACAGCGCACCGTCGTGACCGGTGAGGCGTCCGGAGAAGACCGTGTACGTGCGCAGGATCGCACCGGTGGTCTTGTTGGCGACGAACACGTTGCCGTCCGCGAGACCCCAGATGTTGCCGTCCGGTCCGATGGTCAGCTCGTTGATGCTGGCCGCACCCGGCACCGGTACGACGTCTGCCGTCACCGCGCCAGTTGTCGGGTCCACCTTGACCAGGTGCGCCTCAGTGGCCCGGGGCTCGGTGCCTTGACCACCTTCGATGGCGGATCCGGCCCACACGTCGGTGCCGACCGGGAGCAGGCTGGCGATCGACTGGTCGGTCACCAGGTTCCGATAGACCTTGAACGTGTTGCTGGGTACGTCGTACACGGTGATCGCGCCGCCGTATTCGCCGTACCCGGGAGTCGTGCCGACGTACACGCTGTTGCCGGACGGTACGACGGCGAACGGGCGGTTCTGGTGGTCACTGTCGACCAGGCTGAACACGACCTTCGGATTGGTCGTGCTCTCCGGCAGAGCGGTGTCCCAGAGCTGCAGTCGGCCGTACGGGTAGATGCCGACCCACATCTTGCTGCCAGGGCCCCAGTTCCAACCCTCGACCTGTCCCTGGCGTGCAGTGACAGTGGCCTTGCCGGTAGCGGGGTCGTAGTACGACGTGGAGCCGTTCAAGTAGGCGTTGACGTACACCCGGCCCGTAGCTGGGTCAGCGATCGTGTGCTGGAGTGCCACGGGTACGTACTGGAACGGTGAGCTCCACTGCGCGAGTGTGCGGGCCACGGGGTCGTAGCGGAACGTTCCGCCGGAGTAGTTGCCGGTCAGGCCGTAGAGGATCTGCTGGCCGTTCTCGGTCACCCAGCCGTAGCCGATGGCTGCTCCACGCGTCATCCGGATCGGTGGATTCGTCACTGTGCCGACGGTGTTGGTGTCGAGGTCGTAGCGCATCAGATTGAGCGTGGTCGCGGTGGTGAAGTACACGCCGCCCGGACCGCCGCCAGAGACGCCACGTGCTGCCAGTGGATAGGTCAGGACCAGACCGCCGGTCGCGGCGTCGGTGAACTTGACCTGCTCGAAGGTGACCGCGTCGACGACCGTCAGCTTGCCGCTGACGTTCGCGAACACCCGTCCGCTCGCATAGTCGAGGTCGACGATCTCTCCACCGACCAGGCTCGCCGGAGTCACATTCTGGACCGTTCCGGTGGCCAGGTCGATGCGGAGCAGCTTGGCGACCGGTGTGGAGATGCCGACGAACAGTGCGTTGTGGTCGGGGTCGTAGACAGTCGACCGCGCGTACTGCTCCACCGGGTCGAGTGAGCCGTAGTCGGTGACCTGTGCGGTGGTGGCGTCGTACTTGAAGGCGTGTGCGTTCGGATACGTGCCGCCGAAGACGTTGCCGTTCCCATCGGCGGTGAGGCCGTAGATGAACGACTCACCGATGATCGGGCGGCCCAGGTCGGTGACCACGGCCGTCACCGGGTCGAAGCGATAGAGGTGGGCATTCGGATAGGTGCCGACGTACAGCCTGCCGTCGCTGGCGACGACGATCCCCCAGGCGCCGGCTGCACCCGGCAGCGGCACGGTGTGCAGGAGCTGACGGCTGTGGACGTCGACGACGTTCAGATTGGCGTTCTCACCGGCCGGTACGGCGTACACGACGTCGCGGCCGTCCGGAGTGCGACCGACGGTCCCCTCCATCACGGTGAGCGAACTGATCGGCGCACCGAGGTTGGTGATCGGATCGGGGGCGAGCGTGCGCCCGATGGCATCGGGGCGTTCCGGCCCGACCTCGGACGGCCACGGGTCAGGTCGCCCGGTGGGTGGAGCGGCGCCGGTGGCCGTGGTGAACAAACCACTGAATACGGCCAGGACCGCTAAGAACAGGACAGGTCGGAAGAGACGACGCGGAATCATGGCGGATCTCCCTGCGGCGTAGTTCCTTCGAAGGTAAAACGGCCATGACCGTAAGTCCATGGCTCAGGAACCTTCTGGTCCGCAGGGGCCGAAAATACGACGCGGCGCCTACCCCAAAGGGCAGGCGCCGCGGTTGCGGGCTAGGGCAGATCAGGCGATGAGCTTCTCCGCGACCTGGGCGACCGACGGATTGGTCAGCGCGCTGCCGTCGGCGAAGACCACCGTCGGGACGGTCTGGTTCCCGCGGTTGATCTTCTCGACCAGCTTCGCGGCCTCGGGGACCTGCTCGATGTCGACCTCGGTGAACTCGATCCCGGCCCGCTTCAGCTGGCCCTTGAGGCGGTGGCAGTAGCCACACCACGGGGTCGAGTACATCGTCACTGCCGCCATCGGGCGTCTCCTTCTGATTCTGTCCGGCGAGCCGTCTAGGGTGGCTCTCGACGTATTCGAACCATGCCGTAGGCGGTGCTGTTCCCGTATGACCCAGTCCGTGAGTGACTTCACACGATCCGGCTCGCCAGACGATCTGTTGGCGGCGCTTGATCCGGAGCAGCGGGCGGTCGCGACCGCCCTGCACGGGTCGGTCGTGGTGATGGCCGGGGCCGGGACCGGGAAGACGCGCGCCATCACCCACCGGATCGCGTACGGGGTGCGGACCGGGACATTCGACCCGGTCCGGGTGCTCGCGGTGACCTTCACCCAGCGGGCGGCCGGGGAGATGCGTGGCCGGCTCGCGCAGCTCGGGGTCGAGGGTGTGCAGGCGCGCACGTTCCACTCCGCGGCGCTGCGGCAGGCGCGCTGGTTCTGGCCGAAGGTGTACGGCGGCGAACTGCCGCCGATCGCGGACCGGAAGTTCCCGCTGCTCACCGAGGCCGCCTCGCGCTGCCGGATTCGCGTCGACACCCCGGCCCTGCGCGACCTGGCCGGTGAGGTCGAGTGGGCCAAGGTCAGCAACGTGCGGCCCGACGACTATGCGCGGCTGGCGCCGAAGTCCGGGCGGGCGCTGGCCGCCTTCGACCCGGCCACGATCGGGAAGATCTTCGCGTCGTACGAGGACGTGAAGCTCGAGCGCGGGCGGATCGACCTGGAGGACGTACTGCTCTGCGCGGTCGCACTGCTCGCCGAGGACGAGCGGGTCGCGGCCGAGATCCGCCGGCAGTACCGGACCTTCGTCGTCGACGAGTACCAGGACGTCAGCCCGCTGCAGCAGAGCCTGCTCGACCTGTGGCTCGGCGGCCGGGAGGACGTCTGCGTGGTCGGCGACCCGGCCCAGACCATCTACTCCTGGGCCGGTGCCGAGCCGGAGAACCTGGTCCGCTTCGCCTCCCGGCATCCGAACGCGACCACGATCAAACTGGTCCGGGACTACCGCTCCACCCCGCAGATCGTCGACGTGGCGAACAAGATCCTCGATGCGGCCGGTCCGGCCGGGCTGCCCGGGCGGGTGACGCTGCGGTCGCAGCGCGACCCCGGTCCAGCGCCGGTCTACCGCGAGTACTCCGACGAGGTCGCCGAGGCAGATGCGGTCGCGCGTGCGGTGGCACGACTGAAGGACGAGGGCGTGCAGCTGCGGGACATCGCCGTACTGTTCCGGACCAACGCTCAGTCGGAGAACTTCGAGCAGGCGCTGGCCGAGCGGAAGATCCCGACCGTGCTGAAGGGCGCCGAGCGGTTCTTCGAGCGCCCCGAGATCCGCAAGGCCGCGGTGCTGCTCCGCGGCCAGGCCAAGGCCGGCGACCTGTCCGATGACCTGGTCGAGACGGTGACCGGCGTACTGGGTGGAGCCGGCTGGACGCCGGAAGCGCCGAGTGGAGTCGGCGCAGTCCGGGACCGCTGGGAGTCGTTGAGCGCACTGGTCACCATGACGTCCGACTTCGCTGCGGCGAATCCGGAGGCCGGGCTGACCGACCTGATGGTCGAGCTGGACCGGCGGGCGTCGATCCAGCACGCTCCGGTCGCCGAGGGCGTCACCCTGGCGACGCTGCACGCGGCCAAGGGCCTGGAGTGGGAGTGCGTCTTCATCGTCGGCGCGCATGAGGGGACACTGCCGATCAGCTACGCCCAGACGCCGGGGCAGGTGGAGGAGGAGCGCCGCCTGTTCTACGTCGGGGTGACGCGCGCCAAGCAGCAGCTGTTCGTCAGCTGGTCGACCTCGCGGTCGCCCGGCGGCCGCGGTACTCGGGGTCCGACGCGCTTCCTGGATCCGATCGGCGTCCGGACGACCCGGCAGCAGCCGGTGTGGGAGCCGACGACCGACCGGGCCGAGCGGGCGGCGCGGTCCGGCCGTCCGATCCCGAAGTGCCGGGTCTGTGGCCGCGGTCTGCTCGACCCGGGCGCCCGCAAGCTCGGCCGCTGCGAGGACTGCCCGTCGAACATTGACCAGACGCTGTACGACGCGCTGCTCGCCTGGCGGACCGAGCAGGCTGACGCCGAGAAGATGCCGGCGTTCGTCATCCTGACCGACGCGACGCTGACCGCGATCGCCGAGACGCGGCCCTCCGACGAGTTGGAGCTGCGCAAGATCCCGGGTATCGGCCACACCAAACTGACCAAGTACGGCGAGCAGATCCTGGTCATCTGCACCCGCTAGGCCACGACGTCCTGACTGGGAGGTACGCCGTACTGTCGCCGGTACTCGCGGCTGAACTGGGACGCGCTGTCGTAGCCGACCCGGTGCGCGACGGTCGCGATGTCGCGTGGATGTGCGGCGAGTAGCAGTCGCGCTTCCTGCAGGCGGACCTGCTTCTGGAACTGGATCGGGCTCAGCGCGGTGACGGTCTGGAAGTGCCGGTAGAACCCGGACGGGCTCATCCCGCTGCGCTTCGCCAGGTCCTCGACCCGGAACTGCTCGGCGTAGTTGTCGCGGATCCACCGGGCGGCCCGGGTGATGTGGTTCATGCTGCTGTCGGCCAGCCCCAGCTGCCGGACGGCCGCGCCCTGCTCCCCGGTGATGAGGTGCCAGTGGATCTCCCGCTTGAGCATCGGTGCCAGGACGGCCTGGTCCCGCGGACGCTCGAGGAGGCGGACGAGCCGGGTCAGGCTGTCCAGCAGTTCGTCGGTGAGCTTGCCGACGGCGATCCCCGGTACCGGACCGGCCGGGCGGGGGAGATCGCCTGGCCCGGCGTGCTGCAGCAGGTCCGCGATCAGGGCCGGCTCGAGGACGAGCGCCATACCGAGAGCCGGTTCCGCGACGGTCGCATCGACGAAATGGCCGCTCACCGGGAGGTCGACCGAGGCGACCAGGTAGTCGCCCGGCCGGTACAGGTGGACGCGCTCGCCGACCGTGAGCCGCTTGGCGCCTTCGACCAGGACCGCCAGGACCACACCCGACATCGACGGGGACGGCGGGCCCGAGCGCTCGATCTTCGCGATGTGCAGACCGTCGATGGCCGTGGTCTGGTCCGGCCGGACGTGCCGGCGCAACAGGGACCGCAGTTCTTCCACCGCTCGATTCCATCCCAGCGTGGAGGATCGTGCAAGGAAGCGGCTGCCTGTTCGTGCAATCTGCGGAAATAGTGTTGCCACGCTCGGCGGCCGAGGCGCATGGTGGAGTTCGTGCGTCCCGTTCTGCTGCTGGCAGACGAGGCATATAGGTGACAGAGGCAACGATCTCGGAGCGTGCTTTCAGCGTCCCGGAGCGTGGAGGAACCCTGTCGCGGGAGCCGGATCCGGTCACCGTGGCGGCAACTTCCGGCCAACTTCCCGAACATGCCATTAAATAGTTTGCGGGCTCTGCGGACGACAGCGTACTGTTCTTTCTGCGGTCGAAGCCTGGCCGAAAACTTCAAACCAACACAGCGATCGAGCCACCGCTTGCTTCGCCACAACGAGAGGAGGTGCCTGGGAAATGTCGAACATCACCAAGAAGCCGTTCAGCAACGCTGCCGCGCTGCCGTGCGCCCTGATCCCGGGTGCCTCGCCGCGCCTTCACGGCACGTCCGTTGTGCTGATGGCTGCCAGCCCGGCCCAGATCAAGGGCGGAGCTGTCGGCGATGTGAAGTACGGCGGTTCGGGTTCTCGAGCATGGAGTCCACCGGTCTGACAGACGAGTCAGACCCGGCACCTCCAGGCCGCGGAACCCACCAAAGGGTCCCGCGGCCCTTTTGTTTGTCCAGGAGCGTCATTGAGAAACCAAGTTTGGCGGTCAGCAACCGCGGACCGTCTCCGACGACAAAAGATCAGCAGCACCGAAAGTCACTGGGAGGTGACCGGAATGAGCGTGAGCTTCCTCGACATCTTCAACGAGGTCGCATCGTCGCAGGACCTGCCCTGTCGGTCCTACGCACCGGAACTCTTCTTCGCCGAATCGCCGGCGGACGTCGAGTACGCAAAGTCTCTGTGTTCCACCTGCCCCCTCCAGGCCGAGTGCCTGGCCGGCGCGCTCGAGCGCTCGGAGCCGTGGGGTGTGTGGGGCGGACAGCTGTTCGTCCAGGGCGTGGTGGTTGCCCGCAAGCGTCCCCGTGGACGCCCCCGCAAGAGCGACACCACGACCGCCGCCTGACGACCCAGATCCGAATCGAGACACCAGACCATGAAGCACCAGATTTCACACAGGAGCCTTGAAATGCATTTACTTCACGAAGATCTCGCCCGTGCTCATCAACGCTCGGCACTGCACGACGCGGAGCAGAACCGGCGCTTCCGCCTCGCTCACCGAATCGAGCGGGCACAGAAGCAGGCCGAGCGGGCCAGCAGGCGAGCGGAGAGGGCCAGCGCACGCGCGCGCCTCGCACTCGCTCGCCTCGTCTGAAACACACAACTGAAGCCGGCCCGGCCGGTCCGTAAGGAGGACCCGGCCCGGCAGGCAGCACGACAGCCTGACCAGCTGAATGATCGAAGGGCGGCACCTCAGGGGGGTGCCGCCCTTCGGCATGTTCAGCGCTGCAGCAGAGCCTGCTGAAGACCCACCAGGGTGATGCCGCTGACGATCTCGCCGTTCGCGATCATCGCCGGTACGTCGGTCAGTGGGATCCACTCGATCCGGTCGGACTCGTTGCGCTCGGTCGGCTCGCCGATCCGCGTGGCCGAGCTCGCGCGGAAGACGTGGTGGACGGCGTCCATGATCCCGGCGCCCGGCTGGGACCGGATCAAGTCGGTCAGCGGACCGGGCCGCCAGCCGGTCTCCTCCTCGACCTCGCGGGTTGCCGCGTCGATCGGTGCCTCACCGGCCTCAACGATGCCCATCGGCAGTTCCCAGGCCCAGGTGTCGGTGAGGAAGCGATGCCGCCACATCAGCAGCACCCGGCCCTCAGTGTCGGTGACCACGGCCGCTGCGACGTCTGCGAGCCGGACCGCGTGGTAGTCGACCCGGTGGCCGTCGGGCTGCTCCACGTCGAGCCGCCGGACGCTCAGCCAAGGATTTCCCCAGACTTCTTGTTCTTCGTGGATCCGCCAGCGCACGAGGTGCACACTACTGCCATGGCAAGTGCTATCTGTGCGTTGTGTGGCAGGCAGGCGGAGTCCGAGGACCTCCCGCTGACCTGGGCCACCTCGGTCGAGAACGGCCGCAAACTCAACTACTGCGACGTCTGCGCCCGCGAGAACGTCCGCGGCATCGAGGGGAAGCTCGACCCCATCTACTGGTGACTTCTCAGTCGGTGAAGCCGGGCAGTAGTTCCTCGAGCACCGACCGGAACGGCGCCTCCGCCTCCAGCTGGGACAGCACCGCCATGCCGCCGATCCAGACCCGATGGATCAGCAGGTACGACGGCGGCAGGTTGAGCTTGAAGGCCAGTGTGGCATTGGGGGAGCGGAAGTCGCTGGTCCGGTTCGCCTGCGCGCGCATCCAGGCCCGGTTGAACTGGAAGGTCTTGTCCCGGGCCGGCTCCGCGAACGGCGCCAGGTAGTCCATCAGCTGCTCGGGGTCGATCTCCATCCGCGGCTTGATGAACCCTTCGGCCAGCAGTCCGTCGTGGATCGCCTGACCGTCGCCGGTGAGCGAGATCCGCAGCAGCCGCCCGATCGCCGGGGGCAGGCCGTCAGGAAGTCGCGCGCACAGGCCGAAGTCGACCACGCCGAGGCGCCCGTCGGGCAGCACCCGGTAGTTGCCGGGATGTGGGTCCGAGTGCAGCAGACCGGCGTACTTGGGTCCGCTGAAGAGGAACCGTGCGTACTTCAGGCCGACCTCGTCGCGCTGCTTCTTGGTGCCGTCGGCGATGAACGACGAGAGCGGCTTGCCCTCGATCCACTCCGACACGATGACGGTCGGGGAGTGCTTGATGACCCGCGGTACGACGAACTCGTCGTGATCCTTGAAGGCATCGGCGTACTGCTGCTGGGCCTGGGACTCGCGGTCGTAGTCGAGCTCCTCGCCGATCCGCGCCTGCATCTCGGCCACCAGCGGCTTCATGTCCATGCCGGGCACCAGCGTGCCGAAGGTGCGGGCGAAGCGGCCGAGCTGGCGCAGGTCCGCGCGCAGCGCCTCGGCGGCGCCCGGGTACTGCATCTTGACTGCGACCTCGCGGCCGTCCTTCAGCGTGCCGCGGTGCACCTGCCCGATCGACGCGGCCGCCGCGGGCTGCTCGTTGAACTCGGAGAACCGGTCGCGCCAGCGCTTGCCCAGCTCGCGGGACAGGATCTCGTCCACGGTCGCGGCCGGCATCGGTGGTGCGGAGTCCTGCAGCTTGGTCAGCGTGGCCCGGTACGGCGCCGCGAGCTCCTCGGGCATGGCCGCTTCCATCAGGCTCAGCATCTGCCCGAACTTCATCGCGCCGCCCTTGAGCTCACCCAGGACGGAGAACAGTTGCTCGGCGGTCCGGCGCTGGAACTCGGCGAGCACGGCCTCGGCCGGCGCACCGCCGATCCGCTTGCCCAGGCCGACCGTGGCCCGGCCCGCGGCACCCAGCGGCAGGCTGGCGAGTTTCGCGGTCCGGCTCAGCGCTTTGCGGGGGAGGTCCGACACGTACCCATTCTGTCGGGTCGCCCAAGCCGGGGAGCGCCCGGGTGCCGTTCGGAGGGTTGCAGGTCGTCATCGAACGGCGTCGGGGCGGTGACGGACCGTGTTCGGCCAGTCACCGCCCCGCAGCGTGGTGCGTCAGGCCTTGCCGAGGATCCGGTTCAGGTTCGTACCGCACTCGGGGCACTTGGCCTTCGCCATGCGCGTGCCCTTGTCGTTGACCTTGACCTCGCCGTCGGCGGTGCGCTTGGCCTTGCACTTGACGCAGTAGAACTCGCCGCTCCAGGTCTCTGCCATGAGGGCCCTCTCCTTGCTCTGAAATCAGCCCGGGGTTGTCACCGAGCCAGTCGTGGATGCTAACGGCAGACCTTCCTGCCGTAGGCCGTTCGGCCCAATCGGGATTCACCCTACGGCCTTCTGACGCCTGCTCAAGCCCACTCCGCCGCCGGAGTGCCGCTCAGGGCCGCCTGGGAAAACCCTTTCCGCAGAAACCGGCCGCACGGAACAGGCCCCCGGGAGTCCTCCTCCGAAACCGCTCGGCTTCCCCTCCGGGCGGCTCCGGAGGAGGTCCGGGAGCCTGTTGAGGACGACGCTAGGAGGTGCCCGCCACAACCACAAGCCCACGTTGTCCACCCCTGTGGATAACTCTGTGAGCAAGCTGTGGGACGCGCCGGTCGGCACTGTGGACGGGTGGGGGAACAAGGTGTGAACAACCGGAATCGTCAGGCCCCAGAACTGGTGTCTGACCTGCGAAAACGTCCGTGCACAGGATGTGGACCGAAGAAAGTTGTCGGATTCTGCGGGTAGTTTTTCCCTCATGGCCGATTCCCCGCCGCGCCCGATCCCGCCGTACGTGGACATCCGCCGCAGCAAGCGGCGCAAGCGGACCGTCAGCGCCTACCGCGACGGCGAGCGGGTGGTCGTGCTGATGCCGGACCGGCTCTCGGCCGCCGAGGAGGCGCGCTGGGTGGAGACCATGCTCGCGCGGCTCGACAAGCAGCGCAGCCGGTCCCGCGTGTCGGACGAAAAATTGTTGGCCAGAGCACACGAACTCGCGTGTCGCCACCTCCCCGAAGTGCCCGAACCTGCATCTGTGAGGTGGGTTTCGAACCAAAACAGACGGTGGGGATCCTGTACTCCGGCGGACCGGTCGATCCGGTTGTCGACCCGTTTGCAGTCGATGCCGGCCTGGGTTCTGGACTATGTCCTGGTCCACGAGCTGGCCCATCTGATCGAGCCGGCGCACAACGCGGCCTTCTGGGCGCTGGTCCACCGCTACCCCAAGGCCGAGCGGGCCGAGGGCTATCTCGAGGGCGTCTCTGCGGCCTCTTCGCTGGACCTCGAGGACTTCTGAACGCCTTGATCGACCTCCGGTCTGCTGTAGTCGATTGACTACGCTCCGTAGTATTTTCCGCCTCTTAGGGTTACCCCCAGGGGTCGGGGTGGGGTTACCCCCAGGGTCGGTTCGGTGGCTTCCTGCATATCGCCGACCGCTGTCCGGCAGCGAGGCTTGAGCCCGTAGCCAGCGCCGTGCCAGGTGCGCTGGGTGGGGCGCCTGAGGGGGCGCAGAGGGCGAGGGACGGTATGGCCAGGGGACAGATCACGGTGCGGGCGGCACGCTGGAGTGCCACCCATCCGTGGCGGGCGATCGCGATGTGGGTGGCCGTGGTGATCGCCTGTTTCGCGGTCGGTCAGGTGACCGGCACGAACAAGGCCGACGGGGACGGCGACATCGGTGAGACGACGCGGGCGGACAACATCGTCAAGGACGGCAACTTCGCGGACCCGGACGTCGAGAGCGTGCTGATCACCGCGCCCTCGGGGACACTCGACCAGGCGGAGGCCACCAAGGTGGCCGGTGTCGTGATCCAGCGGATGCGCGCCCTCGGTGGGGTCGCGGACGTCTCGCAGCCGATGCCCTCGCCGAACAAGGACGCCTTGATCGTCCGGGTGACGCTGAAGGACGGTGACGAGGACGCGCGGGTCCAGCCGCTGCTCGACACCACGGCACAGATCCAGCAGCAGTACCCGCAGCTCCGGATCGAGGAGGTCGGTGGGCTGTCCATCGGGCAGGCCCTGGAGAAGACCCTCGGCGAGGACTTCAAACGCGCCGAGCTCTTCAGCCTGCCGGTGACACTGGCGATCCTCTTAGTCGCGTTCGGCGCGCTGATCGCCGCTTCGGTGCCGCTGTTGCTCGCGCTGTCGGCGGTGGCCGCAGCGATCGGGCTCTCCGCGGCCGCATCACAGCTAGTGCCCGCGGTCGACGCGGCTAACAGCGTCATCCTGCTGATCGGTATGGCGGTTGGCGTCGACTACTCATTGTTCTACCTCCGCCGCGAACGCGAGGAGCGCGCGAAGGGCCGCGGTCACGTCGACGCGGTCGAGATCGCAGCGGCGACCTCCGGCCACGCGGTCGTGGTCTCCGGTACGGCGGTGATCATCTCGATGGCCGGGTTGTTCCTGGCGCGGGATGCGGTGTTCTCGTCGTTCGCCGTCGGCTCGATCCTCGTGGTGGCGATGGCCGTCGTCGGTTCGCTGACCGTGCTCCCCGCCGTACTGGCGAAGCTCGGCCGGTGGGTGGACAAGCCGCGGATCCCGCTCGTCTGGCGGCTGACCGCGAGCAAGGCGCAGCCGCGCTTCTGGCCGATGGTGCTGAAGCCGGCCCTGAAGTACCCGATGGCCACGCTGCTGGTCGCGGTGATCGCGCTGCTCGCCGCCGCGGCGCCGGCGTTGGGGATGACCCTGAAGTTCCCCGGGACCGAGGACCTGCCGCGGACGACTCCGGTCATGCAGGCGTACGACCGACTGACCGCGGCTTTCCCGAGCACTGGGACCAGTCACGAGGTGGCGATCAAGGCTCCGGCCAACGAGTCCGCTGCTGTGCAGGCCGCACTGACCGAGCTGGTGGAGCAGACGAAGAGCGACAAGCTGTACGCGCAGGACGGCCTGGAGAAGCCGCGGGTCTCCAAGGACGGCACGGTGACGGTTCTCGAGGTCGCCACGCCGTTCGAGGGTGGCAGCGACCAGGCGCGTGACTCGCTGATCAAGCTACGCAAGGAGCTGATGCCGCAGACCGTCGGCAAGGTCCCAGGCGCTGAGTACGCCGTCGGTGGCTTCGTGGCCGCGGATATCGACTACGCCGCGCACACCAAGGCGAAGCTGCCGCTGGTGATCGGGTTCGTGCTGCTGCTGACGATGATCGTGATGATGGTGACGTTCCGGTCGGTGGTGGTCGCGGTGACCGCCATCCTGCTCAACCTGCTGAGCGCAGGTGCGGCATATGGGGTGGTCACAGCGGTCTTCCAGAACACCTGGGCCGAAGGGATTCTCGACTTCCGGTCGAACGGCGCAGTCGTCTCCTGGTTGCCACTGTTCCTCTTCGTGGTGCTGTTCGGTCTGTCGATGGACTACCACGTCTTCGTGGTCAGCCGAATCCGCGAAGCCGTGCTGCGCGGCGTGCCCACCAAGCAGGCAGTCGCCGAAGGCATCACCGGCTCGGCCGGCGTCGTCACCAGCGCCGCCGCCGTCATGATCGGAGTCTTCGCGGTCTTCGCAACCCTCAGCACGCTGGACATGAAGCAACTCGGTGTCGGCCTCGCGGTCGCAATCCTGATCGACGCGACGATCATCCGCGCCGTCGTCCTCCCGAGCATCATGATCCTGCTCGGCGACGCCAACTGGTGGGCCCCCAAGTGGCTCCGCCCCAAGCAGGCCAAGCACTCCGCACCCCCGGCCCCCGAGCCCGACCGCGAGCTCACCCCGGTCGGCTGACCAACCGATGGGCGTCACACTCAACGTGTGACGCCCATCAACCTTTTCTCCGAACTGGCCGACCATGTGCTCACCGTCGATCGGCCGCATCCGGTACGAGTCGCGATCGACGGTCCGTCCGCAGCCGGCAAAACCACGCTGGCAGACGAACTGGCCGACGTACTGCGGGAGCGAACCGATCGGGAGGTGATCCGGGTCGGACTCGACTACTTCAAGAAGGATCCCGCGTTGCGGACGGCGTACCCGATCGAGTCACCGGAGAGCTACTACCTCGACTCGTGGGATCTCGAGGCAATGCGCTCGCAGTTGTTGGTTCCACTGGGTCCGGACGGCAACCGGCGCTACGCGACCGCGGTCCGCTCGGTCAATGCGCAGTCCGCCCTCGCTGTCATTGAGGAGGAGGCCGCGCCGGACGCCGTACTTGTGGCGGACGGCGTGTTCCTGCAGCGGCCGGAGCTCATTCAGGACTGGGATTTCCGGATCTACGTGCATGTTGACTTCGACGTCGTACTGCGGCGGGGGACTGCGCGGGATCAGGCGTGGATGGATTCTGCGGCCGCTGCGGAAGAGCGGTATCGGACGCGGTACATCCCCGGTGAGCGCCTGTACGTCGACCAGGTGCATCCCGCGTCGTTGGCGGATCTCGTGGTGGACAACACGGACTTTGCGGAGCCGGTGGTTCGTCAGGGGAGGTCGTAGTGCATGTCGTAGTTGGGGATGATTACGCCGCTGCGGGTCTGGTTCGTGGGGTTCTCGCGGTCGACGACGAAACCGAAGGACTCGAAGGCCGGGCGGGCTGTGCGGCTCGCATGGGTGACCAGGCGGATTAGTCCGCGTTTGCCGGCCTCTTCCTGGACCTTCTCGACTAGCAGTCGGGCGACTCCGCGGCCTGAGTGGTCCGGGTGGACGAAGAGCATGTCCAGTAGCCCGTCGTCGGTGAAGTCGCTGAAACCAACGACGAGATCATCCACGCAGGCGACATAGGTATGTGCCGCGGCTCGTCGATCCGCCCAGGCTTGGGCGTCCACCTTCGCCTCGTCCGGGGCCCAGGCCTGCACCTGCTCTTCGGTGTAGTCGCGAATCGCCGTCCGCCGGATCGCGGCGTAGTAGACCTGCCAGGTCGGGACAGCGTCTGCTGGAACGTAGGTGCGCAGCGTGGTTCCCATGGCCCCAACCCTAGGTGGCTTGGCGGGCTCGATGGGCGGCGGCTTTGACGCGGCTCTGGCATTGGGGTGAGCAGAAGCGGCGCTGCCCGTTCTTCGAGGTGTCGACGAAGACGCGGTCGCATTGCGGTGCGGCGCAGACGCCGAGTCGACCGGCCAGGTCGCTGCCGACCGCGAGCGCGAGACCGGCCGCGCAGCCGGCTGCCCAGCCATTGACGAGAGTGTCGTCAGGCCCGTGGAAGTGCAGGCTCCAGCCCTTGTCCCTGCGGTCGAGCTTCGGCCGCGCGTTGGTGTCGACGAGCAGTGCGTTGATCTCGTCCGCGGCTCGGTCGAGGTCGCCGGTGTGCGCCGCCTCGAACACGATCCGCATCCGCGCAGCCAACTCCGTCAGCCGTCGCGCATCCTCCGGCCGGACGTGCGGCTGCGGATAGCCGATCGCCACCAGCGACTCCGCCACCGCCTGCGCGTGGTCGACAGGACCGGCGTACGGCGAACCTCCGGAGAAGCCGGGGGTCAGTCGGTTCACGTACTCGACCGACGCCGCCAGCACACTCCGGGCGTGACTATCAAAAGACACTTGACCAGTCACGACTCTCCTTCGTAGTCTCGAACCTGCGTGACCGATCATATCCATTTAGACAGTCATGAGGTGGGCCATGAGCGCAACAGCGACCCTGATAGCGCCGTGGCGCGGTCTGCCGAGGACGGTCTGGGTGCTCGTGGCCGCCCGCGCCGTGAACCGGATCGGCGCGTTCTCGCTGTCGTTCCTGGCGATCGTGCTGACCGTGGAGTTCGGCGCTTCGCTGAGCCGGACCGGCCTCGTCGTGGCTCTCTTCGGCCTGGCGACGATCCCGTCCCGGCTGCTCGGCGGTTTCCTGGCCGACCGGATCGGCCGACGACGCACGATCGTCCTCGGTCTGACCGGTTGCGCGGTCGCGCAGTTGTGGATCGCGGCGAGTACGACGCTCTGGTCCGCGATGTTCGCCGCCATCGTTCTCGGCCTGGCCTTCGAGATCTACGAACCGCCCAGCCAGGCGACCATTGCCGATGTCACCGAGCCCGCCGACCGCCCAGCGGCGTACGGGCTGCTCGGCTCGGCGATGGCGGTGGCCGGCGTCTTGGCCGGTCTGCTGGCCGCAGCCGTTAGTCATTGGGATCTGCGCTGGCTGTTCGTCGCCGACGCGATCACCTGCCTGGCCTGCGCCGTACTGGTCGCTCTCGCGCTGCCGACCGACGTACGACGGGAGCGGGTGCCAACTGGCGGAGTCGCCGTGTGGCGCGATCATCGGCTGCTGTGGTTGCTCGCCAGCGGCACCGTGTTCGCGACGATCTACATGCAGCTGATCGTCGGCGTACCGCTCACACTCCTCGAGCACGGCCTGCCGGCATCCGGAACCGGCATCATCCTCGCGGTCTCCGCGGTCACGATGATCCTCGCGCAACGGCTGCTGCGGGTGCAGCTCGACGACTTCCAGGCGATGCGCGTTGGCTACCTATTGCTGGCTGCCGGTCTGATCGTCTGTGCGTTCGCGACCAGTCTGCCGATCTTCTTGCTCGCCACTGCGCTCTGGAGTGTCGGCGAGACGTTCCTGCTGACCCGCTACCTGACGCAGGCCGCGGGTCTCGCGCCCGACGACGGACGGGCGCAGTACCTCGCCGTCTTCGGCCTCTGTTGGGGCGTGGCCACCACCGTCGCACCGCTGATCGTGACGCGTCTGCTGGAGACTGTTGGCCCCGAAGGGCTGTGGCTCGTCAACGCAGCGGCGGCCATCGCGCTGGCCGCCGCGCAACCGCTGCTCAGGACGCGACTGGCTCGAGCCTGACCGTCAGGCCCTTCGCGACCGGGGTGTTGCTGCCCTTGGCCAGGTCGTCGGCCGACATCAGCACATTCGTCTCGGGGTAGTACGCCGCGACGCAGCCGCGCGCGGTCGGGTACGAGACCAGGCGGAAGCCGGACGCGCGCCGTTCGACCCCTTGGAACTCGCTGACGATGTCGACGAACGCGCCGTCGGTCAGCCCGAGCTCGGCCAGGTCGTCCGGATTCACGAAGACCACCTCGCGACCGCCGTGGATCCCGCGGTACCGATCCTCGAGACCGTAGATCGTGGTGTTGAACTGGTCGTGGCTGCGCAGTGTCTGCAGCAGCAGCTTGCCCGGTGCCGTCGGCAACCAACTCAGATCGTTCGCAGTGAACTGAGCCTTCGCATCCGAGGTCTTGAACTCACGCTTGTCCCGCGCCGCGTGCGCGAGCAGGAAGCCGCCCTCGTTCGCCCGGAGCCGGTCCTCGAAATCCTCGTACCCGTCGGCCACGCGACCGATCCGCTGCCGGATCAGGCTGTAGTCATCGGCGAAGTCCGCCCACGGAATGTCCCCGACATCCGGTACGACGGCCTGCGCGATGCCGGCGACGATGCCGATCTCGGACTTGAGCTCCGGCGCAGGCGGTGTCAGGTTCCCGGTGGAGAGGTGGACGGCGCCCTGCGAATCCTCGACCGTCACCGACTGCGGACCCTTGGCGGTGCGGTCGTGGTCGGTCCGGCCAAGCGTCGGCAGGATCAGCGCCTCGCGGCCGGTGACCGTGTGCGAACGGTTCAGCTTGGTGGAGACGTGCACGGTCAGGTCGCACTCGCGCAGCCCGCGATGCACCACCTCGGTGTCGGGGGTCGCGGAGGCGAAGTTGCCGCCCATCGCGAAGAAGACCCGCACGGATCCGTCCCGCAGCCGCTTGACCGTGTCGGCCGCGTCGATCCCGTGCTCACGCGGCGACGTGAACGCGAACTCGGCATCCAGCTTGTCCAGGAACTTGTCCGGCATCTTCTCCCAGATGCCCATGCTGCGGTCGCCCTGGACGTTCGAGTGCCCGCGGACCGGGCACGGCCCGGCGCCCGGCTTGCCGATATTTCCCTGCAGGAGCAGCACGTTGACGATCTCGCTGATCGTCGCGACCGCCTCGCGGTGCTGGGTCAGGCCCATTGCCCAGCAGATGACGGTCGCCTTGGACTTCAGGAACCGCTGGGTCAGCTCCTCGATCTCGGCGCGACGCAGACCGGTGGCCAGCTCGACCGCATCCCAGTCCAGCTCCGCGTTGTGCTTCGCGTAGAGCTCGAAGCCGCTCGTGTAGGTCTCGACGAACGACTTGTCCAGCACAGTGCCCGGGTTGTCCGCCTCGGCCTCGAGCAAAAGGTGGCCGATGGCAAGGAACAGCGCCTGGTCGCCACCGATCCGGATCTGCAGATGCTGGTCGGCGAGCTCGGTGCCCTTGCCGACCCAGCCGCGCGCCTTCTGCGGGTTCTTGAAGTTCATCAGGCCGGGCTCGGGCAGCGGGTTGACCGAGACGATCTCGCCGCCGTTGCGCTTGGCGATCTCGAGGTGGCTGAGCATCCGGGGCGCGTTGGTGCCCGGGTTCTGGCCGACGACCACGATCAGCTCGGACTCCTCGAGCATCTCCAAGGTGACCGCGCCCTTACCGCTGCCGATCACCCGGGACAGCGCCGTACCGGATGATTCGTGGCACATGTTCGAGCAGTCGGGCAGATTGTTGGTGCCGTAGGCGCGGACGAACAGCTGGTAGAGGAACGCGGCCTCGTTGCTGGTCCGGCCGGAGGTGTAGAAGACAGCGTCGTTGGGGTCGGGCAGCGCCTTGAGGTGCCGGGCCACGACCTGGAACGCCTCCTCCCAGCCGACCGGTTCGTAGTGCGTGGCGCCGGCCCGGAGCAGCATCGGCTCGGTGATCCGGCCGAGTTTGCCGAGATCGAACTCCGAGATCGCGTGGATCTGCTCGACCGAGTTCTCCGCGAAGAAGGCCCGCGGCACCCGTTTGCGGGTCGCCTCCCAGGCCACCGCCTTGGCGCCGTTCTCGCAGAACTCGGCCGCGTGTTTGCGTTTGTGGTCGGGATCGGGCCAGGCGCAGGACGGGCAGTCGAAGCCGCCGTCCTGGTTCATCTTCAGGAACACCTTGCCGGTCCGGGCCGGGCCCATCTCACGGAAGCCGAACTTGAAGGACGACAGCACGGCGGGAACGCCCGCGGCCTTCTTCTTCGGCTGTTCGATATCGACCATGTCTCCACGATAGGTGCAGCTATCAGCTCAGACCGCTTTGATAGCCAAACTCGTACGTAAGTGGGGCCGGAACCCATGCTTCGCGGCGTGGCTGTGTGCTCGCATCCCATAGTGCGGAACGCCGGGGATTCCTACAGTCATCCGCCATGGAGACCCGTCGCGCCCTCGTCACCGGAGCCGCATCCGGCATCGGTGCCGCTTGTGTCGAACGTCTCGCGGCGGACGGCGTACAGGTCGTGGCCGTCGACCGTGTCGCCGTGAGCGCGTCGGCGCGGGTGGAGCCGGTCGTGGCGGACCTGTCCGACCTGGACAGCCTGGCCGGGTTGCCCACTGACGTGGACATCCTGGTCAACAACGCCGGGGTCCAGCACGTCGCACCGGTCGAGGAGTTCCCACCAGAGCGCTTCAGCTACCTGCTGCGGCTGATGCTGGAGACGCCGTTCCGCCTGATCCGGCAGACCCTTCCCCACATGTACGGCGCCGGGTGGGGGCGCGTGATCAACATCAGCTCGGTGCACGGACTCCGGGCCAGCCCGTACAAGTCGGCGTACGTCGCTGCCAAGCACGGTCTCGAAGGACTCAGCAAAGTCGTCGCACTGGAGGGCGCAGCCCGCGGTGTGACGAGCAACTGCGTCAACCCCGCCTACGTCCGTACGCCGCTCGTCACGGCCCAGCTCGCGGACCAGGCCAAGGCACACGGGCTGACCGAGCCAGAGGTGCTCAACAACGTCATGCTCGAACCAGTCGCAGTGAAACGACTGATCGAGCCGGCGGAAGTCGCGGAGCTGGTCGCACTGCTGTGCGGTCCGGCCTCCGCCTCCATCACGGGGAGCTCATTCGTACTCGATGGCGGCTGGACCGCCCACTAGGAGGTCTCTCCATGACAGCAACAGACCCCGCTCGCACCAAGCCATCCATCGTCCGGGTCGTCGGAGCGAGTCTCGTCGGTACGACGGTGGAGTGGTACGACTTCTTCCTGTACGGCGTGGCAGCGTCCGTCGTGTTCGGCGACCTGTTCTTCCCGAAGGGTGAGCAGCTGACCGGGACGCTGCTGAGTTTCGCCACCTTCGCGGTCGGGTTCTTCGCCCGTCCGATCGGCGGAGTGGTCTTCGGGCACTTCGGTGACCGCCTGGGCCGCAAGAACCTGCTGGTGCTGTCCCTGCTGATGATGGGGGTCGCCACCTTCGCCATCGGCTTGCTGCCGACCTATGCGCAGGTCGGGGCGCTCGCTCCGATCCTGCTGACCGTGCTGCGGCTCATCCAGGGCTTCGCGCTCGGCGGTGAGTGGGGAGGCGCCGTACTGATCGTGTCGGAGCATGGTGATCCGGCACGGCGTGGTTTCTGGGCTTCCTGGCCGCAGGCGGGCGCTCCGGCGGGACAGCTGATCGCAAACGGCGTACTGGCCGGGCTGGCGGCTTTTCAGTCCGAGGCCGCGTTCGACTCGTGGGGCTGGCGGATTCCGTTCCTGTTGTCAGCCGTGCTCGTGCTGGTCGGACTGTGGGTGCGGTTGAAGATCGAGGAGTCGCCGGTGTTCAAGGAGGCTCGGGAGAAGCAAGAGCCGACGGACCGGATGCCGTTGATCGAGGTGCTCACGCGCTACCCGCGCGAGGTGCTGACCGCGATGGGCGCGCGGATGGCGGAGAACGTCAGCTACTACATCTTCACGATCGTCATTGCGACCTACGCCAAGGAACACCTCGGTCTGGGCAAGTCCTTTGCACTCAACGCCGTTCTGATCGCGGCAGCCATTCACTTCTGCGCTATCCCGCTCTGGGGTGCGCTGTCGGACCGGATCGGCCGCAAGCCGGTCTACCTGATCGGTGCGGTCGGAGTCGGCGTCTGGGCCTTCGTCTTCATCGCTCTGGTGGATACGAAGAACTTTGGCCTCGCCACGCTGGCTGTGACTGTCGGACTGATCCTGCACGGCGCCATGTACGGGCCGCAGGCGTCCTTCTTCACAGAGCTCTTCGGGACTCGAGTGCGGTACTCAGGTGTGTCCGTCGGCTACCAGTTGGCGTCGATCATCGCCGGTGGCCTCGCGCCGTTCATCGCAGTCGCACTCCTGAAGGCCTACGACTCCGGCTACGCGATCTCGGTGTACGTCGCGGTGTGCGCAGCGATCTCGATCCTGGCCGTCACTCTGTACTCCGAAACCCGTGAGCGGGACCTGACCGCGCTGTAGGTGGCATCATCGCGAGGATGAAAGAGCTTCTGCGGCTACTGGCCGAGGAC
Source organism: Kribbella sp. NPDC056951 (assembly GCF_042674205.1). NCBI lineage: Bacteria > Bacillati > Actinomycetota > Actinomycetes > Propionibacteriales > Kribbellaceae > Kribbella > Kribbella sp. NPDC056951. The sequence continues at coordinate 59,880 of NZ_JBHUQZ010000022.1, forward strand.
GCGTCCGGTAGCGAGCTGGCCCGGGTGGCAGGTGACGATGCGGTCGCCCGGGACCTCGTCCTGCGCATTCGGGCCGGTATTGACGCTAGCAAGAAGCGTGAGGCCGAACTGACTGCACTGGTCGAGGTTGCCGGCGAACTGGCCTCGGCCAGCGACCCGGGCGGCGTACTGGACACCATCGTGCACCGGGCGCGCACGCTGGTCGGTGCGGACGTCTCCTACCTGACTCTGTACGACGGGGCTCGCGGGGACACGTACATGCGAGCTACCGATGGGTCGTTGTCGGTGGCGTTTCAGCAGCTCAGGCTGCCACTCGGCGCCGGGCTGGGCGGACTGGTCGCCTCGACCCGCAGACCGTACTGGACCACCGACTATCCCTCCGACCAGCGCTTTCGGCACACCCGCACGATCGACGAGGCCGTCGGCGAGGAGGGTCTCGTCGCCATCTGCGGTACGCCGTTGATCGTGGACGAGGCCTTTGTCGGGGTGCTGTTCGTGTCGAACCGGACCGCGCGCCCTTTCAGTCGGGCCGAGGTGTTGCTGCTCGGTTCACTGGCGGCGCTGGCGGCCGTCACGATCGTGCAGGTCCGCGCGGCCGCTGAGACCGCAGTGGCACTCGACCAGTTGTCGGAAGCCCATGCCGGTGTCGAGCACGCAGCGGCTGCGCACGACCGGTTTGCCGACATCGTGCTGTCCGGTGGCGATGTGGACGCGGTTGCCGCCGCACTGGCCGAGCTGCTCGGAGTATGGGTCGTACTGGTCGATGCTGTCGGCAACGAGCTCGCTGTCGCCGGCAGCGTCCCCGGTACGGCGGTGCCGTGGCGAGAGTCCTCGTCCGGTCGACTGACCCGAGCCGACGGGTGCTGGGTCGTTGCGGCGACTGCCAAGGGCGAGCGGCTCGGTGCGTTGGTCATCGGCGGTGTCGACGACGTGTCCGATGCAGACCAGCGGATCGTCGAGCGTGCGGCTGTGGTCACCGCACTCGTCCTGCTGTTCCGCCGCCAGGCCGCAGAGCAGTCCCAGCGTGCACAGGCAGATCTGCTGACCGATGTGCTCAGTGGAGTCGGGGACTCGCGGGCGCTGACCGAACGACTCCGGTTGCTGGCGCCAGGGCGGGTGCACGATCGGTTCGTAGTGGCAGTCTGCCGCGGCGACCACAGCGCCGTACGGGCTCGGTTGTCAGCTCCGGTTGAGGACAAGCTGGTGCTGTCCGGTCCGTACGGCGGGGACCTGGTGCTCCTGCTGACTCGGACTGAGGCGGTAGCGGCAGCACGGGACCTGACCGAGGTTGCGAAGCGTGCTGGCGTGACGATCGCGGTGGTGGGTCCGGCGCCATGGGATGGGCTCGTGGACGCTCACCGTCAGGCGACTCGCTTGGCGACGACCATGGTGCGACTCGGCCGACGCAACGAGTCCGCGACGCCGGACGACTTGGGTGTGGCGGGACTGGTCGGTGCGCCGGAGGTCGACGTACAGGCTCATGTTCAGCACGTCCTTGGTGCGGTGATCGAGTACGACGCACAGCGGGGGACCGATCTGGTTGGAACACTGCACGCCTACTTCGCGGCCGGTCAGAGTCCGACCAGGGCTGCCGCTGAACTGCACATCCACCCCAACACCGTCCAGCAGCGACTGGATCGGGTCGGGGCGCTGCTTGGGGCGGAGTGGCAGTCACCGGAGCGCAGCCTGAACCTCCAGGTCGCACTCCGGCTCCACCAAGCAATCAGGGGATGAGCACCAGCCGTCCGCGCACTCCACCCTTCGCAAGCCGCTTGTACGCCGTCGCCGCGTCCTCCAGCGAGTAGGTACCGGCCACCGGGGTCGACAGCACACCGGCCGCGGCCAACCGAACCAGCTCGGCCAGCTCGGCGCCGTCGGCGTGGACGGCAATCTGGTGCACCGTGATCCCACGGAGAGCCGGCGGCTTTGCCGCGACCAGGAGGTGCGCGTGCTGGCCGCCGCTACGGACCGCCTCCTGTGCAGCCAGCTCCAGCACGGCTGCGTCGACCAATGCGTCCACACCGGCCGGAACGATCGCGTGCACGGCCGCAATCAGGTCGTCGGTCCGCGACACGAAGTGGTCGGCGCCGATCCGCCGTACATAGTCCTCGTCTTGTTCGCCGGCAGTGGCGATCACTGTCTGGCCGAAGTGCTTGGCCAGTTCGACTGCGAAGCCACCGACGCCGCCAGCCGCACCGGTGACCAGCACCGTCCCGCCAGGAGCTAGCTGCAGGCGCCTGATGGCCTTCATCGCGGTCAGCGCATTCAGCGGGATGGTGGATGCCTTGACGAAGTCCAGGCCCTCCGGCACGACGGCGATCGCGTCCGCATTCAGCACGACGTACTCCGCGTGGGTCTTCAGCGATCGGGCGAGCAGATCGGCCAGACCGACCACCGGCGTACCCACTGCGAGCTCAACACCCGGCCCGGTCGCGTCGATGACCCCTGCGACGTCCCAGCCGATGCCGAACTGCTCCCGTGGCACAGCGATGCCGTAGCGAACCAGGTCGCCGGTAGCGATGAGTACGTCGACCGGATTGATGGCCGCGGCGGCCACCTTGATCCGGACCTGTCCCCGGCCGGGTTCAGGCAGCGGGGTCTCGATCAGCTCCAGTGAATCCGGTCCCTCGAGCCGCCGGGCCACCAGTGCACGCATATTCAGGTCCTCCTCGGGTGAGTGGTTGTCCCTCTCACTGTCGGAGAGCTACTCTCCATCGGGAAGTGGGCACCTTGAAGTGCGTACCGAACGACGAGGAGAGCCATGGCGACGCGGACCGCCGCTCAGCGGCGCGAGGACGCAGCCCGCGAGTACGACGTGTTCATGGCGGGATGTCCGGCGCGGAACCTGCTGGACCGGATCGGCTCCAAGTGGGTGTCACTCATCCTGTTCGGACTCGCCGACGGGCCCCAGCGGTACTCCGATCTGTCGCGACGGATCGCAGGTGTCAGTCAGAAGATGCTGACGCAGACTCTGCGCACGTTGGAGCGCGACGGCATGATCACTCGCGCTGTCACGCCCGCCGTGCCGGTGCGGGTCGACTACGAACTCACACCACTCGGCCGGAGCCTGCTCCCACTGGTCGGTGCCATCCGGGAATGGGCTGAGGCGAACATGCCCGAGGTCGAGGCCGCCCGCGACCGGTACGACGCGCTCTGACGTGGGGCTAGGCTCTGGCACCATGGCCGCTTCCAACGACCGCCGCGTGGTCGTCCTCGTGGTCCCCGGCACCCCCACCTGGGCTCCGCCCGGCCGCACTCCTACCGCGTGGCACCACGCCCTCACCGAGGACACGTACGAGCTTCTCGCCGACCTGGCTCAGGTGGACGTGGCGGTCGCAGTGGTCGCCGGTGACTCGCTGACCGCGATCCGCGACCTGACCTGGCCGGGTACGCCGGTCTACGCGGTCTCGGCGGTCAACCCGGTGCTCGAGGCGATCGAACTCGCCGGCCCGGCCGCCGCAGTCGTCGCGGTGAGCCACGACGTACCGGATCTGCCGGGTCTGCTGATCGGCAAGCTGTTCCGCGCACTCGGCTCGGCCGACCTCGCCGTCACGCCCGCAACCGACGGCTCGCTGGCCGCGATCGGTGTGAATCTCCCGATCGCATCCTGGGTGCAGGAAGCTGCCCCGACTTTTGACAGCACCCTCGCCGATCTCGAAGCATGCAAGCCGCGCCGGCATGCCCTTGCCGTCGGCCCCGGTTGGCACCGTCTGCGATCAGCTGCTGACATTGCGCAACTGGATCCGGGCCTCGAGGGCTGGGATGCGACAAGATCTCTACTTCGTCACAACTGACCCGTCACCTTCGTAACAGTCGCTCGTTCTCCATGCAGCGGGGGAGTTGAGCACCGACTGCCGATGCCGTTCAGGGGCGGTGATCGACGAAGAGGTGTCGCACGGGGATCTCACGGGGGGACGCAACACGAGGGGATTGCGTGGGATGCACGACGGGGGGAAGCGGGGGGACACGGGGGTAGCGGGGGATGCGGGGGAACGCACGGGGGGAACGGGGAAGCGGGGGACGAGGGGTGGGACACAGCTCGGGGGAGCACCACCAACGGGGACGAATGATCAGAGCTGGGATGTGGGACGCACCTGACCGCCCCACATCCCAGCTCCGTCACTCAGAAGACGCCAGGTAGCAGCGCGGCGGTCCGGGTGCGGTACGACGAATAGGCGGGCAGCGCGCCGACGAGCACCTGCTCCTCGCGCCGGGCCCGGTAGACCTGCAGCGCCACGAGGATCAGCCAGACGCCACCGGCCACCAGGTTGTCCGCGGCAATGGCCAGACCGAGCGACGACACGATCTCGCCGGTGTACAACGGGTGTCGCACCCACCGGTACGGACCGTGGTCGACGACGTCGCGGGCCTGGGCGATGATCGACAGATTCCGCCCGAGCGTCCACAGCGACCACACGGACCACGCCGTACCGGCGACCAGTAGGACGTCCGCGACCAGCAGCCGTGCCACACCGCCAGATCCCTGTGTGAGTACGGGAAACGCGAACGGGGTCAGGGTCGCCACGATCGCGGCGACGTGCGCGACGACCGACGTACCGGTGGCCTTGGCCGGGCCGCGTCGCAGGTACGCCCAGATGATCACGGCGTAGAACACCGCGACCAGCGCGGTACCGATCCAGCGCAACGCGCCGGCGTCGGACGGCCGGCTCAGGACCATGGCGCCGGCAATCAGCATCAACGTTGCCAGCGGCACCATGACCAGCCGGCCGAGGTCGAGCCGGCGGCGCGACGGAGTGGAGGTGACGACAACCATGATCGGCTACTTTCCGAAGAAGAGCTGGACGATGCTGAGCGCGCCCGGACCGATGATGACGACGAACATCGACGGGAACAGGCAGAACACCAGCGGGAACAGAATCTTGACGGGCACCTTCTGGGCTTTCTCCTCGGCGCGTTGCCGGCGCCGCAACCGCATCTCCTTGGCCTGCTCGCGCAGGACGTCGGCGATCGTGATCCCCAGCTCACCGGCCTGGACCAGCGCCGACACGAACGACCGCAACTCGGGAACGGTCGTCCGCTCGGTCGACGCCCGCAGCGCCTGCGACCGCGACTTGCCGATCTGCATCTCCTGCAGCACCCGGGAGAACTCGGCCGCCAAGGGACCCTTGGTGTTGCGCGCGACCTGAGCCAGCGCGGCGTCGAATCCGAGTCCGGCCTCGACGCAGACGGTCAGCATGTCGAGCGCGTCCGGCAGGGCCCGCTGGATCTTCTGCTGCCGTTTGGTTCCGGCGTTGTACAGCAGGATGTCCGGCAGGAAGAAGCCGGCCGCCGCGCCGACGCCGACCCCGACGACCAGGAGCCCGATCGCGCGGACGCCGTACAGGGCGCCGAGCCCACCGAGGACGAACAAGCCGAGGCCTTTGGCGGCCAGGATCCGGTCCGGCGTCCAGCCGGACGGGTTGCCCGCGAGGTCGAGCCGGCGTTGCAACGTCGTCCCGATGCCGGACGGCGACAGCCGCAACGCGAGCGCGCGGAGCCAGCCGGGCGTGGCGGCGAACCGGTCGGTCGGGGTCTCGGGCTTGACCGACGAGTGCCGTGTGTAGTGGTTGTCGATCGTGGCCAGCGCCCGCGCGACGCCACTCTCGGCGGGCCGCGCGAGGACCCCGGCCACGGCCAGCACGATCGCCACTCCGAGCGCGGCGACGCCGCCGATCAGGAGAAATTCCATCTCACGCCTCCACCTTGATCAGTGCCCGGATCCAGAACGCACCGATGATGGTCAGTACGGCGCTGCCGGCGACCATCATCAGACCGGCCGGTGTGGTGTAGAGCGGCCGCATGTACTCGGGTTTGGTGTACGTCATGAACAGCGCGAGCAGGATCGGCAACGCGACGATGATGTAGCCGGACAGTCGGCCCTCTGCGCTCAGTGCGTGTACATGGCGACGGGTCTGGGCCCGTTCCCGCATGGTGTCGACGGTGTTCTTCAGCACCTCGGCGAGGTTGCCGCCGACCCCACGCTGGATGCGGATCGCCATCACGACCCAGCGCATGTCGTCGGACTCCATCCGCTCGGCGACGTGGTTCAGGCCCTGCTCGAGTTCGACCCCGATCCGGGTCTCGGCGAGCGCCCGGGAGAACTCGCCCGCCGCGGGCTGAGTGCCGTCCCGGACCACCGCGTCGACGGCCTGGGCGACCGAGAACCCGGACCGCAGCGACCCGACGATCAGCTGCAGTACGTCCGGCAGCTGTTCGCTGAACGCGGCCCGCCGCCGGCTGATCCGGATGGTGAGGAATGCGAACTGCAGCAACCAGCCACCGGCCAGCCCGGCCGGCACGCTCAACAGCGGCGGCAGTCCGAGCATCATCGCCAGCACCACGAGCACGGCGGCCGCGCACAGGGTCAGCAACGCCCACTCGGCCGGTTTCCGCTTGATGTCAGCGAGATCGAGCCGCCGCGCGAGTCCTTGCTCGGCTCCGGCCGAACGCAACGCCTGACCGACAAAACCGACCGCAGTCCGCGCAGCGGCGCCCTCGGCCTCAGTGGCAGCGTGTTCGTCACGCCGGGGCCCGTACTGACCGACCTGGTGCAGCAGTTGCCGGGTCGCATCCTCGCGGACCCCCTGCCACCGGACCAGTACAACCCCGAGCAGTACGAACAGGAAGACACCAGACAGCAACGCGAGCAACTGCCACGTCCAAACGGTTCGATGCGGCGGAGGAGTCGGTACGACGGCCTCCGGCGTCGGCGTACTTGTGGGAGTGAGCGCTGCGAAGGTGACTGTGGTCTCGGCGTGGACCGCTCCGACCGTGACCCGCAGCGAGACGCGTTGACCGGCCAGCGCATCGGGGACGAGGACGTCAATGGTCGAGCGGGTGGTGAAGTTGCGAGCAACCTCTGCAAAGGCCGCTGTCAGCTCGCGGGCGCTCTGGGCGGTGAGGGTGCGGCCGCCCGCGGCCGACGCGATCTGTTGGGCTGCTGACCGGTCACCGTTGCCGTAGCGGAAGGCAACCACGTCAGCTGGGATGTGACCGGCTGCCAGTCGTCCGGTGACAGAGCCGAGTGTCGCTTTGCTCGACGTGTCGACGCCATCGGACAGTACGACGAGCCTGCGTTGCGCACCGGCCCCGAGCTGCGTGCTGGCGAGGGCATCGGCCGCCGCCCGCACCGCGTCGTACAGGGCGGTGTCTCCGGAGGCCTGCACTCGAGCGAGTGCGTTGCGGACCGAGTTGCGGCTGGTGGTCGGCTTGACGACAAGCCGAGGTCGGTCGGAGAAGGTGAGCAGTCCGGCGAGCACGTCCCCGGGCAGGCTGTTCACGTAGCTCAGTGCTGCTTGGCGTGCAGCGGCGATACCAGTACCAGCCATCGAACCGCTGCTGTCGAGGACGAGAATCACCGCACGCGTTGGCGCGGTAACGGCCTTGGCACTGCTGATCGGAGTCGCGCGCGACACCAGCGTGGTTTTGCCGGCGGTGACCTGGACAGGCCCGTCGACGTTGGCCGTGGTGAGTACGAGACTGGCGTGTCCCGGGCTGACCTTCACCGACTCGATGCGCACCGACGGATCGCCCGCGGCGAACGCCGTACCGGGAGCGATCGCCAGCAGCACAAGGGCGGCGAGCAGTCGTCTCATCGGGCCACCTCTTCCAGACCGAACATCCGCGGCGGCAGGTAGACACCCTGGTCGGCCAGTCGGTCCAGGAAGCCGGGACGCAGACCTGTCGGCCGCAGCCCGCCACGGAACCACCCGCGCTCGTCCACCCCGGCGTGGAAGTCGAACAGGAACAGGTCCTGCAGGGTGATGACCTCACCCTCCATCCCGGTGACCTCGGTGATGTGAGTGATCCGCCGGGTCCCGTCCTTGAGCCGGGCCTGGTGCACGATCAGGTCGATCGCGGACGACATCTGCTCCCGGATCGCCCGCTGTGGCAGGTCGACACCGGCCATCAGCACCATGGTCTCCAGCCGGGACAGTGAGTCGCGCGGCGCGTTGGAGTGCACGGTGGTGATCGAGCCGTCGTGCCCGGTGTTCATGGCCTGCAACATGTCCAGCGCGGCGCCGTCGCGGACCTCGCCGATGATGATTCGGTCGGGCCGCATCCGCAGCGCATTGCGGACCAGGTCGCGGATCGCGATCTCACCGCGCTTCTCCACGTTCGACGGACGCGACTCCAGCCGCAGTACGTGCTCCTGCCGGAGCTGCAGCTCGGCGGCGTCCTCGATCGTGACGATGCGCTCGTCGTCGGGCAGGAACGACGACAGCACGTTCAGCGTCGTCGTCTTGCCCGAACCGGTGCCGCCGCCGATCAGGATGTTCAGCCGCCCGTGGACACACGCGTGCAGGAGTTCCGCGACCGCCGGCGTCAGCGTGCCGAAGGAGACCAGGTCGGCGACGGTGAACGGGTCGGCGGCGAACTTGCGGATCGTCAGCAACGACCCGTCCAGCGCGATCGGCGGTACGACGGCGTTCACGCGACTGCCGTCGGGCAGCCGGGCGTCGACCATCGGACTCGCGTCGTCGACCCGCCGGCCGACCCGGGACACGATCTTGTCGATCGTGCGCCGCAGATGGCTCTCGTCGGTGAACGCCGCGTCGACCGGCTGCAGCCGTCCGTTGCGTTCGACGTAGATCTGATCGTGGCCGTTGACCATGATCTCGGAGACGCCGGCGTCACGCAGATAGGGCTCGAGCGGACCATGGCCGAGGATCTCGTCGGCGACCTCCTGGGCCACCCGCGCCCGGTCGGCGGCGGTCATCGGGGTGTCGTCGCGCTGCAGGACGGCCTGCAGAGTCTGAGTGACCTGCTGCTCGAGTTCGCGCTGGTCGAGGTGGGCGTCGTACAGCTTGGGACCCAGCGTCTCGAGCAGTCCCTGGTGCACGCTGCGCTTCACACCGGCGAACGGATCCGCATTGCGTGCGGCCCGACGGGGTACGTCGGCCGCCGGCCGCGGCGTCTCCGGACGCGCCTGCGGTGCTTGGCCCTGCCGCTGGGCAAGGCGTTCGGACAGGTCCATCATCGCCTCCCCGAGCCACGCCGGGCGAAGCTCTTGGTCCGCGGCCGGACGGCCTGACCGATCAGGCGTTCGCGGGCGAACCGGGCGATCGCCTGGCTGACCGGATGCGCCGGTGTCGCGAACACGATCGGGGTGCCCTTGTTGGTCGAGATCGGCACGTTTCGGCTCGACGGCACCTGAGCGTTGATCGCAGTGCGCACCACTCGTTCGACATCGCTCGGGGTCAGCCCCACCTTCGAGTCGGACCGGTTGACCACCACTGAGCGGATGTCGCGCGAGTACGACAGCAGGTCGAGCATGTCGAGCGTGATCCGCATGTTCTTCATCGCCGGTGTGTCCGGCGTGGTCAGCAGGACATGGTGATCGGACAGGTCCATCGCGGTCAGCACGTGCTCGCTGAACTGGGCCGGAGTGTCGACCACGACGAAGTCGTACATCCCACGCAGGACCGCGAGCAGTTCGCCGACGAGCGCGGCCGGGATCTTCTCGGCGTCGCCGGGGGTGACCGGCGCCAGCAGCATGTCCAGGCCCGGCCGGTACGGCGTCAGCAGCGACGCGGCGCCGGTCGTGTCGAGATGGCCGGCCATCGGCAGCGCGTCGCTGATCGTCCGGACCGGCTCCAGCAGGACACTGATCGCCACATCGCCGAACGACAGGTCGAGATCCACGACGCACACCCGCTGGACGCCGTCGGCCAGTGCAGCGGCCAGGTTGATCGCGATCGTGGTCTTGCCGCAACCGCCCTTGGCGGAGAACACCGTCACCACCTTGCCGTGCTGGGTGGGCTCTGGCTCTTCGTCGACGTGCATCTCGGACCGAACCCGCCACGACAGCTCCCGGGACCGCTCGCACGCGGCGGTCAGAGCGGTCTGGTCGCCGACGGCAACGACTTCCCGTACGCCGGCTCGCAGGGCTTCGGTGAGCAGTGTGACGTCGACCCGGTCACGGACGAGGATGACGCCCGTGGTCGGCCGCTCCACCCGGAGTTGCTCGGTGAATCCGAGTGCCTCGGTGGTGTCGGCGCCTGGGCCCACGACCACGAGATCTTCGGCAGGATCGTCGTACAGGGCACGGTGGGCAGAGGTGAGGTCGTCGACCGTCCGCACCTCGCCGTCGATGCTTGCGGACAGGTCCTCCGGCCAGGCGGCCGGCTGGCAGAGAATGGTCATCTCAGCGTCCCTTCTTGGCCGGTGGCGGGAACTGCGGTACGGCGTGGTCGTCGGGCTTCACCTGGGCGTTCGGACCGTGCAGCGCCAGGTACGGCAGACCGGTCTGGGTGAGCAGGATCAGCCGTTCGGCGTCGTCCTGGTTGACCGCGACGGTCACCAGAGTCATGTCGCAGCCGCACGCGTTGTTCGGCCGTCCCGAGGTGTTCTGCGAGACGTTGGTGGTCTTGGCGTCGTCCTCGGGCTGCTTCGCCGCGCCGATCGCGATCACCCGCACCTTGGGAATCACGACCCGGGTGTTGCTGATCCCCTTGCCCACTTGCTGTTTGTGCTGGCCGGTGCAGTTCGGCTGCGCGGCGACGTCGGCGTTGTCGCCGGTGACGACCGTGCCGAACACCGCGACCTGCGAGCCGACTGTCACGTTGCCGGCCACCGCTTCCGGGCTGCACAGCGTGATCGTGACGGCAACCTGCCCTTCCGGGATCACGAGCCCGTTCGTCGCCCGCTCGGCGGACACGAGCATCGACCTCAGCATCAACTGACCTGGGCCGACGTCGGACGACATGACCAGGGCGTCCTGGTCCGCCGTCAGCTCCGTGACCGCGTCGGTCGACACCGACGCCGCGGGCAGCGTTTCCTTGCGCAACAACGGTTTCGCGTCCTTGACCGTCGTACCGGACGGGATCGCCTTGTCGGCGACCAGCACGGTGACGGCCTGCTGGCCGGCGACGGCGCGGGCGTCCGCCCGGTTGACGTAGACCAGCACGGCCAGCGTTCCGGACACGGCCAGCGCGACCGCCAGCACGATGGTCACAACTCGACGTTTCATGGGATTCTCTCCTCTGCTGGCAGCACTAGCCGGCAAGCTTGATCGCGGTCGCACCGAAGTAGGTGCCGCCGCCGATGGTGGTGGTGACCGGAACGAGGGCCTGGGTGAAATGGCCGAAGATGCAGGACGGCGTGGTCTTGCCGTTCGGGCAGTCGGCCTTGGAGAAGCCCGCCGGGAAGACGTCCTTGAGCGGGTTCATGTTGGCGTAGCCGGTGAGCACGAAGGCGGCCAGCCCGATCAGGTGGTACGTCGCCCCGCTGCCACTCCCGGTCGTCGTGTCGAAGATCGGGATGAAGATCGGCGCACCGCTCGCGCGGTACGACGTCAACGTGTCCTGACATGCCTGGGAGATGTTCTTGCCGGGATCGTTGCCGCCCACGTAACCGCCCGCGGTCAGGTCGATATCGGCCGTACACGGGCCGCTCTCGGCCAACCAGCCGAACTCGCCAGGCCTGCTCAGACCGGCGCAAGTCGGCGCGCTGGGAGCATCCCGCACGAAGATCCGGACGTTGGTGCCGAACGTCGGGGGAGTACCACCGGTCGCCTGCGTCCAGGCGCAGAGCGACAACGTCATCGCGAGCGACTTCGTGGATTGCAGGGCCGGTCCCCACATGGCGCGGGCGCAGGCGAGGACGGTGCTGCCTTGATAACTGGAGTTGCCGGCGATCGCCCGCGAGAACACCGGCGGCAGCAACGACGACCCGCCGGTTGTCCGGGTCGCAGTGTGTACGTCGACATAGTTCGTACCCGACGCTGGAGCGGTCGGGCAGTCGAGGATCGTCCCCGACGATCCCGGGCAACCCGGCAGGCCGCCTTTGAGGTCGCGGCCGCACACCAGGGTCACGGCGGAAACGCCGTCCTTGGCGTTCAGATTCGCGTAGGTGCCCGCGGTTCCCGGCGTACACGAAGGACCGACGACGCAGCTCTTGGCGACTGCGAGCGAGCCGGCGTCGGCGCCGTTCTGCAGCTCGGCGCGCTCCTGGTACAGCGTGCCGACGTCGATGACGAGGGCACCCATCCCCAGCAGCACCCCGGTGCCCAGCAGCGAGGCGACCAGGACACCGAACGCGCCCCGGTCGTCGGAACCGAGCAGCCGCAGCATCGGGCGGCCGAGCCGTCGCATCATGTTCATGTTTCGCATGGCATGACCCCCTGGGCCGTCAAGGTGACCTGGCCGCTCATGCCGCTGCCACCGAAGAAGCTGACGAGATAACCGAGCCCTGGTGTGAACTGGAAGCTGTAGCTGGTCTGAACCGAACCGTTGCTGGCTGGTCCGGCTCCCGTCGGGCAACTCGACGAGATCGCCACACCGACCGGACTGAGCCCGGTCGCGGCGGCCTGCGTCCGGCTCGAGACGTTCGGCTGCCCGAGTGCCACCAGCCGGGCGCCCTCCCGGGCGGCCTGAGTCAGGGTCTGCTGTGCGTTGAGCATCCGGCCGAAGTCGACGATGCCCATCACGATCAGCAGCAGCATCGGCAGCAGCAACGCGAACTCGACCGCGGTCGCGCCCCGGTCCTCGCGGACTCTGGCAAACATGGGTTCTCCTGGTGAATGAGTCCTGGGGACTTCAGAACGCGCCGATGACGGCTGTGTACAACGCGGCGACCTGGGGTCCGAAGACGACCAGCGCCGGAGCGACGACCACCGCGATCAGCATCAGCAGCAGGCCGTACTCGACCATCGAGGCCCCGCGCTCGTCGTACCGGAGCATTTCTTTGACGAACCTGGTGAGAGTGCGCATCGGTGCTCCTCGAAACAGTGGCGGCCCGGCCGGTGGGCCGGGCCGCGTCACCCACCTGATCTGAGTGGAACGACCCGTCAGAGGCTGCCGGCGACGGTGGTGAACAGGCCGGCGATCGCCGTACCCAGCGGGCCCGCCGCGGCGGCCACGATGACAGCGATCAGAGCGACCAGCAGGCCGTACTCGACCATCGACGCACCGCGCTCGTCGCGACGCAGGCGGCTGGCGTAGGTCCGCACGAAGGCGGTCAGGTTCTTTCGCATGGGAACTCCTCCTTGAGTGGCGGGCTACGAGTCCCACCGATCTGGTCCGGCCGGCTCGGTGCCATCCGGTACCGGAACCGTGCCCGATCGCCGCGGTGTCGCGGGATCGGTCAACCGGTCACGATCGCCCGCCCGACCGGCCGACTCCGGCCCGCGTCGTCCGGCACCCGACCGACCGACAGCCGACATGCCTTGTCCTCCACCCGGATGGCCCTGTCGTCCGGGTGGAGGACACCCGCCCGCCAGTCGGGCAGACCTCCGCCGGCGTCATTCCACGGAGCAGTCAGCCGACCTACCTTGGCCAGCATGAACACGCTGATCTCGACCGGCCCCGCGGGGAGTGGCCTCGCTGGGTGGGTGGTTGCCGGCGCCGTGGTCGGCTTCTTGTCGGCCGCGGTGCTTCGGACGACCGTGTTCCGGCTGTCCGTGCCGTCCGGCGAGCCGCCCCGCACCACGTGCCTGCGTTGTGCGACCGGCGTCAGCGCCATCTTTCGCTGCCCGCGCTGTCATGCGTCGTACGGCGTTCCGCTCGTCCTCGAGTTCGTGACCGCAGCGGTGGCCGGTCTGTTGGCCTGGCGCTTCGCGGGCTCGCCGGTTGCGCCCGCCTTCGTCTTCATCGGCGTGATCGGGGTGGCGCTGGCGGCTGTCGACCTCTCCGTCCAGCGCTTGCCCAACCGGTTGACCGTCCCGCTCTACCCAGGCCTGATCGTGCTGTTCGGCGCGGCCGCGCTGCTCAGCGACCGGGCCGATTTGTTGCTTCGGGCAATCTTCGGCGGGCTGGTCCTCGGTACGGCGTATCTGATCCTCGCGCTGGTCGGTCGCGGCCAGCTCGGAGGTGGCGATGTGAAGCTCGCCGGCGGTATCGGGATCGCCCTCGGTTGGCTGGGCTGGCCGGCCGTCTTCGCCGGGGCGGCGCTCGGGTTCGTCCTGATGGCGGTTGTCTGCCTCGCGCTGCTCGCCGCCCGCCGGATCACCCTGCGACACTCCGTGAGCTTCGGCCCGTTCATGCTCGCCGGCGCGCTCGTCGCCGTACTGCTGAGTGCCGCCGTCCCGACCGCCTGATTATTACGTAGCGTGATATCAATAAGTGCTTTCGGGGAATTTGATTACCAAGCGTTCAACCAACTGGGTGAAAAGCACCGACGAAAATTGCGTAACGGAACTCGGCGAGTCCCCGATCACCCTTACAGAACGTGACAACACGTTGTTCTCCGACTGGGGGCCACGGGGGAGAGAATCCGGGGGGACCGGCTATGCACAACCCAATCACGGTCGTCGTCATCGACGGCCACACGCTAACGAGGTACGGGCTGATCGGGCTCGCCGACGCGGACGACGACATCACGATCGTGGGCGGATGCGCTCTGGCGGCTGAGGCGCCCGCGCTGGTCGCATCCGCTCGCCCGGACGTCGTCGTACTCGATGTCGCACTGCCCGACGCGGACGGATTCCGGCTCGCCCGTGAACTCCGGGACCGGCATGCCGAGCTCGGCATCGTCGTGCTCACGGCCCAGGCCGAGGACGACGTCCTGTTCCGGGCGCTGGAAACCGGCGTCTCGGCCTTCGTTCACAAGACCGCCCCGACCGCCGAGGTCCTCGGAGCGATCCGCCACGCGGCCGTAGCCGCCGCGTCCTTCACCGCCACCGGCCTGGCACACGCCCTGGCTCGCCGCACCCAGGCCGGCCACGTCGGTATGCCAGCGGTGGCAGGCCTCGCGCTCAGCCCGCGTGAGTTTGAAGTCCTCGCCCAACTCGCCACCGGCCGTTCGGTGCCCGCGATCGCCGCAGGCATGTTCGTCAGCGTCTCAACGGCGAAGACCTACGTCTCGCGCGTCTACGACAAGCTCGGCGCGACCAACCGAGCCGCCGCCATCATGACCGCGATGCGCCTGGGCCTGATCACCGCCGAGGTCGACGTCCCGGCCTAAACGGTCAAGCGATGCGCTGCTGGGCGGTGCGGACCAGGTTCCTGACGGTCTGGTCCACTCCATCCGGCAGCGCGTCCATCGCGAACCACGCCAGATCGTGCGACTCCTCGCTGACGACGTACTCAGTCCCACCAGCCGCCGTCACCAGGAACTGCACGTCCAGGTGGAACGCGCCCGCACACCCGCCCGCCAGAATCTCGTGCCGTGACAACAGCAGCGGACGGCTATCGATCGAGAGCCCACCCAACCCCGACTCCTCGGCGGCCTCGCGCAAAGCAGCCCCCACCAGCGTCGAGTCCCCCCGCTCGCAATGCCCACCCAGCTGCAACCAAAGCCCGATCGTCCGATGCAACGTCAGCAACACCCGCTCGCCCGCCCCATCAACCACCAACGCACTAGCCGTCACATGCTCTGGCCGGCACTCCCGCCACATCCCGTCCGCGTGCGCCTCGAGATGCCGCAGGTAATGCTCCCGCAACCCCTCCTGCTCCCCATCCGGCGCATCCCACCCCGTCAAAACCCCAACCGCATCCGCAACCAACACCCACCCAGCATCCCAACCACCCCACTGCACAGAGCGTGGTGGGGTCGGACGGGCCGCCGCCCCACCCCGGAAAGCGTGGTGGGTCGGATGGGCCGCCACCCCACCCCCGGTTGAGGGAGCCGGGTCCGCGCCCTCAACCGCGTGTGGCGGTTACTTGGGGTCGGTGCCCTCGTCGGTTGGGGGGTTGTCGAGGAAGTCGGTGATGTCGATGTCCGAGAGTTCGCCGGCGTGCTGGGCGAAGCCGATGGGGTCGTCGAGGTCTGAGGTGCTGGGGAGGAGGTCGGGGTGGGACCAGAGGTTGTCGCGGCCGTCGATGCCTCGGGCATCGCGGACGGCGGCCCAGAGGTTGGCGGCGTCGCGGAGACGGCGGGGACGCAGTTGCAGTCCAACCAGGGTGGCGAACGTCTGCTCGGCGGGACCACCGGCCGCGCGACGGCGACGTACGGTCTCGGCTAGTTGGATGGCGGCCGGCATCCGATCCTTGGTTGCCTGCCGTACGACGTCGTCCACCCAGCCCTCGACGAGTGCGAGCGCGGTCTCCAGCCGGGCGAGTGCCGCCTTCTGCTGCTCGGAGTCCTCGGGCTCGAACAGCCCACCGGCGAGTGCCTCCTGCATGGCTTCCGGGTTCTGCGGGTCGATATCGGCCATCGCGCGCTCGATCTTGCCGCGGTCGACCTCGATACCGGCCGCGTAGTCGGCGACGGCAGCGAACAGGTGCTGTCGCAGCCACGGCACACCGGCGAACAACCGCTGGTGCGCGACCTCACGCAGTGCGAGGTAGAGCCGGACGTCCTCGTCCGCCAGCTCCAACCCCTCGGCGAACTTCACGATGTTGTCCGGCAGCAGAACAGCCTGACCCGTCGGTCCGAGCGGCAGGCCGATGTCCGACGAGCTCACCACTTCACCGGCCAGCTCACCGAGCGCCTGACCGACCTGGGCACCGAAGATCGACCCACCGAGCTGGCGCAGCATCCCCGCCATCGGCCCCGCGAGCTGCTGGGCCTCCGCAGGCAAGGCGCCGCCCATCGCGCCGGCGACGTGCTCAGCGACCGGGTCGACGACCGTCTGCCACACGGGCAGCGTGTTCTCGACCCACTCGGCGCGGCTCCAGGCCGCGGACGTCGTGGAGACCTCGGGGAGCGTGGTGGCCTCGTCCAGCCAGTGCTCGGCCAGCCGGACGGCGTCGGCGACCCGGTCGGAGTCGGTCGCGGTGATCGACCGGTCACCGGCTGCTGACACCGTCTTGCGGGCGATGTCCTTGGCCAGGTCCCAGTTCACCGGCCTGCCGTCGGTCGAACCGCTCAGCAGCTGCTGGACCTGCGCGAAGATCGCGTTCAGGTCCGGCGTGCCACCCGCGCCGGCCGCACCGGAGAACTGCTGGAACATGGCCTCGAACGGAGTTCCCTTGAACGGGTTGTCCGGTTCGTCGCTCATCGGAGTGGCCTTCCTGTGCGGGTACGGCGTACAACTCCAACGTACTGGTTCATCCGGTCGGTTCCGCCCCCGGCGAACGGGGGTGTGCTGTTCGGCGCTGGAGTACCAAGGGAGAATAGGGACATGAGCGACGCGATCAGGCTGCTGGACATCCGTGCGGATGCGCTGTCCAGCGACGAGGTGCTGGCCGCTGTGTCCGACCCCACAGCGGGCGGGACGGCTCTTTTCGTCGGGACCGTGCGCAACCACGACCAGGCCAAACCGGTCGATCGGCTGAGCTACGAGGCCCATCCGGACGCACTGAAGCACCTGCGCTTGGTGGCCGAGCGGATCTGCGCAGACCCGGCGGTGACAGCTCTGGCGGCCGTTCATCGGATCGGTGACCTGAAGATCGGGGACGCCGCGGTGATAGTTGCCGTCGCCGCTTCGCATCGAGAGGTCGCGTTCGCCGCGTGCCGGCAGTTGATCGACGATCTCAAGTCCGAGGTCCCGATTTGGAAACACCAGCACTTCGCCGACGGTGCCAGCGAGTGGGTCGGCGCACACTGACCCGTACGCTGGGCGCATGAAGGTGGCCGGATGAAGGTTTTGGCGTGGCTGGTGTTCCCGCTGGCCGCCACAGTCCTGGCCATGTGCTGGGCCGCGTGGCGTGGCCGAAACCGTGGTCCGCGCCGGTCGGCCGGTGCCTTCGCCTCGGTCGAGGACTTCCGCCGCTTCAGCGACGCCCTGGCTGCTCCCGGCCCCGAGGCGACCCCGCGCCGCCGCCCGCTCAAGTCCCGGCTGACCAGCCGGCGTGCGTCACGCAACGCTTCGGACACGGCGGGGACGGTCACCGGGGCCCGGTCGTTGGGTTCGGTAGCGGGGCAAGCCGGCAAGAAGCTCGGTTCGGCCGAGACGTTGGATTCCACCAAGACCGCAGGGCAGGGTTCGTGACACGTCGTACCGCCACATTGGTCACTTCGATCGTCGTGCTCGTCCTCTCGCTCGGACTGCTCACCGCGTTCCCGGTGCCGTTCGTCTCGTTCAGCCCGGGGCCGGTCAAGGACACCCTCGGGACGTCGAAGAACAAGCCGGTCATCGAGATCACCGGCTACGACACCTTCCCGACCACCGGCCAGCTCGACCTGACCACGGTCTCGGTCACCTCGCCGGACCGTGAGTTGACCCTTCCGCAGGCGATGCGGAACTGGCTCGACCCGCACCACGACCTGTTCCCGCGCGACATCATCTACCCGCCGGACCAGAGCGCCGACGAGGTCGAGGAGCAGAACACCGCGGAGATGACCGGCTCGCAGGACAGCGCGGTCGCGGCCGCGTTGCAGGCCGCGAAGGTCCCCTTCCACACGAAGGTCGCGACGGTGTCGAAGGGATCTCCCGCCGACGGCAAGCTGAAGCCCGGTGATGTCGTCCTGAAGGTCGACGGTCAGCCGATGACCCAGATCCCGCAGGTCGGCGACGCTGTCCGCAAGCACAAGGTCGGCGACACTGTCACGTTCCTGATCCGCCGGGACAAGAAGGAGCAGACGGTCGAGCTGAAGACCGCGGGCACCCCCGGCGAGGAGACCCGCCCGATGGTCGGCATCACGATCGGGGTCGACTCCCAGGTCAAGGTGACGGTCAATCTCGGGCAGGACATCGGCGGCCCGAGCGCCGGGACGGCCTTCGCCCTGGCCATCTACGACAAGCTGACCCCCGGTCCGCTGCTGGCCGGCAAGCACGTCGCCGGTACCGGCACGATCGACGCGCTCGGCCAGGTCGGCGCCATCGGCGGTATCCAGCAGAAGATCGCCGGCGCCAAGGAGGACGGCGCCACGGTGTTCCTGGTGCCGGCCCAGAACTGTGCGGCCGCGCTGCATGCCGGCGTGAAGGGCATTCAGCTGGTGAAGATCAGCACCCTGGACGACGCGATCGCCGGACTGCAGGCGGTCAGCAGTGGGAAGGGTGACGTTCCCGGATGTACGCCCTGAGTCATCGAGAAGAATCTGCCGGCCGAAGGAGAGATCTGGCGGTATGGAATCCGTAGGCATCCTGCCTCCTGACGCGCTCAGCCGAGCGGTGATAGAGATCGAGAAGCACGTGAGCAGCGCGGGCTGGGACCAGCCCGCGCAATTGTTCGCGCTGGTCCCCACTGACGATCTGCTGCGGGCCGAGCCCCAGTTGGCCGCCGAGCTCGGGGCCGACGACCTGTCCCAGCCGCTCACCCCGGTCGCCCAGGGCGAGCTGCCCGGTGTGCTCGAGGACGAGCACCTGGCCGACGCGCTGGCCCGGATCGAGTGGCCCGACGGTGTCAGCGGTTGCGCTCTCGCCATCGAGCGAATCGTTCTCCCCGCCGCGGCCGAGGCGGGTCTGTCCGCCACCGAGACCGACGCCGAGCTCGCCCGGATGGCGGGCAGTGATCCACGCCGCCACGAAGTCCGGATGGTCGCGGCCGTCCTGCGTGAGGGCGACCGCTTCGGCGCCGTCCGGCTGCGCTCCCACGACGAGGACAGCGCCGTACTCACCGGCACCGACTTGGTCCCCACGCTGTGCGAAGTACTGTCATTGACATTCGAACCCTCGACCGGCGAGCTGCCGGGCGCGGGTCCTGGGGTCGACGGCAGCAGTGACGACGAGGAGAACCGACCATGAGTGACGGCGTCTACGACATGCCGGACGAGCCGCGTCGGGCGGATCGAAATCCCGGGCGACGCCCACGGGCGTTGCTGCCGACGATCGCGACCCTGATCGTGCTGCTGATCCTGTTCAGCGTCTTCACCGACGTCTGGACGCAGCGTCTCTGGTACCGCTCGGTCGACCTCGGCTCGGTGTTCAGCACCGTCCTGGGCACCCGAGTGCTGCTGTTCGTCGTGGTCGGCCTGGTGATGGCCGCCGCGGTCGTGGCGAACGTCGTGGTGGCCTTCCGGACCCGGCCGCGGGTGGCACTCGCACCATCGCCGAGCCCAGGCTTCGAGCGGTACGGCGATCTGCTCCAGCAGCGCGGCAAGATCGCGATCGGCGTGGTCGCCGTACTGATGCTGATCTTCGGCGGTTCGGCCGCGTCGGGTGAGTGGAAGGTCTTCCTCGCCTGGCGGAACCGGACGCCGTTCGGTGTCACCGACCAGCACTTCAACAAGGACATCGCGTTCTTCGTCTTCGACTACCCGTGGCTGCGCGTGCTGCTCGGCTTCGGCTACTCGATCGTGCTGCTGTCGCTGGTCGCCGCGATCATCACCCACTACCTGTACGGCGGCTTCCGCCCGTCGGCCAAGGGGCAGAAGGCTTCGGGCGCGGCGCAGGTGCAGTTCTCGGTGCTGCTGGGTCTGCTCGTCCTGCTGAAGGCATTCAGCTACTGGCTCGACCGCTACGGCCTCACCACCGGCAAGGCACGGTTGTTCACCGGTATCTCCTATACCGGCGACAACGCCGTCCTGCCCAGCAAGGAGATCTTGGCTGTCATAGCCGTGCTGTGTGCCGTGCTGTTCTTCGCGAACGTGGTCCGGCGGACCTGGTTGCTGCCCGGCGTGGGCACGGTGGTGCTGATCCTGTCGGCGATCCTCCTCGGCGCTCTCTGGCCGGCCGCGCTGCAGCAGTTGCGCGTCCGCCCGAGCGAGCCCGTGAAGGAAGCGCCGTACATCGACAAGAACATCGCGGCGACCCGGCAGGCCTACGGGCTGCAGGGCACCGAAGTCATCGACTACAAGGCGAAGACGACGGCCACGCCCTCGGAGCTGGCCCAGGACGCCGAGGTGCTGCCCGGTATCCGGCTGATCGACCCCAGTGTCGTCGGCCCGACCTTCGAGCAGTTGCAGCAGGTGCGTGGCTTCTACTCGTTCCCGACCGATCTGGACGTCGACCGCTACAAGATCGGCAACAAGACCGCCGACACCGTGATCGCGGTCCGCGAGGTGCAGATCGACAAGCTGCCGGCCGGCCAGCGCAACTGGAACAACGACCACACCGTCTACACCCACGGCTACGGGGTGGTCGCCGCGAACGGCAACCAGCGCGCCGCGGACGGTACGCCGGTCTGGACGGAGAAGGACCTGCCGCCGACCGGACAACTCGGGGACTACGAACCCCGCATCTACTTCGGCGAGAAGTCCCCGGACTACTCGATCGTCGGTGGCCCGAAGGGCGGCCAGGCCGTCGAGCTGGACACCCCGGAGGGGACGACCGGCGGTAACCCGACGCTGAACACCTACGACGGCAAGGGCGGCGTCGGGATCGGCAGCTTCGGGAACCGGTTGCTCTACGCCACCAAGTTCCGCGACGCCAACCTGCTGCTGTCCAGCCGGGTGAACTCGGACTCGAAGATCCTCTATGACCGCACCCCGCGCGAGCGGGTCGAGAAGGCGGCGCCGTGGCTGACACCGGACGGTGACCCGTACCCGGCGATCGTCGACGGACAGGTCGTCTGGATCGTCGACGGCTACACCACCTCGGCGAACTACCCCTACGCGCAGAAGGTCGCCCTGGACGACAGCACCCGGGACACCACCACGGGCCGCGGCACGATCGCGCAGCAGCCGAGCGAGGAGATCAACTACATCCGCAACTCGGTCAAGGCGGTCGTGAACGCCTACGACGGCTCGGTCGAGCTGTACGCGTGGGACGAGAGCGACCCGGTGCTGAAGACCTGGATGAAGGCCTTCCCGAACACCGTCAAGCCGCGCTCGGACATCTCGCCGGACCTGATGTCGCACCTGCGCTACCCGGAGGACATGTTCAAGGTCCAGCGCGACCTGCTGGCCAAGTACCACGTGACGGACTCGACCACCTGGTACCAGAACAGCGACCTGTGGCGCGTGCCGGCCGACCCGACCGCGGCGGTCACGGCGAACACGGATTCGTCGGTGCAAAACAATCAGCCTCCGTTCTATCTCTCACTGCGGATGCCCGGTCAGACGGACCCCAAGTTCTCGCTGACCTCGGTCTACGTGCCGAACGCGGAGCGGGAGAACCTCACCGCGTTCATGGCGGTCGATGCCGAGGCGACCTCGAAGGACTACGGCAAGTTCCGGATCCTCCGATTGCCCGGCAACGTGCAGATCCCCGGGCCCGGGCAGGTGTACACCAAGTTCCAGACCGACGACGGGATCAGATCGGCGCTCCTCCCGATCAACCAGCCGTCCAGCGGGACGAAAGCACAGTTCGGCAACCTGCTCACCCTTCCGTTGGGTGGTGGTCTGCTCTACGTGCAGCCCGTCTACTCGGTCCGGACCGGTGGAGCCGGTAGCTATCCGGTGCTGCGCTACGTCCTGGTCTCCTTCGGTGATCGGGTCGCCTACGGTTCGACATTGCAGGAGGCGCTGACCAAGGTCTTCGACACCACCGTCGACACCGGCGAGGACCCGAAGCCGCCGACGAACCAGCCGCCCGCGAACCAGACGATCAAGGAAGCCCTCACCGAGGCACAGGCGGCCTACACCGCCGCGCAAACTGCCTTGAAGGCTGGTGACCTGGCCGGCTACGCGCGAGAGATCGACAAGATGAAGGCCGCAGTCGATCGAGCCGCCGCCGCAGGCGCCGCACCGACTCCGACCCCGAGCGCGAACCCCTCAGGGACACCGTCGACCGCGCCTTCCACCCCGCCGAGCTCACCCACCGGCTGATCCCGGCGACCAACAGCAGTTCACCAGAGGCGGTGACACCGGCAACGACCGGGGTCACCGCCTCTCGCATTGACCAGCAGCGCAGGTTCGAAGGCGTCAGCCGCCAACGCCTCCCGGCACCGCCCGTGATGGTTGCTGAGAGCAACCACATCGACATACTCGGGGCTGACGGGTTGCGGTTGCTGGTCATGGTCATGGTCATGGCGGGTGGCGGGTGGCTGGGTTGGGCATGGGGAGGTCCGCGGGCCGGCCTGGGGCCGGCTGCCGCGGTGGTGTTGGTGGAAAGAGGCTGGTGGTTCTTACGGTCCGGCTGTTGGGGCGGCGTTGGTGGACCAGGGATCGGTCTGGTCGGGGACCAGGGAGGTCAATCGGGCCTTGAGCGCCTCACGGATAGCAGCCAGTGCCGGGTTGGGAAGAGTGCTGGCTGCCGGCAGCCGACCGGGCTGCTCGTGAGTCGGCGTGGTGCTCGGAGCGACCCGACCAGCGCCGACCAGACCAGCATCGGCGCTGCTTGCACTCGCGCTGCTGGTGGGGGCAGGGGTGACCCAGCCGATCAGGGCCGCGAGCGTGTCGCGGTCCGTCATCGGTGGTGGATCGGCCCAGGAGGGGCGGGTGACCTGGACGCCGGCTGTAGTGATCGAGATGGCCCATTGGCCGTTGTGGACGGCGCGGTGGTGGGCCGCACACAGCAACGCGAGGTTTTGGAGGCTGGTGGGTCCTCCCTCAGCCCAGTGGATGATGTGGTGGGCGTGGCACATCCAAGGTGGGGCTTTGCAGATGACGCAGCCTTTGTCGCGTTTGTTGAGGGCTCGGCGGATGTAGCGGTTGACGAAGCGTTGTTCGGTGCCGACGTCGAGGGGTTGGGAGTCGCCGCCTAGGACGATGGGCAGGACGGCTGCGTCACAGGCGAGGAGGCGCACCGCACCGGCCGAGAGGTTGTTGCCGAAGACGAGTTCGCCTACCGCGCCGCTCGTCGTACCGGTGCTGCCGCCGAGGGCGACCGGAGCAGCGGCGAGGGTGGCGGCTTTGAGGTCGTTGAAGTCGATGGTGACGGTCAGGTGCGGGACGCCTGGGTAGTCGCGGTTGCCGGCGGCGGCGTCCATGGTCGCCTTCAGGGCGTCGGCCTGTCGCTGGTCGAGAGTGCGCGGGTCTGGTTCGCCGTCGATCGTCTTGTGTGGCTTGGACAGCTGGTGCATCTGAGTCTTGAATTGTTCGCCGCTGGCACCGGCCAGGAATCCGTGGAACTTGACGCCGCCTTCGGTCTGCCGGAGCCGCAGGTACTCTTTCGCGATCGCTTCGTCCTCGGCCGGCTCCGGGCCGTCGGTGTCCAGTCTCGTGAGCACCGTCTGGCCGAACTCGCTGAGCTGGCGGGGGTTGGAGACGCGCGCGGCTTCGATCATTTGTTCTTCGGCGACGGTCAGGGTCTCGACCGGGACGGACGCGGGGGCCTTTTCCAGTGTCCCGACGATGATCTTGGCCAGCTCAGGAGACACGGCCGACGGCTTCGACGGATCGGCGGGATCTGGTAGCGCGGCCGCCACGACCGGGTACTTGCGCAGTGCAGTGGTGAAGGTGAGGTCTTTGCGGACGTCGGCGCGGTCGAGGCGGTAGCGTTCGGAGACCAGTTCGACGGTGTCGCGGGCGCCGAGTTCGCTTGCGGTGCCCATTTCGTCGAGGCGGCCGAGGATCTGGAGTTCGTAGGTTTTGAGCAGGGCTTTGGCGGTCTGCACGGTGTCCAGAGCGGTCAGCAGTTCGCTGCTGCTCTGGGTGTACACCGGGGGCATCGCCAAGATCTCCATACTCAAAGCTTAGACACCTCCACCGACAGTTTTCGAGCTCAGAAGGCCTTATTTGTAAGGGATGTGTGGGCTGTTGGTGTGGGCTCGTTGCTCGCTCAACTTGCCCACAGGTCGCCCGCCAAGGCGTGTGAGTGCGGCTGACTCCGTCTTGTGGGGTACGGCAGGGCTGGGGTTTCACTCGGGTGCGGCCGGGAACCTACGGCGCTGGTTGCTCGCCGCTGCGGCCGGCTTACAGAGGAGGTGTGGCGGGCGCCGGCCTATGGCTGGGCCGATTGGCGAGGTCGGCGGTCAGAGGTGCGCGTTACCTGGGGCTGACGGGCTTGGGTTGCTGCCGAGGGACGAGGCAGTCTGTCAGCCAACCCATCGCGGTGGTTTCTGCTGTTGCACGGATGCCGACTGCCAGCCCCGTGCGGCAGTCACCCATCCGCGAACCTTTACCCGCACCCGTTCGTTCCCGAAATCTGCAGTGCGGGGCGCATATTGGGCCTGTCCGGCACAAGATGCACCGCGCTCCACCTCCCACCGCGGTCCGACAGGTGAGCCCGCCCGAACCGCCGCCCCTTTGCGCGAGGTGTGTGGAACATACCTGTCTGCCGCAGCGGCGAACAACCAGCGCCGCACACCCCGGCCGCATGGCAGCGAACCTCAGCCACCGCCCGCCGTACCCAACCCACACATCAAGCACAAGAGCCCCGTTTGGTGGGTGAACCCCAATGCCGCTTAGTTAGGGCTGTGGGGTGGTTGTCAACTGTCGAGGATGTGGATGGTGTGGGTGGTTTTGTAGGTGTTGCGGTCGGTGGTGG
>NZ_JBHUQZ010000023.1:0-1511 GCF_042674205.1 Kribbella sp. NPDC056951
ACCCCAATGCCGCTTAGTTAGCTGGTGGGTTTTGGTGTCAAGTGGGGTGTCGGTGGACGTGAAGCAGCGGAACTCCCGGTAGGAAGCGATTGTCCTCGCAAGACATCGCTATATCAGGAGTTCCGCTGGTGGTTCAGTCTGTCATTACGCGTGTGGTTCGGGTGGCATCGGGCCGGTTCGCGCCCGGTCATTTGGGTGAGCTGACGCAGATCGTGCCATTCGAGATGGTTGATGAGGTGCTGGCCTCGAACCGGCGGGTGCAGGCGCGGGTGCGTGATCTGCCGTCGCGGGTGGTGGTGTATCTGCTGCTCGCGGCCGCGCTGTTTTCCGAGATGGGTTATGGGCAGGTGTGGGCCCGGCTGGTCTCGGGTCTGGACGGGCTGGACACGGCCGTGGCGGCCCCGTCGTCGTCGGCGTTGTCGCAGGCTCGTCGCCGGGTCGGGGTCGCGCCGTTGCGTGCGTTGTTCGACCTGCTGGCCGGGCCACCGGCCGGAGCGCCGCGCTGGCGGGGCTGGTTGTTGTGCGCGATCGACGGGACCGCGCTGACGATCCCGAACGGCGGCAAGAACGTATCGGTCTACGGCCATCATCCCGCGGGCCCGCACGGCGACTCGGGCTACCCGATCCTGCGGCTGCTGGCCGTGGTCGCGTGCGGCACCCGCACCATCATCGGAGTGGTGTTCGGCTCGTGTGATGCCGGTGAGACGACGTATGCGGCACGGCTGACCGGATGCCTGCGCCCGGGCATGCTGTTGCTGGCCGACCGCAACTTCGCCGTCACCGACCTGTTCGAGGCCATCACCGGCGCCGGCGCCGGCCTGCTCATCCGCTGCAAGAACAACCGGCGCCTGAAACCGATCCAGCGCTGCAGCGACGGCACCTGGCTCACCCGCGTCGGTGCCCTGACCCTGCGGGTGATCGAGGCCGAGATCCACAGCCACAGCACCGACGGACCGACCCGGATCGGCCGCTACCGGCTGCTCACCACCCTGACCGATCACCACCGCTACCCAGCCCACGACCTGATCGAGCTCTACCACCACCGCTGGGAGATCGAAACCACCTACCTGGAAATGAAATCCACCACCCTGCACGGACGAGTACTCCGCGCCCGCACCCCCGACGGCATCACCCAAGAGGTCTACGCCCTGCTGACCGCCTACCAGGCACTACGCATCGCCATCGCCGACGCCACCCTCACCCACCCCGGCACCCCACCCGACCGCGGCAGCTTCACCATCGCCCTCAACACCGCCCGCGACCAGATCATCCACGCCGCAGGCGTCATCACCGCCACCACCATCGACCTCATCGGCAAGATCGGCCGCACCGTGCTCAACAACCTCCTACCCAACCGCCGCGCCCGCACCAGCCCCCGCATCGTCAAACGCGCCAAATCCAAATACCGCGCCACCACCACCACCGACCGCAACACCTACAAAACCACCCACACCATCCACATCCTCGACAGTTGACAACCACCCCACAGCCCTAACTAAGCGGCATTGGGG
>NZ_JBHUQZ010000024.1:0-1495 GCF_042674205.1 Kribbella sp. NPDC056951
GGCTACCCCACACGGGTTAACCTCGCTACACACCGCAAACTCGCAGGCTCATTCTTCAAAAGGCACGCAGTCACGAGACACACAGCAAGCTGCATGTCCGACGCTCCCACGGCTTGTAGGCACACGGTTTCAGGTACTATTTCACTCCGCTCCCGCGGTACTTTTCACCATTCCCTCACGGTACTATCCGCTATCGGTCACCAGGGAATATTTAGGCTTAGCGGGTGGTCCCGCCAGATTCACACGGGATTTCTCGGGCCCCGTGCTACTTGGGTGTCTCTCAAACGAGCCGTTAATGTTTCAGCTACGGGGGTCTTACCCTCTACGCCGGACCTTTCGCATGTCCTTCGCCTATCCATACGGTTTCTGACTCGTCTCACAGCCGGCAGACTGTGAAAGAGAGATCCCACAACCCCGCATGCGCAACCCCTGCCGGGTATCACACGCATACGGTTTGGCCTCATCCGGTTTCGCTCGCCACTACTCCCGGAATCACGGTTGTTTTCTCTTCCTGAGGGTACTGAGATGTTTCACTTCCCCTCGTTCCCTCCACATGCCCTATGTGTTCAGGCATGGGTGACAGCCCATGACGACTGCCGGGTTTCCCCATTCGGAAACCCCCGGATCAAAGCTTGGTTGACAGCTCCCCGGGGACTATCGTGGCCTCCCACGTCCTTCATCGGTTCCTGGTGCCAAGGCATCCACCGTGCGCCCTTAAAAACTTGGCCACAGATGCTCGCGTCCACTGTGTAGTTCTCAAACAACGACCAGCCACCCATCACCCTGATCCACAAAGAATCAAGTTCACTGGGGCCGGCATCGCGAAGATACAAACCTTACGGCCGTACCCTCAGATACCCAACAACGTGCCAAGCGTGAGCCACCCTCCGTGTCCTTCTTTCCACGCCGAAGCAGTACTCGAAGAACCATCAGGTTCACTCACGCCAACTAATCAACGTTCCACCCATGAGCTGACCGTGCAGGACATCTGCCTGCAATCGGTGCTGTGCTCCTTAGAAAGGAGGTGATCCAGCCGCACCTTCCGGTACGGCTACCTTGTTACGACTTCGTCCCAATCGCCAGTCCCACCTTCGACAGCTCCCTCCCACAAGGGGTTGGGCCACCGGCTTCGGGTGTTACCGACTTTCGTGACGTGACGGGCGGTGTGTACAAGGCCCGGGAACGTATTCACCGCAGCAATGCTGATCTGCGATTACTAGCAACTCCGACTTCATGGGGTCGAGTTGCAGACCCCAATCCGAACTGAGACCGGCTTTTTGAGATTCGCTCCGCCTCGCGGCATCGCAGCTCTTTGTACCGGCCATTGTAGCACGTGTGCAGCCCAAGACATAAGGGGCATGATGACTTGACGTCGTCCCCACCTTCCTCCGAGTTGACCCCGGCGGTCTCCTGTGAGTCCCCATCACCCCGAAGGGCATGCTGGCAACACAGAACAAGGGTTGCGCTCGTTGCGGGACTTAACCCAACATCTCAC
>NZ_JBHUQZ010000026.1:0-1395 GCF_042674205.1 Kribbella sp. NPDC056951
AGCCTGAGAGCCGAGGCGGACCCGTTCAGGGGAAGTGGATGATCCCATGCTGCCGAGAAAAACTTCGTAGTGAGTGTTAGAGCCGCCCGTACCCCAAACCGACACAGGTGATCAGGTAGAGAATACCAAGGCGATCGAGTGAACCATGGTTAAGGAACTCGGCAAAATGCCCCCGTAACTTCGGGAGAAGGGGGGCCGGATACGTTAGGCAGTTCTCCTGCCGAAGCGTTGATGGCCGCAGAGACCAGGCCCAAGCGACTGTTTACTAAAAACACAGGTCCGTGCGAAGAAGTAATTCGATGTATACGGACTGACGCCTGCCCGGTGCTGGAACGTTAAGGGGACAGGTTAGCTGGTTTCGGCCGGCGAAGCTTTGAACTTAAGCGCCAGTAAACGGCGGTGGTAACTATAACCATCCTAAGGTAGCGAAATTCCTTGTCGGGTAAGTTCCGACCTGCACGAATGGCGTAACGACTTGGGCGCTGTCTCAACCGTGGACTCGGCGAAATTGCATTACGAGTAAAGATGCTCGTTACGCGCAGCAGGACGGAAAGACCCCGGGACCTTTACTACAACTTGGTATTGGTGGTCGGTACAACTTGTGTAGGATAGGTGGGAGACTGTGAAGCTCGGACGCCAGTTCGGGTGGAGTCATCGTTGAAATACCACTCTGGTTGTTCTGGCTGTCTAACTTTGGTCCGTTATCCGGATCAGGGACAGTGCCTGGTGGGTAGTTTGACTGGGGCGGTCGCCTCCTAAAAGGTAACGGAGGCGCTCAAAGGTTCCCTCAGCCTGGTTGGCAATCAGGTGTCGAGTGTAAGTGCACAAGGGAGCTTGACTGTGAGACAGACATGTCGAGCAGGGACGAAAGTCGGAACTAGTGATCCGGCGGTGGCATGTGGGAGCACCGTCGCTCAACGGATAAAAGGTACCCCGGGGATAACAGGCTGATCTTCCCCAAGAGTCCATATCGACGGGATGGTTTGGCACCTCGATGTCGGCTCGTCGCATCCTGGGGCTGGAGTAGGTCCCAAGGGTTGGGCTGTTCGCCCATTAAAGCGGCACGCGAGCTGGGTTTAGAACGTCGTGAGACAGTTCGGTCCCTATCCGCTGCGCGCGCAGGAGACTTGAGAAGGGCTGCCCCTAGTACGAGAGGACCGGGGTGGACGAACCTCTGGTGTGCCAGTTGTTCCGCCAGGAGCACGGCTGGTTGGCTACGTTCGGGAGTGATAACCGCTGAAAGCATCTAAGCGGGAAGCACGCTTCAAGATGAGGTCTCCCACCGGGTTAACCGGGTAAGGCCCCCAGTAGACCACTGGGTTGATAGGCCAGAAGTGGAAGCATCGTAAGGTGTGGAGCTGACTGGTACTAATAGGCCGAGGGCTTGTCACACAC
>NZ_JBHUQZ010000027.1:0-1236 GCF_042674205.1 Kribbella sp. NPDC056951
GGTGGCTTGGATGAGTTGGTCGCGGGCGGCGTTGAGGGCGATGGTGAAGCTGGCCCGGTCGGGGTCGGTGCCGGGCTGGGTGTTGGTGGCGTCGGTCATGGCGTGGCGCAGGATCTGGTAGGCGATCAGGTGGGCGTAGACCTCTTGGGTGATGCCGTCGGGGGTGCGGGCGCGTAGGACGTGGCCGCCGAGGACGGTGGATTTGATCGCGAGGTAGGTGGTCTCGATTTCCCAGCGTTGGTGGTAGAGCTCGACCAGGTCGAACGCGGGGTGGGTGTGGGGGTTGAGCAGGGTGGTGATGAGCCGGTAGCTGCCGGTGCGTTTGCCGTGGGTGGTCGCGATGGTGATCTCGGCGGTGATGACGCGGACCGGGGTGCCGTGCCACATCGACAGGTAGGACCCGTCGTGGTGGCGGTGCAGAACGGGGAGTTTGCGGTTGGTTTTGCAGCGGATCAGCAGTTCCGCGCCGGTGGCGGTGATCGCGGTGATGATGGCCTGGGTGGCGAAGGCCCGGTCTGCCAGCACGATCATGCCGGCGCGCAGAGCACGGCTCAGCAGGGGTGGGGCGTAGCTGGTCTCACCGGTGCTGGAGGGCCCGAAGGCTGCGTCGATGATGGTGCGTGTGCCGCAGCAGACCACGCTCAGCAAGCGCAGGTGTGGGTAGGAGCCGCTGTTCCCGCTGGCTCGTTTGGTGAACACGGCCAGGTTCGCATCGGTGTCGGGCACGCTCAAAGTGGTGCCGTCGATCGCGGTGATCAGCAGCCCTCGCCATCGGATGCCTGCCGCGGCCAGTGGAGCGGCCGGGCCACGGACCAGGTCGAACAATGCTTTCAAGGGTCCGGTGCCGAGCCGGCGCCGGGCATGGGTCAACGCAGCCGCGGTCGGTGCCGCGACGGCCACGCCCTGCAGACCGGCGACCATTCGGTGCCAGACCTGGCGATAGCCCAGGTCGGGGAACAGGCACCCGGCCACTATCAGATAGACCACGACCCGGGCGGGCAGATCGCGCACCCGGACCTGAACGCGACCGCACTCAGCCAGTGCCTCGTCAACCATCTCGAACGGAACATGCTGGGTCAACTCGCCCAAATGACCAGGCGCGAAAGCACCCGCAGCCACTGTGATCGTGCGGGTAATGACAGACTGGACAGGCAGCGGAGCCTCTTTAGGTAGCTGGTTGTCTCGCGAGGACAAACCTGTCTACCCAACAGAGCTCCGCTGCTTTACGTTCAACAC
>NZ_JBHUQZ010000028.1:0-1223 GCF_042674205.1 Kribbella sp. NPDC056951
CTTGGCGGATGACTCGCTTGAGCACTGACGACGCTGTCTTTGATGGGATCCGTCTTCGTCAGGGGCCGCACGCACCGGCCGGACGGAGCGTGACCTGATAGGAGCTTGGCCGCGCCTGGTCACTGTGCTGTCCGCCCGCCCGGTGGTGCGTGCCGCCCTATCAGCTCAGACGCGAAGGACGGCAGTAACCACGATGACAGATCAGCAGACGAACACCACCGCCACGACCGACCGCAGTGTGATCATCGGTGGTGTCGACACACACAAAGACACCCATACCGTGGCCGCGATCACTTCCACCGGGCAGTTCCTGGGCCATGCCACGTTCCCCGCGACCGGCTCCGGCTACCGCCAGCTCCTGGCCTGGCTCCAAGGCCACGGCCAGCTCGGCCAGGTCGGGATCGAGGGCACCGGCAGCTACGGCGCCGGCCTGGCCCGGCACCTGACCACGGCAGGGATCGACCTGGTCGAGGTCGACCGGCCCGACCGCAAAACCCGCCGCACCCGCGGCAAATCCGACCCGATCGATGCCGAGGCCGCTGCCCGCGCAGTGCTGGCCCGGACCGCGACCGGGACCCCGAAAACCCGCACCGGCCCAGCCGAAGCACTCCGGATGATCCACACCACCCGGGCCTCAGCACTCAAAGCCCGCACCGCCGCGATGAACGCCTTCCAGCAACTCCTCATCACCGCCCCAGAACCACTCCGCGCCCAGCTCCGCGGCCTCAAAGGCACCAAACTCGTCGCCGCCGCCGCGAAACTACGCCCCGGCACCAACCTGGCCGACCCCACCCAAACCGCCAAACGCGTCCTGCGCCGCTACGCCCACCGCATCCACGACCTCGACGACGAAATCGCCACCAGCACCCACGAACTCACCACCCTCGTCACCCAAACCGCGCCCGGCCTGCTGGCCCAGTTCGGTGTCGGCCCCGAAACCGCCGCCCAACTCCTCATCACCGCCGGCGACAACCCCCACCGCATCCACACCGAAGCCGCCTTCGCAGCACTCTGCGGCACCAACCCGATCCCCGCATCCTCAGGCCGCACCCACCACCACCGACTCAACCGCGGCGGCGACCGCCAAGCCAACCGAGCCCTCTACATCATCACCATCGTCAGACTCGCCCACCACCCAACCACCCGCGACTACGCCCACCGCAGCACCACCAAAGGCCGCAGCAAAACCCAAACCATCCGCTGCCTCAAACGCTACATCGCCC